>NZ_CP079104.1:4800000-6287972 GCF_019285695.1 Sphingobacterium sp. E70 | reverse complement strand
AAAAATTGTATGGTTCTACATATGAACATGAAAAGATTTTATTATTCTGCAGTAATATTTACTGGTTTTTTTCTTGGAACGAACAACCTAATCCAAGCTCAACAGGTCGTTGGGGTAGCCGAAGCGATACGCATGACTTTGGAACGTAATGTGCAAATTAAGCAAGCCGAACTGAGTAAAGATCTCGCTGCTCAGGATTTATTTCAATCAAAAAGTAATTTATTGCCTGATTTAAGAGCTTCCGTTGAACAGAATTTCCGTTATGGCTTTGCCTTCGATTTGACTTCGGCCCAAATTGTTAACAATGCCTGGACCAGAACTACGAATGGATCGGTAGGGTCCAGTGTGAATATATTTCAAGGTTTTCAACAGGTTAATCAGATAAAAGCAAATAAGTTTCAGTTGGAATCCTCTGCTACACAGGTGGAGAAAGTGAAAAATGACCTTGTTCTAAATGTCCTGGTGAATTATTTGGAAGCTATTACTAATCATGAATTGATGGTAGCCAGTGAAGATCAGATTGCTTTATCAAAACAACAATTTTCATTAGACTCCATACAGTTTGCTGTTGGGAATAAGACTATCGCTGATATTGCAAAATCAAAGAATCAGGTTGCTACGAATGAATTGAACAAAGTAAATTTGAAGAATTCTTATGAGATGTCCTTGTTAACTTTGAAACAATTGATGGAAATGCCTCCAGAAACAGTTATTTCTTTGGAACGTCCGAGCTTAGAATCTGTTTTGGTAAATGCCGAAGATAAAAATGCCATAGACGTATACCAAAAGGCTTTAATAAGGCAACCGGATATCCTTAAATCTGCATTGGATAAGGAGGTCGCGTTAAAACAGATCGATATTGCCAAAGGGGATATTACCCAACACTCAATTTGAGTGTGAGTTACGGCACAAATTATTCTTCTGCCACAACACGACAAACCGATCCATTAGATATCAAAACGAGATATCGTGTGCCTTTTAGTGATCAAATATCAGAAAACAAATCATTTTTTACTGGTTTATCACTTGCAGTTCCAATTTTTTCTAAGAATCAGAATAAGGTTAACGTTGCAAAAGCTAAGATCGGGCTAAAACAGGCTGAAGCTGCTGAGCAATTAGCCAAGAACAATTTAAATAAAGCTGTAAACCAAGCTGTATTGGACGTTAATGCCGCCAAACAAAAATATACTTCGGCAACGACAGCCTTTGAAAGTGCTGAAACGGCTTACAAAGCTACCAAAGAACGATACGATATCGGCATGGCAAATTCCCTTGAATTATTTACCGCGCAAACTGAACGGAACAAAGCAGAATTTGATCTGATTCAAGCAAAATATAACGTAATATTCAGATCTAAGATTATCGATTATTACTTGGGAAATCCAATTCAATTCGACAACAATTAACCTATTTGATTAGCAAAAACAATGGCAAAGAAAAAACGTAGTGTAGTAAAGATTCTATTAATAGTCGTAGCGCTCCTGGCAATTTTTGTTTTTATCGGCTTTCAGGCCGGTTGGTTTGGAAAGGAGAGATTACTAAAGTCGCTGTAGACGTCGTGAAGGAAACGGATGTAGATGAATTGGTGTCTGCCAGTGGAAAAATACAACCGGAAATAGAGGTTAAGCTGAGTTCGGAAGTTTCAGGTGAGGTTGTTGAACTAAATATCAAAGAAGGTGACTTTGTAAAAAAGGACAAGTACTCTGTCGGATCAAACCCGATATCTTACAGTCCGGCTATGATCGCTCTGTAGCAGCAATGAATTCGCAACGTGCCAATCTCGCTGCTGCACAACAACAGCTAAAACAACAGGAAGAAAATTTCAAAAATGTAGCTGCTACTTACAAGAGAAACCAAGAACTTTTTGAAAAAGGGTTATTTCCGCAGCTGAAATGGATAAGAGTTCTTCTGAGTACTTTTCGACTCTTGCGGCCATTCAGGCACAAAGAGAGACTGTAAAATCAAGTAGATATGGTATTGATCAATCACAAGCTTCTGTCAAAGAAGCTCAGGATAACCTAAATAGAACAACCATTTATGCTCCGACAGACGGTATTATCTCTTTATTGTCTATCGAACAGGAGAGCGTGTGGTGGGAACAGCACAAATGGCTGGTACTGAAATTATGCGCATCGCCAATATGTCTTCGATGGAGGTAAATGTTGATGTCAATGAGAATGATATCAACAACGTCAGAGTAGGAAATCAAGCTGAAATTGAAGTAGATGCTTTTCAAGATAGAAAATTTAAAGGCATTGTGACTGAAATAGCAAGTTCGTCCAAAAATATTGCAACAACAACAGCTGCAACCTCATCAACAGATCAAGTCACAAATTTTAATGTAAAAGTGCGTATCAGCGCAGAATCTTATCAGGATCTGATCAAAGAAAATGTCGCTTCGCCGTTCAAACCTGGATTATCCGCTACTGTACAGATTTTTACAAAACATGATAAAGGTTTGGTAGTACCTATACAGTCGGTTACCGTAAGATCGGATGATAAAGATTCTACGAATACAAATAAGAAGATACAGGAATATGTATTCGTTTTAAAAGATCAGACAGTAAAACAAGTTCCGATCAAAACTGGGATTCAAGATGATAAAAACATTATTATTCTATCCGGATTGAAAAAGGAGATCAAGTTGTTTCTCGACCATTTGATGCGATCTCTAAAACGCTAAAGGATGGTAGTAAAGTGGAAAAAGTAGATAAATCCGCGTTGTAAAATTATATCGGTACATTATTTATAACAAAAGGGAGGTGTTTTTTTAATATCTCCTTTTTATTTTCCTTCTAATTTATTAAATTTATACAACCCAATCCCTAACAGCTTATGAAAAGGCTATTGACTTACTTTAAATTTAACAAAACAGAGCAAAATGGGTTCTTCGTTATATTGGTGATAATCATTGTCTTTAGTATTATATATTCCCTTGTTAGTAGAGAAGATAAAAGTGATCCGATTGCTCATCAGGCACGGGTTTTTGAACAGTCATTTCATGACTCAACCGATGCTGCAGATTATCCAAATAAGAAATTTAATGTAGCCGATGTTCATTTGGAAAAGAGGGGGCTCGTTCGGATCCGGATCCCAGTACAGACAATAACGTTGTAGATACTAAGCTATTTTATTTTGATCCCAATAATTTATCTGTCGAGGCATGGCGCGAGCTCGGTCTCTCGGATAAGCAAATTGCCGTGATCAAGAATTATGAGAAAAAAGGTGGCCGGTTTAAAGATAAAAATGATGTTAGAAAAATATATTCCATCAACGCGAAATTATATAAAAAGCTCGAACCCTATATTGCTATTAAAGCAGAGACAGCAGGACCAAGTACGGCAACTAAAGCCCCTTACTTTATGATAAATTTGAAACCAATCATGCTGAACTTATAGATCTTAATACCTGCGATACAATAGCCTTGATGAGCCTCAAAGGGATCGGTACAATTCTTTCTAAGCGCATTTTGAAGTATAAAGAGGTGCTTGGTGGGTTCTATCGAATAGAGCAGTTAAAGGAAGTATATGGAGTCACTCCGGAAACATATGACCTCATCAAGGATTATATTATGGTGTCTAATTTAGAAGGAATCAAAAAAATCAATATTAACCATATTGATGCCAATTCATTGGGCAAACATCCGTATCTTAGCCCAAAGGATGCGAAATTAATAGTTAATTATCGAGATCAACATGGCAATTACGCTAATATAGAAGATTTTACCAAGATAGGTACACTTTCAGATCTTGCTATTGCTAAAATCGCACCGTATTTAATATTTGAGAATGATTCAAGATAAATTGAAACTGGAAATCCGGGATATTGTGGATTTTCCAAAGCCGGGTATTGTATTCAAAGATATTACCCCTTGTTGAAAGATGCTGAACTTTGCAATGAAATGATCGACGCGATTATTGACCAACTTCAAGGAATAGAAATTGATGCTATTGCAGGTATTGAAAGCCGTGGATTTCTTTTCGGGTTTTTACTGGCCAACAGATTAGGGTTGCCCTTCATTCCAATTCGTAAGCAAGGAAAACTACCATTTAAAACGATTTCTGAGTCTTACGCCCTGGAATATGGTCAGGCAACGATAGAAATCCATGAAGACGCCTTCGAGAAGGGTAGCCGCATTTTGATCCATGATGATCTGTTGGCAACGGGCGGAACTGTCGTCGCAGCCAGCAAACTTATTGAAAAATTGGGTGGAGTGATTGCGGCCTATAGTTTTATCATTTCATTGGATTTTCTCAAAGCAAAAGGCAGATTGTCTCGGTTTAGTGATACGATCTCCTCACTGGTGAGCTATTAATGTAGAATTTAAGTGTTGATTTAGACGATATCGTATGATACTCTTTGCAAATGCTAAAATAAATATCGGACTGCAGGTAGTTGCCAGGCGACCGGATGGCTATCATGAATTGAATAGCATTTTCTACCCCTTACCAATCTATGATATTATAGAGATACTGGAGACGGATGCACAAGATTGCACGCTGACACTCCAGGGGAACCGCATACCTGGGGATTCCGCAGATAATCTCTGTTTAAGGGCGCACGCATTGTTAAAAAAGATTTTGATATTCCTGCAGTCAGGATTGGTCTGATCAAACAAATTCCAATTGGAGCTGGATTAGGTGGCGGATCTGCGGATGCAACTTTTGTACTGAAAGGACTTAATGAGCTGTTTAAGCTAAATTTGACAAGTACGCAATTAGCGAAATATGCCGCACAATTGGGGGCAGACTGCCCATTCTTTATCGCAAATAAACCCGTATTTGCAACTGGGATAGGGACAGAATTTACGGAGATATCGCTTGATCTGGATGAATACCACATTGCAGTTATTATGCCTGATATCCATGTCTCTACTGCCGAAGCTTATAGTGGGGTGAAACCGATGCTCTCAGATGTTAATTTGGAGGAGGCGATCCGATTGCCTATTCAGGAATGGAAATTCCATATTCGAAATGATTTTGAAGAATCTATTTTTGAGCGTTATCCCTTGCTCAAAGAAATTAAAGAGGCCTTGTATCATAAAGGGGCAATATACACGTCAATGTCAGGCTCCGGTGCTGCAATCTATGCCATTTTTGGGAAAAGATGGATTTAAGCGAGTTTTCCAGATATGGTAAGGTTTACTATCCCATTGCATTAGACAGATAATTACAGTTTGTAAAAAGCAATAGACCATACTTCAGTCTGCATGTATGCCTATTGCTTTTTACATTGATGATATTAATATTCTTCCTCCACTTTGTAATCTAATAGTTCAGTGGCTTCTTTGAGGACCTTCTCTTTTCTTTCCTTGTTAAGTCCAAGAATATCCAGTTTATCCGGATTGTTTACAATGTCTTTTACCAAAATCAGCTGATTTTTTAACAGCTGCTGTTCTTCCAGGTCCGAAAGGGTAGTCAAACAGGTGACCGGATAAAAGACGGCTTTATCGACTCTTCTTTTGATACTATTCTCTTTAGGATAATCCCAAGAGAGCAAGTTGATGCCGTAATAGGTTGCAAAATCGATTGAATCTGATGTAAAGTACGCGTTAGTGATCAACCAACCTTCCTGAAATTGTAATTTTTGCCAAAGAAATTATAGTCAATTCCACTGATATCTTTGAATCGCGATAGGTAGTACATTGCTGTGGTAACGGAGATCTTGGCGTCAATGTCATTTCTAAACTTACACTCCGCTGTCATCAACTTACCATCTTTATAAGCAACCACATCCAATTCATGGGAAACAGCATGGCCTTGTACGGTCTGCCCAGTGGTGCTTTCATATCCAATTGAACGAAGCAAATGGGAGATGTATTTTTCAAAATAGAAACCTTCAGGTCCAAGATCACGTAGTGCTTTTTTTTAGGCTGTATCGCGCGGCAAAAGAGTTTCGTACAGTCTTCAGTGTATCGAAAGCCAACTGATACAACTCCCTGGTTGAAATGCCATCGTATATTTCACCTAAAACACTGCTGTATACTTCGTTTACTTGATCGTTATTTGCTCCCGAACGGGAAAGCGAATGCCGTAGGGCATCTCCATTAAAAGGGACTAATTCACCGGAATATTTTTTGACTTGCATGGATATTTAATTTGATAAATACGAATATAAGGGATGTGATCCGAGAAATCATATAAAAACTATTATTCTATTTCTAAACTTTTTTGGATCATAATTTGTTTACATAAAGAAACAATACTTAAATATAGATAATTATGAGTAACCTATTGCTATTTGCATTTGACAAGATTAAAGCTAAGATAAAAGATGATTGCATTGAGGAGAATATCGGTGCTTCCGAACGCGTATTATCTGTAATTGCGGGGCTTTATTTTAGGTTTGGGCGTAAAAAGATATTTAAATCTCCACTGGCTGGGCTTTCAGGATTGACCCTTGGCGGGACGTTAATTTATCGTGGTGTGACAGGACATTGTGATGTCAAAAAATTGTTGGAAGATAAAGATGTTAAAAAGTTGAGGTAATAGAACATCGTTATTTTGTTAAATAACGATAGGTATTGGGGGCTAAAACAGATTTTAAAATAGACGGCCGAAAATCATCTTTTCGGCCGTTTATGTTTTAAATCCCGCTGTTTAATCAGCTATTTATACATTAAAACGGAAGTGCATAATATCACCATCTTGTACAATGTAAGTTTTCCTTCTACAGACAATTTTCCGGCTTCCTTTACTGCACTTTCTGAACCTAGATTAACAAAGTCATCATATTTGATTACTTCAGCACGGATAAACCCTTTCTCAAAATCTGTATGAATGACACCAGCTGCCTGAGGGGCTGTAAAACCATTCTCAATTGTCCAGGCACGTACTTCCTGAACGCCTGCTGTAAAGTAGGTCGCTAAATTTAATAAGGAATATGCTGCTCTGATCAATTTATGGACACCAGATTCTTCTAATCCAAGGTCATCCAAAAACATCTTACGCTCTTCGTAACTCTCCAATTGAGCGATTTCAGACTCAATTTGCGCAGATATAACCAATACTTCAGCTTTTTCATCTTTCACGGCTTCTTTTACACGATCGACATAAGCGTTGCCTGTATTGACAGAGCCTTCGTCCACATTACATACGTAAAGTACTGGCTTTGCGGTTAACAAGGCTAAGTCTTGGATAAATTCAAAATCTTCTGCTTCAATAGGTGCTGTACGTGCTGACTTGCCTGCCTCCAAATGTTCTTTAACGACAGATAGGATATCAAAAGTCTTTTTAGCATCTTTATCTCCACCCGTTTTTGCCATTTTCTCCACTTTTTGGATACGTTTTACCACAGTATCCAAATCCTTAAGTTGCAATTCTGTATCGATGATTTCTTTATCTCGGATTGGATCTACTGAACCATCCACATGGATAACATTACCATCATCAAAACATCTCAAAACGTGGATAATCGCATTTGTTGTGCGGATATTTCCTAAAAACTGGTTACCTAATCCTTCACCTTTTGATGCTCCTTTTACCAACCCGGCGATGTCGACGATTTCAATGGTATTTGGAACGATACGTTGTGGATTGACTAACTCAGCTAATTTATTTAGACGGGCATCCGGTACGGTAATTACCCCAACATTCGGTTCAATAGTACAAAATGGAAAGTTTGCTGCCTGCGCTTTCGCATTCGACAGACAGTTAAATAATGTTGATTTACCAACGTTTGGTAAACCTACGATACCGCATTGTAAAGCCATATATAGTGCAAATTTTTGAAATTGCACAAAGATAGAAAATTCACTGTAATTTTTAACTATCTTGTGGAATGCTTCGATGGTACAAAATTGATAATGCCCAATTTCTAAAGGACGAGGGGATAACAGAGCATAAGTTTGGCGGAAAAACCATTTGTCTTACTTGGTTTGAAGATCAATTACATGCCTTCTCCAGGAAATGTCCACATGCGGGCGCTCCGCTCAAAAATGGTTGGTGTGAACGTGGTAAAGTGATCTGTCCCTTTCATCGCCATGAATTTGATCTTGTAACAGGCAAGGGTAATCCTACCCAACATGACTTTATTCATATTTACCCTGTTAAAGAGGAAGAAAACGCCTATTATGTGGGTATTGAGAAAGGGTTTTGGCAAAGTTTTCTCGGTTCTAAAAGTAACTAAAGTATCATATCTCTTGATGCAATCGCATATCTAAGCAGTAAATAAGTATATTTGCTTTCGAAAACAAATTAAAAACATGCAGGGGAAAAAGATTGGTATAATTGGTAGCGGAAGCTGGGCGACGGCCATGATCAAGATGCTATGCGAAAATGACCAAGACAAACATATTTTTTGGTGGATTAGAAAAGAGGAAGATGCGGAGTATATTCAACAATTCAAACACAACCCGACTTATTTGAGTGGTGTTTCTGTTGATTTGAGTATTACAACCATCGATACCAATGCCAAAAATGTTGTTGTTAATTCAGATATTGTTATTTTAAATACGCCAGCAGCTTATTTAAAAGATGCATTGAGAGGAGTCACAAAGGAAGATTTTAAAGACAAAATAGTCGTGTCAGCCATCAAAGGGATAATTCCTAAAGATAACCTGATTATCGGTGAGTTTTTGGAACAGCATTACGCAGTCGATATCGAACGGATCTGTGTGGTCGGAGGACCTTGCCATGCGGAAGAAGTCGCCTTAGGTAAGCTGTCTTACCTGACATTTGGATGCAAAAACTTGGATAGTGCAGCCCTGGTTGCTTCGTTTTTGTCTTCCAGAGTCATTAAAACGATCTTATCGGAAGATATTTTAGAATTGAATTTGGAGCGGTATTAAAGAATATTTATGCCCTTGCTGGAGGTATATGCCATGGGTTGGGCTATGGTGATAACTTTCAGGCAGTTTTGGTTTCCAATGCTATCCGCGAGATGCGTCGGTTTGTTGCTAAAGTAGATGGCGATACATCTCGGGATGTCAATACCTCAGCTTATTTGGGAGACTTGTTGGTCACGGCATATTCGCAGTTTAGCCGAAATAGAACATTTGGTAATATGATCGGTAAAGGGTATAGCGTGCAATCGGCTCAACTCGAAATGAATATGGTGGCCGAAGGTTATTATGCTTCTGCTTGTATTCAGGAATATGCCGAAAAATATGCTGTCGAATTACCTATTTGTGATGCCGTATACCAAATTTTATATCAACATCAGCCTGCATCTAAAATTATTCAAGCCCTGAGCGAAAAATTAACATAAACGTAGTGATAGAGTAGATGATTACAAAAGAAGCGATAGCTTTAGCTTATAAAGAAATTCAAGATGAAATATGCCAGGCTTTGGAACGCTTGGATGGTTCGGCCCGATTTGAGGAGGAACTATGGGAAAGAGAAGGTGGTGGTGGTGGCCGAACACGGATTATTCAGAACGGCAATATATTGGAAAAAGGTGGGGTCAACTTTTCCGCTGTGCATGGCAAACTGCCTGAAACAATTAAAAAGCGTTTGGTGTCGATGAAGATGATTTTTTCGCCACAGGGGTTTCGATTGTCATTCATCCCAATAATCCATGGGTACCGATCATTCATATGAACATCCGATATTTCGAATTGAATGAACAGGTGCGTTGGTTTGGAGGGGGATTGATCTGACACCACATTACGTGAATGAAGACGACGCCCAGTTTTTCCATCAACAATTGAAAACAGTCTGTGATAAGCATAATCCGACTTTCTATGATGAATTTAAAAAATGGGCAGATGACTATTTCTTTATTCGTCATAGACAAGAGACCCGTGGAATAGGAGGAGTTTTCTACGATAAATTAAATACAGCCAAAACGGGCATGGCTATGGAAGATATCTTGGCATTTTCCTGTGACTTAGGACGTAGCTTTGCGCCGACCTATACTGCGCTGGTCGAAAAAATAGAAATAAAGCATATAACGAAACGCAGAAAAATTGGCAATTAATCCGTCGGGGACGCTACGTTGAGTTTAATTTGGTCTGGGATTCTGGTACTAAATTTGGACTGGAAACAAATGGCCGTATCGAGTCCATATTGATGAGTCTACCATCTCAAGCCAATTGGGTATACGATCATCACCCTGAAGAAGGCTCCGAAGAAGCCAAAACCTTATCCTTGTTGCGAAAAGGTATTAACTGGATTTCATAAAATCGAAAAAGAACTAGATGGTTTCATACCAAAATTTACCTTAGAAAACGGCCTACGTGTTTTGGTACACGAGGATCATAACACGGCAATGGCCTGTGTAAATATATTGTACGATGTAGGTGCAAGGGACGAATCGCCGGAGCAGACTGGTTTTGCTCATTTATTTGAGCACCTAATGTTTGGCGGTAGCGTCAATATCCCTAGTTTTGATACAGAATTACAAAAAGTAGGTGGTGAGAATAATGCCTTTACAAGCAATGATATCACCAATTACTATATTACTTTACCCTCTTCAAATCTGGAAACAGCACTTTGGTTAGAATCGGATCGCATGTTAAGTTTAGCATTCTCAGCTCAAAGTCTTGAAGTGCAGCGGAATGTAGTAAGTGAAGAATTTAAACAGCGTTATCTCAATCAACCTTATGGGGATGCTTGGCTCAAATTACGTCCTTTAGCGTATAAGGTGCATCCATACCGTTGGGCTACCATCGGTAAAGAGCTAAAACATATTGAAGATGCGACCATGGAGGATGTTAAGGCTTTCTTCAAATTGCATTACAATCCACAGAGTGCAATTATGGTTGTCTCTGGTGATGTATATTATGAAGAAGTTAAATCATTGGTTCAGAAATGGTTCGGTGATATTGATCCCGGTCAAAAATATAATCGTCAGCTACCGCAAGAACCGATACAAAAGGAACTAAGAAGGAAACGGCCTTTGCTCCAGTACCATTAGATGCACTTTACATGGCTTTTCACGGACCAGCACGACTGGAAGATGGTTACTTTGCCATGGATCTACTCTCAGATATCCTTTCCAGAGGATCTTCATCAAGACTATATCGTAGACTAGTAAAAGAAGAACAACTCTTTAGTGAGTTAAATGCTTACGTGATGGGCAGTATCGATAATAATCTGTTTGTTATCGAAGGTAAACCTTCCGAAGGAATATCGTTGGAAGAAGCCGAACGTGCAGTATGGGGTGAACTCGATCTGTTGAAAAAGAATTGGTGTCGGATACCGAACTGGAAAAGTTAAAAATAAAATCGAATCAACCAATGTATTTGCTGAATTATCAATTTTAGATAAAGCAATGAATTTGGCCTTTCATGAGTTGCTTGGTGATGCCGATGGTATCAATACCGAAGTGTCGAAATATTTGGCTGTAACCGCCCAAGAAGTACAAGCACAAGCACAAGCTATTTTTAATCCCGAAAACGCATCAGTATTAATGTATAAAGCACAAGAGGAGGAGATACGACATGTTGGATAGAACAAAAGCACCTGAATTCCGTGAAATTGGTCATATAAGTTTGAAAGAACCTGTCAAAAAGCAGTTCGCAAACGGATTGCCAGTGTATGTATTTCATTCTCCTGAACAGGAACTTGTCCGCATTGAATGGATTTTTGAAAATAAATACCTCGATACACAAAATGAAAATCCGCTCCTGAATAGTGTATTAAGTGCATTGTTAAAAGAGGGTACAATGAGTATGTCAAGTGCCGAGATTGCGGACAAAGTAGATTTTTATGGTGCATTTCTTGTCCCCGAATACTCCTTTGATGTAACCTCCTTGTCTTTGTACACATTGAACAGACATAGCCAGGTTCTGCTGCCCCTTGTCAAAGATATACTGACAGAAGCATCTATTCCACAGGAGGAACTTGATACGTATCTCCGTAACAACAAACAAAAATTTCAGGTATCCATTCAAAAAAATGATTATCTGGCAAGACGTAAGTTTTACAACTTGGTTTTTGGTGAAAGCAACCGTTATGGTCGTACACCAAAAATAGATGATTATGATGCGATTAACCGTGATCAATTGATTGCATTATATCAGAAAGAAATTGTACCGAGTAATTGTACATTGATTGTGTCTGGAAATGTTTCTAATAATTTGATGAAAGAGTTGGAGCAGATTTTTGGATTCGAATGGCTAGAAGATGTAGCAGTCACTACGGCAAATAATCCGGTATTTATTCAAGATGCCGGTGGTATAGCTTACGAAGAAAAAGAAAATGCACTACAATCAGCTATTCGTCTAGGGAATCAAACCATTTCGAGAATCCATCCCGATTACCCTGCGCTACAATTTGTAAATACATTGCTGGGTGGATTTTTCGGTTCGCGATTGATGCGAAATATCCGTGAGGAAAAAGGATATACCTACAGTATTGGTTCGGCGGTTGCAACCTTAAAACATACTGGCTTTTTAACAATTGCTACGGAAGTTGGTGTCGATGTAACAAATGCAACATTAGGAGAGATCGAGAAAGAAATCAACCTGTTGAAGACCACATTAGCCCTGGACGAAGAAGTCGAGCTGGTGAAAACCTATATGGAGGGATCGATGTTGGGTTCGTTGGAGAGTATCTTTTCTCACGCGGATAAATTCAAAAATGTCTTGTTGAACGATATGAGCTTAACGTATTATTCTTATTACATGGAGCAGGTCAAAAACATGACACCCGAGAAAGTTCGTGATATCGCAAATAAATATCTCGATTTTAACCAAATGATTAAGGTTGTCGTAGGTAAATTCAATCAGTTGGAACCGATTCATCAAGCGGTTGTAAATTAAATTTCACAGACTACAAAAATCAAATTCAACTTTGTATTTTTGGTTTTTGTAAAAAAGCATACTATCCAGCATGGAATTAAAATTAAAAAGACCATTGGTATTTTTCGATTTAGAGACGACGGGAGTTAATGTCGCGACAGATCGTATTGTAGAAGTATCATTTTTGAAAGTGATGCCCAGTGGTGAAGAAACTGTATATACGAAGAAAATTAATCCAGAAAGACCGATTCCTGCAGAATCAACCTTCTTTCATGGTATTCGTGATGAAGATATCAAAGATGCACCGACGTTTAAAGCCATTGCAGTAGAATTAGCTGCATTTATTGGCGATGCGGATTTGGCAGGATACAATTCAAATAAGTTTGATGTGCCTATGCTTATGGAAGAATTTTTGCGTGCAGGTGTAGATTTTTCGTTGGAAGGGCGTGCTTTTGTTGATGTACAGAACATCTTCCATCAAATGGAACAGCGTACTTTAAAGGCAGCGTATAAGTTTTATTGTAATGAAAATCTTGAAAATGCACATACTGCTGAAGCGGATGTGCGTGCTACGTATGAAGTCTTAAAAGCACAGTTGACGAAATACGAAGGATCAGCATTTGAAGATCGTCATGGCGTTGTATCTTATCCTGTTGTTAATGATGTTGCCGCATTGCACGAATTTACAAATTTAAGTAAACCCGTGGATTTTGCAGGCCGCATCGTCTACAACGAAGATGGATTGGAGACTATTAATTTTGGTAAGCACAAAGGAAAACCGATTGTAGAAGTCTTTGAACAGGAGCCTAGCTATTATGCTTGGATGCAGAACGGTGATTTCCTTTATATACCAAAAAGTACTGGAAAATATCTGGATCAGATATAAGAAAGAAAAAAAGCGAGCAAAAAGCTAAAGCGGCTCCGACGCATTCAGTAGAAGATAAAAAAACTGCTAAAAAGGAATTTAATCAACAAAAAGAGGAGAAACCTCAAAATATTTCTTTGGACATGTTGAAAGGATTGCAAGATAAATTTAAAAATAACTTTATTAATAGCTTAGAAAAAGGATTATGGAATTCAAACAAGAAGTGGAGCATGTACAGTGTCTGATTATTGGTTCAGGACCGGCGGGATATACTGCAGCAATTTATGCTGCCCGTGCGGATATGAAACCGGTGGTATATACAGGTATTGTACCGGGGGCAGTTAACACAAACCACAGAAGTGGACAATTTTCCGGGATATCCAAAAGGGATTACCGGTCCAGTTATGATGGAAGACTTACGGGAACAAGCTGAACGCTTTGGAACATCCGTACGCTTTGGTTATGTGACAAAAGTAGACTTCACAGGTGATGTACACCGCGTAGAAATTGATGGAACAGTTCAGGTTACTGCCGACACGGTGATTATTGCTACAGGAGCAACAGCGAAGTGGTTGGGCTTAGAATCTGAACAAAAATATAATGGTTTTGGTGTGTCAGCTTGTGCTGTCTGTGACGGTTTCTTCTTTAAAAATCAAGAAGTTGCCATCGTAGGTGCTGGCGATACAGCTGCAGAAGAAGCGACCTATCTCGCAAAATTGTGTTCGAAAGTACACATGTTGGTGCGTCGTGATGAGTTCCGCGCATCAAAAGCAATGGTGCACCGCGTCATGAACACACCGAATATCGAAGTACATTACAACTCCGAAGCTAAAGAGGTTTTAGGGGATGGTCAAGTGGTGACAGGAATCCGTGTAATCAATAATAAAGATCAATCTGAGAAAGATCTTGAAGTAACAGGTTTCTTCGTTGCAATCGGTCATAAACCGAATACGGAGTTATTTACTGGCGTATTGGAAATGGATGAAACAGGCTATCTGATTACCAAGCCAGATAGTACTGCAACCAATATACCAGGAGTCTTTGCCTGTGGAGATGTACAAGATAATATATTCCGCCAAGCGATCACTGCGGCTGGTACAGGTTGTATGGCTGCGCTTGAAGCAGAAAGATATCTTGCTGCAAAAGAAAGTGGAGAATAAGATCCCCAAATAGTAAATACCTTTGGGATATCTGCTCTAGTGAGGATAAATTCTCAAAAAAATTGTAAACATAAGCCCGATCCAATATCGGGCTTATGTTGTTTTAGGCACTCTCTTCTACAATAATCCTCCTGATAGATTTATCCTACGACAATAAATAATCTTTTTAAAAAGAACTGCCACTAATCTCCTGATTAATTCATTTCACCACGATAAACAGACCTTTATAAGAAAATCATAAATAGTTTTCAAAAAGACTACTTGTTTAGTAGTCTTTTTGAAAACTATTTATATATTTGTACTGTCGTTAACAATTGGCGTTGGCAACGAACATAAAAACTAGACTACAAATTTTGAACAAGTATGAAAAACGACTATCTAAAACCGCTAACAAGCAACCTAAAACCTATCCCAACTTTTAATCTTTTCTTCTTCATTTGTCGAATGCGAATGTGTAGTTAAACACAACCATCTTTCTTGTTTATAAATCATTAAACAAGGAATTCGAGTTTTAAAAAACAAGAGTACCAAATGGCGTTGGCACTTGTTTGCATATTCATATTAAATAGAACTGACAATGAAAAATTTCAGTGTACTTCCGTATGCTATTTTAGTCGTGCTTATTCTCAATACATTCGTATTTGCGGAGGCACAGCAACCTCAACCGATTATCAACGCGTCCCTAATAGGTACAGTTATTGACGCAACGACCAAAGAACCCATCGAGGGGTGACCATACAGTTGGAGGCTGTTACACATAGTGTAAAAACAGATCAGAAAGGGAAATTCCAATTCGTAACCGGGCAAAAACTGCCTTTTACATTAATCTTAACTTTTGTTGGCTACCAGAAGAAAAGAATCATCGTCAACACATCACCGGCAATTATTGAGTTGGTTCCTTCATCCGAAGATCTGGAGGAGGTCGTCGTGGTGGGATACGGAACTCAAAAGCGTCGTGATCTGACAGGAGCTGTGGCATCTGTGCCAGAAAATCTGCTCCGGCAGCCTGTTTCTTCGCTAGATCAGACCTTGAAAGGAGGTGTCTCTGGTGTTCAGGTTACACAAACTTCGGGACAACCTGGCGGGGAGTGAGCATCCGCATTCGGGGTGGGGCTTCCATACAAGGCGGAAATGAACCGCTGTATGTCATCGATGGATTTCCAGTCTACAACCAGACAGAAAGTACTGGTGTTGGAAGCGGCACCCTGTCAATCCGCTGGCCAGCATAAATCCAGCAGATATAGAAAGCATTGAGGTCTTAAAAGATGCCGCTGCAACGGCAATATATGGATCTCGTGGAGCAAATGGCGTTATCTTGGTCACGACTAAAAAGGTAAGGCTGGCCATGTACAATTGACCTATGACGGTAGTATTGGTGTACAGCGTGTTCTCAAGAAAATTGATGTCTTGAATGCCCATGATTTTGCCATCCTTCGTAACGAAGCTTTATATGATGCTAATCCCAGCTTAGGTCCATATCAATATCGTAAACAGGCAGAGATAGATCAATTAGGCGAAGGAACGAATTGGCAAAAAGAAGCTTTTCGGACAGGTAACATACAAAATCATCAACTTGCACTGTCTGGTGGTGCTGAAAAAGTACAGTATTTTCTCGGTGCCAATTATTTTGATCAACAGGGTGTTATCGTAAATACAGATTTCAAACGTTTGGGTTTTCGTTCCAATATCAATGCAAATCCTTTTGACCGTTTGCAGGTAGGAGCCAATGTATCTATCAATAAAACCAATGCACAGATTGCACCAACGGGTATTGTCAATGCCTTGCTCATTATGCCGCCCACAGCAACAATCTACGAGCCAAATGGTGCGTATACCCTACGCAATCCATTTGAAAATATTTTTGCAAATCCCATTGCGACATTGAAAGAAACCACAAATACATCAAATGGTTTACGTATTCTGGGCACTTCCTTTGCACAGTATCGTATATTAGAGGGCCTACAAGCTAAAGTGCTCTTTGGGGTTGATCTCAACAGCCGTAATGATAAATTCTATCTACCATCCTACATCTATGAAGGAGTGGATCAAAAGGTGAGGCAAGTCTAGGAAATTTAGATGGAACATCCTGGTTGAATGAAAATACCTTAACCTATACCGGCGCTATCGGACAGCATAATTTTAATGCTTTGCTTGGTTTTACACAGCAGGAAAATAAAAATGAAGTTTTTAGGGCTGGAGCACAGAATTTTGTTACCGACGATTTGCTTTTCAATAGCCTACAAAGCGGCTCCACCATTACACGCCCTTCTTCGGATACCTACAATTGGGTGCTCCATTCGTACCTGGCGCGGGTTAACTATAATTATGCAAATAAATACTATGCATCAGCGAGCATACGCCGCGATGGAAGTTCCAGATTTGGTGCCGACAATAAATGGGGAAATTTCCCCTCCTTGGCATTCTCCTGGCGTGTCGCGAATGAGTCTTTTTTAAGCAAGCTTTTCCCGGCATCAGTGATTTTAAGATACGGACCAGTTTCGGTACCACAGGAAATCAGGAGATCGGTCAATACCAGTCACTTTCAACCCTGTATAGTTTAAATTACCTCTTTGGAAATAATGTAGTCACAGGCTTTGCATCGCAACGGATACCCAACAAAAACCTGGGTTGGGAAACAACCTTTCAATACGACGCTGGTTTTGATCTTGCCGTCCTGAGCAATAGACTACAGTTTACGATTGATTATTATTATAAAAAGACAAAGGATCTATTATTGAACGTGGAGATCCCTGGACTTCGGGTATGCCACTTCATTGCAAAACTTTGGTTCAGTTTCCAATAAAGGCGTGGAGTTTGGTTTGAAATCAAAAAATTTACAAGGCAATCTGAGCTGGAATACCGACCTGAATATTTCGTTTTTAACCGCAATAAAGTACTAACTATCGGTGAAGGTGCGACATCTTATATTTCTGGAAACTACATTATTAAGGTAGGTGAGCCTTTGGGCACTTTTTATGGTACCGTTACCGACGGTATTCTACAGTTCGGGGAGGAAAGTAGTAAAGGTGCATTGACGGGAAATGCAAATCCAAAGGCTGGGGATCGCTTATATAAGGATATTAATGGAGACGGTCAATTTACAACCGCCAATGATCGCACACTAATCGGTAATGCCCAACCTGATTTTATATTCGGTATCGGCAATACTTTTTCCTATAAGGGGTTTGATCTCTCTTTCTTGATTCAAGGAACAGTTGGTAACGATCTACTGAATATCAACCGTCAAAATCTTGAGATGTTTACGGGGCAACAGAATGCATCCATCGATGCGCTTGACCGCTTGACCGCGGGTAATCCAAGTCAACTGTATCCTAGAGCGAAACTAGATCCCGCCCCAATATTTTCGGATCAATTTGTTGAAAGTGGTTCATTCGCACGATTGAAGTCCTTACAACTTGGCTATAGCTTTCCAAAAGAATGGCTAAAGAATGCGCACATTACAAATCTGAATCTGTACCTGGCAGCGCAAAATCTATTGACCTGGACGAACTATAGGGGTTCGATCCAGAGGTAACTTCGGGTAGCAATGTTCAGATTGGGACGGATGCCGGCATTTACCCAGCTGCCAAATCTGTTTCCTTAGGTGTTTCCTTAACCTTTTAATTTTACAGATACCAATGAAAAAATACATTTCCATCTTACTGTAGTGTTGATTTTGCTGACAGGGATATCCTGCTCAAAATTGACCGAAAACCCCGAAAGCGCATTGGTTTCAGAACAGTTTTACCTCAATCAGGGGCAGGCAGTTGCCGCTGTAACCGGTACTTATCGAAAATTGTATGAGACAGGGCAATCCCTTTACAACAGCCTATTCCAGATTGGTGTGGAGATGGCAACAGATGACTATGAAGCTGGACCCAGAGCACGAAATGCCCATGTACGTGCCCTAAGCAATCTGACCCATGACGCCTCAAATGATCGAATGGAGCAACTCTGGAAACAGAGCTACGATGCAATTAATGCATCAAACCTAAACATTGTCCATATCGAAGCGATGACGCAAAATCAGATTGATGCAACAGTACAGCAGCGTCTGATCAATGAGGCAAAATTTCTCCGTGCATTGCACTACTTCAACCTGGTGCGCTGGTTTGGTCCAGTTCCACTTGTGGTACGTCCTATAGAAACCTTATCCACGCAAGAGTTGTATGTGACAAAGGCTTCTGAAGATGATGTGTATGCACAGATCATCACTGATCTGAAAGCGGCCTCCAGTCTACCAAATTATAAGAATTATAGCGATGCAGATAAGGGGCGTGCTACATCCGGAGCGGCGAGAAGTCTTTTGGCTAAGGTATATCTAACCCGAGCGGATTGGACAAATGCCAAACTGCTTGCTAAGGAGGTGATTGATAAAGAGGGGTATGCACTTTTTCCGAACTTCGCTGATGTCTTCGATATAGAGAAAAAAATGGTGTTGAACATATTTTCTCGGCACAGTTTAAAGGGAACAGTGGCTATCAGGGCAATTCATTGGCCAGTCGTTCGGCACCAGCCGATATACCAGGTATCAATGGGGATTACGCCGACGCCCTACATGCCGAAGGCGGACTTTACAAAAGCTTCGTAGCAACCGATAAACGTCTCCCCATCACATTTACAACTGGCATGACATCACCTACCGACGGAAATACTATGCATTGGCTAAGCCACAATTCAATAAGTATTACGATGAAACCGTGGTCGGTAACCAGTCACAGTCTGGGAAGAATACACCCATCATCCGGTATGCTGAAGTCTTACTTATTTTTGCTGAAGCGGAAAATGAGTTAAATGGTTCCACTAAGGAAGCAAGAGATGCAATCAACGCGGTACGTACACGGGCAGGGGTGGAGAACGTGCTGGATAAGGAGAATAAAGATAGTTTTCGGGAGCTTGTATTTGAAGAACGCCGCAAGGAATTGGTGTATGAATACCAGCGCTGGTTTGACCTCGTACGTCGGGGAGCAAACTATTACATCACAAAACTCAAAGCAGCCGGAAAAACAAACGCAGCAGCTAGACATCTTCATTTTCCAACTCCGCAGCGAGAGCTGAATTTAAACCCAAAACTGGTCCAACATCCAGATTGGCTGGCGAAATAATAAAGATATAAGTTCAACAAAACGAGATAATTTATGAAAACAGTATTTATTCTTTTATTGACCGGTTTAAGTTGCTTGCTGAATAGAAGTACAGCGCAGGATAAGCGACCAAATATTGTCTTGATTCTGGTCGACGATTTGGGTTTTTCAGATATCGAGCCTTATGGCGGAACGGATTTTCATACACCAAATTTGACGGAATTGGCACAACAGGGCACACGTTTTCAGGAGTTTTATAACAATTCGATCTGTGCCCCAACACGAGCAACATTGTTGACAGGGCAATATGCCCATCGTGCCGGTATGGGCTATTTTAACGTTAACCTCGGCTTGCCGGCCTATCAGGGATTTCTGAATCACGAATCGCGGACATTGGCCGAAATACTGCAAGGAGCAGGTTATTCGACTATTATTTCCGGGAAATGGCATGTCGGCGATGATAATGATCAATGGCCTGCACAACGTGGGTTTGAACGCTCCTTTAATTTTGTGGGGAGCCTCTAATTTTTATGAAATCAATGATCCCGAAAATCCTACCGTACCATTGTATAGAAACAATAAAGCCTTCTATTTACCTAAAAATCGGTATCTAACAGACGAAATCACTGATCAGGCAATCGGTTTTCTGCGCGAGCAAGCACAGGATAAAAAACCATTTTTCTTATACCTCGCCTTTAATGCACCACATTGGCCTTTGCAGGCTCCGGAAGAGGAAACCCAAAAATATAATGGCGTATACCAACAAGGTTGGGATAGCCTGCGTGTGAAACGCTACGAAAATGCACTTCAAAAGGTGTTTTTCCTAAAGGTCAGCTGATCGCTGCGAAGGATTCCAGTGTGCAAGAATGGCACAAGCTTACCTATGATGAACAACAATATTGGCAACGTCGGCAACAAGTGTTTGCCGCAATGGTCGATCGCGTGGATCAGAGCATTGGAAAGGTGCGGCAGACATTAAAAGAACTAAAAAAGATAAGAACACGATTATCATCTTTTTATCAGACAACGGCGCTCAAGGTGGTGAGCGTAATCGCATTTATACATCCCGAAATACCGAAACCGTTGGTTTGCCAGGCTCCTATGATATACAAAATAGCAGTTGGTCCCAAACAGGCAATTCACCCTTGCGAAGCTATAAGGACAATCCTTACGAAGGGGTATTGGTTCACCATTTATTGTCTGGTATCCCAAAGAAGTTAAAGCCAATGTTGTGAAGCGGGGAACAGGACACCTGATTGATATTGCGCCTACATTGTATGATTTTGCACAAGCGAAATATCCTTCGAAAGAAGGAGACTTGACCACCAACCCACTACCAGGTATAAGTCTACGGCAACTATTGCATACGGACAAAAACCAGGTTGACCGTCAAGCGCCCTTGTTTTGGGAACGGGCCGGGAACAAAGCTGTTCGCTATGGTAAATGGAAACTTGTCTCCTTATTTAAAGAAGGAAATAAGCCGCAGCTTTATAATATCGACGAAGACCGCGGAGAAAATAGAGATCTCGCGGATCAATACCCTGAGATCGTCAAAGACCTCGAAGCTCGTTATACAGTCTGGGCAAAAGAGAATGGTGTAGTAGATTATAGACTGCTGAAACCGACCGGTCAATTCCGCTAAGCGCAGGAAGTAACTAATTGATGAACAAATAATTTATACGGATGAAAAAGATAACATTATATATAGCCCTTATTTTTGGATGGGCAGGTACTGTTCTGGCACAAAGTAAAAAGCCAAATATTATCTTGATTCTCGCGGATGACCTTGGGTATTCAGATTTGGGTGCCTACGGCTCAGAGATTGCAACCCCAATCTCGACCGTTTGGCCAATGAAGGGATACGCCTGAAACAGTTTTACAATAACTCCATCTGCGCACCTACACGTGCATCGCTGATTACGGGGCAGTATCAGCACAAAGCAGGGGTGGGGTATTTCTCAAATGATCTGGGCCTACCGGCTTATCAAGGTTATATCAATGCAGAGTCGCTGACCATCGCTGAAGTCCTTCGCTCCAATGGCTACATCACAGCGACATCAGGCAAATGGCATGTGTCTGGTAAAGGCAAGAGTCTTCCTTGGGATCGCGGTTTTGACTTAGTTTTCCCGAGAGAGGAAAAGAATGCTGATTCGGGCGCTCCAACTTTCCATAAAACAACAGATTCCGCAGGTTATCCTTTGGAAAGTTCCTTTTCCACAGAGCTGATCAATCGGGCAGCCGAAGGCTTTCTGGATCAGATCAAAGGTCAAGATAAACCCTTCTTTCTGTATTTGGCACATACTGCGCCACACTGGCCTTTAGTTGCCCTACCACAAGATATTGCCAAGTACAAAGGACGCTATGATAAAGGGTGGGAAAGTATCCGTCGTGAGCGATTTGAGCGTCAGAAGCAATTGGGTATTGTTGAAAATGGGACAGCACTCTCTGTTGCTGATGAGGATATTTACGATTGGGAGCGTTTATCTTTTGATCAAAGACAGTTATGGGCCAAGAAAATGGAGGTATTTGCCGCGATGGTCGACCGTTTGGATCAGACTGTAGGCAAACTATTGCAAAAACTGAAAGACAACGGACAATTGGACAATACCTTAATCGTGTTTCTGTCTGATAATGGAGCACCTGCAGAGGATCTTGTTCGTTGGTTTCATGGTGCTCGATTAAATAATGGTCCGGTTGGCACGGTGGGCTCATTCGAATCACAAAGTAAAAACTGGTCCTATGCATCAAACACACCATTCAAGGCCTTTAAAGATTATACCTATGAAGGTGGTATCAACGCGCCGTTTATAGCTTGGTTTCCGGGCAAGATCGCACAGGGTATTAAAAGGGTACTGGGCATATCATAGATTTGGCGCCGACCTTCTATGATTTGGCTGGAGCTGTGTATCCAAAAGAATATCAAGGACATCAGGCGAATAAGCTTCCCGGGAAAAGCCTGGTTCCCGTACTGTTACAGCAGCAGGATACGGTCAAACGGGAAGAAGGTCTGTTTTGGGAACGGGCAGGTAATCGTGCCGCGCGGATCGGAAAGTGGAAATTGGTGTCAACCTGGCCTTCCTATAAATGGGAATTATACGATCTGGAACAAGACCCTACAGAGCGAAAAGATATAGCGAGCCAACATCACGAAGTTGTATCACGTTTATCAACAGCTTATTTTCGCTGGGCAAGGGATAATGGGGTGGTGGATTTCGCCGAATTGGAGCGCAAGGAACCTGTCAGTATGAAGGAATTTAGAGCGAGTAAAACCCAAGAAATCGCTGTACCAGCGTTTCGCTTTTAGGAGGTGGAAAAATTGATAAAACTGAACGTCAGGTATACGGGAGAACATGCAAATTGATCCGAAGAAGTCTAGACCAAACAAAGAGCAGCAAATCCAAAGGATTTGCTGCTCTGCTATAACAATTGAACATTCGATATTCAATCCTAATTGGGTTCAATTTTAGAAAGCTGACTTTTGGAATAGTTACATTCACTATTTGTTTTCTTCGACTTCAAATACTGTGTCAATCTTCCAGTTACTCTTATCTTTGGAAGCTGCAACAGCCAGGCGGTCGCAACGTTCGTTCAAAGGATGGCCAGCATGCCCTTTGACCCATACCAGCTTGACCTTATGTAATTTATAAACGTTCATTAAACGCATCCATAAGTCCTTATTCTTTTTCCGGCAAATCCTTTTTGGATCCAGCCATAGACCCATTTTTATCAATCGCATCAATGACATATTTGGAATCGGAATATACAGTAACCGCTTGGTTTAAATTTTTAATGCTTCCAGCCCCACAATAACAGCCATTAGCTCCATTCGGTTGTTTGTCGTTTTTCGATACCCCCTGAAAATTCCTTTTCGATGAGTTTTCCTTTAAATGCTTCGTTGTCGCCTGTATAAATGGTCCTCAAAATGGTTCCATAACCACCTGGTCCCGGATTTCCGCTTGAGGCCCCGTCTGTATATAATTCGATCATACCCTTCAAACTTAGATAAATTTGTGTTGAAATACAATTATAATTATGCTCATTGCCTCTACAGCTTGGTACTCTGTCACTAATATTGAGGAGTTATACGGTTTAGCAAAGGCTTCCTCGCTGTAATTTATCGCTTACACAATAGGATTCTGACGATTTATATGTATTTTGCCGTCTTAAACTCGTTATGTAATTGATAATTTAGCTTTATGAAGTTTCAAAAGTTTCTCTTTTTGTTCTTTTGGCGTCGACCTGCCTAAACGTCACCGCCCAGAACAATGTACCAGCACAAAAAATGGAATGGTTTGAGGATGCCAAACTGGGGATTTTTATTCATTGGGGTATTTACTCCGTTGATGGAATCTCAGAGTCGTGGTCATTCTTCAATAATTATATTAACCACGATAATTATATCAAGCAGCTTGATGGATTTACAGCCAAAAATTATAAACCTAAGGAATGGGCTAAATTGATCAAACAGGCTGGGGCAAAGTATACGGTTATCACAACAAAACATCACGATGGGATTTCCTTATGGAATACCAAAGCGGATAAGGCTATTACAACAGTGAAAGATGCTGCTGCAAAACAGGATGTTATTACACCATTTGTGCAAGCTATACAGCAAGAGGGCCTGCATACAGGTTTATATTATTCATTGCCAGATTGGAGCCATCCCTATTATGATGTGTTTACTCGCGCAAGAAAGCGTTATGAACTGGCCAAAGAACCCAACCGTTGGAACCATTATGTAGAATATTATCAGAAACAACTCAGCGAGTTATCACAGCAATATAAACCCGAACTGATCTGGTTTGATGGGGACTGGGAGCATAGTGCCGAAGAGTGGAAAGCAAAGGAAACTCTGGCGCTGTTGCGTAAACATAATCCGAATATCATTATTAATTCGCGATTGAACCATCACGGTGATTACGAAACACCTGAACAAGGTATTCCTGTAACCCGTCCGGAAACTAAGTTTTGGGAACTCTGCTACACCATGAACGACTCCTGGGGCTATCAACCATTTGACAAGAAATACAAATCACCCAACATGATTATCCGCACCTTGGTTGATTGTATCTCGATGGGTGGAAATCTGTTGTTGGATATCGGTCCAAAAGCCGATGGAAGCATTCCTGAAGAGCAAATGAATATTTTGAAGCGGTTGGGAAGATGGACAAATAAACACGCATCGGCTATCTATGGGACAAGAGCAGGCATTCCATTTGAGAATTATCAAGGAAAGTCCGCTTTGTCAAAAGATGGGAAAACCCTTTATCTCTATGTATATGAGCAAAAATCGCAATTACAACTAAAGGGCTTGCTGAATACAGCTCTTCCGGAGTTTTCCGTTGTGGGGACGCCGCCTCAAAGGTGACAGCAACGGCTGCCGATGCCGCAATCCAATTGGATCTAACAAAAGTTAACTTCGACCAAGATGTTACTGTTTTGGCGTTGAAATTCAAAGATAAGGTTCAATGGCAAGCACCTCAGGAAAAAGAGGCAAGTCTGGAAAATGTTTTAAATAACAAGCATATTGGTAGTGCGTTAAATCAAATTGCGTCAACGTTGCATGTTGGAAAGAATATCTTCGATCATTCCGGTTTGACATTAGACGGTATGGAGACTAAGTTGCCTACAGGCAACCTGACAAATCCAGCCGTGTTGGATTGGGTCAAAAAGAATGCTGAAGCACTTTATGAAACCGGAAAAGGCTTGCCAGAGGGACATTATGAAGGCTTAAGTGCACTTTCCAAGGATCGTCAGACCCTCTATCTTTTTGTGGAAGGAACTCCGACAGGACCTATTGCACTTAAAGGAATAAAGAATGGTATCGCACGTATTCGAGTCGTAGGTGAAGGTTCTATGATCAACCATGAGATTTTCAATAAACTGTATTGGAGCAGCATTCCAGGGATAGTTTATATCCAGGCACCAAAAGAGCGTTTGGATAAAAATATGACAGTGATTGCGGTATTGTTGGATTCGCCTTTAGCATTGCACCGCGAAAAGGTAGGCGCAATTGAAAATAATCTGTAACTCCCTTTTATTAATTTATTTCGAGCCCAAGATAACCCTATCTTGGGCTTTTTAGTTCTAGTTGATTGATAATATTTGATGTTTATCTTATGGAGAGAAGCATTTTTATATTAACTTAGGCAGATGAGTCTATCGTATATTTTTCGGCTGTCTTTGTTAACGGTTATACTCTTAGCTTCCTGCAGTGCCGGAGATGGAAATAACATGGAACGACAACGGGCGGATTCGTTGTGCAATGAAGTAATCAATGGAAAATTAAACCTGGAGCAATTGGCGGAATCCGATGAATTTATGTATTTCGATGAAAAATATTTTCATGAGCCTTCCGATTTGAAAACAATTCCTGTTTTTGATAAGGTACAGATTCAGCTTGTGACTTATCGGATTTACAAACATGTCAAACTTGTTGATAACAGATATCAATTTGCTGTAAAACAAGCCAAGGATCTACATATACCCAACAAAGCATTTGTCTATTACCAACGGTCTTTTGATGAGATGAACCGAAAGGCTGCCGCTAGCAGGGATTCGATTCGGTTGGAGCTTCAGATGATTATGCCACTAGGTTGATAAGAGAATAAGACAGGTTGTTCATTTTCAAAAGAAAGTATGTCTGAATCTATCAGAATCGGGAGATTTTCTTATTTTTAACTGACTAAAAAGCCAAATGGAAAAGAAAAAGATCGTTGTATTAACAGGAGCGGGTATTTCTGCCGAAAGTGGTATACCTACTTTTAGGGATGCGAATGGACTATGGGAAGGGCATGACGTGATGGCTGTAGCCTCCATCGAAGGCTGGAACAAAAACCCAGTACTGGTGCAGGAATTCTACAACCTTAGACGGAAAGTAGCATTGGCCGCACAGCCAAATGCAGCACATCTGGCCTTGCGTCAATTAGAGTCAGCTTACCAGGTGACGATCATTACACAAAATGTTGACCTATTGCGAGCGGGCTGGTTCCACAAAGATTATCCATTTACATGGCCGTTTGGATCAATCCAAGTCATCCCTTGATGATCGATTGATTTATCCAATTCAGGGGACGAGATAAAAATGGGCGAACTCTGCGAAAAAGGTAGTCAACTGCGACCAAATATTGTCTGGTTTGGTGAGGCTGTCCCCGAGATTGAGCGGGCGATGTTGCACGTTGCTGAGGCAGACATCCTGATTATTATCGGAACTTCGTTACAGGTTTATCCTGCCGCGGGACTTCGGGAATTTGCACCGAGCCATTGCCGATCGTTTTTAATAGACAAACAGATCCCGAATAGTACAGCGTTGGGCCGTGTACAATGTTTTGAACAGGCTGCGACGGTGGCAGTACCAAATTTGGTAACACAGCTACTTCAGGAAGCCTCGGGTAAAAGCTAATACAATAATGAATTATGAACCTGTCTTGGTTGTGAATTAAATGGAATAAAATTTTTAAAAAATGAAAAGAATAATAGGATTGTTCTGTGGTTCTGTTTTGGCGATTTCCTGCCACAACAACTCGGAGGTAAAAGTAAACACAAGTACAAACAATGCGCCGATACAATTGGATAGCGCACAGGCAAAACATCTCCTTACATTGCCCCTGCACTGTATTGAAGTTGAATACCCGAACAAATTGGGACAGGTGCTTGGAAGTGATCAGGATTTGAAGGGACCAAGGACGCTGCACCCCATTTTTTACGGCTGTTTTGACTGGCATTCATCTGTCCACGGCTATTGGTCCATCGTGCGGATTTTGAAGCAATTTCCGGATTTGGATAAATCTGGAGTTATACGGAAGCAACTTAATCACAATATCACTGCCGAAAATGCAGCAATAGAATTAGCTTTCTTTCAGGATAAAAATAATAAGAACTTTGAGCGAACATACGGTTGGGCTTGGCTCTTACAGTTGCAAAAAGAATTATTGACCTGGAAAGATCCGGATGCGGAACGTTGGGCAAAAATTCTGGATCCAATGGCAAAACATATTATGAAAGCTTACCAGGAATATTTACCGAAATTGGTCTATCCGATCCGGACAGGCTATCACGACAATTCAGCTTTTGGTCTTTCATTGGCATTGGACTATGCACGGGGACAAACAATGTCGCCTTCGAAAAATCGTTGACGACAAACGCTGTGAGACTATATGATCATGATAAAAACTGTAATATCTCTTTTGAACCCAGTGGAAGCGATTTCCTTTCACCCTGCCTTGAGGAAGCGCTCTGCATGAGTGTAGTTTTAGGAGAGGACCAATATCGAAAATGGTTGAAAGATTTTCTTCCTGAAATTTTTAATCCGGATTTTAATTTGGAGCCAGGTATCGTAAAAGATCGTACGGATGGACATCTGGTTCATTTGGATGGATTGAATTTTAGCCGGGCTACCTGTCTGAATGGCATCGCTAAGGCACTCCCTGAATTGAAGCATCTGCATGGTTTGGCCAATAAACATTTAAAATATTCATTACCCAATATCACTTCCAAAGATGATTATATGGGATCGCATTGGCTGGGTACTTTTGCCCTATATGCGCTTTCTAAAAATTAATATACGGTCCTTATATTTCCATTGATATAAGGACTGTATTTTACATGTTTTTCTCACCCCATTCATCTATGAGGACCAAAATTTTTTCCAGTGAGCGACCAAGCTCGGTCAGTTCATATTCTACTTTGGGCGGTACTTGTTGATAGACAATTCGATTAATCAATCCGTCCTGCTCCAGTTCTTTCAATTTAGCGATAAGCATGCGCTCCGAAATGCCAACCAATCTTTTTCGCAACTCACTATAACGTAGCCTTTCCTCATGGAGGAGATAAGACAGTATATTTATTTTCCACCTTCCACCAATAGTAGATAAGGTAAATGCAATACCACAATGATCTTTCCAATACGTTTCATTGATTGTATTGGTGGAATTCTCTTTTCTGTTTTTCATACTTACTTTTTGTTGGTATCATACAATTTGGTACGTACTGTTATTCATGCAATTTAATAAAGAAATTTGTAGCTCATCTAATAAAATATAAAAATGGAAACTATAAAATCTATTGTACATTGGTTGAGTTATGCCTATTACCTATACGTATTTGGATACGCCTCATTGTTTAAAGTCTTTCAGAAACAGTCTATGATGCAGAGCATGGATTCATTAGGCTTTAATAAAACATGGACGTTGGGCATTGGAATAGGAGAGTTGTTCGGTGTTGTACTTCTTCTGATCGGTTTATACAAACCAGAGTTTAAGAATATCGGTATCTTGCTTCTGTTTCCGTTTGCGGTGGGGGCGTTGACAGCACATATGGCTCATCAGGAATACCATCATTTCTATAATTCGCTAATCATGTGTGTGCTGAGTATTGTCTTATTGGCGACAGACAAACAGTTTAAAATCACCGTCTAGTTTTTTTGTGTAGAACAAATCGAAATTAATTGATATATATTCATGATTTGTGCTACTTTTTAATTATTTTGATCCATACTATTTCGTGTTTTATTTGGTTATATTGCTATTTAAAATAGTTTTTAATGAATTTTTGAATGAAATAGCACTATGATCATGAAATATATCTTGATTATAAAAAGACTATAAAATTCAAGATTTGTGCTACTTGAAGCTTTGGTTCATGTAATAAATTTGAAAGCAAATCCAGCATGGATTGACGGTATTATGCACAGGTATATCAGACATTTTTTTATAGTCATTATGCTCATTTTTTGTTGTAGCTCACCTGCAGGAAAAAATGAGTAGAGAAACCGCTGCGAAAGCTAGTCACCATCATTCCGTTACTACTGTTGCATCAGGACAGAAACATGATGATTTTTATTTAGGCTCAACAGAAGAATGTTCATTTGAATTGAGCTATGAACAACATTTAGCCTATGCTTTGTGGTTATGTAGTTTGGGCTTACTTCTGTCGATCGCTTTTTCTTTATGGCGAAGAAAGCCTGGTACAGCTTTTATGATTTTCAGAATAAATACCTGTCCAATAGGATTCCTGATCGGTATATCCTTTACCATTCCTTTAGACTTTACTGCTAAACTTCCTGCTATTTCTTGGTTAATTACACATAGCGCATTTTTTATTGCTATGTGATGTTTCACTCTTGTTTTGGAAGTCACGCTTCTTTAACATCAACATCATCTGTACACATGAGTACGACACTTTACGCATTGGCCATCACGGCCATTACAATCAGTTTTTTTCATACGGCATCTGGTCCTGACCATTATCTGCCTTTTATAGTATTATCCAAATCCAAAAATGGTCGCTCGGTAAAACAATCCTTTGGACCGTGGTCTGCGGTTTGGGACATGTTTTTAGTTCGGTTATCTTAGGAATTATCGGCGTATATCTGGGCTGGCAGCTAAATAAAATTAGCTGGTTGCAAGATGTACGTGGAAATCTTTCCAGTTGGGCGCTGTTTATCTTTGGTCTCGGTTATCTATCTTATGGTATCTGGAAGATCTATAGCAAAAAATCCCATAAGCATTTTGATGTGATCGGCAATGAAGTTTATGTGCATGAACATAGTCATGGTAAAAGTTCCCATACTCATCACCATCACAAGACAAAAGTTACACCTTTTGTATTATTTGCAATTTTCGTTATGGGGCCTTCAGAGCCTTTGATACCGCTTTTGTTTTTCTCGGGAGCACATCGGTCTATACCCGAAGTCATTACACTGATCAGTGTGTTTACTATTACAACAGTGATCACGATGGTCGGTATGGTGCTGTTGGGAATCTATGGTTACAATTTGCTCGATACAGAAAAGATAGATCGCTATGTGCATGCTATTAGTGGCAGCGTACTATCCATTTGTGGAGCGGGTATGCTATTTCTTGGTTGGTAATCTGTTGGCGATTGTATATGTTGGCGATGAGGCTGTGGTGGAGCCATCGGGCAAGACCAGACGTTTGGGAGCTGACCTGAGTCTTCGTTATCAGGCAACACCTTGTTATATGTGGATGGTGATATCAATTACGCCTATGCGAGAGCAGTTGGTGAACCGAAAGGAGAGGACTATATCCCATTGGTGCCTTCGTTGACCAGTATAGGTGGGGTTGCTGTGCAATTGCCTTGGGGAATCTCGGCAAATCTGAGGTATAGTTATATGAACACAAAGCCCGCGACTGAAGATAACACTGTACAGGCAAAAGGCTATTTTGTCAATGATCTTCTATTAAATTATGCTTCAGGAAAATGGAATTTCCTGATCCAGGCGCAGAATCTATTCAATACGAAATGGAATGATGCACAATTTGAAACCGAAACCCGTCTTCGTAATGAACGAGAACCTGTTTCAGAAATGCATTTTACACCTGGAACGCCTTTTATGATCAAAGCAGGTTTGAGCTACAAATTTTAAACCGTGGTAATAGTTGATTTTGGGCTGACTATTACAATGGAATACGGTGAATTTGCAGGCCATGAGAGGGATGCAAAGACTACCGTATTCCATAGTCGATCAAATTAGCCTTTTCAAGAGATCTTTTTCAGGTACATTCTATATTTTGTCCCATCCTGACACCGCTTATGCGGCACCGCGAATAACACGTAACAGCACCACAATAATTGCGATGACCAAAAGCGTGTGGATTATATTTCCTGTCGCGTAACCTCCGAAAAAACTTATTGCCCAGATGATAACTAAAATAACGGCAATGATGTATAATAAATTTCCCATAATATTAATGTTTTTTAATTAGAACAACATCCATTTGAATAATGTTTTATAATAAATAAATCAAACTATCTATGCATGACTGCTGTTCAACGCTTCGTCGTTATGCTTCTTGTTTTAAATCAAACGTATGGTAATTCTTATAATGTACCAGCGATCGTACAGGCGTAGCGAGTGTTGAAAGCAGTTCTAGATATACTTTGGCGATCGTCTTCCAGGTCGTCTGTTCCCCATAACAACGTGCTTTGAAACGATGCCATGCAAGTAATCGTTTCGATCTATACAATAATTTGATATGAGCACCCATGGTTTGGACATCATTGAAAGGTGTGAGGATGCCCCGTTCATCCGTCAATAGGTCTACTGCGTGCCAGTAGGGTGTTGAGATTACGGCAGCACCGGCACCGACCGCAAACGATAATGTCCCACTGCTGATCTGCTGTTCATGTTGATAAGGAGAAAGGTAGATATCGCAGGCTGTTAAGTATTCTTTCAATTGATCATCATTAATAAATTCATCAATAAAAATAATCTTATCCTGCAATTGTAACTGATCTACTAAACTTTGTAATTCAAAACGATACGATTCACCCTCATGTGCCAGTACATTCGGATGCGTCTTGCCCATAATTAAATATTTAAAATTTGGTAAATCGAGCCCTACCAATGAGCGGATCGCATATTCTAAGCCTTTACTTCGCCCTATCAGACCAAAAGTCATCATCACAAAATTATCCTGTAGGCCCAATCTGTATTTTGCCAATCCCTGATTGTAATCAAATTGGGGTACACCGTGGGCGATGACATGAATTTTCTGTCTGTCGACCAGTGGAAAGAGATCTTTTAATAATTCACGTCCTTTCGGCGATAGCGAAACTACTGCTTGGGATTTGCTAAGCAGCAATTCCATGATTTCCTTTTGTCGCAAGGATGGAGATTGCAATATGGTATGAAATATTGTCAATAAAGGAATGTTTAAGTGATTGACCAGTTGATTGATAAATATACCATCAGCGCCACCGAATATTCCATATTCGTGTTGGATAATACAATAATCGTATTCGCCATTGATAATATGTACGGCTTGGATATAACTATCAAGTCGTTCTTTGTCGATAACAAAGCGTACTGCCGGATCAAACTGTTCGGAACCGGATTTGGATACAGCAATTACATCGATGGATGCCGTCTGGTCCAATCCCATTCCTTTTCTGAGGTCTTTCGTGAAAGTCGCCAATCCACATTCCTGGGGTGGAAAGGTACTTATAATAACGATTCTTTTCATACATTTAATCCTCTTTTTCCTTGTCTTCCTCATTATTTACCGGAATATCCAAAATAGCCATGAGTAGTAGATAATATCCTTTTTCCAGGCCCATTTTCTTTGCTTTTTGATCTATATTTTCCATATGACATTTTAATAATATAAGGTGGTATCTTGTTTCGTTTTATGCATCAAAAGCTGTACCCAAAGCGGGGCATTTATTTCATATCCGTAGTTTACAAAGGCGTAATCCGTAAAGTGATACAGTGTTTACCGCACAAACACTACAGGAGTAGGTATTTTTCCCTCATGAAAGAAAATTTATGTTAGCTCTTCAAATTGGCCTTCCAACTATTTTTACATGCGGCCTAAACAAAACAGGTCAACTGTTGGTTTACCGTACAAGATTGACTAGGGAATTATCATGTGAAACTTCCACTACATTCGCTTTTTTACCTTATGATAGAAAAAAATAACACCGAAAAAATCAACGACCATTTAGCTAATGAACGTACATTTTTAGCTTGGATAACAACGAGTTTGGGGATCATGGGCTTTGGTTTTGTTGTTGTCAAATTTTCCTTATTTATACAGCAGATCACATTGATGTTGAATTCAAAGACGTCCATGGACATAGAACCCGAATATTCCGGAGTTGTCGGTGTCTCAATCGTTATTATAGGATCCATTACAGTTGTTCTAGCTTATATTAAGTATAGAAAAGTTGCAAAACAGATTGAGTCAGAAAACTTTACTTATGGGTCATACGGTATTGCTTTGATGTCTGCATGTTTTCTTATTATCGGTCTTCTCCTCGGGTGGCATTTGATAGATAGCTTATAAAATCAATATCTGCCATTGGATAATACGATTTATATCAGGTGCTGTTGAAGAATAGACCATAAATCTCATGAGTAGGAATGCCATGACTGGCGTTACGGATATTAAATGAACTACAGCGAATTTTAAAAGAATACTTAACAGGTGAAAATATCTATTTACTTTGTACGATGCGACAGAATAAATATGCTCAAAGTTCAATAGATATGGTGAAATTGATAATGGTTTTGCTATTAACGGTAATATGTGGTGGGGATGTGCACAAGAAAAAAAAGAGAGGACGATGCCAACAACTAATCGTATAAGCTATCTTTCAGAAAAAGTTCGCAGATTCAAAGATGAACCTCTTTATCAACTGGAAGTTGAAAGCCTGTTTAGTTTCAGCGTATTGGTAAACGGTTGTCCGGTTTATTCAAATTTCGATAAAATTCCGGGAATGGGGAGGATAAATATCAATCCCTATATTCTTCAAAGTGGGCAACAACAAGTTACCATTGAACTCTATCCGGGTTATGATGATCAAGGAATTAGTAAGCCCTATCTTGAAGCAGGTGATAAATTTACACTTAAAATAGAGAAAACTGGTTGGGGGAAAGATGGTCTTTTAAAGGAGCCTGAAGAAATTGTGTCTTATAAGGCTGTTGACGAAAAAGTGGATTTAACCAAACGGACAGCATATAAAACCGATATTAGCTTTACGGCTACTGTTCCCTATCAACTTGCCGGATGGAAGAATGGCCAAGATTTGACTCAGTTGGATTCTCAACAGCTCGAAGAGCATGTACTTAGTTTTTATAAGGAGATGATAGCTGCTTTTGAAACAGGTGACTACGATGATTTAAATGCACGATTTTTGAAGGCAGATGCTGAATGGTACCAATCTGAGTATTTTTCCCAAGATATAATTACTAAGTTTCAAACAGTGAAAGGTCGAAAAGGCAAATCTGTCGCAACAAGGTTTTCGAACTCGAAGCCAAATTCCCGAACATTTTATGTACTGGAGGATTACATCATGAAATTCTATGCTGAGGGTAGAATGGTTCGACTTGAACCACGAAAAGGTGTTGATAGGGGAGAATCTTTATTGGGCTATATGGATACAGATAAAAATGGTATGAACAGAAAAACATTCGTAGATATGCTGTTATACATCCCCAAAGGAGAAACGGCATTGCAAATTGTAAGATAAATATTCATCAGGCAATCGCCAAGCTTGATCGTGTCCCTGGAATCAGCGTCCAGATTTATTCTCGATGACCGCTATTGCCTGATCTATGTAACGTTGTTTTGCATTTTTATGACTTCCTGCATTTCGTTATAGGTCAGTTTGGTCTTACCATTTTTTGGCTTCATGTCGATGGGAAAACAATATCAGGCTCTATACCCTCGGCGATCTTGTATACTTTGCCATTCCGGTCTTTTAGGACTGAGGTTGTAAGCATGACCATACAATTCTTGTTGATATTGAAAGGAGCGTTGCCAGAAGTGAGACCACCAGTTTTTTGCCCTATTACTTTTACATTTTTCTGTCCTTTGAAGTGAGCGGTAAAGAACTCTCCGGAACTAGCGGTAATGTTGCTTGTCAATAAAATAATAGGGATATCATTATGCCGCAATTTTATGGGCTTTACCTGATCAGGTTCCAATTGAAAAAGTTGGAAATATGTGAGATCTTCGGGACTTTCAACAGTATAATAAGTAATAGCCGTCGTTTCTTTGCCTTGCGAATCTATATAAGCGTATGTTTTATCGGTGTCCAATAAGGACGGAAACTGCCAGATCATCGGCATGATATTTCCACCGTTGTTTTCCGTTAGATCTATGATCCACGCTTTAGGTTCCTGAGCGTCCAAGTTTTTCAGTTGTATGCCTATGGTATCCACATATTTTCTGTTTTCCAGCATTACGGAGGTACATTGATGTAAGCATATTTGCTATTGATCATATAATGCTGAAAGTTTTTCGGAGGTATACCTGCTTCTTTGTCCGTCATGACCGCCATTTTTTCAAATTGGTCCTGTTCTGATTCCTTATCCTGTCCCGTTTCTTCAAAGAACAAGCTAGAATGACCATCCTTTAAAGTCTTTAACAATTTCTCAAAATATGGTTTTAATTGGTTGACTTCATTAATATGACGAGTCTCCGCTATGAACGCTGGCCTGATGGAATCCCACTGCATAGATTTTCCCATATAGGCATTTTTTTGTAGGGTATCCAGAAATTGGATCACCATTTGCTGTGTTTGATTGACCTGTGCATGTAGCTTCGGCACCCAGAATAATACAATAAAAATAGAAAGGCTCTCTTCATGTTACTTGTTAGTGAATATCGTTTCGTGCGTTTAATATAAGACCAAAATAGTCGTGGTTATCAAATGCTCCAACAGATATTTGTTGGATAAAATAGCAAAAAGAAGATATCCTGCAATCCCTCGTAAATAAAAAAATACTTGTCAATTTTTCGGTTGTAGAAGGAATGTATTCGCTATAGATTTGTTCTATCATTATAAATAATTGCATTATGGAATTAAGTTTCGAACAAATGTGTCACCTAAGCGGCTACGGCGTAGGTATCTGGCGAAAAAATGGTTGCTAGAGCTTGAAGAGCGGCAACACTAATTCCTACTAGTATCGATTTAATCCTCTTTTGAACAGCAATTCGTAGGATTGCTGTTCAAAAGGAAGATTAGCTTTTCATATTCATTCTTTCCTCTTGGAGATCGAGTATGCGAAGGTGTTTTCTAATGATTTCTTCGTCCAATAAAAGCTCTTCACGATTCTTATTGATCAACCACATTCTTTGAGTTTCTATGATGTCGATATAGATTTTTCTATATTCAGCATAGTTAATGATGATTTCCGAACTTGTCAATTGGTTTTCATATTTCTGCAATTGATCCTTCAATGTCGGAAAGCTGTCTACTTTGTCCGCGTAATCTTTACGAATTTTCTCTACAGCTACTTGGGCAAGTTTGTTTTGGATCTCGTAATCGATTTCCTTTTCTGTCCGCACAAAATCTCGATCTATTGGCGGAAATTTCTTTAATAAAAAGGAAGCGTAAGTCCCTGTACAAGCAGTGTTAACAGAATAGCGACAAATGTGATAAAAAGGATCAGATTTCTTTGTGGGAAAGGAACCCCATTTTCTAAAGTTAGGGAATTGAAAGTGCCGCAGCCAAGGAGACTACGCCCCGCATTCCAGTCCAACCAATGATCATGGGCGTTTTCCAGCCTGGAGACTGTGCATCTGCCACAGTGATAAAGTTGCGCATCACTAAAGTGGTAATGACTGCTGCATAGCCCGCTAAAATTCGCACAACAACGAGTACTGCAGTAACTGCAACTCCATATCCAATTGCGGTGTAAATATCAGTATCCCCTAAACCGTTCACTATTTCGGGTAAATCCAAACCAATGAGCATAAACACAATCCCGTTTAGCAAAAAGCAAAAACTTTCCCAGACTGTTACTGTGCGTATTCTGGATGCGCTACTCAAAAATCGTGACTACGGTAGGAGAGAAATAATCCACCACTTACCACGGCCAAAACTCCGGAAGCATGGAGCTCCTCTGCCGCTAGATACATGGAGAATGGTGCGATAAAAGTCAGTAATATATCTGTATTCGGATCGGTTGGCAAAATTTTGTGCATTTTCAAGAAAATATACGCAAGTGTAAGTCCAATACCTACGCCACCGACACACATCCAGACAAAGCTTCCTGCAGCCTCATACCATACAAATTGCCCCGTTGCAGCAGCAATCATAGCAAATCGGAAAATAATCAGTGAAGAAGCGTCATTCAGTAAGCTCTCGCCCTCGAGAATTGAAGCCAGTCTTTTGGTACTTTTACAAATTTTAAAATTGCACCTGCGCTTACTGCATCAGGAGGAGAAACGATTCCACCCAATAAAAATCCCAAGGCTAAAGAGAATCCGGGGATAAAATAGTTTGCGAAAACTGCAACCGATAATGCGGTGAAAAACACAACGACGAAAGCAAAACTGAAAATAATTCTGCGCCATCGCCAGAGTTCCTTCCAGGAGGTTGACCAAGCTGCTTCATACAATAATGGTGGTAAAAAATAATAAATATTAATTCAGGTTCTACTTTTATAGGCGGTACTCCCGGAATAAAGCTTATTAAAAGTCCCGCCAACACAAGCAAAACAGGGTATGCAACCTGAATTTTTTTAGCCAGCATAATGAGCATGGTAATCAACAGAACCAAAAAGAGATAGAATGCGAAATTTTCTAACATGTATTCGTTTTAGATACATAAATATATATTAAATTTTTAAAAACATTTAAAGCTCATTTAAAATTTAAACCGAGTTAAAAGCTGCGATCTCCGTTTTAGGGATATCGTTCTCTTAGTGACTGGAGCGGGGCCTAGGGAAGCATAAAACACCTTTCCATTCTGTAGCCAAGAGTCAACCCCAACGAGTTGGCTCTTGGCTACGATAGCATAAAAATGAAGTTGATCTGTCAGAAAACACTAAAAAGTTGGTGCCGTAGTTTTTAGGTCAGAATTCAGGAAGTCATCAATCATCGGAACTAACCAATCCATGCGGTACATCATACCGATATGTGTAGTCCCCGGTAGGATGGCTAAACGAGATTTAGGTAATCCATGTATATCACCCATTTTCCCACCGCCCAAGGCACGAAATAATGCTAATGCATGTTCATATTGTATGCCATCGGCATCACCAATGGCCATAAATAGGGGCGCTTTTATTTTTTTGCTTCTTTGGACCAGTCGTAAGGTTCCAGGTCAATACTAATTACTTTCTTTACAAATTCGGGGAAATGTTTTGGATCATTGCCAAGACTGTCGTATTGCTTCTCAATGGGTGAACCTTTAAATATATCCGCAGTTATCGATGAATAAGATGCTTCGACATCGGGCCACCATCCATCATGTGCGTAACTGCCGGACAGCACGATAAGTCTTCGTACCTGCTCGGGATGACGTATAGCCATTTGAAAAGCTACGCCACCACCCATGCTGTAGCCCAATATATCGGCACTATCTATTTGAAGATATTTCAATAGACCGGATACATCATCGGCCATCCCTTCATAACTGATTTTTCGTGCAATGTCTCTGGTACGTCCATGTCCCTGCATCTCCGCGACTATTACTTTCCGACCTTTAAACATGGGGATAGCATGAGACCAGTTCAATGGGATCGTCATATAAGATCCGTGAAGCAATACAAGAGGTTTGCCCTCGCCATAAACTTCATAATACATTTTTAACCCATTTACATCCACATAACCCGTTTCTGATGGTTTAGCTGATTTAGCAACTGATGAATTTTCTGAAGTACCTGTTCGATCGTTCGTGTGTTGACAGGATAGCAATAACCCAAAAACTAGTGTTATTATTAGCCCTAATGTCTTTCTTGTTTTCATATTTATTTGATTGTTAAAAGTTTATAAGCAAATCTATTCATTTTTGATATTGAGTTTAGACCGGATATCCGACAATTTCAAGGGGAAAAACGACAAAAGAATAAATACCCGATCAAACTAGGGTAATAATTATTATCAATTCAAATAAGAGGGTAAAATAGAACAAGGTAGACAAGACATGCTCCTTATTGTTTTAGTGCCGTTGACACTTTTACTTCTTAGTGGATATTTTAAGGAGTTTGCATTTTAAAATTTGGAGAAATTGAAAAACGTAAGATGTTATTGTACACGTACTATTTTCACTATTTTAGTGAAAGAAAGAGGAGCATCAAACGTTACAATATATTTAGATACAATTAGGATAATCGGTCAACCATGGGAAATACCGTTGCGAAAATGTTGGAAATGTATGGGCTTAGTACAGATGAGAGTTTGATCGATAGCTTGGACGCTACTTGGAGTGAAAGCGAAATAAAGGAATATTGCTGGCGTGTACTAAGGACTTTTCCTGATTTAAAAAAGGAAAACTGGTCAACAGGAATAGAAGGAGGGGATTACATCTACAGTTTTTCCGGTCATTATGTGTTTATTACAGACGATATCTGGAGTTTCAACCTGATTGCCGAGAGATCGGTGCTGAAGTTATTGGTCGAACAAATGGTTGAGTTAAATAAAACAAAGCATTATGATATTTAACATTGACAGGTGGATCCGTAATATTAATAAGGGAACTGCGCGATTTGTAAAATCGGATGACGACGTCGAAAGCTGCCTTTTGCTTTTAAATGGTAAAGATGTGACGCCATTTATGGCCAATGGGAAGGATGATGTACTTCTAATTGGTGATGGCGGAATTAATTTTGTCGTGCTATTATTTGGGTCTAAAGATGTAATGACCAATACATAAATCAACTCTATTTTGACTACATCAAAAGAGATCTCATACGGTACAATAGGCATATCATAGAAAAAAGGGACTATAGTTCCTCTTTTCTATGATAACGGCTAAAGTCAGTTAAAAAAATCAACAAATTAAATTCGTTACTCCGCTACACAACGGATTGGAAAAGCCTGAAATTTATTCATAGTATTATTATCGCCGGGTGTATTTACCATCATACCCGTAGAAGATCCCTGAAGATAATAGATATTATTTCCCTCGGTATAACTTGTATGGAAATAGGCAAATTGTCCGCGCTGTTCATAGCCCAGGGGAGCATAAATACCTCCATAGTCATGTGTTTGAACACGTCCCGACAGGAAGGGTCAATTTTACATTTTTGTTGCGGATACTGGTCAGTACTTTTGCAGCACTATAATTCGTCTGGCTAGCGGCCCATAAGCCAATATTACTTGCTGTTGTGCCACTGATCAGGGATTCGGCTTCTCTTTTGGTGGGGATACGGTAACCACTCGGACATGGGTCAGTAGCCGTTTTTACTGGAGCAATTTCAGTTCCACTATTCCATGCATTATCGGGTTGTACAATGTTTGAACTCCAACTCGATACACCGGGCCAATTTGCTGTCCCTATTGCTGGTATCCTTCCCCATTGATAAAAATTACCATAGAGATCCATGATTGACGGATCCTGATCGGGGTCGATGTTGGAAGTTGAACCAGGGCGCCCAAGTCATAACGCATCCAGACGACACCGTTGATACGTGCTGCTTTTTGTCCCTGATGATCCAGAAAAACATCTTTTGGATTGATACGGATTCGGAGATCATATTTCACACCTGGGTTGATGACTACGTTATTAAGGGCTACAATATTCTGTTGTGTCATAGGACCTACCGTAATAGATGCTAAATTCAGAGTGCCTGTAACTGTTATCGCATTTAAGATCAATGGTGCCGAAACAACAGTTCCCGCATTAAGTGCTTGAAATATGATCGGAGCATTCCCGATCTGCCCTGATTGTGCTGGTGTGCCATTAGACAATTGAATAGCTGTTGTCGGGTAATGAGGAGTAATAGAAGCAGTTATGGCAGTAACATCGTATCCCGTTGCCGAAGCGTCAATGATTGTGGTGATCATGCTCATCTTATGTGTCAATGTAATATCCACATAATTGACCGTATTGCCACTGACAACCATATTATCTTTTTTGTAATACATCAAGTCGGCACTGCCGGAAAGTCCCTCTAAACTTGATGTCACTAATGTTTTGTTCGCTGGATTCGCAAAGGTTATTGGCGGAAGATCTGTAGCGCTGTTTACGGAATAAGCGACAAAGGTATAACTTTGTCCGCCATCTAAACTCAATTGTAAGGTGTTACCCTCATTACCACGAATATAATCCCTTTCGGTGACGTATTCACCTGAAGATTTATACACAGCCATTTTATAGCGTATTCCCGGATCAAGCGGTTTTGTTTCTGTACTGGCTTTGGTACTTGCTTTTGCGCCTATAGGCTCATACGAACTTGCTGGAGCCAGTTCAGCCTCCAGGGTATATTCACCATTGAAGGCAACCTCCTGTCGTTGGATCCTGCTCATTTCTGTTGCAGGAATCCCTGCTGTGGATTTCTTCTCTATACTTTCCTGATTGTCATAATGATTACCAAGTATATTGACTTTAACCACAGCCTTCTCTGTTGAGACAGTAGGATGATCATCTTTCGTACGACAGCCAATTAGGGCAAATAAAACAAAAAAAAAAACGCACCCATTTCCATGGTAGAATTGATTCTGTTGTTTAAAATCTTATTTTTCATTTTTTCTCTTTCGGTTACTAATAAGTCCCTTAATCAATTATTTGTATCAAATAATCCTTTTATCTTTATTACGATCAGAAGTATCTACCAATCTAAGTCGGCTGAAGCTTCTGGCATTTGCTGCCATTCCGTACTTACGCTATTATTAGGTTTGGTGGTTGCGGAATCTGCGGCGATGCCATTCTCCATTTTCACTTGAACGGTCTTAATTTGAGGTCGCTCGTACTTCTCCTTTGTCGAATCGACAAGTTTGTTTCTATTTGAGGTTCTCATTATTCAATTTTTTATAGGTTTACTATTGCTTGATGATTGAGGTCGTAAATTTTGTTGTGTTATATCGTTGTCAATTAACTTAACGGAATGCAATGGAGGATTCCAAAGAAAATCGGCTAAGAATGACACAGTTTTCATGACCGTAGATTTTATCCAAATTTACAGAAGATCCAAATGAGGGAAAATCGCTAGTACTAGCGATTTTTTGCTTTGCATTTTAGGTTTGTAGATTTGATGTTGGATTCGTTGTTGTATCGTTCGATTCTGAACATTCGGTGTCCGATTATGATCAATCTCTGATTATAAATATGTTTTAGTGTGCTGTTTAACAGTAGTATACTGTTTTGGCAAGCGAGTTGATAAGGAAGTTAATCGAGAAAATTGTGTAAAAGATGACGCGGAAGCCATCGCCTTTTTGTCACAAACACCAAAAAAACGACATGGATCATGTTATTCGGCGTCTTAAACTTAACATATTATGAAAATCATAAAATCTTTACCTATTGCCCTTATTTTCGGACTAATGGTCTCAACAGCTTGTGCGCAAACCGAAAGTCAGCTCCAAAAAGAAATTTCCGGGGTTGAATCAGGGCTGATACCACCTGTACGCTTTGTGGGGAGCGATCTTGGGATATTGCCTCACGCATGAAGTTTTATAATATTCCCGGTGTGAGTATAGCTGTTATCAAAGATTCTAAGGTCATCTGGAGTAAGAGCTACGGCGTTGTAGATCTTGAGTCCAAGGCTCCAGTCACCGCTAAAACATTGTTTCAGGTTGCTTCGATGAGCAAGCCTGTCAGTGCTTACGCTGCGCTCAAGGAGGTAGAGCTTGGTAAATTAGCTACAGATACGGATGTGAATTCATTCCTAACGTCGTGGAAAGTTCCAGACAACGAATGGACTAAAACGAAAAAGTCACCCTCAAGAATATCGTCAGCCATACTGCTGGTTTTACAGTAAGTGGATTTCCGGGCTATAAGGTAACGGATCCGATGCCCACGGCAGTGGAGGTGTTGAATGGAGGAAAACCCGCCAACACCCCTGCGGTATTTGTCGATAAGCTTCCTGGAGCAAATTTTCGCTATTCAGGAGGTGGATATACGGTAATGCAACAGATGCTTATGGATATCGAAGGAAAGATTACACAAGCATTATGAATGAGAAAGTGCTGCTGCCATTGGGAATGAAGAATAGCACTTTCGCACAACCACTTCCAGCTACACAAGCAGAGTTTGCCGCCACAGCCTATTCCGAAGATGGAAAGCCTGTTGAAGGAAGATATCATGTTTATCCGGAGCAGGCTGCTGCAGGATTGTGGTCTACAGCTGAAGATTATGCCAAGTTTGTGATCGATATTCAACATACATTGGCAGGCAAAAGCAGCACTGTTATTTCCAAAAGGACAGCAGAAGAGTTTACCAGCCCTTTCATTGAATCCTTTATCGGTCTAGGGCTGTTCATTGAAAACTATGCGGGAGCTGTTTACTTTTGTCATGGTGGCTGGAATGAAGGTTTTAGTTCTTATTTTATAGCAAGCAAGACAAGTGGTGACGGGGTTGTCGTATTGACAAATACCAACAAACCTCTATTTATCAACGAACTCGTTCGCGCGGTCGCTTTAACCTATCAATGGCCCAATTACATTGCTCCAGCTAATAAAATTTTACCATCAACCGCACAAGAGCTAAGCTCCTATATCGGACGTTATCGTGCCGATAAATATGGATTAATCAAAGTCTACAAAGAAAATGGCAAACTGATGGCCATACAGAATCTAGACGCCCCTGTCGAACTGATTAAAGTGGGGGTAGACACATTCGCGATGCATGACTGGGATTATAAAATGGCCTTTGTAAAGAATAAAGCTACAGGTAAGCAGGAGCTTGTTCAGGTTTTGCGTGATAAAACAATCCATGCCAGAAATCCAAAACTTAATGCAGGCGATGTTATTCCGCTGGAGCTGATTTTGGAAGGTCATTTTGAACAGGGCGTAAAAGCTTATCAACGTGCAAAACAAGAGGATAGTGAGCATAGGCTGCTTTCAGAAGGTTTTCTGAATGGTACAGGTTATGAGCTCCTTTCTCAAAAGAAATTGATCCAGGCGATCGATATTTTTAGGGTCAATACGATTTTATATCCGATGAGCGAAAATGTATATGATAGCCTGGCAGAAGCTTATCTGAAAGCGGGCAAAAGAGACAAAGCAAAGCAGAACTATATAAAGTTGCTTGAAATCAATCCTAAAAACGAAAAAGTAAGTAAGATTTTAGAAACCTTATAATAAAAGTGTAATGAACCAATTTTTTGCTAATTTGCACCCATGTCAATGCAAGCAAATACCTATCAATTATTTTCCAAAGAGATTCTATCGACCTGGAAGAACCAAGATGTGTCCTATATTAAGGTAGAAGAGTTGTCTACCATCGAGGGGATCACCTTTTTTGAGCTGATACCTGATTCGGAGCTTTTGGATGGGGAGAACTCGATACACTTTATGCGATAGATTCGGAGGATGTCGATGATATGCTATTATTCAGTAAGAATGTTAAGTTTGTCGTCCACAATATTTATTTGGAAGAGGATTAAGTGGATTGGACGGTTCTATAATACCGTTATGTCAGTTTTTTTTTTTTTGTAGCAAGGAGGGTATGTTTTACGTATTATGTAAATAACACATTATATAGTAAACCTGATAATTATGAAATTAATCCGACTATTTTTCCTGATAGTTCTTTGCGTAGCTTGTAAAAAGATAATCAGTCCTACGAAGAGCACTATAAAAAAGCCGATGCGAAACTTGTTGAAATAGAAAAGTTGGTCAAAACATCATCTTGTAACGATCTTAGCAGTTTGCAAATTGATAGTGTTATTGGAGGGTATAATGGCGGTTACAATAGCGTTTACAAATACTTCCTGTAGGTAATGAGATAAAAATGCCTACAATAAACTAAAATCAGAATATATATCGTTGCTGGAGGCCGCTAGAAAAATAGATGAACGGCCAATATTTGATATGTTAGTCGAATCCGAACCTCATTTTGGCATCGGTTGTATTGATGGTTCTCCAAAAGTACTGTTGGCATCGGATTTCAATCTTGAGCAAACGAGAGAAAAATTGAATACGAATATAAGGGCATTGGAAACTTTCTATGCTAATCCAATCTGTCATAACCCGAGTAATTGGTATGCGCTACCAATAGCTAAAGACTGCAAATTGAAATATGTGCTATTTCAAAATGATTCAAATAGCGAAAGCAGAAAGGATTTTAATGCTATTTATCGTCAACATAAAGCCTTATCTCGTAGACTGGCTAAATTAGATCCCAACTATGTAAAATGTGAAAATTTACTTGCTTCTCACAAAAACGTACGTTGTGAAAACAATAAACCGGTGATAGAAGAATAGCAGATTGCCGTAATTTTTATTTTATGGAATATTTCTCAGCATCCGGATTGACAAGATTGAGTTTCTGTATAGCTTTTGGAAATTTACTATAATCTATTTGAAGTAATAGAACAAAAGTCGTCTGAATCAATTATCAGACCTTTTAAAAGAAGCTTTTCTTCATGCACAGTATGCGATTTCTTTCGAATCTGATTGGGCGCTATGCCACATTGCTTTTTGAATGCGACGGAAAAGGACGAGGGCGACGAGTACCCTGTTCTGAAGGCAATCTCTTTAATGGATAGATCAGTTGTTCTCAAGAGGGAGATTGCTTCCTGAATATGTACTTGAGTTGCAAATTGGAAGAGACCCATACCGAATCTTTCCTTGAATCCTTTTTCAATTTGTATTCATTGACGCCAAATTTGATAGCCAGTTGCTCGATGGTATAAAATTCACCAGTATTTTTACAATAAAATCCTGAACTGTATAGAAGATATTGGCCTCAGTCTCTCCATAACTACTAATTATATCACTTTGTTTTTTTCTTGATCAATCCATTCAAATAGCAATTGCAGGAGGATCATTGTTCTGCCTTTCATAAAGTATTGTCGTTGAATGCCTGTTTTGCGACAGGATTTCATCTCCTGTAGGATATGAAGCATCTGTGGACTGAGGGGAACGCCCTCTTCAACCAAACGAACAAAATTATTCTTGTCGACCTGGGCGATAAATGAGTCTACCACCTGCATTTCGGCAACAAACTGATGAAAATAGTCGGATTCCACATAGATATCAAAATTGCGATAGGCAATGTCTTTCCTGAAAAATATCTCCACATCGGATTCAGATGGTGTGAAATAGATATAATTGTGCTGCGGCAGATAGCTGTTTTCCTGTTGTTAATGCTATCCTTTAGCACCTGCTGATTCAGGAAAAAGGCAATCTGAATATAGTTTTTTGTAGAAGTTCTATACGTTAATGTGATATCTTGTGCGTAAGTATAAGCGTAATCCCTAATGATAAATTCCGGACTGTCATAGATATAAGTTGTGGTAAAATTTCCCAAAGGAGTTTCTAGATGTTTTATCGTCTGGTCATTTTCGTCCTGATCATAAAAGCATAATACTTCGTCCATCAGTTCCCGATTTGTTTTAATTTCTCCCATATTCTAATGTTTTTCTCCCGAATTCGAAATTTGATTGCCCAAATGTGCTCTACTTTTGCGTTGTAAATTTAATTATATTAATTCTAAATAGAGTATGTTAAAGAAAAGTATTCTCTGGAGCATCTTGGTTTTGCCCACTGTGGTACTGGCTCAGAGCGGCAAGACGGAAAAAGAGAAGAATAAAATAAATCCGGCTGTCGACTCCACGAAGGTGGATAGCACAAAATCCTATGTGCTGTCGACCGCGAACGTTGTTGCCAACAGAACAACAATACCATCTTCGACTTTACGTCTGGGCGAAAATCTTTTGGTCACACCGCAAAATATTCAGGTTATAGACCAGCGTCTACTCAATGATCAAATGATATTAACGACTGCTGAAGGTCTGTCGCGGAACGTAAGTGGTGTACGGACGATCACACATCAGGAAGAGGGGAGTGTAGGGATTGCAGTACGTGGATTTCAAGCGTCGAATCTCCGTAATGGGATGGACGTAAGTGGTAGTTTCGGGCCACTACGTGAAGACATGGCTTTCGTGGAGCGCGTAGAATTTGTGAAGGGACCAGCAGGTTTTATGATGGGTAATACACAGCCCGGTGGTTTCTATAATATCGTGACCAAAAAACCATCGGGAAATAATCAACGAACAGCACAAATGACCCTGGGGAGTTACAATTTATTGCGCGCTGCGGTTGATATTGACCAGCGGTTGAGCACTGACGGTAAGTTTTTAGGACGGTTTAACGTCATGGGAACCAAGAAGGAAATTTTCAGCAAAATGTCGCTCACGAACAATTTGTTTTGAACCCATCCTTTAAGTATAATGCCAGCGAAAATACAAATGTAATATTCGAATATATCCTCTCTCAAAATAATTTTGAAGGTGGATTTTCAAAATATGCCTATGGCATCGACGGTTTTAAGGAGGTGAAAAAGAACTTTTCATTTAGCGATCCGATTATGGATCCGACCAAGTCCTGGGAACATAATATCTATGGAACAATCAACCATAACTTTAATGAGGATTGGCTGTTGACAGCACAGTTCGGTTATGTACGGTCTGAAATGGAAGGAGCCTCCTGTATGCGAATTACAATACGATTGCTTTAAAAGATGGTGCTAACGGTGTTAAGAAGGGCGATGTAACACGTAATTTGAGTATCAATGATGCTTTGAATACTTCGACTGTCGGGCAGGTATTTACACGGGGAAAATTCAAAACAGGAGAGGTCAACCACAATATTTTGGCTGGTTTAGATATGGGCAAAAAGTTCTATGTCGCGGATTGGTCTGAAGCAGGTAGTATTGTTGATCCAAGCAAAAAGCTGCCGGTCAATGCCGATGGTGAGGTAATCTTTAATATCTATAATCCGGTTTATGGCAATTTGACCAAGGATATGTTACCGGTATATGACCGCTCCAAATCACTACGGGAACGTGGTGCCAATTATCTATCGGATTACTCATACAGTTCTGTCCATATTCAGGATGAAGTTCGTTTTTGCAGGACAAACTTAGGGTCGCTGCTGGTCTACGGTATACTGCAACAAAGAAGGTATCTATTGCCAATAATGGTAATGAAGTTAAAAATGAAGCATTTACACCGCGGTTTAGTGTGACGGGGTTGTTGACACCTACTTTTACCCTTTATGCGTTGTATGATGAAACATTTCAGGAGCAAGTAGGATTGTTGTTGGATGGAGGGACAGCAGATCCTTCATACGGGCGAAATAGAGAGATTGGGCTGAAGAAAACCTGGTTTCAGAATAAATTGATGACCAATTTGACAGCTTACCACTTGACAAAGACCAATATGCTCACTGCGGCTGGAGTTGACAATCCCGGAAGATTTGAACAATCGGGCGAAGCAACATCTAAAGGTATTGAGTTAGACGTCAATGGGGTTATCAACAAAAACTGGAATGTGGTATTCAATTATGCCTATACCGATGCCAAAGTTACAAAAGATAAGGATCCCAAGAAGATTGGCGGAATGTTGTATGGTACAGCCCGTCATATTAGCAATGCCTGGATAAAGTATACCATTGCAGACGGAATTTAGAAGGTCTCGGATTTTCTGCAGGTTATGAATATCAGGCGAAGCGTGCTACCTGGCCAGTTGTCCAAGACCATAAGTACCTTCCTGATGACTTGTTTTCCATAGACTTGGGGGCGTCCTATCAAAAAAATAACTATCACATTGCACTATTGGTCAACAATGTGACCAACCGTTATAATTACGTCGGTTTCTATCCCGGAGCCTGGAGATATACGCACTATGGATGGCGGGCAGTCAATCCGCAGGGCTTTAGGTTGAACCTGGCCTATAAGTTCTAATACATGCCGTTACACAGTAAAAATTATTTGTCACATTTTACTGAGGGATGTCCAAAAAAATTGGGGCATCCCTATTTTTATGCAGTTCTGCTTACTTCCTGAGATATTCTTATCATACTATTCCATACCAGATGGATCATAAGTAAAAGCAATACATATACAAGTGCATTGATCGGATTTTGGTTTATCTATAGGTTAAAAAATGGAAAAAAATACAAGTCTACCATTAACCAGCTGAAATCTACCTTTATGTACCCTTATAGTACCATAAAGGCACATATCGTTTTGTAACAAAGTAGTACTTTATCTGTGCTTTATCTGTACTGGAGAGGTACTATATCTGTACTGGGGAACTGTTTCGTCGTATGGAGAAATAATTTTATCCGTTTGCAGAGGTTTGTCTTAATCAAAAATATTTATTATTTAAATATAGTTAATATGCTGAATTGGCTTCAAATGACTCCAAATGGATAGGGCAGAGCTATCAAAGTAGCTTCAAATAAATACAGCTAATTCTGGCCGATTTGCTCCATCTGTAAATCGCATTTATAATAAACGATCAATATATAATTTCATGATGATCAACAGGAGAGCTGTCAGAAGGGGAAGAATCGTTACAAAAGACCAATCGGCAATTTATACTTTTGGGATAATTATTTTATCAATGTACCGGTTCTACTCAAAGACCTGATAATCGATTTACTAATTTTTTCACTACTTAGCAATCATTTTATTTCTATTATTTAACCTGTTAGTCAATAGCAAAATGTTTTATTATTTATAATTAGTCTAATTAATTTCATTTATACCATTGGATGTACTATATTCGGCTCCATAATTTTTTTATGGGAATCAGATCTATACCTATTGCAGTAGCGATATTTTCGCTTACAGGAGTCGCCAATGCGCAGACAGCGAGTATCTTTGGTAAAATAACGACAATTGATGGTAATCCGGCGGAGTCGGTCAATTTGACCATCAAAGGAATTAACCGACAGACTCGGACGGATAAAAGTGGGAACTACAAATTTGACCGATTGAAACCTGGAAGTTACCAGATTGTGGCCAGTTTCACCGGACTAAATCCGATTGAAAAGGAAGTAATCGTTGAAAATAACAAACCTGTTATCCTGGATTTCGCTTTAAATGAGAACTACGCACAACTGCAGGAGGTGCTGGTATCTGCTTTCAAAGTCAACCGAACGACCAGCGCTGTAGCCAAAATGCCATTGAACAATATAGAGAATCCGCAGGTCTATAGCACCGTTTCACATGAGCTATTAAAACAACAGGCAATCACAAGTTTTGATGATGCCCTGATCCGCAATGTCTCGGGGCTCAGCCGGACATGGGAATCTACGGGTAGAGCTGGGGATGGCGGCGCATATTTTTCCTTACGGGGTTTTGAAGCACAAAGTAATCTTGTTAACGGGCTTCCCGGCTTATCAAGCGGTATCCTTGATCCGGCCGGAATAGAGGAGATTCAAGTCCTGAAAGGACCTTCTGGGACTTTATTCGGTGCCAGCTTTTATGGGTATGGTGGTGTAATCAATACGATTATGAAAAGACCATATTTTGAAAATGGTGGTGAAATTTCCTACAACTACGGTAGCAATAAGCTGCATCGGGCGACAGTTGATCTCAATGGCGTCCTGAATAAAAAGTAAAACCCTGGCACTCAGGATCAATTCAGCCTATCATCATGAACACAGTTTTCAGGATGCCGGATTTAAAAAATCCTTTTATTTTGCACCATCGTTGACCTATCAGGTAAATGACAGGTTGACCGTTAATCTGATGACCGAATTGCTTGATATGAAAAGGGCTGTCGCTCCCGTTTTTTCCATTCGGATAGGGTAGCACGGCTTACCTTTAAAAATATAGACGAACTAAACCTTGATCCCAAGCTTTCCTTTACAAGCAATGAATTGACGATCAAAACCCACGGACCAATATCCAGGGCGAAGTGCTTTATAAAATCAATGAGAGCTGGAATTCGCAGACTGTTGTTTCATACGGAAAGGTAAAGTCGAATGGAATATACAGCTATATATGGGGTAATCAGGGCAATTTTTTTGACCAGTACTTTCACAATGAAAATCAAAAGACAAGAACTTATGATCTGCAGCAAAACTTCAACGGTGATTTTAAATTGGCCGGTTTAAGGAACAGACTTTTGGTTGGTGTTGACTATTTCTCGAGGGATGTCAAGGAAAATGGGTCTGGTTGGGGGCTTGGACGTAGGGTAAGCCCGCAGGGGGAAATAAAAGGACCATTGGGTGAAAACGAAACAGTATTAGATCCTGTTCCATTGACCAAGGATGCCATAGATAAGTTGCTGGCGGAGACAAAAGCCGGAGATCCCTCCCATATTAAAAATAGTTCATTTAGCGTGTATGGTTCCGATCTAGTGGATCTTACGGATAAACTCTCCGTTATGCTGAGCTTGCGCGCAGATTATTTTGACTCAAAAGGTGATGTTTCTAATAAAGACGATGATTATAGCCAATGGGCACTATCTCCAAAATTCGGTATCGTTTACCAGATCGTAAAAGATAGAGTCTCTGTATTTGCTAATTATATGAACGCTTTCTATAACATTGCTCCAAACATAACCTATGACGGCAATAATGTAAAAATAGGCATAAAGTCATTTAAGCCTGAGCGAGCCAATCAATGGGAATTCGGTGCCAAAGCGAACCTGATCAAAGATAGACTATGGACCACATTAGCATTGTACGACATTACTGTGGCAAATAGGGTGTACAGTACACCAACCGGATCTGTACAAGGCGGGAAGGTAGAAAGTAAGGGCTTTGATTTTGATATTGAAGCACTTCCTTACCAAGGAGTTTCGGTAAAGGCCGGATTTAGCTATAATGATATTCAGATAATTGCCGGAAACGGAAATGATTTCTATAATGAAAAGGACGTGCTCCCGGAGGACAAGGGCCAGGTACTTTAGCAAACCTTTGGGGAAGTTATCAGATTCAGCATGGGAACCTGCGGAATCTCGGTTTTGGAATCGGAGGTAACTGCGGTGGAAAATATAAGGTAATAGACAATAGTGTGACGGGTGTATTTGAACTTCCGAGTTATGCGCTTTTAAACGGCAGTATTTTTTATTCTTTTCATAAATTCCGCGTAAACTTTAATATGAACAATATCAATAATAAACAATACTATATCGGTTATTGGTCCGTTAATCCACAGCAAAAAGAAATTTTGTCGCGACGGTTTCCTATAAACTGTAATTGAAGATTCTTATCAAATTGGAGTAGATTCAACTGAAATCTTTCCAAGACTCCCAAAACGGCAGATCATTGTATTGATTTGTCGTTTTTGTTTCTATAAACAGCGGGATTTTACCGTCGATTTATCTTTCTTATCACACAAGTCAATTGAAGATATTTTCCCTGATTTCACTCATCGTTGTGGCGGATACAGCTGATGAGATTACCTTAGGATTTGAAAATAAGGCTTTCTTATCACTGTTCGTAAAACCATCTATATTCAGGGTTGTGATCAACTGAAGTGCCTCTGTGGCTAGACAGAGAAAGCATTCTGCTAAATAGTTTAATGCGAGATGGGAGCCAGGCTACTTTAAGATCTGTTCCCTATACCTAATTCCCCATGCACCCATGGTATCAATAATCTGATGGAGGCTTTTTCCAAATTCAGTCAGTTCATAATCAACCGATACAGGCATGGTATTATTTTGTGTTCTAGTGATAAGCCTGTTCAGTTCAAGGTCTTTTAGTTCTTTTGAAAGCGTTTTTGACGCCACGCCCTCCACTTGTCTTTTGAGATCCATAAACCGCATTTTACCGACATAATAAAGATGACTAATGATCAAGGTTTTCCATTTTCCATCCAATAGGGACATCGTATCCCTGACACCACGAATATGTTCGTTGCATTCCGGCGCAATTTCAATCTTTTCTTTTTCATAATGCAATAAAAACAAAGGTATAAAATGTTTTATGCAATACTTGGTTACTCCAAAGTAACTAGTTTCCTCTAGGTAACAAGTAGCAATTTGATACTTAATAACTTTTAACTTTGTTGCATCAAAAAATTAGGTGATTCTATTTCAATGAAAGAATTACATTAATTGGAATTTTAAGACGATTAAAAGATAAAAGTTATGTCATTAAAAGAAGCCCTTAATTGGAGATCTGCAACCAAAAGTTTTAACGGAGAAACAATTGAGAAAGAAAAATTGGATCAGATCCTTGAGGCCATTCGCTTAGCGCCAACAAGTTCTGGTCTTCAGCCATTCAAGGTATTTGTGGTCAGTAATCGAGACATCAGAGCGAAATTGACGCCAATAGCCTGGGGACAACCTCAGATTTTACAAGCCTCCCATATTCTTGTTTTCGCAGCATGGGATGCTATTTCCGTGGATCGGGTAGATGGTTTTTTTGAATATAGTAATCAGGTCCGCAACCTTCCTTCAACAGCAACTGACGCTTATAGATTGAACCTTTTGAGGTTACTGGATAAGAAAACGAAAGAAGAGCAATTTATCGATGCTTCGCGACAATCTTATATTGCGTTAGGCTTTGGATTATTGGCAGCCGCCGATCTTAAAATTGACGCAACCCCGATGGAGGGCTTTGACAATAATGCTTTGGATGAACTACTGGATCTAAAGTCGCAAGGATTAAGAAGTACAGTCATGATGGCCTTGGGACATCGTGACGATGAGAATGACTGGTGGTCAAAATTAGATCGGGTACGCAGACCGCACGAAGAGCTATTTATTGAACTATAGATCATTCGTTTAATTGTTAAAAAGGAGCCTGGGCTCCCTTTTTTGTTATTTATTATAGGGGATAGTTTCCTTCCCGTTGGATTAGCCGGAATTGACTTTCTGGAATTCATTTAATCCTGCTCAGCATCACTACCTATAGGGTAGTTTTTTTAATTTTTCACAATTAATTTTTGGAAATTAAAATAATTAATATTTAATTATAATAGCTTGCATGTTTTTGTATTATAGAGTTTGTTGTACACTATAACGTTTTCGGTAATTACGCAATCGTTTGATGAAATTTTATAAAACTTTTCCGCCTATATTGCCACCGATTTTAAACCACGAAATTTCTTGTTATAGAAATTTAAAAATATGATGAAAATACGTAACGGACATAAAAATCTGGGATGGTATTCTTGCGAATAAAATAATTAACACAATTTATAAACTTAATTTAAAAACCAATGAGAAAGAACATTTTTATGTTATTGCACTCTGTTGTATTGCTGTATTTTCATCCTGCAAAAAGGATGCTGGGCGGATGGTTTCTGCTCTTGCTGATCTACAATCCCCAGCACTGGCCATTGCAGACAGCGTACAGATCTTCAAAATTACACCATCGGCATCCACAGAGGTGGATCGGCTACAATTCAGAGCAAATCACAACGATATGCAGGCGACGGGATTTTATGTCGCTCCCAATAGCACAATTACACTGAATGTAAAAATCAATACGGGTACTACTGTTGCCCGTCTGGCAATTGGTACGCCTTTTCGAGATAATATTCGACCTGTTAGACAGTATTTTAATCTTCAGGCTGGAACGCAGACCTTCACGGCTGATCAGTATGGAGGTTTGGTGTATGTGATTTATACCGCCAACAATTACAGTACTCCGGGAGAAATTGAAGTGACCTTTGGAGATGGCTTTATTCCTGTTCCGTATTTTCAGAAGGGAAAAACAACACATGCGCAATGGCTGGTCACACTAGACTCGTTAAAAACAGCGCGCCGGATGTCATGTTCTCTTCTGACCGTACGATTATGGTCGCCAATATGGATGAAGCCCTTTTATATCAGAACGAAGATCAGCAGTTAATTGTAGACCGACTGGACTCTATCATCGGCTTTTCAAATTATATTAGTGGATTGAGCGGAACAAGTGGCGTACATGCAATTCCTTATAACAAACATTTGATTACGGTTAGAGATTCTTCTGCTGGAGGGTATATGGCAGCTGGTATTTCTATTTATTTTACAGAATCTTTATCGTATCGAATGCTGCAACCTAAGTATCTTTCCAATACAAACGGTTGGGGAATCTGGCATGAAGTGGGGCACACTTATCAGCAAAAGGCCTGGACTTGGGGCAATCTCACCGAAACAACAGTCAATGTCTATTCATTGGCCAGCGAAAGAGGATTTGGTATTCCTGTGAGCCGTATAACCGCAAATAATTCCTGGCCAAAATTAGATACTTACTTTCAAAAGAATATAGCAGACCGTAATTTTAATGCGGGTGATAATGATCTAAAAATGATTATGTTCCATCAGTTATGGTTGGCATTTGGCGATAACCTCTATATTAATTTGAGTAGATCTACACGTGAAAATCGACCAACCGTTTCTACCGATGCCGAAAAGATGCGTTATTTTATGCTTTCAGCCTGTCAGATTACACAAAAGGATCTCTCAGATTTCTTTAGAAAATGGGGCTTCAAAGTTGATGAATCTGTGTATACAGAAATCGCTAACCTTAGTTTAACTGCACCGGCTCAGGATATTACCTTGTTAAGGGATTAAATGATTTGATATCATTGTCCCCTACAGCGTCCAAATTGTCTCAATAGGTTTCGAAGACTGGACATATTGAAAATCAAAAAGGCAGATCATTTTAATGATCTGCCTTTTGGGTAAGTAATCGGGCTCGAACCGACGACCCCTAGAACCACAATCTAGTGCTCTAACCAACTGAGCTATACCTACCGTGATTTTGATGTCACAAAAGTAGTATTATAGCCCATATCTTCCAAATGTTTTTTAAACTTTTTGATTAAACAATTGTCTATCAAATGGTATATTTTTATCGGAGCATATTGAAAGGCGACAAAAGATAATATTCGCGTAACATTTTCGGTTCAAATGGCCATAATTGGACCTTGGTCTATTATTTGTATTATACTATTTATGGGAAAATTTTTGAAATTTTTAATTGTCGTAGCCATTTTGGCAGTGGGAGCTTGGTTTGTCTATCAAAAATATAACAGCGGACCACGGGTGGAAAGCAAGCATCAGCTTCTGGTTGATCGCATTGAAGCTATGGGGAAATTGGAATTGGTGAAATATCGCTACAGCGATGTTGTTGAACATAAAAATATCAATACCTTCTTGCCTACAGCAAGTGTATTGCTAATTGTCAAAGCGGATGCTGTTGGCTGTGTGAACTTAACAAAACTGACACCGGAGGATATTAAGGTGGTAGGGGACTCTGTTTCCATTAAATTGCCGGCCCCGGAGATCTGTTACATTAAGATTGACCACGAGGCATCAAAGGTATATGATACCAAAATGGCCTTCCTGCGAGAGGCAGAATTGGTTGATGAAGCTTATAAAACTGCTGAAAAAGCTGTAGCGGATGACGTGAAGAAATCCGATATCCTGCAACAAACCAAAGCAAATGCAACAACTGTGTTCAAACCATTGTTGCAAGGATTGGGCTTTTCGAAGATCAACCTTACTTTTGAGTAGATGGGTGTTAGGCTCATGTTGATTTTTTCTTGCCCTCAGAAAGCTTTGTTTTAACGCTGTATATGTGATCTGTACCTACTTGGGGTAATACCTTTAATGGATTTAAAAATTTTATTAAAATTCGAAAGGCTATTGAAACCACAGGCAAAGGCTATGTTGGTGATCTGTAATTTATTTTCGGTAATCAGCCGGCATGATTCGCTGATGCGTACTTCATTGACAAACTGAACAAAGGTCTTTTGTGTACGGGACTTAAAATAACGACAGAACGAATGTTTGGACATATTCGCTAGGGTCGCAACCTGGTCCAGCGGAATCTCTTTTGTAAAGTTGTTGAACACAAACTTAAAGATACGGTCGATTTTCTCATTGTCCATCGAACTGTAATTGTGTGTAACCTGGACTGGAAAGATATTCATATTCATCAGTTGTAATCAACAATTCGATGATTTCAAGCAGCAATATTGTTTTTTTAAAACCGTAGTCGAGATGAACTATTTGTTCCAGTTTGTGTTTTAGCTGCTGCTTTGTTTCTCCCCGAAATAGAAGTCCCCGCTTGGAGGCAGTCAGAAAAGCCTCTATCTTATGTGTTTTAAAAAGCTGTCCCAATACTTCTAAGAGTAATTTAGGTTCGACATAAAGTGCCATTGAGCGCGATAGATCTGTTGAATCCTGATTCGAGCTGTCATTGTGCCAAACATGGGGTAGGTCAGGTCCCACAAAAGTCAACTCATCGGTCGAAAAACTGTCGATACTGTCCCCTATAATACGTTTACCCTCACTTTGGACAATATAAGTCATCTGACAGGCACTGTGAAAATGGAATTCCGTGGAAAAAAAAAGGCTGGCAAACTTCTTTTGTTGCAAATGTCGCTATCTCGGATCCCTCCAATATTTTAGTGAAGATGGGTTTCATTTACTGGTTATTATGTTATTTAATGGATGTTAAATATAGCTTATTTTGTCATAAATACGAAACGATAGTCGAAATGTCGTTAATATAGTGTCAATATTGAGCAATCTTGGCACAGTTTTATTGTCCTAAGAGTAGTAGTTTAGCTTTATGTAAAAAGGAGTATTGATAACAAGAATACCTAAATATGATATTAAAAAAGTTAGTTCCATTTGTATCCTTTACGCTCGTGTGTGCAATCTCCATTTTAATGGTTTGCTGTGGACGGGGTCAGGAATCTAAATCTGTTAAACGCTATGCTTCCATTACAGGTTTAAAAGCCGAAAAATTGGAATATTACAAAAACTTCACGCGGGTGCATGGCCGTCGGTGCTGGGGAAAATTAAGGAATGCCATATCCAGAACTATTCTATTTTTCTGAAAGAGGTCGATGGGCGGCATTATCTATTCAGTTATTTTGAGTATACCGGAGCGGATTTTGATGCCGATATGCAACGGATGGCCGCTGATCCCGAAACGCAACGTTGGTGGAAGGAAACAGATCCTTGCCAGATGCCACTCCCGGATGCCCGTGCAAAAGGAGCGGTCTGGTCGGATATGGAAGAGGTATTTCATACCAACTAACCGAAACAAAATCCGAATAATAACCTAAAACAAAAAAATTATGAAGAAGCATGTGTTTTTAGTTTAACCTTATGCTTATTGGCCGCTAAAGTATTCGCCCAGACGAAAGTTGTTATACCCACAGCATCCGATAAACCCAATCGATACCAACAGGAGCAGATCGATCGCAAGTATGGGATGTTTATCCATTTTGGTATAAATACCTTTCACGATCAGGAGTGGACGGACGGATCGAAACCTGCCAGTTCTTATGCGCCAACAACCATTGATGCAAAACAATGGGTATCTACGGCGAAAGCTGCTGGAATGAAATATATCATATTGGTAAGCAAGCATCACGATGGTTTTTGCTTATGGGATAGTAAATATACCGATTATGATGTGGCAAATTCAGCTAACAAGACGAATGTTGTGGAGGCGCTGGCAAAGGAATGCCGTAAGCAAGGCATCCGTCTGGGACTTTATTATTCCTTGTGGGACCGGAAACAGAATGGGAATGTAAATGACAGAAAAGCGGATAGAGCCTATAATACCTATATGCTCAATCAATTGACGGAATTGCTGGATATGACCAAGAAGTATACAGATATCGTCGAACTTTGGTTGGATGGTGGCTGGGAAAAGGAGAATTATAGATGGCCCGCACAGGAAATATATACCCTGGTCAAAAGTAAGGCTCCTCAGTGTCAGGTGGGTATCAATTGGACCATTGGTAGTCCCGAAAATGCGGATAAACACGTTGTGCAGCCCAAGGATCAACAGAATTTGTTCCCAATACGTTATTTCCCAAGTGACTTCCGTTTAGGTGATCCATATTTGCCAGGCACACCTGATCCCAAACTCTTTACCGCACAGGGAATATCTACTACATGCCTTTCGAGACAACGGTTGTACTTGGCGAGCGCTGGTTTTATAATACAACAGACAAAAAGTACAAGACGCTTGCAGAACTGGAAGATATCTACCGGACAGCAACCGCGCAGGATAATATACTGATTTTGAATGTTGGCCCCAATAGGGAAGGACGTATCAAGGAGACAGATGTCGCGTTGCTGCTCCAGTTGAAAGAAAAATTAAAATTATAAAGCAGAATCCACTTATCCATAGATTATAAAAATTAGTATTAGTATGATTACAACGTACGATATCCAGGATCGCCGATTTCCCTTAAATACCGGAGCAGGTAGCGATGCTATACATAAAGATCCTGTATATTCTTATGCAGTTACCCATTTGTTAGATGATAAAGGACGTGTGGGCACTGGCTTGGCATTCACCATAGGTGCTGGAAATGAACTGGTCTGTCAGGCTGCAGCGTTTTATGCCGAGCGGCTCAAAGGAATAGCCATCGAAGAGCTGATGGCAAACTTTGGCGCGATCTTCAATACACTGAGCAATGAGCAGCAGTTTCGTTGGTTAGGACCGCACAAGGGTATTGTGCATCTAGCGCTGGCGTCGGTGACAAATGCCTGTTTTGACTTATGGGCGAAAACCCGGGCTGTTCCGCTCTGGAAATTATTGGTTGATCTAACGCCAGAGGAAATTGTCAATACCCTGGATCTTTCCTATCTGGAAGATGAGCTGACAAAGCAAGAGGCTATTGCGCTGATTGCTACAAATAGAGAGGGTCGTCAGGAACGAATGAAAATTATCGAAAAGGGATATACGGGTTACGATACCTCTGTTGGCTGGTTTAACTATTCGGACGCCCAGGTCAGAGAAAACTGTAAACGGGCTATTGCAAAGGGCTTTACGGCCATGAAACTGAAAGTGGGTAGCGCGGATCCGCTCCGTGATATCAGACGGGCCCATATTGTTCGGGAGGTTGCTGGTGATCAGGCAACAGTCATGCTGGATGCCAATCAACAATGGACATTACCGCAGGCGCTGGCAATATGTCAAGAGCTCAAGGCAATGAATCCATTTTGGGTGGAAGAGCCGACACATCCAGATGATATTGTTGCGCATAAGATACTGACCGATGCCATTGCGCCGATAAAGGTCGCTATGGGGGAACATGTCCCTAATCGGATTTTATTCAAAAACTACCTCCAGTTGGGAGCCGCAGGTTTTGTACAGGTAGATGCAGTCCGTGTCGGCGGGGTGAGCGAATTTATTACGGTCAGTTTACTCTGTCGCAAATATGGCATCCCTGTGGTACCGCATGTAGGCGATATGGGACAACTGCACCAGCACCTGGTGTTGTTTAATCACATTAGTCTTGGGCATGAAGCCCTGTTTCTTGAACATATTCCACATCTCAAATCTCGCTTCGTACATCCCGTAGTCATCGAAAATGGTGTTTATCGGACGCCGATGGAAGCTGGAAGTAGTTGTGACTTAATCTAAAATTAACTTATGTTAGGAAATATAGATTTGGGTATCGCAGTAGCCTATATTGCATTGATTCTGATTGTCGGTATCCGCGCCGGTATCGGCAGTAAGAGAAATACAGGGACGGCCGAAGGTTATTTTCTCGCCGGCAAAAGCTTGCGGTGGCCAGCAATCGGATTAGCACTCTTTGCGACAAATATATCCACTGTACACTTGGTAAGTCTTGCGCAAAGTGGATTTGATACGGGTTTGCTTAATGGAAACTTTGAATGGATGGCCGCATTTACTTTGGTCCTATTGGCTTTGTTTTTGTACCGTTCTACCTCAAGTCCGGTGTGGCAACGCTCCCGGATTTCCTGGAAAGAAGGTATGACCGTTCCAGTAGAGATTGGCTGACATTTATTTCCATAATATCTGCCATAGTGATCCATATCGCCTTTTCGATGTTGGCAGGAGGTATCGTGCTGAAGACACTTTTTGGGATTAATATGTATTTGAGTATTACAGTAATTTGTGTTATTACCGGAATCTATACTATCCTTGGTGGGCTGCGTGCGGTAGTTGTCACGGAATCCATTCAGACCATTGTATTATTAGCCGGCGCATTTATCATCAGTTTTGCAGCATTCGATCGCATGGGTGGGTGGATACCGATGAAAGATGTACTGATCGCTGAAGGTGGACTCGACCGGTTGTCCATGCTCCGTGGCGCTGATGACAGCAGTGGCATGCCCTGGTATGCAGTGTTCTTTGGTTATCCCATTCTGGGGATCTGGTATTGGTGCGCAGATCAGACGATTGTCCAACGTGTACTGGGGGCGAAGGATGAGAATCATGGTCGTGTGGGCGCGCTGTTCTGTGGTATTCTGAAAATTTTGCCCGTATTTATTTTTGTATTGCCCGGATTATTCGCCTACACCCTCTTTAAGAGTGGGCATCTTGATCTAAGTAGCCTGGGCTTGGACGCGGCAGGCCATGTGAATTCCAAAGGAATATACACGCTGATGATCACGCAGCTGTTGCCTTCTGGCCTGATCGGGATCCTTGTGGCGGCTTTGTTGTCCGGGTTGATGAGTCAGATTTCTGGCGCCCTTAATTCGATTTCCACGATGGTTAGTTACGACATTTTTAAGCAACGGAAGCCACAGGCCACGGATAAGCAGCTTATCCGTATCGGGAAAATATCCGCTGTGATCGCGATGGCTTTTTCGCTGGCTCTACTGCCATTACTGGACAGATATGAGAGTATTTTTAATGGGATCAACGACGTGATCGCCCATATTGCGCCTCCCATAACCTGTGTATTCCTCTTAGGCGTCTTCTGGCGGAAAGCTTCGGCGGTATCGGCTAAATTGACCCTCTGGATTGGATCTTTTTTGGGTATGGGGGTCTTTATTCTGAATAAGGTTCTGCCAGATTCCTGGATCGGACAAACTCCATTTATGATGATGGCATTCTACCTTTTCTTGACCTGTATGATCATTCAGATTATCTTATCATATTGGTATCCGGTACAACACAACGCGGAAAGCGAACAGCTCTATTGGAAGAGTCCATTGAGCCACTTCGTGGGGCCGCATGGAAAGGAATCGGGAATTACCGCGTTTTATCGGGACTATTGTTGGCTATTGTCACAATTTTATACATAATTTTCAGGTAAGAAGTTACTTGTCGTATTTTAGATCTTAGAATTAATTGAATAAGCTTTTATAGATTTATCGTGAATAGATTGAAGGATAAAGTGATATTAATCAGTGGTGGTACTGCTGGAATCGGTCTGGCATGTGCGCAGGCCTATGCAAAGGCTGGGGCCCAAGTTGTTTTTATCGGCCTTGATCAGGCCTCCGTTGCTGCTACAGGCGAATTATTGGGTGCTCCACATCTGGGTATCTGTGCTGATTTTTCCCAGGAGGAGGATGTGAAGGCAGCGATAGACCAAACCGTTGCAACCTTTGGGCGATTAGATGCCATTCACAATAACGCTGGTCTTGCGAGTCCATCAAAGCCATTGCATGACACCACGGAGCAGGAATGGACCAGATTGTTCGATGTCAATGTAAAAAGTATTTTGTTGACAACACGATATGGTTTTCCTCACTTGAAAGCCTCAAGAGGATGTATATTAAATACAAGTAGCCTAGTGGCGGAAATTGGCCAGGAAAACCATGCTGCTTATGCCGCAACAAAAGGGGCTGTCAATGCCCTGACCAAATCAATGGCAATAGATTACGCAGCATTGGGGATCAGGGTGAATTCTGTCATGCCCGCAGCGGTGATGACGCCTATGCTTCAGCAATGGGCTTCGGAGCAGGCGGAGCCGGAACAGGTATTTGGTTTTCTAAAAGATATCCACCTCTTGGGTTATTGCCCGGAAGGGGATGTAATCGCAGATACCTGCCTGTTTTTATTGTCAGACAGTGCCCGGTTTATTACCGGGGTAAACCTGCCTGTGAGTGGTGGTGCCGAGCTTGGCTACCGTCGGAATAGCTAGGAGATTATTGATAAATAGCGAACTAATTTCAAATTATATAGTATATTTGGCGCGCAGATAAATCACTGCCAATATTTAATACATCAATCATGAGCCAAAAGTTTACATACAATACCCGATTTCCTGCTGTTGAAGACTTGAGAAAACAGGCAAAGAAAAGAATTCCAAAATTTGCGTTTGACTATTTAATAGGCGGTTGCAATGAAGAGCTGAATCTTGCCAGAAATGAAAATGATTTTGACAATATCTTATTAAAGCCGCAATATCTTCAGACGAGTGGGGAAATTGATATGTCTGTAGAACTTTTTGGTCGCCATTACAGTGCGCCATTTGGTGTTTCGCCAATTGGTTTACAGGGCTTAATGTGGCCCAATGCTCCAGAAATTCTAGCAAAAGCCGCTGCAGAAAATGATATCCCTTATATATTGAGTACCGTATCGACAAGTAGTATTGAACGTATTGCTGAGGTATCACAAGGTAAAGCTTGGTTTCAGCTTTATCATCCTACAGAAAATAAGCTGCGTGATGATATCCTGCGACGTCTGAAAGAGGTAGAATGTCCTGTGCTTGTTGTTCTGGTCGATGTTCCTGCTTTTGGACTTCGGTACAAAGAGATTAAAAGTGGATTGTCTATGCCACCAAAGATGAACATCGCTAATATCTTACAGACGTTTGCTTGTCCTACCTGGGGAATTGAAACACTTAGACATGGTATTCCATCTTTTGCAACCTTAAAGCCTTATATGGAGAAAGGACTGGATCTAGCGCAGCTGGGACAATTTATGAACAGAACGTTTACCGGTAAAGTAGATGTTGAAAAGATCAAAGCCATTCGGGATTTATGGAAGGGACCTTTGGTGTTAAAAGGAATTGCGACAGATGAGGATATGCAGGCTGCTATTGCATTGGGCGTGGATGGTGTTATCGTCTCTAATCATGGTGGAAGACAGCTTGACGCCAGTGAATCATCCATTAATTCATTGACTCATCTGGCAGCCAACCCAGATTATAAAAGCAAAATCAAGATTATGTTGGATGGTGGTATTCGTTCTGGAGTAGACCTTGCCCGTGCACATGCTGTGGGATCTGAATTTAACTTCATGGGGCGACCATTTATGTACGGCGTAGGTGCCCTAGGAAATGCAGGCGGTGAACATACCATCAATATGTTCAAAGCACATTTATTTCAGGTGATGAAACAGCTGAGCATTTCGAAGATAGACGAGTTTCCAAAACGTTTACAGAAGATATTATCTTAATATATTCCTATAGGAGTAATAAAGCCGTATTAAACAGTATTTTTGCGTTGTTTAATACGGCTTTATACATATTGATTCTATGGGTTTGTTACCAATCTATTGTTCGGTTGTCAGTGTCGCTAACCTCCCATTGTTCACTGACTTGTCCTTTGGAGTTTTCGGGTCTAGCGGTTGCTGAAGCGGCCGCGATACCTTGCTCGAGTTCGATCAGGAGCGTCTTAACTTTGGGTGCGATATAGGCCAATTTCTTTTTCATAGTCTTTTATTTATTGTATTCTATTCGATTTTTGCTAAATTTATTCTTGTTCCGTCCCTAGCTACAAGATATTTTCTTCTTTCCTGCACCCACACCTTTAATGATCGTACGACCATCAACAAGCTGAGTTACTTTAACTGTGTTGCTCTGTGTACTTCCCCAAGGAAAAGTATTGAAGGAGTTACCATTGTACAATACAAGTTCATATAAAGGTCCACCATTGACCTTGCTACCAAACATGGTTACTTTACCGGTTCTGCTGATCACAACTTTGATCAACGGATTGGCTGCAGTTCCTTGCATATTATAGATTTGAGCAATTCTACCATTTGTTTCTACATTAGTTCCTGCATATTTACTTCCGTCAAGAAACTGGATATTTTGTGCTGAGGAAGCACCAACTTCAAACTGGATTTCATTTTTGCCAGTTTTACACCATTAATTTCCATATTGAAAGCATTGTCCAGTTCGGTGATATCAAACACAAATCCGTAATCAGCAGCTGGCGCAGTGAAATTTCTGGAGATAGTGGTTCCACTTGGATAAAATACACCATCAATACGGATTCCAGTTTTACCATTAACGACAACAGCGGGGTAGCTCCAGTTTAGACCATCACTGGTCACATCTTGGGTACAAGTTTTAAAATTAAGTTTCAGATCATACTTTTGTCCTGGATTGATCTTTACATTTGGAATGTTAAGATTTGATTTGGTTTCACCATCGATCATCAATGTTCCTAAGTTAAGTGCTCCTATACTAGTCCCTGGGTGGATTAATAGGGAAGGGGTGCTGACAACTGTACGTAGTCCAATGCCCAATGCAGGAAATTGTGCTTGCACACCTGCATCATTCAATCCATTGTATGTAAGCGCTCCATCCGAAAGTTTCAGATTGGCTGATGTATGACTTGGTTTAAACACAGAGTTTTCAAGCTTAGTGATTGACCCGGTCATATTGGCATCCATTGTCAAGGTTGTGGTAATTTGACTGAAACGGTGTTTCAATACAACGTTTAGGTTATTAACACCCGGGGTTAATTTCAGCGTGTTTGTAAAATACATTAAGTCACCATTGATATTATTGAGACTTGCTGAGGACAACGTACTTTGATTGTTAATATTAGGTACTGTACTTGTGCTATTTGTTGAATAAGCTACAAACGTATAGGATTTTCCGGCATCAAGTACAATTCCGGCCGCTACAGCTTCTCCACCATAGCTATAGGTCTTTTCTGTAACGTAATTCCCTTGACTATTGTAAACAACTACTTTATATTTAACATCTTTCTCCAGCTGTTTCTCCGTTACCTGAGGAGTAGTTGCTGCTTTGCTGCCCGATGAGGCCATCAATCCTTTATTGGAAGTTGTAGCTGAGCTATTTGTCAATACAACGTCAATGGAAGAACTACTGCCAAAAGGAACAGTCATCTCTTGTACTTCAGAAGCATTGTTTACGGAAGTAGCGGCTTTTGTGGATCCCTGCTTTTGACCAACGGCGTTGCTTTCCTCCTCGCTATAAGCCTCAACTCCCTGAAGATTGATTTTGACCACAGTTTCCCCTGCTAGGGCTGTGGTTTCACCACTCTTTTACAAGAGAAGATACTTGAAGCAACCAGTATAATGCATCCCAACATTAGTACGTTTTTAAGGTTGCGATAATTTTTCGTTTTCATGTAAGTAGACATTTAATTTTACTTCGTTTCTTAGTGTTTTTGATTGATTTGTACTTGTGTGATTTTTTACTTTTTATTTATAGGCTTAATAGCTAAGCCTATTTTCATGTTTGTTTTTTTGATAGATGTCGAAATTTATTGATGCAATTATAGATATAGCTTTCTGTTTAATCATTATGATTTTCAATAAGTAATTTTTCCTGTAGCGAGAGTTCTACAAACGACCATTGATGTTTAGACGTTGATTTTAAGTGTTTTGGAAAGTGTTGCTTGTTGTTTTATTTATAGTTCTAATGGATTAATATTTTCGTGTAGATTAATTTTAGGTTTTTAGGAGATAATCCGACGGAATGGACTATAATGATAGAAAGTCTGCTATTATGGCACAGTTTTCGTGTAGACTATTTATATGACTGAGTAAATACAGTATTTTAAGGAACGCGGCCTGTGTAAGTCAATTTGGGCAAAGCTTAGAGCTTCTCGCTAAGGAGATAGCATAGTTTGAAATTGAAAAGTTTTAAGTTGTGAATAATAAGTACCTATACAGGAAATTGTTTGTGATTGGCCGTGGGAGATAGGAATTGGAGGTTGCTGCAATCACAACTAATTTAGCGCGTTAACTAGGCGATGTTATTATAAAAGAATAAATTTTTGAAATATTTTTCTAAATTTGTATAATAATGAGAGTAATTGTTTTCATATTGATCACCTATATCTTGGGGCTTTCCTTTGTCCCATGCAGCGATGCGAACATTCGCAGCGAGGTGGCAGCCGTGGAAACACAATTCAATGAACCTCATAATCATAGTGAAGATTCCACCGATGCCTGTTCTATTTTCTGTTATTGCAACTGTTGTAGCGGAAATATTACAGTCTTCGAATATCAGTTACCAAAAATTGAAGGTATTCCGATTTCAATTTATTTTGATAATCGTATGCCGGTTCTAGACACACCTATTCTATCTAACTACTTCGGAACTATCTGGCAGCCGCCTAAGGTAGATGCTTAATTATCACTTTTTATAGCCGTACGCAAACATTATTGAGGAATTTTGCTTTTCTAATGAATGTTGGCCATCGGTGTGTAGCTGTAACTTTCGAGGTTACAGGGAAATAAGATATTCTATATATCTATTATTTAAGCATTAATCAAGCATATTGTGTTAGATAGTATAATTAAATTTAGCATCAAGAATAAGATCATTATTGGTTTAATGACCTTGTTACTTATTATTTGGGGCGGTTGGAGTGCCACAAAGCTGCCCATAGACGCCGTTCCCGATATTACCAATAATCAAGTACAGATTTTTACGTCCTGTCCGACCCTGGCGGGGCAGGAAGTGGAGCAACTGGTTACTTTCCCGATCGAACAGAGTATCGCTACGGTACCGAAGATCGAAGAAATCAGAAGTATTTCCCGTTTTGGACTCTCGGTGATTACCGTCGTTTTTGACGATGATGTCGATATCTACTTTGCGCGTCAGCTCATCAGCGAGCGTCTAAAAGAAGCTGTGGACCAAATTCCACAAGGTATCGGTAAACCCGAACTAGCTCCCGTTAGTACGGGTTTGGGAGAGGTCTATCAATATATCATTCACCCCAAAAAGGCAGCGAAAGCAAGTATAACGCGAAGGATCTACGGACCATGCAGGACTGGATCGTTGCGCGCCAGCTTTACGGTACACCCGGTATTGCTGAGGTCAATAGCTTTGGTGGTGAATTGAAACAATATGAGGTCGCTGTTGACCCTAATCGCCTTAAGGCGATGAATATTACTATTCCGGAAATTTTCACCGCACTGGAGAAAATAATCAGAATACGGGTGGTGCTTATATTGACAAAAAACCGAACGCGTACTTCATTCGTGGCATTGGACTGGCTACGTCGCTGGAGGATGTGAAAAATATTGCGATTAAAAAAACTGGTGCTGTACCTATTTACGTCAAAGATGTGGCCGATGTGCGTTTTGGACATGCGGTCAGGTACGGTGCCCTGACATATAATGGGAAGTGGATGCCGTGGGCGGTGTAGTGATGATGCTGAAGGGTGAGAATAGCAATGAAGTGGTCAAGCGTGTAAAGAGAAGCTGCCTACGATCCAAAAATCTCTGCCCAATGATGTGGTGATCGAGCCCTATCTGGACCGTACGGATCTTGTTGGTCGTGCAATAGGCACTGTTGAGAAGAACTTAATCGAGGGTGCACTGATTGTTATATTTGTTTTGGTGCTGTTTTTGGGAAATCTTCGTGCTGGTCTTATCGTTGCTTCAGCCATCCCATTATCCCTGCTCTTTGCTTTGGGATTGATGAATGTTTTTGGTGTGAGCGCAAATTTAATGAGTCTAGGTGCCATAGACTTTGGTCTTATTGTCGATGGTGCGGTAATTATTGTGGAAGCAACACTCCACCATCTTGGCCTGCGCAAGTCTACTGAAAAGCTGTCACAATCGGAAATGGATCATGAGGTATTCGAATCTGCTTCAAAAATCCGGACCAGTGCGGCATTTGGAGAGATCATCATTCTGATTGTCTATATTCCTATTTTGACATTGGTCGGGGTGGAAGGCAAGATGTTCCGCCCGATGGCACAGACCGTAGGTTTTGCGATCTTTGGCGCATTGATCCTTTCGCTGACATACATTCCAATGATGTGTGCCCTGTTTTTACCTAAAAACATCATGACAAGAAAACCTTCAGTGACCGTTTTATCGAAAAACTTCAGCGTATCTATGCGCCTTTATTGCAGAAAGCTATCCGTTTCAAATATATTATCGTCAGCTTGACAGTGGCTTTCTTTGCCATAGCTGTTTTCTTCTTTAAAAGTATGGGTGGTGAGTTTATCCCGCAGTTGCAGGAAGGGGATTATGCCTTTCACTGTATATTACCACAAGGAAGCTCTCTCGCAAAGTATAGAAACTTCTATGCAGGCTTCCCGTATCATTAAAGAGTTTGAGGAGGTAAAAATGGTTGTTGGGAAAACCGGAGCGGCGGAAGTACCGACGGATCCTATGCCACCCGAAGCGACCGATTTGATGGTTGTACTGAAACCCCAGAAGGAATGGAAGTCCGGCCGAAGTTATAATGAACTCGGCGCAGCCATCCTTGAAAAACTAGAAGTTATCCCAGGCGTTTTCTTTGAAAAGAACCAGCCAATACAGATGCGATTCAATGAGTTAATGACAGGAATTCGTCAGGATGTTGCCGTGAAGATTTTTGGCGAAAATATCGACTCTCTGGCATCTTATGCGAATATCGTGGCGGCACAGATTCAGTCCGTTAAAGGTGCTACTTCCCGCAGGTGGAGCGAGTATCGGGGCTGCCACAGATCAATATTGTATATGATCGTACACGCATTGCCAATTACGGTCTTACGATTCAAGATGTCAATGATGTTGTAAGTACGGCTTTCGCTGGTCGCAGTACGGGACAGATCTATGAAAATGAACGTCGTTTTGATTTAGTTGTTCGTTTGGATACGACACACCGTAATAGTATAGACGATGTGCGCAATCTGATGATTCCAACTGATACAGGTATTCAGATTCCACTGTCGCAGGTAGCGGCCATTGATTATAAACTTGGCCCCGCACAGATCAGTAGAGAAGCCGGAAAGCGTCGGATCGTCATTGGCTTCAACGTCTCGGGAAGAGATGTGGAGAGTGTGGTCAAGGATATCCAACAACAGCTGTCGGCAAAAGTAAAATTGCCTGCTGGTTATTATTTCACGTATGGAGGGCAGTTTGAAAACTTACAGAAAGCAAGTGCTCGTCTGATGATTGCAGTGCCTGTTTCCCTCTTGCTGATCTTTATGCTATTGTATTTCACATTCCATTCCTTTAAGCAAGCAGCCCTGATCTTTACGGCCATTCCAATGAGTGCAATTGGGGTGTTTTTGCCCTGATGCTCCGCGGTATGCCTTTCAGCATCAGTGCCGGAATCGGTTTTATTGCTTTGTTTGGTGTTGCTGTACTAAATGGTATTGTACTGATCGGAACTTTCAACCAACTGAAGAAGGAAGGTATGGATGATATTTTTCAGCGCGTGAAGGAGGGAACATTGACAAGGTTGCGCCCTGTATTGATGACCGCTACCGTAGCTTCGCTGGGCTTTTTGCCTATGGCAATTAGTACGAGTGCTGGAGCGGAAGTTCAGAAACCGCTGGCGACTGTTGTTATCGGCGGATTGGTGACAGCAACCTTCTTAACGTTGTTTGTACTGCCTTTGCTGTATATTATTTTTAACTCAAAACTGAATATGAAAAAGGAAATGCGGGTAAGACCATTGCGACGGTATTGGTTTTCCTATTTTCTACCATTGGATTTAAGGCTTTTTCACAGGAACGGATCGGGATTGACAACGCAATCGGTATGGCATTGAAGAGCAATCGCCAATTTCAGGTCAATGAGGCCGAAATAACCGGAGCAACTTATAATGTCAAAACCGCCAATGAAATTCCAAAGACGGGTGTTTTTGTGGAGAATGAAGATTACCGACCCAGCGATAAGACAGGGATCATGAAAATCGGTATCACGCAAAGCATTGCTTGGCCGGGACTCTACGCGGCACGAAAGGAATATTTTAAGCAACAGCTAAAATATGCCAATCTGAATACCGAAGTACTCAATGCTAATATTAAGAAAGATGTGCGCACAGCATATTATCAGCTCTGGTATCTTCAAGATAGACAGAAGCTCTATGTGGAGTTGGACAGTATCTACTCGGCGATGTTTAAGGCGACTGAATTACGTTTCAAAACCGGAGATGTCGCAGCATTGGATAAAATTGCCGCGGAGGCGAAATTAAGGGAATTGCAGGCTCAATTGGTTCAAAATAAGCAGAATATGTTGGTTCAGCAGCAGCAATTGATGATGCTTCTCAACCGCAATGAATGGATATTACCTGTAGAGCAATCGCTGGAAAAGATAAAAATGGACGTGGATGTCCAAAACCCGTCAGTTGATGCCTCACATCCTGTTTTAGCTTTGCAGCAACAGAATGTCAATATTGCATCCTCCAATATTGCGGTACAGAAAAATACAAATAAGCCTGAATTTTCGGGCAGATTCTTTTCGCAGCGCCTTTGGGGGCAAAAGATCCGTTTACGGATTCTCGGTATCAGCATCATTTCCTGTATTTGGCCTTGGCGCTTATAAAAGCAAGGTGAAAGCTGCAAACGCAGAAATGGAGGCACAACAAAGACAACTGGAATATGATACACAAGTTTTTCAGACGAAGAAGGTGAATGCATTGGCTGATATTGAGAAAAATGCTGCGCTGTTGCAGTTCTATGAATCCGCAGGCCTCAAGCAAGCTGACGCCATCATCAAAGCCGCGAGCCTCGGTTACAGAACCGGTGAAATAAGTTTTGCGGAGATGAGCCAGTTCTTAAGTCAGGCGATAGGGATCAGACAGAACTATTTAGACGTGCTCAATCAATATAATCAATCAGCAATCCAATACAATTACTTCAATAATAAATAAGTCAACAATGAGAGTTATCATAAAAATATTTTTTGCACTAGCGATTACAACAGTTTTATATAGCTGCGGATCAGATTCAAAAGGTGCTGGCGATGCCAAGAAGGAGGAAGGAAAGGTGCTGCCGAAGAAAGCCATGAGGAAGGGCCTGTGACGGTAGCGGCATTGAGTGAACAACAGATAAAGGCTGTAGGTATTGCTTTTGGAACTATAGAGGAAAAGGAGCTGACAGCGACAATCAAAGCCAATGGTCTTCTCAGTGTTCCCAATAACAACAAAGCCAATGCGACAACCTTGTATGGTGGCGTAATTAAGACTTTAAATGTGCAACTAGGTGACATCGTGCGCAAAGGCCAGGTAATTGCAACCATTACGAATCCGCAATTTATTCAGCTTCAGGAAGAATATGTTGCTCTGGCGAGCAAAATTACGCTTGCAGAACAGGAGATGGCAAGGCAGCAAGAGCTCAATGAGGGCAACGCAGGAGCAAGAAAAAATCTGCAGTCTGCGACGGCAGATTTCAATAGCCTTCGCGCCAGAAAGGCGTCGCTGCAGCAGCAGATTCAACTCATGGGCATCAATCCCAACACTGTGAGCCTTTCCAATTTGCGGGCGTCGCTCGTGGTGACAAGTCCGATTAACGGTACTGTGAGTAATGTCTTTGCCAAGATAGGTAGTTATGTGGATGTTTCATCACCGGTTATTGAGATTATAGATAATAGTCTATTGCACCTTGATCTTCAGGTTTTTGAAAAGACCTTCCTATGATCAAAATTGGGCAGATTATTAATTTTCAGTTGACAAACAACCCTGATAAAACGTATTCGGCTAAAGTATTTACGATAGGATCGTCTTTTGAAAATGATAGTAAAACAATTGCTGTTCATAGTACTGTGATCGGTAGCAAGGTTGGTCTGATAGACGGGATGAATATTACAGGGATGATCGGCGTCAATAATGTGACCACTCCGGCGGTTCCGAATGATGCGATTGTGGAAGCGGATGGTAAGTTCTACATTTTCGTAGAAACAAGCAAGCAGGCCGAGGAGCATGAAGAGGGACACGATGATCATGGACATGCGCATGATGAGGGTGAGGCTAAGCACGAACATAAAAATGAATCAGAAGCTGCTAAACATGCAACTGAACAGGGTAAGAATGTGAATTTTGAAAATTGAAATTCAAAAAGGTGTCTCAGCATTGGGATATACAGCAATTACACCAGTACAGGAAATTCCTGCGCAAACAAGAATCGTTGTGAAAGGAGCATTTTTTATCAATGCTAAGATGAGCAATACAGGTGGGCATGAACATTAAGTAGTAGCATTTGTTAACGAAGTAATCATGATAAGGTATGGAACACAAACATATTTATGATGCACAAGGTAAACAACTTTGTTGTACACAGACGGAAAAAATATATAATCAGGCAGGCGCCCAACGTTTAATACAGGGCGCGCCTGCCCAGGATCAGGGACATAGTCACAGTGATGATGACGGTCATGATCATTCGGTGGCGGAAGGCAGTACATTGAAGCTCTTTCTGCCAGCAATAATTTCATTTGTCCTGCTGATTGTGGCCATTGCAATGGACAATTGGGTACCACAGGAATGGTTCAAGGGCTGGATCCGGATCATTTGGTATGTACTGGCTTACATTCCGGTTGGATTTCCAGTGATTAAAGATGCATTGAAGAGTATCGGAAAAGGAGAGATTTTCTCTGAATTCTTACTGATGAGCATCGCCACCATTGGTGCTTTTGCAATCAAAGAATATCCAGAGGGTGTTGCTGTCATGCTTTTTTATGCGGTAGGGGAAGTGTTTCAGACATTGGCTGTCAGCCGTGCTAAGAGCAATATTAAGGCGCTTCTGGATCAGCGCCCGGATGAGGTGACCATTGTTGAAGCAAACAGTAGCCGGGTGATCAAAGCTGAGGCTGCAGCAATAGGTGATTTGATCCAACTGAAGCCCGGGGAGAAGTTGGGCTTGGACGGGGAACTTATCTCCGATACGGCCTCCTTCAATACGGCGGCGTTGACGGGAGAAAGTAAACCTGACACAAAGACAAAAGGTGAAGTAGTGCTGGCCGGAATGATCAACATGAATACCGTGAGTCTGGTAAAGGTTACAACAGCATATCAAGACAGTAAATTAAGCAAAATCCTTGAGCTTGTACAAAATGCGACCTCGCAGAAGGCACCTACGGAGCTCTTTATCCGGAAATTTGCGAAAATCTATACGCCGATTGTGGTGCTATTGGCGATAGCGATCTGTCTGCTGCCTTACTTTTTTGTCGGACAATACGTATTTAGCGATTGGCTTTATCGAGCGCTCGTATTTCTCGTGATTTCCTGCCCATGTGCCTTGGTGATCTCGATTCCATTGGGCTATTTTGGTGGTATCGGTGCTGCTAGTAGAAACGGTATCCTGTTCAAGGAAGTAACTTTTTGGATGCGATGGCAGCGATACAGAATGTTGTTATGGATAAAACCGGTACGATGACTGAAGGCGTTTTCAAAGTGCAGGAAGTTCGTTTAGAACCAGATTTTGATGAAGCGACAATTCTCAAATTGGTCAATAAAATTGAAAGTCATAGCAGTCATCCGGTAGCGACAGCAATCAGGGAATATGCGGGTGAAGTCGATGAATCTGTAAATTTGAGTGATGTCGAAGAAATACCGGGGCATGGACTGAAGGGTAGTGTGGATGATAAGGTGTTTTTGGTTGGTAACTTTAAGCTTTTGGACAAGTTTAATATCCGCTATACCATCGATCCCAATACGATCGTTTATACCACAATAGCCATTGCATTGGATAATCGCTTCGTTGGATATATTACCATTGCAGATAGTATCAAAGAAGATTCCGCACAGACCATACAACTTTTGCACAAACTTGGAGTGAAAGCGACCATGCTAAGTGGCGATAAGAGTACGGTCGTCACTTATGTAGCGAAGGAATTGGGGATTGATAAAGCCTATGGAGATCTTCTTCCGGAAGATAAGGTAAATAAAGTCAAGGAGATAAAGGCTATTGGTGAAAGTGTGGCTTTCGTTGGTGATGGCGTCAATGATGCCCCCGTAGTGGCCTTGAGTGATGTTGGTATAGCTATGGGGGACTGGGCAGTGATGCAACCATTGAAACGGCCGATGTAGTCATACAAGATGACAAACCATCTAAGATACCAATGGCAATTAATATTGGTAAACAGACCAAAAAAGTGGTTTACCAAAATATAGGATTGGCATTTGTGGTCAAGGGGTGGTTTTGATCCTTGGCGCTGGCGGATTGGCAACGATGTGGGAAGCGGTCTTTGCGGATGTGGGTGTATCTCTAATCGCTATACTGAACGCCATCCGTATCCAGAAGATGAAGTTCTAAATCAATTTTCATTTATGATGTGCTTACCCTTCAAGTTGAAATATTGGAAGGGTAGGTCTTCTATTGTGCAATTTTTAATTCTCCATTACATGAATATAGTCCAATTTATATCGACCCTATTTGTCCTATGGTTTGTATTTCTAATGTTCCCTATATTGTTGAGCGCTCAGGATAGTCTTACACTTAAAACAAGTAGGGGAATGCAATTTTCCGCTGTTGATAACCACGATTTCCAGTTGCGGAAGTTTGTCGTTCCAACAGCGCTTATAGCCTATGGTGCGAGTAGCTTTGCCATCCCGAAAATGAAGAAATGGGACTTACAGACCCGGAATGAAGTGCTGCATAAGAATCCGGCAAGGACAACAATAGACAATTATACCCAATATTTCCCTGCGGTGATGGTGTACGGTCTCAATGCATTTAATGTTGAAGGACTTCACGATTTTAAGCACCGCACGCTTATTTATCTTACTTCGCAGCTGATTTCAGGGGCGATTGTGTTTCCTGCCAAACAGTTTATAGCTGAAGAGCGTCCCGATGGAACCAATAAGAAATCCTTTCCTTCAGGCCATGCGGCGACCGCATTTGCGACAGCCCATTTTATGTATAAAGAATATCGTGATAAAAATATATGGCTCGGTCTTGCAGGATATCCTTTTGCGGTATTTACTGGTATATATCGAGTGATCAATAATAGACACTGGGTGAGCGATATCGTTGCAGGCGCGGGAATAGGTATCGCCTCCACTGAGCTCGCCTATTGGTTGTACCCAAAGATGACAGGTTTATTTAAAGGGGAGAACAGCGACCAGGGCAATCAGCATTTATACCCTATATAGGACATAATAGGTTTGGAATAAATGCTGTAAGATCGTTTTAATAAACTTTTTAAACACTAATTTCTTGTAAAATAGCAAGCCCTTATAGGATTTTTGGTCGAACCTGCGTATAGCTTTCGTCTTACCTGCTTCGTATTGCGTCCACTATGCATCCGACATGAGTCCATGGTGAGTCCGAGTTAAACACGGTATAACAGTGGTATGAAGATGTACTCATTATGGTCTTATGTCGATTGAGGGGCGAAGAAGGGCATATTCTGTCCCAAATCAGGTCCGAACTTAAATCGAATAAAGGATAAGACACGGATATCGTTCCGGAAAGCTAAACGTATAGTGTGTTAATCAAGTAAAATGTGTAATGTATAAATACAATCGTATAAATATTAAATACGTTAAAATTGAAATATTTAAATTTATCCATATATAAGTATAGATTTTATATATTTTTCAAAGGTTGCTGAATTGAAAGAGCTGACATTTATTTTGCCACGAGTTTTTCATAGAGTGGCCAAAGTTCCGCAAGGTCATCATCTGATTGTGCTTCTGGATAGTGTTCATCATGGAGATTGCGGATTTCGACACCCTGTCCCTGGTCATTTACCACAACAGCGGCCCGAAGTTCGTCGGTTCCATCATAATAAATGCCCACACCAACAAGCTCGCCATTGAGAATAATTTCACTGACAATATACTTTCTTGCAGCCTTACCTTTGTGGGTGCTATGACCACTAGAAATTGTGTTTCCTTTGTTATAATGTCTTTCCATAAGCATAGAACACTGGAAATATCAATTTGTTGTTTTTTTAGCTATTTTCTGCCTTCATGCGATCGAAAATAATTTAAAATAGTTCGGAATATTCCATAGAAAAGGGGGCTTACCTTATATTTGTAATACAATGGAAAAGAAAACATATCTTATTTTTGGCATTAGTAAAGGATTGGGAAGGGCAATCACACTGCATCTTCCAGATCCGTCTGATGTTGTATTTGGAGTGTCCAGAAGTAAACCCGATTATTTGGAGGACAACGCTAATGTGTGTTGGGTGCCGGCTGATCTATCCAACCCTGTGGAGGCTGTTAACGCAATCAAAGACAGGATAAAAAATACGAAAATTGACTATTTTATCTATAATGTCGGTATTTGGGAGAATAACGCTTTTAGTGACGACTATGATTTTGCGTCTTCTCCGGTAGCGGAGATTAGCGGCCTGATCAATACCAATGTCACTTCATGTATTTTAAATATTCAATCAGCATTGGAAAATTTGAAGCAGGCCGAAAATGCCAAAATTATTTTGATCGGTTCTACATGGGGCTTGACAACCACAATGGAAGGGAGGTTGCGTTTTCAGCAACAAAATTTGCGCTTCGGGGTGTGGTTCATGCATTGAGAGAACAACTCCGACCTGATCAGATTGCAGTATCTATATTGAACCTTGGTTATCTCGCAACAGCGCCTGATGAGGAGAATAATCTGGAAACCACCACTCAAGAAACAAATGGCGATCTTATTCCATTATCGGATGTCATTCAGGCGTTAAGATTTATTAGCTCGACATCAAAAGCAAGTTGTGTAAAAGAGATTCATATGCCGGCAATGAATGACAGGAATGTATAATGATCCGAATGCAGGAGATGTAGATCCCTATTGTTCTAATGGCCAGTTACAAACTTTAATCCAAGAATAGAGGCGATTAGCGTACCGATAAAGAATAGACGCCAGAAGCTTACGGGATCTTTAAATACAAGAATTCCTATAATGACTGTGCCGACAGCTCCGATACCCGTCCATATTGCATAAGCGGTTCCTAAGGGAAGTCCTTGTACGGATTTGATCAATAACACCATACTGACGATGAGACATAATACGAAGATACCGTACCAGGTATAGATGGCATTGCCTGATACCTCTTTTGTTTTTCCCAAACTGTAAGTGTATCCAACCTCAAAGAGTCCGGCGATGATTAAAATTACCCAATTCATATTGTATTATTTTATACAAAGATCAGTAATGATATCTTTTTAACATTTTACAAATGTTAAAAAACAAGGGGCTAATCATCGCGGAATTTTTTGGGGACAGGCCTGCGTTTCGCTTAAAATAGCGACAAAATAAACTAGTATTGCCGAGCATGCACCACAAAAAAATATTATTTCATTGCAGATTTGTTGTATTTGTTGCGATAGGCCAAAGGAGAGAGGCCGGTAACTTTACGAAATATTTCCCTAAAGGCTTTTGAATCGGAATAGCCTACTTCATACATGACTTCGTTCACTGTTTTTCCAGAGATTTCCAGTTCTTTTTTGCAGATTCGATTTTGACACGTTGTAGATATTCAATGGGGTATTACCGGTCGCTTTTATAAATCGCCGGTCGAAATTCCGTCGGCCTACAGTAAAGCGTTCTGAAAGTTGTTGAATGGAAATCTTCTCAGCGAAGTTATGCTCAATATACTCCTGCGCTTTGATGATCATTTCATCTCCATGCCTTTTTGCCCATTAAAGATGACGAAATCAGATTGTTGTTGTCGGTCAAGATCAATCTGGAATATCTTGGAACAATAGATTGCTGTCGGCCGATCATAATACTTTTCAACCAGATAAATGAGCAAGTGTAAAAATGAATATCCACCACCATTGGTACAAATGCCTTCTTCATCTGTTATAATGCTGTCAGTCTTCATGATGATATTGGGAAATAACTGCTTAAAATTTGTTTCAGCACTCCAATGGATCGAACAGTTTTCTTTTCCAACAGACCTGTAGAGGCGAGTATATAGGCTCCGGTACACATGCTGGCCACATTGGCACCATGGGTATATTGATTGCGTATCCAGTCAAGAAACGGGGTGTTTTGAGCATCCAATGCTGTAAAGTTCGGGGCGACGGCAGGAATTACGATTAGATCGGTCTTGATGATGTCGGTAATTTCTTTCTGCGGCATCACCGCAAGTAAGCCGTTCAAGAAAACGGACTGCTTTGAAAGACCGACCAGTTCAATTTTAAACATCGTCTTATCATGATTCTGATGGTAGTACCTATTGGCTTCGGTAAAGATATGATAGGTACCCACAATGCATGACAGTGTATTGGGGCCAGTCTGAACTTCGGGACCAAAATTGTTAGGTGTTTCATCTTTCTTGGTTTAACATTGCTTAATCTAATTGCTGATCTATTACTCAAATATAAGAAAATGTGTTGTCCAAATCAACCGTTCACAATGTCTATTTGGCACCCTGTTTTAGATTTAAAATGTCGATATCTTTGATTTATATATGGTAGAGTTGATGATTAAGTGATTGAAAAATAAATACTAACAAAAAAAAATAGATGATGAAAAAACTGGATTTTACAACCGATATAATCGTTGAAGCGAAACCGCAGCAGGTATTTGATGCGATTATCAATGTTCGTGGCTGGTGGTCGGAGAACATTGAGGGAGCTACAGAGGCACTAGATGATGTATTTTCTTATCACTACCAGGATATACACCAGTGTAAGGTAAAGGTCGTTGAAATACAGCACGACGTCAAAGTTGTATGGCAGGTGTTGGAGAACGATTTCAAATTTACGACCGATAAACAGGAATGGGTGGAGAGCTATGTAATCTTTGATATTATTGATCTTGGCGGTAAGACGCAATTAAAATTTACGCATCAGGGGCTGGTACCTGATATGGAATGTTATGATGTCTGTCAGGCTGCCTGGACATATTATATCCATGAAAGTCTGAAACAATTGATTCTAACAGGGCAGGGACTTGCTACGCCCAAAGAGAGCGTGCTGTCCCTGGCGGAAGTTAAAGAACAATTATTAGCGAAACAAAAGGGTAAAAGTATCTATCATAGATTGCTGATTAAAACCCCAGTTGAAAAAGTATATTGGGCAATCACGACTCAGGAAGGGTTGGCAGGCTGGTGGACACCCGATACTATTGCTGCACCTGCGGTAGGAAGCATCTTGCGGTTTGGCTTTGGCCCTGATTATTTTAAAAGATGGAAGTCCTTGCGTTATATCCCTATGCACTTGTCGCTTGGCAATGTAAGGAAGGCTTTGAGGAATGGATAGGCACAACACTGACATTTGAATTGATACCACATCAGCAAGGCTGTACACTTTTATTCCATCACGATGGTTGGGACAATTATAGTGGGGAATTTGCCTCCTGTAGCTATGATTGGGCATTGTTCTTCAGGAGCCTCAAATTTTTGTGAAACAGGAAAAGGTTTTCCTTACCCCGAATTCAATCAGTAAAGCAGACCGCTTCAACTGGATTCAGATTGGGGGCAGTTTTCGCTCACCGTATGAGCATTGACTTCTTTAAGAAAGCGCTGGAAATATTTAATTAGGCGCAGATGCAAGAGCAGTCCCAATTATATCGTAATAATTGGGACTGTCATATCTAGTGGGAGACGGATTGTCCACGACGAGGTTTTGCGCTGACAGACTTGTGCAAATAGAACCAGAACTGGACAACAGAACTGGTAAATACCGGAATCGCTCGACAGGGTGTCGGTATTTCGACCAAAGTTCATACTTGGAAATCGATTAGTGCATCGCCTATTTGACCTTCCTGTCTATGATCTGGAGGCTGTCTTTTGGAAAACGGTTTTTTAGCCAAAGACGTAATTTTAATTGTTGTCCTTCAGCTAAAGGATTTTTTGACGAATAAATAAAAGCAACAACATTCGCTAAACTATCTTTTTTGCATAATACTGCTGTTGTCCTATGCTATAGGATTGTAGTTCTGGAAAAAGTACTGTTAGATCTTTATCTAATTGTGGACTTGCTACCTGATATTTCGCAAGTTCATTGTTGAGCGCCCGTATGGTTAGATCTTTATCATTTACAGCAGCGCTTCGTTTGTCGATTTCACTAAGAATAGTTGTTTTTAAATCGAGGCTATCCTGTCGAATGATCAGATCAGTCTGCGCGATACCAAATGATTCCATGGATTTTTTTAAAGCAGCGATTTCTTGGTCACTAAATTTCTTCGCTAAAAGGCTAGTTCTAAACGTTTAGGTTTAGTAAGCAATTTTTCGTAGACGACCGTGTAACCTTTATCACTAAATTGTTGTTGAACAAATTGTTTAACCTTATTCGTGTATTTCTTCTCTTGTAGCAGATTATAGGCGAAGTATAAGCTTGGTATTACCAAGGCAAGAATAATCAGTGTAATACTCTGACCTATTCTTTTTCCCTCTTTGGATCGACATAATGTTTCTTGGGATATCTGAGGTATTTTACGATCGTAAATGTCGCTATACATATAAATACACAATTGATGATGTAGAGAAATAAAGCCCCAGCAAAATAACTTAGGTTTCCAATGGCCAATCCATAACCTGCTGTACAAAGTGGAGGCATCAGCGCCGTCGCAATGGCCACGCCTGGTATTGATTCCCTTTGTCTACCCTGGTTATGGCGATAACCCCCACCAATCCGCCAAAAAGTGCAATAAGTACATCATAGATGTTGGGCGAGGTACGGGCGAGCAACTCGGATTGCGCCTCTTTGAATGGGCTCAGGAGAAAATAGCAGTATGATACAATCAGACTGATCAACGTTGCAATCAATAAATTCTTGATTGATTTCTTTAAGAGTTGAAAATCAAATGTACCCAGTGCAAAACCAGCACCCACAATCGGCCCCATCAGTGGGGAAATAAGCATAGCGCCAATGATTACTGCGGTTGAATTCACATTGAGGCCGACAGAGGCAATCACTATGGCACAGGCTAAAATCCATGCATTGGCACCGCGGAATGAAATATTGTTGATTACATTATCAAGAACGGCTTCTTTTCGTTCTTCCCTGGATGTAAATCGAAAAATTGGAGTATCTTATTCATAACAGATTGTTTTTCTCTATGCGAATATACATAAGAGAACTGATTGTTCTTAAATGAAAGAAGTTTACTAACTTAGAAAAGCCGAATAGGTAGCGTTACCATTACAGGATGAGTTTAGCAAGGATTCAACAGATCATTAGGTACATTGAAGAACATTACAATGAAAACCTTTCCATTGAAAGACTGGAGCAACTGTCTAATTATTCCTACCGAAATACACAACGCATATTTAAAGGGATTTTCAATGAATCGATTGGGGCCTTTCAAAAACGATTAAAACTTGAAAACACGTATAAGAAACTGATTTATACAGATGAATCCATTAGCTCGATTGCTTATTCGGTTGGTTTTGATAGTCTACAATCTTTTTCCAAATCCTTCAAAAAACAATTTGCACATTCGCCCAGTGATGCACGGGATGAGAAGACAAGCATTTTTCAGGAATTTATTGCTGGACTAGCAGTAGAACATCAATCTCCCCATCATGATATTGTCTTTTTGAGGGCACAACAGGTTTTTAGTATTGGAATACATACGGACCACTACCGAAATAGAGAAATTGATCAGTTATGGGCGGATATTGATACCTTGGTTGCCGCAGATTTTAGTGCGCATTATTACGGCATTATCGTGGATCAGCCTTTGATTACCGACCGGCTGAAATGTAGATACGAAGCCTGTGTGGATCAAGATCCTGCAAGTCCGTTGTTTTCCCACGGGATATTATGGGGGACGATACCTCCGATATATTCACAAAGGGGACTATCACGGGATAATGGATACGTATAGACGGATTTATAAAGAGAGTCTTTTGCAAGGTGCTTACGCATTTGACAATGATCCTATTCTGGAGCACTATGTGAAGAATGAGACCAATACAGCTCATGTTAACGATTATGTCACCGAAATTCTAATTCCGCTACAGAAAAAATAGTTGTCAATTTTGGACAACACATGATTGGGATTTATCCCGTTTTTTGTCGGAAATAAGAATTTTTAAAATGATAAAAAACATGCAAATCGTAATGATCACGTTATTAAGCATTCTTTCTTCCTGTAAGCAAGAAGAAAATTATCGTCCTTCAACGGATACTACAATCCAATATCGCATGCCTGAAGAATCGTCGTTGCATGAGGGGACCTGGCTTCAATGGCCACATCAATATCAGTATGGTATTACCTACCGTAGTCAGCTGGAGGCCACTTGGGTCAAGATGACTGAGGCGTTGGTTAGAGGGGAAAAAGTCCATATCATCGCCTATGATGATACCGAAAAAAATAGGATTGCCGCCTTGCTGCGTGATGCAGGAATTTCGCTAAACCGTATTGATTTTAAAGTTTATCCGACAGATGATGTCTGGGTGCGGGATAACGGTCCTATCTATGTGCATGACCAAGCGGGTGAATTGGTGATTCAAGATTGGGGTTTTAATGGATGGGGTGAAAAAGCAGAATTTGAAAACTGTGATCAGGTTCCAGCTAAAATAGCAAAAGACCAAGGGCTTAAGCGCGTTGATCTAAACAAGTTGATGATTAACGAGGGTGGAGCCGTAGAAATAGATGGTAAAGGCACACTGCTCGCGACCAAAAGTGCGATATTGAACAGTAATCGAAACCCTGGCATGACACAGACACAGGCGGAAGCGATCTTTACCAGATATCTGGGGCAACCAATTTTATCTGGTTGGAAGGTAGGGCAGGTCTGGAAATTACGGACATGCATATTGATGGCTTTGCGAGATTTGCCAGTCCGAATATTTTAGTGACGATGGATGCCGAGGATTTGCTCGAATGGGAAGTTCCACAACAGGATATTAACAAACTATATGCAGCAAAAAATAGTGCGGATATCGCTTATCCGATTGTTAAACTTCCGCTAACGCAAAATAATGTGGAAACAACGTATGGTAAAAAATTAGATTATAAAGGCTCATATGTAAACTATTATATCGGAAATACCTGTGTATTGGTGCCTAATTATAATGACCCCAATGATCTTATCGCCAATAAGATTATCCAAAGCCTCTATCCGGGACGAGTCGTCATCGGTATTGATGTCCGAAATCTATACGCGAACGGCGGAATGATTCACTGTGTTACTCAGCAACAACCTCAATAATCTGCTTCGGAGATCTAAATTTAAATTGGAGAATCTGTTGAGACAAATACGAAAGTCCAGATTGGAGATAACACATTTGGGTTGAAGGAATTCTGGTATACAGAAGATGATTTCTTTTCCTTTAAACAGGAGAATATTGATGGGATTATCGGCAATGTCTTCTTTATGGATAAAACCATTGTTATTGATTTTAAAAATAAAAGATTTGGTATTCGAAAGTAGACTGTTGTATTTTAATTCGTTAAATGTATCAGATTGATATCTTATAAAAGCAAAGGCCAGCCCACCAAAAGATGGGCTGGCCTTTATTGGATGGTATAGTCTTCGAAATTTAATTATCAAACTGTTCTTTGCGCTTTCGTTTAAAGGCTGAATATACGATAATGACGCTGATTGTCATTAGAATAAATGCGAGAAAAAAAGGGTGCTCCAGAGAATTTGAATGGGGCATTATCATGTGTAAAAAGTAAAACAGATTGGTCATCATTGGAGGACCTATAATCGATGTCGCACTCATTAAACTGGTTAACGCCCCTGGAGTTCTCCTGTTCATTTGATGGCACATTTTTGGTAATGACAGATTGCAGTGCAGGACCACATATTCCTCCCAGGCAATAAGGGATAAGAAAGACAAACATCATCCAACCCTGATTGGCAAATGCAAACAACAATAATCCAACCGCATAAAATATCAGACCATAATAAATGCTTTTTGCTCACCGAGTTTTGGTGTGGTCCAACGTATTAAGACACCTTGTACCAGACCAATCAAGAGACCGATAACCCCAAGGGAGATACCAACCATCCTTTCTGTCCAATCAAACTTGTACATGGTAAAGAAATTCCAGTTACTCTGTACAGCATGGCCTGCAATATAGATCAGGATTAATGCGACGATCAAGCCAGAAATCTCGGGGTGTTTTCCCAGAAAGCGAAAGGATCCAATGGGGTTAGCGCGCTTCCAGTCAAAAGCCCGTCGCTTATCTTTGTCCAAGCTTTCGGGGAGAATAAAATACCCATACAGAAAATTCAATAGGCATAAGCCTGCCGCAGCATAAAAAGGAACCCGTGCGCCGTAATGTCCAAGTAATCCTCCGATTACGGGGCCAATAATAAAACCCAATCCGAAGGCAGCGCCAATTAATCCAAAATTTTTGGCCCGATCCTCATCGGTAGAAATATCCGCGATATAAGCACTGGCGGTTGTGAAACTTGCTCCGGTCAATCCAGCAATAACCCGTCCCAAGAATAACCAACCTATCGAAGGAGCGAGGGCTAGAAAAATGTAGTCTACTGCAAAACCGAACAAAGAAATCAAAATAATCGGTCTTCGTCCATATTTGTCACTCAGATTACCTACTACAGGTGAGAATATAAACTGTGTGAAAGCATAAGCGAAACCCAGCCAACCACCGTACTTTGCAGCCTCACTGATGTCACTATGGATCAGTTCTTCAATTAATTTGGGAACCACTGGAATGATAATACCCCATCCTGTGATATCAATGAGTAAAGTGATAAATATAAAGCCTATGGCGGCCTTTTTCTTGGAGTTGTCAATCATGGCCTAAAAATAGAAAATTCCTGAAAAAATTCACCTAAATTTTAAAAGGTTAATTTCTGGTAAACTATTGGGCTAATTGGGAAAGTTGGTCGATAAGGCACTGTGCATGTTGTAGTGTCAAATCTACTGGAAAAAATAAGTTGTCTTCCACCTGTTTGCCGCACTTAAATAGTGCGGCAAACAGCATGATGTCGTACGGGAAAGTTACAGGAATTGGCAATAAAACAAAGTTGATTTGCTTCTTGATGTAGTGATGTCGCCAATGCTATTTTATCAGGATCTGAAATAACGACTTCTGGAAACAGGTCAACCTGCACAAATCTGCCACTTGCATCAGGGCTAGTTTCTAATATCGCCTCTGCATTGTCCGTGTACGAAATCACTTCGATGTTATTTTTGGAACAGACATATAGATAAGACATCATATGGCAGGAAACAAGGCTACTCAGTAAAAGATCTTCGGGGTTATATAATGTCGGGTCCCCTTTGAAGGCTTTTGCCGCAGAGACCTGTAAATCTGCTTTACCCTGGATGGAAATCCGATGGCTCTTGTTATATACCTTTGGTAAGGATGTAGATTGTTCTGCTGAAACCAGGTTAAACTGGCCTTAAAATAATGATTGAAACTCATTCTATGAAATAGCGTTTTTTATTAATTTCTACTTGTGTTATCACCTTTATGTCCGAACAAATGAAATATAATCCGTGTTGATCGGATCAAGGCCATTTCTTCTCATTTCTGAGGCGATTTGTGCTCTGTGATAAGTACCATGATTAAATACATGTAAGAGAATGTCTCCAAACGAATTTTGGAACTGTTCATTCTTCGTATTGGTATAGGATATGATTGTTGCAATCTCAGTCGCATCAGCGTAGACCTTTTCCTTAAATCCCGAAGAAGCCAGTTGATGGTAGTGTTCACATGTTAATAAACTATGCTCGTCCCAAACACCTACTGGAGGTTTTTCTCCATTCAGTCGATATAACCATATCAGCTGTGCATTCATTATATGACTGAATAATCGTAAACACACGGAAGGCGTTTTTTCGGCTTCCTGTTTCATTTTCTCGATGAGCATGTTATTCGCCCAATCGTTATATAACCATAATTGTACTAGCGGAGTTGACATCTCGAATGACTTAGTTGTGGTATTAAATATACGTAAGTTAAGTATTTAAAGGTAGGTTGAAGCATAAATTTTATTGCTGTCCGGTAGGTGAAGGCTGTCCGCAAACGAACAATAATCGTCCGAAAGCGGACATGTAACATGATTATTAAATTTCGTAATTCGCTGTATATTAGTTTTTTACTTAAATTGGTAGGCGGATTGATTATGGATTTAATTATGATGAGCAATTATGTCAAGATAGCCTTCCGCAGTCTGATGAGGAGGAAGGGATTTACAGCGATCAACATTATCGGTCTAGCGATCGGTCTGGCTGCGGCGATGTTGATCATGTTATGGGTAGATTCTCAGCTTCATTTTGACAGGGGATATCCAAAAACGGACCGTCTTCATATTATCGGATCTATCGGTAAAACTAATGACGAACGATCCGTTTATTTTGTGAGTCCTGAGCCTTTGGCTGCTGCGGTTAAAGCAGCTGTTCCCGAGGTTAAGCAGACTTGCAGATTAAATAAAACCAGAGGTTTTCTATTTACAGTCAACGAAAAGAAGATGATTGCCGGGAGTGGCGGATTTGTGGATTCGACCTTTATGGATATGTTTCAACTGCCAGTACTGGCAGGGAATATAGAAAAAGCACTAAATGATCCATCAAACATTGTTTTAACCAAAGATCTCGCGCTTTCGCTATTTGGCTCAACAGACAATATTATTGGCAGAAATATTCAGATTGATAGTATTGAACTTGTGCAGGTTGCTGCTATTTTGGATGAAATACCCAGCAATAGTCGATTTGCGGAGTTTCAATATTTTTTTCCTTGGGTATTTTTGGAAAAAATGGGTTTTGCAGATAATAATTGGTATAACAGTTCGGTGTATTCCTTTGTTGAGCTGTTTCCAAATACGAACACGACAGCTGTCCAGCAGAAACTGCAACATATTTCGAAAGCACATGCGGATGTTAAGAACGATAATTTTCTCAAACCTATCGGCGAAAGTTACCTTTACAACAACTACAAAAATGGGGTTGTTGTCGGTGGAAGAATAGACATGGTAAGAATATTTATCTGTATAGCGGTATTTATTCTTTTGATTGCTTGTATCAACTTTGTGAATCTAAGTACTGCGCAGAGCGAAAAAAGAGCTAAAGAGGTTGGGGTCCGAAAAGTTGTCGGTGCACAAAGGAGATCGCTGATCGGACAGTTTTTAACAGAATCTATTGCACTGGCATTGGTGTCAACACTTATTGCTATCATTATCGTAATTCTGCTATTGCCGGAGTTTAGTGATTTAATAGGGCGTAAATTGGCGCTTCCGATTGATCGAGCTTATTTCTTTATAACTATCCTTGCTTTTATTCTTTTAACCGGCTTATTGGCGGGTAGCTATCCTGCATTTTTTCTGTCTTCTTTTCATCCAGTTCGGGTACTGAAAGGAAGGTTTGTTTATATCCGGCAAAAAATAAATCCACGTAAGCTTCTTGTCGTCACTCAATTTGTCATTGCTGTTGTTATGATCGTTAGTACGCTTGTTATCCGAAAACAGATTCAGCATGCTCAGCAGCGTGATGTAGGTTTTGAAAAAGAGAATTTGGTCTATGTCGCTGAGGTGGGAACCATAACACAAAATATCGCATTGATCCGGCAAGCATTACTCGATCAGGAATAGCGACTGCTGTCACCCGGACGATGTCACCAATGACTGAAAGGTGGAGTGGATGGAGTGGGGCATCCTGGGAGGGGAAAGATCCAAATAGCATTATCCCGTTTAATCGGCAGTCGGCAGATGATAGATTGATCGAGACCACTGGGCTAAAACTACTTAAAGGACGTGATTTTGATTTAAAACGTTTTCCCACGGATTCGATGGCTGCGATTATCAATGAAACAGCAGCCAAGGTCATGAAACTTGATCAGCCTATTGGCAGCTATATCATGGATGGTGATGAAAAATTTATTATTATCGGTGTTGTCAAAGACTTTATTCAGGAATCTCCATTTAATCCAGTTACACCAACAGTAATAGAAGGTGCTGCTGCACCTTTAGGCGTTGTTCATATTAAATTCAATCCAAAATTAGCAACTGCAGAAGCATTGAATAGGACGGAGAAAATATTCAAAGAATATAATCCCAATTATCCCTTTGAATATCATTTTTTAGATACTGAATATGCCCGGAAATTTCAGGAGGTACAGCGAACAGGAAATTAGCCAGTATCTTTGCAGCGCTTACCATTTTCATTTCTTGTCTTGGTCTGTTTGGATTGGCGGCTTATATGGCTGAAAGTAGAACAAAAGAAATTAGTATCCGCAAAATTCATGGTGCCTCTATCTTTTCTGTTGTCCGGATGCTATCGAGTGAATTCGTGCTATTGGTTAGTGTCGCCTGTTTGATTGCATTTCCAATTGCGTATTGGGCGATGGATAGTTACATTCAGGAATATGCTTATCGAATTAACATGGGCTGGGAGCTTTTTGCAGCAACAGGAATTTTGGCGATCGGAATTACAATATTAACGGTGGGTTATCAATCCATACGTGCTTCAATGGCTAATCCTGTGGATTGTTTAAGGGATGAATGATAGTTGGAATGATTATCTTTACAGATAATTGATAAATAGGGAATGGATAGTAAAAAGTTTATAGGATCATAGGTTACAATGTACTGTACGTAGTAACCAGTCTTTTGTTATATTATCCATTCGATATGAAGGCGACAGGATTGAGCTTTTGTGCCGTTGGCCTGGCACTGATCAATTTATATTATTTTCTGGAATGGAAGAAAGATGCAAAAAGGGCAGTTTGTACGAAAGTACAAAGCTTTTCATCAACGCTCGTTGAGTAAAGCCACAATAAATTATAAAGAGACATATACTGTAAGTACAAGCGTATTAGCGATGATGATCTTTGGATCAATTATTTGCTTTTCGGCAATTGGTATGTTTTACGAGAAATCAATTTTGGTGTTCTCGTCTTATTTCTTGGTGGGAATTTTCTCCTCGCTCCATTTAACCAGAAAGGAATCATTAAGTTAGCTCCCAACGGATATACATGAGTGATTATCAGTTTGTCTTTATCAATGATATTCAGGAAATTAATTTTAAACGCCATCTTGGAAAGAGTACATGCAAAATGTTGCTGAAGATAAAAGATCCGGCATTGTATGGCTTAAAAGATTCGTATATAGCTGTTCCAATTGGGGGATATGAGACAGGTTGAGCAATTGATTGCCGTCGTGAAAAAGTTATTTTCCAATACACGCATATCCCAGGATATTTAAATGTTCGTTTGATCGAAAAAATTTGTTATTTTTAGTAATTAATTGATTAATAGATCTAAAGGCAAGCTTGATGAGAACTTTTTTATTGTGTTTATCGATATTTTTGCTATTTCCTATTTTGACCTTTGCCCAGAATAATTACGTCATTACAGGTAAAGTAGATCAGTTGAAAGATGGCAGTAGGCTTTTTCTGGTTTATAACAGTGATGGTGTCTCGTTTGTGGATTCCACAGAAACGAAAGGGGGCGCTTTACCTTTAAGGGGCAGCTCACGTATCCGGTTTATTCCGCGCTTTATCTCCATAAAAACCCCTATGTGAACAAGCTACAGCCGAATGAAAAGCTGGATTACTTCCGCTTTTATTTGGAAGCTGCTCAGATGGGGATGAATGCGAAGGATTCACTCAAAAATATTGTATTGAATGGTTCCAAGCTCAATGCGGAAAATGCGGAACTCCTAGAGATGAAAAAAACTGTTGACAATAAATTTGACGCATTAAATAAGGAATTTGCCAAACTTCCACCAGAACAACAGAAAGATTCTGTGATATTTGCTCAGTTTGTCGCTCGGGAAATGAATCTTATGGATGAAAATTACAGTGCCTATCTGGATTTCGCTAAGAGCCATCCCGATTCATACCTCAGCGTAATTGGTTTAAGTTTTGTTGCAGGTCAGGAGAAATTTTATACATCGGCCAAGTCAGCGTTTGATGGTCTTTCGGGTAGACTAAAAGAAAGTCCATTAGGCAAGGTAATTCCGTTGCAGTTGGAAGCCCAGTCCAAGACGAAAGTCGGCCAGCAGGCACCGGATCTAACGCTTAAAAACCCGGAGGGGAAAGCCATCAGGATTTCGGATTTTTCGGGAAAGTATTTACTCTTAGATTTTTGGGCGAGCTGGTGTGGTCCTTGTCGTGCGGAAAATCCCAACCTCGTAAAAGCATATCAAAAATATCATGATAAAGGATTTGAAATATTGGGAATCTCCTGGACGATGCGGCACGGAAAGATGCCTGGGTCGATGCCATAAAAGGAGATAGCCTATTATGGACTCAGGTTTCTGATCTAAAAGGCTGGGACAGCTATGCCGCAAAAATTTATGGAATCAATGGTATTCCTGCCAATTTTCTGCTCGATCCGGAAGGTAAAATAATCGCTCGTAACCTAAGGGCTGAGGATTTACAAAATATGTTGAAAAGGATCTTTGCAGACCTGCCGACTCCGTAAGATAGCTATCTTCCTATCCAAAACATCCCTGTGAATTTGACTTTTATAAAACATGACATTTTGTTCCAAAAATAAGTATGAAAAATTGCCTACAATTGCAAGCGATTTTCTATCTTGCGCCTTTAATTAGAGATCACATGGCTATAAGATATTCGGGCTGTAAGCAGGTTTAACTGAGGGCTGGATGCTTTAAAAATTTATTTTTCAATTGTATCTTATTTTGATACAGCTGGTAGAATAAGCGCGTCAGGTCGTCGGTGAAAGAGCGGACGATTATTTTTGTTTTAGATATTATTCGACTTATTTGATGGATGTTTTTTTGAATTTCTAAATAACCTCACCAATCCAGACTGGATCGTGTCTCATGGAGGTTTATATCTGCTGTTGTTTATTATTTTTTTGCTGAGACAGGTATACTCATTGGCTTTTTCCTTCCCGGAGATCCTATTCTATTCATTGCTGGAATGATTGTTTCCAACATGAGTATTTCACCTTCCGAGCAGGTTCCTACCTTACTTTATTGGATCGTGCTTGTATCGTTGGCTGCAATTTTGGGTAATTTTGTTGGATATTGGTGTGGGAAGGTCTTTGGGAAAAAAATCATGAGCATGGATGACAGTTGGTTTTTCAAAAGAGCTATATCTTCAAAGCACAAGAGTTTTACGAAAAAGGGGCGGAGCTGCTATTGTGCTTGCAAGGTTTCTTCCTATTGTTCGGACTTTTGCACCAATTGTTGCTGGTATTGTTGGGATGGAGTTCAGAAAATTTGTATTGTACAATGTGATTGGTGCAGTTGTCTGGGCGGGGAGCTTGGTTACCCTTGGTTATTTGTTAGGTGAAAACATATGGGTGAAGGAGAATCTGGAGCTTGTTATTATTGTAATCGTTTTGATTGCAACGGCACCAGTCATTATAAAAGCATTTACTTCGAAAGATAAAGCAAAGATTGTCCAATAAAACATTGATCATCTACTGAAATCAATAGGAAGACTAAATGATGTGACAACAATTAAGATGTTGGTCCACTTTGTGGGGTTTGATCCACTATTTGTTTGATTTCATTGCCTTCACTTTTTTATGGTGGTGTCATTGATAAAATTGCGGTACTCTTTAGTTTCCATCCCATAGCCTGCTATTTTGCTCTCGTGATTACTATGGATGCCAAAACCATAGGTTTTTGTCAGCGGGGATGCACGTAGACAGGCATGTCCTTTGAAAAGAATATATTCCTGACCTCTTTATAATCCGATTCATTAAGCGCGTTACGGTCTGCATAGATCTGAAAAAGCAATTCATCGGAAGTATATCGGTATGGAAATTGTGTGATTAGCTCATATTGCATTTCGGCTATTGTCTTTTTATTTCTTATAGGCGGAACTGTTCCTTTGGACACTTGTGTATCCTCAGCGACTTCAATAAATGTGTCAATATAGTTGGTGGAATGAAATTTCATGTGTTATTTTTTTTAGGCGTATTGTCACAATAATTCAAGAAATAAGATGGGAGCAAAATAGGTATTCCTATGGATTTGTCAAAAGTTTTTAAGGAAATTATTATCTGTATTATTACTAATTTCATCTGTGTTTTAAACATTTTTTTTACGAAAAAGAAATGTTTTGCAGTATTTTTCTTAGCTTTACAGAAATTATTACGCAGCACCCTACAGTATACCTATCATAAGTGGCTACTAATCAACAGATTATTAGCCATTTTTCTTTAGTGTGGTATAGGGCACCTATGATTATTCCATTTGCTTATTCCTGAGCTAATATAGCATAAAGTAACATTTGGTTATTTTAACTCCTTTTGCTGTTCAAATTTATAACAATAATTTATAATATTCCTTGTTTTGAGAAAATTTATTGTTCAGTATATGCTCGCTGTGTTATTTTCTTATGGGAATGAAAAAAATAGTAGCTATAGTTACAAAGGTCAAACCCGTTATTTTTTTTTGTATGAAAATTGGCTTAGAAGGACTATAATAGGTGTTTTTATTATTTTTTTAATTTTGACATACAAGGAAAATTTATTTGTTTATATTTGTACATCATTGAGACTTTCTTACTTGTTCAGCTTTAATGCTTGATCCGAGTAAAGTTTTGTATGGGCATATTTCCATATAGAAATGTAATTATGATATGTATACTGTAGGTAGGTGTATAATTTAACAGTGGTAGCTGTAGGGGCTACCCCTGTTGTTTTCTATAGCAGTCTCGTAGGGATAATGTTATAAACTGTTTTATATCTTCATGGAGTGTCTCAGCTATTCTTCATGCTGTTACTTACGCTGCAAGCCGGTTTTTATAGATCGGTCTTTTTGGGGCGTTTTAAATATTTCATCAAAAATTTCTTGCAAATGGTTTACTGTTCAGATGAGCGGTCTGTTTTTTACTTTATATTTATGGTATTATTATGAATACCTAAAAAAATATCTATGGAAATTAACGAACACATTGATTTTGCGACAGCAAGTTTCAAAGAATTTGAGAATATTGCTGGTTTTGATATGATGGATACTGCAAAGTATTTCCATTCCTATATCAATTACATGAAAGAAAATCAACATCTTAACTTTAGATTTGTAACACAGGGATGTGGGCCTACTGCTATCGTAAGTTCACCATTTTTAGAGCAACCAACCGAATGCATAAGTCTTGTGTCAAATGATTATCTTAATTTTTCCCAACATCCAAAAGTAAAAGCAGCGGCCATAGCTGGAATAGAGAAATATGGCACAGGGGCTGGAGCCTCACCTTTAATAGGGGGCACCATGAATATCATGTTGCGTTGGAGGAGAAGATTTGTAAATTTTTCAACCGACCAGAGGGATCGAGTATCGTTTTTACCACCGGATATACAGCAAACAGTTCTACTTTATTAAGTTTGTTGAAACAGGAGGATTGTGCTATTGTCGATATGGAAGTACATGCAAGTGTTTATGAGGGCTTATTAAATACCAATGTGAAACGCTTTCCACATAACAGTATGATTCACCTTGAAAGGGCATTGGCAGACGCAGAAAATAAGTTCAGAACCAAGTTGGTTATCATTGATGGAGTATATTCCCAAAATGGAGATTTAGCGACAATGGATGAAATTTATACGTTAACCAGGAAGTATGGTGCCTATTTAATGGTGGATGATGCGCATGGAATAGGTGTAATGGGCGAGAATGGAAGGGGGCCATTGAAGCCTATAATCTTCTGGATAAAGTAGATATTATAGCTGGTACTTTGAGCAAAGCGTTTGGTCATATTGGAGGTTTTATAGTTTCGTCGCCAGAAATCATTAATTACCTTCGTTATCAATCGAGGCAGCAGGTATTTTCCTCTACATCGACCCCCGCAAGTTTCGGTTTATTGAAAGCTATTGATTTAATTGATGAAGAGCCTTATTGGCGAACAAGGCTCAGTGATAATGTGACTTATTTTAAGGCGGGATTGCTATCTCTGGGTGTTGATATTGGCACATCCTCGTCCCCAATTATTCCGATAAAGATCGGTGATCCAATTCGAACCGCTCAGATCTCGCGCATGTTATTGCAAAACGGTGTTTATGCAAATTGCATTGTCTATCCCGGAGTGGCGAAAAAAGATGCCCGTATCCGCACAAGCCTGATGGCCACACATACAAAGGAACATTTGGATAAGGTCTTAAATACATTGGAAGATATCAGTAAGGTTGTAAGTTTGAAAAAATCAAGATAAATTAATCTTATAATATTTAATTATTTATTATATTGATCTGAATCCTTATTTTTAGGCATTCAGATCAATAGCATATCAATAACACATGCGTAAAACTTATAAGGGAGAAAAGAATGATAAAGAACGCACCATGAACAAACTTGTTTTGTCTGTTGGTAAGGTTCTTCGCGATAAAGGGTATACGGGCTTAACAATTGCCAATATTTCTAAAACGGCAGGTGTTGACAGGAAGCTCATTTCACTTTATTTTGGCTCCGTTGACAATTTAGTTGAAACATACATCAGGAGTAAGGACTACTGGGTGTCTGCTACGCTGGGTGCTGTTGAATATTTTGGTACTGCTCCAACCGAGGGGTCAAAGGGCTTTCTTGAATCGTTGTTACTGAATCAAATGGATAGCTTTCTGGAGAATACCGAAATGCAAAAAGCAGTTCTTTGGCAGATCAGTGAAAAGTCTGAGATTATGTCGCAAATCACGAGGGAGCGGGAGAAGATGAGTGCTTTGTTTTTTGCCTTTGCCGATAAGGAAATGGAAGGTAAAGATGTTGATTTGCGGGCTATAAGTAGTATTTTGACTGCGGGGATCTATTACTTGGTGTTACACTCAATAAATACGGAAAGTACTTTTTGTGAAATTGAGCTTAACGCGGATGGTTTAGACAGAATCCGCAATGCGGTCAGAACAATACTCTCCTGGGCTTATGGAGAGAACGAAAAAAACCGGTCGAAGTTTGACGAAAGGATTGATGGCGCACTATGCCAATCTGTCAATTATAACAAAGGAAATCAGCTGATTAACACTGATATTGTCATACAGGTATCAATATTCTATTTAAAGGATCGTCCAATTGGTCATCACCATTTTTTGGCATATCATTCGCCTGTTTAGATTTAAACGATTCGAAACATGGCGAAGAGATTATTGCTCATATTAATGTTGTTTGTGATTGCTGATGCTTATTTCTTTCAAGCATTTACGACCATTATCCATACTCCATTTTTACATAAGATTTATTGGTATTTAGATGTATTGTTGCTTATTGGGGTGTTTACCCTGATTTTCTCCGGCAACAGGGTAAAGATATTCAGCGACTGGCGGCAGGTCTGGTCACTTCTTTTTAATTGTATTTATCCCAAAATTGCCGGCCTTTCCAATCTTATTGGCTGAGGATTTGGTACGGCTATTACAGGGATTTCCCCCACGAAGTATTTATATAAGTGAATTTGTGCTTGCACTGGCTTTACTGATTGTTTTAATTATTGTTTTTGGCCTCACCAGAGGGCGGCATTTATATCGGGTAAGGGAGGAAGTCCTAAGCTTTCCGGATCTGCCAGATGCATTTGATGGATTTAAGATTACACAGATTTCGGATATTCATTCCGGAAGCTTATCTGATGTTTATGGAGTCCGAAAGGGTATCGCACTGGCGAATGCGCAGGATAGTGATCTTCTGCTGTTTACCGGAGACCTTGTCAATAACAAAGCGGCTGAGATGGAATCCTGGATTTCAGATTTCACTTCGCTAAAGGCCCCGTTTGGTAAATTTTCTGTACTCGGAAATCACGATTATGGAGATTATACGCACTGGGATAGTGCTGAATTAAAGGCATCTAATCTTATTAGGTTGAAGGAGATTCATCGGGAAATGGGATTTAAGCTGTTGATGAATGAATCTATTGCCATTCAAAAGAATGGGGCTAGCATCGCATTGATCGGGGTGGAAAACTGGGGAAAGGGTGGTTTTCATCAATATGGAGACCTGAGCAAAGCGACGTCGGATCTGGCGACGGACTCTTTTAACATATTGATGTCGCACGATCCTTCTCATTGGGATCATGTCACTTTAGATCATGAAAAACATGTACATCTTACATTGGCCGGGCATACGCACGGGATGCAATTTGGTATAGAGCTGTTCGGATTTAAATGGAGCCCGATAAAATATTTCTATGAACAGTGGGCTGGATTATATCAAAAAAAAGGGAAATACTTGTATGTCAACCGTGGCTTTGGCTATCATGGACTCAAGGGTAGGATAGGTATATGGCCGGAGATTACCGTCATCACGTTGAAAAAATCTATTTCATAATCTTTGGATGGCGCCAGGATGATACCGTTCGGATGTCAGGCTTATTTTTCATATCTATTTTTAACGATATAAATAGATCAGGTTGGGCAATATTTTTTTGTTTCGAAGATTAATTTTATTATATTTAGTTAGCGTAGCTTGGTCTAAAAAAGATGGTAAGCTAGTGCTATTAGTATTAACCAATTGCATCAAATTAAACAAAAGAAGAATATCCATTGCTTGACATACTATAGGTAAAAATGAACAAGCGGATTGTCATATAGATCCAGGGATGGATGCGTTCGATAGTTAATTAGATTTATAAACCAATTATTTAATTTGAGGTATGGCACACAAAGTAGTTTCCCTTATTTTGGGAGGGGTAGAGGGTCTCGACTTTATCCATTGACACAACAGCGCTCTAAGCCGGCTGTTCCTATTGCTGGGAAATATCGATTGGTCGATATTCCTATTTCGAATTGTTTAAATTCTGGATATAATAAGATATTCGTTTTAACACAGTTCAATTCAGCTTCTTTGAATACGCACATCAAAAACGCTTATAATTTCAGCATTTTCAGTAAAGGTTTTGTTGACATTTTGGCTGCTGAACAAACGAACGAGGGAGATCGATGGTTTCAGGGAACAGCTGATGCCGTGAGACGTACACATAAGCACCTATTGAATGTTGACTACGATTATGTATTGGTTTTATCGGGCGACCAGCTCTATCAAATGGACTATTCTGCTTTGGTAGACTTTCATGTGCAGAACGGCGGGCACATCACAATTGCAACCATTCCTGTCAATGTAGCCGATGCGACTGGGTTTGGCATTCTCAAAGCCAATGAGGCAAATGTAATTACAGCGTTCACCGAAAAACCCAATAAAGAGGAGGTCTTGAATTGGTCTTCAGAAGTCTCCAGTGAGATGGCCAAATGTGGGCGGAATTATCTGGCATCGATGGGGATTTATGTTTTTTCAAAAGGTGTTTTGCTCAATTTACTGCTTGCCAATCCAGGTATGGACTTTGGGAAGGAAATACTACCAGATGCGATCAACAAGTACAAAGTACTGAGTTACCAGTTCGATGGCTATTGGACAGATATTGGAACGATAAAATCATTTTTCGATGCCAATATTGGATTGACTGCAGATGTTCCTGATTTTAATTTGTTCGATGAAACTGTATTTACGAGAGCGCGTATGTTACCTCCGTCTAAGGTTTCGGGAACAACACTCAATAATACGGTTATTGCTGATGGCTGTATCCTCAATGCAGATAAGCTCGAACGTTCTGTGATCGGTATACGTTCCCGTATTGGTGAGGGACAGTAATTAAATCAACCTACATGATGGGATCAGATCATTACGAACAACTTGAGGAAGTCATTGAATTGGGGAATACCCAAAACCGCCACCTGTTGGTGTGGGGAGCGTTGTTATATTGAAAATGCTATTTTGGATAAAAATTGCAGGATAGGAAATGATGTCAGAATAAAAGGAGGACCACATCTGGAGGATGGCGATTTTCAGACACATGCAATCTGCGATGGCATCGTTGTTGTAAAGAAAAATGCCGTAATCTCGAATGGTGTAAGTATAGGCTGCTAGCTATTTTCAGACATAAAGTAGTAAAGGACTAGGACTGTATGCGCCTGGTCTTTTATTGAATTGTTTGCCTGATCCGAATTTGCACTAACATTTATACAATTCTAGCGCAAGTTGTCATCAATACGATCACACATAGTATCAATAAAACGATGACTGTTGTAGTATAAGGGGTTCTTCTCATGATTTTTTTATTTATTACTTATAAATTTAATTTCGCAAAAGTCATGCCCATTATAGTAACCTCAATCCTGCTCGTTGAAACTGTAGTTTTAAATCTACAACCGATTGGTTTTATTGGTTTTGTGCGAAATATTTAAAATCTATTTAGGCTAGACGGTAGCTTTCAAAAATACGCATTTTACTCCCTTATTATTTCTTAATAATCAATATAGTTGTAAAATCTCTATAAGCATCACTGCGGAAAATGCTATTGTCAAAGTATCCTGTGACGATAATTCTAAAATTTCAGTCATGCGATAAGATAAGATAAGATAAGATAAGATAAGATAAGATGGTCCGAATTAAAAAGGAATTCGCTCGGACAAGAGTTGAGATTCATAAGTTATTTATACTAATTGGATTGTATAAAATGTTGTTCAAATAATTGCCAAAGACTATTTACAAGGCATGAATTGGTGCGTTTTTTGTTCGGTCTGACATTTAAAATATTTATATCAATATGAAATCTTTTTATTTAGGGATGGCAACATTAAGTGTCGGATTAGCGCTTATGGCGCGTCATAATACTGCTTCTGGCAATCAACAAGCTGTTCATTCTTTTGGAAACGTGCGGGTTAATTCTGATTCGACAAAAGTCGAGAATCTGGTGAAGGAATTGAAGAAGCTTAAACCTATTCCTAAGGCCGATTTCGAAGCAAAGTTTAAAAAAGAGATCAACGGTTTTAAACTGACCGAAGCTCAGGCATTTGAAGACCAAGAAACGGGCTCCTTTGCCTCGGCCAACTATGCAAAGGATGGGGGAATATTTATCTCATGATAACAGATGGTGCGGACCTGGATCGGAGCAGGTGAAAGCTAATTTATTGAATTATTTAGAACTGAAAGACATTTATACACCGGAAGACAAGTCAGCAGTTAAAAATTATAAGGGCTGGTTAGTCTCATTTGACTGGAGTATGTTCGAAAATGATGGCTTGACGAGTATACAATACTTAGAGGGCAATCGTTATGCTGTTGTTGCTTCGGCAAACCAGGTTCCGATAGAAGAACTTGAAAATTTTTTGAACAGTTTTAGTTTATAAAAATAAAACAAAGAGCGCCCTAGCTTATTCCGTAATCCAAGGAATAGGTTGGGGCTCTTTGTTTTTCTGTGAATCATGAAACTTGAAATAGATTAATAGCAGGAAAAATTATCCGTTTTTTATTTTATTATTTCTTATTTTCGGCACGATATTAATCAGCAGAATAGTTGACGGAAATTGGATGTTTTTCTTGCTTTTTCGTTGGCTGGCATAGTTATTTCACTTTATAAAACTACAATGTTTAAGCTAAAAAATTATCTAAAGATAACTCAATTCGTGTTATTGATGAGTGTTCTTAATTTTTTATTTTCCATCTCCCTTTCTTTTCCTTTGTTTTTAAAAATATTGATTATAAAAGCCTGAATGGCATTGTTCTGGTCCTAAGCTTAGTGATCTTAATGTTGGTCTTAAACGCCTTTGTACTCTATTTAATATTTTTTCTATCACGTCTAGTTGGCAAAATCTTGCTGATCTTCTTTTTCATCGGCAGTTCTATCGCGGTTTACTTTATCAATACCTATAGTGTCATCATAGATGAAACGATGGTGGGGAATATCCTCAATACCAATTACTCGGAGTCGAGTAGTTTTTTCTCGATTAAACTAATTTTATATGTCGTTTTATTGGGTATCCTGCCTAGTATATATATTGCGAAAGTGAAAATAGAGAATGTGAAATTAAAGCGTTTTCTTATTACTTCTGCGCTCAGCCTATTGTTTATAATCATACTGATTTTTGCGAATGCGAGTAATTGGTTATGGATCGATAAAAATTCAAAGACTTTAGGCGGGCTAGCGATGCCTTGGTCTTATACGGTAAACTTCACACGTTTTTATATTCATCAGCAGCAGGAAAATAAAAAGGAAATCTTACTTCCTGATGCCAAAATAATGGATAACAAAAAGGCCGTTGTTGTTTTGGTAATAGGTGAATCTGCAAGAAGTCAGAATTTTTCGTTATACGGTTATAAGAAAAATACAAATCCCTTACTATCCAAGATCCCGAATCTACATCATTTTGAAGCGACCTCCTGTTCCACTTATACAACCGCGGGTGTGAAATGTATTTTGGAACATAAAAATAGCGGGATTTATATGAAATATTACCAAATTATCTGTTCAGGAATGATGTTGATGTTGTCTGGAGAACTTCCAACTGGGGCGAACCTCCGGTCCACATCAAGGATTACAAAAAAACAGAACAGCTAACATCGAATTGCCAAGGGGAGGGCTGTAGCTATGATGAGGCTCTTCTGGCGGGATTAAAAGAGCAGATACTAGCCAGTAAAAAGGATAAAATATTTATTGTGTTACACACAAGTACTAGCCATGGACCGACTTATAGCAAAAAATATCCGGCGCAATTTGAAATGTTTAAGCCTGTTTGTAATAGTGTAGAGCTGGGGAAATGTTCTAAGGAGGAACTTGTCAACGCTTATGACAATACAATTGTGTATACAGATTATATTTTAAACCGCTTGATAGAAGATTTAAAAGAATTGAAGCAATACCAAAGTGCGATGCTTTTTGTATCTGATCATGGTGAATCTTTAGGTGAAAACAATTTATATATGCATGGACTACCAATGAGTATCGCACCTAAAGAGCAATATGATATTCCTTTTATCGTTTGGGTTTCTGATCCAGCGAAAGAGCTAAAACCCAATAAAATATTGACCCAGAACCATGTATTTCACAGTGTTCTGAACTTCTTAAATATACAGAGTCCTATTTATGATGAAAGTATGGACATCTTTAAATAGTATACAGAAACCAATGGGAATCGTTTACGAGAGGAGCTGTATACGGTTGTTTATTGGTGAGCGGGTTTGTAATATAGAATTGTAGCACCGCCAGCAAAGGTTTTTGTCTTTAGGTATGTCAGCTGTATTTTTCTGTTTATGTTGTTGAACAATGGTAAGCCATTTCCAGCAATAACGGATGAATACAAATTTGATACTCGTCTATAAGGTCGCTGTTTGTTAATGCGACAATTAGACTAGGACTACCTATCAAAATATCTTTGCCCGGTAACTGTTTAAGTGCCTGAAGTTCGTCAACGATAGTTCGGTTTGCCAGCCTTGCACTGTCCCAATCCAGATTTTTTAGTGTTTGCGAAAAGACGACTTTTGGTATCGTGTTCATGACATGCGCAAATTCGTCTGAGGATTTATTACCACTGGAGGTTGTCAAGAAGGCCCGCCAATATTCCATAAGCTGATAAGTTATTCTACCATATAATATTGTATCAGACTCACGCAATAAGTCTGTATAATGCTGATGAATTTCATCATCTGGAAGCATTAAAGTATGATCACAAAAGCCGTCTAGGCTCATATTAATCGCTGCAATTACTTTTCTCATAGCGCGCATAATATTTCTATGCATTGAATTTACGAAAAAGTAAGGGACGGTTGACCTTAGAGAGAAAATAATAGGAGCTACTAAACTCATTACTGAAGATTGAGATAGACAGGCTCTTTATGAGAAATTGGGGGCTATTCGTCTATAATAGTTAAGTTACTGATTACTTCGAAAGTTGACACATGGTAATCATCTCCAAAAAATAATCCATTGATATAATGTTGGATTGGGTAAAAAGGTCTATCGGAATGCCTTTATAGAAGGTTTTGAAATCGTTTGGAATAGAGTAAGCATGACTATATTTTCCTTTGCCAAGACTGATACCGCCTATTTTTTTAGGTAGCCAGTTATTTTGTGTTTAGAGGAATTTGAAAACTCTTCACTTGTTTCCAGGAAATAATCCTGAATATAAAAATTTCTTATATTTTTCAATTTGATCGGGGAGCTTTTATCCAGCTTGATTCTCCGGGAATAGGATATATCGGTTAAAATGCAGGTTGCCTTCTGAACCGTTGAGACATCAATAAAATAATCTCCATCGACCAATAGATGTTTACTATCTTTATAGATACCTAGGATCATCTCGTTGATTTCTCTATCGGAATAATCCATTATATTTGAAGATCTACCAAACTTTTCGAATTGCAGTCCGCTATCTTTGACATTTTCCTGATTTTATTTAGCTCATATTGCTGAAAAGTCCTTATTTTTTCCATATCCGTTGCTCGTTATATTTAGCACTTTAAAGATAATTTTAAAACTTTGCTTTCAACCGCTTTACAGGCATCTAATTGCAATTTGAATCGAATCTAATTTAACAGTACGCTAACGCTTAGGTAACAAGTTAAGTCTTCAAAGGAGAAATGTATCGTTTTTTGGAATGCAGAACCTGAGATCGAACAGTAGCCAAACGCAGGTTCTGCTATTAAAAATCAAATTTTCTGGAGGTCATACGACCCTGACCTTTCAGGTTTATTCGGTTGGGGAATAGTTCCAAAACCCCATAAGCATTTTCATTGCTGGTTTCGATCATCCCCTCAAGTGTAATCATGGGAATCCCTTTATAGTTAGCGAAGTTACCGGGATGATGATGCCCTGAGATAACAGCTTTCACACGAGGATATTTTTCGATTGCTGCCAATATATCCCTATTGTTGAGTGTTTCAAGTCCGTTTTCTGGAAATAAGGGATGATGAGAAAAGATGATCACATTCTTAGCCTCTTTTTCTGCTTTTTTAGCTGTTTTTCCATCCATGCAAGTTGTTGTCTGCTGATGCCACCATTCCATGGCTGTGTATTTTTCCGTGCCTCGAATTTTAGCTGGTTATTTAATGCTTGCCAAGCAGCGCGCTCCGCTGATGTTGCTGATGTTGCGTATTCGCTGAGTTCATTGGTGTTGAGGAGAATAAATAACCAATGACCTTTTTCTACGGTATAGTAGGGGCGGACATGCGATAGGCCTTGTAGAGTGTGGCACCGTTTTTCACATCGACATAATCATGGTTACCCAGTAAATTGTAAACTGGTGCCTTGAGTTTGTCCAGATGCTGCAAGGCTGGAGTCAAATCTTTTGCACCTACATCGACTAAATCTCCTACCATCACCGTAAAATCCACGCCAGCTGCATTTATTGCTGTCGTTGCTGAATCTAATTTGGAAAGTGAATTGCGGTAAAATCGACTTCCTTTGGTGTCCTGATCAGCATATTGTGGGTCTGCAATTAAACCTATTTTCAATGGAGTGTTCTTTTGTTGGCTAATGCTCTTACCATGTAAGAGGACAAATAAAAGGGAGAAAACTATAATTTTAATTTTCATTCTGGGTAATTTTAGATTTTGAATGCCACCGGGCTCGAAAACAAACCGACGAGGCTACCGATTTTAATTTTGGTTCTATTAGCTCAATCGCTGGTCCATACAAACATACATGATTTTTTGACGTTTAAAAGCTGAAATTAATAGCAATCGATTGCATAAAATTCAGAAAACCAAAATGCTACACCGGATATATGTTATTTAGATGCTGGTATTTGTTCGTCATAATTTCGCATGATATAATAGAAATACGCAATCATTTTCATATAGTTTTCGATACTGATATATTCATTGGTACTGTGCATGCTCTGCTGTTCGGAATGATTGATTTTGATTGGCATAAATCGGTAGATATTCTTGCTGAGTTCTTGGTATTTGACGGCATCTGTACCGCCAACGGTCAGGTATGGTGTGACAATAAGATCTGGGTATAACTTTCGGATGGAGGCTTCCATCATCTGATAGGCTTTTGTATCACTAGGAGATACATTGGAGGCCTCCCGGGCATTATCAACCTGTTCTATTTCGACATCAAAACCCGCTGTTGCTTTCTTAACGTGTGCTTGGACTTCCTGAATTGTATTTTCAGGCAATAGTCTAAAATTGACAACAAATTCGACTTCTGGAGACAGCACGTTGGGGGCATCGCTACCTTTCATCATCGTCAGTGCTGTCGTGCTGCGTACCAAGGCGTTGGTCGAATGATTTTTGGTCAACTGGGCAAGTAGCATAGGTTCCATCAACCATCTATTTGCTATTGCAAAGAGCTAAACAAAAGGCATTGAACCGCCTATCTGTTGGAAAAAACGCTGAATAAGTGGACTGATCATCGGTTTCATCTGCTGCTCTTCGAGCCGCTGCATGATCACCGCAGCTTTGCCCATGGCCGTTTCAGACGGTGGCATTGAAGAATGTCCTCCTAAGCCTTTAACTTTGACCTTTAAAGACAGAAACCCCTTTTCGGCACAGCCAATTAATGCGACATCCGAATGTATTCCTTTAACAGATCCTTTCTCGAGAATGAGTCCACCTTCATCGTAGACAGCTTCAAATCGAAGTCCCTTACGCTTGAAATCTGCAGCAATTTTGCTTGCCCCAAGTTCGCCACCTACTTCCTCATCAAAGCCAAATGCCAGGTAGATATCACGTTCAGGTCTTTCCTTATCAAGCAGTATTTTCTGCATGGCTTCGAGTAATGAAAAGAGCATTCCTTTCATATCCAATGTTCCGCGCCCGTAAATCCGTCCATCGGCTACTGCACCCGAAAAAGGGGCATAATTCCAATCTTCTGCTATTGTGGAAACTGGAGGGAGTGGTTTGTCTGAAGGACGGAAAACATGTTCGGATTTGTTTTTAATTTCAGCTGAACCCGGAGGAACAACATCATAATGGGACAAAAATAGGAGTGGCAATAAATTGCTATTGCTACCTTTAAGTTTAAAAACTAAACCATAGGAATGCACGGTATAGATCTCCAGTTGTTGGTGAATAAGCGGATAACTTGCTGCGATATACTGTTTAAAAGTATCAAAAGGGGCGTATACAAATAAATTAGGATCCCCATTGGAAACGGATGGTATCTTAATTCCCCCGCTAATCGGGATAAGATGCTATCATTGCTTATGGGCTGAAATGCTTGTGCATCGGATTTTTTTATCTTGGCAAAAGGGAAGAGCAATGTGTTGATCACTAAACCAATAAAAATCACAATCAGCAATAGCAATAGTACCAAAAGTAGCTTCTTCATAACAGCGTTGTTTGTGGTGGAACGTTTATATCAATACCATCTCAAATAGAGACCTACGGATAAAAACATCATACTGCCCACTTTGTTTTAGCTTGAGACTTGGAGCCAGAATCAAGCGTCGCAAATGTTATTTAAAAATTATCAAATCAAGTCAAATTCCATTTCCGATGTTTCCCTGCCATTGACAATAATGGAAATTTTATGTTTACCGATATAGAATTTTCTGGTGGTGATTACTTTAAATGATTGCCTGCGTTCAATCCGGTTTTTTCAGCGGATAGATAGATCTTCTCGCTAATTTTAAAGACTTTACGGGACATTAAACCATTTGATTTTTGATAATATAATCCATACTCCAATCGGAGTGGTTTGGATTGCGCATGTGTATTTTCGATCTGGAATGAAAAAAGACATATTCACCAACTTTTACATACGGTGTCGCAATGTGTAGATCGGAAACCTCAAAATCTGTTCCATCCAAACCATAGTAGTGTAAAATCTCTGGATGCCCCTGTTTAAGTAGTGTGCGGCAGCCATGTTTAATGATTCCATCCGTATTTTTACTGATCCCTTTCCAATTTTTCGCAATGGCCAGCAAAATATCGGGGTGATCTTTGGAGATATCGTTTAAATTGTTGGCGACACTTCTTCTTACAGTTTCCGACACATCATTTTTTAGTAAATCCAAAATAGGCAAAATAGGGCTCGGATCTTTCTTCAGAAAGGGGATAGCCATAGCCCATGGTAGCCGTGGACGAATACCTTCGCTTGCCAAACGGCGAACTTGTGCATTCGGGCTTCGTGCCCATTGTTCCATTATGCTGATCATCTGCCCTTTATATTTGATAATAAAAGGGCGAACAGCAAATTCACAAGTGATGAACTGTGTAATTATTTCAAGGGATTGCACGGCGGTTTCAAAATGCTCAACACCATAAGTTTCGATGTAGTCGGGGAATATAACATATTCAAGTCCACCGGGATACCCTGCCGCAATTAAATTCTCAACAACTTGGGTGATTAAGGCGATTGCTTCGGGAAAATTGGATGGCATAAATTCGTGCAAGGTTTGTGTGGTATGTTTGATCCTTTGCTTCCATTCCATAGTGTTGAAATCAGGGCTAAAGATTCTCGTAATAAATTGCTCTTTATTGAAATCGGGATTTACCTGACTAAACTGATCTGCAATGTGTTGATAGAAATTGAGCGAATAGATATCTTTGATAAGACTCATAAATATTGTATATAGTTCAAATATATATTTAAAACAAGATGTGGCCACAAATTGACCAAAATTCTATCGTGCCAAGTTGTTCGTTAGAGACAAAACTAGATGATGGAACTGACAACTGTTTGTCACTAGCCAAATATGTTGAATCACAAATAAACAGTATTAATCTTTTACCTGTTGCATAAGCTTATGAAGAAGTACAGTAAGTGTCTTTAATTCATCCTTTGTCAAGGAGCGTGAGGCTTTTTTTGCAATACTTTCCTAAAGTTTTCCGAGTTATCAATGATATATCGACCTTCATCAGTCAGGGACAGATCAAAAAATCTACGATCTCTTGTCGATTGCTGTTGCTTGATAAGCCTGTTTTCGGTCAAAAATTTAAGCTGCTTGGAAATAGCCGCCTGGCTGATCTGGAAGGCTTCAGCAATCTGTTTACCGGTAACCTGATGACCTCTATAAATATATTCCATGATATTGTAATGTGTAGCCGTCACCCCATGTATATTTCCTCGGTTCATATTGGCTAGTATAAAACACTGTAGGTCGGTAAAGACCTGATAAAAATCAGTTTCGCTCTTATTCATAAAACAATAGTTTAGTTAACTTTGTTAAGTATTATGGTTAACTAAGTTAATCATATCAAAGATAAAGAAATGAATTATATCGTCATAGTAAATGCAAGGCAAAACAATCTGAAGAATATTTCGCTCCGTATTCCCAAAAAGAGATCACTGTTTTCACGGGCGTTTCCGGTTCTGGAAAATCGTCTTTGGTATTTGAAACGATCGGAGCGGAAGCACAGCGGCAGTTTAATGAGACCCAGACGAGTTTTATCAGAAATCGTTTGCAGCACATCGGGGTTCCAGAAGTAGATAAGATTGAACACTTAAATGTACCTATTATTATCAATCAAAAAGACTAGGTGGGAATGCCCGTTCCACGGTAGGTACAGCTACAGATATCTATAGTTCATTGCGATTGCTTTTTTCTAGAATGGGTACTCCGTTTGTGGGATATTCAATGTATTTTCATTTAACAATCCACTGGGCATGTGCCCGGAATGCGAGGACTTGGTTTTGTGCAGACCCTTGACATTACACGACTTTTGGATATGGAAAAATCTTTGAATGAAGGTGCAATCGCATTTCCGACATTTCAGCCCGGAGGATGGCGGTTAACGCGATATACTTTATCTGGATATTTTGACAATGATAAGAAATTAAAAAATTATAGCAAATCGGAATGGGAGATGCTTTTGAACGCTGCAGAACATAAGCCCAGACACCCTGACAAACAATGGGGAAAGACTGTGAAATACGAAGGCTTAATTCCTCGTATCGAAAAGGCATTCTTAAAAAAGATTCGAAGGAGAATATAACCCGAAAAGAGGCTCTCAAAACTATCATAATCACAAAAAAATGCCCTGTATGTAATGGCACAAGGCTAAATAGAAAGGTTCTATCGTGTAAAATATTGGGAAAAAGCATAGCGGATTGTGCATCACTCTCCGTGGATGAGTTACTCGAATTCATAGGCGCTATAAATACTAAGACCTATCAGGTATTGTTAAATGAACTGAGCAAGAAATTACATGATATAGTCACTATTGGCCTTCAATACCTGACGTTGGACAGGCGCACAGATACCTTATCTGGCGGAGAATCCCAACGTATCAAGATGGTACGTAATCTCGGTAATAGTCTAACTGACTTGCTCTATATTTTTGATGAACCGAGTATCGGTCTCCATCCTAAAGATTTGCAAAATATCGCAACGATTATTCAACAGATCAAGGAGAAGGGTAATACGGTGATTATTGTAGAACACGATCCAGATTTAATTAGGATTGCGGATTGGGTTGTCGATATGGGGCCGGGATCAGGAAAATTAGGCGGTGAAATTGTCTACGAAGGCAAATTTGAAGGACTGCAATATGCCAAGGGAAAAACAGGATCTTACTTTGGACGACGCTTCGATTTCAATCACACTCCACGACAGGCGGAAGGTTATCTGGAGATAAAGAATGCGAGCTTACATAATTTGAAAAATATCCATGTAAGAATACCCAAACAGGTGCTTTCTGTTGTTACAGGTGTTGCCGGTTCAGGTAAGAGTACGCTGATCAACAAAATATTGCCCATGTTTTATCCAGAGATCAAAGTTGTTGATCAGGCGCTATTTGCGGCCAGTGTACGTTCCAATCTGCTCACTTATCTTAATTTATCAGATATGATCAGGAAGCTTTTTCAAAAGCAAATAAGGTCTCTGATAAACTATTCAGTAGAAATAGTTTAGGGGCCTGTGAAAATTGCAACGGATTGGGGGTTGAGAAAATTGATCTGGCTTTTATGGATGATATTGAGCAACCTTGTGAGCGATGTGATGGCTCAGGATTCACAGCACAGGTACTAGATTATCATTACAAGAATAAAAATATCGTTGATGTCATGAATATGACTGTCACAGAGGCAGCTGTATTCTTTCCCGATGATCCCTTTCATAGTGTTTTTAACATGTTATCTAACCTTGGCCTAGGTTATCTCAGTTTAGGACAGCGGCTGGATAGCTTTTCAGGTGGCGAACGACAACGCCTGAAGCTTACGAGGGAACTCAACCAAAGTAATGGTATTATAGTCCTCGATGAGCCAAGTACGGGATTACATCCATCAGATACACAAAAACTACTGAACTTTATAGATGAACTTGTGAAAAATAGGAATACTGTTATTGTGATTGAACATAATCTTGACATCATTGCTCAGGCGGACTGGGTAATAGATATTGGTCCCGGAGCTGGCAAATATGGTGGTGAGCTGCTCTTTGAAGGAACAGTGGCTGATCTTTTAGAAGATAAGATATCACTCACTGCTGTATATTTAAGAGGGCACTTAAAAATGACTTAGTATATCATAAACAGGATGTATTCTTAGATCAGACTAAAAATTTGATCTTACATTTAGGAATCCTAGGATAGAAAACAAGCCATAATATTACAAATCAATTCCGTAATTCTGTAAGGATTTACTCCCCGTTTGTGGCCAAATTTGTAATGTAAGATTAATACATACAGATATGGCTACAAATAATTATAACGAAACAATTTATATTCCTTTAGAGGATGTGGAAAGCGAACATTGCGCATTAATTGTTGAAAAGAGTTGGCCTTGGTAAAGGGATAGAGAGCCAAAAAGTTGAACTGAACAATCGTAGGGCGGCTATTACGGTCAAAAATAATGAGGTTGTAGCCAATGCTGTGAAAGCTGTTAAGGATCTTGGCTATGGCGTGTCGACCGTAGTCAAAACATTTCCTGTACTGGGAATGACTTGTGCTTCCTGTGCAGGGAGTGCAGAAAGTATGGTAAAATACGAATCTGGTGTAGTGAATGCTTCCGTAAATTTTGCTACCGGAAACTTGACCGTTGAATATCTTCCGAATATCACTGATGCCGTTAAAATCCAAAAAGCTGTACAAGCCGGCGGTTATGATCTATTAGTGGAAGACGAATCAACCCAACAAGAAACGTTGGAATCAATCCATGCCGAAAAGTTCCGGACACTCAAAAGCAAAACGATATGGGCAATTATCCTATCACTTCCTGTCGTGGCGATCGGTATGTTTTTTATGGATATCCCATATGCAGATCCAATCATGTGGTTCTTTGCAACACCTGTTGTACTCTGGTTGGGTAAGGACTTTTTATTAATGCATGGAAGCAAGCAAAACATCGTTCAGCAAATATGGATACACTGGTTGCATTAAGCACGGGGATCGCCTATATATTTAGTGTTTTCAATATGTTATTTGCCGATTTCTGGCATCAGCGGGGACTGCATGCGCATGTGTATTTCGAAGCTGCAGCGGTTGTTATTGCTTTTATCCTGCTTGGGAAATTATTGGAAGAAAAAGCGAAAGGTAATACCTCTTCGGCTATAAAAAAATTAATGGGGCTACAGCCCAAAACGGTCACGGTCATACAACCTGATGGATCTGAAATACAAGTTGCAATAGAAGCCGTAAAAGCAGGTGATATTATCCTGGTAAAACCAGGGAGAAGATTGCTGTGGATGGTATGGTTATTTTGGGCGATTCCTATGTTGATGAAAGCATGTTGAGTGGTGAACCGGTTCCAGTGTTAAAAAAGAAAACGAAAAGGTCTTTGCGGGTACGATTAACCAGAAAGGCAGCTTTCAATTCAAAGCGGTCAAAGTAGGCAAGGAGACGATGTTGGCGCAGATCATTAAAATGGTGCAAGACGCCCAGGGTAGCAAGGCTCCAGTGCAAAAGATGGTCGATAAGATTGCCGGAATATTTGTTCCGGTGGTGATTGGTATCGCCCTATTTACCTTCGTATTGTGGTTTATTCTAGGCGGTGAAAATGGTGTGGTGCAAGGTCTGCTGGCTGCTGTAACTGTATTAGTTATAGCCTGTCCCTGCGCGCTTGGCTTAGCGACACCCACAGCAATTATGGTGGGTGTTGGAAAAGGGGCTGAGCAAGGCATCCTGATCAAAGATGCGGAAAGCTTGGAACTTGCCAAACGTGTCAATGCAATTGTCTTGGATAAGACTGGAACAATTACCGAGGGAGACCGCAGGTAACAGGTATCCAATGGTTGGACAGCGATGATACGACAAATGCCATATTATTAAGTATAGAAAAGCAATCTGAACATCCGCTTGCGGAAGCTGTAGTCAATTACCTTGAAGGTGTAGCAGTGACGACAATATCGGCATTTGACAGTATTACGGGAAAAGGAGCGAAAGCCAATCATGGTCTGGAGACTTACTACGTTGGTAACAGGAAACTATTGATTGAAAATAGCATCGCTATCGCAGAGCAATTGCAGGATCGGGCAGAACAATGGAGTGAGGAGTCAAAAACTGTCATTTGGTTTGCCAACAGTAGTCAGGCATTAGCAGTGATCGCTATTGCCGACAAGATTAAGGAAACCTCTGTATTGGCCATTCAAGAAATGCAGGCCATGGGTATTGAGCTTTATATGCTTACCGGTGATAATGAATCGACTGCCAAAGCTATTGCAGAACAGACAGGCATTAAACATTATAAAGCAGAAGTGATGCCGCAACATAAAGCTGACTTCGTAAAAGCACTTCAACAACGCGGAAAGGTGGTGGCGATGGTCGGTGATGGTATCAACGACAGTACCGCCTTGGCAACTGCAGATGTCAGTATAGCGATGGGTAAAGGGAGTGATATTGCTATGGATGTAGCAAAAATGACCATTATTTCCTCGGACTTGACTAAAATACCACAAGCAATCCGCTTGTCGAAACAGACGGTGGCCACCATCAAGCAAAATCTGTTTTGGGCTTTTATTTACAATGTGATCGGTATTCCTGTCGCTGCAGGTATACTCTTCCCAATCAATGGTTTTCTTTTGAATCCCATGCTTGCTGGAGCGGCAATGGCCTTGAGTAGTGTTAGTGTCGTGAGCAATAGCTTGCGTTTAAAATGGAAAAAATAGATCGTAATAGTAAACAATAACTTTAAAATTAAATAACATGGAAAGCAAAAATATTCAATTCAAAACAAACCTTAACTGTGGTGGCTGTGTATCCAAAGTAAGTGCTGATTTAGACAATGCTGCAGGCATCTGTGAATGGAGCGTCGATACATCAAATAGCGACAAAATTCTTACAGTGAAATCGAACGGTATCTCTGAGGAAGAAGTCATTGAAATTATCAAAAGAAAAGGCTTCATTGCTACATCACATTCTGCATAAATTGAATGCGGAAACCAAGAAAAAGTCGTCCTTTATCCGGGACGACTTTTATTTTTTTGCATAAGTTGTTACAAGGCCATAGGATCCTATGAACACTTGAAAACCACTATTATCTTGCCTATATTGACCGACTGATATGAGTAACAACAAGCGTAGCGGAATTGGTTTTTTTAATTACAAGGCCAATCTTTCTATGAAGAAGTCTCGTTTTATAGGCTATCTGTTGAAGAAGAGCAATAGCCTCTAAAAATAAATAAAAATAGCCCAAGCGATTTGTGTGCTTGGGCAAATAAGCTTATTTTAGCCATTAATGGGCAGCATTAAATCTAATATTCTCAGAAGCTATGGACAATACATTACTATTTTGGTAATGTTTATTCTTGTATTGCTCACATCCTGTCCAATAAAAATGGAATCAAAAGTCTCATAGGGACACCAATGAATACGGAACAGGGGAGAATAGCGGATCGGGCCATACCCCTTGTTAACGGATTTGAGCGCTGTAGTGAGTTGGTAGAGAGCGAAAATGCCCGATTAAGCTTTGTAAAAGAAACTCTTCTTTTGCCAGATGCTGTGCTAATCCTGAGGTCGTCTTACCCTTTTAGCATATGGGAGCCTCTGCAACTGTCGGCTAGCCGAAACCGGCGTCAGAAGATTGCACATACTTTACCTATTTTTCTGCAATATCGAACATTACGCATTTAGAATTCTTTTTGACTAGCCCACCTTCGTTATAGAACAGCCCTGATATTCATCTGTTTTTATACGATGGGGAGCTATTAAGATAAAACAAAAGCAAACTGTAGGTGGGTTTTAGTGATAGTTTATAAATAATTAAAATACAGCAATTTACATATATAATAATGAATATAAAATTTAATAGGATTATAACAGGTTTTGGACTTTTTATTATTACAGCAAGTGTTTTGACAGCCTGTGGAAACTCGGCAGATGGTAACAAACTCAAAGCAGAAAAAGAGCAAGCTCAAGCTGTTAAAGAAGTTGAAGAGCCAAAAGTGGCCGATGTTTCCTTCAAAGATAAAGCCGGTAATGTTGTTAAACTAAGTGATTTAAAAGGAAGGTTGTCTTTATCAATTTCTGGGCTACTTGGTGTCCGCCGTGTATACATGAAATGCCGTCCATTAATACCTTAAGACAGGGATTCAAAGACAACAAAAATATAGTATTTCTAATGGTTGATGTCGACAATGATATTGAGCAATCGGCGGCGTTTATGGAGGAGAACAAATATGATTTGCCACTATATACTGCAACGGGAGAAATTCCACCAGAATTTTTGGGTGGATCCATTCCTACCACAGTGATTTTGGACAAAAATGGACAAATTGTAGAACGTTTGGAGGGGAGCAGAGACTATGCAGCTCCTGAGATTGCAAAGGCCTTAGAGGAACTGACAAAGGCAAATTAGCATCACTCTAGAGCATAGCGAAAGTCGCGCGGACTAAAAAGAGCTAAATAGGTGTTAACCTATTTAGCTCTTTTATACTTTTAACCTAAGATACTGCTTCAACCGCCTCTTTGATCAATGCTGTAATTTCGTTTGGATGGGTTGCTAGTGAAGCATGGCTGGCTTCCAAATGAATAATTTTACGAGCATTAATTCGTTCCGCCATTTCTTGTTGAGTCACTGGCGGTATCATATGATCATTGTCTGATACTTGATACCAGCTGGGTTTTGTTTTCCAAGCTGGCTCTCCCGCCTCTGCCGCAAAAATACTTCCATGTGTTGGTTTCTGCGCCAAGGACATTGCGATCGCATCTTTTTCATCTAAATCTTGAGCGAAGCTTTCGTGGAATTTATCGTATTTGATCCATAGAAACCCTTTTTCATCAGGAACAAGGTTGGCAGCACCGGATGGTGGTTCTCTACGGCCGAAGATACCGCCCAAACTTTCACCCTTGTCCGGGGCAAAGGCAGCGATATATACTAAGCCTGCAACTTTTTCATGATGTCCAGCGGCGGATATTACTGCTCCACCATAAGAGTGACCAACCAAAATAACCTTACCAGCTTGTAGGTCGATCAAATCTTTGGTCTTTTGGATATCGTCTTCAGCAGATGTCAATGGATTTTGTACGCTTCGTACTGTATATCCTTCTGCATGAAGATTCGTGATAACATGTCTCCAATGAGACCCGTCTCCCCAGGCTCCATGGACTAAAATAATTGTTACATTTTGATTTCCCATATTCGTTGAAGTTTATAGATCAAATATATGTTTAAGTTGCTATTAAACATATTAACTTAAGTTAACGTTTTAAAATTCGTCGACGGATTCTACTTAGCGAAGGTGGTTTAACGCCGAGGTAGCTGGCGATATGTTTTGGGCTACGAGCTGAAAAATTTGTGCATTCTCGGCGAGTAGATTATTATACCGTATTTCCGGCGAGTAATATAACAACTCTTCGATTCTCTTTTTTAGCTCCGAGATAAATGACCTCGGTCATCTTTCGCCCAAATTCTTGCCAGTAAACATCCTTTTGATAGAGTTTTTGAAGGTCATCTTTGTGTAGAAGTAATACCTCGGCATCGGATACCGCTTTAATATTCATACGCGACTTCGTGTTACAAAGGATACTTTCGTAATCGGTAAAAAGTAATTGTCAAAATGGAAATTGAAAGTTACATCTTCACCGTTATCATTGATATAATACGTTCGCATAAAACCGGTTTTTAGAAAACCAAGGTATTGACATTTCTCGCCCTCTTTCAAAAAGAAATCGGACTTTTTATAGGTTGCCGATTTGAGATAACTACAAAATTCAGGATAGTGTTCTTCATCGACCAAAAACAGAGGGCCAAACTTAGTGTATTCGTTTACAATCTCAGACATAGCTGGTAAAAATATTAAGCCAAAATAATTTTGTATTAAAATTATTGAAAACTTTTGATAGTATGTCACAACATTGAATCATATACTTTCTTTACAGTTGACTATAAAAATATTACCTTCGTAATACATCACAGCAATAATGATATGTCCCAAATTAAAGAGCAAACAGCGATAAAAACCACCTATTTCAGTATTATAGGAAATACAATGTTGGCTTTGCTGAAGTGGCTGGCGGGTTTTTTTGGGAATTCATACGCACTTATAGCAGATGCGATTGAGTCCACCGCTGATATTTTTTCTTCCTTTTTAGTTCTTCTTGGCTTAAAATATGCCCAGCGGCCTGCCGATGAAAATCATCCCTATGGTCATGGAAGGGTAGAGCCACTTATTACGTTTATCGTTGTTGGCTTTCTCATCGTATCAGCTACGATCATTGCCTATGAAAGTATAGAAAATATTGGGACACCCCATGAACTGCCGAAGTCCTGGACATTATTCGTTCTCGGAGGAATCATTATCTGGAAAGAAAGTTCTTACAGAATTGTCATGAAAAAGAGTCGAGAGACCAATAGCTCTTCACTGAAAGCGGACGCGTGGCATCATCGAAGTGATGCAATTACATCGGTGGCGGCTTTTATTGGTATATCTATCGCTTTAGTATTGGGTAAGGGATACGAGAATGCGGATGATTATGCCGCGTTATTTGCAGCTGGATTTATTTTGTATAATTGTTACCATATTTTTAGACCTGCTCTTGGTGAAATCATGGATGAAAATGTTTACGAGGAAGTGATCGAGGAAATCAGAAAATATGCTTTGGAGGTAGCGGGTATAAAAGCGACGGAGAAATGCTATGTTCGAAAGTCGGGAACAAAATATCACGTCGACCTACATGCGATTGTGGATAGTGAGATCACGGTGAAAGAAGGTCATGCACTGGCTCACGAACTCAAAGATTATCTGATCGAACATATACCCGACCTTGGTCATGTTATGATCCACATCGAACCGAGTACATATATAGACTAAACGGCCCTGTTTGGCAAGAATTAGCCTGTTCGTATATCAAATAGCGATGTTCGTATAATTTTGTCAATTTGTATTTATTTTTCCTTTAGCTTTATTCTAAATAACAATTTATTTCTCTGGAAATAGATTGTCTGTAAGTTTTCTCCTCCTGTTCACGATGAGGGTGCTTTGTTAAATATACATGCAGTTATGTTGGATGGATTGTTGGGAGAAGCTTATATCGTAAATAACATTGTATGCTAGTCAACAAAAGAATGAAAATAGTATTTGCCGTAACAGTAATTTTTGGAATGTTGTGTACACATGATGCGTTAGCGCAATTTGGAATGGGGCTTAGAGCCGGCGGGAATCTATCTGGTACAAATGGTTCGGCTTTTCGTTCCGGTAAAAGAATCGGTTTTCATATCGGAGGGGATCTTAGCTATCATTTTAACAAAAATCTAGCATTGCAGGCCGAACCGGTCTATAATTTAATGCGGATCCGTAATAACGATCAGACTGCAGAAAGTGAATATGGGATAGGAGCCGGAACCAGAAAATTGGAATATATGAGTGTGCCGTTGTATCTAAAGGTAAATTTTACCCGTACAATTGCGATTATGGGGGACTGGATTTCAATTTTTTGCTCAATGATGACCGTTATAAACTGAACAATGGAGCGAATGCATTTCGAAGTAAGCCCAGAACAGGTTACAGTTTAGGTGCAGAATTGGGTAAGGTTTATTTTCGGTATCGAAAATTTAATAGAACAAATGATATCATAGACAATTGGACTGCGGATATTGAACAATATCAACTGGGACTCAAATTCGAGCTGTTTTAAATCGATTTCAGTGCAAAATCCATTTGTGAAAGACTTTGCTAAACTATTGGTTTTTAATGCATAAAAATTGATATTGGCAATATAAACAGGAGAGGACCATCCCAATTTAATTGGGATGGTTTTTTGTGTTAAAAGCTACTACTTTTGTGCTTGAGTCTTTACGATTGCCTTATCAATGCTATATGCTAGAGGTTATTATCGGCAGATAACATTTCAATTTGCCATCTGATATGGTCCATTGTAATTGGATATTCGACCTCATTGACAAGATTCTCATAGATGTCGTTGAATAATAGATTATAATCTCCTCTATGTGGAAGCGGATAAGAAATATGCTTTTGATTTGTGTTGTCGATAGTCACCAATTTACCCTCACTGCCATTCGGTTCTACACCATAAGCTGGATTATCGGGAAGCATGCCATCTATCAATTGCTGTTCTTGCACATCAGCCATCGTTTTTATGAAGCTTCCTTTGGTACCATGTACCACAAAAGCGGGCAAAGGATCGGCCACAGCAAGGCTCCCCGTTAGAAATACATTCAGTTCATTGGGGTAGCGTAAATGATAATGGAAGTAGTCTGCTACTTGGGAGTTGGGTCGGTTAATTGAAGTTGTTTTACTAAATTTCAATGGTTTTCCGAAGAGCGAAATAGCCTGATCTATAATATGAGGCCCCAGATCATAGGTGAGACCACTGGAGATATATTGGTTGTTTTCCTTGAAATATTTTTGACCTAATTCCATTTTATAGCGGTCGAAGCGGAAAGATACTTCAGTTAATTTACCAAGATTGCCACTTTCAATAACTTTTTTACATCGAGAAAATGGCTGTCATAACGTCTGTTTTGATAAAAGAAAATCCGCTTCCCACTTTTTTTGCTGACCTCGGAAAGTTCGTTGAACTGCGTTATATTTTCCACGGCTGGTTTTTCGATCAGAACATGTTTTCCTGCTTTTAGGGCCTCTGTCGCGAACTCAAAGTGTGTATGATTTGGCGTGTTTACAATCACCAGTGCTATCTTATCGTCTGCCAATAACTGATCTACGGTATCATAGCTTTTGATTTCGGGATAAAGGTCTTGTGCTATTTTCTGTGACCGTTCGACAACGGCGACAAAGTTAAAATGTGGATTGCTATGGATGAAAGGTGCGTGGAAGACGCGACCCGACATACCAAAGCTTAGAATTCCGGTATTGATCTTGGTATTTTTCATTTTTATATGATCTTGTTGAAGCAAGGTTATTTGCTGTTGAGTATTCTTTTTGTAATTACATCTACGAACTGTTGGACCGAAGTAGGGTCTGGATATAAATATAAGTATATCTTGTCTTATTTTAGATCGATCCTTACATATTTGGATTGATTTTTCTTTGGGAAAATCACATTTTTTGTCCACTTTATCTGGATTTTGCCTATCCATACCTATATACCATCATTGTTTATTACAAATCTATGATAACAATAGGCCAGCGAAATACGCCGGGTTTAGAAGATCTAAAGAACTACAATTCTTACTCAAGTAAATATATCCAGTTGTTTTCATTCTTAAGAAGGACTTCATGTAGTATCACTTAATATGATCAAAGACAAGATAATTCTTGAAAAACGATGAGCTATGTGTAATAGTTTGATGAATTTTATTAGGTTGATTATTAGTTTATTGTGTATTATTCATTGGAGGGATAGTTTTTTGCCTTCGGTATTTTACAAGTTATGCAATATATAATATAGAGTTGGATGGTAAGATATGGGAGCGAAACCAGGTCATCGGACTCTACTATTTATAGTATAAGAGATATGGAAGTTTTAATCAGCTCATTAACAAGTAATGGACACAAATTAACACCTCAACGCCTACATATTATCAAGCATTTGTGGCGCAAAGTTATTATCGACAACATTGACGACCTTTATGTTGAGTTGCGAACAATACAGCATATCAGTTGGGCAACTTTGTACTCCACAATTAAATTGCTGCATGCTCTTGGTTGGCTCGAACTGCGTGGGAATGGTCCTAGAGGACGATATTATCGTTGGATCAGGAAAGATTTCAAAGCTGTGGACCTGTGCTAATCGCGGCAGATTCATGATCATATTTTTATCGACGAGATCTGGCCTTGGGAATCTAAAATTGTCCTTAATCTCTCCATAACAGCTATTTTGATTGTTCGCAAATAAAAAGTGGCTATTGGCACAGATCTATTGCAAACAAACTCGCATGACTACTGAAAAGTGTTTCATGTTGCAAGTTATGGATAGGGAAAGTAAATTGTCGTGTTGTTGAGTAAAAATATAGCCGATATAAAATGGAAAAAGGGCAAACCAATTTGTTTTGATTTGCCCTTTTTTGGGTAAGTAATCGGGCTCGAACCGACGACCCCTAGAACCACAATCTAGTGCTCTAACCAACTGAGCTATACCTACCGTGATTTTGATGATACAAAAGTACGATTAAACCCTCTTCCCTCCAAATATTTAAATGAAAAAAACAGGTATTAAAGTCAACTAGGTGAAGATTAGTTTATTAAATTTTAATAAAAAACGATTGTAATAGCCCGTAGGACGTGATTTGAGATTTTTACTTAAAATCAGGTCGATTTTTGTTAGGTAATTGAATCAAAAGTATAAAAAAGCGATCACCCGACTAGAGTGATCGCTTTTTTTATACAGTTATTGTGATATTAGATCATCTCAACACTTCTTTTTACAAAAGATGTTAGATCTGCACCAGATAACAGGCCTCTTGACAAAAGTGCTAGATCAAAGGCTTGTTTCGCCAGTTTCGCACTTTCTTCATCAGAAGAAGATAATATTCTTTTGATCAACGGGTGATTACCGTTAACCGTTACTTTGTAATTATCCGGCAATGAACCATAAAAGTTCATACCACCACCGCCAGTTTTGGCCATATCTTTCATACGACGCATAAACTCATCTATAGTAACGGATACGGGTAAGTCACTCTCACGAAGGGCATCTACCTCAACTTTCATATCCTGACGCGAAATCGCTTTTTCGAAAACTTCCAAAGTTTTTTTGATTCCTCTTCGGATAATGAAAGTTCGATCTTCTCATCTTTTGAATTAGCTTGTCGATCACATCTGCGTCTACACGTTTAAGCTGTACCTTTTCGCCTCCTTTTTGTTCCAAATAGGAGGTGAAATGTGTGTCAAGTGGGCCATCAAGTACCAAAACATCGTAACCTTTGTTTAACGCTGTTTGGATAAAACCATCTTGCTGAGCAGCATCATGTGTATATAAGTAAACAATATTACCATCTTTATCGACTTGAATATCTTTTACCTTTTCATAGTATTCCTTGATTGTAAAGCTCGCGTTGTTGGTGTTTTTTACCAAGCAGAAATCACTCGCTTTTTCCGCGAACTTTTCATCGCTTAGCATGCCATACTTGATAAACAAGCCAATGTCTGTCCATTTTTCTTCAAAACCTTTGCGGTCAGTTTTGAATATTTCATTTAATTTATCCGCAACTTTTTTGGTAATATAGCTGTTGATCTTCTTAACATTGCTATCTGCCTGTAAGAAAGAGCGTGAGACATTCAATGGAATATCTGGAGAATCAATTACCCCATGAAGTAACATCAGGAATTCCGGTACAATATCCTTTACTTCATCAGTAATGAATACCTGTCTAGAGTAAAGCTTGATTTTGTTGCGTTGGATTTCCAGCTCGTTTTTCACTTTAGGGAAGTAAAGAATACCAGTCAAGTTAAATGGATAATCTACGTTAAGGTGGATCCAAAACAATGGCTCATCCATCGAATAAGGATATAGTTCGCGATAGAAGGCTAAATAATCCTCGTCTTTTAACTCTGAAGGGGACTTTGTCCAGGCTGGATTTGTATTGTTGATGATATTGTCAACTTCTACAGATTTATATTTTGGTTTACCTTCCTCATCTTCTCCATCTGGCTCAGAGCTTGTCTTCGTGCCAAAACGAATTGGGATAGGAAGGAACTTTGCATATTTGTCCAAGATGTCCTGTAGACGAGCTTGACTCAAAAACTCTGTGGACTCGTCATTGATATGCAAAATGATGTCTGTACCACGTGTTGTTCTAGTCCCTGTTGAAATTTCGTAAGAAGTACTACCGTCACATGTCCAATGCGCTGGTTCGGCTCCATCTTGGTAGGATAATGATTGAATTTCTACGGTGTCTGCCACCATAAATGCAGAATAGAATCCTAATCCAAAGCGACCAATAATTTCATTTGCATCGTTAGCTTCCTTGAATTTCTCCATGAATTCTGTTGCTCCCGAAAATGCGATTTGATTAATATATTTTTGATTTCTTCGGCAGTCATACCAATACCATTGTCTGAAATCGTAATGGTTTTGGCCGCCTCATCAAACTTCACATCTACGATTAACTCACCTGTTTCGCCATTGTATTGCCCCAAAGATGCTAAACGTTTAATCTTTTGGGAAGCATCAACTGCATTAGATACCAGTTCGCGCAAGAAAATTTCATTATCTGAGTATAAGAATTTTTTGATTACGGGAAATATGTTCTCCGTGTGGATTGAAATACTACCTTTTTCTGGATTCATAATTTGTATGTTGCTATATTTAATTTTATGATTTTGGTGATTAATGAACAATCTGTGTTCCAAATAGCGATTGTAGGACAGGATGGCAGAAATTCATTCATTTTGTCATAATCGTTCAATGTACCCTAGTAATCGTATTTGAACCTATGTCAGGATAGCTTAGACAAAAAATATAGAGGCTCGGGATGGAAGCAAGCAAATGTTTGAATCGGTCGATCGGTAATCCTGTAGAAGATTTAGCTCTGCGAATAATCTTAATTTAATTCAGGGCTCTGTGGGAAGTTGGCGACATGCGCATATTTTGGACCTAGTCCGATAATAGCATCCTTCCAAAGCAATTCACCATTACCCTCAAAAATAATCTGATGATGGTATTTATTTTGAACAGCCCAGCTGTTTTCGTTTATTTCCTTATCCAATTGTCCGCTTGACCAACCTGAATAGCCGATGAAAAACTTAATTTCATCAGATTTAAGCTGATCCTGTTGAATCGCGTCAATAAGTTTTTCTTCATCACCGCCAAAATAGAGGTTTGGACCAACCTCTTCACCACTTAGTAGAAGATCAAACCGACTATGTACAAAAATAGGCTCTCCTGTGCCACAGGTCCACCTATATAGATCGGGAAATGACATTGCGCTATTGATTCCAATAATTGACCAATATAGACATTCGTTTTATTATTCAATACAAAGCCTAAGCTACCTTCTTGGTTATGATCACATAATAGGATAACAGACCTTAGGAATCGAGGGTCTAACATGAATGGCTCTGAAATCAGCAGGCTTCCTTTTTGTGGGTCTAATTCATTAAACATAGGACGCAAAATTAAGTATATGTCGAAATTAATCCTTTTTGTTTAACTCATGCGAGATTTGTGCCAAAAAAACGTTTTTGGCAATTTCTACTAAGTTTATAGAGAAAAAGCAATGATTTTAGTAAGTTTGTAGGAATATAAAAATAGGTTTCTATGTCCATTCAACATAAAGATATTGCAGCGATCAGACAAGATTACGTATTGGGTAACCTATCTGAATCGGATGTGGATCATGATCCCATCCATCAGTTTAAAAATGGTTTGATGAGGCTACTCATAGTGAGGTGATCGAGCCCAATGCGATGGTGTTGTCCACTGTCTCGTCACAGCATTTACCTTCTTCAAGGATTGTTTTATTAAAAGATATTTCAGAAGGAGGGTTGGTATTCTTTACAAATTATGAGAGCCGAAAAGGGGAAGACATGAAAGATAATCCGCATGCTGCGCTTTTATTTTTCTGGCCTGAGCTACAACGGCAAATCCGTATTGAGGGTATTATCGAGCTAGTGAATGAATCAGATTCGGATGAATATTTTCAATCGCGTCCTAAGGGTAGTCGCATAGGTGCCTTGGCATCCCCAAAGCCGTGAGATTCCAAACCGAAATTTTTTAGAGAGTAGAGTAGAAGAGCTTCAGAAGCAATATTTGGATGATGTGACTATACCTCGTCCAGCGCATTGGGGTGGTTATATTCTAAAACCAATCTATTTTGAATTTTGGCAGGGACGTGCTAGCCGTCTTCATGATCGGATCGTCTATAAAAAGGTTTCGGATTCTTGGAAAATCACGCGTCTAGCTCCATAACATAATATGACATTAAGAAGAAATTAAATTAAAACTAGTTTCCGCATTTGGAGATTCAGTAATCCAGAAAGAGGAGATGACTGGCTTACAAGCCGCTTTGTTTATCCATGTTGAAGATCTAGTTCCTGTTTGCTCTTTTCTTAGGGATACCGAGGGTCTATATTTTGATTTTTTGAGCAATATAACTGCTGTAGATTACGAAGATCACTTTACGATCGTCTATCATCTGAGTTCATTGCCTTATCAACATACAGTCGTATTGAAAGTGGAACTGGAGGGCAATCGCTCGTTGGATGAGCTGCCAGAAATCCCGTCTGTTACTCCCATTTGGCGTACAGCAAATTGGCATGAAAGGGAAGCTTTTGATCTGATGGGAATTTATTTTTCAGGACATCCGGATCTAAGAAGAATACTCCTGCCGGATGATTGGGAGGGTTATCCACTACGAAAGGATTATCAGGAGGCTGAAAAATATCATGGCATTAACATTAATTGATCTGTATGGCGAATCCAAAATATAAAGAAGCGTTAGATCGTTATGAAAGGCATCTCACGGAAATTTCTACGCAAGAGATGGTCTTGAATATGGGTCCGCAACACCCTTCAACACATGGTGTATTGCGTTTGCAGTTGATTACGGATGGGGAAATTGTCAAGGAAGTCGTTCCGCATTTGGGGTACCTGCACCGATGTTTTGATAAACATGCGGAATCTTTAAACTATGGGAAGACAATTCCCTTTACCGATCGTCTAGATTACTTGGCATCCATGAATAATAGCCATGCATTTGTGATGGGGTGGAACGTATGTTGGGGTTGGATAGTAAAATCCCCAAAAGAATAGAATATATTCGGGTACTGGTCTGCGAACTCAATCGCATTGCATCACACCTAATTGCTATTGGTACCTACGGCATCGATATCGGTGCCACAACTCCTTTTCTATGGTGTTTTAGAGATCGTGAACATATTATGAATATGTTGGAATGGGCATCCGGTTCGCGTATGTTATATAATTACATCTGGGTCGGTGGTCTTTTCTATGATTTGCCTGTTGGTTTTGAAGCGCGTTGCGCAGAATTCATCAACTATTTTAAACCCAAATTGATTGAATTGGATGAGATATTGACCCAGAATCAGATATTTATATCTAGGACAGCGAATATAGGTGTCCTACCGGCGGATGTTGCAATCAATTATGGTGTTTCGGGTCCTATGTTACGCGCATCAGGTATTAAATGGGATTTGAGGCGGATTGATGGATACTCCGTCTACCCAGAAATAGATTTTGAGATTCCAGTGGGGAAGGGAACTATGGGGAATATCGGAGATTGCTGGGATCGCTATAAAGTTAGGGTAGATGAGGTGCATGAATCTGTTCGTATCGTTGAGCAGTGCCTTGAGCGGCTGCAGAAAGATTTTAAGCGTACAGCTGATTTTGATCCACGTGCACTCGTGCCCAAAAAGGTGAATCTGAAAGCGCAAGATTACTATGTGCGTGCGGAAAACCCGAAAGGCGAGCTCGGTTTTTATTTTGTGACGAAAGAGAAATCCGATATTCCATTACGGGTAAAATCGAGGGGGCCAAGTTTCAATAACCTTTCTGTTATTTCCGAATTGGGAAAAGGAGTGTTGATTGCTGATCTCATTGCTATACTGGGGTCGATTGACATTGTTTTGGGTGAAGTAGATCGATAAATTGCAGTATTCTGCACATTATGAAGATGTTTTGATAAAAAATGGGATATTGTATTGAAAATGTTGCATGAAAACGCATAAAAATTTGCATATGTAAGCAATATTCATCATATTTGCAGTCTCATAATTTAAGTTTATAATTGGTTAATGAAAGCTCGTTACTCCCATAGTAGCGGGCTTTTCTTTTTTTAGTTATTATACAAAATATCCCATTTGTGAAGATTTCATCGAAATTCCTAGTATAGAATTTGGCTTAAATTATTACCTTTACGGGTCTTAAATAAAAGAAAAGTGGCGGAGAGTTTAGTAATTATTCCAACATATAATGAGAAGGAAAATATTGAAAAGATTATTCGTAAAGTTTTTTCCTTATCACATGCATTTGATATCCTAATTGTGGATGACGGGTCGCCTGATGGCACAGCAGATATCGTAAAAAATTTACAATTGAACGAGTTCGCTGACCGCTTATTTATAGAAGAACGGAAAGGGAAGCTGGGCTTGGGGACCGCTTATATTCATGGGTTTAAATGGGGCTTGCCAGAGAACATTATCAATATATCTTTGAAATGGATGCTGATTTTAGTCACAATCCGGAGGATTTGGTCCGTCTGAGACAAGCCTGTGTGGATGGTGCTGATATGAGTATTGGTTCTCGGTATATAAAAGGCGTAAATGTTGTCAACTGGCCGATGAGCCGGGTCTTGATGTCATATTTTGCGTCTGTATATGTCCGTTTTATCACAGGAATTAAAATTCAGGATGCTACGGCTGGTTTTGTCTGCTTTACACGGGAGGTGTTGAAGACTATTCCTTTGGACAAGATTAAATTTGTTGGCTATGCTTTCCAAATTGAGATGAAATTTACGGCCATACAATATGGTTTTAAAGTTGTGGAGGTACCTATCATATTTACGGATAGAACCGAAGGCACATCTAAAATGAGTACGAGTATCTTTAAGGAGGCTTTTTTGGTGTGATCCAGTTGAAACTGGGGAGTATCGGAAAAAGCTATAAGAGAAATTAATAATCTTGGTCAATGAACGAAAATTTAGATCCAAATCCGGAACGTTTGAACAATACAGATCGTGACATCGAACGGGCGTTGCGACCTCAAGCATTTGAAGATTTTACAGGGCAGGCAAAAATATTGGAGAATCTAAATATTTTTGTGAAAGCTGCACGATTGAGAGGAGAAGCTTTGGATCACGTTTTGTTACATGGCCCTCCAGGATTAGGTAAAACGACACTTTCGCATATTATTGCCAATGAAATGGGGGTAGGTATAAAATTACCTCAGGCCCGGTCTTGGACAAACCAGGAGATCTTGCGGGCTTATTAACAAACTTGGAGGAGGGTGATGTGCTGTTTATTGACGAAATCCATCGTTTAAGCCCTTTGGTGGAAGAGTATCTCTATTCGGCCATGGAAGATTTTAAGATCGATATCATGCTGGAAACAGGTCCTAACGCCCGTTCTGTGCAGATCTCATTAAATCCTTTTACACTGATTGGCGCGACGACACGATCTGGTTTGTTAACGGCTCCGCTGCGCGCACGTTTTGGGATCAATTCACGGCTTCAATATTATGATGCAAAACTATTGACAACGATCGTACTTCGGTCTGCACATATTCTGAATACACCTATTTCTGATGAGGGTGCTTACGAGATAGCACGTAGGAGTAGAGGGACCCCACGGATCGCAAATGCTTTATTGCGTCGTACGCGGATTTTGCTCAGATAAAGGGAAATGGAAGTATCGATCAAGAAATTGCAAAATATGCGCTACAAGCGCTGAACGTGGATGAAAATGGCTTGGATGAGATGGATAATAAAATCTTGACTACAATTATTGATAAATTCAAAGGTGGGCCAGTAGGACTTAAAACTGTTGCTACTGCAGTAGGAGAAGACGAGGGTACAATCGAAGAGGTGTATGAACCCTTTTTGATTCAGGAAGGTTATATTATGCGTACCTCGAGGGGGCGTGAATGCACTGAAGCTGCCTATAGACACCTTGGTCGGGCGCATAATCCAAAAGGAAATACATTGTTTTAATTCTAAATAGCCTCCTAGAGGCTATCTTCAATTGTTTCGAAGGATCCGCTTCGTTCGGCTCAATAAAGCTGGACTAGGTTTTATTTTCTGAAAATGATCTATCTGAGCAAAAAGCTCTTCTTTTACCCACGAATGTTTCTTGCTCAGATTATTTAATATGTCTAAACAGTTGACCAAAACAGCTACAGGGCATTGTTGTTCGATCATCCATTGAAAAGCCTGTTCAATAAGTTCTTCTTCGGTCTTTTCATCGAGATCATAGCGTTTATTCTTCTTTGAGGTCAAATACATCAAAACTTTGCTATAACTCCTAAGACCGCTCCAGTTTTTTTGTTTTTTCAAATTCTCAAAAATTGTGGTAACAATCCATCAAGCAACGCCGTGTCCTTTAATACAATGGTTTCAAATACCCAGGCAGCCCGGAAAGAAACGGTTTTATCTTTCTCTAGTGAGATGTCTAGTAGGTCCCGAAGGCTAATATCCCCAAGCATATTCAAAGAAAAATCCGTTACCTCAAATGATCTTAAGGTAACGGATAAAAACTTTATTTTTTCGATGTAGGTCATAAAACCTATTATTTTTGAGGTTTTTCTCTATTCATTTCGGTCATATCGACTTCATTCATTTTGGAATCACCCAAGAGATATTGGCTGAAATAATCGCCCATTTTCCAGAAGAAATATTCCGTCATATCACCAAATCCATGCCGTTGCCCAGGTAAGAGTAGGAAATCGAATCGTTTATTAGCTTTGATCAATGCCTCGACCATCCGGATCGAATTTGCAGGGTGAACATTGTTGTCTATATCACCCGTGGCAATCAATAACCTTCCTTTTAGATTTTTGGCTAATTCGGTATTCTTGTTGATCTGGTATGAAAAAGTTGTATCACCTTTTGCCGACACTTTTTCTGTCACACCATGGTGGCGTTCGCTCCACCAGCGGTTGTAGATTTGATTTTCATGGTTTCCAGCTCCCGATACCGCTACTTTAAAGAAGTCAGGGTAAACAAGCATTGCTGCAGTTGACATAAAACCACCACCAGAGTGCCCGGTGATACCTACGCGATTGATGTCAATAAATTTATAACGGTCAGCAAGCTGCTCTGCTGTTACCTTTTGTCTTCCAATCCATAATCACGTAGATTGCCATAACCATAGGTATGGTACCATTGTGAACGGGATGGATGTCCGCCTCTATTTCCCACGGTAACAACGATAAAGCCAAATTGGGCCAATCGATCTATCCGATCCATGCTCCGTCCAAAAGATTTATTGACAGCTTCTGTTTGTGGGCCTGGATAGACATATTCTACAATAGGATAGGTTCTTGTACTATCAAAATCAAAAGGTTTGTACATGACACCATAGAGGTCTGTGGTACCGTCGCCAGCCTTTACTTTAAACGGTTCAGGGAATTTATAACCTGCAGCAAATAGTAACGACAGATCTGCCTTTTCAAGTGTCATAACCTTCTGCCCATTGCTACTTAATAATACAGATTCTGGTGTTGTATTTACTCTCGAGGAGTTGTTGACAAAATACTTGGAGGATTCGCTCATCTCAATCTGATGATCAAAGTTTCCTGGATTCAGCAGTTTAATTCCATTGCCGTTGAGATTAACACTGTAATGATGAAGGTAATAAGGATCTTCATTCTTCTCACGACCGGATGCTGTAAAAAACAAAGTCTGTGTTGTTGGATCTATCCCCGTAATTTCCTCACAATGAAAACTTCCTTTGGTAATTTGGTTAATTAGTTTACCGTTGGTATCGTAGTGGTAGTAATGTCCCCATCCATCTCTTTCGGACCAATGAACCAAATGCTTTCCATTTTCGGTCAGGAGTGGTTTTGGACATCAAGATATACGTTGGAGCGTTCCTGAATAATAGGATTGACCGTTCCATTTACATTCACCTTTAATAAGTCTATTCTTTTTAAGTCACGGCTGGAACGGGAGATATAGAACTCTTCGTTATTTCCTAGCCAGTAGTTAATGTAATAATCCTCTTTGTATGAATTTCTGTCTGGCGTTTTGGTCCAGTTGGAGATAGTTTGGTTTTTAAAAGCTGCGATATTTATCCTACGTGGTGCCTTTGTTGCCGCTTCAAAGATATAGAATTCAGTTTCGGTCGAGTCAACCTCACCTGGCATTTGGTATTTATAAGTTTCCAGGGTAGGGCGAGCAGAACCTACATTATTGATCACCCACAAAGGTTTTAATGATCTGTTATCTTTTCTTGTCAGGGTAAAATAGCGACCGTCTGGTGACCAGCTGATCCATACACGTTTGCGTTTCGTTTCACTGTCTTTATCCTTTTCGTCACCTGTGGTCGTGCTATATTCATCACCGCCCCAAGCATAGTATTGTACGCCGTCTTTTGTAATCTGATGTTCGACAATGGTGCTATCTTTTTCATTTTTGACCGCTTTGAGATAGTTGGCTTTGTCCATCCAATAGAGATTAAAGTCTTTGGCGAAGTAGACGGTATTGGTGTCGGGTGAAAAACTTGCCCAAGCTAGCGGCGCTTTAACCTTAGTAGAATCGCTGATTTCAGTTACTGTCTTTGACGCAAAATCATATTCTAGATAAAAAGCTTTTTCTTTGTTGTGTCTGATTTGTTTTTAAGCTTTTCGATCTCATCTTTAGACTTCACCGTGTCTTTGGTACTCTGGATCTGAAATCTAATCTTTTTTCATCTTTTGTGAATCTTAGCCCTTGTAATTCCAGGTGCTGTGCATCAACAGGATTTTTAACAATCTTGGTTATTTGGGCGGCTACGCTCTCACTGTCAAACAGGGTTTCTTTCTTTTTAAGCGCTGGATTGACTATATACCAGTTTTTGCCTTGTGGACTTGCGTAATCATACCAGAAACGATCCGAAAAGTTGATCCAGTTTGGTTTGATGCTTGTAGAGAAAATCATTTTTTTAATTTCTCTGGGGAAAATTTGGCGGCCAACTGATAATTTGCTTTTACCGGAGGTTCTTGAATCTGCTGTCCAGAGCCGAAATAGGGTAATAGACTGGCTGCAAAAATAAAATAGAACTTATGCATTAAATAAATATAGATAATTGTGTAATCTTGGTTTTGACCACTAAAATATTCATTATTGTACAGTCGTACGAATGATTCGTGTAATAATACTATGATGGATAGAAGTTTTCATTAAAATTTACCAAAAAAAGTTCCTGCGTGGCTCGGGTAACACCAGTATATAACCAGCGAAGAAACTCAAGATCGAGCATTTCATCGTTAATATAACCCTGATCGACAAATACAATAGGCCATTGTCCCCCTGGGCTTTGTGACAGGTGATCGCAAATGCAAATTTAATTTGCAGGGCATTGTAATAGGGGTCCTTTTTAATGGCTTCAAGCCGATCTTTCCTGTCTAATATATCTGCATAATCCATACCGATCTCTTCGTACAGGTTCTTCTGACTTTCATAGGAAAGGTTGGGACCTTCTGTATAGAGACTATCTAAAATAACGCGACAAGTGATCGGTTCGATTTCATCAATATCCATAAATTCCAGTGTAACGTCGGCAAATCTATAGCCATGTTGCTCGTGGATATTGCTCACCTTCCGGACTTTGGCCATATCACCATTCGCGATAAAGCCATCGCCCATATTGTTTTCCTGTAGCCAGAAGTAGTTGTTCTTCACAACCATGATATAGTCTCCACCTGTTAGTTCTTCATCCCTAAAAAGAATCCTGTTGCGGATGTTCTGATTATATAAGTTTGCTGAACGGTTCGAACGGCATATGATCATGGTGTTCTCTACGCCATATTTATCATAGGCATAATTTATTCCCTCTATTAACCGTTCACCTGTCATTCTATAAAGGTCTTTAAATCCTTTTGTTATGAATTTTGGAAATGGGAAGTCATGTTGCCCTTCCTCAGCCGATATGATTTCATTTCGTATTTTGGTCGCATTGTACAGTATGCCCGAATCTTGGGACTGCCGAACCACGGTGGTCAGTTCAAAAGGATAGACACAAAGGTGAAATTCATTTTCAAGGTAGCCCGGATTCAATGCTGGGCTGTCTAATAAACCAACAGGGGGCAACTGAGCGGTATCACCGACAAATAAGAGGCTACAATTCTTGCCAGATTGGACATAGCGAAAGAGGTCATTTAAAAGACTTTTTGAAAATACATTTACTGATTCATTGGAAATCATAGAGGCTTCATCTATGATAAACAAGGTATCTTCGTGCAAATTCTCCGCTAAGGTGAAGTCCAGCTGAAAGGAAATGGCAGATTTTTTTCGGTAGATCTTCTTGTGGATGGTCAGTGCCTTTCGTCCGAATAATAACTCATTACCTTAGCCGCTCTACCGGTTGGCGCTAGAGTACAGCCCTTTTTTCAATGCAGGCAATACTTTGACCAATGCCGCAATTAATGTTGTTTTACCGGTCCCGGCATAGCCTTTGAGGACAAAACAAGACTGCCTGTCAAAAGCAAGCAGAAATTCTTCCAATAGCTCGAATGCTTCCAACTGCTGTGTGGTTGGTTGCCAGGGAAATTGTTGTATTAGCAGATTTTTGATGAACACTCCCAAAGTTATTTAAAAGGTTTGTCTTATCCTCTAGAAAAAGCTATTTTTGCTTTAACAAGTTTTTATTTTTACAATTCAGCGAATGAATTATATTTCAAAACAATTTAACATTCATTACTTACCCGAGTATAATCTTTTGGTAAAAGCTGGCTTCCAAAAGGATGTATTAGCAGTAGTTGATAAGAAGTCAGTAGCACCTATATTGATTGAATATTCCTCGGAGGAGCCAATTTTAGATGCAACAAGAATAATGAGTTTGCCATTTCGATTCGTTCGGATTGTGATCCCACATCAAAGCTTTACATTTATACCAAAGGAAGTTTTTCAGCAGGATAATATTGCGCAATATCTACAATTTTTGGGCACATCAGACCTTGAAAATACATTTATTTATTATTTAGATAATCTTGGTTTGGTGGCTTTGTATCAATTTGATAAGCTTCTTTTAAATCGCTGGCGCAGGTTGTTTCCGGATGCTGTTATTCTTCCTGAATTTGCCGTTGTGTTGGATCGTGCACAAGAACGTATATCTATTCGGGGTAGTGTATTGGGGTTGCACTTTGTAGCTGATAACATTGTAGACTTTTATTTGTTCAAGAATGGTGTTTTTCAACTTTACAACAGCTTTGAAATTCATAATCTTGATGATGTTAGTTATTACATATTGAACATATTAACACAATTTGGCTTGGGCGATTCTATCGATAAAGTTCTACTTTCTGGTGAAGTTCCCAACGAATCTTTTTATAAGCGCATAGCGTCCTATGCCGGAGATATCGAAGTATTGGATTTAAAAACAAAGGTTGTCTTGGCGGATCAGGACGTGAATAGTAACTTGACACCATACAACATATTATTTGATTCAATATTATGCGAATAATAGGAGGTAAAATTGGTGGCTTAAGGCTGAATCCACCAACCAATTTGCCGGTTAGGCCAACCACAGATATCGCTAAAGAAGCCTTGTTTAATATTCTGCAGAATCGTTTGGAATTTGATGGCTTAAATTGCCTTGATCTTTTGCAGGAACCGGAAATATTAGCTTTGAGCTAGCATCTCGGGGTGGAGCATGTTGATTCTGTCGATTTACATTTTAAATGTGTACAATACATTACGGACACTGCTAAAAAAATGAAGCTCGAACAGATCAATGCCAGGAAAGCAGACGTTTTTAAATTTATTACCAGCTGTAAAAGTACCTATGATTTAATTTTTGCAGATCCGCCTTACGATATTCCAAAACTGCCCCAATTGCCAAAATTGGTTTTTGATAACAATCTATTGAATAATAATGGGCTTCTTATTGTCGAACATCCTTCTACAAGACAAATGGAAGACCATCCGAATTTCATAGAAACCAGAAAATACGGTTATTCATCTTTTTCATTCTACGCAAATCCCTTATAATATGAAAATTGCTGTTTTTCCCGGCTCATTTGATCCCTTTACCTTAGCCCATCAGGATCTGGTTGAAAGGGCATTGCCATTATTTGATAAAATCATTATCGCTGTAGGCTATAATGCGAACAAAAAGGGGATGTTAGATCATGACGAGCGAGTCAATGCTATACAGGATGTTTTTCGAGGTACAGAGGCGATTGAAGCTGTGAAGTATAGTGGTTTGACAGTAGACTTCTGTCAGAACGTGGGTGCGAATTTTATATTGCGTGGTTTACGAAATACGGGAGATTTTGAATTCGAAAATGCCATAGCGCAAAATAATTTATTATTGAATCCCGCTGTGGAAAGTTATTTTTGATGAGTAGATCTGGAAAGGGCCATATATCGTCAACTATCGTACGAGATGTCTGGTTTAACGGGGAGATGTTAGCGAGATGGTACCTATGGAAGTTCTAACCTTATTGGATGAGAAGAGATCACCAAAAGGCTAATCGCTCAATTTACCAGTACGAAATATAAAATATCCCGACAAAATATAATTTTGTCGGGATATTTTATATATTGAAATACAGTTTATTATGATGTAATATGTAAAGTGTATCTTTATTGTAAGATCAGGTATAAAACCTTTTATAAGCATACTTGCCAAATAATATTCTGATTAGTATTTAATATAATCTTAAGTACCTTATTATCAATACTTTGATATTGATTCAAAATCAATTTTCTTCATATGCGCTCGCTGTATTTAATAGAGACATTTCTTCAGTTGACAAATTTATTTTGGTTGCTCTAGTTAGCTCCTCAAGTTGTTGCAGAGATGTGGCACTTACAATGGGAGCGGTGACAGAAGGTCGATGAAGAATCCAAGCAAGTGCAATTGTTGGCATAGCGGCTTGTTGATTGTGTGCTACTTGAGCTAAAGCGTCCAGAATACGAAGTCCGCGGGTATCAAATCTGCCTTTTAAGGCGTCAGATCGTTTTGCTTCTTTAATGTCATCTATCGATCTATACTTGCCTGAGAGAAATCCGCTTGCAAGAGAGTAATAGGTGATCACGCCCAAGTGATTTTCGAGCGCGAGTTGCTCATAATCTTTCTCATATTTTGAACGGTCGTACAAATTATACTCGGGCTGGATAGCAATATAGGCAGGGAGATTATGCTTCTCTGCGACAACTAATGATTCCTTTAGGCGTTCAGGGCTTAAATTAGACGCTCCAATCCATTTTACTTTACCGGCATGGACCAATTCCTGGTAAGCCTCAAGCGTCTCATCTATGGCTGTTGAAAGGTCATCGTGATGGGACTGATAAAGATCTATTGTGTCTATTTGTAATCTCATGAGTGATTCGTCAACAGACTTTATAATATGTTCTTTTTCAAATTGGGTTTGTCATTGCCGAGCCGACGTCCGCCCACTTTCGTCGCAATCTGAATTTTATCTCGCACATCCCGTTTACTGATCCATTTACCAATAATGGATTCGGATTCTGATCCTGTATGACCGGGCACCCAATGGGAGTAGTTGTTAGAGGTGTCTATAAAACTAAAGCCCATATCGACAAATGCATCTAAAGAGCAAATGACTGTTGCTCATCAACAGTCCAACCAAATACATTTCCGCCAAAAACAATCGGTCTAAATTCAATTTCACTATTTCCTAACTTTACCTTTTCCATGATTTACCTAATATTTTCAGCTTAAAATTAAGAAAAAAATGCCAGTTAAGCCTTTGAAGAGGCTTTGCAAATAGTTTTATAAAAATTTCTAATTCATTTTCAGGTAGTTTAGGAAAAGAAGTGGGAGAGAGTTTGGAAAAATAAAAACTTTCCTTACTTTTGCATCATCCCAAACGGATATGCCCGGATGGCGGAATTGGTAGACGCGCTGGTCTCAAACACCAGTGGGAAACCGTGCCGGTTCGACTCCGGCTCCGGGTACAATAAAAAGGCTCTTCAATTTGAAGGGCCTTTTTATTGCTCACGGCCAGTAGGGATCTCTTATAAGTAAAGTTCCCAGCTTCCTTACACATGAAAAGATCTGGCTATATCTATTAGGTTGGACATTCTTATCACTAGGTTCGACACAACATACCACTTCGTTTGCTATTTTTATGCCATTTTATTGGTATTTCTCTGCTGTTTTATTGCTATTATACCGAAGAATAAGCAGAGAAATAGCAAAGGAATGGCAAACCAATACCAAGGAAAGTCCAAAGAAATAGCCTAGAAAGGCAAAGAATAACCAAACAAACGCCAATAAATAAGCAAAGAAACAGCAACAAATAAAAGAATAGGCAATAAAAAACACCATAAGAGAAGCCCTATGGTGTTACATAAATATATAGTTTGATTAGTTTTTCGCTATGACCATTTCTGGTTCTTCTTTGCCGCCATGACAAGTTTTACAAGAAATTGCTTTGGCCGGTGAGCTATCCCAGCTACGATTAAAATATTTTTGTTAATCTTTTGGGTCATCTTGATCATTGCTCGGCCAATTTCCTTTTTATGGTTCTCATCACTCGCAAAATCCAGCTTTTTAGGATCCTCTTTTGAAGGAGCATGACAAAAGCCACATTTTACACCTAATGCGACATTAAACTCTTTCATTGTTGAGATCAACTCATCATGCGAGATATTCTTTGGTAAGACCTTTAAATTAGTTGGTTTAGGTTCTTCCTGAGGTTTTTCCTGTTGGAAGTTAAATGCACTCAAGGCAATGACTATAGCAAATACAGAAGCAATTGCTCCAATTTTTTTGATGTGTTTCATTTCTCTTTTCCTTATGCTTGACTAAATATAGCGATAAGAAAATACTTTAGCAACGAAAAATGAAGTTATTATGACAATTTAGATTGATTATTATTTACGGATCCCGTCATCTACAATCCAGTTTTGGCTATCTAGCTGGTAGTTGATAGTCAATAATTTCCCTTGATTCTCACATCTTTTAGCTTTACTGTGTCGCTAGAAACCCAAGTACTATCATTAATCTGTTGGAACCGAACCCCTGTAATATTTGGTACGCCAGTAAAGAATTCTATTTTAAACGATTCGGCGCCTCCTTCACGTAGAATGCGGATCAATCTATTGGATCGATCAACAGACAATGAGTTGCCCTGAAATTGAACCCGGCCAATATAACTTCCGGTAATTCCAGCAGATCCTTCACCATCCGTATTTTCATTCTTCTTACACGAAAAAAAAGTGATAAGGCATAAAATGAGTACGACTAATGGTTTGAACAACTTCATATGTGTAAATTTTGTGCTAAAATACGGTTTTTAGATGAAAAACTCAATTTATCAAACCGGAAATGATATTGATAGTCAATGCCACCACGAATGTGTTAAGTGCAAAGGAGAGGAGGCCATGAAATAGCGCAACCCGTCTTATCTTTTTCGATGAAATACCCACATCAGATACTTGAAATGTACAGCCCATGACAAAAGAAAAATAGGCAAAATCCAAATAGTCCGGTTTGTCGTCCCCTGAAATTCCAATCCACTACCCTTGGAACCATTTTCATAATATAAACGTGCATAATGGAATGTATAAATAGTATGGACTAGACACCACGAAGCAAGTATAGCAAGCATACAGATAATGATAATAAATGAATTATCAAGCTGTTTATCCTTAGTCGATATAATGATCATCAGTACAGAAATAAAGCAGCTAACCGTAACTAATATTATAAATAGGGATACAAAAAGTCGGCTACCGTCTTCCTGTTGTGCTTTCTTAGCAATTGTGTTTACCTGCATGCTGTAAAACGTATACCAAGAAACCAATATATAGGAAATACAAAAGCCAAGCCAACATAAAACCAGACTTAACAATGTGAAGGTTTTAATCGGGGAAAAGATATATACAAGTATAAAAACACAAATTGCGATTAGAGCCCGGTGAATGGACTTCATTTGATGCAGGACTGTCCTTATTTTTTCCATGATCATAAATTAACAATCGAACTGTTCGCTCGCCTCAAAAATCAACGGTTTTCCGCCGTTGGAAAGAAATAATAGTGTAGTTTCTTCCTCATAGTGACTTGGATTGGAAAAGATAAAATCCAACTGCCCATCACGATCTATGTCACCAACAAACTGTGTAGACATAAATATATGATCATATTGATCTTTTGAAATAAAGTTATTTCTTTGGCTCCCCAAAGGTGGCATTAAGCTTGTAATGTGCGACTTCGTGAAATAGTTTTTCATGTCCTTTTTCATCCGTCTGCACTTCAGTGGATTTGATGTCTCCAAATCCTTTCAGAATAATATGTTGTTTTCTAAAGGTATATTCTACGGATTCTTTGGGCCAGATTTCCGAATGGTTTATCTTCATATTTTCCACGGCGCCCGGTTTTAATCCCTTTATATTCAGAAACAAAAGCGAGTTCCTTTTAGACTCGACACTTTTTGACGGAACCTGAGCACATTCATCGTAACTATCCTTAATTTCATAATCCACTTTCTCCAGATAATATTTTCCCTCACGCTCATAGAGATCAAACCAATCCTTATTCAATACAGCGGTCGGATCCTCTTTTTCCCAGATGCGATAACTGCGAACCAAGAAAATCTGCCCTTTTGAACTATCGGCTGCTGCCGAAATTGACAAGGCTGTACTGTCTTTTGACGTCAAAGATGAACTATCTTTTGTGGCAATTGTGTCTATCGGAGTATCATTCTTTTTCGTCGTGGGACTGTGACAAGCTTGGATGAATAATAGCCCAAACAATAAGGTCAAAGCAGAATAGCTGTTCATATATTGTGAATTTTTATTTAAATATATAAAAATTCACAATATATAAACCCTTTAGCTTTGTTAGGAGAGTGCTTCCTTAAGTAAGGAAAATGATTTCAGGCATTTTTCATCATCAAAGATATAGGAGGTCGCCATAATTTCATCGACTTTATGATCTTTGACAAATTTTTCTATCTCTGGGGTGATCTTATTTTTATCTCCCACAAAAGCGCAGGATGCCATGCTGTGTACAGCTTGTTCGATGGCCGGAATGCCTTTATAAATCACCTCTTCCGTCGGAGGAGACAATGGTCTCCTTGTATTGGTTACTATACCAGCAAATAAATTATAGAAGCTGGTTGACAAAAACTCAGCCTCTTCTGTGCTGTCTGCAGCAATAACATTGACACAAGAAATAAAATAAGGTTTATCCAAGACCTCCGATGGTACAAAGTTTTGATGATAGATCATGCTTGCTGAGGCAAATTGAGCCGGCGCAAAATGTGTCGCAAAGGCGTAGGGAAGCCCTAAACTAGCCGCTAAATAAGCGCTATCCGTACTAGAACCCAGAATATAAAGAGGGATTTCCAGTCCTTCACCGGGGAATGCCCGCACCTTTGCATCATAATTATCGGTGCTGAAATAACGCTGAAGATCTTTGACCTCCTGCGGAAACTGAAAGGCAGTATTCATATTATTTCTTCGCAATGCCATTGCTGTTAATTGATCGGTACCTGGTGCGCGACCTAAGCCAAGATCAATTCGACCGGGAAATAACGTTTCCAATGTGCCAAATTGTTCGGCAATCACTAGGGGAGCATGATTAGGCAACATGATACCACCCGAACCTACTCTGATCCGGTCAGTATTTGAAGCAATATGTTGTATAAGTAGTGAGGTTGCCGAACTTGCGATATACTCCATATTATGGTGTTCAGCTACCCAGATTCTTTTAAAATCTAGTTTTTCGATATGTTGGGCAACTTTTACACTGCGAGCGATAGCACTAGCTGCATTTTCTCCCTTTTTGACAGGAGCTAAATCTAATGCTGATAATACGATTTTATCCATGCATTAAAATTACGGAGAAGAAATAGGACAATTGTAATAAAATTGTCTATTCTAGGATTCGCTGTGTATGTATGACAATCAGCTGATCATTCAATGTTGTCGTGAAGAAGCTGAAGGTGTCACCGGAATCTTTGATCTTAAACTTCTTTTTATCTCCTCCGTTTTTAATGGAAAATTTTTGGCGATAATATCCGCAATTAGAGGGCTTTTCCTTTTCTTAAATTCTGTGAAAGATTCAACCTGCTTTATCACAAATATTTTGCCCGGAAAATCAGGGATTTTCTGATCCGATGTATATAAATGGGTGCTTTTGTGTAGTTTTTTTACATCAAACCGATCAACGATTGTTTTAAACGCACCGGCTTTGGTCAGGGCAACATCCGGCTCATAAAGATAGGATAGAGGTGCACTATAATCGACAAGGGTAGCGCGTTCCTCCTCATAAGTAAAAGAGATGATCTGTTGTTCCTCTTTGAACAGTCGGACAGCATGAATGACCGGCTCGCCTATATATCCTTTCTCTTGAATAAAAATAAGTTCTTTACAATCATTTTGCAAGGAAACGACATAAACATCCTTTACATGGACTAACATGCTCAATGCTGAGGAGATATCCAACAATGGCGCAAGCTTGCTGATAATGACATCTGATCGTTCGAAAAAATCGTTTTGCAGAGCCACCAAATTGGGTTCACATTCGTCCAGTAAAAATACTTTCTTATTTTGAACTCTACGCGAAGGATCCAGATAGATATAATCAAAATGCGCCTGTGGATTGTTAAGTATGTAATCTACACCATTTGTGGCAATAACCTCAACATTTGTGGCAGACAATATCCTGGCATTATATGCAGAAATTTGTGCAAGATCAGGATTGAGTTCACATGAAATCACTTGCTTTGCCCGCCTTGAAAAATAAAAGCTGTCGACACCAAAACCGCTTGTCGCATCAACTAAATTTGTACCTTCCTTAATAAGGGAACTTTTGAATAATGCTGTTTTTTCTGATGAACACTGTTCTAGATTTAGTTTAGCAGGAAAATAGACTCCTGGAGTCCCTGCCCACAAAGGTATTTTAATCCGTGTACGCTGCTTACCATCGAGTTGTGCAGCTAATTCAGAAGACGATATTCCTTCAAAAGGAGATTTCTTTAAAGCTATTTTAGTAGGAGACTCGCTCAGGTTTTTTCCAAAAACAGCTGTACCTCCTTTTGAAGAATCAATCTATTCATTTATATTTTCTTAACAAGAAGCTGGCACGTATATCTATCTTTTAATTCACTGATCACCTCTTTATCAACCAGAACACGATCGATCGTTTCCTGGTTATAATAACGGATCGTGATTAACTCAAGACCAGACTCATAGGTAACTTTAAATCGTTGTTCAAGATCGTTAATTAAATCCACCAAATTCTTTCCAGTGTCATCCACGGAGACCGTAAAATTGATCGCTGTGTTGTGCATCATATTTATTTTGATACGATGTTCATGGAATAGATTAAAGATGTCTCTGAGGTTATCTTCCACGATGAAAGAAAAATCCCTGGGCGAAATGGAAATAAAAATCTGATTTACTTTAAATATAAACGAGGGAACCGGTAATGTCTGATTTGTACTTCGAATTATCGTTCCGGGAGACTCCGGATCAACAAAAGAACGCACATTTAAGGCAATTTTCTTATTCTGCAGTGGTTTGATCGTTTTCGGATGAATTACGGTCGCACCATAATAGGTCAGTTCGATCGCATCCGTATAAGATAGTTCAGGGATCAATTCAGTTTTTTCAAACCATTTAGGATCAGCATTGAGTACACCCGGGACGTCTTTCCAGATTGTTACATTTTCGGCATTTAAACAAGACGCAAATATCGCTGCAGAATAATCAGATCCTTCACGACCCAAGGTCGTTGTGAAATTCTCAGATGTGGATCCAAGAAAACCTTGTGTAATGACAATATATTCGTCTAATATGGATGGAAGTTCAGCACGGATTTTTTCTTCTGTTTTGTTCCAGTCAACTGCAGCCTCGCGATAGGTGTTATCAGTTAGAATATAATCGCGGGCATCTAACCATTTTACTTTCTCTCCGATAAAAGCAACATAGGCAGCGACAATTTTAGTCGATATCAATTCACCCATGGATACAATTTGGTCAAATAGATAGTCATAGGAATCTTGTGGATCCTCTTCCAAAATCCATTCGATCTCGACGAAACAATTGGCAATTTCATCGAATATTGGGTGTTCACCATCAGGAAATAGGTCCTGAAGAATTTGAAAATGGAATGCTTTGGCATCTTCAAGGGTTTGAAGCTGCAACCCTGTATTGTTATAATATTCTCTGGTCAATTTCTCCAGAAGGTTTGTCGTCTTACCCATGGCAGATATAACGACCAACAAAGCTTCACCTTTGTATTTCGAAATAATCTTTGCTGAATTTCTGACACTTTCCGCATCCTTTACTGATGCACCTCCAAATTTAAAAACCTGCATTTATTTTATTGAGTTTAGTTGATTGCTAATTGATACTATTGATATAATGTAACCCTTTTTCTGACATTAGATCTTTAATAGCGGTGTAAGGGATGCGTAATTCTGTACTACCTTCCGCATAGGATTTAATTTCATAGATATTATAGTAGAATAATAATTCGTTTTTTTCAAACGTAAAATTATCTGCGAGTGAAAACTTGCCCTCTTCAAAAAAATACTTTCCATTTAAGGAATCATCCTTATTTAACCCTTCTTGTTTACGAAAGCATTGTTCGACTATTGTTGTAAATCTGCCTTTATTTTCTTTGCGAATAATATCGTCAATCGTGATAGAACGATTAGACTGCCTATCAAAGTTTGAATATAACGTTACATGGTCGCCATGAGCTCCGCCAGTATATTCTTCCTGTTTCGTTCGTAAAGCAAGATAGACCGGTGTGTTAGCAACTACATCTACCTGAAGATCGCGATTCCAGGTTGCAGTAGATTTGCCGTTGTTATCATCCACATATTCATTGTAAGCACTGATAAAACGATGAGCAGCTTCCTCCATGCTTGTATCCCCTTCAAGATGAACAATAGATGAAACAAGATCATTGATTTTTACTTCATCGAATACAGGGTAGCTTGCCCGAAAGTATGTGGTATCCAACTGATCATCTCCTTTTAGAAAATAATTACTATGCTCATCAACCATTTTTTTATGATATGAGAGCGTATCTCCTGTTTTCGCAAGAGAAGGTGTGGCACTTTTGTTTTGACATGAATACAACAAGCTACCTATAAATAAAATTTTCAAAAAAGATAAAACCGCATTGAATTGATTGCTTCCCTCTAATTTAATATGTGATTGATACATTAATCCACTCTGAATCAAAATCAGCTTTATACCGCTCGTAGAATTTTATGGCCGACTCGTTCCAGTCCAAAACTTGCCATACCATGCCATGATAACCGCATTCTTTGCCGTAAGCCAGTGTTCTGTCAAAGAGTTGTTTGCCCATTCCCAGTCCACGCATTTTTTCGGTGACGATTAAATCTTCCAGATAAAGCCTTCTTCCTTTCCAGGTGGAGTATCTGACGTAATATAATGAAATTCCAACAATTTCGTCGCCAACTTCCGCTACAAATGCACCCCAAATAGGGTTATGTCCAAATCCAGCTTCTTCAAACTCCGCGAGAGAAACGGTCACCTCATCCGGTGCTTTCTCATAGATAGCCAATTCTTTGATTAGCTCAAACATTTGTGGGCAATCTGATTTAATTGCTGCGCGTATAATTGGTTTAGTCATTGTTTTTATAATGTTTAATTACTCTTTTACCAAAGATTGTACTTCCAATACGGACCATGGTAGATCCTTCTTCAATTGCTAATTTATAGTCCGATGACATCCCCATAGAAAGGATATTAAAATAGTCGTCTTTACGGTAGAAGCTGGCTTTAACTCCATCAAATAACATCTTTAGTTCGTAGAACTCTGCTTTGATCACCTTTTCATTGTCTGTATTGGACGCAATCCCCATTAGCCCACAAATTCGGATATTTTTTAGTTCCAGGAATTCTTCATCACGAAGCAGCTCGATCAATTCGGCATGATCCAAACCGAACTTGGTATCCTCGTCAGCAATATATATTTGCAATAAACAATCGATGTTACGATTCGCTTTTATCGCATGTTTATTAACTTCTTTTAGCAGTTTTAGGAGTCAATAGAAGCAATTAGACTAATAAATGGCGCAATATATTTTACTTTGTTCGTCTGTAGGTGTCCGATCATATGCCATTGAATATCTTTGGGTAAAAGCTCTGCTTTCTCAATTAATTCTTGAACATGATTTTCACCAAAAATACGTTGTCCAGCCTCATAGGCTTCCATGATTTCTGAATTGGACTTTGTCTTTGAAACTGCTACAAGCTGAACGCCCTTTGCTTCGGTTTCCAATCTTAAAGCTTCTAAATTACTCGCAATACTCATTTCCGATATAGTTTGATGATGTAAAAAGTGCCAAATGTCGGTGCTTTTTGTAAATTTGTACAAAACTACGAAATGCTACGATTAATACTGAATCTACTTGCGGTGATTTTTTTATTTGGTTCCTGTGTCAGACCAGAGGAGAAGGATATTATCTCACAAAGCAAATTTGTAAATGCTTTGACAGAAATCCAATTGACAGATTCATATCTCAATATTTTGCCCATTGATAGTGCACGCAAAGTGATGGTGCCTTTGTACCAGGTGACTTTTGATAAATACGGACTGGATTCCGTTTCTTTTAAAAAGAACCTGGACTATTACGGTAAAGATGCTGAGGTCATGTCAGCCATTTACAAGAAAGTGGAAGATAACTTGACGAAGGAAAATAAGTTTTATACGGATATCGAACGTAAAAAGCAAGATTCTATCCGAACAAGGGATTCGATTGTCAATGCAAGGATTCAGGATAGTACAAGTCGTGTGATGCGACAACAGCAACAGTATCAAGAACGTATTGCTGCGCTTATCCACTACAAACCAAGTAAGGAGAAATTCAGTTTTAAAGAAGCGTCTTCGTTGTTTAACAAAAATTTCCAACAGAAAACAGGTGTTAGCTTGGACAGCTATTTAATGAACCAGCTAACTAATGGTAGTTCAATTACTCCAGCTGGATCACCGCCACCTACTTCCTCTGGAAATCCTGCGTCCCCAGCAACAACACCTGGCGTTTCGGCAAAGGACACAGCAACGTTACCAAAACAAATGGAGCAAAGGCTTGAAAACCTATTCTTACTCCACCACAGGCATTGAAGCCTGTATCAAAACTTTAACCATCAAAGAATATAATTTTATGGTATATCCATTAAATGCGATAGATAAACTCGGCTTTTCCGAGATAAAAGATAAAATAAAACAAAAATGCCTGAGTGAATCGGGCCGTGAGCTGGTCGAAAAATTCAGCCACAAACTCGCTTTGATCAGATAGATCGTTTTTTGAGACAGACAAGTGAATTCAAAGATCTTCTTGTCAATGATGGAGCATTTCCCGTAGAGAATTTTTTTCCTTTAAAATCCATTATTGAAAAAGCGAGGGTGGAAGGTGCTTTTCTACTTGAAGAAGAGTTTTTTCGTGTCCTGTTGTCCTTGAAAACTGTTTATGCCATCATTCGCTATTTTAACGAAAGAGAGGGACTTTATCCGAATTTGGAAGTGCTATTTGAGCATTTACCTATCGAGAAGGGAATCATCCGTGATATTGAAATAGTGATTGACGAGCGAGGAAAACTCAAAAATAATGCTTCACGCTTATTGCTCGAAATCACTCAACAAATACAACGGGCAGAACAAGATGCGCTCAAACGTATAAATAGTATCTTCAAAAATGCCCAGGACAGTGGCTGGACTGCGGATGGGAATTTGACTGTACGGGATGGACGTCTATGTATTCCGATCTTGGCTGAAAATAAAAGAAAGCTTAAAGGATTGATTCATGACGAGTCTGCAACAGGTCAAACGGCTTATATTGAGCCAGAAGAAGTTTTTCAGCTCAACAATAAAATTAGAGATCTTGAATTTGAACGCAGGAGGGAGGTCATCCGAATTCTTGTGGAACTCACAGATAAAGTGCGCCCGCATCTCCCTTTATTGTTATCCTATCATGGCTTATTGACCAAGGTTGATTTTGTTAGAGCCAAAGCATTGTTTGCCTTGGATATTGAGGCCGAGATGCCTGAATTGTCCAAAGAGGCGGAGATCAATCTCATCAATGCGCGTCATCCATTGCTCATACTTAACGAACACCATAAAGGCACTGTAGTTCCATTAAATATACAAATCGACCAGTTGCAACGTGTTATTGTTGTCTCTGGACCAAATGCCGGTGGTAAGTCAGTATGTATGAAGACAGTGGGCTTGCTGCAGATCATGGTGCAATCAGGTCTATTGATCCCAGCTGAACCGACGACGAAAGTAGGTGTATTCAAGCAAATATTTGCGGATATTGGTGACGATCAATCTATTGAGAGTGACCTCAGTACCTACAGTGCACACTTGTCGAAAATGAAGTATTTTACGGAATTTGCCAATGGACGTACCTTGGTACTCATTGATGAATTCGGAACCGGAACAGACCCTCTATTTGGCGGACCTATTGCCGAAGCCGTATTGGAATCGTTGAATAAAAAGCAAATTAGAGGCGTTGTAACAACCCATTACTCAAACTTAAAGGTATTTGCGAGCAATACAACGGGTCTGGAGAATGCTTCCATGTTATTCGATAACCGCGAGATGCGCCCAATGTATATTCTCCAGATCGGTAAACCCGGAAGCTCTTACGCCTTCGAAATTGCACAGAAAATCGGCTTAGGCAAGGATATTCTAGAGGCCGCCAAAGGGAAAATTGGTGTACAACAGAAAAAGGTAGATACCTTGTTGATCGATCTTGAACGGGAGAAGAAAGAGGTGTTTGACACGAAAGTTGCCATCAATAAAAGAGAGAAAGAACTTGAATCTCTCAAATCGGAGTACTTGGAATTACAAGGTTATCTTGAAGAAAATAAGCGGGTTATCCTGAAAAAGCCAAAGAGGAGGCTCAGGAAATCATCAGAAACTCCAATAAATTAATCGAAAATACGGTTGCACAGATCAAATCAGCGAAAGCTGATAAGGAGAAAACCCGTGAATTGCGCAGTAATCTGGATCAAGCTTTGAAAGCTGTTTTGCCGAAAGAGCAAACAGTAAAGCATGTCATTAAAGAAAAATAACGGAATCCTCCGAATTAAGTATAGGTGACTGGGTACAGATTATTGATAATGGTGCTGAAGCACAGGTTGTTGAAATTGCCAAAAACAATTTGATTCTTGCTATGGGAGAATTGAGAACAGTACAGAAGCGAAAGAATGTCATTAAGCTCGAAGGACGAGAGAATAAGAGATCAGCAAAAAGCTTGTCTAAATCATTGTCTGCGGGTACTGTCGCAGATTTTAATCCGGAACTTGACCTCAGAGGGATGCGCACCGAAGATGCGTTGAATGAATTGGAGAAAGTACTGGATAGGGCTGTTATGGTAGGCTACCCATCTTTAAAAATTATCCACGGTAAAGGAGACGGCATTTTACGAAAATTCATTCGGGATTACTTGCGTAAATACAGCCATGTCAGTCGGTTTGAAGATGAACATCAAGACCGCGGTGGAGACGGAATAACTTACGCTTATTTATAGCAATAAAAGAACTCGCACATGTAAAATGCGAGTTCTTTTTACCTTTTAGATCGTTTGATCTTTGCCACCAAAGGTAATCATCACCATACCTACAATAATAACAAATATACCGACAACCTGCTGCCAGCTCAGTGGACTTTTAAAATAAAATGCCATTGCCAATTGAACCGTCAGAAAAGTCCCACCTGAACATAATGCGATAACAATAGGTTGAGAGACATTCTTAAATAATTGAATCAGAAACCAACTTGCTGAAAGCAAAATAATATTCCCAACAATCAACGCCGCCCATTTATATTTGGGGTGAATACCGCCAAGTTTAAATAGGATGGAGGAGACAATTTGGCAAGCCCAAAATGCCGCAAAATAAAGGTAATTTAACATAATTGTCGCTATTCGTATCTACTGTAAGCACCGTTAAAAGATTGACGCATTAACGAGAACTGGTCTATTACACTTTTAAGAAATTCCTCATCGAGCAATTCAAAAACACCATTTACGCCGCCTATGATGTCAACCTCTGCAATTTTATAAGATTGCTCCAGATTTCCTTGTTCAAATTTGATGATGAATTTCTGGTTCATTCCAAAGATGGAAATCTTGCAATCAGGATGGGGAGTTCCGCTATTAATCTCATGTAAATCTCTTGTTTTAAAAATTACCATAAAAGTATAAAAAAACGCCCAAATGAAATACATTTGAGCGTTCAGGATTATGATATGATTAGAAAAAGGCTGATTATACAACTCCCTGAGCTTTCATGGCATTAGCCACTTTAATAAAGCCGCCAATATTGGCACCTTTTAAGTAATTAACAAAGTCACTTTCTTTGCCATATTTTAAACAAGTTTCGTGAATGCTTTCCATAATTGTTTTCAGACGGCTATCAACTTCCTCAGTACCCCATTGTGTACGGATCGAGTTTTGGGACATTTCCAGACCACTTACGGCAACCCCGCCAGCATTTGCAGCTTTCCCTGGTGCAAAACTAATTTTTGCATCTAAGAAAACCTTAATAGCTTCGGCAGTGGAAGGCATATTAGCGCCTTCAGCAACACAAATACAGCCATTTGACACAAGTGTTTTCGCATCGGATTCATCCAATTCATTTTGTGTCGCACATGGTAATGCAATATCACATTTAAATTGCCAAGGTTTTTGTCCCGGTAAAAACTGTGCATTTGGATAACGAGCAGGGTATTGGTCTAAATTCCGTCCTAAAGTTGCTCCAAAAGCCATTTTTTCTGTGTCAAAGCCATCTGGATCATACAATGTACCCAAGCTATTAGAAACAGTAATTACTTTTGCACCTAATTGCATTGCTTTTTCAACAGCATAAAATGCAACATTACCAGCACCTGAAACTGTTGCCACTTTTCCTTTTAAGGATTGTCCTTTATGTTTAAATATACAATCTACGAAGTATAGTAGGCCATATCCGGTAGCTTCTGGACGAATATAGGAGCCGCCCCATAATTCACCTTTGCCTGTTAGAACCCCAGTAAAATTGTTCTGAAGACGCTTAAATTGTCCGAATAAAAGCCAATTTCACGTCCTCCAACACCAATATCCCCAGCAGGAACATCTGTATCTGCACCTATATGACGATATAATTCCGTCATAAAGCTTTGACAAAAACGCATGATTTCATTGTCTGATTTGCCTTTAGGATCAAAGTCAGAACCACCTTTACCGCCACCTATTGGTAAGCCTGTTAAACTGTTTTTGAAAACTTGTTCAAAAGCAAGAAATTTCAAGATACTTTGATTCACAGAAGGAGCGAAGCGAAGTCCGCCTTTATATGGACCGATAGAACTATTCATTTGCACACGGTATCCACGGTTTACCTGTACTTCATGATTGTCATCTAACCAGGTTACACGAAAAGAGATAATACGTTCAGGTTCGGTGAGTCTTTCAAGAATTTTTTGATCGAAAAACTCAGGATGATTGTTGGTGATATAAGGAAATAAATCCTCTGTAACTTCTTTTACAGCTTGTAAGAATTCTGGCTCATTTGGATTGCGTTTCTCAACGCTCGCAATGAACTCGTTAAAATTTTTTGACATGTTTTAATTAGTAAAATTTCCCTTTGGCTGGTACTAATTTATGTATTTTTTAATAAAAATCCAATTTTTGTTAATTTTTATAAATTTTACGTTGTTATAATGAAATTTCGAATTCTATAAAATATGTCTATTTAGCTTGATAATATAGAATTGTAGCCGAAATCAAATCATCCGCGTATTTTATTCGATACTTTAGCTAAAAAAAGAATCATTTTCGTTTTTATAATAGAACAGACTAAACGTAATGATTTGTGTAATTCTAAGCCTTATATATTTTAAAATTTATAAGGCCATTACATGGTGAAGTCTCAATAAATTGTAAGATCTGATTTTACGCGGAATTAAAATAGCTATGTGCAATGAGATTAGAGTCTTCGTTATAACAATGTAGCAATACTATTGGGAAAAAGGGAGGGTTTGCAAATTACTATTTAACATAATATAAATTATAATAAATATGTATAGTGATGAGAATGGAGGTTTTTAATGAATTATTTAATATAGTTATTGCTGGTTTTTGATATTATATAAAATAAGTTTTCTTACAATGATTTACAAATAAGGCTTACATATTTTAAATAAAAAGGAATCCAAGCGAAACGCTCAGATTCCTCAATAAATATTTAGGTTGAATATTTACAGATTGAAAAATGCTAATCAACTGCCTGAATCATCAAAGCACCAACTGTTAAGTTAGTCCGTGGATCTATGACAATGGCTTGAGAATTTGCAGAATTTTCTGTCTGTAAATCAAATACAAGATTTTCAGCAGATTTGATTGCAATCCGACCAATATCATTGAGCTTGATCGTTTCGTCGAAAACTTTTTCCTGTGTGTTGATGTCAAATTTATAAAGCACATCGACAATCTTAATTTTTGTCAATTTACTGTGGCTTTGAAGCAAGTAGATCTGTTCGGTATCCAAGGGCTTATTGTCAAACCAACATACGTTTGCTTGTATATTGCGCTCAAATTTTGGCTGTTTTTCAACATTTGCAATCGTGTCGCCACGGCTAATGTCCACATCGTCTGTTAAATGAAGAATAACTGACTGTCCATTTTCTGCTCGGTCAAGCTTTAGGCCGTTAAATTCTATCGCCTTTATGGTACTATATGTTTCAGAAGGATAAATAATCACCTGATCGCCTACAGTAAGCCCCTCTCCTAACACTCTACCGGCATATCCTCTATAGTCATGGAGGTCATCTGTTTGTGGCCTTACAACCCATTGTACAGGGAATCTCCATTCGCCGCTTGATTTTCATGAATTTCAACATTTTCCAGGTAATCCAATAGCGATTCTCCGGAATACCAGAGCATACGATCGGATTTATGAACAATATTGTCACCTTTCAATGCGGATACTGGGATAAAATCAACGTCCTGAAGTCCCAAGTTGGCAGCCAATTGCTGGTAATCATTTTTGATTTGTTCAAAAACAGTAGCGCTATAATCTACCATATCCATTTTATTGACACATACTAATACCTGCTTCATCGCTAGTAATTTAGCAATAAACGAATGCCTTTTCGTTTGTTCAATAACCCCTTCCGTGCATCTACCAAGATGATAATCAGCTCAGAATTGGATGCGCCGGTAACCATGTTTCGCGTATATTGGATATGGCCCGGAGCATCAGCGATAATGTACTTTCGATGATCGGTCTGAAAATATTTGTAAGCGACATCGATGGTTATCCCCTGTTCGCGTTCTGCCTTTAGTCCATCCGTTAATATCGCTAAATCTACTGTTCCATCATCATTTTTTCGGTTGGCACGCTGTATCGCTTCCAATTGGTCATCCAAAATAGAATTGGTATCGTATAGCAATCGACCAATTAGGGTACTTTTACCATCGTCTACCGAACCAGCTGTTATAAATTTCAATATATTCATTGTTGTCAATATCAAGTATTAGATTTGAGGAATTAAAAATATCCCTGTTTTTTGCGTTCTTCCATTGCTGCCTCGGATACTTTGTCATCCATCCGAGCCCCACGTTCACTGACTGTTGATGCCTTGATTTCCGCGATGATATCATCCAAAGCAGTTGCTGTAGAATCTACTGCTGCTGTACAGGTCATATCTCCGACCGTCCTGAAACGAACAGATTTAGTCTCAACAACATCTTCCTCATCAATATTCAAAAATGGTGCTGCTGCCATTAATTGTCCGTTACGGGTAATTACCTCCCGCTCGTGACTAAAATAAATGGATGGTAATGCAATCTGTTCGCGTTTGATATAATTCCAGACATCGAGCTCAGTCCAGTTTGATATCGGGAATACCCGTACATTCTCGCCTTTGTTTATCTTACCGTTGAAAATACTCCACAACTCTGGTCTTTGTCTTTTTGGATCCCATTGTCCAAACTCATCACGAACTGAGAAAATACGTTCTTTTGCACGTGCTTTCTCCTCATCCCTACGTGCTCCTCCGATACATGCATCGAAACCGTGTTTCGAGATCGTATCGAGTAAGGTAACAGTCTGAAGTGCATTACGACTTGCGTTTTTACCTTTCTGCTCAACGACTTTGCCCTGATCTATACTATCTTGGACATAGCCAACAATAAGTTTTTCTCCAATTTCTTCAATAAGACTGTCACGGAAAACAATAGTTTCTGGGAAATTGTGCCCAGTATCAATATGAACCAGTGGAAAGGGAAATTTACCCGGTCTGAAAGCTTTTTTGCTAGATGAACCAATGTAATGGAATCTTTTCCGCCCGAGAATAATAGTGCTGGTTTTCAAACTGTCCAGCGACTTCTCTTAATATATATATTGCTTCCGCTTCTAAATGATCTAAATAGTCCATTCTTTGAAATAATAAAATTTGATTTAATGAATTCGGGTATACGCTTTTTTATGATTAAGATTTAACAGCATGTAAACCACATTCTTTTTACTCTGATCTTCCCACCACCATCTTCCGGCACGAAAATCTTCTCCTTCCTGAACAGCTCTTGTACAGGGTTGACAACCAATGCTCGGAAATCCTTTGTCATGTAAGACATTATAGGGAATATACTGTTCTTTACAATACATTTTTACCTGATCAAAGGTCCATTCAAACAGCGGATGGATTTTTATGATATCATTTACTTCGTCGTACTCTACAAAATCCATATCATGTCTATTGACCGATTGTTCAGACCGAATGCCGGTAATCCAGATTTTTTTCCTTTGATAGCACGCTGCAATGGTTCAATCTTTCTGATCCGACAACATTCTTTACGGTTTTCAACAGATCCATAGAAAGAATTAGGCCCCTTTTACTGATAAAATCTTCCAGCAATATTGTGTTTGGTGTGTATGTCTTGATATTCAGTTGATAACGTTCCAATGTGCGGCTCCACAAAGAGTACGTCTCTTTGAATAATCGACCGGTATCTAAAGTGAAAATCTCGATACCGATATTGTTTTTGCCGATCCATTCGGTGATAATCTGATCTTCTATCCCAAAAGATGTCGAAAAAACAACTTCTGAAGGATATAGGGATGCAATTACTTGCAGCATCTCCACTCCCTTTTATCACCGATAATTTCTTTAATTTCCTTAACGCTCATGACGTAATATATTTTTGGTATGTTCGTTCAGCTTCTTTACCTTAAATTCAAAGTCCCCTTTCAACTGTTCACGATATTCACTCATCAGTGAAAGCGTTTCGTCGATTTCAGCTGGTAATAGATCATTGAGCAGTTCCTTCACCCTTTTGCAATCGTTGGCGATTTGCCGTTTGTGGAAATCGCAACTTTTAGATTGCCTTTAGTAACAATTGATCCCAAATAAAAGTCGCATAGATCTGGTTTATCCGCGGCATTGAAAAGTATATTGTGAAGTGATGTTAACGCACGAAGTTCATCATTCAGTTCCATATTGTTCGTGGCCGCAATCACAAGTTGCTTGTGTTCAATGTCAGTCGTCTCAAAAGGACGTATATGAAGTTGAATGTGAGGATAATTCCTGAGTAATAGTTCAAATTCTGGAACAATTTCCCTTGCAACAACAGTTAGGTTCAATCGCTCATCATTTGTTATCAATGCCTGGAATTTTTCCAACGCAACTTTTCCTCCTCCGACCAGTAAGGTCTGGATCTGATCAAGTTTAACGAATATGGGAAACAACTGATTCATATTTATAATGCAAGCGCCTTTTCTTTAATCTGTTGAAACGATCTGTGTTTCGCCACCACTTCACCTATGATGATAATAGCTGGTACCCCAACTCTTTTTCAGTAGATTCATCTAATATATTGTCTATTGTTCCCAATACAACCTTTTCATTGGGCAGTGAACCGTTCTGAATCAAAGCGATAGGTAAATGATGAAGATTTTTATCCCGGTAGATGGCCACGATCTCTGCTAATTTTCCATAGCCCATCAGAACGACTACAGTCGCATTGGATTCCGCTGCTAGGTATAGATCGCTAGATAAACTACCATCAGATTTTGACCCTGTTATCACCCAAAAGCTTTCACTAATCCCTCTATAGGTCAAAGGAATCTGCTGTAGCCCCGTCAGACCGATAGCGGAGGAAATACCCGGTACAACGGCTGTTTCAATACCATATTGTGCCACATGATCGATCTCTTCACCCCCACGTCCAAAGACAAAGGGATCTCCACCTTTCAAACGCACCACATGCCCATAATTTAAAGCATAATCAACCAGTAAGCGATTGATTTCATCTTGTGATGTTGAAAGCTGTTCAGCACGTTTTCCGACGTAAATTTTTATACAATCTGCCTTCGCATAATCCAATAGTTCTTCATTAACCAGCGCATCATACAAAATAACATCCGCTTTCTGGATTGCTTTGATCCCTTTAAGGCTAATCAATTCTGGGTCTCCTGGCCCAGCACCTACTAAAGTTACTTTTGCTTCTATCGACATTCCGTTCCCTCCTAAGCCAATACAGGCGTTAAATTTTTACGTTGATAAACCTCATTGATAAACTTTGTGGCTTCTTGTAGATAACCTGTTGCAAAAACCTCCGTAGGTTCATTTTTACTGATTTGTAAGACAAGCTCCGGAAATGACTGATCAAAGTTATATTCCCGGACTCCACAAAATGTGTCTGGAATTCATTGATCACTGTATTTTGTGTGCTTGCGCTAATACCTTTATCTAACAGCAAGGCTTTCGCTGCCTGAACAAAGGCATTGTATGCATGATAGATAGCGTCTGCGAATTTTGCTTCCCGAATGTCTCATTTGCCCATTGCAGCTTTTCCTCCGCCTCATAAATCAATGTTGCTACCAGATCGATCACTACCCCAGCACACTCACCCACACCTATCGCTGTTTGAAAAGTACCTTCATGTCCCCAATCCACAAACTCATCTTCCGAAAGCGTTGTTAGATCTGACAGTGGCTTTAATAGATTGTAAAAATAATTTTTACCTTGTCTGTCGTAATACGCATGAAAGTTTTCAGTTTCTTCCGCATTCTTTTTGTAATCGTTCAGTACGAATTCAACCACATGCAATACTCGTTTGGTGGGTACTTTGATAATCCGTTCGGCTACCCGGCCTTCACCATCGCCGATCGTGCCACCACCGAGCATAACCTGGGCGGCAGGAACTACCTTACCCTCTGCTTTAACTGAGCTGCCATGGAAGCCAATATGTGCCAGTCCATGTTGGCCACAGGAATTCATACAACCGGATATCTTAATTTTCAAATCTCTGTTGAAAATAAAATCTTGGTGGAATTCGGCGATATATGACTCAATGACCCGCGCCATTTCGGTACTATTTGAAATGCCAAGATTACAGGTGTCCGTGCCAGGGCATGTTGTCACATCTGCAGTACTGTCAAAGCCTACCTGAGCAAGATCTAATGATTTTAGCAGTTGATAAATATGAGGTAGCGACTTTTCGGTTGCATACTTCAATAGCAAACTTTGGTTTTGTGTTATCCGGATATCATCCGCAACGAGATCATTTAGTCCAGCGATCAAGGACCGCGCTTTATCGGTACCGATGTCCCCGGTGGAAACACGTACATAGACACCATAATAGCCTGCTTGCTTTTGTTCAAATGTATTCGTATTCTTCCATACCTGATAGTTTAAATCGGTATCGAGATCAAGTACGGTGATTTGGCTGTCATCCGGTGGTAGCGGTTGTTTAATTTTGGTTCGATCGATAGCGAAAGCTTTTACTTTTGTAGCAATCTTTTCTGCTTCGATCAGATTTAACACCTCTTCCAAGCCAAGTTTCTGAATAAGATATTTAAAGCGAGCCTTGTTACGGTTGTTGCGTTCGCCGTATCGGTCAAACACTCTTAAGGTAGCCTCTATATAAGGAATTAGCTCATCTTCCGGTAGAAATTCATTTGTTAGCGATGCTAAAAATGGCTGTGATCCCAGTCCACCTCCTAGCAAGACTTTGAAACCACGTACTTCTACACCATCGACATACTTTAATTTTGGAATAAAACCCAAGTCATGGATATACGAGAAAGCGGTGTCCTCTTCACTTGCAGAAAAAGACATCTTGAATTTTCTACCCATCTCCGCACAGACTGGATTACGTAGAAAATATTCAAATGTCGCCTGTGCATATGGTGATACATCAAAAGGTTCTTTCGGATCAATACCCGAAGTTGGTGAAGCCGTTACATTACGAACAGTATTACCACAGGCTTCCCTTAGGGTAATATCGTCCTCTGCCAATTTTGACCAAAGTTCTGGCGTGCGATCCAGACTGACGTAATGAATCTGAATATCCTGACGTGTGGTCAGATGCAGGTTGCGACTTGCATATTCATCAGAGATTGCTGCGATTTTGATCAATTGTTTAAAAGTAACTTTTCCAAATGGAAGTTTGATACGAACCATTTGAACCCCTGGTTGTCTCTGTCCATATACTCCCTGGCAAGGCGCAGTGATCTAAATTTCTCATCAGCGATCTTACCTTCGTGAAATAACCGAATCTTTTTTCAAGTTCAATAATCTCCTTTTCCACGACTGGATTTTCTAATTCTGTACGGAAGCTTTGCATAAAACAAATAAAATCTATTGATTTAGTATTCTTTTCTCGATGTCAAATGTAAAAATATTTTTTAATATTCTATAATATCTACCAAATTAATATATATTTGCCGTATAAAATTTAATATACTAAACCTGTAGACTAATAGGTGTAATGATAAAAGATGTTTTATAGTCCTTGTTTTTAGCTTTATAGTTGTATCTAAGATCACGTCATGCGCGCCAAAAGTAAAGAATGGATATAGCAAAGAGTTAGGGTTTGAAGGTAATATTTCATTATCTGGAGCCTTTGCCCTCTACCCTTTGGTGGTAATCTGGAGTGAAGACTTTAAAAAATTCACCCTCATGTTCGTTTTAATATTTCCGCAGGCGGAGCGGGCAAAGGAATAGCCGATGTGCTAACTGGTATGGTAGACATTGGTTTGGTATCACGGGATCTTCATGCGCAAGAAGTTAAAAAAGGTGCAGTTCCTATTATCGTTGCTAAAGACGCTGTGATTTGTACATTGAATCCGGGCAATCCGAATTATAAAGCATTACTGAAACGAGGTTTAACACGGGAGGAACTTGCGGATATTTTTGTCAATCGAAAATTTAAAACATGGAATCAAATTGATCCGCAGTTTACAGCAGATCCGATTAATGTCTACGTGCGTTCGGATGCCGCCGGAGCGGCAGAAACCTGGGCCAAATTTTTGGACACAAACAGGAGGATCTGCAAGGTGTTGGCATCTTCGGAGACCCTGGCATCGCCCAAGCGATTAAAGATGATAAGTTTGGCATTGGCTTCAACAACATTAATTATGTATATAATTTAAAGACAAACAAAGTATTTGATCATATTGATGTATTGCCATTGGATTTAAATAAAAATGGGAAAATCGAAGCAGATGAGCAATTCTATGGCTCCCTGTCGGACTTGACAGCAGCGGTTGCGGCGGGAAGATACCCTGCCCCCTTCGCGTGATCTGACATTTGTCACACGTAATAAGACAGAATCTCTGCTCTTGAAGGAATTTATCTCATTTGTACTACAGAAACAGGCGCAATCACAATTACTGGAAAATGGTTATGTACCATTGAGTGCAACACTGATTAATGAAGAACTAAATAAGTTATAGCATGCTAAATACACGTCTAGTTAAAGATACTTTAGTAAAACGGTCCACATTATTATTGCTGCTGATTTCGCTTTCAGTTGTCCTTATTATTGCGGTCGGTTTAACCGTAAAATCCATTCCACTATTTGAATATAGCAATGTATTTCAGCTGTTGACAGACAAAGTATGGGCGCCTATGAAGGGCTCATTCGGATTTTTGCCTTTTATCGCTGGCACACTCGCTGTCACATTGATATCCCTTGCCATTGCCATACCACTGTGTATATTAACAGCTGTTTATCTGACTGAATATGCTTCAGATGCATTGAAAAATATGATGCTCCCGCTTGTTAATGTTTTGGCTGCCATTCCTCCAGTGCTATATGGTGTTTGGGGCGTGTTATTTATTATACCATTGATCCAGCTTTATATTGCTCCGATTTTTGGCGTGGTGACATCTGGTTATTCGGTGTTAGCCGGTGGGGTCGTGTTGGCAGTCATGATATTTCCGATCATGATTTCAATTATGGTTGAGGTGCTCCAAACGATTCCATATGAATTAAAAGCAGCCTCTTTGTCTTTAGGAGCAACAAAATGGGATACCATAAAACATGTTATTCTCAAAAAGCAAAGCCCGGGATTATTGCGGCAATTGTCCTATCAACCTCTCGTGCGTTTGGAGAAACGATTGCGGTATTAATGGTTTGTGGTAATGTGCCTAAGGTTCCTACGTCCATCTTTGATGCCGGTTACCCCATCCCAGCTTTAATTGCCAACAATTTTGGTGAGATGATGTCTATCCCACTTTATGAGTCAGCATTGATGTTTTCAGCATTATTGCTATTTGTGATCATATTTGTTTTCAATTTAATATCACGTCTGATCTTGAGACGTCTCGAAGGAGGTTTAGATGGATAATACCAAAAGAAGGTTATTGAGCGAAAAAAATCGCGAAGGGTTTCATGCATCTGTCCGGAATCACAGTGACTGCTTCCCTATTTTTTATTGTAGGTACGATCCTCTATAAGGGGCTTCCCTATCTCAATTGGGAGATGGTCAGCCAATTGCCCAAAGGTGGGTTTTACATCGGCAAAGAAGGCGGAATCTTAAATGCCATATTAGGTTCACTCTATCTGGCAGGTGTAGCGACTGCCCTTTCCGCTTTTATTGGCATCCCAATATCTCTTTATCTTAATATTTATTTAGGAACAAATTCCAGAGTAACACAGTTTTCAAAGCTTTTGTTCGATGTACTTTACGGTGTTCCATCCATTGTTTATGGTGCTGTCGGCTTTGGTATCATGGTCTATTTTGGTATTAGAGCTTCGCTATTGGGTGGTATCATTACGGTCACACTATTGACGATCCCTATTGTGGTACGGACAGTAGACGAATTAATCAAAACGATTCCTGAAGATTTGAAAAATGTCACGCTTTCCTTGGTACAACACGTTGGGAGCTCGCTAAGGTTATGTTGCGGAGCATTCGCGCTGGACTATTAACGGCTATTCTGTTGGCGTTTGGAAGGGCTATTGGTGATGTTGCTGGTGTGCTATTGACAACAGGCTTTAGTGATAATCTGCCTAAATATATAGATGAACCTGCAGCAACACTTCCCTTGGCCATATTTTTTCAGTTAAGTAGTCCAATTCCTGAGGTACAGGGGCGAGCTTACGCTTCAGCCCTGGTTTTAACAATCATTATTTTAATTATCGTAGTATGCACGCATATCCTTCAATCGAAACAAAAGAATCGTCGTTAAACAGCCCATTAACTGATCCCCATATACAGATTAAGGATCTTAATGTATATATCGACGGACGACATATCTTAAAAAATATTAATCTTGCCTTACCCAACAATAGTGTAACTTCTATTATAGGGCCTTCGGGTTGTGGTAAGACCACCTTGCTGAAAACACTTAATCGACTGGTTGACGATACGAAAGGTGTTGAAATAACAGGGTCTGTGCTCGTGAACGGTGAGGATATTTATGGTAAGGATGCTGAGGTAACACATATTCGTAAGAAGATGGGGCTTTTATCCCAAAAACCTTATCCCTTACCGATGTCCATCTACGATAATGTCGCTTATGGCCCGCGTATACATGGCACCAAGAATAAAAAGGAACTGGATAAAATTGTCGAGACACAATTGCGAAATGTAGCCTTATGGGATGAGGTCAAGGATCGTTTGGGGCAGTCTGCAAGTGGTCTTTCGATTGGACAGCAGCAACGACTTTGTTTAGCCAGGGCCTTGCTGTTGAACCTGAAATTATACTTGGCGATGAATCGACTTCCGCATTGGACCCATTATCCACAGCAAAAATTGAAGAATTATTAATTGAGCTTAAGCAGGATTATACCATTGTTCTGGTTACACATATCTTACGACAAGCTAGAAGGGTGTCCGACTATATTCTTTTCGTTTATGGGGAGAAATCCTTGAATTTGGTCCCACTGAGCAAGTGTTGTTAAATCCACAGCATGAGATTACAAAACAATATGTAAAAGGTTTTATCTCCTGATAAACTGCCTATCGTTTATATATATAAAAGTCGAAGATTCTAGGAGGCTCCATAAAATCTTCGACTTTTCACTTCTTTACTTTTATTACAGCTTCTTTATCTCAGGTCGAATAAATCATCAACACCTAATATCTTTTTAGAAGTAAATCCTTCCGCATACTTTGCCTGGATATAACGGCCAAATTCTCTCGCTCTAGCAGCAGTAGATTCCATAAAATCCGGATTGGAGATATAGGTTTGTGGCTCATCTGGATTGGTGTTTTCACCTGTATAGAATTGTGTTTTATAGGCTAGGATTGACTTCTCCTTGATAGTATAGTAGTCCGTAATATCAATAACCACGTCAGGTTTGATATAATAATCCTGTACAAACTGTAATACTAACCGTGGTCGAAAGGCTTCTTGGACATGATTATTTTCATCTTTTGTTTCCACTTTTCTTAAACCCGAAAGGAAACAAGCTTCATTCACAAGCTGTCCTGCCCTGCCATGATCAGGGTGACGGTCGGTAATCGCATTGGTAATAACAATTTCAGGTTGGTATTTCCTTATTGCACTTATAATAGCCATTTTTTCTTCGATAGCATTTTCGAAAAACCATCTCTGAGACCAAGATTTTCGCGAGTAGCCAATCCCAGGATCGTTGCGGCATCTTTTGCCTCTTGCGCCCTTGTCTCAGCTGTACCGCGTGTGCCTAGTTCGCCCTGTGTCAGGTCTACAATTCCTACTTTTTTCCTTCAGCAACATATTTTGCCATTACTCCGCCTGCCCCTAATTCTGCGTCATCGGGATGCACAGCAATGACTAATAAATCTAGTTTTAGCATATTGATATCCTCTTTTTGTTTACAGCTTCCAATTTCACCAAAATCGGTTAAAATGATTCTGCAGTTAATTCTTTCATATTGCTAGCTTATTTTGACGATAGCCAACATAGATGGACTTACTGCTGTGAAGCCGAGGTCAAAGGTAGAAAGTTTGTTGTTTACTCCGCTAAAAGTCGTTCGATATTACGACAAATTTTACCTGACAATGGCGAAGTCGTGGGGTAATAGAAATCCACAACCTCTCCCTGCTTGTTGATCAGGTACTTGGAAAGTTCCAGGAAGGTTTACTATTTATATGACCGTTTTCTGTCTTATTTGAAAGAAAATTATACAATGGCGTCGTATAGGTACCAACGACATGGCTACGCTTAAAAACTGGAAAACTGACTTGTTGGTTTATTCGACAAAATGTCTCCAACGTACTGCCTGTCAGGGTTCTTGATTCCGAAAGTTATTGGACGGGAATGCAAGTATCTCAAACCCCTTTTCTTTATACTTTTGGTAGAGCTTTTCAAGCGATTTAAATTGTCTCGTAAACAGACACTGACTCGCTGTATTGACGACCAACAAAACCTTTCCTTCAAAATCCCCTAGAGATTTCATGGTTCCATTGAATTGCAAGGCATCAAAGTCATAAATCGTTTTCATATTATCTTAATTTAGGTATTTACATGAGGATCCGGATACTTTTTCAAGTCTCCTTGTAATTAGCATATCGAAATCTACATGACCGGTTTAGGTCTTGATCTTTCAAATTCCCGGATAATGTTTTCGATTTCGAAGTCCTCCTTTGGATCGTACGCAGATTTTAGATTATGCCCAAAAATTTTGGCAACCCCTTGATAAAAGAACGCGGAGATTCCACCTTTCATTTCTTTTACCATTTCGTAGCTTGTATGCCCTGTATAACGATCGATCAGTTTTATAAGAATTTTACCCTGGGAAATGGTCATGTTTTTAATTTCCCTATTAAACATTTGTTTCACGTCATTTTCACAACGCTCTACCAAGGCTTCATGCTCCTTTTTTCAGATGTCATGGCTAGATCCCGATCCAGCTGGTCGTATCTTTTTGTGCATAGATCGCATAAGGAAGTACCTTCAGTACATTTCGTCTAAAGCGTAGATATTCCCGTCTTGCTTCCTCGCTTGACCATACTCGTTTTCTGACAATAACAACCTCAGGGATGGGAAACCAAGGCAGAATCTCGCCCGAAGGTAATGTTGTTTTCATATAATCAGTCACAGTCTCTTGCGCCCCTTCACCATACAATGGAAGAACAAGAGATTGAGCCTGTGTCACACCTGACAAGGTCCCAAGAAGAAAAAGCAAACCACCTACTATTGTCTTCATCTGAATGACTATATAACTCTTTTAATTTGTCAATGCTATTATATTTTGGTAAATTTATTACAAAATAAGTTAGCTTGATAATCGTATTCGAAATACATTAACTAAATTAAACAAAAATACTCAAAAAACATCATTTACCTGCAACGTTTATGAAAGATTATGTGATTGATATAGAGGCAGAAAACAAAGAGATAAGAAAACGTTACCGTGCATTATTGCGTGCCTGCAAGCCTACTTTGCAGCGCGGGGATAAGCAAGAGATTCGGAAAGCTTTTGATTTGGCATTGGATAGTCATAAGGAAATGCGCCGCAAATCAGGAGAACCTTATATTTATCATCCTATTGCTGTGGCGCAAATTGCTGCTGAGGAAATAGGCTTAGGTACGACCTCCATTGTATGCGCTTTGCTCCATGATGTTGTTGAGGATACCAATGTGACCTTGGACGAAATTGAGGAAATGTTTGGAAAAAAAGTTCGTCGCATTATCGACGGATTAACTAAAATTTCCGGAATATTCGATCCTAATAGTTCAATGCAGGCCGAAAACTTCCGTAAAATGCTGCTCACTCTTGCAGACGACGTACGTGTTATTCTTATCAAATTGGCGGATAGGCTGCATAATATGCGGACGATGGAGTTTATGGCAAGAGATAAACAGCTGAAGATTGCTTCGGAGACCAGTTATCTCTATGCCCCTTTAGCGCATCGCTTGGGTCTGTATGCAATTAAATCAGAATTGGAGGACTTGTCCATGAAGTTCACCGATCCGGATACCTACAAATTTATTGCCCGAAAACTGAATGAGAAGAAGGCTGAGCGCGAGAGATTTATTGGTGATTTTATTGACCCTATTAAAGAAATTCTAGAAGAACAAGGGATTAAAGCATCTGTGTTTGGAAGGCCCAAATCCATCCATTCGATCTGGAACAAGATGCGCAAAAAGTCAATTCCATTCGAGGAAGTATATGATTTATTTGCCATCCGTATCGTCATCGATGCGGTAGACGAAAAGGAAAAAACCGAATGTTGGAAAGTATATTCCATTGTTACGGATTTATATCGCCCCAATCCAGACCGTTTACGCGATTGGATCTCCTCCCCAAAGGAAATGGTTATGAATCTTTGCATACCACAGTGATGGGCCCCAAAGGCCAATGGGTAGAGGTACAGATTCGGACCAAACGGATGAATGAAATTGCAGAGAAAGGATTTGCGGCCCACTGGAAATATAAAGAGTCTAATTCAGATTCTGGCCTGGATCAATGGATCAAAAAGGTACGCGATGTATTGAGCAGCCCTGATCAGAATGCCATGGATTTTGTGGATGATTTTAAGATGAATCTGTTCTCCGATGAGATTTTTATCTTCACGCCAAAAGGTACACTGATTCAATTACCCAATAATGCCACGGCCTTGGACTTTGCCTTTGAGATTCACTCCGATATAGGTGCAAGTTGTATTGGTGCCAAAGTGAACCATAAATTGGTCCCACTTAGCCACGTCTTGCAAAATGGTGATCAAGTAGAGATTATTACATCGAGTAAGCAGTCTCCAAAGAAGATTGGCTCAATTTTGTCGTTACCGCAAAAGCGAAATCTAAAATTAGATCCTCCCTTAAAGAAGAAAAACGAAGAGTCGCAGAGGACGGTAAGGAGATTCTGGAACGTAAATTGAAGTCTTTAAAAGTAACCTACAATACAGATAATATCAACAAGATTGCTAATTATCTGAAATATCCAAGTTCTCAGGATCTTTTTTATAACGTCGCAAAAGGCATTGTTGATATCAAGCAATTGCGCGAGTACGTGGCGCATGAGAAAGCAGTTGAAATTAATGCGGGTTCTTCTTCTGGCAATCAGTTCAATAGCCATATCGGTGGTTTGGTCGAAAAGATCAATAAGAAAGAGTTTGATACCATCCTTATTGGAGATGATATGCAAAAAGTTGACTATACCCTAGCCCCTTGTTGCAATCCGATTCCTGGCGATGATATTTTTGGCTTCCTGACAGTCAATGACGGTATCAAGATCCATCGTACCAGTTGCCCCAATGCGTCCAAGTTAATGGCGAATTATGGCTACCGTATCCTGAAGGCACGCTGGGCTTCTACAAAAGACTCTGCATTCCTGACTGGGTTGCATATTGTGGGGATCGATGATGTCGGATTGGTCAATAAACTCACAACGGTTATTTCCCAAGAGTTTGCCGTTAATATTCGCTCCTTATCCATATCGAGTAATGATGGTATTTTTGATGGGAATATTATGGTATACGTCAATGATACACAGCAATTAGAGAGCTTGATGAAAAACCTCAAACAAGTAAGAGGGATTACAGGAGTAAATCGTTATGAATCTGAAAATTAATCAAATGAATATCACAATTTAGAAATACTATCAAATGTCAATCTAAATTGGTAAATTTGTACAAGAATATTTTTACTATGAATCAAGCTGAAAATTTTGCAACTGTAAAAAAATCTTTGAAGCATACTTAGAAAATAAAAATCTAAGAAAAACTCCAGAGCGTTATGCTATCTTGGAAGAGATCTATTCACGTACTGATCACTTTGATGTTGAGTCTTTGTATATCCATATGAAGAACAAAAATACCGTGTCAGCCGTGCTACAGTTTATAATACCCTCGAATTATTAGTGTCTTGTGATTTGGTTACTAAACACCAATTTGGCCGTAATATGGCTCAATTCGAAAAGTCTTACGGTTTCAAACAACACGACCACGTGATTTGTATTGAATGTAATAAGGTTGTAGAGTTTTGTGACCCTCGTATCAACCAGATCCAAAGCCTTATGGGGACCTATTGAAGTTTGACATCAAACACCATTCTTTAAATTTATACGGTGTATGTCAAGATTGCCAGGAAAAAAATAAAAAGAAGAAACCGTAGCCCAAGAAGCTATTTCAAATTAATCTTATATTTTTGTTAAATATAATAGTACATTTGTTCAGGAATGTTCAGGAGAAAAATTCCTGAACATTTTTATTTTTAATGAGTCTATTTTTATTAATAACATTTTAATTACTATACTTTAAAAGCTATGCAAGTTGATGTGCTTTTGGGCTTACAATGGGGTGACGAGGGTAAAGGTAAAATCGTAGACGTATTTTGTCCAAAATACGATTTAATCGCTCGTTTCCAAGGCGGCCCTAACGCCGGACACACGTTGGAATTTGATAACAAAAATTCGTGCTCAACACAATTCCATCTGGTATCTTCAATGAAGGTACACTAAATCTTATTGGTAATGGTGTCGTTATTGATCCGATTATCCTAAAAGAGAATTAGACAACCTTAAGACAGCTGGTTTTGATCCGGTGGGTAAAGGCAATTTGGTGCTAGCGCGCAAAGCACACCTTATTTTGCCAACACACCAATTATTGGATGCCGCTTCAGAATCGAAAATGGGCGCAGGCAAGATTGGATCTACCTTAAAAGGTATCGGCCCAACGTACATGGATAAGACTGGTAGAAACGGCTTACGTGTAGGTGATACGACTCTTCCAGATTTTCAAGAGCGTTATCAAAAGTTGAAAGAAAAGCATTTAAATATTCTTTCACACTATGGCGATATTCCTGATTTCAGTGAAAAGAACAAGCGTTCCTAGATGCTATAGAATTTATTAAAACCATTCCTCATGTTGATTCAGAGCATTTAGTCAATCAATATCTGAAAGAAGGCAAACGTGTATTGGCTGAGGGAGCTCAAGGTACCCTTTTGGATGTGGATTTCGGTTCTTATCCATTTGTTACTTCATCAAATACAACTACTGCTGGAGCTTGTACCGGTCTTGGTATTGCTCCCAATAAAATTGGTAAGGTATACGGTATTTTCAAAGCTTATGCGACCCGTGTAGGTGGAGGTCCCTTCCCTACTGAACTCCATGATGAGACCGGTGAAAAACTTCGTCAATTAGGTCATGAATTTGGTGCTACGACAGGTCGTGCCCGCCGTACAGGATGGATTGATATCCCAGCACTAAAATATGCGATTATGCTGAATGGTGTGACTGATTTAATCATGATGAAGGCCGATGTATTGGATACTTTTGACAAAATCTACGCTTGTACACATTATAAATATAATGGTGAAGTAATTGATTACATGCCATACGAGATTATTACCCATCAGGCAGAACCGATCTTGGAAGAAATTCAGGGTTGGAAACAAGATTTGACTGGTATCACATCCGAGGAGAGATTCCTGAGGCATTAAACAACTATATTTCTTATTTGGAGAAAGCACTTGAAGTTCCTATCACAATTTTATCGGTAGGTCCGGATCGTAAACAAACACTGGCTTTATCAAAGTAAAATATGAGGATCGAAAGTTTTGATCTTCTCGATTCTAAAGATAAATTTCATCAAAAAGCCCTGCATTGGTCGGGGCAATTTGATGAAATTTCTTTCTTTAATAGCAACGGCGCGCCTGACGAATGGGGAAGATTTGAGAGTGTATTGGCGGTGAAGGCCTTGCATTCATTTTGTGCCGATGATGATGTATTGGATCAATTACAGCAATTCTTAGTCAAACATCAATGCGAGTTTATTCCGGGATTTCTATCCTATGATCTTAAGAATGAGATCGAAAATTTACATACTAGCGCCACTGATAAGCTCGGATTTCCAGCTGCCTATTTTTTTGTTCCAACCATTACGGTCAGATGGGCCGCTAATCAAGTTCACATCCAAGCCGATGATCCAGTTGCGGTGTATCAGTCCATCTGCGGCACAGTAATCCCACAGATAAATGCCAACCCAGAGATAAAGATACACTCAAGGTGGACGAAAGAAGAATACTTTGCCGCCTTTGATAAGGTACAGCAACATATCCAGCGTGGTGATATCTATGAAGTAAATCTCTGTCAGGAGTTCTTCGCCGAAAATGCAGATATTAACCCGATGGAAGTTTATCTAAAATTGAATACTGTATCACCTACTCCATTCAGCAACTTTTTTAAAGTTGGCCATCATTATATCATGAGCGCTTCTCCAGAACGTTTTTTGGCGAAAAGACAAGGTAAACTGATTTCTCAGCCCATTAAAGGCACTGCCAAAAGAGGTGTTACAGCGTACGAGGATCAAGAGATTGTCAGTCGTATGCTCCAATCGCAGAAAGAGATTGCCGAAAATGTAATGATTGTTGATCTTGTCCGTAATGATTTAACGCGAAGTGCCCTTCCTGGAACTGTTGAAGCAACACGTTTGTTTGAAATCCAATCTTTTAAACAGGTACATCAGATGATATCTACCATCACCTGTACTCAAGATCCAAAGATGCCCAATATGGACGTATTTAGACATACATTTCCTGCGGGTTCCATGACAGGGGCGCCCAAGATTGCTGCTATGCGAATCTGTGATCAGATTGAAGATTCCAAAAGAGGTGTATATGCGGGTTCCATAGGCTATTTTGATACCTTACATGACGAATTTGATTTTAATGTCGTGATCCGCTCTCTCCTTTACAATCAGCAGGAACATTACCTCTCTTTTCATACAGGCGGGGCAGTTACCAACCAAGCATTAGCAGAACAAGAATATCAGGAGTGTCTTTTAAAGGCTTCTGCAATCTTTCATGCATTGAATACTAGTTTGAAATAATAAAACTATACTAATTTTGTAGAGAATATTTTTTGCTTCAACTATTTTTTCGAACTTTGTGCTGTTGACAACGCAAATCCCTATATCGATATACATACACATCGGCCTAATACTATACAGGACGGTTCTACACTATCTGTTGTAAATATAGCATTGAACCATAGTGAATCTATTATTAAAGGAGACTGCTCGATTGGTTTACATCCATGGTATATCAACAACAATACGGAAAAAGCATTGGAATTGATGCGTACAATGATACAAAACGCGAATGTTGTAGCATTAGGTGAATGCGGTCTGGACAAAAATAGCACTGTTCCCTTTGAGGAACAGCAACAGGTTTTGACCAGCAGATTCTATTGGCTATATTTTTCAGAAACCGCTGATTATTCATTGTGTTCGTGCTTTTCAGGAGATTCAGGCTTCTTTGGCAAAAGAAAAATTTCAACTCCCGGTTATCTTTCATGGTTATCGCAAGAATTGGATCTTAGCCAAACAGCTCATTGATAAAGGGTACTACCTTTCAATCGGTGTCCATTGTTTGGATGGCAGCCAGGATCAAGTCGTAAAAAATATTCCCCTTGCACATTTATTTTTGGAAACAGATACCGATACAGCAACGGAAATTGCTAACCTATATCAATATGTCGCTCAAGTTCGGTCTATTCCAGTAGAGATGCTAAAGCAGGCATTATATCATAATTATAAGATTGTATTAAAAAATGAAAGATTTAAGTTGGCTGTCACGCACTGAGGCATTGGTCGGTAGGACAGCTTTGGAAAAATTAGCGGATTCACACGTAATGGTTCTGGGGCTAGGTGGTGTAGGTTCCTTTGCTGCAGAATTTATCTGTCGTGCAGGGGTTGGTAAAATGACCATTATAGATGGTGATACAGTAGACCCATCTAACAGAAATAGACAACTCCCAGCTCTTGCAACGAACCATGGTGAAGCGAAGGCTGAAATCATGAGACAGCGTCTTTTGGCTATCAATCCAGAATTGGAGTTGACCGTGATCCAAGACTTTATTATCCCCGAAAAAATACCAGCTTTATTGGACATGAAACCTGACTATTGTGTGGAAGCCATTGATAGTATCACACCAAAGTTATTCTTCATCAGACTGGCACTGGATGCAAAAATGCCATTTGTAAGTTCAATGGGTGCGGGCGGTAAAGTTGATCCAACTAAAATTGAGATTGCCGATATAAGTAAGTCCTATAACTGCAAGTTAGCCCAGCATATCCGCAAAAATTGCGTAAACATGGTATCCGTGACGGTGTTAAAGTTGCCTTCTCAACTGAATTGCCAGACAAAAATCCTTGCTGTATACCGATGGAAGTAATTTCAAGAAATCGGCTTATGGAACAATGTCCTATCTACCGGCAGCTTTTGGCGGTGCGATTGCTTCAGTTGCTATTCGGGATCTGATGGAAAATGCTTAAATTGGTACTAAATAAACATATGCATAAATTATAAGAGCTACTCGCCTATGGGTTTGTAGCTCTTATTTTTGTTATGGATACGAGTGAGCTATCGACTCGTTACTCCTTTCATATCAAGACCTTTTGGTTTAATATGTTCCAATCTTTTCTTTAACGAATCCAATTGCGATTTTTCAATATTTCCGGTAGCGATAATTGTCCCCTCCTTTACTTGAGCTGTAATCGTCGGAAAATCCTTTAAAACCCGATTGACATCTCTGGTTAAAGTCGAATCCACCGCCCCCTCCACTATTTCATGATATTTTTCGCGTGCATCTTCTGGTTCCGGAAGATTGACCATAATATTGTTATGGATCGATTTGATATTTTCACCGCCGGCCAACTTTGTTTTCTCTTCAATAATCTGTTTCAATGAATCTGATCCTAATTGTCCGTTCAAGGTAACATTACCCGCTTCTACATCCACTGCTATGCCTTGGTTATCAGCTAAAGCTTCTTCAATTTTAGACTTTAACTTATCATCGGATTCTGGTGACCGGCATGAGTGAACAAAAGGTAAAACACCTAATGAAAATATCAAAAGTAAGTTGTTTAATTTCATCGTATCGTTTTATTTTCGTTCATAGTAAAAACAGTTAGATTGAGATATTGTTTAGCTTTCCTGTATTTTGGCGATTAATAGACTCCTGTAATTGTCTGATTTAGTTTGTTAAATAGAAAACTCTCCCCTACTTTTTTACTTAGAAGCAACTGACCTATAGGTGATACCGGTGAAATTGCAAAAACACTAATGTCGCCTATTTTCAAAGCACCAATACTAGTTGCAATAAAGTAAAGTCCTGCGTTGGTCTTGACAAGGCTCCCCAATTTGACAAAGTCTGTCACCTCGGCTATCGTTGCCTCAATATTGGTCAGCTGTAACAGGTCTTTATTCGCTTCCAGAAGCTGACCCTGATAGCGATTGATATCTTGTTGGATCATCTCGCGGGAAGTTTCATATTTGTCACCAGCGCTACTTTTTGTATCGTCATTACTGGAATCTCTAGCGGTTTCCAGAGCAGATTCAATCATCGCGATCCGATCATTTGTCCGTGCGATGGAAACTTCTAAAACCATCTTTTTTATATCAAAATAGCTATTTGTCATTCTGAAAAATAAGAAATATGTTTTATTCAAAAAAATATAAAAACAATAGGCTTAAGTTCAACAGTATAGAAAAAATTAAGCTGTAAAAAACATGAGTGGTATTGCAATAAAGTAAAAAATTACTACATTTGTGCACTGAAACACGGAAAGGTGTCAGAGTGGTCGAATGAGCAGTCCTGGAAAGACTGTATACGGGATGACTGTATCGAGGGTTCGAATCCCTCCTTTCCGCAAAATAAAGAGCAACTGTAGAAAGTTGCTCTTTTTTGTTTCGTAGAAACTCCTCTTCTTTATTCCTGAAAAAATTTGATAAAGCACACATACACATTTTTTGATTTTATCATGTAAACTTTTATCTACTGTTTTGGCGGCTTACTGTTTTAGCGCAAATAATTTAATCATTGTTTCACAATAAAAACAATTTATTACGTTATCTTTATTAGAGCGTAAATCGCATTTATCACATAAAAATTTATAATAGAAAAAATGGGAAAATTTGTAGTGAAAACAAGAAAAGATGGCGAATTCCAGTTTAATTTAAAAGCTGGAAATGGTCAGGTTATTTTGAACAGTGAAGGATATAAAACAAAGGCGAACTGTTTAAATGGGATTGAATCTGTAAAAAGGAACGCCCAGGATAATGATAAATTTGAAAGAAAGACTTCAACAAATGGGAAGCATTATTTCAACTTGAAAGCAACCAACGGCCAAGTTATAGGAACAAGCGAAATGTATGAAAGTGCGAATGGAATGGAAAACGGTATTGAATCTGTAAAATCAAACGCACCAGATGCAACGATCGAAGATCTTGATTAGCGAATAAAAAATGATTTGTATAATCAAGTGCAAGTAGAGCCCGATATTATATGTCGGGCTTTACTCATATCAGAACATGATAGGTTCCGCTTTCAGAAAGCAATAACACTTTTACAAATGCCGATCCCTCTCTGCTATTTCTAAATCATTAATACTCGCGTACCGTTTGCTCATCAGACCATTTTCATCAAACTCCCAGTTCTCATTTCCATAAGCTCTAAACCATCTTCCATCTTTGTTTTTATATTCATACTCAAATCGGACAGCAATTCTATTTTCGGTATGAGACCAATACTCTTTTTCAATTTATAATCCAGTTCATTCGCCCATTTTGTCGTTAGAAACTGGACGATCTCTTCCTACCATTGATAAATAGATGCCGATTTCGCCATTCGCTGTCTATCGTATAAGCCATGGACACCCGCTCAGGATTCTGGGAGTTCCATGCATCTTCAGCCATCTGGATCTTTTGTTTTGCCGTTTCCAATGTAAAAGGTGGCAATGGATGTTTCTGTTCCATAAATTTTAAATAATATGATTAACAATTTCTTTTGACTTCAGAACAAGTTCATTTGACCTAAAAAGCTGACTTTCAATAATAGCGCTTTCAAACAATAGATAGATATGCGCAGCCAATAAGCCCTCACCTAGTATTTCTGTGAAAAATCTTCTCAGATCATTTTTGTGAGACTGTATGACAGAAAGAATTGCACTTTGATTTTTTGAGAGCTCAGAAAGAATATTTAGGAAACTACAACCTCTAAAATTTTCTTTATTATTCATATGAATAATAAAATCAAATGCAGCCAATATGGATTGTTTATGGCTGACTGAGTCTTGCGTATATGCGCGGAGCTCCGAAAACCAAAAGGCATGTCTAGAGGTCAAAAAAGCGATGCAAAGATCATCTTTGGATTTAAAATGCTGATAAAAACTAGCTTTGGCAACCTTTGCCTCACTTATGATCTGATTTATCCCTGTGCTATTGTATCCCTGTTGATGGAATAATAAGGAGGCTGTATTTAAAACTCTCTCTTTCAGGTTATCCATTTCTTTAAAATTTTGTAATACAAAAATAGAAAACAATCATTAAACAGACAAGTCTGTCTGTTTAATGATTGTTTTAAATAGACGCATAAAAGATACCTGTCATAAAACAATACTAGCTGTAATTTGTCTTATATTCAGTCGGTTATGGTTGTTTTTTTGAAGTTATCACTATATATAAAATTAGCTGTAAAGAACTTTTATCAGCATTCTCAAAAACTTAATGTGCATTAAGTTTACTACTTAATCTAGATTATTCTTTAAAAGAGCGGCCTTATCTAATTTTATAAGTGAGAAAAATAGGTCGCGAATGTGGCCTATTGAGATTATCAAAGATTATCAAAAAATTAAAAAACAACATTATGGCAAGTTTTCCAATTCGTGATCAAAAGAAAGATCATTTGATTACTCCAGAAAATGCGGCTCTAGTCATTATTGATTATCAGCCAGTACAGGTTAATTCGATTGCCTCCATGGATAGGCAACTCCTTATCAACAATATTGTTGGGTTGGCCAAGATGGCAAAGCTCTATAATCTTCCTATCATCCTCTCCACTGTCAATGTGAAAACTGGTTTGAACTTTGAAACAATTCCCCAATTACGGAAAGAGCTTAAAGGGATACCTTCTTATGATCGTACGACAATAAATGCTTGGGAGGATGTGGAGTTTTTAAAGGCTGTTAAAGAAACAAAACGGTCTAAACTCATTATGACTGCCTTATGGACTGAAGCCTGCCTTTCCTTCCCTTCTTTGGATGCACTACAAGAAGGATTTGAAGTTTATCCGGTTGTTGATGCTGTCGGGGACTTCTGTAGCAGCACATGATGCCGCATTGCGCAGAATTGAACAAGCCGGAGGTCAGCCGGTTAGTGTTGCACAACTTTTCTGTGAATTACAAAGAGATTGGGCGAGAGCAGATACCGCCCATGGCTTTATGAATCTTTTATAGAAACTGGCGGAACTGCAGGTATTCAGTTTTCCTATGACAAAGCGGAATAAAGAATGGGTATAAAAACATTATAATGGTTAACAAGCTATCCCCAGGATAATCTTTATCAGCGATCCTGGGGATAATTGAAAATAGCTCAACGATTCCTGGCATCAATTAACTAACTTTATGTAAAAGAACCTAAAAAATGAAAAAAGTATCTAGCTATTTGAAGGTGATCGCTTTTTACCTGCTTACATTGCTTATTTTTGTTGGCTCATCTGCGATTACAAAACAGCTTCCTTCATCAGATCTGTTCTCTATAATCGTTGCATCCATCCTTACTTTTGCCTTGGTTTATTGGTTCGTTCGTAATGATAAAAGTACACTTTCCAAAAATGGACTAGGTTATAATAGAAAGAGTCTTATATACTTTACATCAGGATTTGTCATAGGTATGGTTATGGTCTTTATTATGACCGTGATTGTATTCAATTTTAGTAAGGTTACTTTTACCCGATCACAAACTTTCAACCCAAATATTTTTGGTGTATATATTCCTTTGTTTCTTTTTGTGGCTTGTCGTGAAGAGCTTGTCTTTAGAACATATATGCTTTGGAAATTAAAGGCAACTACTGGTTCTTTTATCGCAATGATTATTGTTGTAGTGATTTTCATTATTGAGCACCTTCTTGGAGGGTATACCGTTGTAAACGCACTTATTGGATCGGGATTAGGAGCGATCCTATTTGGATTTGCTACCCTAAGAACAGGAAATATTGCGTTATCAGCGGGGCTTCATTTTGCTTGGAATCTAACACATTGGTTATTTGGCTTCAAGGGAATACAGGTTTTTTCGTTGAAACAGTTCACAAAGGAACAGAACAGCAGGCTGAAACAGTCGCATTTATAGGCTATGTTGTTGCAATGACAATAGGCATCGGTGTAGTTTATCTATTCTTTAAACCTTTAAAACTGCGATTGGAAAAATAAAGAATCAACTAAAAATTATCAATACTAGGAATACGATAGAGTAGCCTTCATTATTTCAAAAGATCATTTCACACATCCAAAGCTTCTCCCCTGATCTATATAGCTTGCAACCTAGTCATAATCCAGCATCGGCATCGACTTCCGTATCGGGCTGCTCAAGTCTAAACGAGCTATTCCACCAGATATTCATAATCAGGTGGAACTCTTGAAGGGCAATATGCGTCTGAAACAGGCAGAGAGTCATACATTGATCGAGATCCAGATTCCTTTTTAACAACGATCGGCTAATTAACTTTCTGTTTCAAAGATAATTGTAATAAAAGAAGTTTCTAATGTGAGCGTCAAGGTCAAGAATGAATGCGTTTCGAAAATAAAACATAAAATATGTTATATATCAATATTTTATACCTATACTTGTAACATAATCAGGCTCCGCCTTTGCTTTTCTGAAATCGTCAAAGTTTCACTTTCCGCTCAGTTTTGCATTTTCAGAAGCTAATTTTGTTGTCAAAATAATAGGTGAAGTACCTTTTTTGAACTTGCATAAACCCAAGCCCATTAAAATACAAAACATCATTTCTTGTGAACAAATAGATTTATCATTGCAGGGATAGCAGTATCTTTTCAATAGGTTTAATAATGAATAATTTAATACTAATATATAATACAATGCAAGAAGGAACAGTAAAATTCTTTAACCAGACAAAAGGTTTCGGTTTTATTACACCAGCTGATGGTGGTGAAGACATTTTCGTACATGTTACCGGTCTAATCAATGAAGTACGTGAAAATGATAGCGTAACATTTGATGTAGAAAACGGAAAAAGGGCATTAACGCAACTAATGTACGTATCGCTTAATTAAGTAGAATACTCAATCTCGAAGTTGCATGGCGCATCTTCTAAGAAAGTGTAACAGATTACTGTTGCACTTTTTTTTTTGTTCCTCCCCTTATCAACTAATCGGTTGTTCCTTAGTTCTTTTTAAGCTTAAATCAACATTTCAAGATCCTTTAGTTAGATACGGGAAATTAGGGAGGTGTAATTTTTTTAGGACTATACGCAGATGGAAACGTCTTATTTGGAAAGGAATAGTACAAGATCGAATAAATCGTTGTCTTATGTAATAGAAACAAGACTGGGTTTAAAAAAACTTTTATATAATGTACTCAAATTCTATAATAAGCGTGAGAAAACCTGCTTCGGTTTTCCTAATTTTATCCTGTAATTAGAAAAGAAGATACTTTCAAGAAAAAATGGAATCATTGGATAAGGATAGGGAATTATTATTAGCCATTTCAACTGGAGACGAAAAAGCATTTGGTCGTTTATATGAAATCTATTATGCCAAACTGATCGTTTTCTTAAAGAAGTTTACCTATGAAGATCCTTCCAAAGCCGAGGATATCCTACAAGAGGCCTTCTTGCGCGTATGGCTATACCGCGATCGTATTCTTGAAATTGACAACTTCCAAGCTTGGCTTTATAAAGTCGTCAGCATGGAGAGTTTAACGTTCTTACGCAAGGAAGTCCATGCCAAAAACAAGGTTTCCCGACTTAAGTTGCAATACGACCAAGAGCTTCTGTCTACTATACATCTGCCCCGCGCAATGGAATTTGATGAGATCAAAAAGATTGTTTATCAAACCGTTGCCAGTATGCCCGATCAGCGTCGAAAAATATATTTACTTAGCCGAGAAGAGCATCTCAATTCCAAAGAGATCGCCAGCCAACTTGCAATTTCGACGAGTACCGTACATAACACAATCAGTACCGCCCTTAAGCAAATCCGGCAAGCTCTTTCGGATCAAGGCTATCCAGTTTCCTTTGGAATTCTATTGTTATTAAAAATATTTTAAAAAAATAATAATCCCCAATAGTAGTCCGTTCAGAAACTACATTCCTATAATCAAAGGGGGAATAGATTGCTTTTTCTTTAAATTTTATTAAACCAATATCATGCACCTAAACCGGATAGACTATCTATTGGAATGTTATTACCTGCAACAATTGACCGAAGCAGAGTGGTCTGAACTGCATCATCTTCTGTTACAGGATGATCAAGAGACGGTCGAACAGGCTTTTATTCGATTGATGGAGAAATATAACACCGATCAGGAGACATTCGCTCCATTGGAGACCAGCCAAATTGAGCGTATCCTAGCCATTGATAAAGTTCCTGAAACCGAAATAATAATGGGTGGTCCTACAGAACATAAATCCAATGTTTTCCAGCTCAGACTTGGGATTGCGGCGGCTGTAGCCTGTATTGTTCTCGTTTGTGGGATCTACTGGTATCAACCCGAATCTAAAAAACGCCATCTCAACGAACCATTGCGGCAGACTTTGAGCCAGGACATGATGGTGGCATGCTCAGTTTGCCTAACGGAAGAATAATCCAACTTGACAACAGCAGTGACAATAAAAATTCTTTAGCTGTGAGTGCTGGAGTCTCCTTGCAGTATGATAGCGCGCAGGCCGTTTATTCTCTGAGTCAACCTCAGGCCCAAGCGCAAAATATTTATCACACCATTGAAACTCCAAATGGAAGACGCTATCACCTCACGCTGAGTGACGGTACACAGATCTGGTTAAATGCAGGTAGCAAATTGCGCTTTCCAATTGCGTTTAATGGTGCATTACGCGAAGTTTTCCTGACTGGTGAAGCTTATTTTGAAGTCAGTAAAACCCACAGCTCCCCTTTCTGGTCAATATCAACAACAATGACAGCAAGATTGAAGTCTTGGGAACGCATTTTAACGTTTCCTCCTATCCCGAAGACAATGGTTTTGTGACAACCTTACTGGAAGGTAAGGTTCGTATTTTCAATAAACAGGCTGAATTGATTTTACAACCCGGTGATCGGGCTATTAGTTATGCAGATGGCTCTATACAATTAAAAAATAGGGCGATAAACAAGACTGATGTTGACTGGAAAAATAATTACTTCAGCTTTTCAGATGATAACATCGAATCTGTTATGCTGGAACTGGCGCGATGGTATGATATCAAGGTAGAATATCAGGGACCAAAATCAACGGCCACATTTTCGGGTAAGATAGGTAAAAACTCAGTTTCACCCAAGTCATGGAAATCATCGGTGGAGCCGATATTAAATTCAGTTTAGATACAACCGCTACAAACCGCAAAGTCGTCATAAAAACGGCTTATTAAACCTACAAACATAAAGATACTGTTCCCCTCAAAGGGAACAGTATGAGAATTATAAAACTAAATTTAAAACCAATTTTTAAGTATGAGACACTTTACCCCAATTAAGTGCCCTTTCAAATATGCGGATATGCATTTTTGGAAGCGGAAAGCATCATTGATGCTAACATTCAAATGTGGTGTTGTACTGGCAGGAATGAGCTTGCAGTCGATTGATACACTCGCATTTTCACAATCAGCAACCCACAACAATCAGCGTATTCTTCTAGTGACAGCACTCAAAAAAGTAGAAGGCAAAACCGGGTTGGTATTTTTTATAGATCTGCAGATATCAAAGATATTTGGGTGGTGGATCCCAATCTGATCAACAAGACCAATGAAGCGGTACTAGAGGAACTTTTTAGTCAGATACCATTCCAGTACACCATAAAAGGTAATACCGTTGCTATCAATAGAATTAACAAATTGAAGCCTATATCAGGTATTGTAAAAGATGCGAAGGGAGATCCTATTGCAGGCGCCAGCGTAACAGTTAAAGGTACGGCTAAAGGTACTTCAACGGGACCTGACGGTGGATTTAGTTTAGAAGTATCCGAAGGAGAAATCCTTTTGATCCGTGCCGTTGGTTATGAAATCCTGAAGTTCCGGTCGCCAATCTGGCGCAACTAAAGAATATTGTATTGAAACAGCAAACGCAGGTACTCGATGAAATGGTTGTAGTAGGTTATGGTACCCAGAAAAAAGCTGTTGTGTCCGGTGCTATAGCCTCCGTAAAAGGCGAAGAACTGGCCAAGTCTTCCTCTATCAATCTTTCCACCTTTGCTGGCCGTCTGCCTGGTGTGACAGCGATGCAAAATAGTGGTGAGCCGGGCGGTGATGGTTCTACGCTACGTATTCGTGGTATAAACTCCTTGTCTGGAGGCAATAGCAGTCCATTGATTGTCATTGATGGTGTGCCTTCAAGAGCAGGTGGTATCGACCGAATCAATCCAAATGATGTGGAAAGTGTCTCTGTACTGAAAGATGCTTCCGCAGCAATTTATGGCTCGCGCGCGGGTAACGGAGTGATCTTGGTTACAACCAAACAAGGCAAGATGGGTAAACCACGGTTCACCTACGATTTTACCTATGGTCTCCAACGTCCTACACGAACACCCAAGATGGCAAATTCGGCACAGTACACCGATATTATTAATGAAGTAACCAAAGTATATCCCGAAGATCCATCCCAATGGTCAGCGATATGGAAAGCACTTAATACAGGAACAGGTATCTATAAAGGCCCCTCGAAGACTATCGAAGCAACCTATACTCCTGCAGATCGACAAAAGTATATGGATGGATCCGATCCATTACGTTACCCAAATACCGACTGGTTCTCCGCTACAATGAGAGATTGGGCTCCACAACAACGCCATAATCTACAGATCACTGGCGGTACAGAAAATACAAAATACCTTGTTTCGCTGGGTTATTTGGATCAAGATGCTATTTATAAAAATTCGGCGACCTATTATAAACAGTATGACCTTCGGACAAATTTTGAATTTAAGCTAAATGATTACATTACAGCACGGCTGGCCATCACCGGTCGGGAAGAGTCTCGCAATTACCCCACACGCAGTGCCGGAACGATCTTTCGGTTCCTGGTCCGTGGACTCCCCACAAATATCGCTACATGGCCCAATGGTCTCCTGGTCCAGACCTGGAACAAGGAGCCAATCCTGTCGTTATTACCACAGGTGATACGGGGTACGACCGCAATACCAGAGACTATTTGCAAAACACGGGGTCCATTGATGTTAAGATCCCTGGAGTTAAAGGGTTGAAATTAACGGAACTGCCTCAATAGACAAGTATTGGGGCGTAGCAAAAGATGGGAAACACCATGGACACTTTACGACTGGGATAAAATAACTTTCGAGGCCGATGGTGTAACACCCAAGCTTACAGCACGTGTGCCTGCCGGAATAGAACGTAAAGCCCAACTTAGAGAGGCACAGGAAGATCAACTGGCAGTAAACCTTTCGGCTCTTCTATCCTATGACACAAGTCTAAAAGGGGACACAATATCTCCACTATCGCAGGATTAACACGTGAAAAAGTAACAAATAACGGCTTTTTGCCAATCGAATGGATTTCCCTTCCGCTCAGGTTGAACAATTAAATTTCGGTGACCGCGAGCGTCAGACAATGGGCAACGAGAATGTTTATGATAGAGCCCGCCTGAGTTATTATGGCCGGTTCAATTACAACTACAACGAAAAGTATCTTATCGAATTCAATTGGCGTGTAGATGGATCTTATGTTTTCCCCGAAGATGGGCGATTCGGGTTCTTCCCTGGAGTTTCTGCTGGCTGGCGTATCTCAGAGGAGAATTTTTTAAAAATAACGTTTCCTTTGTCAATAACTTAAAACTTCGGGCCTCTTGGGGGCAAATGGGTGCTGAGGCTTATTATGGCGGAAGTTTGCAGGAATATAAATATTTGTCCCTCATGAATACTGGGTCTGGTGTTTTCAATGATAGGGTGTTTCAAACACTCTACGAAAGTGATATTCCAAACCGTTACTTTACATGGGAAGTTGCCAACAATAGCAATATCGGATTGGAAGCATTGTTTTTAAATAACCGATTAAATCTAGAACTTGACTATTTCTATAATAAAAGGACAAGCGTTTTAACAAAAAATCCAGGGCAAATTCCCGAAAGCTCTGGTATTGCTGGTAATCTCCCTATTGCCAACCTTGGTAATCTCATCAATAAAGGCTACGAGTTTAAATTGACTTATACCGATAAAATTGGAGAAGTTACTTATAACGTCGGTGTCAATGGTGGTTATGCGCGCAATAATGTCCAGTACTCCAGTGATGTCGCCAATACGCCGCAACATCAGCGGCAGATTGGAAAGGTGACGGATTCATGGCTCGTTTATTTGTATGACGGCGTATTTAAAGATCAGGCAGCCATTGATGCGAATACAATAGATTACAGTGGACTTGGGCAAAATAAGCTTAGACCGGGTGACATGAAGTTTGTCGACTATAACGGGGATGGAAAAATCACAAGCGATGATAGGGTCCGTCTTAATCAAAATGGTAGTCCCACATTTACTGGCGGCTTTAACTTCGCTGCTCAGTATAAAGGATTTGACATAAGTGTGCTGCTGCAAGGTGCCACAGGAGGACTTCGGAGAATCGCCTCACTTGAGTCTGGCGCTATCGGAAATTACCTCGAATGGTCCTATGAAAACCGATGGAGTATCGACAATCCTAGCGACAAAGATCCCCGATTGACAAACCGATCGGATCAATATTATATGAACGATAATACCTATTGGATTAGGAGTACCAACTATCTGCGGCTCAAAAATGTTGAACTAGGTTACAATTTATCAGACGATTGGTGCAAACGGATCGGTCTCCATTCTGTTCGGCTTTACACGAATGGTATTAACCTTATCACATGGGATAAAATAAAGATATGGGATCCCGAATCAGATAATAGTGCCGGCGCATATTATCCACAATCCAAAATCATCAGTTTTGGTGTCAAAGTCGGTTTATAAACTTTAGTACAACATTAAAAGCATAATTATGAAAACGATTATTAAAAATAAATTCTTTTCTATCCTGATATTGGTGATCTTTCTTTCAACATCCTGTAAAAAGACTTTCTGAATGTTACTCCCCGCGATCGCTTTCAGGATGAAAAAGTATGGCAGGACTCTGTGCTGGCTGAAAAATTTGTCAGTGATATTTACAATGCATTTGAAACCAGTAATTCTGGTTTTACAGAGCAGATGCAGGCCTCCGCTACCGATGAAGCGATTTGGAATCACTCCGATGCCTTCCGTTTATTGAATATGGGAACTATCACGGGGCAACACTGGGCTGGGATGGCACATCGAGATGGTGGGAACGGATGTATGTCTACATTCGATTCAGCAATATTGCCATTGAACGCCTTTCCGATGCAAGCAAAAATGGAATCTCCAATCAATATTCAAAAGATAAACTCCTAGCACAGGCTTACTTTATTCGCGCTTATTGTTATCATCAGTTACTCCGTTATTATGGTGGCGTTCCGATCATAACAAGCAGTTACGACTATTCGGAGGATCCCAGCATTTATGAAATCAAACGGAACAGCTATGAAGAATGTGTCAACCTGATTGTCAAAGATTGTGATGAAGCTTCCAGACTACTTGGACGTAAAAAATTGGATAAAGGACGTGTCACAGCCCTCGCCATTTTAGCACTTAAATCCCGAATGCTCCTTTACGCAGCAAGCGATCTACATGACAATGCGAAATTGACAGCAAAAGTTACAGACCTGAGTGATTTAAAAGATAAACTACCTTTATTATGTTATATGAGTGGTTCCCAGCAAGAACGGTATAAATTGGCGCAGGCCGCAGCTAAAGCTGTATTAGATGCTGGAACTGGATATAAACTTAATCTTTCGGATCCAGTATCTGCTGCCGAAGGTCGGGCAAATTATAAAAGCATTGCCATGGGTGGCGGAAGTAAAGCTCCTGGTATCGATCCTGCCGCTGCGACTGATCTTCTTTTTGCACGTTATTTCATCATTGAAAGTAGCTCCTCACAGGGCCTGCATAATGGACCAAATGGCTACCGAAATTGGGGTGGTAACCAGCCCATTGGGTGGTTGGTGGATGATTATGAGATGGCGGACGGTAGCAAATTTAGCTGGAACAATCCCGCACAGAAATCTGCTCCTATAAAAACAGGGATCCGCGTTTTTATGCTTCCATTCTCTACGATGGTGCAGATTGAAACCCAGAGACAAATCGGGTTATGGATTTGATCCGGCCAATCAGATCCAAACCGGTTCCTACGATTTGATAATAGATGGGAAATTGACTAAAGTTTCTGGACTTGATACCAAGCAAAGTTCAATAGAACCACATAATGGAACCTGGACAGGTTACTATATTCATAAGTTTATTGATCCAGATCCTGATATTGTCGATGCTCAAGGAAGACAATTTGTACCTTGGCCCTATTTTAGATATACCGAAGCGGTGTTTAACTACATTGAAGCATGTATTGAACTGGGTGAAACGGCGCCAGCCAAAGATTGGTTAAATAAAATTCGATTCCGCGTCGGTATGCCTGCTATTACTGCAACGGATCAAAATACGTTGCGGGAAATATATCGACATGAACGCCGCATAGAAATGGCTTACGAACAACAGCGTTTTTTTGATGCGCGCCGTTGGTTGATTGCCGCCGAAACGCTGGGCCGTAAAGTGACGATCATCCAAGTCAATGGGACATTCAAACCCGGAAAATCACTCTCAGGCACTTATAGATATGATGAAACTATATACGATTATACCTATACACCTCAAGAATTTAATACAAGAGAAGATCGTGCCTGGAAAAATCAGCTTTATTTCTTACCACTTTCACGGGATGAGATCCGAAAGAATCCATTGCTAGTTCAAAATCCTGGCTACATTGAATAAATAGCAAGCTACCTTTCATTACACGGGGCATTTGGTTGACAAATGCCCCGTTTTTTCTTCCTTATCATCGTAATGTTCACTTATTCTACATCCATTACTATTGAAGCAAATAATGACCATCGACCCGAGTATAGCTTATTACCTCAGCAGATGCTGCTCTGTGTTGTTATAAATTTAATTAGTGATGGAATAATTTGAATAATATTATAGCGATCTAATTATGGATCTTTATACCGTTAGATATTTAGCTTGGCTGCTAGGTTTATCTTGATCATTTCATTAGTTTTGGTAGTGTTTCCCTGTCAGAAAGCGCTTTTTTAATCATCAATACAGTCCACTGGATGTTAAAAGGAGCCTAACAAAACAAAAAAGGTAATGACGCCTTGATTATTGTTGCTTTGCCGCTTTATTATTGTCAAACAGGTAAGTTCCGAAATTATAGGCCACTTGCTTGTCGTCTAATAAGGTAAGTTCCGCCATAAAATCGCCGTTTGGTAAATAGTTGCTAATTTTAAAATGATAGGTTTTAATTTGCGGTAATGTTGTTATGTCGAATGCTGGCTCATCAGGACTTCTGACAGAACTCATTACATATAGCGAAAACTGTACATCTTTTCCACCTATTGAAAGTCGACTACGTCCAAATGTGTCCTTTGGTTCAGAGAAAACAATAGAAACTTCGTTTTCCTATCGACTCGGTAAATTCCATTTGTCTTCATGGTACGAAGACCAATGCTTGGCGAATACCGGGAGTATGTCATTTGAATACTGTCTTTGTCCAGAAAATGTAAATAGACGTCATTGGAAAAGATAATCCCACCACGTTTATTGAATACACGACTTTTACCGGCATGCCACACTTCCCCTTTCAGATCCGAGCTGTTTACAAACTCGTTTGTGTCGGACCTATTTTGTCCACTACACCGAATAAACGAAACAACCGCGAGCAATATAAAGTATTTTTTCATAGCTAGATGATTTGATTTTTCTTGCTAATGCTAATTTTTTCTAAACAACAAGGCCATGACCACAGTAACAGAAAGTATTGTAGAAAATACAAACAGTATATTGTACAGCCAGGATCCCTGTGGATAGAAGCTATCGTTAGCCAGAAAAAACTTTTGCTGTTCAGGATCATTCGGGTTATAAAACAATAGGTATTCTTTAGCTACCTTTTTTGAGTAGCTCTGTTTAACAATTCAATCCGCATTTCCTCAAAACGCCGCTGCCCCATAATGGGGAAAAATGAATACAATTTTTCTGCTTTATCTATTTTTTGTGAATACGAACGTCCATTGGTCGTAAACTGATATTCCAAATCGACATATGCGTATTTAGTCTTTCCGCCTTGAATGTCAGCTGTAAGGTTTAGGATGGAAGGCGTTACTGCGACCCAGTTGGGATGCGTCAGCACAAATTCTTTCCGCTCCAAATACGGACTTACGGAAAAGATACTAATCACTATACTATAAACAACGATTAACAAAATAACGGATGCGGTGAGCTTGCTCATTTGCATTGTTACACGTTTCCCGTTGACATCATATCGAACCTTCTCGCTACCATCTAGATTGCTTAATTTGCTGACAATCATTTTTGTCAATGGAAAATAGAGCAGAGAAGAACATATCAAGGCATAGAGCAGATAACGGTAACTGTTGATTACAAAAACAAACACAACGATAAAGGCGGCAACCACCAACCATTGAATGCATGTCCAAATTATTTTCATCTATATAAATTTTCGAAATAAAAATAAGGGATTCGACAATATTCATGACCTCCTATTTAAAATCCGTGAATAGAAAATTACGATTCGTTGGACAATTGGAAAGAAACGCTAACACTTATATCATGGTTTTTACTACCATTTTCTCGATCCCTAAATCTACAATGCCGATTTCAGCATTCGGTTGTTGGACAATAGATAAATGATATAGATTATGTTAACCCTGTATTTATAGGAATTCATCTCTCTTGTTTAGAATTATTACTAATAATACTGTACTTTTGTCCCATCATCATACTTTATCGAAAGCAATGGCAAATAAGACGACCAAAAAAATAGTCTAAAAAAGTATTTCAACAATTACATCTTTATATCGGATTACTTTTTGGTCTTATTTTTTTGACCGTTTGTGTTACAGGTATGCTCCTGAGTTTTGAGAAAGAACTGACGCCTTTGCTATGGCCTAAAGAACAGCGGGTTTTTGTCCTAGAAAATCGCTTACCCATCGATGCGATTGTATCAAAGGCAAAAATATTTTTCCGAATAAAAGGCTTTTTCGTATGGAAATCTTCGCTGATCCCTCAAGGAGTTATCGGGTTCAATATGGTTCAAAAAAAAAAATATTGGTATGCCTATATCAACCCTTATACGGGTGAAGTCCTGTCTAAAGGCGCACAGGCGGAGCGTTTTTTCAAAAAGTATTGGACATCCATCGGTTTCTTTTGATTGACAAAATTGGAGCTACCATTACGGGGATCTCGGCCATTGCGACCCTATTTCTCGCGATAAGTGGGATTTACCTATGGTGGCCCAAAAATAAACTCCTGCTCAAGCAACGTCTTAAAATCAATATGTCCGCTTCTACCAAAAGAAAGGTGTGGGATTTTCACGCTGTGGGGGATTCTATGCGGCATTATTTCTTCTTATTTTTACCCTAACCGGTTTAACCTGGAGCTTTGACTGGTACAATAAGCAGTTTTTTAGACTATTTGGTGCAGATATCAAGATAACAAAAGAAAGGTGAAAAATCCAACAACGAACATTCCTGTTGTCTTTTCGCCTCTTGAGACGATGTATCAGCAGATTAACAACCTTTATATTAATCCGGGAAATATACTAATGACATTTCCAGATCAGGGAAATCTAGCTTTTCATTGACAAAAGAATCTTTTGCTGGCACACTGTTGCAGATCAATCAGGCTTATTTCGACAGCAGATCTGGAAAGCTGATTAAAAACACCCCCATGAACAAGTTGCCTTTGGCCGAGCAAATGCGAAAGATGGTTAAGCCCATCCACGTTGGTTCGGTATTTGGCCTTCCTTCAAAATTATCGTGTTTCTGGCGGTTAGTCTTGCGGCCACCCTCCCGATAACCGGTCTGTGGATATGGCTCAATAAGAAAAGTAAAAAGACAACAGCCAGAAAAAAGCGTAGACCTAGAGATCAAACTGCACCCCTAAATTTGCCATAGTCCCAGTCCCTTTGATATAATAACGACCTTCATTGGTTGCACCGCGTACTTCGGCATGGATGGGATAGTAATCAGCATTGAATAAATTGTTGATGGAGAATAAAAAGGTGAATTTCTGATATTTGTATCGCGTTTGAAAATCAACCAGATTATAACCGGAAATCGGGTATTTTCCATAATTATATTCTGCCGCAGGAAATACGTCCCGCCACCCAAATGGAGGTATTGCAAATACACATTCCATTGATCCGTTAACTTGAAATCGGCATTTAGATTAATCTTGAATGGAGAAATAATGGAGTTGTCTAATTTATCTTTGTAGTTGCCTTCATTTTTCAGATCCTGACGTCCATCCATATAACCAAGCACAGTTCCTAAAGACAACCATCGAACGGGCTTTATGTTTCCAACAAACTCAATCCCATAAATGTGTTGTGGTACTTGACTCAGTTCATAATTGCCCGGTGTAGAGGTTTCCGCAAAAGTGGTTCCTTTCTTAGACGTGCTATAATACCCCGTCACCTGGTAGTCCCATATATCCATCTTACCATTTACGCCCAGTTCGAAATTATTGACCACCACAGGTTTAGGATCTATTTGGCTCAATGGCACACCATTACGCAGAATAAGCCCGACATCACCGATGGAATATCCTTGTGAGAACGAAGCAAAAGGTTGCGCATAACTATATTTATTGTACCGCGTGGCGATATTAAAGACAAAAGCATCTGAATTATTATTTTCACCAGCAGTTAGCTTTCCATTTTTGGTCAGATCACCCACCTTAAACCGGATATTTTCATAGCGCACCCCGCCTTTTAAAATCCAATCAGTACCAATGTTCAATTTACTCTGCAGGTAGAACGCCACATTGTTCATATTCATATCTGGTGTAACCAGATCATCTTTCATAGTTTTCTGTACGGTATGATCCTTCAGAAAATCAGCACCGTAGATCAGGGACATATTGGTCGATGCACCCAGCTGAAAAGGTGTATTAAAGTTTAGCCTTGCTCCTTTGTGGTCAGAATAATTTTGATTGTAAGTTTCAAAGACCGTATTCATATCCTCATAGTACAAGCTCAAATTTGCGGCTGTCTTTCCATATTGACCATCATACTTTAAATGAAATGCTTTGTTATAGGGCGTACCACCGTTAATGACGGTATCAGAAGGCATGCCAATGGCTGGTGACTTGTCAAAATCGCCTTTGGTACCGACATATTTACTATCCTGTAAGCTACGATAATAATTACCCATAAATTCGACATGATGATCAGGGGCTAGTTGATAGCCAATTTTGGCGAGGACATTATAAGAATCTGTCTCACCCAGTCCATAAAACGGACTGGCAACTGCCCCATCGGAGCTGCGAACCACACCGGTGCGCCCAGCTTTACCTTGAATAACATAATCCCATTTGTCTAACTGCCCTGAAAATACCTGAGCAATATTGTATCCATAAGTTTCGCTCGGTTTTACCAGATTCAGCGAATTATTGAGATAGGTTGACGAACTCAGTTTTTACCTTTCTGCGGCTTTTTGGTAATGTAGTTTATCACACCTCCTGCAGCCCCATTACCATACATCGCTGTAGCACCATTAATAACCTCGATGTGATCGATTGCACTGGCATCGATCGTCCGCAAGTCACGCCCACCATTACGTAAAGGAGTAGATTGTGGAATACCGTCAATCAATACCAAAAAATTGCGCCCACGAATTTTGGCTATAAAGTTATTTTGACTTTCCTCGCTGGGTGAAATGCTGGGCACCTTCTGCATCAAGATGGATGGCAGGTTATCGTTGATCTGTCGCTGCTGATCGAGCGCCTTACCACCGATATAGGTGATCGATGATGGCACTTCATCAATATGTTCCGCTAATCGACTTGCTGTAACCACAACCTCATCCAAACTCTGTTGCTCAGCAGTCAACGTAAAAGCCTCTAAATCATATTGCTCTTCGCGCAATTCAATATCTTGCGATAGCTTGCCAAAACCGACGGAACTTAATGTCAATCGGTATTTACCATAATCAATATCGGTTAATCTGAAGTAACCGTCTTTATCAGACTTGGTACTCTTTGCACCATGTAGCTGAACATGCACACTTGCCAAAGGCATACCTTGCGCATCGACTACCCTACCTAAAATCGAGCCCTTTTGTTGTGTTTTGGAAACCGAATTATGTAAAGGAGTTTTGCTGCTAAATACTGACCCTGTGGAGACGAATGGGGATAAGGAAAAAGAACAAGATAATAATGCGATTGTGAGCTTAGATGGATTAACTTTCATTTCTTGTAGCGGTCTGTAGATGATTATGGTGCCAATTAAATTCAAAATAATAACGGCCCAAAGATATCATTATTTTGAATAAATCTAAATACAGGTACAGGAAAAATATTTCCAAGCTATCAATTATTGTGTACGCAGCACAGACAAGCCCTATTGTCCGTGCTGCGTGCTTAACCTTTGAGTAAATCCCTTATTGTGTAACCTGAAAGCTACTTTGGACTTCGTTAAGTTTTGCATATGTAGTTGTTAATATGGAAGCTGGTAGATCTAACTTAAAGTAATTTATCAAAACCGACTGTAGCTCCTTCTCGTTGGTGATTTCGCTGCTTTCCTTGCCACCCTTATTATCGCGGATATTAAATTCCTTGTTGAAAAGCGCGTATCGTGCATGTTCATCAACACGGGTGATCATTAGAAACTTATTAAACATTGAACTGGGACCGGTCGCTACATACCAATTGGCCATATCCACATCCGATACCTGCACTTCCTCTAAAGTAAACTTATAAATGGGGAGCCATTCATTTTTGAACACATCCAACCGGTAGAAATTATCGTCCAGGCTGATCAGACGAAATCGACCGTTTGGAGTTTCCTGCTCCGAATTAAATACGATCGGCGCTGTCAGTGTCATTGAGCCAAAGCCCACATCGACTAGATACTTCTTGCCTTCGATATCGGTCGTCAGCAGCATATGTGTACGTGCGGTTTCTGAGCCATCTTTGCTGCTCCACAACACTCGCGCCAGATGCATTTTCATATTAAATCCCAGCGTTTGCAATACTTCTTTGAATAAAGAATTCTGCTCGTAACAATAGCCACCCCGTTTTTCAGTGACCAGCTTCTGGAAAATATCCGCTGTATCGATTGCTGGGACAATGCCTGTAAATGAATCTATGTTTTCAAAAGTAATATGCTTCGGATGCGCCTGCGTAAGCTTTTTTAATGTTTCTAGATCTCCAGAAATGCCTTCCGATATTGCTATTCGCTCCAGATAGCCTTTTAATGTTGAGTCTTCCATTATTTTAAAAATTAAATCTCTATTCTCATTTCCAATAAATTGGGCTTAAACCCTGCTTTGCTGTATGCTTTTTCGCACTTTCGTTCTGATCGTAAACCTGCAGTCTGACCTCGGAGATCTTTTGTTCCTTTGCCCAGCTTGTCAATGCCTCCAGAATTAATTTGTTGATACCCTGACCGCGATATTCAGGCCTGACATACATAAATCCCAAATGGACATATTTCGCATACTTTTGATAAGGCTTGGCATCGACTATTTTGGCATAACCCGATCCGACGATCTGATTGCCGATAGCAGCCACCAGAACCTCTGCTTCCGCTGATTTTATTAATTCCAGCAGATCATAATAATGAAATTCTCCTTCTTTTAAGGTTTCGTCATAGGGGCGCTCGGCTGCAACAATTCCCTGTTCAAATTCAAGTAATACATCGATTTCATTCTCCTGTGCTTGTCTGATTTTTAGTTCCATTTCTAAGAGCTGTGTTTGTGCTAATTGTAATTATACCTGTTCAAATTTGGGGCAATAAACGGTTAATGCAATATACTAAAATCGGCGGCTCGAGGATCGGATTAAATGTCAGGTTGTTGTAAATTGCTACAAAAGTGTAGGGCTTGTTACAGAAGTAAATAACACAATCGATTGCATTTAATTCCTTTTCGTAACATGTAAGTTTTTTGATAAATTAATAGTAAACAATTAAAGATAAATTATGAGAAAAATTAAATTCGCGGCACTTCTCGGTGCGGCACTGATCTGTTTTGTTTCCTGTCAGAAGACTATTGTTAAATCAGAGGCCGAGGAAAAACTGTCCTTGCGGGCGGCGACCCCAGGTCCCAACGGCTATGAAGTTCCGCTAGGTGGCAATGCCTTTGTTACTGCAGCACCCTCCGGCGCAGCTGAAGTTGTCAATAGCAATGGCTTAGCCAACTGGACCAATGCCAATAGCATTGTGAGCACCTATGTCAAATTGCCGCAGGGAGTAACATTAAGCGTGAAAATCCGAGCGAAAGTATTGCCCAATGGTGACAGCAGCGTGGTCAAGCTGACCATCAACGGTGTCAGCAAGCAGCTGAGTCTCAAGGGCGGCACGGTAAAGGATTATACCGTCGGTAACTATACAATCAATGCTGGCGGTTATGTCAAAATGGACCTGCAGGGTGTTTCCAAAACTGGCGGTTACTTTGCCGATGTTTCCCATCTTATTTTGAGCGGATCAGCGACAACAGGTACCGCAATCTACAGCGACAATAATATCGACAATACCTACTATTGGTCAAGACGTGGACCTTCCTGTCACTTAGGCTACACCGTACCGACCAGTCAGCAGGTCTCCTATTATTATAGCGAAATCAACGTCCCTACCGGTGAAGATAAAATTGGTTCCTATTTTATGGCCAATGGATTTGGCCAGGGCTATTTTGGCATGCAGGTCAATTCGGCTACGGAGCGCCGTGTCCTGTTTTCAGTATGGAGTCCTTACAGCACGGACAATCCAGCAGAAATACCCGTTGAAGATCGTATTACACTCAACCGCAAAGGAGCTAACACCACGACGGGCGAGTTTGGCGGCGAGGGTTCCGGTGGACAGAGTTACATGAAATACAGCTGGACAAGTGGTAAGAGCTACAAATTCTTACTTAAAGGTGAGCCTGATGGAAATGGTGCCACTGATTTTACCGCCTGGTTTAATGATCCTTCGGTCAACAGCTGGGTACTGGTGGCGAGCTGGAAAAGACCCAAGATATCCACTTATCTGACCAACTTCCACAGCTTCCTTGAAAACTTTAACGCCGATAACGGCTACCTTGGACGCTCGGCAGATTATAAAAATCAATGGGTACGGACAGCTTCGGGCACCTGGATGCCGGTGGTTCAGGCCAAATTTACAGTGGATGGAACCTATTCCAGCAACCAGCGCATCGATGCCATGGGCGGCAGCAATGGAAATAGCTTCTTCCTCAAAAATGGCGGCTTTTTCAATACCGTGGTTAGCCCCGGTACCTTGTTTACGGTAACCAATGGAAATGCTGCACCTGCGATAGATCTTACGACACTGCCTAACCACAGCGGCGCTGTGACAGGGCATGTTGCGTGCCTTCAAAAAGGGCTTCCGATTATGTCGGAAGCCCTTTTTGAAGGTAGCTATTTGCGCACTGGATTTATTGGTGCCAGATATTCCTAATCGACGACTTCCAAATTTATTAAATCAGCATTTTATTGTAAAAGTGATTTAACTGATGTATTTTTATGGCCGTGAAAAGAATATTTCTTTACATATTTCTATTTTTGGTTATCGGGGAATCGACGATGCTATCCCAGCTGGCAAAATTGCCCAAGCTGTATCAGCATTTTACGATCCATAATGAAATAGGTCCTCCATTATCGCTCATGGAATTTCTTTCTATGCATTACTGGGGGCAGGATCTTCCTGACAATGATGAGCAGGAGGATATGAAATTACCATTCAAAAAATACGATCTTACAGCGTTTTCATTTGTATTTGTATCAAATCATAAGCTCCATTTTTCTAAACCACCTCAAGTAGCCTTCATTAAAGCCTTTGGCTTAGCTAAACCTGATAATTATTCTCAATCCTATATCTCGGCCTTATTCCGTCCTCCACAAGTATAATTTGTAACTAATCAGTATGTTCAAAACAACCTGATTTTTTTCAAGTTGTAGGCCTTTTTATGTTCAAAAACAAGGCTTGCACGACTATTTTATACATTATACTTTATTAGAATGCTTAATAGAATAATACAGTTTTCAGTTCAAAACAAACTGGCGATTGGTCTATTTATAGTGCTATGGGTCAGCTATGGCATCTACCAAATGACCAAGTTGCCCATTGATGCAGTACCAGATATTACCAATAATCAAGTTCAGGTCATCACAACAGCTCCTTCGCTTGGTGCTGAAGATGTGGAACGCCTCATCACTTTCCCCGTAGAATTGGCTGTCAGCAATATTCCCGAAATTAAGGAAAGCAGAAGTATGTCAAGGTTCGGTCTATCATTAATTACCATTGTCTTTGAAGATGGTACCGATGTGTACTGGGCGCGACAACAGGTCAGCGAACGTCTTTCGCAAATTGAAATCAACGAAAATGCGAGTGCCCCAATGCTGGCTCCCGTCACTACTGGCCTGGGGGAAATTTATCAATATGTTCTTAAACCTCAACAAGGATACGAACAAAAATATACTCTGGCTGATCTACGGACAATCCAGGACTGGACCGTTCGGAGACAGCTCCTCGGCACCCCTGGTGTAGCTGATGTCGCGACTTTTGGTGGGGAGCTCAAGCAATATGAGGTTGCCGTCAACCCCGCTAAGTTAAAAGCAATGAATATTAGCATCAGCGAAGTATTTGCTGCCTTGGAAAATAATAATCAGAATACGGGTGGAGCTTATATCGAAAAAGGTCCGGCTGTGCTTTATATACGGAGTGTTGGTTTGACCAAGTCCATTGCCGATATCAATAAAATCGTTGTTAAAGATAATGCCGGCATTCCGGTATTGATAAGTCATGTTGCCGATGTCAAGCTCGGATCGGCGATCCGTTATGGAGCGCTGACCATGGCCGGTCAAGGTGAGGTCTGCGGCGGTATCGTCATGATGCTCAAGGGAGGCAACTCATCGGATGTTATTAAAGTTGTAAAAGATAAGATCGATCAAATTCAGAAAAATCTGCCCAAAGGTATTGTTATCGAACCTTTCCTCGACCGGACAAAAATGGTAAACAATGCTATTGGAACCGTTGAACATAACCTGCTTGAAGGTGCGCTTATTGTTATATTGGTCCTTGTTCTATTTTTGGGTAATCTCCGCGCCGGACTTATCGTGGCCTCAGTCATTCCGTTATCTTTACTCTTTGCCATCAGTATGATGAATTTATTTGGCGTCAGTGGCAATTTGATGAGTTTAGGCGCTTTAGATTTTGGTTTGATCGTCGATGGAGCCGTAATTATTGTAGAGGCTATTTTACATCATATTCATTTCTCCAAAAAGTATCATCATGTGGATCGTTTATCCCAGCAGCAAATGGATCAGGAAGTAACTTCTTCTGCTGCCCGCATGATGAATGCTGCTGTTTTCGGACAAATCATTATCCTGATCGTCTACCTCCCTATTCTTTCGCTTACCGGAATTGAAGGCAAGATGTTTAAACCAATGGCTCAGACGGTTGCTTTCGCTATTCTAGGCGCCTTTATCCTATCGTTGACGTATGTGCCCATGATCAGTGCAATCTTTGTGAGCAAAAAACTCAATCATCAACCTAATTTCTCAGATAGAGTCATGGCTGGTTTGGAAAAAATTTACCAACGCGCACTAATCCGGGCATTAGCCGTTCGTAAAATACTCATTGCGATTACCATCTCACTTTTTGCGATTTCAATCCTTGTTTTTTCGAAAATGGGCGGTGAATTTATTCCACAATTGGAGGAGGGAGATTTTGCTGTAGAGACTCGCTTACTTGTTGGCACAAACTTATCGACCACGATCAATGCCATCGACCGGGTTTCTGTGGCCCTAAAAACCGTTATCCCGAAGTTGAAAAGATTGTATCTAGGATCGGGAGTGCAGAGATACCTACCGATCCCATGCCTATTGAAGGTGGTGATATGATCATTGTGCTCAAACCGAAGTCCGAATGGACGAATGCTACATCATTTCCAGAACTCGCCAGCAAGATGTCAGCTACGGCGCAGGAAGTGATGCCGGGAATTACAACGGGATTTCAATTTCCCGTGCAGATGCGTTTTAATGAACTGATGACAGGTGCAAAACAAGATGTGGTCTGTAAGATTTACGGTGAAGATCTGGATAAGCTGGCCAGCTATGCTGAAAAGCTTGAGAGATCGCCAAATCTGTCAATGGAACAGCAGATTTGTATGTAGAATCCGTTATTGGAATGCCGCAGATCGTGATTGACTACAACCGGGATGAAATTGCAAAATATGGTCTAGATATCGCCACAATTAATCGTACCGTCAATGCAGCTTTTGCTGGCGCTGCTGCAGGCAAGATTTATGAAGGCGAAAAAGCTTTGATCTTGTGATACGTGTTGGCGATGAAGGGCGTCGCAACATTGAAGATGTCAGAAATCTACAGATCACCACGCCAAAGGGAATACAAATTCCGCTTAATCAGCTCGCTCATATTGACGAAGTTGAAGGCCCCAATCAGATCCAGCGCGAAAATGCCCGCCGCCGCATTATCGTCGGATTCAATGTTAGGGGCGTGATGTTCAGAGTATTGTAGATGAACTGGAAAAGAAAGTCAACACAAAGCTCAAAATGGATAGCGGATACACCCTGACTTATGGCGGAACATTTGAAAATCTTCAACAGGCCAAGTCCCGCCTGAGTGTTGCTGTACCCGTTGCATTGCTTTTAATCTTTGGAATGCTCTATTTTGCGTTCTCTTCCCTAAAAGACGGCGCACTTATCTACACCGCGATCCCACTTTCTGCCATCGGTGGTATTTTTGCTCTAGCAATTCGTGGAATGCCTTTTAGTATCTCCGCAGGTGTAGGTTTTATTGCACTATTTGGCGTCGCAGTTTTGAATGGAATCGTGTTGATTTCCGAATTCAACAGGATAAAAAAGGAAGCTGTGGTTACAGATATGAAGGAACTGATTCTGATGGGTACCCGAAATCGACTTCGGCCAGTACTGATGACTGCCGCAGTCGCATCTTTAGGTTCTTACCCATGGCATTAAGCAATGGTGCGGGAGCTGAAGTGCAACGCCCACTGGCAACGGTCGTTATCGGTGGCCTGATTTCCGCAACCTTCCTGACGCTATTTGTATTGCCCGCTTTGTACTTACTTTTTAATAAGAAAAATATAATAAAGGCAAAAGTTATCACCCCTGTCCTATTGATCTGTTTTTTCCTACCACTGTCCAATCTTTCTGCACAGACAGCGACCACTATCCATCCTATATCTTTAGCAAATGCACTACAGATGACAGCGCACAATAGCTATCGTATACAGCAGCTTCGGCTCGCTGAACAGTCCAAAGAGAAATTAGCAAAAACAGGGTTTGATCCGTCAAAATTAGAAATCTCTGGCGATTATGGCCATGTAAACAGTACTTATCAGGACAATCGCGTTGGTGTTAGCCAGATGCTGAGCTTTCCCGTAGTGTACAAGAGACAGACAGCCCTTCTGCAAAATGATCTTTCCATTGCACGAGAAGCAACTAAAATCAATATACTCGAGATTCGTACGGCCGTTAAAAGGCTTTACTTTGATTATTTGGTGATGGACAAGCGCAAGGAGCTCTTACTACACGCAGACAGCCTATATCGTCTCTTTGAAGCCAAAACGAGCAAACGCTTTGAAGCCGGGGCTGCGAATATATTGGAGCAGACAGCAGCAAAGACACAGCGGCAGGAGATTAACAATCAATTGAGTTTGCTCCAAAAAGATATGAACATGACGCTGAATCGCTTTAATTTTCTATTACAAGATAGTATTCGCTATGTTCCGGCATCCGAAACCGTCAAGTATCAATGGACTTCGCTCCTCAAGGCGGACTCGACCGGACTGATGGAAGCACTTCCATTTTACCGGATTGCGCAGCTTCAGACTGAAGCTGCACAGCAACAGTGGCAACTGGAGCGCGCCAAACTTCTTCCTGAGATTACCCTGGGATATAATAGCCAAACGTTAAAGGGGCCGCAGACTATTAACGGCCAAGAGGTTATGTACCGCTCATCCGATCGCTTGGGCTATTTCAGTGCCGGCATCAGCGTACCTCTTTTTTGGTGCCCAATCCAATCGAATAAATGCCGCTAAACTCTCCTGGCAAAGCCAGTTGAAAGAACTCGCTTATGTTAAAAACGAGCTCAAAACAGAGCGTGATAACGCGCAGGAACAAGTCCAAAAATTTGAAAAAGTGCTCCACTACTATGAGAGTCAGGGATTAAAGCATGCCGAAACAATTTTTGTCACCGCCGATCAGCAATTTGTTAATGGTGAAATAGATTACCTACAATGGGTCATTCTTGTCAATCAAGCCATCAACATACAAAGTGAATATATGAACACCTTAAACAGTTACAATCAGGCAGCCATCCAACTAAGCAAATTATACAATGAATAAATCGATAAGCACAATAATATACGGGAGTTTCCTCCTTTTCTGCAGTCTTTCCTGTACACGGGGAGAAAAAGCGAAAACAAAACAACAACAGTTGTAGCGGATTCTTCTCATGTGGATGAAAATGTCCAATTGGATCCAAAACAGCTTTCCGCAGCCGGTATCGTCGTTGGATCACCGACAGAGGAGCGTATCAGTGGTAAAATTACCCTCCAGGGTAATGTGGCCGTGGCACCAGAGCATACCGTGAGTTTAAGCTTTCCAATTGGCGGTTATATCAGGTCCACCACCATGCTCCCCGGAAAACCCGTTCGAAAAGGTCAGGTACTAGCAACCATTGAAGACATCCAATTTATCCAACTTCAACAGGATTATTTGACGGCCCAGACAAATTATGCGCTAGCCGAGACAGAATACAAAAGGCAGTACGAACTGAATCAAAGCAAGGCTAGCAGTGACAAAGTATTTCAACAGGCCAAAGCTGAAATGGATCGTGAACGAATACTCATTAGTTCATTAGCCGAAAAGCTTCGTCTGATTGGAATTGCTCCACAAAAACTGACCACGGCAAACATAAAAAAAGAGGTTCCTATCATTTCGCCGACCAATGGTTTTATTACGAAAGTCAATATTACTGTGGGTAAATACACCGCGCCTACAGATATTCTATTTGAGATTGTCAATCCATCGGATATGTATCTTTCGCTTAAAGTTTTCGAAAAAGATCTTCCAAAAATAAAAATCGGAAGTACAGTTGCTGCCTATACCAATTCTGATGTAACAAAGAAAATTGCAGCAGCCGTTTTTTTGGTCAACCGTACTTTTGACGAAAATAGAATGGCGGAAGTCCTGTGCCGTTTTCAGCAATCTGAATCTATATTGACCCCAGGAATGTTTATGAACGCAGATCTGAATGTAGACAATACCACTGCTTTAGTTGTGCCCGAAGACGCTGTCGTCCGTTGGCAGAATAAATATTTTGTCTTTGTTCAGCGCCGTTCAGGAGTATTCCAGATGAATGAAGTAAAACTTGGTATACAAGACAAAGGGAAACAACAGATTATTTCGCAAGAGATCAACGCAGATACCGCACTAGTCTTAAAAATGCCTTCGCACTTTTAATGAAAGCACAAAATAAGGAAGAATAGGACCATATCTTCTGAATGAATAAATATAAGCGGGTGGTCTATCGTAAGATAGGCTGCCCGCTTATGGTTTTCTTAAAGCTTAATGCTAACACCCAATCCCAACCTAAAACTCGAAGATTGAACAGCATTTAACTGGCTTATCGTGCTGGTACCATCGATCTTAAACAGTTGGTCCGTACCTGTTCCAGTCTTCAGGCCTGTATAACCGATCTGTACAAAAGGGAAAATTGTTTTGGCAACCTGGCGCTCCAGCCGGAAGTTCGCTTCCCAGCCCAGACCTTTTGCTTTATGGGTAAAGCTAATGGGATGGTTAAAATCCTCCTGCAGGTTCCAATTGGCATTTGCTACATAACGGGGAAAATATAGGCCGCTGACATCAAGCCGCAGACTCCAGTGATCAGTATGATAATCAGTCTTTAATCCCAAAATAAGACCATGCCATCGGGGTTTATAGGTGCTTTTCAATTCTTTGCCTTCGACAAGCGGCGTCACGCCATCCAGCATATACAAGGTTTGATAGCGACCAAAATAGCCGGTATGTGCTGCAAATGCGAACTTTTCAGTTGTCCGGATTGTGTAAAAATTTCCGCCCGGATATTGCTTGATTGACCTCGATTGGCCTTAAAATCATAATCTGCTGTTTTTACAGCTCTATTATCGCTTGCATAATCAGCATCATTGACGGTACCTTGGCTGATCCAAAAGTGACTAAAGGAAACGTCGGCATGTAAAACCGAAGATAGCGCTACCGTTGAGGAAAGTCCTATTTCAGGTCCCTGAGTTTCCGCCATTTAAGTTCGGATAATATATTGGGATTTTGTCCATTTTCATCACCCGCAATATTCCAGTCCAATTTTTCCTGATTCCAGCCAATAACAGGAGTTATCGCGAATTTAGGCTTTTTTCTTGCGCAAAGACTGCAAATGCAAACAAGCTGGAACAAAAGAGGGCAAGATATTTTTTCATACACAAAAAGATCATACACCCCGATCTACTGGGGTGTATGAAAAGATCAGCTTAATAATTAATTTTTAGGATAGACCTGTGCAATAAAGGACTTATCTGTTGCGGATAATACCGTATTGTTGCCAACACTAAAACCATTGGTTGTCAACGCGCTGCTGATAGAATAGTGCATAATAGAATTCTTGTCATAGCTGCTGTACTGGGTCTGTGTTGTTGCATATTTTGCAAACAGATTATTATCAACATCACTTTTACTCCAATAATTTGGATATCCCGCGTAATAGGTATATACCTTGTCTTTATCCCATGGAATAGCCGCCAAAGGATGCTGATGTTCGTGGATCATACCGAGTGCATGACCAAATTCATGGATTACCGTCCGGCTAAATTCGGAATCTGGTGTATTGTCATCAAACCAGCCAAAATTCATGGTTTCCTCATTCGAAGCGATACGCAATGCGTCAGTACCAATATACGAGTAAGACCCAGCACCATCCGTGAAGGTAACTCTTAACTGTGCGTTACCACTGGTGACAAAACGAAAGGTAATATTGGCGTACTTGGACCATTCATTGGCGTATTGCATTACTTTTTGGCGCACTTTGGTCGATCCACCATACAGGCGTACGGTGATAACACTACCATTGGTCCATTTTTTTGCGCTGATCACCGCGCCTCTAGGATCTGTACCACCAGGCAAATAGACGTCTTTACAGACATGTGCATCTTTAAAGCCGGCTGGTATGTCAGCTTTTGAAACAGGTTTCAGTTCTTCAGAATCTTGTGGGGCTTCTGTACTGTCTGCGTTTTTGTTGCAAGCTACGAGCGTAGCCGAAGCGGAAATGATCAATCCAAATAGGATTTTTTTCTTAATTCCATACGTTTAATTTTTTAATCAATCATAATTTAAGTCAGCTTACAACGTGGCCACATGAAAAACTAACAACCAAAAATGTAACACTGATGTTACATTAAATCAAATCTAAAAAATATATTTTATTGAAACAATAGTATTTTTGATAAAAAATAAATTAAGTTTAGTTACTGTGTATTGTTTCCTTACAGTCCCTCACCAATCGGCTAACAATGCTTGTTCGAAGGTAATATTAATAACATTGTAAAAATATTTAATGTATTCTACAACAATTTGTTTTCTTAAACGTTTTCTAATCATAGATAACATTTAAATTATGATTAGATTTAAGAAAAACGCAACTTATTTTTTTAGTTGTGGACTGGCGGCACTTCTTCTAACGGCTTCTGTCTCCTCCTGTACGAAGGACAATACGGTTCTTTATCCTGCTGATACAGCAGCAAACTATTTGGAAAATCTCCGTAACTACAAAAAGAGCGATCACCAGATTATGGCGGGTTACTTTCGTACTTGGCGGGACAAAGCAACAGATCCTGCGACCAACAAGACATCCATGAAGGAACTTCCAGACAGTTTGGATATCGCCTTTGTCTTTCCAGACTATACACCTGAGACCAATGCTTTTGGGATTCGTTAAAGACCTCCTATGTACCGCATTTAAGAGCACGTGGTACCAAAGTGGTGATGACTGCGGATATTGGTGCTGCGTTGGATAAGAGTTTTCCAAACACTGCCGCAGGTTACGAGGCACTTGCAACCAAAATCATAAATGATAAAATCACAAAGTATGACTTGGATGGTATCGATTTTGACGTCGAACGCTCCTCAATACCGAAGATTTACAACGAGCCACAGGTGTTTTTACAGCCCTTTCGAAATCTTTGGGGCCAAAATCTGGTACAGGCAAGTTGTTGATCTATGATACCAATCAAGAGGGCAATACACCGTTATTTACAGCCGTTCATGGCTTACTCGATTACGTATTGGTGCAATCTTATGGTCGTTCGGTCAATGGTTTGCAGAGTACTTTTAATTCCTATGCCGGTAAAATCCTTCCCAATCAATATTTGATCGGTTTTTCTTTTTATGAGGAGAATGGTGCAAATTGGGGTGATGTTACCTCGCCATTGGCAAGCAGCAGAGCATATAGCTATACCAACTGGAATCCTACACAGGGGAAAAAAGCTGGCGTATTTAGTTATGCAATAGATCGCGATGGCGTCCCTTATGGGCAAAATCAGATTGTCCCAACCAACTACTCGGTTACGCGACAATTAATCTCATTGGTTAATCCCTAAAAAATAGCCTATAGCTAATCTGGCAATTTCCGCTTTTGGCTATTTCGCTTAGTTTAATAGCAAAAGGCTGACTTACATTTTTGCAAGTCAGCCTTTTTTGTATTACTGTGCATTTAACCAATGTAAAGTGAAACGCTACCCTGTCCGTATCTAGAAGAGGAAACTATATTTTAATACCGACTGGAATCCACGTAACGGAATGGTTTGGCGGTTTTCCAGGTTCGCAGTCAAACTGTAACTGGTATATATTTTTTTGTTGCCGATATTATTGATATTGAGTTCCAGACTATGTTTACTTTTAAGTGGTTTATAGCGGACGGATGCGTCTAGAAAGCCATTGGCGATTGGATCAAGTCCACTGCTTTGATAACTACCATAACTCCAGGTTCCCTTCACAAAAGATAAGTGCCAACGACATACAGCACTCCCAAACTATGGGTATTTGATGTATATCGGTTGGAACTCCGCTCCGCCTCACTTTTTAGTCGATTTCGAAAATTGCTATAGGTATACTGATAGGATAATGTCGTATGGGAGATGCCCTTATATTCTAGCCTTGGGCTGACTGTTATTGTCGTTCCAGTGGCTGCAGCAAATTGACCATTCAAAAATTGATTGTATTTATTTTGATTGGCGCTTGCATTGACACCCAAATAAATTCCCTCTTTCAATAAGGATTTCGACATACCCAGTGTCAGGGCATTACTGCTCGTCCGATTGTCATAGGGCATCAACTTACTGATAATCCCCTGCTGTGTCACATCCTGACCGACTAGATAATCATTTTGTGTCCGCAGATGTGACGCTGTTACATTCAGGTAAAATAAGCTGATTGGTCGTTCGATAGCATAACGCAATGTATATGCTTGGCTTGCTGTAAAATACAGTGGTGCAGCGAAACTTTTTATTTCCCTGAAATTACTCAAAATTGGGTTCGGATAAAGCTGATTTAGATCCGAGTTTTCTTGATTGAAACGTAGGGACAATAAGAAATAATCTCTATTAGGTAGGTAGGCTTGCATAGATACAGTCGGTGTAAACAGTAGTTTCTTCGTCACTGTGGTTGAACCCGCTTGACGATCCGCAATATCCCAGGCGTTCCAGGTCAAAGGAAAGGCGCCGGAAAGGATAAAGTCTTTATTTTTCCAGTCCAGTTTTACACCAGCAGACATTTGCTGCTGTTTCCAGCGCAGATTGTTGTCGGGAAACCTTTCGTTATCAAATACAGCCCCATCTTTGACCAAGTTTAATGCCGAGTTGAGTTCTTTATCGAGGTAATTTAAACGGGCAAAGTAAGTACGTTTTAAGCGTGTATTATTACGTGTATAGGCCACTTGTATATTACCATTGGTCTGGGGTAAAGAAACCGTTTGTCGAACAGCATCATAGGGCTGATTTTGATTTAAATAATTCGCCATCACGCCAGGCAATACCTCCAGGCGGTCCTTATGCCATTTTCGATCCAGATCCAGATTAAAGGTGATCAGATCCTTATTTTTTAATTTGGGCGTATACTCCATGGATTCGGATATAAAATTCAGCTGATCCCGCCCCCATTGGTCATAGCGTGCACCATCATCCAGTAGCCAGGTGTGGTGGTTTTGGTTTTCGGCTTTAAAATCGATTGTATTTTTTAAATAATACCGATTATCATTACCTTCCAAGGTGAAGCTACCACGCCCATAAAATGGTTTTTTTGTCGTATTATAATAATTATTGTAAGTGACTTGACTGCCATCAGCCAATAGATATTTTTGCGTGCCATCGCTGCTGAGCCGCTCCCGATCGGCCCACAGATTGCCATTCACGCTAGAACTCCATGCCTCGGACCACTTATAAAATTGATTGGTATTAAAGGCGACAGATCGATTGTTGTAGTATTTGTTTGTCGGCACTGAGGGCGTTGCCGCTGCGATCGGTTCGGTCAGGTTGAATGAGTTGATGGATTCCACATCGTTGTTAATGCGCTCACCAATTGAATTATATTGCAGTGTATTCAGGGTTTTATACTTCTTTTTGAAGCTCATGGTATTCCCATTGATAAAACCATCAATTGGTGCAGCAATACCAACAGTAGCTTCGCCTGACCAGATCATTTTCGCATCTTCGTTAAGAACAAGATTCAAGGCGACATCTTCAGAGTTGCTTACCCCTTGTTTGACTTTTTTATGTTCATGATTTTGGACAAGCTCAACGTCTTTGACCGCTTTGGGTTGTATTGTTCTTGTGCCAACGCCATAGCCATTTTGAAAGATATTGTCCCCATCGACATACATCCGGCTGACGGTTTTACCATTGTGCTTGATGACGCCGTTGTCGTCAACCTCTATACCGGGCATGCGGCGCAGTACATCGCCGATGTTCCTGTCTTCTGCAGAAACAAAGTTGTTGACCGCATAGCGTGTGGTATCACCGGCGCGACGTACCGCCAGCGGTTTGCTCTTGACGGTAACATCTGCCAGTTGAATAGACTTTTTGACCAGTTCAAAGTCCATTTTTTTGCTTTGGTCTTTATAGTCCTTACGGATTTTCTCATACGAAATATGGCTGACCTCGACCCATTGGGCTTTAGACATCTCTTCTTTTGTCAGATTAAATGCATACTGCCCCGCACTATTGCTTCTGACGGTATGGAGGCTACTGTTGGCATAACCGATAACGATGGTCGCATAGGCTATGGCCTGTTTGTTGCTACTGATGGTACCCTCAATTTTCTCCTGGGAAAAAGTAAGTGTGGAGACCATAGTCAAGCATAGGCTGCAAAAGATTTCTTTCATCAGAATCGTTATTTGATCGTGCGTTCAACCGGATTGTTCAACTGAAATTTTTGTTTATTTTTTCCGTTTTCTTTCATCAGGGCCTCAGCTTGTTCCTGCGAGATTTCGCGTCCGTCCTGTGTTTTGAACTTTACGGTAGCACCGGCGGGTAATTGCGCCATCATCGCTCCCAGCTTGTCCGCTTTACTATTTTCCATCGCCTTGCGGTATTTTTCATAGGGAAGTTCGGGTAGTTTGTCGATCTCCATCAAGGGCATCTTGTCGGTGACCTTATCCAATCCCGCATAACGAAAGCGAACCTCATTGGTCAAATCTTTGGCTTCAAGGATGGCACCGGGCAAGCCATTCAGCTTCCAGGGGCCCACCGGAAATGGGATTTCTTCGGTAAACCAGGCCTCATAGGTGCGACCACCAAATTGTCCTGTCGCCTTGATGCATGCATAGCCGCCGATATCCCGCTTTTCTTCGCTGATGGCCCAATCTATTTTATAGTTTTTGTTAGGGTGCACCTTATACAATTGGCCGAGCATCGTCACTAGACACGGGCTTTCCCCAGTTCCGAAAGGTGTATACAGATTGACCAGTCCATCGGACTGATCAACAGCATCCATACTGATATGAAGTGCCCCTTGCTCCTGATTCTTTTCCATAGGTGCCATGGAATAGAAAGAGCTTCCATTACCGATATACAGGTACATGGAACGTGTAATAGGGTCTTCCTTTTTTGTACTATCAGCGATATGTTCAAAATCATACTTAATAAACATATTCACTTGATTGTCTTGAGCAAATAGCCCTTGGACGAGGAGAAAAAGACCGATAATAACGGTCAGCGAAAACTTTGTTGTGTTCATTTTTATTACTTTTATATTGTCAGTGGATCAAAAGTAGAATGGAAGTGCGGCTCTCATTTCTATTGCTTTGTTAAATACTGTTAACCGGAAACGGAATTGTTAACTACTGTTAAGTAATGTTATGAACTGTTAGCAAATCCCTCTTTTTCGTGGATTTTAGCTAGCATTGTAGCTGAGAATTTTATTATGAGTACACACAGGAAAACACGCGTTATCATTGCCTTACTGATCGCTAGCACGATAGCTGTTATTGTCATGCAGGTGTTTTGGTTGTCCAATGCCTTTCGTATCAACCAGCAAAAGGAAAAGATCATGATTCAAGGTGCGATCAAAGATGCCATAGATGTCGTGCGCCTCAAAACGTATTTCGGTATTGACACCTCCCTTTCCAAAGAACAATCCTCCATTCTGCGTGCAATGGGTGGTATACTTGACCAAGTTTCCAATAATGAACTAAAGGGTGTGCAGATTCATCGGCAGATTACAAAAGATTCAACGACGAAGAAAAGCTGTGATACCTGTACAAACGTCTCAAAAAAGACGACCCACGAATTTCGGATGGATATCGCAGAAAGTGGCAAGGATGTCGAAAAAAGCTAGTAGATTCGATTTTACGGGCAAATCATATGAGCAAAGTGCCGAAGCATGTAAAAGTCACCACGCATAGGGTTCAGGATACCTTCGTTCAACTTTCTTCACAGGGTAACAAAGAGATAGATACCGCATTCGCAAAAAAGCCTGGACAGCCATCAAAGTCTACCGTCACGCGACATTCCAGTGGTTCTGCTGTTAAGGTATATGCAAACGATACCGAATCCACACAAAAAGATTTGGATACGCTTGCTATTGGCCGGTTGCTGGATTCATTGATAGACACCAATTTTGATGAACTGCAACTGAAAAATCAATTTAAAGTGTCCTTTGCTGCCCTTGCAGATAGTGCCAAGCAACCCTTGATTCCGTCGCTCACTACCTCTTGGTGAGAAGTACCATCAGTCCTAGCTACAGCGCCGTGATTAGTGTAAAACCTGATTTATTCACGAGCTTAGATGGCATGAAATGGCTTCTCTTCGTTTCTATCCTTATTTTGGGGATGCTATTTTATACAGCGCTTGCCCTCATCAATTCCTTCAATCGCGAGAAGCAAATGACCGAGATTAAGAATGATTTTATCTCCAATATGACCCACGAGTTCAAACACCGATCGCCACAGCGAGTCTGGCGGTGGAGTTGATGAGTAAGTTTGGGATAAAGGACAACCCCGAAAAGCTAGATGAATACCTCAATATCTGCGGTGCTGAACTCAAGCGTGTGTCAAGTATGATTGAAACCGTGCTTCGGTTGGCGCAAGATAATCCATATATTTTAGAAAAAGAGTCCACCGATCTCAGCCAGATCCTGCATGATTTTCAGCGTCAGACAAGATCCAAACTTGATGAAGCGAAAGGAACGTTGATAATAACAATCGCAGACGATTTTCCAACTGTTGAAGTGGACAAGACACATTTGGAAAATATTCTCTATAACCTACTCGATAATAGCTTGAAATATAGTCGACAAGTGCCTGCTATTCAGATTGGTGTTAGTCTAGAGAAGCAATACTTTCGGCTATCCTTTGCTGACAATGGTATGGGAATTCCAAGGGATTACTTGGACCGTGTATTCGATCAATTCTTTCGGGTACCCATGGGCAACGTGCATGCAACCAAAGGCTTTGGCTTAGGCTTATCCTACGTAAAAAAATTGTGGAGCTCCATGGTGGCACCATTCAGGTGGAGAGTCAATTAGACAAGGGAACAACATTTGTCCTTTATATTCCAGTTAAATCTTAATTCGTTTGTTATCACCCTTATGAATAAAATAAAAGTATTATTGGCCGAAGATGAACCTATGATGGGCAAGCTGATCAAGGAAGCCTTAGAACTCCGAGACTTTGAAGTCGTTTGGGCTGTGGATGGTCTCAAAGCATTTTCCTCATTCTGTGTTGCACGGCCCGACATCTGTATATTTGATGTGATGATGCCCTACAAGGATGGGTTTACCTTGGCGCAGGAAGTACGTGGACTAGCGAGCGAAGTTCCGATTATATTCCTGACGGCAAAGTCGACGATTCAGGATCTCGCCACAGGTTTTGAGGTTGGTGCCAACGATTATATCAAAAAACCATTCAGCATGGAAGAATTGATTATTCGAATGCATGCGCTCCTCAATAGGCGCTCTTCCTTGAAAAAATCTCCTAGCAGCTTGACAGAAGAATATGTCATTGGCAAATTTCATTTTAGCTTCAGGAATCTACAGCTCAGTATAGGCAATAAACAGCAGATACTATCTTATAAAGAAGCTCAATTACTGAAACTACTGGTTGATCATCGGGATGCTGTACTCGACCGTAAGGTGGCGCTGGACTATGTTTGGGGTGATGATAGTTATTTCAATAGCCGGAGCATGGATGTTTTTATCAGTAAACTGCGCAAATTTTTGGAAGGAGATCCCACGATTAAGATTGTCAATATCCGCGGCAAGGGGTTCAAGCTAGTTGTTGGTTGACCTGTCTGTTGAGCTTAATTTTTGCCGATTAGGTACCCATTCTTTATTAAATCGCTTTGCCTGTAGTCCCATATAACCTAGATTGATGGTTAAAACATCCTCGCCTTTGTTACCGCTGGTGTAGTTATCCAAGATAAGACAAAAGGAGATAAGCAATTCAATATCAGCGTTTTCGTTGCTCGTGATTCGATAGGTATCTCCTTCCAGCCAGGTAATCAGATCCTTTTGCCACCAGGCGATCTGATCATGGTCTTTATAAATGGAACATTTCCTGCCCCGATGGCGATATATGTCGTATACTGCATCCTTTGTTATACATTGGAAGTGTGATCTAAAATAAGAGACTGTTTTAAAAGTATAAATTTGGCTTTCAGAAAATGAAATGACATATTTGGCCTTGATCCATTGGAGACATTTAACAATCCTTATTTTAAGCATATTATTGTCTGCACCCATCACCAGTATTTCAGGTTTGAGCTGGAGCGGTTGTTTCGAAACGACATAGGTTAATATATCGTTTATGAAAACCTTGTATTTGTCGCCAAGTGAAAGTTTCTTTTGATAAATATCTATAATCATGGCGAATGAAAAAGTCTTGTTTCGTGAAACACAAAAATTGATAAGCGCTAAAATCAATCCTTATCGTATAATTTTTATTTGCACTACAGATCTGGACATTTATATATCCTTTCAATATCCGAGGCCTGGCGGAGCTCTTTTAATTGATATCTGGTATCATTGCTATCAATAGAGACATGCTTAGGTAAAGCCATTACCCCATTTTCTATTTGCATCACTAAATGGTTATCCACATAGTATTGCTGGATTTCCTCCTGATCCTCTTTATTCGTTTCATTATTGTGGTAACGCCGTATTTCGGATGAAAAAATCAATAGGCCGTTTTCAAAATAGTAGGCATATGTCCAGGAACTTGCTGCCTGATCATCATCCCCCACACCACTATCAGTCACTTTTTCACGGTATTATTTTCGCTGTAAATAACAATAGAAGCCTTTATGACCCCACATTTGTTGCTATACGGATAAGACTTTGTTTTGAGCTTCAGTGCATCGATCCGCTTTACCTCTTTGCTGATCCTGCTGCTGTGGTCAAGCCCTATTTGTGTGGAATTGTTTAATATGCTGTCCAATATTCTTACTTCTTGATCAAAACGTTGCCGCCAGCCCATACCAAACTGTTTTTTCAACTGCTCAAAATATTTTTCATTATGCTGCTCGTACCGTTGCTTCTCGCCAGGTATAATTTCGCAACCACCTTCGATGCGTTCATAGCGGATACCCCATTTTTTGATGGTGCTGTCCAATGCGCAGTAATATCCCTCCGGAGGCAGCTCACCCTGCCGATAATCTATCCATTTTAAGCTGCTGTCTGCGCCTTTTCTTCCTTCCGCGGTATTATTTCGGGCGGTTTGTGTTCCATCGCAGGAGAAGAAAAGAAAAAACAACAGGCAGAAGTAGTATCCTATTTTCATATGATTTCCAAAGCTGTATAGTTCGATAAATCTGTTCCTAAAATCCGTGGTTTTATGCGCCACATCATGGTTCTGTTCTGAGGATTCCCTTCGGTCAGATCTTTTCTCAAAAACGAAAAAGGTAGATATTATTTTTAGGAAATACAAGTTCATCATCCTGAACTACAGGGTTTTCGTTTAGGTCTTCTGCCATTTTCTTGACCAAATTTAGCGGGCTACTGGAAAAGATCGGCATCTGTTTAAAATGAAGCTGCCCTGCCCTATTATCGGCAAAGATTTCGGTCAATTGTTCATCCTCATATTCCAATGTCAATCCGGTTGTCATGCGATGTTGCATCAGGACAACACCCCGCTGATCATTTGCATTTGTTGCTTCTATTGCCTCCATGACGGTTTTCAGCTCGGCTTCGGTGATAAAGTCTTTTAGTAAGTTGTAGGTATCCAAGACATAATCTTTCATGTCTGCGGGGTTATGTTCTGATGTAACTTTACCTAGAACCTCATCAAAGGCAGCAACCTGTAGCCTGCTCATCCGAAACGTCACTTTTCCTAATCCCAAAGTGGGCAACAATTCCCAATGACTATTGTCAGTTTTTTCTCTCATGTTTGGATCAACTATCAATACCTTCTAAATCTCATTATTATCCTGCTGAAAGCCCTTGATCTCCTTGTGCTGATTTTTTCGTGTTTCAAAGGCGACGAATTCTTCACAGGCATTTTGGATAACTTCGGGCAGAGGATCCTCATTTTTACGCCAGCTAATTTTCTTTATTGGCCAGTCACAGTTTTCGTTGTAAGATTTATGCGCTTTCAGCTTTTCATTGGTCAGTCTAAAATCGTTGCACCAATAGGCATGGCCCAACCTGAAATTTGTATAGAAATCGTCTAGGCTGTCAAATAGCGCATGAGCATAAGCTGATGTTTTTAATATATTGTTCCAGGCCGTTTCTTCGCTGATCAATCCAGCCATAAATGAGGTCCGGGATAATTCAATGACCCGGTTTAGGTCAAATCCCCAGAGCAATTGTGGAGGTCTGTTATCCTTTTGTTCCCAACAACTCTCGACATAGGCCTCAGGCAATTCTGTGAGGGCCGCTATCCTGCGTTGCATGTTTTGTCTGGCCTCTACTGGCATCAATGCCTTATCGGTGGCAAAAAGCTGGCTGTGCATGCCGTTAAAAAGCCGGTCAATGGTTTCGTGATAGGACTGCGCCGACAGCACCCCCAGCTTTGGTCATTGCCCGTGAGCCGCTCCTCTTTGCTTGTCACTATAAAAGTCCTGAAACCCTTCACTGCCGCCCCCTGGCTTCACAAGGCCAGTACTCCAGGGTTTCGATCCACTCACCATGCTGATAACCATCGGGCGCATCCAATTGCAAAGCTTCCCGTTTCTCCTGCGGGAGCCAGTCGGCACCATACAGTTGGTAATACCGCTTTTGCTCCTTGATTCGTTTACGGGTCATTTTCCGAACTAAAAACTGCCGAGTAAAGCCCCAAGGCTAATGCAAGTACAATGCCGCTATAGTACATCCAGGATTGTACTTTATTTATTTCCCGCAGCCTGTCCAGCACGGCATAGGTAATCACGACCACCACAGCAGCGAGTACAAAAGCTGCCCATCCTGAAACAGCGGCATTACCATCCTGCGGATTATACTTGGGACGGGCGTCCTTTTCGCCCGGTTGATTCTGGATAAATTCTTGCATATCTGTTATTTAAAACGTTTTCCTACCGCGTTAAAAAATAAGTTTGCGTGTAAATGGTGCCTTCCGAACTTGCGGTATTTCTAAAAGTCAACTTGTTAGCCGTTAGTTCAACAATTGTTTGTTCGTTCTCCCACAACAGGAGTTTATTATTTGCTTTCACTTCGTAAGGCAACTCATCCTCACCCTCGGCATTTGTTTTTACGCGACCATTGGCGGAAAAATCGAAGTAAACGTTTTTAGGATCATTGTTAATGACTTCAGGTGGTTCATTCCCTGTTTTTGTTTCCTCTATAAATTCCACGAGGTTCCAACGTCCCAGAATTTTCTGCCGCATGACCTGTACGATTTTATTTTCCTCACTGTCTCCCTCCTGATCTGGATTGTCTTTTTTACAGGCGGAACTTAGGGGCAGGACCGCAATTATGAGGAATATAGTTGTTAAAAATTTATTGGTTTTCATCGACTTGCTATTTTCTTAACGTAATTGTGGTTGTATATGTTATATCATCTTCTTGTTCAATACTGCGCATAATGAAACTCGTCTCGGTCAGTTCTATGATCGTATAGGTGCCGCCGTCAATATCGATTTCAGCACCATTCAGTTTATAGTCATCCTGTCTTTCATCGGAACTATTGATGACATAATATATGATGCCATCCTGACCAAAATCAATATAGTCTCCCGTTTCTCCTGGCTTTGTTTTTACCTTGGGGGATTTGGAGGTTCAAGCGTTTCTGTAGCCTGCGAGACAAAGGTCCATTTTCCCAATATCCTTTCCGATATAGGCTTATCGGATATTTGATCTTTTTACAGCCCACCACACTGAAGGTGAGGAGCAAAACGAAAAGATTAAAAATTGTCTTTTTCATCGGTCTATAATTTATTTTCTATTTACTCCACATGATATTTTAAAGAGAGGTAATAGTACCTATCGTCCTTTGGCTGGTAATAGGCTGTGTCCTCCACCTCATCATTGGTGGTGGAATAATCGACAACAGTTTGCAATGCGCCAAGCTTTTTACCTATAGCGGCAGCCACCTTTTCGGCACGCGCCTTTCCGTCAGCAAAAGCTGCTGCGATCACCTTTGAAAAATCTTTTACGGGTAGATAATTTACCTTTCGAGCAGTAATTGATTGTGTACCGTTTTTATCCATCATCAGGTTACTCAGCTTAATGATATCAGCAGGGGCCGATGTTTCAAAACTGTACTGGCTACCTATGGCACTGTACTGCGTTAGTGCAAAGGCCAGTTTATCTTCTTTAAACCGGCTGATATCAAGGCACGCTGCTTTAACCTTTTCGAAAAATGCTTTTTTCTTTCAATGGGCTTCTTTTCTTCGAGATAGGCAAGCTCTTCGGTAATGACGATATCCAGGGTATACGACTTGACGGTTCTTTCGATTTTTGCCATACCTCTTACTTCTATAAAAGGCTTTTCTGTACTTTGTCCATAAACGCTGTAAACGCTTACAATGGAAAACAGGAATACAAGGATATTTTTCATCTGTATAAATTGTTTATTCATTCGTTAATTTTCCCTTTAAGGCATTCATGCTGCCTTCGGCGGTTTTAGTTGTGATGAAGCTATCAGATTTATTCATTGAGTGTATGTTTTAAGCGGCATTCATGAGCTCGCTTTGCTTGATTATTCATTCTCCTGTGTGATTATTCATTCACAATTTGTTTTTTAATTGTATTCCTAAACTCGTTTCACTCGGTTTGAATAAATCATGATGGTTTCATGATATTTTTATTAAAACTTTTGTAGAAAACGGAATTTTCGCTCAAAAAACTTCCGATCAGTGGTACCGGTTTCATGACTTCATTCGATGCATTGATAATACCCAAGACCAAAAGGATCAGGGGAGCAAGCGTGAGTAAAGAAAAGATACCAGACAAGGTCGGTATGACGGTGATCAGGATTCCGGTGATGACCGAAATGATGATACTAAAAATAAATACACCCAGGCTTTGTTCCAGATGATAGCTTACATAGGCATCTTTTTCGGTCCGGTTTTTATAAGAGAAATAAGCGATCAGCCAGCCAACGATGGTGATATAGGATACGATTGCAGTGGTTTTGTTGTCCATAAGATAAAATTTAAAATGAAGTTCTTTTTATACAAAGGTGCTACCGAAGGTCAACATTGTCCAAGAATAAGGCCTATACAAAGTATCTACAAGTGAAAAAGAATAGCTCTATAAAACGTCTACAGCGCTGTTTGATCTATTTTTGGACCCTGTAGGCCGGGGGATGAGCTAGATATTATGGATTAAGTTGTATTTTTATGAACAAAGAATTTTGAAAATTACTATTCCATACCGCGAACTGTTATGAAGATCTCTATAAGCCTCAGTCTGATCTTACTTGTATTTTTCAGCTTGCTAAAGCCTGCCGGTGCGCAATCGCGCATTGCGGATTCGCTGCGGACAGTTCTCCGCCAGCCGGATCTGGCCACTGAAAAGAGGGCAATGACACTCGCACAGCTTGGCCGGGTCCTGTATGAAACGGATCTGCCTGCAGCTTTAGCTTCGGCAAATGAAGCTTTGCGCTTAAGCCGCGGACTTTCCGATGGCCAATACGCTGCCTTCGCGCTGGCCACATTAACCTACCTGAATGTGCAACGGGACAGTCTGGTACTCGCCCAACGGAATATCGATAGTGCATTGATCTATAGTGCGACATCTACAGATAAGGTTGTCAATGGCTATGTATGGTTAAGAAAGGGCTGGCTGGAATATATCGTTAATCAGCCGGACAGGTCCAGCGCCAGTTTGTTTAAAGCACTTAAAACCTTAGAAGGACAACCTGCGGATGCTTATCGGAGCTTGGTATACCATTACTTAGCAAGTATTTACGGAGACCTCAAAGACAATACAAAGTTAAAGACATACACCAAATTAAGCCTTCAATCGGCGTACAGTTCGGGTGACCCAGATATGATCTGTAATGCTTACCTGGCTGTAGGTTCCTCTTTCCTGAAGGATTTTAGACTGGATCGCTCGAAAAAGCAATTACTGGATTCTTCGATTTTCTATAACCGACAACTGCTACAATTGTCGAAGGCGCAATCCGACAGGATTATCAACCATATCAACAGTGGAGCTGCTGCGCTAAATCTAGCCAATATTTATTGGGAGTTCTTTCCGAAGCAGTATAAAGACAGTGTTGATAAATACATCAACCAAGCCCTGATCATTGGCCGAAAGTCCGGTCACGAGGAGATCATTGCCAATAGTTATGGAATATTGAGCGAGTATGCTATTGCTGATGGCGACTACAAGGCCGCGGAAAAGCTCTTTCTGTTGGGGCTCAGCGAAGTAGAAAGCCATGTTGGCAGCAGCCTACAGGTCAAAGCTTCTATGCTCAAGGGACTGGCCTCTGTCGCCGAAAAAGCGGGCGATCCTGCTAAAGCATTGGCTTACTTCAAGCGATATATGCAGTATGAGAGTCAGGTCTATGACGCTGGAAAAATGGCCATTGCACAAAGGCTGGAAGTCCAATACGAGGCCGAGAAGAAGGATAAAGAACTGGAGCGGCTGCAAGAGCGAGCCGCCTTTAACAAAAAGCTCAATGTTATTTACATCGGCCTGATTATCGCTGGTGCACTTGCGCTTACTTTTCTTTTCCGTTCCTACCACTTTCGGCTCAAATCATCCATTCAACAGGAAAAATTGCAGGCAGAAGAAGCTGCGCGGCTTAAAGCAGAACAGGAACTGTTGCAGGAAAGGCAAGACAGGCTCCAAAAAGAGCTGCTGGCCGGCAATCTGCAAGTAGAGCAAAAAATGAGCTTCTCCAGACGATGCGCGATAAATTGGCTGACCATCCCGAATATGATATGCTCAAAAATCAGATGGAGCGCATCCTAAAGGAAGACCTGCGGATGGATGAAGATGTGGAACATATCAAGAGCAGTCTAGCCGATATACACCCCGAGTTTTTTAATAGGCTGCAACAGTTAGCCGAGAACAAGCTTACCCGTCTGGATCTAAAGCATTGCTCCTATATCCTGATGGGGCTTTCCAACAAAGAAATTGCCAATCGACTTGCTGTAGACCCTAAAAGCATTCTGATGGCACGTTATCGGATCAAACAGAAGTTGAAACTTGAAAAAGAGGATAGCCTGGATCTTGCCATACAACGGCTGAGCTGAAAACAAAAGCATACTATTCGTTGAATTTTATCAGCCAACCAGTGAACATTCAATTCACTTTCTAGCGGAGCTACCGCTGCGACTTACTCCGCACGTAATCGCTCAACAGGATTTGTTCGTGCTGCACGATAGACCCTTGCCCCGATGATTAAACAGCAGCTTAATGCCACAATAACCAATGTGCCAACATAAGGTTCAAGTCCTACTGGGGAGTGATAATGATAGATCACCTGAAAAATAAACTTACTTGTAAATAGATAGCCCAAAACTGATCCAACAGCAAATGCAATCAGGAGAATACGGACAAACTCTTTACTGATCAATTGAATGATCTGAACGATCGAAGCACCCAGTACTTTACGAACACCGATTTCCCGGTTTCTCTTATCAATATTTAATGAAATCTGCGCAAATAATCCCGATGCCGATAAAAGCAAGGTTACCACAGCGAGAAAAAATGCGATGGATCGAAAAGCTTCGGTCATTCGGATCTCTTTTTCAATCACATCCGACTGTAGGTATGCGCGGTACGGCATATTTGGCATTAACCGATTCCAGGTTGACTGCAAATATTTATTCACTGCTCCAAGTTTTTTCTTTGTCAGCGCGAATAACCAACGATTTATATTCATCTGGTTTTGCCAGATGTAATACACAAGGTGGTACAAGTCCGTGTAGGCCATATTCTTTGTAATCATTCACCACACCGACAATGGTATAACGCACACTGTCCAAGGTTACCTGTTGTCCGATAGCCTGTTTCAGCTGCAGCCGCTGAAGAAAAGTTTCATTGACAATAATTGACTCTTCCGAATCCTTTCCTGTGCTGAAAAAATGACGGCCTTGCAGTAGTCGAATGCCCATACTGTTTAAATAATCTTCACCTCCAATACGTGCGACCTGTGTTTGTATTTGATCTTTTCCGGCTACGGCAGTTTGCGTGTAGGAACTTTCACCAATCTGTTCGGTGGTCCCTGCCAGGTTTTTGATCATTGGATTCTGGCGCACTGCTGTGCTGAATAAGGTATATTCTTGGGGAGTATTGATGGTCACAACTGCGACCTCATTTATGGCATAACCAAAATCAGCCTTTTGTTGGAAACGTGCATTTTTGGCCATCACAATTCCAACGACCAGTGCAAAACAAGACAAACTAAACTGCGCGACAAGCAAAAATCGTGTAAAACGGCTTGATGCACCTAAAGCAGTTTTTCCTTTAAGGATCGATATTGGCTGGAAGGAAGTGATATACAACGCCGGATATAATCCTGAAAGGATTGCACAGACTGCTGGGATAAATAGCAGAAATAACCAGAAACCAAAATCGCGCCGATAGTCAGGAGAAAGATCAAGGCCAGTAAGCTGATTGACTGTTGGTAATAATAACTGGACAAAAAGTATGGCCAGAGCGGCAGATAAGAGGCAAAGAATCATGTTCTCCGTCAGAAATTGCCCGACAAGCTGCCGTCTGACGCCGCCAACCACTTTTCGTATGCCGATCTCCTTCAGTCGGCTACTGGCAAATGCGATAGAAACATTGGTAAAGTTGAAACAGGTGATCAACAGGATCAACAGGGACATAATCGCTGGAACAATAACCAATACACCACGTGGATTTGTATTCAGCTGGCTACCATAGATATACCCCGGCATATCAATATCCGAACTGGTTGCCAGTTCTGCAAAAGGTTGAAAGGTAAATCCTTCGATGCGCTGATCCTTATGATGCTGATTGTTAAGTGCTATATAGGGATTCAGGTTAGCCATGGCAGAGGTCGCCCCTTCCCTATCAGTCAATTCGATAAAGGTGGTGACGGCATTTGGCCGACTCAATCATCCGCGGCTGAAAGACCGAATTTAGCTCCATTGTTATAGGCGGTAATCATATCAAATTGAATACTCGAATTGGTCGGAATCTGTTTTGTGACGGCCGTGATTGTATAGATATTCGGTGTACCGTCTGCTGCAATCAGTGTCACAGACTGTTCTACAGGGTTTTGTTTTGGAAAGTATTTATCAGCGACGGTTTCACTGATGATCAATTGATTGGGTTGGTCAAAACCGGAGAGATTTCCATCTCTCAGCGGAAAATTAAATAAATCAAAAAGCGGTCTATCTGTAAAATGAATGTGCTCATCAAACGTGTGCTCCCAATCTTTACCACTACAGCTGCATTGCTGAACCGCACAGTGCGTCCCAAGCCAGTCTTTTCTTTTACCAGGGCATCCGCAATTGGAGAAGGTATAGTCGCCCATGGCTGCTTGGTTCCATCCACCATGCGTATGCTGTTCAGACGAAAAACAGCTTGCTCACTCCGCAGGTTTTTGTCAAAGTTTGCCCTATAGTTGTAATTAAGATAGGATAATATGCAGCAGGCAATGGCGAACCCCAAACCTAAAATATTAAGCGTCACATAGACTTTGTTGTGCCAGAGTATTCGGATGGCAATCTTCAGGTAATTGGAGAACATACGATCATTTTTAGCTATCACAAGCCAAATACCATACCAGTAGCTCAGGAATCTTAATTTATGCCTCCTAAGGCCCATCACTAGCTATTGTAGCGCTGTGGATAAAAAGCGCAATGTACGTATGCGGACAGTTTTTAAAAATACTGTTCACATACGTACACTGCCAGTAAAAAACCAAAGAAATTTGTAGATTGAGCACTATGGAAGACCGGTCACTTTTAGAAAATATCAATAGACATATTACGCTCACGGAAAACGAGTGCTCGTTGTTTTTGTCCCTGCTTAAGAAAAAGAAAATACCCCGAAAAAATAAGCTCTTGACGCAAGCAATTGTGCGATTCGATCTATTTTGTTGATTGCGGTGCGTTGCGGGCATTTTATTTGGATGTATCGGGTAGAGAATCCACGATTATGTTTGCTGTAAAAGACTGGTGGGTAACGGATATGTATTGCTTTGTAAATATACTTCCTGCCATGTTGACCATAGAGGCCATTGAAGAAAGTACGGTTTACCAATTGAAGAAAAATGATTTAGAAAAGTTGTATCAGACGGTACCGCAATTTGAACGCTTTTTTAGGATATTGATGCAAAATGCCTATATCCGGGAACAATTGCGTGTGGTGCAAAATCTTTCGATGACAGCAGAAGAACGCTATGATATATTTGTGAAAAAATATCCTGAGGTTGCAAACAAGGTAAAGCAAAAGCAGATCGCTTCGTATTTGGGTATCACTGCTGAATTTTTAAGTATGATCAAGCGAAAAAGTTGGAAACCTTAAACTAGTTTATTTTTTTGTATCTGATAAGGCCGTTATTTAGCATCAACTAACGAACGTAAAAACTATGCTTATTTTAATTGCAGGCCCCTATCGTGGTGGCACCAACGATGATCCGATTTTGATGAAGCGGAATCTAGACAAGCTCGAATCTTTTGCACTGGATATCTTTCGGAAAGGCCATATTCCCTTTATTGGAGAATGGATGGCCCTTCCACTGATAAAATTGGCTGGATCAACCAAGGTCGGTGACCAGCAATGGGAAGAAATTCAATATCCTGTCGCACATCGGATGCTCGAAAAATGTGATGCTGTATTGCGTATTGAAGGAGCATCCAAAGGTGCGGATGAAGATGTGCGCCTGGCAAAAGAAAGAGGATTAAAAGTGTATTATGATATCGCCGAAATCCCTGTGGAATGCTAATGTAGGGTGAACCAGTTGATACTTAAATCGGAGTTGGATCTTTACCGCTCTGATTTGAGTTTATCAAGACTTTGGTTAGCCGTAGTATATATCACCGATTAGCTGACCAGATTCTCTAAACTCGTTTGCTATTTATCGCCTTAGCCCAATTTGTCCTTTTGCATCGTGGACATTGTGGAGAATCAGTACTGACACGAGACAAGACATTTCCGCAATACATGCATGCAAATGGTCCTTCATTCGCCGAAGTATCAACAGACCTGTAGGATGAGGGAAAAAGTGGTAGCCCATATTTGGTTTGTTCATCGGAATAAAAAGTACACTCAGAGTCCCATCAACCTCCAATACTCCTTCCCTAACTTGGCCCAGGTGCTCGATATTCAAATTTCGTAGTTCGGAAAAGAACTCCATCCGTGAAAAAGTGTTATCATTCTCATGTTTGATGTCAAAAACACCATCTTTAACAATCAGCAATACCTTGCCCTCTAGTAACTGAGCCACTGTTTCCGACTTCGAAGTAATCCAAGTGATGGTTTTATAAATTGCGATTACGCATATAAAAACAACAACGGCATGAAAAATTGGGATATCCTCCTGGAACATAGGATCTCCTGCTGCGGATCCCAAACCTATTATAATTGCGACCTCAAAAAGTGTTAGCTGCCGTACTCCTCTTCTTCCAGACAAGCGTAGTATCGTTAAGATAAGCAAAAACATAATAGTCGAACGGAGGCCTATTTCAACGAGAAATGAAGTGTCTATGTCGTTGGCAAAAATTTTCTCCAAGTTAATCATAATTCAAAAACAAGCTATCGATTCCTTAAAATTCCATCCGCCTTCTAAATCATTTATATTATAATCAAATAATATATAGGCTAGTCTTTAAACAAAAAAGCTAGGTTGGAAAGGTGCCTAGCTTTTAAAATTCTTCATGATTGGACAAGCAATCTATATATATTCAACAATGTCCAGGTATAAACTGTTTGAAATAATTTCATTTTATAGCGACAGAGAAAAAAAAAAGCATGTGAGAGCCTAAAAGTAAATTAAAACAAACGAATCCTAAAAAGCATTTGTTATTTAATTAGTTTCACTAAACAAATAATAATATGATTTTAAACAAAACATTTTTCGCGTCTCTAGCCACAGCAGCCATCCTAGTTTCATGTAATAATCAGACACCACAGGAAAAAGCCGCTGAGAGTATGGAACACGCTGAGGAAAAAGCTGCTGATGCCAATGAAGAAGCGATGAATACTTCAGAAGATGCCGCGACGAAAGATGCCGAAGCTGTAGTTTATTCAGATAAAGCTGCGGCCAATGCAGCAATTGCGTCAGTACCCGCTCCAACACTATCCAATGATAAAGCCAAAGAGCTTTATACAAAATTAGGTAAAACATGGGTAGATCGTATCAATGCTGACTCGCATGAGAAAGCAGTGGATAAAGAGAAATCGTTGTTGGATATTAAAAATGAAATCGAAAAAGATCTTGCAGACGGAAAGATATCCGCTGCAGACAAAGATAATATCATGAAATATCAATCCGATTGTTTAGCGGCTATCAAAGCTGCACTTTAATACCAAATTATCAGTTCAGTCCTAAAGGATATAGGGTGGTTTATCTTAAAACCATCCTATATCCTTTAGTTTTTAACACACATAAGGTTACTTACCTTTCAAAAAGATTCAATACGCTTCCCCAGAATAAATACAGGAGCATATGTCTGTGCATGTTTCGGTTTTAATTTTAAAGTCCCTTTTTCCCCTGCAGCCAATAGCCTTGATGTTTAACAGCTGCATGCATTTGCGTTCGGATTACTTTTCGAAAGTTTTGTACGGAGTTTACATTCCCTGTAAGCACAAAGTAAGCGTCGGACCAATATTCATTTTTGAAAATGGGTAACTCTTTAATCTGATCTGGATCAGAAAACAGGGTTGATTTTGGAAACACAATGCTATTTTCCAAGCCGAGTATTTCCGGGATAGCATTGTTCTCTGCATCCAATTCAAAAAGGAACAGATGTTCCTTCTTTTGCTCCTCCATAACAGGCAAAAAGAACAGGCCAATGCCAGTGAAGTTTCATCGCCAAAGAATACGATTTTCTCCGCCGCTTTATCGTAGTACTTTTGTTCTGTTCGCGGTTTGTTCAGTACCAAGCGATCGCCAACTTCCAAATGATTCATAAAGTCGCTACCACAACCATTTCCATGGATATGTGCGATTAATTGCAGGCTATTTTTTTCGCTGTTTATCTCAGCAATGGTGTATCTTCTGGCATTGGTATCAGAAACACGTATATCAAAAAAGGCACCAACGGAAAACTGCAGTTTTTCAAAATCTCCCTGTAAACTAATTCGTTTGACAGTAGTCGACAAATATTCAGTTTGACTTACTTGTACCTCGGGAATTTGCGATACGAATAAATTAAGGGTATCAAAGACCCATTTTGGAGCGCTCGGCATAATGTTATGTTTTGATTGAACACAAAGAACGCCACTGACCTCAGCATAAAAAAGAATAAAGAGTTGTATTGATTGGACTAATCGCGGTTTTTGCTACGAAACACTTTGGCACTCATACCGGATATCTTGGTAAACAAGCGGGAAAAATAGGGGTAATCTTCATAACCCAATTCAAAAGCAATCTCCTTAACTGACTTGTCAGAATGATAGAGCAATCGTTTGGCCTCCAAAATCACACGTTGCTGGATATGATGCGAAACAGAAAAACCAGTTACATTTTTCACCGATTCATTGAGATAGGAAACCGAAATATTAAATTGAGCAGCATATTCCGCCGGACGTTTCAAGGTCTGAAAATTTTGTTCCAACGAGAGGAAAAAGGCTTTATTAATCCGTTCGAACCGCGATTGTGACTCAGCAGTGTTGCTATATTTCAAATACAACGATAGCTGCAACGCAATCAAGGTATTGGTGCTGTCCCTCAATAAAGAAAAATGCAATTTGTCAGTCGTGCGTTCGTAGAGTTCAATGCACAAATTATACGTCTTCTCAATAATCTCAAGATCTTCCAAGTCAATCGCCAAAGGTTTTAGGGGCGAGATGCTCTGCAAAATAGTAAGATATTCGGCAGCGATATTTTCGTTGCTGATGATCAGCATAAACATTTCTATATCTTCCACCTTCACTGCCCTATGCACTTGATCCGGCGATTGATAATATATGGTCGGTTTATCTGTGCGGTATTGCTGAAAATCTATTTCCATTACAGTAACACCACTTTTCTGTAAAACAAAGAAATGATAATCGTGCCGATGTGCCTGCATGACTTCCTCATCTTCCCAAAAAGATTCCGATGAAACTTTTGCAAGTGCAATGCCATGCCCAAATTCTTTGGGCAGCGTCCTTACTGGAATATCTTTTTTGTGCTGCATCTGTTGCTGGAAATTTATCATTCGCTTTTATTAGCCGCTGATTGGAAAACAATCTATTTTAATTACATTCCGATTAAAATGGTAGTAATAATTCCTCGCCGAGAATAAACAGTTCTAAACTATCCGCCAAATAGAAACCCATACAACGGATCATATTGGGGATATAACCGAAAAACCGCTTAAAAGCCCCGCAAAATGAGTGGGGTGTTTGTAACCCACCTGCTGGGATATCTGGCTGATTTTTAAATCAGTGGTCTTTAGCAAGATCTTGGCCCTATTCATTTTACAGGCCGTCATATAACCAAAAATAGTTTGGCCAACATACTTTTTGAAGTTCAGCTTCAGGTATTGTTCATTCGTCCCCACCTCTTTTGAAAGGGCTGAAATGGTGTAATTCTGATCCAGGTTGTTTTCAATCATTTCTTTTACCAGAAGCACTTTCTCCTGTTGATCAGCCGGCACTTTTGATCGGGCAGATTTGATGTTGTTTTGCACTGAATCTAATAATAGACAGAGGATCATGCTAACTTTTGCCCGCAAATAAACGCGCATAAGTACATTTTTGAGGCTCGTTTGCTTTAAATCCATCAATTTGCCAACAATGGCTGGAATATGGTCTATCAAACAGCAGTTTTGTTCATCCCTGAATAGCAATTCATGCGAAAAGCTATCTTCCAAACCAACTTCACGGATATAGGCATGGTCGAAAGCCAATATAAAATAATTGCTTTTCTCATTGCCAGCAATAGCTAAAGTGGCATCGTTTAACTTAATAAATACCTTTTGTTCCGCCGCAATGTCCCCTTTAAACCATTGTAATGGATTGCTACCTGATCAGCAAGATTGACAACTAAGGCATAAACTTCTGTTTTTAAACTCACTTCATACTCGGCACAGTTTTCTGCTGCAATCATCCGTAAGCCATTTGCTTGTCGATCTATCACCATTGGCTCCTCGGCCAGATCACCCCTATCTTGATAAATTTCTTTCTGCGTCATCTTGTTTTCGGAATACGTTACTTTCTTGCGTATAATACTTTTTACTTTTGCGTCGCCTTATTTAGATTAAATACAAATAATTATCAAAAATACTGTTATCGTTTCAATGGAACAAATAAAATATATATTAACTCTTGCTCTTACCTGTTCGTTCTATTTCGTATATGCCCAGGTTGCCCGTATTTCCGGTACTGTTCATGATAACGAGGAAAAGGCGTCTCCCACGTTACTATTCAGATTAAGAACAGTCAACTCGCGACAATGACTGACGCTCAGGGGCATTACCAATTAACGAATGTACCCTACGGTGATCATGTGCTGTTCATTTCCTCCTTAGAGCTACATGCGAAAGAAATCTCCTTACGTGCTTATCAAAAGAGCCAACATGTCAATATCCATGTGGAGATGAGAAGCAAAAATGACCTTGAAGAGGTGAAGGTAGAACGTAATTCAACCAAAAAGAAATGGAGATCGGTGGCTTTGCGGTGGCCGTTGTCGAAACAAAGGAAGCTGCACTGCGCAACCTGACCACTAATGAGCTGCTCGACCGGACCGTCGGTGTACGTGTCCGCCAAAATGGTGGTGTTGGATCCCAGATTGAATATAACCTCAACGGGATGTCGGGCAGCACAATAGGTATATTTTTGGATGGCATAGAAGTTTCTACCTATGGATCTTCGTTTAACCTCAATAATATTCCGCCCGCCATGATAGAGCGCATCGAAGTATACAAAGGGGTGCTCCTCTCATTTGACGGGCGATTATGTGGGCGGTGCCATTAATGTGGTCATGAAAAAGATGTTGCCCAAAACAATGCGACTGTAGCGACTTCTTACGGTTCTTTTAATACCTTCAATGCCGATGCGAGCCTCACCCTGCGGGATAAAAAAACGGACTTTCATTTAGAGGTTCCGGCTTTTATACCTACACGGACAATAGCTATGAAATGTGGGGAAATTCTCAAAATATACCGACAGAAATGGGATACTGACCCGGGATTTTAGGGCAAAAAGATTTAACGATACCTATCGGTCAGCAGGTGGACGTTTTGAATTTGGTTTTACAGATGTGAAATGGGCAGATCAGTTTTTCTTGGGTTATAATATCTCAGACACCTATAAAGAAATACCCCACGGCACAACGACTGCTCAGCCCTACGTTGGCCGTTTTTCGAGTATAATGCACATGTATTCAGCTTAAACTATAACAAACGTAATATTTTTGTGGATGGATTGACACTGAATGTCAATGCTGTACGCAGCAAACGCAGCACCTATGTGCAGGATACGGTAACAACATTGTATAATTGGGACGGAAATCCGGTGGTGCTACATACAGATTATATGATCGAAAATGGTCTTCCCCCAATGACGATGAAATCACCCAACGGGGCACAACAAGGATTGCCGTCGATCACACAGGTCGATCGCACAATAACAAATGTCCGTTCAAATTTAGGTTATATGATCTTACCGGGCCATCGGGTATCACTCAACCACAAGCTGGAAAAAACCGACCGCGACGATACCAATCTCCTAAGGCCTATCAATAAAGATTTACTGATATTAACAGGCGTTACCAAGAATATTCTATCGGCAAATTACGAAGCACAGACTTTTAATAATAAGCTGAAAACTAATATACTGATAAAATATACCGCCAACAGTACCCAGCAGACCAATCCAAACCCAACGTATAACGCTGATGGATCATATACCCTCAATCCAGAGACAAAAACACCTTTAGCGACAACTTTGGGTATGGTGCCACGATTTCATACAATATCTTGCCGAATCTGTTTTTGATTACTTCGATGGAGAATGGTAAAATCATGCCCTCCGAAGAACAGATGTTTGGGAATCTCGAAACCAATATATTGCCTAATCTCAATCTTACACCCGAGAAAAATATAAATTATAACCTAGGTTTCCGATTGGCAAATATAACATTTGACCAGCATCGGTTCTCGTTCTATGGAAGTGCCTTCTGGCGAAACGGCTACGACAAGATTACCCGACAGACAGTCGATAGTATTGTCACGGATTCCGATCTGGATATTCAGGCATCAGCTTTCGTTAATCTGGGTCGTACGCAGTCCAGGGGTGTGGAAGCTGAGTTGATCTATGTCTTTGACAACAAACTTAATGTCATGGTCAATTTTTCTAAATTCAATGCCCTATACAAACGGCAATTCGATGCCGCCGGACGTGCAGATGACCGCTATAATCTACAGATTCCAAACGAACCTTATTTTACAGTCAATGCAAATGCACAGTATCGCTTGGATAACGTCTTTCAAAAACGTGCCATCATGAACCTTTATTACAATATGGGCTATGTAGGGCATTACGATATCGCATGGCATCCTTCTGAGGGGAGCCTCACCCCTAGCCAGTTTGCACATGATCTAGGACTAAGCTATCGCTTTCCTCCGGAAAACTGGTGGCAAGTTTTGATACAAAAACATCTTTAATACAGCGTTGTATGACAACTTTGGTGTTCAAAAGCCTGGAAGGGCATTCTACATCAAACTCAATTACACGATTAGCAAATTCTTATAGTAAACAATAGTAAAATGAAACCATCATGATTTATTCGATCATGCTAATGAATAAATCTGATAGCTTCATCACAATTAAAAAAACAAATTTATACAGATGAAAAAAATCTATTAAAAACCGTTCTATTTGGCGCATTGGCTGCGTCAGTAACCTTAGGTAGTTGTAGTAAAGATAGCGGGAATCCGGGCGCAGTAGTCCCTCCAGAGGAAAAACCTACTGACAACAGATGGATTACATTGACCGCTGCACTAAAATTGACAAACGATGGTGACGGTAATGGTGGTACAATGGCCTACGCCATTTCACCTGAGCAAGCGATTGACCCTGCTTTTGAGCTCGATGTTTTTAATGGCAAAGGCTTGAAATTTGATTCACCTAGAACCTCGCGTATACAGGCATCTGCAGATGGAAAATTTTTATACGATATTCAATATACAGGAACTGATGGTGGTATTTTCCAGAAATACGCCGTAAATGGGGCAGAAAAATATGTAAAAAGTGGCAACGAAGTGAATGCAGCTGTTATTCTGGGCACCTCACCACGTTGGGTTAAATCAGCTGAAGGGATCGGTATTGGTGTGAGTGCAACAACACTGACATCTTTACAGGTACATTTCCGGCGGTAACTTTTGGCAATATCAAGTCTACAGCTACTGTGGCGTCTATCAATTTGGATAATCCAAGTATTTTAAACACGGCTTCATTTACTATTCCATTTACTGATGAGCAGTTGGCTCAAGGTTATTCGATCGGCCGTATCGATGTGCCGATCATCAACCAGGCAAAGAATAAAGTCTATATCGGCTGTAATATTTCGAAAGTCAATCCAAAGGGCACTCCTAGCCAAAATCAGGAGACGGGCGTAGTTTCCTGGCCAAGCGATGCTGCCAATATTGCGGGTACGGTCACTTTGGTTGTAGACTATCCTTCATTTAAAAATCCGAAATTGATCTGGTCTACACAAAGCAAATATGGTAATAATGGTTACCGTACCATGACCCAGTATATTGCTGAAGATGGCCATGTTTATCAATCCACTGGTGCGAACACAACGAGCTACCCACATATCTTGCGCATTGATAAAAATACCAATGACTATGACAACAGTTATGTATTCGATTTATCGAAAGCACTAGGTGTTAGTGGTCTTGCTGGAATCAAAGCATGGAAATACCTAGGTCAAGGTAAAGCATTTGTCCTATATGACATTGATAAAAAGGTGGTTATTTGGCGCTAATAGACCTCAATGCTAAAACAGCAACAAAAATTGCCACAGAATACGAGTCTAAATTAAACTTTGATCAACAGCAAAGTATAGCTCAGGTGGGCGACAATGTGTATGTTCCATTGACACCTATCAGCGAAGCCGGAAATGTATTTGTTTACAACTGGAAAACGGGTAAATTGACGAAAGGTGCTAAGCTATTGAATGGTACAGGACATCGTTATATCGGTGCTTATTAATACAATATATATTGTATAGGACCTCATTTAAATGGTCGCTCTGATTTTACAGAGCGACCATTTTTGTTGCGATCCAATTTTAACTAGAAATGATTTTATCTTTTAAGCGATAGCTGATTAAGGAAAATAACTGGCCATATCCCGCTGGTGTATACCAGCGTTTAATTCCTTTTTTAAAGAAATGGTCACAGCCCTGGAAAAATCACCCTTATAGTACAGATGGATCTGTTTTGCATGAAGGTCGGTAGCCATTGAATAGTTGGAAATGATGTCGCTTGGTTTTTTCTGAATTGTTTTTTCAAGAAGGAAAGCCATATCATTTAAATGGTACACCCAGTCTTGAGCAAGGTACTTCATTGCCGTATCTCTTCGCCAACAAGGTTCATAGTGATTATTATTCACAGTGTAATTCGTCAGCGCAAAGTTTCTACTTGTCTTTCGTATGCAATAGTTCGCATGGACAATGGCATAGTCTCCACCGGCATCAGCAATAAATAATTGCGCTCCGGTCAATCGCACGAGATTAAACGCTCCAATGTAACTTACAGCTTCCTGTACTGTTTTGCAGGTTTTGAGTACATCCGTGACAACCTCCTCGCTCCGGTCCTGTTTGTTGGGGTTCCGAATAGCTGCAATTTCATCTATTGCTGTGTAATCCATAAATAGGCCATGTTCGTTCATGCCGCCCTGCGGATTTTTGTACATTATTTTATTCAGTTTCTCCTCATCAGAAAGCTCTGTCCAGATCATATAACCATAGGTTTCTCTTTGCTGTGGGTAAAACCATAACCTATATTTAAGATCAGGCGACTCATCTTCGTTATTTCCGACCCAAATATGTCGACCATCATTGACCATAAATATGGTACATGCAGCACTTGTTAAGCAAGTTATAAGACACAAGACGATAAAAAGCTACAATAAAATTTTCGTTCCATCGGGTAATGATTTTTACAAATTTACCCTAAGACAGCGCATCTGCTGTTCGCGTTTATCCACCCGAACACATTCCATTGCTATTTAAGGTCTTTCAGTTTGATTGAGGGGGCTTATATTTTTTAACCAGTCGAGAATTTAGTATTTTTATTCTAAAATAGATCTTATAATATAGCTCCAATGAATGCTTTTCTTATGTGTTTTTCTGGCGGTGCATGTGTTCTCTTTAGCTTTATGCTTTTTTTTTCTATCCACATGCACAAAATGTAAAGGCTAACAGATGGCTTGCCCTATTTGTATTGCTGATGGGCAATTTGCTTTTAGAAGTTAGCCTTCGCGGATTTGCACTTCGATTTACTCGTTTCAGTATAGGGTTTAATGCTTTGCAATTTATGATGGCACCCAGTCTTTTGTTAAGCGCTCTTTACTTTGTAAAACCTACCAGAACTTTTGCAAAAAAAAGACTTTTTACATTTCTTGCCCGCCTTGGCTTTTGTAGCGGCTGCATTACTTCTAGTTGAAGGTGGTACTGATCTGATGATCAAGAAACTATTTCCTATAGGCTCGGCGGATTTTCTGGTACGTGACCTATTGCCTTTGCAGCTGGTGCTATATATCATCTGTACTTACCTTACATTGATTCGCTATAAAAAGGCGGCCAAAACTGCGACTACTTTTGGCGAAAGCTTGACCTGGCTTCACCATTTTTTACTGGTTCTGAGTTTGGTGCTGCTATTTTGGATCAACGATGCTTTGATAGGAATAAATTTTATGCTCGAAACTATGCCTGTCGTATATACAGGTGCTATCTTTTTATGGCTACTTTGTCTGGCCAGCAATATATTAGCCTGATATCCCAGAACACCGTTCCAACCGATATGATCGATGATCCACAGCCAAAACGGACGAAAAAGGAAGCACGAATAAGCCAGCCTATACTGGTCACTCTCGCAGCGGAACTAAATAAACAGATTGTTGAGCAACAGATTTATTTAGATAGTGAGTTGAGTCTTCCCATTTTGGCAGAGAAGCTTGGTATTAGTGTTCACGATGCTTCTTACCTAATCAATGAAGTCACTGGTTATAGTTTCTACAATTTCATCAATTGCCAACGTGTGGAACAGGCAAAAAAATTGCTGGTTTCTGGCGAGGCAGAAAGGCTAAATATGGTCGGAATAGCTTTTGCATCCGGTTTTAATTCAAAGACAGCATTCAATACCGCTTTTAAAAAATGGACTAATATGTCACCTATGCAGTATGTCAAAAGTTTGGACAAGCCATAAAGTATTTGGATCCAGAAAACACAATAAGACTATTTTAATATCCGCTGATGTAGATTTAAAAATCATTGAATACAGCGTCTTATAATCGACCTAAATTTTGCCTGGACATTTTTTACGATAACCTGTTTTTATTGAAACGTATTTTCAGGTCTAAGGCCCTTCAATTGTTTATTAATTATACGGATACTATCACGTAAAGCATTGTTTTGATCCTCAGATCCTCAATCTGTTGCTGGATGTTTTCATCTCTTATTTTTGACCTTCCTTCTGGTGATGAGGCACGACCGCAGGCTGCTAAGGAAAGCAAAATTATAATGGCAAGTTTTTTCATGTTTTTTAGCTGATAGTTGGCGGAGTCCTAAAAACTTACAAAGTAAATCTACTGCTGTAAGTTTTTGAACAGTTCCGCTACTTATAGGAAAATTAGAAAATATGAATCGAGCAATAGATAACGACCAAATCCTTACATTTAATAAAAAGTAGCGATGATGGATGAGAGACAGTTCTTAATACTTATTAATGAGCATCAAGGGATTATCCATAAAATATGTCGCTTATATCGCGATGTTCGCGAAGATCGGGAGGATCTTTTTCAGGAAATAACTTTTCAGCTCTGGAAATCCCATGATAGCTTTAAGAACAACTCGAAAATAAGCACCTGGATTTATCGCATTGCCCTGAATACTGCCATAGCTACATTCCGTAAAAAGAAACAAGATGTCGAATATCGTCCTACTTTGCCCGAAATGGCCGAAGAACAGCCGGATGAAGAACTTGCTTTACGCCAGGAGCGATTATTCAGCGCTTTAAAACAACTTGATGATGGAGACAAGGCGATCATTACCCTGTACCTTGAGGATTTGAGTTATCAACAGATCGCAGATATTATTGGCATAAGTGAAAATTATGTCGGTGTCAAACTCAATAGAATAAAAATCAAAATTCAGAACCTTCTAGCCTGTTAATTATGGAATTTAATGAACTAAAATCTACCTGAATACGGTGAAAACACCCGAAATTTCTCCAAGGGAAATCCAAAAGATGTTATCAGAGAATAGACATCCTGTTTTAAAAAACATTAGGAAGCAATTAACCATAGAAATCATAGGTTGGTGTATTTTCCTGACATGCTACTATACGATGTTTGACGGCGACAGAAAACCTGTCTGGATCAATATATTGCTTGTTTTCTCAATCTTGTTGCCCATCATCCATAACCTTATGGGCTATCGTTTTGCAAAATATCTTGTCCAGGGTAGCAATATCCAGGAATCGTTGAAAAATTACCTGGCAAAGGTCAAGCGTTATGCCGCAATCTCCATTATTTCAAAGCAGCTGTTTCTGATCGGGCTTCTACTTTTTTTTACCTATGGACTAAGCTTTAATACAAATAAGTCTATTTCGCTGGTTATTATAGGTTTGCTGTTTATCATTCAACTTCTGCTCACCTTTAGGATATGGGCAAAACGTTTGGCTGGCTTGGAAAAGTCAATCAACTTGCTGAATTGATTGGCCTCTCCTCTTGGCTTTTTCGTTAAGGTTGGTATAATAGGCGATTGTCGATTTATCCTGTTGTGGTCAAATTTGACCTTATTTATACATAGATGATCAATTATATTTTGTAACTTCACCCTAGCCAATCACTAAAGATTGGAAATTAAGCACAAGCATATCTCCCGCGCACAAAATCACATGTCCCAGTCCGTTAAATTCGACAATGTAAATACATTGTTTTCTAAAGCTTTAAAGCAAAAAATCAATCATTATTTTATAAATTCAGCAAAGCAAAAACGGGTAACCGAAGAATTTATTTGAAAGCTTCCATCCTATTGACGAGCTTTATCCTACTCTATATTCTTTTTGGTATTCGTGCCGCTTCATTGGAGCATTGCGATCCTATTATGCGCCATTTTCGGGGCCAACCTCGCTGCGATTGGTTTCAATATTATGCACGATGCGGGCCACAATTCGTTTTCGGACAACAAGCGATTGAATACCGTCCTATCCTATTCACTCAATCTCTTGGGTGGCAACATCTATTTCTGGAAACTCAAACACAATATCGCCCATCATACCTATACCAATATCGACGGTGAAGATCATGATATCGAGGTTAAATTCATGCGCATACATCATGATCAAAAATTAAAAAACATCACCGCTACCAGCGCTTTTACTTTCCGCTGTTATACGGTATCTCCTATCTCGCCTGGATTTTTATCAGGATTACGAAAAATACTTCCGCGGCCGTATGGGCAATGATACGGAGCGTTTTCATTTTCCGGTCAGGGAGCGTATTATTTTTTGGGTTAGTAAGCTCATCCATTTTACGTTATTTGTGGTTGTTCCCATTATATTTGTCGGCTGGCTGCCTACGCTTCTTGGTCTATTGATTGCCGGTGTAGTCTGTGGAATGAGCCTGGCAACTGTATTCCAATTGGCCCATGTGGTTTCGGGAACAGAATTCAAGACCATCGAGGCCTCACGCGTGGATGAAGAATGGATGATCCATCAGATTCAGTCAACAGCTAACTTCGCTACCAAGAGCAAAGTATTGACCTGGTTGCTTGGAGGCCTTAATTTTCAGGTCGAACATCACTTGTTTCCAAAGATTAGCCATGTACATTACCCAGCGCTCAATCGTATTGTGAAACAAACCTGTAAGGAGTATAAATTACAATATAACGAATTTAAAACATTCTGGGCGGCTTTCCGGTCGCATATCGGCGTCATCCATGCGATGTCAAGATAATCTGAAAGCAATGCTGATGTAGTTCCGCGAGGCAATAATTGTCCGGCGGAGCCGATCAATTAAGCCTCTTGTTATTTGTTAAAAAGTGCGTATGCAATAACTGATTATTTCATACTTTTGTGTGAACCCAATAATTAGCTAATTTTTCAGAAACAAGCGCTATGCAATTTAACTTCACCTTTGATTCCAGTCCTTTTAAGACATTGATCGCTTTTCATAAGATTATCAAATCTTTTGAGGAAACGGCATCGTCCGAAGTTGAATTCCAGGCTACTTATGCGAAATCTTTGCTGGAAGAGATCAAAAAATATCCGGCACTGGTCAACGGAATTGAAAAAACCGAGGATTTACACCAATATGAGCCTATTATCAAAGTCCTTTTAGCAGATCTGTTCCCCAGATCGTTGACTAAAAACGAAATAAAGGCCGTTACGATTCCCTTCTATCTGTATACCTTCAATCATAGCGAACGCTTAGACAATATCCTCCGTGATGCCGGCGATCATTACGATTTTAGCTACCGTGATATCGCTCCGGATACCTATTATATTCTGAATTGCTGTATGATCATCAGTCAGTACTATGGTATAAAAGTGGATGCCATGGATACACCGATATTCTTGGATATTCCGGATAAAAATAATATCATGCATCATTACCGGGTACTGTTCAATGCAGATTTTATGGATATTATTCCGACAGATCGTGCATTGGAGCTTTCCGAAGCGGACATTATTGAGCTGATTGACAATTTTTCAGATATCGCCCTATGGAAATCCAAATTCCCTGAGCAAAGCTGGATTCTGAAAGGCTTCGCCATTATGACCCTTTTGATGCGACGACGGAGAATGCCGTGTCAAGCTTCAAAAGTAATTTACTACGTGAAGACAAGGCGGCTCAGATGGAAGAAATTCAGGATATTTTCAGATCCATTTACAAAATAGACGATCTGCGGATCGGATTGACCTCCTTTGAAAAAGTCAGGAAGAGTTTAATTTGAGAATCGTTGAAAAACAGTTGTACAGCCATCTGCTTTACGATTCGACTATTGCCGAATGTCAGGAGATGCTCTGTAATGAAACGTTGGAAAATATGCTTAAAAAAGAAGAGCTGCTGGTTGTCCCGGACATCGATAAATTACCTACAGTAGACCCAAAAAAGCATTTTTATCAACAAACTCAAACAGCAGCATGTGAAGAGCTTTATCTTTGTCCCCTTGATACAGGATGACAAAGTACTCGTATATTGAGATGTCCTCCTCCAAGGTGCGCGCACTGAATTCGGTCAATGCCAATAAACTCGACGTTGTTTTACCTTTTATAAAAGACAAAGTATCCAAGGCATTTTCTGAAACAGAGAACCAGATTGAAGCGATCATCCAAAAGAATATACCTCGATTCATCCCAGTGTCAAATGGCGCTTTCAGGAAGAGGCAATCCATTACCTCAATGATAGAGCTTTTGGAAAGGATTATACCTTACAGGAGATCGTCTTTGAACATGTGTATCCGCTCTATGGCCAGATTGACGTACAGGGCTCTTCGGAATCCAGAAATCAAGCGATTAAGCAGGATCTGATCAATCAGGCAAAAGACCTGATCGCGCTTTTCACTGCGATAAACGAGCAGCATAGCTTGCCCCTGTTTGAGCAGAAGGTCTTTGACTTGGAGCGGAATCTGGAAACACTTGACCATTCACTTTCCACCGATACCGAACAGGTTATCCTGGATCATTTTAATCTGGATGTACATCCCATTCTGGACAACTTTCGGAAAAGCAATAAAACTAGCCCCATCGTTGCGGCTATTGATGCCTATTTCGATCGAATAAACCCAGCCCTGGGCGGATTTTATGAGGCACGTCAGGATTACGACAATTCGATCACCCTGATCAATAAAAAGCTGGTCACGATCCTCGACGAAAAGCAAGTCGAGGCACAGGACTATTTTCCGCATTATTACGAGCGCTATAAAACAGATGGCATCGAGCATAACCTTTATATCGGAGCTTCCATTGCGCCGGATAAAAACTTTGAACTCTATTATCTCAAAAATTTGCGCTTGTGGCAATTGCAGGTCATGTGCGAAATGGAAAGTCAGTTTAGAGTGCTGCAGCCAACACTACCGCACCAGTTGGAGGTGGCTTCGCTGATACTGGTCTTTGCAACACCGATTTCCATCCGTTTCAAAATGGATGAAAAACAGTTTGATGTCGACGGATCCTACAATGTACGTTATGAAATCGCGAAAAAACGTATTGACAAAGCGAAGATCAAAGGCTCGACAGAGCGTATTACCCAGAAAGGAAAATTGGTCATTGTCTATTCACATGTTCATGAAGAGACGGAGTACTTGGGGTACATCAACTTGCTTCAACACAAAGGTTTATTGAATGACGATATCGAAAAATTTGAAGTTGAGGATTTGCAGGGACTGATTGGTCTTAAGGCCATTCGCGTTGGATTTAAAGTGCAGGATAATAGATAAACGCGGTTATTTGTTATGAAACGTAGTTTTTATTTCAGTTCTTCAATCTCTTTCACAGTAAGCCCAGTGCCCTTAGCAATATACTCTTTAATTCCTGGTCATTTATTCTCCTATTTATTATGGCCAATAGCGTAGTGAGTACTACAACTGAAAAGGAGTTTTGATTAGCACGTAACTCGGACTCATTTTGATCCAGTATTTTGTAACTATTGAATGAGTAGCTAATTCAGTACCCACAAACTCTTGCAAATAGAAAGATGGCCTATAATCACAATTGTCATCTGCCAAAATCGCAATTGCTGTGATGGGAACTTGATACTTGTCGAATATCTTGTAAAAATAGCGGAACATACGTTCGGCCAGGTCTCCTTTTCCTTTTCGAGATTGAACTTCGATATGGCATAACACAAATTTTTCGCTTCCATCTTTAAGATAAACCTTGACAAGCTTGTCAACAAAACGTACTCCCTTTCCATTTGGTTCGGGTGGAAATAAACTTTCAAACTCTTTGTCAAGGTAATCAAACGGCCTAGATAGATCGAATATGTCATTTGCTTTAACAAAGAAAAAGCGTAGAAAATGTATAAAGGTCTGTTCTAAAATAGATTTCCAAAGCAGGTCATCCGTGCGATTTGAAAACTTTGTCATAACTCTGGTTATTAATTAGTTAACAAATATACGGATAGTAAATATAAAATGCTAATAATTTTAGTGTTGTGTATTTGTATTGAGACGCCTCATAGGTATGATTCCATGAGAGTGATATCCTTCGGTCTTGTTATTTCTTATGTACATTGATTTTTAATTCCAGTGAAAAGCTACAGGTACTTTTTGTAATCCACTGTTACATCGTTATTCACTTTTGGTCCAGCGGTGCTCCGGCCTGATCGATGATTCTATTGAGTTCTTTGGTCATTTTCTCCACCATTGATGGGTACTTTGCTTTCAAATTATTGTTTTCTGAAATATCTGCCGATAGGTTGTACAGCTGAACAGCGGGCATATTGAGCTGTTTGGCTTTGTTTTCATCGGGGCGCTCCAGCCACCGGATCCATAGGAAAGCGCCAGTTTCCAATTTGCGTGACGGATTGAAAAGTTTCCAGAAATAGAATGGAGTATCGTGTATTTACGCCGATAACCTTTTGCACCCTTAAATAGTGGCAATAGACTAAAACTATCTTCGCCTTCGTTGGCTGCCAATTTTGGTTGGTCAATGCAGCAGCGGTTGCCATAAAATCAGTCAGGGATATGGTGGCTTCACTTACTGCCCCGGCACGGATCATCGCGGGCCATTTGGCAATAAAGGGAACACGATGGCCGCCTTCATATATATCTGCTTTATTTCCCCGAAAAATATAGTTTGCCAAATGTCCTTTTTGTTTAAGCTGCTCTAAGTTGGCGGCTGGCGCAGCACCATTGTCGCTGGTGAAAATAATAAGCGTGTTTTGTGCCAGTCCAGCCTTTTCAACAGCCTGTACGAGCTGGCCGACCACAGCGTCGGTCATTAACACAAAATCACCATAAGGAGTAGTTCCAGTTTTTCCGATATAGTCAGCTGTAGGGAGAATGGGTGTATGAGGCGAAGGAAGTGCAAAATAGAGAAAAATGGCTTCTTACCCTTTTGTTGTTCACCGATATAGTCCACAGCCTTCTGCGTCAGATGCGGCAATACCTCGGCATGCTTGAAATCATTGCCAATAGGCCCTTCACGCCAGAATGCCGGGCCAGGGCTTGCTGCAATGCTATCTATTGCAGTAGCAGTAACCTTGTTGTTCTCGATGTATACGTAGGGTGGAATATCCAAGGAGGCTGTGATCCCATAAAAATAATCAAATCCGTGGGAGGTCGGTCCGTCTAGGATAGTTTTCATCAGATCAACATTACCTGTAGCATCTTTCTGCCAGCCAAGTCCCAGATGCCATTTCCCTATGACAGCAGTATGATAACCATTTTCTTTAACAATGAGGCTACGGTAGTGCGTTCCTTTGCAATAAGTGGTGGATCATAACTCCATAATACACCATCTTGCAGGAAGTCCGCCAGTTGTATCGTCCCGTGAGTATACTGTAACGCGACGGTGTGCAGACGGAAGATGAGGTATGTGCATCGGTAAATACCATCCCTGCAGCGGCCAGCTGATCCAAATGGATTGTTTTGATTTTAGAATTTTTGTTTAAGGAACTTAGATCGCCATAACCTAGGTCATCAGCCAGTATATAAATAATATTCGGTGTATTCTGGGCGAATAGTGATGTGCAAATCAATAGGGCCGCAATTGCGAGAAGGTTTTTCTTCATTTCTTGCTTTTAATCTTTATTTAATCGCTTTGAAATCAACTCAATTGTTGAAGTTTGTATAGGAAAGGAGTTGGACAGCTCTTTCCATTTATCCAATGCATTTTTGTTTGTTCGATGCTATCTTCTATCAATTGTTTGGATAGTTTTGCTCCCAGCCCGAGTTTTCGCAAATGGCTGATTGTGGGCTTGGTGCCTTCACCCATTACCATTGTACTCTGCTCGCCATTCGGCCCACTGGAAAATGTAAGGTCATAGGCGGGCGCAAGTTTCCATTCGCCATATTCGTCCATTAAAAAGCTGAAGTTCTTAGCGTGATCATCTCTATTGTGCGCCAATACGTTAAAGACGGCGAGGCGAAACATTTTTTCTATTTCTCGGACATCTTTTGTGAGTGCGCCCGTTAAATTGAGCAAATCTTCATAATCTAATGCTGGTGTTCTGAAATCACTATGCAATAATCCACTTGCGGTATGCATATGTAGGCGCCGATTACCATCCCTATCAAAACGTTTAACGGCAAAATATCCAGCTCCTTTTTGCGAAGGTAACAAATGTACCTCAGGCATTAAAATACCTGCTTCTTTCGCCATCAATGCATAAACATATTCAATGGCGCCAGCATCATGGCCATCTTGGCTGTTCGGGAATTTAACAAGCCAATGTTCAAACTCCATATCGAGCTGCTTGGCGCCATAGACGATATGCTGTCTCTTCCCATCAAGACCAATCAATGCTTTCGGGCGAGCCCCTGCGGATGAGCCGTTCAAGGCCAGTAACTCCTCAATTACATCTTCAGAAGTTCCTCTTAATACTTCCTGAGTTTGTTCTGCTAAAGCGTCAAGATCAATGAAATCATTAGCGTCGTCAGGACTATGATCAGGCTCATAAATCAAAGCTCCCATACCAAACCGTCCGACATGAGCCAAGCGATCCAGTGGCGAAAGATGAGCAGGCAATATGCCTTTTGATCTTGCTGAACGGTCGAAAAGCAATCGTCCCCATCCATCGGGTAGGCTATCGCTAAAGACTCCGGCCAAGCCTTCAAAAGGTTGGCGCGGAAGCGCGACAACGCCCGTTTGCAAAGGCAAGCGGAACGGTGAGATCTCCAAACCTTTCTGTAAGAACTCCATATCGTATTCATAATAGATAACCCCGTCTCGAATGGCTAAACGTCCTACGCGCTGGATTTCAGCTCCGAAATCCAATCCGACCTTAACTTCTACAGTTGGATAATTCATTGCTTACTTCCTCTTTTCCGTGATATTTGCGTTGTATCTTTCAAAACATCATCAATCGATGTAAAGTTCGGCTTTACTGGTTTTAGCTCATTAAGGATATCTTCTATCCCACCGACAACCATTAAAAGTTTCAAAAAGGACTCCAGTGAAATAACCCCTGTTTGTTCAAATTTTCGTAAAGTAGCCAAGGGAACCCCCGATCGTTTAGATAAACCAGCCTGTGTCAATTCCATGGAAAGACGCCTGTCCCGAACGTTGTTGGCTAATTTCTGCTGCGCTTTAGAGATAGATATAAGTGATATCATAATAGTACTTATTAGTAAATAATAGTAGTTACTAATATTATTGTAGTACAAATATAATAAAATATGTTGATGAAATAAATACCTAAGCGGGCGATATGCTATTGATTTACCTAAATATTGGATAATAGGACAAATGGAGGGATTTATAGGTACTTATATGCCGAAAATGGTCACAATTCGGGTGAAGTTACTTATTCCCGTTTTTTCAATGACAATCAATATCTTTTTAAAGGGCCTGAAGAGATGAAAAATGAATATGACGTCGTGGCCTGGTACAATATTAAATACGTATTCGTTAAAGAAATAGCCTATTAGAATAGGCTCTTCAACTGATTTTTATAGGTCCGGCCCAGTGGCAGCTTCTCCCCGTCCTTCAAATGTACATAAGCCATATCGTATGAGGTAATATGGACACCCAGGACAATATAGGATTTATGAATACGGATAAAACCGAGGTCACGGTATTTTTCTTCAAAGTTTGACATGCGATCAAGGATCATATATTTTTTAAAAGGCGTAACAAGCACTATATACTCGCCACATCCCTGCACCCATCGGACATCCGCCAGCAAGATCTTGTTCATGATATAATCCGATTTAAACATGATGTATTCTTCCTTTTTCTTTTTTTCCATCGAATCACGGAATTGTAGGAAATCCTTTGCTTTTAAAATCGCTTTGTTAAAGCCTGCAAAATCCACCGGTTTGACCAGGTAATGGATCACATCCAATTCGAAGGCCTTTACAGCATATTGGGTTTCCATTGTCAGAAAGATACACAGGGGCTTATACGGTAAGTTCAATAAGAGATCAATACCATTGATAAAAGGCATATTGATATCCAGGATAACGAGATCTACGGGGTTCTTTGTGAGATAGTCTAACGCGTCCTTTGGGTGCTGAAATAGCGCTACGAGCTCCACATCCGCTATTTGACTGCAGTAGTGCTCAATAAGCTCCAATGCCGGGTATTCGTCATCAACCCCTACTATGCTCAATTTTGCCATAAATATTCAATTTGTAAGCTAGTCTGGTAGCTATTGTCTTCACGTAGACCAGTCCTAAAAGTAAATTTCTCCGGATAGTATTTTTCCAGTAGCGAAAGAATTGCTGTATTCCCTAACCCACTATCCGTTAGGTTATCCGACAAATTCTTGTGTTCAGCCACGGAGTTCTCGACCTCAAACAAAAACTCACGCTCTCCTATGGTATACCTGATTGTGATGAAGCTGTCAGCCTCTATACCAAGAGCACTGTGCTTGAGCGCATTTTCAAATATGGTCAGGAAAATTGCTGGTGGAATCTCAATAAGCTCCAGCGCTTCCTCCTGCCGCAGGTCAAAGCGGATGTTAAGCTGATTATTGTAGCGGAGCTGATACAGGTCGATCAGGGAGACAATCGATGCAAATTCCCGGGCGATGCTTATCTTGGTTTTATTGGTATCATAGATCACATATTGTAGCAGCTTACTGAGCTGTAGTATAGATGCTGAGGTGTTTTCAGCTGAACGAATGCTTCCCGAATAAATATTGTTCAGGATATTGAATAAGAAGTGCGGGTTTAATTTGGATTTAAGCAGATCCAGGTGCAACTTTTCTTTTTCCTCACCGAGATCTTCGTAATCCTTTTCGATCAGAAATTTATCTTTTGTGATCCCCAAAAATGATGCAACCAGGATAACAATACCCTGTACAATATATACATTGAACAGAAAGGTTGTATTGGAAAGGTTGTGATCAAAACGAACGTCGAAGACTGCCGGTTCCAACAAAATCCGAAAGAGGCTTGATACCAAAAAACAGATCAGCGAATAGAGAATAAATTTGGGGTATTTATTGGCGAGATAAAATTGTGGAACAAGATAAAAATAGACCAGATAATAGATCCCTACATTGAAAAGAAAGACGACCAGCACCCCCAGATCAATTCCGGCATATCCAGAAAGTAATTTTCTGTAAAGATCGTCAGCAACAAAAACACCGATAGGAAAAAGATATGTTGCAGTTTCACCAAAAGCCCCAATGCGACTGCATCAGTTTTCGAGAATCCTGGAATTCAGCAAGATTCTAAAAACCAATAATAAAAAGACAATATTTACAACCAACAGCATTGTTTATCCTGGATTTCGACTCAATCAAATATAAGATCTTTTGGGAGGTCAAACTGCAGTTTACTGATAAAAACTGTCGTTGATTGAAAAATAAAATTATCAAATCCGCTTATAAATATATTTGGGTGAAAGGGATACCAATATAAACTTACATGAGCATCAAGATATTTTTTATGTCCATCATTTTGCTGGCCTTTAGTCCGCTGGCGTATGCGCAGCGCAGTGATACCTATAATATGTGGTTTCAATACCTGTTATCCGCCAAACTGACGGACAAGAGTACCCTTACGGCCCTGTCGCAATATCGTTCCTTTGATTTGGCTTATGACACGCGCCTGTTTTTGGTCTCGGCTTACGTGGATTATGAGGTTGCTGATGATGTTAGACCTGCATTGGGTGCGATGTTTCTCACCTTGAATTCCTATAAAGCAGACGGTGGAAAAAGAACACGCTACGAAAAAGACCCTTTCAGCAAGTCAGTTTAGGCGGAAATATCGGGCGCACGTCGGTTTCGCACCGTTTTCGGGTTGAAGAACGTTTTATCAACAACCCCAATGAGTTTGTGCTCCGCCTACGTTACCTGATTTCATTGCGGATCCCTTTTAACAAAGCTGGCCAACCCGAACAATACTATGGCATTCTTAAGAATGAGATCCGGATGAATGCCAAAAAGATGAACCCTTTGACAGCAATCGCCTGACGGCAGGCTTCGGCCGGAAACTGGGTAAAAATGCCGCTGTCGAAATTGCCTGGATCAATCAGGTAGAGACGGGCAGACCCAGCAACTATGCCTATGTCGGCTACAGAAACAATTTCGATTGGAGAAAAAATAAATAATAACATAAACATTCTTAGCTATGCTTACATTCCTCGGTTTTTTGATGATCGTCATTTTTATGCTCTTGATTATGCTGAAGAAAATGACACCGATTACCGCCTTAGTCATTATTCCGGTCTCGGTAGCACTACTTGCGGGCTTTGGGTCCGATCTTGGTGAAATGATGAAAAATGGTGTAAAGGAAATCGCGTTGACCGGTGTCATGCTGCTATTTGCCATTCTATATTTTAGCTTAATGATAGATACGGGGCTTTTTGAACCGCTGGTTAATATCATATTAAAGGCGGTTGGGGATAATCCCGTCAAAACCACCCTTGGTACAGCGATATTAACTACCCTGGTTTCGCTCGATGGCGACGGCTCCTCCACCTATATTATTGTGGTTGCGGCCATGTTGCCCTTATACAAAAACAGGGCATCAACCCATTGGTGCTTACCTGCATAGTGATGCTTTCTGGTGGTATTATGAATATCCTTCCCTGGGGCGGCCCTACCGCTCGAGTAATGAGTTCGCTCAAACTTGGGCATACCGAAATCTTTGTTCCTATGATTCCTATTATGGCGATAGGCATTTGCTGGGTGTTAGTTGTGGCCTATATTTTAGGCGTAAAGGAAAAGGGGCGCATTGCCAAACAAGGTAAATTCAAGAAATACACAAGCACAGGCATCGCCGGCGATCTGGATCCGACGCTACTTCGGCCCAAATTAATCTGGATCAACCTCCTGCTTACCCTTATCCTGCTCGTGGTTATGATTCTGGATATCGCCCCGTTGGGCATCGCCTTTATGGTGGCATTCTGTATCGCTTCAGTCATCAACTATCCTAAATTAAAAGATCAGCAAAAATAATGGCAAAACATGCCGGCAATGCGTTATCGGTTGCGGGCATGATCTTTGGAGCCGGTATTTTCACAGGGATCCTCAATGGCACAGGAATTATGCAGGCCATGGGCAATAGTATGATTGGCATTGTTCCAAAAGGCTGGGGCATGCACCTGAGTATTATAACCGCGATTTTCAGCGTGCCGCTCACCTTTTTCTGACGAATGATGCCTATTATTTTGGTATTCTGCCTATTGTCGCCGCAACAGGTCATAAACTGGGAATCCCAGCTGATATACTGGGGCGTGCTAGTCTTGTCGGTCAGGCCTCTCACCTGCTGAGCCCGCTGGTTCCTTCCACCTATTTATTGGTGTCACTCGCGGGTGTAGATTATGCAGACCATCTCCGGTACACGTTAAAATGGGCCATAGGATCCTCGCTTGTTATGTTATTGGCTGCCGTCATGCTGGGCACTATTTAACCCTACAATCTGAGATAATTTCATTATATTTCACTAGTAAAATAAAGACTTAGATAGCGCGATTTTCAGATGAACCTCTTTTATGCAAGGCAAACTTTTACTGGCCCCTACCTCAAAAATCTAACATTATACGTGTTTTTAGCATTGATTGCCGGTGTTGCCATGGGGTATTTTGCACCAGAGGTAAGCCGCGCACTTGGTGGTGTAAGCCGTTACTTTTTCATGATCCTGGAGATGCTTATCCTTCCCGTTATTTTTATGGCGGTGACCCATGGTATCTGTCAACTCGCAGACCTCAGCAATGCGCGTCGGATTGTATGGCAGGTGCTGCTTTATTTTATAACAATCAGTACGATCGCCATTGCATTGGGTTTTTTCTTTGGCTTTATTATTCAGCCTGGTGCTGACACCGGGATTCGTCTTGCAGCAGGCAGTCCCTCACTGCCCGATCAATTTGAATTGGATGATCAGCAATTACATACCTTTTTATACGTCAACAGGCACGGTATCTTTCTCAGTTTTTCCATTATCGTGGGAATACTGATGAATTTTTCAAAAGAAGAACCCGCTTTCTGAACGTACTCGACCAGGGACAGCAGCTGTTTTATACCTTTATTAAATACCTCTATTTTATTTTGCCCTTGATTATCCTCTGTAATATCGCTTATGGGGTAGCGGTGTATGGTGTAGATACTTTATTGCCGCTGAGCAAGGTTGTGGCCACCGTATACCTGGCAGATATTGTATTTATCGTGGTTGTACTCGGTTGATCTCCTATGTGTTGAAATTTGATCTGCTCCGCTTTTTGGTCAACATCAAAGAGGAAATCCTGCTTGTGATCACGACTTCTTCGTCAAAAGCCGCATTTCCGCTTATTTTTGAGAAATTGGAATCCGAAGGCTATAGCCGTAAAATCTTACGGTTTGTGATTCCCTTGGGCTATAATTTTAATCTTGCTGGCGCATGCATCTACCTCGCTGTGGCCTGCTGTTTTCTAGTGCAGTTTTACCAGATTCCACTGGATTTTGGCGACTATCTGTTGTTGTTTGTTATTATCACTTTTACGTCCAAGACCGCTTCGGGCGTGCCCGGTTCCGGATTTCTGGCACTTATATTCACACTCAATAAATTCGGGAAGATTCCATTAACAGATATTGCCCTACTCTATAGCGTGGACCGTTTTATGAATGAAGCCCGGTCGGTCACCAACTTTATTAGTATTGCCGTTGCCGGAGCGAGTATCTCCAAGATAGCCCAGCGCCGCCAGTAAAGTTGTTTTCATAAAAGGAGTGATGGCGCGCCCGCCAATCACTCCCAACTAAACCACCACCAAATAAACATATATTAAATAAACGCAGTCTTTTTAGGTTTCTACTCAAAGGCGTTTAATTCCCAAAACCGCCAGCATATTGTCCATAAGCTGTCAGTGTAAAGCGGAAATAACGCGCTTGCACCGGCGCATAGAAACTGATATTCCGAAGTTGGGGATTAGCCGCTGTACCTGCAGGCATACTGCCCGTATAAGAGCCTTGTACGGTCCAGTTGACCCCATCATTGCTGCTGGCCACACGCATCGCTGTAGGCGCCGAAATATACGTTGAACCAAAGTAATCCCAATATCGTGGCGTAAAGGTAAATCCGCTTATATTTTTGGTTTTGCATATCCACCGTAAAGGTAACCGCTGGCGCTGTGCCAAAGGCCAATGCCGAATGCCAGCCGGTCGCCGCATTGTTATCAAACACCAATGCCGGTGCCCCGGAGCATAGTCGTTGTCCGTGGAACTGGCTGTTGCCGTCCAGGCCGTCCGGTCTACCCGATTGCCCACAGGTGCGGGATTGGCTGGATTGATATTCTGCAATTGTACATCCACTGAAAGGTAAGCAAGACCTAGGGTTTCATGCGGTGCTACTGGCCCTTCGTCTGCAATACCCAGAGGCAACAGATAACTACGGCCCGGCACAAAACTCGTGGTATTGCGCAGTGCCAACGCAAATGGTGTTGCAGCATTGAGGCTTCCGCTGGCAATGGAAACGCTGGCCGGACTGAAAGCAAAGCTGTTCGCCGGAAAAGCCACATAATTTGTTTGGTTGGCCTGATTATATCCCGCCAGCAGATCCTGCCGATCCCGTAGCGCCACAATCAGTGCCTGACCAAAGGCTGTATTTACGCCCGCTGTCAGATTTAAATTACCGCTGATTACATCACCAGTGGGTGTACGGTTGATCACAATCGGTATGACACGGTTGCTGGGCGCGCCATTGAGCTGTGTGGTGATCTGGTTAAATCGTACCCGCAAATACATGACCTGCCTGTTGCTGCTCAAAGGAAGACCGGAATTTGTACTGGCCAGGCGTATTGGCACCACATACTGCTTGCTGAAGTCCAGATTGCTCGTTTGTCCCAATGTGATGTGCAATGAGTCAACGGAACGTTCCTGCCCGGCAGGAATACGGACCTGACCGGTGTTTGTTAACACAAAAGCATCAGCAGGAAAAGCCGGAGACTGCGTCTTATTTGCCAGATCATATGCGGAAAGCAGTGAGGTGTCTATGGCTGCTGTGACCTGTACTTCCCGGTCAAAGGCCCGTGTCAATAATACCGGAAAAGCTGTCCCCGCTCCCGCGAGCACATTGCTGCGCGCCGTGACATAGCTGGCGTCAGCAGTATTATAGGTAGCACCGGCAGGCATATAAATAATCAAGTCCTCTGGTGTACTCATATTATCCTTACTGCAACTGACTATTGCGCAGACCAGGATTATCCAGCCTATACTGCGTACAATTGAGGTACGCAGTTTATTTAAATATCTTTTCATACGATCTCTTATCTATCGTTAATAATTATTTATTGTCTAAACGCCTACTCGCAACGTACATTGGGCACCCATTGAATTGTGCTGGCAGCAACCGCATCGCGGTTGTGGCCACTGATATCACGTACGGTCCTTCCCTCCGCTGCATTAAATTTCCAGTAGCCAATTAGCCCCGCACTGGCCGGGTCTATACCACATTTTCCATTGCTAACCTCAGCCTGCGTCAATGCTCTGGACCAAATACGCGCTTCACTAATAGCACCATTTAATCCGCGACCCCGGGCCGAACGCCCAAAGTGAAAACCGTCCTCCCACATATTTGTCAGATCCACGGTTCGACTCGCCGTTGTCGTCGCCAGAAGTACCCCATCGACATAAACTTTGAGTTGGCTGCCGTCATAAACTGCCGCAATATGGTACCAAGTTCCGGTGTTAAACGTAAAATTCACATTTGTGGAAGTTGGGCCCCCGATACCTGTAGCTGATTGGGCTGGACAGTCACATCTCCAAAACGCAACAGGAAGGTTTCCTCGATGCCCATAATGCTGCTGATAAAGGGTGAGCCCGCCTGAAAACGATTGACCATGATCCGCGTCTCCATCGTAATAGCTGGCATAGCCTTTAATGCATCATTATTCTGTGAGAAATCCACTTTAAAATAATTACCGTTAAGTGATGCTGCCGTAGTAATTGTCACCTGATTGATAATCAGGTAAAGTGTTCTGGAAGATTCTATTAGTGGTATTCCGGATACATTACGAACCGTAACCGGCATCATATAGGCTTTGCCGACCTCAAAAAGCTCGGTTCCATTCACTCGGAGGCTGACTGCATCGGACACGGTCATGCCGGGTTGTATCTGTACTTCATTGGCAGACAGTGCATAAGATCCCTGTGGAAGCGCCTGATAGGCTGTGCCAAAACGCTGATTGTAGGCTGCAATTAATGTGGTATCTACCGCTATTTGCGCTGTCACCGCCCGTGCAGTGGGCTGTGTGGCTGTGACCGTGAAAGCCTGTGCTCCACCGGTATTATCTACCGTCAGCCTTGCTGTGTTATTGACTTCCGCTAAGGTTAAATAAACACTGTTTGTATTGACTTCATCGCTTTTACAGGCAAACAATAGACTGCCCATTAAAAACTGAATAGCCAACTATATATTCTTTTTTCATGATATTACCTCCTTCAATTAACGTACTGCGGGATTCATAATCTGTATGGCCTGTCGGGTCCATTTATAATCTGGATTATTCGGATATTCATATTCGGTATGGTAGCTTCCAATGCCGCCCTTAGGCCCTTCTGTCGGATTCCAATACGCAAAGCCCAGCAGCGAGGGGATCGTGCCCAGTCGTGGATCGGTAAAATTTACACCGCCATCCCGCCACCAATTTTCAAAATTTTCACAGGGCACAAATTTATGTGGCGGGCACTCACCAAGTCCATAGTTCAGCAGTCTGCCCTGGAGAACCGAGGGTGAACTCGAACCATAGGCCTGTTGCATAAAATAATTGTAATAGGGTGCCACACCGGGATGACTGTATCCATCAATAATCAGTAGCTTGTCGGTCCCCGATGCCGGGCCAAGATATTTTCCTAAGGCCTGAAACAGCCGCAATACATGTGGGTTGTTGCCATTTACGGCATAACGGTTTCCAAAAAGGAATTGACTTCTGCAAGTTCCCCAGGTTCATAATCTAGGTCAAATCCGTCAATATTATATAAAGCAATTGTATCGGCAATGGCTTTTGCGACATTATCTATCGCTTGCATGACATTTGTTTCAACCAATTCAGGATCATTCTGCCGCATAATCCGTTCCACGCCACTGCCAAAACTTGTGATGACAAATCGTGTTCCTTTTTGTTGCCGTATCCGTTGCATGGTCTCAAAATTGTGTGAGCCAATGGGTGGCATCCCACCCCAAAATGCAACGATGTCTACACTGTCGGGAATCTGGTCTATTACACTGACCGTCTCCGGGCTCCCCGGCGTCCCAAGTCCACCCCACCAGCCGAAGTAGATCTGATGGTCGCTGCGCTTGTATGCCCGTAAGTTTTCGTAATATTCATCACTTCCGACAGGAACCAGTTTTGTGACCGGCTCCGGCACCGGGATATTCTGCTTTTCGCAGGCAGCAAGCAAAGCAGTCCCGGCAAAAGACAAGTATATAGCAGATTTTTAATTGTTTTCATTGTGTTTTCAATTTTTGTTTACACCTCTATTCCGGACAGCGGATCCCGGTGACCCACAGCGGGGTCCCATTGACTGTTCCCGTATGTCCATGCCCCGTCGCGTCAGCGATCGTATTCCCTTGGCCAGCATCAAACTTCCAGTAGCCATATAAGCCATCCGATTGCGGATTTACAGCACACATATTATTCAAAAGCTGAATGCCCGTGCGCGCCTGCGTCCAGAAACGCAATTCCTGTACTTGAATGGGGTTGCCATTGGCGCCAAAAAACATCTGGTTGAGATTAAAAGTACTTCCCGGAGGTGCTACTGTAGCAGCATCTTCGACACCGTTGACATAAATGCGAAAGCTGTTGGCCTGCCCGTCAAATACATAAGCAATATGGTACCATTGATTGACCGAAAAACGAGTCCGGGATGCCGGTTGTACACCTTTATATTTGATCTGCAGCTGATCGGGTGATATCACGACATCACCAAAACGGGAATAGATCTCATCCGGATAAGCTGCAAAGAGTGTCATATTATTGCGGAATGGTCCGCTTGTCACGCGTACCCGCATTTCTACGGTAAAAGCGTTCAGGTTACTAATCGGATCCGGAATGGCAAAACTGACACCATTGGCCTGCGACAAGTCCAGGGCTGGATTCACCAGCACTTGCTGGATCTGTGCATAAAGCACTTTGGAACTCTCCAGAATCGGAAAGTCATTAGAAGAAACACTTGCTACTTCAATAGGGACCAAATATTGTGTACCGACTTCAACGGCTCCCGCCAATGGGAGTATCTCAATCTGTATTGCGTCTGATACACTTGAGCCACGACGGATAGCTGCCTGAGTAGCACTCAACCGTATAAGCTGGGCGGGCAATGCCTTGAAATCTGTGCCGTTCTGTGCATTATAGCTGTCCACCAGCGCCGGATTGATACGAAAAATGACATCCAAGTCCTGATTGACGACCGCGGAGGCACTTGCCGTTACAGACAAGGAACCACCGGTATTATCCACGGACAATCCCACAAAAGGGTTAACCTGTGCACGGGTGATGTATATTCCACGCTGCTCCACAGCTGATTTCCGGCATCCTGCCAGCAAGCAACAGAGCAAGCCAAACAGGACGAAAGGAATCTTTTTATCCAATATTTTTTCATAACCATAGTCTATTAAATAATCAATCGTCCATTACCTCGGTTTGGCATCCCACCAGACCCGCGTACCACCATTATCGGGTCCCCGAGCAAGGTCAATGCTCGCGCGACCTGTGCACCGTTCTCCTGATATTGTTGTAAGGGATAAGGCAAGCGGCGGACCTGTACGGTACTATTGACTGTTCCACCGCTCCGGTTGAGCGCTATGGGAAATAACCTCGGAAAATCCGTGCGTCTGAATTCTGCCCAGGCTTCCTGTCCATTGGGGTACATGGCGATCCATTTTTGGGTGATGATACGCTCGAGATTGGTATTAAAGTTATCCGCCTCATTCCATCGAATGGTACTGCCGCCCAAGGAAGCCGTACTGTAGGCACTGCCCGGCGCATAGTCGGTATAATTTGCCGGTCTTGCCGTCGCATTGGACAGATAACCTGTAGGCATCGCTACCCCTAACTCCGCAAAAGAGAGCTGAACACCAGTTTCGTACAAGGACTGCGCATTGCCCCCATGTTCCAGCCCCGCAATGCACCTTCAGCACGGAGAAAATAAACTTCAGATGCCCGCATCCAGGGCAAGCCTGTGTCGTTGGTCACATTCAGCTGTGAAAAGGGCTGATACACCGCCGGCACCACATTGATGCCTGTACGCACTCCTACATATTCATTGGGACGTACAGTGGAAGTTGCGAAGAATACCCCGATCCGCGGATCGCCATAACCACGTAAATAGGAATCCATGGATGCGCCCATCCGTGCTTCATTGTAATCCTGGGTTAAGGTGCGTAAGGGATTTTTGAAATTTAATCCCGCCGCCGGCTTTTGTATGGCCGCATCCCCACAGCTGTTAAGAGGCCTGCAGGATGGCTGACCGCCTCTTCGGCAAAGCGTTTGGCATTCGCCGGATCGACATAAGCCATCCGAATCGCTAAACGCAGTTTCAATGAATTGGCATATTTTGCCCATTGCAGGTAGTTGCCCGCATAAATCTGGTCGTATGGTGCCAGCGGTGTCCCCGCTGCTGCCCCACGTTGATGCAGCAGATTTGCCGCACGTCCCAGTTCGCCGATAAAAGTTCGGTATAGACTTTCCTGGCTGTCGTATGCCGGGGTGAAGGTGCCTGTCGGGATCTGCGAATAAGGAACAGGACCATAACTATCGGTCATGCGTACCATGCCTGTGATCTTGATCAGCTGTGCAACAGAAAACTGCAGGAATCACCCGAGAGTGTTGTTGCCTCCTGGACCTGCTTCCAGGCATTGAGCAACCGGCCCGTCAGGTTAAACTGCTCGTTCACCCAGGTCAGGTTGAAGCCATAGGTCAGGTTGTTGGTATTTCCGTTCCAGTTGTTTGCCTGGGCCATGTAGCCCGAATAACAATCTGCGGCAAGATTAAATGCGATTTGGTAGCTGTTTACAAAATTGGTACCGGCACCGGCGTCAGCGGCCGGGACAACAGCATTGATCATAATCGGAAAATTGCGTCCCGTGAGGTAACCGTCGGCTTCCATCTGCTCACGTGTGGCATTATATGGATTGGTATTGTATTCAGCATAATTTTTGGTGCAGGCAGCAGCGAGTACGGTCAATACCGCGCAGCCGATTCCCAACATCCGAAATCTATATCTTTTATATGAATTTTTCATTGTTATGTACGTTAAGGTTAAAACTGAGCGCGGACACTGAAACCAAAACTCCGGTAGCTGGGCTGGCGGAAATAATCTATCCCCTGATCATAAGTACCCGTAGAGGAAGTCGATTCAGGGTCAAATGGTGATTTATTGTAAAACATAAATACGTTTCTGCCCGTTAGCGCCACACGAATATTTGGTGCCTTTGGACCAAACCATTTGGCCGGAAGATTATACCCTAGGGCAACTTCACGCAAGCGAACATTTGTCGCACTGTAAATATAGTAAGCTGCCATACCGCTCGCACCGTTGCCCAATAGATTGTAGTAGCCCTGTACATTGGGGTATTTGCTACCATAGACCATCACACCGCCGTTATCGCGGTCCAGTGCCGACTGCTCCGAAACGCCAAATGCATCCATAATGGATTGGGTATAGGAAGCGCCTATTCCCCCTACCCGGGCATCGATCAGAAAGGAAAGGTCTACACCTTTGTAAGAAAATTGATTGTTCCAGCCCAAGGTATAATCCGGCATGGCACGCCCCACATAGCGCCGCGGAATTGTTGTGCGACCGATCGAACCATCGCCAGGATTTACCCATAGGTTACCCTGATTATCTTCCCGCAGTACCTGGGAAACATAAAATCGGCCATTGAACCGCCTACGGTCAGCACATTCTCAAAATCCCCAGACCACCAACACGGCGCTGCTCATTTTCATAAGGCTCACCCGTGGCCGGATTAATAAAACCTTCTGAAAGACGCATGACACGGTTTCTATTCAGTGAAAAGACCAGGCCTGATGTCCAGTCCAGGGCACCAAATTTGCCACGGTGGGACAAGCTCGCCTCAATTCCCCGGTTGCGGATATCACCCGCATTATAAAAGAACACCGTATAGATGCTGCTTCCCAACAAGGGCTGTTCGAGCAGCTGATTGGTTGTATTGGACTGGTATACGGTCGCATTCAGTGACAGTCGGTCGTGTAGGAAGCGTAGCTCCATGCCGGCCTCGTACGACTTTGTCCGCTCCGGACGGTAGTCTGCAAATGGGGCTGGTCGGAAGGAATCGTCTACTAAAGAAAATACCGGATTGGCTACGCCAAAACGGGGTGGATTGCCTACCTCGGCATAGGAGAAACGAAGTTTAGCAAAAGATATCGCCGCCTTGGAGATATTCCATTTATCGCTGATCACCCCGAAATACCGATAGAAGGATAGAAATAAGAGGAGGTCGTGGCAAAACCCGACGGCAACTGCGAAGGCCATTCATAACGGCCAGTTAAGTCCATAAATAGCCAATTCTGATAGCCCAGTTGGGTGGTTGCAAAACAGACTGCAGCTCGGTGGCACTATAACTCTGTGTCGCTGGATTATCTGTATTTTCCTGTACAGAATAAAAATTAGCGAGACGTAGCAGGTTACCGCCCGCCCCTAAACCGTCCATACGGTCTTTCTGATAGCTTCCACCCAGATTGGCCCGCAAAGAAAAACGGTTGTCTGCAAAATTATGCTTCATACTGGCAATCAGGTCCAGGTATGTATTTTTGTTCGTCGTCTTGCCGGTCTGATAATAGCCAAATTCGGAAGCAAATAGTCCCCAGGTACCGGCCGGTCTTTTGGTCTCGCTTTCCAGCACACTATTGTCGATACGGACACGGCCGGTCACATCAAGCCAGTTTGTCACTTTGTAGTTGGCCGTGACACTCATCATATAGCGATCGGTATTGGATACACGACTTTGGGCATCGGTAATCCAATAGGGATTTTGCATGCCTAGGCCCTGATCCTGATAAGGCCAGAACTGGGTCGCAATCAAGCGGTTTGGATCATAGCGTGAATACACCTGATACTTTTTAAAATCATCTCCCGGCGGAAAGAGGTAAACAGGTACGATCGGGTTTTGGTATTGACCCTGCGCCACCATATTATTGTCTTTTAGACGCACGTACATTCCGCTGAAATCTGCGGTGAGACGATCTGAAAGCTGCGCGTTGTGGCGCAGGTAAAAGTTATAGCGGTCAAAGGTGTTATTTCTGATAATACCTTCAGCATTGTTTGTTCCTACTGAAAAAGTGTCTGGCTTCTTTCCGTACCACCAGCTATACTTGCTCCATTGCTGATGTTGTAACCCGTCTGGAAAAGTCCCGCGGCCGGTAGTCCGAAGGTTGAGGCAGCTTTGTTCCCAGCTGGCATATTCCTGTGGATTAGACTGACCATAGGTATTTTGAAAACGTGGCATTACAAAAGGCGTAAAGAAATCCGAACTGTGGGATACATTGACACGGATATTGCCAAACAGTCCCTCGGTGTCACCACGGGTACCTTTTTTGGTATTGACCAGAAGCACACCATTGGCACCCTGATTACCGTACAATGCCGTCGCGGAGGGGCCCGTCAGGGCGGTGATGCTTTCAATATCTTCGGGATTAAAGCTGGAGATCCCCTCCCCGCTGACGACTCCTTCAAAAGGACCGTTGGTGCCGCCACCATTGTTATTCGGAATAGGAATACCGTCGATCACATAAAGTGCGTTGTTGTTTCCGGCTATGGACTTTGTGCCCCGCATGACCACCCTTGTCGCGCCACCGATCCCCGATGAGCTTGAGTTGATGGTGACCCCGGCAATCTTTCCGGTCAGACTGTTCACAAAGTTGGCATCTTTATTCCGCGTAATTTCCTCGCCTTTAAATTCCTGCACATTATAAGTCAGTGCTTTGACGGATTGTCGGATACCCAAAGCTGTCACCACGACCTGATCCATTTTCATTTCTTCCTGTTGCAGGACAATCTGGAGCATTTCTGCGGACTCGACTTTGTGCTCTTGCCGCACATAGCCGACAAAGGAAAAAACAAGAATATCGCCGATGCTGGCGTTCAGGTTAAACTTCCCTCGGCGTCCGTTGCGCCACTCTGTCCGGTATTTCGGTTTAATATGGATACACCGGCAATACGTTGTCCCGTACTGTCGCGTACGATACCCTGTATCGGGATGAACATTTCCGTTTCCGGACTGCTTGCAGGCAATTTTTGGCGCAGCACGACGGTATTCGCATGAACAGTATACGCCAGGGGCAGCCCTTCAATACAGTCTCCAGCGCTTCACTGACCGATACATTAGACAGATCAATACTGCGCTTTTGATTTTTGGGAATAATCCGTCCATCGTAGAAGAGATCGTACCCGCTTTGCTTGCGGATCTCTTTCAAAAGAGATTCCAGAGAGGCCTGCTGTCGCCTTATCGTAATTTTCTGTGCAGAGGTCAACGCGCTCACGTGTGTTAGCGACACGATGAGAAAGGCAGTGGTTAGTCGCATAATCAGCCATATTTTACGGCATAGTATTCCATCTATACCAATTTTAATTGTATATTTTTATACATTTGTTTAGTTTGGTTAATATACAGCATACCTTGACTTTCCAGGGCTTTGGTAGCTGGATGTGTAAACAATTGAAAGATTGGGCCAAATCTTAACCAGGGGTGTTTCAGGCACTTCTGGTTAATCTTGTGGATCTAATAGGTTATCCGAAGTCTCTTTTCATTTTATCATTCATTTTAGGGTTTATATAAGGGTTATTTAGAAACATATACCTTACGGCCCTGGATTTTGAAATGGGCCAGTCCCGAGGATTCAATTAACTTCAGCACGGCAGACAGGTTGTTCTTGCGTGAAATCCAGCCACCAGCCTCCATATCCGCGGGTACGCTGCTATCATAGATAAATTCGACGTCATACCATCGGGCAATTTTGCGCATTGCTGTTTTAAAGTTGATATGATTAAGGGAGAAGTCGCCATCTTTCCAGTCCACAATTTCATCGATGTCCACTTCCCTGACGGTGATGCCCTTGGACGTGGCAATGGCCTGTTGTCCCGGACGGATGATCTGGTTCCGTTGTCCATGGATGACCCTTACTGATCCTTCCAACAGTGTCGTATTGATCGCTGCCTCATCCGCATAGCTATTGATATTGAAATGAGTCCCAAGTACTTCGATCTCCTGATCACCCGTTTTGACCACAAAAGGATGTGCCTTGTCTTTTGCCACTTCAAAATAAGCCTCGCCTGTTAATTCCACCCTACGCTGTCCCTTACTGGTATAGAGTGCCGTACTGTAGGTCAGGCTCGAGGCGGCATTCAACCATATCTTTGTTTGATCGGGAAGCGTCACGACATAAGTCTGACCGTTGGTTGTGGATAAGGTATTGCTACTATGTGCATTGGTACTGTTACCCAAGATCTGATATAGAATTTGACCATCAGCTGTTTTGGTGACGGTGACTCCTGCCTGACGGGCGATCTCGCCTTCACCTGCTTCGCCCAAAAGAATCTGCTTCCCATTGGCGAGCGTAAGCGTCGCACCGACGCTACCGGGAGCGATGTCTTTATGCTGCGGCACAGTTACGAGCGTATTGTTGTGTGAAGACTGACTATAATAAAAATACCAGCGCCAAATGCAAACAGCAGGATTGCTGCCGCTGCAATACGCGGCCAACGCCTGATTTTCTTTATTGATACCCCGGCAGCTGCTGCCGGATCAGCTCCAGCTGCTGCTGTTTCTGCAGTTCGTCAAAACCGGAAACATCCGCTGTCTGCAGCTGATGGTACCAGCTTTCGACGATCGCCTGTTCTTCGGGAGTCGCTTGTCCCTCCAGATATTTAAGTAGTAATTTTTCTGATTCTTTCATTGGTTATTCAGAGGGCCGCATTGCTGGCCCTATATACCTATGACAAATAACAGGATGCGAACAAGTATCGAATCATCAAAAAAATAAAAAAACAGGTAAAAATCAGATAATCAGAAAGATAATAAAATAGAAAGGTCCCAGATTTTTCCTTAGAATTTTGAGTACATTGGTCATTTGTTTGGCAATCGTATGCTCGGAGGTACCCAGACGCTCCGCGATCTGCTTATGGGAGAGCCCTTCTTCGCGGCATAGTTTGAAAACCTCTTTCATCCGCGGTGGCAGGCTGTCCACCTCTTTTGGATCAGCTCCTGGAATTCTTTTTCCCGTATCTGTAGGTCAATCAGGTAATTCCCTTCACGTATAAATTCCTGCAGCGAATCCAGGTAAGGAGCTTCTTTGCGCCGTTTATAGATCAGGTTGAGCGAGCGGTTTCGGATTGCTGTAAACAGATAATTGGCCAGTCCTGTGGTCAGCGTCAATACTTCGCGCTTAACCCAGAGTTCAGTAAAGAGATCCTGAATCAGATCTTGCACATCTTCGGCGCGACCCAATTTCTTCCAGGCATGCTGCTGCAGTGCAGTTTTATATCGGTCATAAATTTCCAGATAGGCCGCATGATCGCTAGCCTTGAGAAGATTAACCAGCTCCGGGTCCGAAAGATTACGATACTGCTTCATCTGCTGTTTTCAACTATATTTTTGTCCGTCGATTCATTCGGGTAGATCATGAGGACATACAGCCTCAACTTGTCAACATTTAAGATTTATTTGTCAATATTAAAGATTTATTTGCAATTGTCCTAAAATTTGGCTGTTAAAATCAAGTGCCCTAAAAAAGAAAGCGCCGGTATTAGTACCGGGCGCTCTTCAACTAAACCACCACTAAATAAACATGTAATAAATAAACGCAGTCTTTTTAGGTTTCTATTCAAAGGTATTTAATTCCCCAAAACCGCCCTTCCTACCCTGTGTCGGATTCCAACTGGCCTCCCAATAATTTCCTGCCATTTTCTTTTCTCCACCGTGGTATATTCGGCATAATCAACCATGATAGCTGTGGCATTAGTAGTCATAGGACTGTCCGGGATTATCGGCAGATCGTGTGGGATTTTGTTTTGTTCCTTTAAACGAAAGTACCGTATTTGGCAACGAACTGAAAACTAGCACAATTTATGGATCACCTAATTATGATGCCCCATAGGCAGTTTGATTCTTTTTAATTCTTCTAAATCATGAATAGGACGCTCTAATTCGTAAGGAATAGGCTGTCCCGAAAACAGTTGAAAATATTGCAGGCAGGCGTCTTTCCACCAGACGGCATCGCGCGCTTGCATTCTAAGCTTGGATTGTACCGATTTAAAACGATAAGGATCTATATGTTTCTCCATTCGATCCCAAACTTTTTGAAATTCACGTACTTTCTGAACCCCTTGATCATAATGGTAACATAACGCTGTCCAAAGTGTTTTACCACTTTTCATCCGATAGTCCCAGGGCACATGATGAAACCATAACAACAGATTTTCCGGACAGTTTGCGCGAACGCCATATCGCTTATCCAAGGGTGGATTATATTGCGCAACAGCATTGCTCCCATATATACTACGGTCAAAACCTATTCCCAGGCTATCTGCGTTATGATAATACCAAGGCATCCAATCCGGACGACCACCGGGTATGTCTCCCCAGGGTTCGGGTCCGTAATGATGGTCAAAGGCAAACAAATGATGCAAGCCTAGCGGCATCATATAGTCAACGGCAGCCTCCCGTGAGTTCAGCATGATTTGTTTAACGGGATCAACAAATGCCTCCTCGCGGCTAAATGTGAGGCCTATCCATTCCCCTGCGATTTGCGCTGAAGAAAGTGTATTATTCCAGGCCAGTCGCCCAAAGGCATACCAATTGGCTTGCGCAAAATGATGACCTGTCCAATTGCTATCTTGACCAATATTGGCGACAGCCGCGATTGCAGTCTCGCGATGCAGATTTCCACTGCTAGCTGTCATCTTGGCTATAGTAGATCCCTCCCCATGAGCAAAAGTATCGCTATCCAGTACTTCCCTAAATAAGGGCGCCAAGTACACCAAATGGTTGGAGAAGCCTAAATACTCCTGTGTCAACTGAAATTCGAGCATCTTGGCTGTATGCGGCATGGCACCGAACAATGGATTGAACGGTTCGCGGGGTTGAAAATCTATTGGTCCATTTTTATCTGGACAATAACATTATCCCTAAATTTCCCATCAAGTGGCACAAATTCCTGATAGGCTTGTTTAGCTCGGTCATCTTTGGTGGGATGATAAACAAATGCCCGCCAAAACACCATACCTCCATAGGGTTTTAGTGCATCGGCAAGCATATTCGCACCATCCGCATGTGTCCGCCCGTAATCCTGTGGCCCGGGCTGTCCTTCTGAATTCGCTTTGACTAAAAATCCGCCAAAATCGGGTATCAAGGTATAAATTTCCTTAGCCTTGGCTTTCCACCAGCGTTGAACATCTTTACGGAGAGGATCTGAGTCAGGTAAACCACCCAAAATTTTGGGAGAAGAAAAATTCACTGATAGATATACTTTGATCCCATATTTGCGAAAAACATCTGCTAGCGCTTTCACTTTGGCAAGATAACCCGCATCCAATACCTGTGCAGAAGCATTTACATTGTTCAATACGGTAGCATTAATACCAATGGAAGCATTGGCCCGCGCATATTGCTCGTACCTAGGTGATAGCTTTTTCGGCAGTTCCGCCCAGTGCCATAGCGAATGACCGGCATAACCGCGTTCTATGGTACCATCCAAATTATCCCAGTGATTCAGTACACGAATATCATAGGATGGTATCTCAATGATTTTGGAAGAGGATAACTGCCCGCCTGTTTCCTGCAGGCGCAACAAATGATAAGCAGCGTATAATAAGCCGATTGGACGACTGGCGACAACCTGGATTTTTTCTCGTTCTGATTGATTTGATAGCCATCTTTTAACTGCTTTTGCTTCACATCGATTTGCAGGGTGATCGCAGCTCCTTTCCAATAGTCCAACAGCTCTTGCTTTGCCAAAGCTACAGTTGGATCCGCTGACTTTATACCTAGGATATCTACGCCATGTATCGCCTTCCCGAGTTTGGAAAATCGTAACCACAACTGACTCCCATCTTCCGGTCTGGCGAGAAAAGGAATACACAACAAAGCCATCAATAAAAGCAACTGCACACGCATAATCAAAAAATGTTAGAGAATGTATAAAATCGTTCGTTAAGACGACATGCCATCTATGGTTTTAATAAATCCGTTTTCATCATATTCAAGCTCGATCACTTTCATGCTCCTTAACCAGGTTTTTCCGCCCGATGGAACAGAATCATGATAAAAAGATACCATTTGCCCCGGAATTCCAAAATACTATGATGCGTGGTCCAGCCAACAACCGGTGATAAGATCACTCCTTGATAAGTGAATGGACCATATGGGTTGTCCCCTAGGGCATAGCAGATAAGGTGACTGTCGCCTGTTGAATAAGAAAAATAATATTTGTCTTTGTATTTATGCATCCAAGATGCCTCAAAAATCGTTTTTCGGAATCCCCTTGTTTTAAGGATTGTCCATTTTTATCCAGAATGACAAGATCACGCGGCTGTTCTGAAAACTCCAGCATATCTGCCGCTAATTTCACAACCTTGGGACTCAATGCGGCGTCATTATCCTGCGGCAATTCGTTCGGCACAACAATTTTATTGTTTCGATAAAATTGCAGCTGTCCACCCCAGATACCACCAAAATACAAGTAATAGGATCCATCCTGATCCTTAAAGGCACATGGATCTATGCTGTAGCTTCCTTTTATTGGATTGGACTGCGGTATAAATGGCCCATAAGGTCTATCCGCTACAGCTACTCCGATTCGAAAGATATCGTTTTTATCCTTCATGGAAAAATACATATAGTATCTGCCATCTTTCTCCGTCACATCCGAATCCCAAAGCTGTCGACCGGACCAAGGAATATCTTTTACCGCCAATACTTTCCCATGGTCAACCACTTCAGCTTGTACATCTTCCAAGGAAAATACATGATAGTCTTGCATATCAAAATGATCGCCATTATCATTTTCGGCTATCCCACTCTCCCGATCATGAGAGGGATAAATGTATATCTTATTTTCAAAGACATGTGCGGATGGATCCGCCATGTAGTCAGTTGGATATAAATATCTACTCTTTTTCATTTTTTTACGATTACTTTTTTTTGAGTCAATGCAATAATATCTTTTAAAAAGGGTTTGGCTTGATAACGACGGTCAAACAAGAGCGGATAATCCGTACGTCCAGGAATAGGCCAGCCATTTTTCCATGAATCTCCATCCCCAACGCCCCAGAGGGTCACTCGGGATATCTTATCCTGATGTTTCAGATATAGCCTAAAAAAGTCAACATATCGTTTTCCAAGTTCCGCCATCTTGTCTGCCGGCAAGCCTTTTTCATAGGGGTTCGCCTTCTTACTGTAAGCATGGCGTTCGCCAACTTCAGCCCCATATTGGGCCGCACATGTGGAAGTACGGAAATGTCCATCTCTGTCACCATCACTTTCACACCTAGACCTGCAAACCCAAGAATGGTCTTTTCAACTTCTGCCAACGATGGATTGTCCAGCGCATTATGTTCCTGCATACCGATTCCACTGATCTGTCCGCCAGCGGCTTTCACCTGTTGCACCATGGCCATAATCCCTTTTCGCTTTTCGGGAATGGCTGTTGAATAGTCATTATAATACAATTCGGCATTGGGATCGGCTTCATGGGCAAACTGAAATGCCAATTTGATAAACTCGGGACCAATAATTTCGTAAAATTTACTTTTACGCCATTCCCCATTATCCAATATAGCTTCGTTGACAACGTCCCAACCGGACACCTTCCCTTTATATCGAGACACGACAGTATGTATATGCTTGCGCATGCGCTCAATCAATATATCCCTGGATACATCTTTTCCATTTTTATCAACAAAAACCAAGCCGGAGTCTGCGAATGCCAGATTAATGTATGACCGATGATCTGCATCTTATTTTGTTGGCCAAAAGCTATAAAGCGATCTGCGTCTTTAAAGAAAAATTCTCCCTCGCGAGGTTGCAAAAACATACTTTTCATGCAGTTCTCAGCCACAATGGAGTTGAATTGTTGTTTGACGACTGCAACGGCCCTAGCATCCCTTTCCCAAATCTGATCGAGGTTGAGGGCCGTCCCAATAAAAAAATTTATCTTCAAAAGCTTCCTTTAAGGACAATGAGTCAGGCTCCTGGTTTATACAGGGCGTAGCCGCAGAGAAAACATTTACGCCCATAAGGGTTGTTGCAGCCAATACAATAGTCTTTAGTATATTCATGGTCTAGTTGAGTTTAATTATTATGTCGGGATTCAATATCCTGATTGATTTTGTCTATCGTCCTGTCATCCAATTCGTATTTGGAAATGATATACATGGCAAGTAACAGAAGCAGCGCTGGAATGACAGCCACCAACCATAGGATCCCTATTTGGGCTGTGGCGGACTGTGCTGTTGCATTATCTTTGTCAAATGCAACATAGGCGAGCACCAGTCCCGAATAATACCCCCAAGGCCATACCGGCCTTGTAAAAATACCTGTGAGCGCATTGACAATTCCAGATATCCTTTTACCGGTTTTGTATTCCCCATAGGATATGACCTCCGGTACCAGTGCCCACATATATCCTGTAGCGACGATAACCCCTGTAGATTTGATAAATTGCGCAATCAGCACCAAGCCGATATTCCCCTTAAGGGTTTCATTTGATGAAATAATATATAACATCAGCATGCCCAGAATCGCGATCCCCAGGAACACATAGAACATTTGCTTCTTTCCGATTGCACGTTTGATTGCCGGCACAAGGGGCATAAAAATAAATGCAGGTAAAGATCCCAAGGCCATAAAGTAAGGAAGCATATCCGGCGCATTGACATTATAGATCATATAATAAGAACCTGCCGAATTTCCGACGGCCATCATGGCAAAAGCAGTAATGAAGAAATAAGCCAGAATACGCAAGGGCCGGTTGTGCTTAAATTCTTGCCATAGATCAGACACCCGAACGTTTTCGGTATCTTTCTCATCCATAATGACCCGCTCTTTTGTTTGTGAAAAACAAAAAATAGCAGTACCAAACCAACCAAAGCATAGATAAACATTGTCGTAAACCAGGCTTCGGCAGAGTCCTTCGAGTTGATCTTTCCATCCGGAGAGAAATATTTCACGACAATAGGTACACCGTAGCCAACCGCGAGCCCGCCAATATTGGCCATAAACATGCGGATGGACGTCAGTTTCGTCACCTCATCCGTATCTCTCGTTAAAGAGGCATTTAAAGCACCATAGGGAACATTAATCAATGTATACAACATCGACAGCCCGACATAAGTGAGGTAAGCATAGGTCAGTGAGCCTGAAAACCCATTCCAAAAGCACAATATCGCAAAACCCGTAAGCGGAATTCCTCCCAGAACTAAGTAAGACCTATATTTACCCAAACGGGGATTGCTTTTGTCGACAAACGCGCCTACGATAGGATCCCAAACAACGTCAACAATACGTACGACGAGAAACATAATACCCGCTGATGCCGCAGATATTCCATAGACATTGGTATAAAAAAGCAATAGGTACATCGAAACGGTCTGGTAAATAAGATTCTGCGCCAGATCTCCTGCACCGAAGCCTACCCTTTGTTTCATTGAAAGCTTATAAAAGCCCTTGGCAGGCTTTACAGCTGTTGTCATTTGGTCCATATATAATTGGTTAATCGAATATTGAATTACTGAGGTAAAACTACAAGTACCTTTTCGAGGGCGACTGATACAAATGTTTTATATGCTAATAAAAATGTTTAAAAAGACCCTTAAACACGGAATAATAGAAAACATTGCAACGAATTCACCCTCGAAGGATACTTGACTCTATTTAATCGGCTACATATTTTATGAGGTAGCTTTTTGTCTGTCCCCGGTAAATACAATCGACTTTGGCATGATCTGCGAGCGAGCCCGCTTGCCTTACTGTAATCTTCACCTCTGGATTAGCTGAAAATGCTTTTACAGCAGGAATCTTTTGCCTTTTACCTGAATAGGAGCCGCAATTTCATAAGTATTGTATCCAATGATCCCATTCTCATCTGTAGATCTTACCGGAATGGCAGATAGGGCTAGTTTTTTACCATCTACAGTAATATCGACTGTCGGTGCTATTGGACGTACAATTTTTTGATCTTTCGAACTAAAGCCTAGTCCAATAAAATCAAAAAGTGCATTTTCATCTCCACCTTCTGCAACTAAATATAAGGCGTGTTTGCGGTCCAGCTGATCAACGATATCGGCTACATCGACCGTAAATTGTGTGACCTCCGATTTGGAATTTGCTGGAATACTTATTTGGGCAATCCTTTTGCCTTTCCAAACCTCATTATCCCAAGGGCCATCTAACCATACATTGACCTTAAATGCGGCTTTTGTTTTTGGTGTTATAAACAGGTTGAAGGCTGTTTGGTTCCCTTTTAGTTCCTTGAAAGGCTTTCAATCCAAATTTATCCTGATGGAGTCCCCAAATCCGAAATATTTGAAACCGACAATATGTCCATTTTTCATATTGGTTATGGGCATATGATTATCCCAAACATCCCAGGAATCCTGTTGTAAACTGATATCAGAAAGATAACAAGCGTAGCCAGCAGAATAGTACTGGTAAGGAGCTAAGCCGTAAAATGGAATCCTTCGGAAGTGACTTCTGCACCTTTATACTCCTTTCCTGTTTAGCTTTGACTGTCAGGTTTTCCTGATAGGGATCAAAGGCACGGATGGAAACCATCCCACCCTCCTTCACAGATTTTTCGTCCCATTCCACCTTGATGGGTTCGACCACAGCCTGTCTTGCAAAGCCAAATCCTCGTGGTGGTCTGTGATAAAATACATACCATTGTCCATTGATCAGCTCAATACTGCCATGTGTATTATGCCCGGCATTGCTGGTTTCAATACCCGAACCATCTTTGTTCAATACCGGAGCCCTGGAGTCTACCAATACCCCACCACCCTTCCATGGCCCTAAGGGTGAATCTGCGACCGCATAGCGTAGGGTTGAATTGGAACTAGCTACACCATATTCGGGTCCCGAATAACCACTATATACCGTAACGTATTTGTTGCCGACTTTTCGGATGGAGGAAGCCTCAAAAAAATTAAAAGTTCCCAGATCCTCACCTTTAAATATATTCGGATATGTGGTTCCTTTTGGGTCGCGCAGCTCACCATATCGTGCGCTCGCCGGCAGAAGATAATTGATAATTTCAGTTCCGGGTCTTAGGGAATACATGGTTTTTTGATCCAATTGTGCCGCCATTGACCGTTGAAATCCCCAGAACCCATATGCCCGGAATCCGATTTCGAAATCGGGGTCTTTCGGATCCGTCACGTACTCAATATAGACCGCCGGATCAAAGCCCAGGATGCTTCCCGGCAAAGTACGTTTGCCATCTTCCGTCAGATTTATTGGTTTAAAGGGGCCGTTTGGCCGGTCTCCTTTGACAACCATGGCTTCCTGTGCTCCCCTCTGCTGTGTGGAAACAAATAATATTCCTTCTTTCCATCTTTCCTTTTGACCTCCACAAGGTCTGGGGCATACATAACATCCCATTTGGCGTCCATTGGATAGGTGAAAATAGCGCCTTCATCCCGCCAGCTTGTTAGATTATCAATAGGTGCAGACCACATACGGATATCCGGGCCGCAATAACTAGTAAAGCGTAAATCATGGGAGCCGATGATATAAGCACGATATTTTCCAGGGTGATCTGGATCTTCAAAAACACGGGGCTCACCATCAGGAAGATGCTCCCAAAGCGGAAGATAGGGATTTCCGATCGATTGGTGCACGTATCCTTTACTGTAATCCATTATCTTATTTTGTTGCTGTCCCATCAAGATCTTTGTAGACAGAATCCCTGTGACGGATAATAATAATACCATTGTCCGTTTTTTTAGGACAATATTCAGTTGCTTCATAAAATTCTATAAATTAGTTATTTAAATTGCTTAATTATACTTTTCGTTGCGCCATTCAATTTATTTGTCCACGTTTAGGGTTCCTCCCTACCAATGATCGGTACGAAATGGAATCGCCAATAATCCCTCTTTACTGATCAGGTTTGCATCTTCTGGATTATTGCTCCAGGCATAGCGAACAGCTTGTGGATGTTTGACTGTTGGATGGCTCAGCACGACTTTATTGTGTTGAATAAACGCATTCGCCCATACAAATTTTCGGTCCGCACCCGCTATAGCGAAATGCTGTAATGTTTTTCCATGGCGGATTGCCAATCCTTTTCCGATTTGATCAAAGGAAACCAGGATCTTATCTCCTGCTATCTGCATCCCTTGGTATCGGGGTCCGGATGCGGCTATATCTTCGCCATAGACTAGCCTACGAGCCGCTAAGAATAGTCGCTTCGCAATATCCTTTTTATTTAACGGATGAATGTCATTCCATTCCCCTAGATCGTAAGTCACTGCTAATGCCGTTCCCGGTATTTTATGACTGACCTGAAACTGAGCTTCTCTCAGAAGCGCCCAATTTGAGCCGGTTGGAACCGTATCCTTAGGCATAAAGTTGGGGAGCTGCACCAGCAAAAAGGAAGCTGTGCTTGTTGATACAGGGTACGCCAGTTTTTTATCAGCGCGCTTAGATAGCTTTCATAGTACTCGGGCTTACTTGTATTTGCTTCGCCCTGATACCAGATTACCCCCTTAATACGATAGTTTGCCAAGGGATAGATCATCCCATGATATAGACCCGAACCAGCTTTAGCAAGTTGCTGCAGCCGACTTTTGTACTTGTCTACCTCATGTTGATCAATTCCGACTTGCCAACGCCACCCACCGGCCAGATCTATCGCGACATCATCTATTTTCAATTGATATGGCTTATCGGGTGTAAAGCCTCCATCGGTGCCATTGCACCGCAGTCTGATGCTCAGGCTGTTTTGTCCGGTATGAAGTATACCCGCAGGCACATCATAAACCCGTGGTGGATAACGATAAGCTGTCGTACCAATGAAATGACCGTTGATATAAACGGAATCACTGTCAGTCAAGGTGCCCAAATACAATTTCGCATGCCGACCGTCTTTGGCCGCTGGAAGCATAAAATGCTTTCGATAATAAACAATACCCGGTTTGGATTCTTTTGATTACTCCAATAATCAGGTACTTGCACAACTGGCCAGGACGAGTCGTCAAAGTCTTCAGCGGTCCATAGGTTCTGGCCCTTATCTTTTCAAGTATTTGGAGACTATCTACCGCTGCCCGATCAATCAACAGGTCGGGGAACTGCTTTAAGTGCTGCTGATCAATCCAGCTTTCTATCCCCGAGCCACCCAGGCTGGAAACGAGCATTCCTACGGGAATACCATTATGCTGGTAAGATTCCTGCGCATAAAAATATGCTAAGGCTGTCCAGTTCATGACATCCGAAGCGATGCCCGAGTGCCACCTCGCGCCGGAAAGTATTGCTTCTTTCGGCTCCAGCGCACTATTTTGCGTCGGTACCTTAAAATAACGTATCATGTGATTATTGGAAACATTGATCTCCGGAAATCGCTCAACAAGTCGCTGGATCGGTGTTTCCATGTTGGACTGTCCCGAACAGAGCCATACATCGCCGATCAGAATGTCCCGGATCACGAGTTCATTGATCTCCATGAGATATGGGCCGCCATACTGCTGTGGTGGAATAGTTACGCTCCACTTACCATCTTTTCCAGTTTCGGTATAATAATAGCTCCCCGAAAACGAAGCGTTATTTTTCGCCCGGAGCAGCCCAGCCCCAAATCTTAAGTTCGGTATCTCGTTGTAAAACCATACAGTCGCTCACAAGTGCAGGTAGGCGCAGCTCGGCCCAACAGGGCTGGAGCAGCAAGACCAAGCCAATGGCCAGCATGACATGGCGCAAAAAATATGGCACAAAAAGAAAGCGCGCGCTATTCATCATATCCCTTTCGTTTATTTTCCGAACTTCCAACAATCAAAAAATAAGATATTCGATGGCGCTTTACCTTTAAAGACAAAGTACAGATCATGGACGCCGGTGACTTTATTGGAAAGCGGCGTATCCACCGTGGTCCATCTGTCGTCACCCCTGTCATTGGTACTGGTATTGTTGCTAAAAGTAGGCCATCAACGGCATTTAACCTTACCTCCATGTTAACGTCACTATGGTGTGTTGTACCGAGTCTCGCAAAGAATGTTGTTGCCCCATTTTCACCAAAATCAACGTTTTTCAGGCTCGTGTAGGCGCCATTTTTGAGTGCTTTGATAAAAACACCCACTTGATTATTTTGATATGATTTAACATATTCGGACCAGGAGATGGTTTCCGCCTGCGTGAGTTCATAAGGATTTAATGTTGTAAGCGCTTGGACCCCGCCCGAGTTCATCTTCATCGCTTGCACACTGCCATCGGGATTAAACTTTAATTCCTGCATGGCGACCGAGCGTGTGAACCCACCGCCGCCTCTCAAAGCCCCATTATGGTAAAAGAAGTAACTTTTACCCTTAAAGTCGATCACTCCGGGATGGTTGGTGAAAGCCGTACCTTCGGCAGGCATGATAACACCCCGTAGGTCCAGGGACCTTCAGCTTTTTTGCTTGTCGAATAAGCGATATATTCAGGTAAAGGACCTCCCGGCCAAAAAAGATAATACAAACTGTTTCTTTTATACAACCAAGGACCCTCTTCATAGCCCGTAGGTCGTTTCGGGTCGCCCTCCCTTTTTCCGAATGCTGCCGCCGTCATTGGAACCTCAACGATATTGCCCGTATAGGAGATCATATCTTCATTCAGCTTGACATATTTCAGCTGGGGATTACCCCAGTACATATGCGCCTGCCCATCATCATCAATAAATACAGTCGGATCGATATCGCCCCATTCACTCTGAACAAGCGGTTTTCCCAAAGGGTCATGAAATGGCCCTAATGGGCTATCACCGACAGCAACGCCGATCGCTCCACGATTGTTCAGCTTGGAAATGACAGGTACATACAGATAAAATTTGCCGTTTTTTTCAACACATTGCGCCGCCCAGGCGTCGCCTTTGCCCATTCAAAATCAGTATACGAAAGGATAGCACCATGATCGGTCCAATTGACCATATCGTTGGTTGAATATGCCCGCCAGTTGTTCATATTAAACCAGGTCGATTCTTCCTCATCCTGTGTGGTATAGAGATAGAGGCGATTATTGTATACCAATGGTGCTGGATCGGCCGTGTAGGCTGTTTGTATAATCGGATTCTGGGCCTTTAATGTATTGATCGTTACCAAGACCATAATCAGAAATCCAAAAAGTAAGCGCGTTAAAAAATGTCGTCTCATATCGTCTTAGTTTGTTGTAAAGTGGAAATAATCAAAATCTACGTAGCCGCCAGCCGCCTTACTTGCGTAATTAAAAAGTGCAAAGCGATACCCCATAAAATGAGGTATTGTATAGCTCATCTTCAGTTCGTTGCCGATGGCTTTCCACTGGCTTCCGTTGGTGCTGTAATAAAATTGGGCGATATCCTTTCTGTTCCTAAAATCGCAGCTGGCTTTTAGAAATATACGTTGTTCTTTTAGGGCTATTTTTGCTACCTCTTCCGGAATCCCGGTATGCGCATTGACCATAACCAATGATTTGTCTTTCCCTTCCATCCGGACTCCCAGCAGCCCATAGTTTTTTTGCAGTAGGGACAAACCGGCGAAATCGCCATCTTTCATCTGCGACACATCAATAGCGATCGAACCGCTACAGGTGGGGCCTATCGTACGTTGTGTCAGCGTGTTTTTGGCCTGCAGAAAGTCGTTGGCAAGTTCACCCGTTTTTAAGCGCAAAAACCCGATACGTTCCGTTACCGACCATAAGTTTGAGTCAGGCTGATGGTTCCATTGCCATACTAAGGGCAATGCAGATTGGTCTTTCGTTCGGCTAAACTCGTCGGAGCTCACAATACCCGGCATGAGGCCTTTGCTCTCGGGTAGTTTCAGCTTGCTTGGAACTTTGCCCTCTTCTCCCATTACTGGCCATGCGTCTTTCCAGCCGACCGGTACCAAATAAGGAATCCGACCGACAGCACCATGATCTTGAAAAAGGTAAGCATACCATTGTCCATTGGGCATATCAATCAAACCGCCTTGCGCCACGCCTTGATCTTGTAAAACAACTTTCCCTTCATATGGACCTTCCAATTGGCGCGCGATGTACAATTACGGTGCGCATTCCGCCTGCAGGCCAGGAAATATTAAAAGATAATACATGCCGTTGATCTTGAATAGCTGCGAACCTTCGGCCGGTAATCCCATCTTGGCGCCCTTGGGCAAACTTGGTAAGGTAGCATTTTCGATCAAAGTACGTTCGGTTCCGGCCCTAATCCCCGTAAGGTCTGCCTCCAATTCAGCAATATGCAGACGCCCGCTACCCCAGATCATATATATTTTCCATGATCAAAGAACAAGCTATGATCATGCAACATCGGGCGAAATTCATGTGCGCGCCAAGGCCCATTTTCTATATCTTTTGTGGTATAGATATGTGTTTTCCCCGTATTGGAAGAAAAGGTGCTCAGATAATAGCGGCCCTCATGAAAGCGCAGGCTACTTGCCCAGGAGCCATGTCCATAGGCATTTTTATGATGCGACAGGTTGAGCGCATCACTGTCTGCCAAATGATCATAGGCATAGTTAACCAGGGTCCAGTTGACGAGGTCCTGGGATTTCATAATCGGAACCCCGGACTCATGTGCATGGTCGTGCTGCTCATATAGTACGTATCGCCGACCCGTATCATCGACATATCGGGTACATCGGCGAAAATAATCGGATTTTGTGCCTCCTGTGCCGATACAGCTTTGCAGGAAATTACGATCAGAAACAGGATAAGTTTTCCTAGGCTTTTCATTTTTTAAATAGCAATTGCGAAACATGATAGAGGTCATTTTCCACACATTGAAATCATGCCCTCCAGGCTCCAAATAATAGATATGAGGTACCCCCTCTTCCGAAAGATATGCATGAGTACGCTTACTGATGTTGAGCAAACCATCCTGCTCACCACAGGAGATCCACAGCAGTTTTAGCCTGTCTTTAGCTTCTTTTGGAACAGGTAGCAATTCCTGCGGCATCTTTGTATTGGGTGCAGAAGAAAAGCCACCGACCCAGGCAAAGGTGTCGATATGGCCCAGTCCGAAATTCAGCGCCTGCCCTCCGCCCATCGACAGCCCAAAAATCGCTCGCTGTTCGCGGTCCTTGAAAACAGGAAACTGTTTTTCAATAAAAGGAATCAGGTCGTTGAGCAGGTCTTTTCAAAAGTCGAAAATGCAGCCACCCGATCAGGTGCCATGACATTCCCGCCGGCGCGATCATCCTGCATCGCACGGCCATTGGGCATAATCACCAACATGGGTTCCATTTTCCTTCGGCATAGAGATTATCAAAAATAACCTGTGGGTTTCCATGTCTGAACCATTCCCGTTCATCGCCGCCTATTCCATGCAAGAGGTACAGTACCGGATATTTGTTTGCGGTGTTGTATCCGGGAGGCGTATAGATTAAGGCTTTTCGTAACCCCTACCGTCTTTGATGGGTAAACAAGGGAGTCGATTTTTCCAGTCGATGGCAATTTTCGCTCCACATCAAATCCTTGTGGTGCAGCCTGCTGCGCTTGAGCCATTAAGCTGGCGGAAAAAGCACACAATAGGGTGCAGATTATCTTCTTCATCGTATAATTGGTTTAACAGTACATCAATTTTAGGTTAGGCAAGCGATAGAAACAACAGCCTAATTTCAATTTATAAACAATAGCTGATTCAATAAGAGCAACAATAGCCCATAACAAATTAAGTCGCCACTTTCCTCTTGAGCACCCGCAATGCCGCTGCCACAATGGCGTCGGCGTTTAAGCCATATTTATCCATCAATGCGCTTGGCGGTCCCGATTCACCGAAACTATCGTCTACCGCCACATATTCCTGCGGACAGGGCATTTGTTTGGCCAACAATTGTGCGACACTGTCGCCAAGTCCACCGATACGGTTATGTTCTTCAGCGGTAACGACACAGCCTGTTTTAGCAATGGAAGTCAGTATTGCACGCTCATCCAAAGGTTTGATGGTATGGATATTAATGATTTCGGCATCGATACCCAAGGTTTCCAATTCTTCTCCCGCAAGGATGGCTTCCCAGACAAGGTGCCCTGTTGCCAAAATGGTCACTGCGGTGCCGGGATTCAGCATGACGGCTTCACCGATCACAAATTGCTGATCTTCAGGTGTGAAAACGGGAACAACAGGTCGTCCAAACCGCAGGTAAACCGGACCTTTGTGTCTGGCAGCAGCAAGCGTCGCAGCCTTCGTCTGATTATAATCGCAAGGGTTGATCACCGTCATTCCCGGAAGCATTTTCATCAATCCGATATCTTCCAATATCTGATGGGTCGCTCCGTCTTCGCCCAAGGTCAGGCCAGCGTGTGAAGCTGCGATTTTTACGTTTTTATCGGAGTAAGCAATAGATTGCCGGATCTGGTCGTATACCCGTCCTGTCGAAAAATTGGCAAATGTCCCTGTGAACGGTATTTTTCCACCGATGGTAAGTCCTGCCGCAATCCCCATCATATTTGCTTCGGCAATGCCGATCTGAAAGAAACGTTCCGGAAAGGCCTTGATAAAATCGTTCATTTTAAGGGAACCGACGAGATCTGCGCAGAGAGCAACCACATTTTCGTCCTCCTTTCCTGCTTCCAGCAAACCGGCACCAAATCCAGAACGCGTGTCTTTTGATTCTGTATATGTATATTTCTTCATCTTAATTCTATTTCAAAATTTCCTTTCTAGGAGACGATATAATCGCCTAATGTTTCTGCATTCTGATTTAAAGCGGCACGTAGCTGCTCATCGTTGGGTGCAATACCATGCCATTTATGCGAGCCCATCATAAAATCGACGCCATTACCCATTTCGGTATGGAGCAACAGCATGACTGGCTGGCCAGCTCCGGTTGAAGCCTGCGCTTTGCGAAGCCCTGAAATCACAGATTCGATATCATTTCCACGCATGACCTCAATGACCTTCCAGCCAAAAGCCATCCATTTGCGGGGCAGATCGCCCAGCGAAAGGACATCGTTGGTGGCGCCGTCAATCTGGGCACCATTGTAATCTACAATACCGATCAGATTGTCCATTTTGTTGTGGGCGGCATACATCGCCGCTTCCCATACCTGTCCCTCCTGCAACTCGCCATCGCCCATCAGTGCATATACCAATTGTTTATCCTTATTGAGTTTTTTTGCTTGGGCAGCACCTATGGCGACAGAAAGACCCTGTCCTAGGGAGCCTGAAGCGACGCGGATACCCGGCAGTCCTTCATGCGTTGTGGGATGCCCCTGAAGCCGCGAATTGAGTTTTCTAAAGCTGGCAAGCTCATCAATGGAAAAATATCCTGCCCGCGCCAAAACACTGTAAAATACCGGAGATATATGTCCATTGGAAAGGAAAAACAGATCCTCCCCACACCATTCAGATCAAACTGATCGTTGCGCTGCATCAATTCGAAATATAGACAGACCAACAGCTCGGTACAGCCCAATGATCCGCCAGGATGTCCAGACTGACAGCCATGCACCATGCGGACGATATCTCTTCGGACCTGCTTAACGATCGCCTCTAAATTATGTATACTATGTTTCATCATGACCATCTCAATTGTTACTTTGTGCAGCTACCCGTTTATGATCAGCTAAAAATTGGGCAAGCCCGCTGTCCGTCAATGGATGTTTTAACAGCGAGAAGATCGCCTGCAAAGTTCCTGTCATGACATCCGCACCGATCTTGGCACAACCCAGTATATGCGCACTATGACGTACCGAGGCCGCAAGAATTTGGCTCTGAAAATCATAATTGTCATAGATGGTCCGTATTTCACGGATCAGTGCCAGCCCATCGACAGAGATATCATCAAGCCTGCCCACAAAAGGCGATACATAAGTGGCTCCGGCTTTTGCGGCCAAGAGTGCCTGGCCCGCAGAAAATACCAGGGTACAGTTGGTCTTAATTTGTTTTGTGCTAAAATATTTGATGGCTTTAATGCCATCTTCGGTCATTGGCACTTTAACAACAATCTTATTGTCCAGGGCTGCCAAAAGCAGGCCTTCCGCAATCATTGCGCTATAATCAGTCGAAATCACTTCAGCACTTACATCACCGTCTACAATAGCACAGATCGCTTTGTAATGTGCATGTACAGCAGCTGTTCCCGTAATTCCTCTTTAGCCATGAGCGAAGGATTAGTCGTTACTCCATCTAAGACACCTAAATTTTGAGCCATACGAATCTCACTGAGACTTGCGGTATCGATAAAAATTTCATTTTTTTGAGTTGATTAGTTTTGTATTCGCCGGATCTCCAGCGATTGGTTATAAGACAAAACTATCGCTTTCAGCTAGATACGATTGCAACAAATAAAAAAAAAAAAGAAGGGTAAAAATGTTTAAAACAGATTATCCTTCTTAAAAAATGCATTAAAACAATGCCTTTAAGCAACGATTGTATGCTTATTGGACGGATGTACTTTTTGTGACTGGATGTATTCACTTGGCGTCATTTGATATTTAGCCTTGAAGACTTTTGTAAAATAGTTTGGATTGGCAAATCCCGTTTCGTAAGCGATTTCAGAAATGGACTTATCGCTTTTTTCTAACAAGCTCGCCGCCTTTTCTAGTTTTACTGAGCGGATAAAATCTACGGGTGACATTCCGGTAAGTTCCAGTAGTTTGTTGTAGAGGGAGGCTCTGCTCATCGAGGTGTGGGCACTCAAGGCTTCGACCGACAACTGCGGATTATCGATATTATCGTGCACATAACTGAGCACTTTCTGTAGAAATTTATCCTTTTCGGATTTGATCGTCATTTCGGGAGCTAGTATAGATACCTGTTTACTGTAGACTTCCTTAAACGCCTGGTTCAGCTGCAGCAAACTGTTAACCTTAGCCACCAGGACATCCATATCAAAGGGTTTGGTCAGGTAACCCACCGCACCCGACTCCAGGCCACAGACAAGGCCGTTATCCACCTGCGATGCCGTCAGTAAAACGACAGGGATATGTTTTGTCCGCTTATCCTGTGCAAGCTTCTGTGAAAATTCCATACCGTTCATATAGGGCATCTGAACATCGCTCACCACAAGGTCCGGATGATGAAATAGTGCCTTTTGCCAGCCGTCCTTCCCGTTGGTGGCCTCGATAATCTGATAATGCTCTTTTAGAGACTCGTGGAGGTAGTACCTAAAATCTTCATCATCTTCAATAATCAACACCAGCGGACTTTGTCTAAGCTCTAGTGGCTGTGCTGATACAACCGCCTCCGGCTCCTGTAGCCCTTCGTATAGCGGCTCGGCCTGATCCAGCCATAGGTCAAATTTAAAGGTGCTCCCACTGTCGGGCTGGCTGTTTACCGAAATTTCGCCATGGTACATCTGAACAAATGACTGTGCGATCGAAAGCCCAATACCGGAACCCTGGCTTGCTACAATACCCTCCGTATCATGCTGGAAAAAGCTTTCAAATATCGACTGTTGCAATTGCTCAGGGATACCTATGCCCGTATCACGCACCTCAAGATACACATGCAGTTTGGTGTCGACCATGCTTACCGAAGATAGCGTTACTGCAATATCCCCACCCTTTTTCGTGAATTTAAAGGCATTATAGATTAAATTAAATAAAACGCGCTCAACCTTATTACGGTCAAATCGGCAATATAATTTTTCCTGGCAAGGATAAAAAGAATAATCTATTCCTTTTGCAAGGCCATGTCCTGAAATGAGCGATATACTTCCTGGACAAAAGAGACCAGCTCACCGGCTTCATCCTGCAATTTCAGTTCATGGTATTCCATTTTTCGAAAATCAAGTAACTGGTTGACCAGGTTCAGTAGGCGACGTGCATTACGGCTGATCAAATTAAGCTGGTCGCCCAGTTTGCTATCTTTATTTTTAGCGACCAAAGCATCTATCGGGCCCATGATCAAAGAGATCGGCGTTCGGAATTCATGACTTAAGTTGGTTAAAAACCTGATTTTCATCGCATCCACTTGATGCTTGGTCTCCGCATCCCTTTTTGCTGTTCGATCAGCTGCCGCGCCTGGATGCGTTCCTGCTCAAGGGCAAATTTCTGCTTCAATTTTTGAATACCACGGTGCCTGATGGACAGCAGCACTGCGATGAAGGCCAGTACATAAAATAAATAGGCATAAATTGTACGCCAAAAGGTGGCGCAACGTGTATCGCTATCGATTTGATTTCCTTGTTCCAAACACCATCATTGTTGCTCGCACGTACCTCAAAGACATAATCCCCAGGATCCAAATTCGTGTAATAGGCGCTATTTTCCTTTCCGTTACGAATCCAGTTTTTGTCGAAACCCACAAGGCGGTACTCATATTGGTTATCTTCCGGCACGGTAAGGTTTAGTGCCGCAAAAGAAATAGAAAAATTCTGTTTATACTTCAGGTTGATCCGATCGGCAGTCAACAGAGACTGTTGTATTGGACCTTTTTCGCTAGGCTGAATGACCACATTGTCAATTTTTAGGTCGGTCAGTGCGACTTTGGCCGGATTGCTGTTGGTTTTTAAATGAGCGGGATAAAAATGGTTAAACCCCTTCTGTCCGCCAAAGTAAATTTCTCCGTCATCCATTTTTAACGATGCCCCGAGCATAAAGGCACCTTCTTGCAATCCGACTGCATTTGAATAATTCTTAAACTTATTTTGTGCTGGAGAATAACAACTCAAACCTTTGTTCGTTGAAAACCAAATCCGGCCTCTATCGTCTTCGATAATGCTCTGGATGGCACCATTCGCGAGTCCATCTTTCTCGGAAAGCGTCTCAAATACTGATTTTCCTTTTCGCAGCAGACCGACCCCATTACCGTTTGTTCCGACCCACAAATTCCCTTTTTTATCCGTATGTATAGCTAATATATAATTGCTTGGAAGCTTATTTTTTGCTTTATCATAACCTGTCGTCCGTTGTTTCAAAGGATCGTACATCAGCAGTCCCGAGCCATAGGTACCTATCCACATGTTATGATCCTGATCTTCCGCCAGCGCACGTATAAAATTCCCCGGCAGCTCGATCCCATCGTCTGACTGCTCTTCGCGCTTGTATTTTTGACAATTCCGCTCCCCTTCTGGATGATGTTCACGCCGCCGCCGTTTGTCCCGACCCAGGTATTTCCCCGAAAGTCAACTTTCAAACAAAAATATCGTTATTATTCAAGTTGTCTGTTCTACTGCCGACAGTGTATCTTTTGAGGTTTCCAGAAGGAGATCATAACAGATCAGTCCCTGTTGATAGGTGCCGATCCAAAGCTGGTCCAGGTTTCTTTCCAAGGTCAGCACCGTGAGATCTTTAGGCAGGTTGGCAGAAAGCGCAACAGGCGACAATCGATCCGTAGTGCGATCGTATTTCCAAATGCCACCACCGTCCACGCCTAAAAACACCTTATTTTGGTAGGCTGCAAACGAGGTCACTATGGCTGGATCGCCGGTCATACCTTCCAGGAAATCCAGGCTTTTTAAGCTAAATTGACTTAAATTGGTGTCGAATTTATTTAAGCCGCCCTGAAAGGTACCTATCCAGTAGATTCCACTGTTGTCCTTAAAAATAGAACGTATCGATTTATGGGAAAGGCTATGCACATTACTTGGGTCGGGCTTAAAGGTCCGAATGGTAAAATCACTGGTATTAAGGACATCAAGGCCATTGTCCGTTCCGATCCATAGGTCCTGCTTTTGGTTGTAACACAAGGTATAAATGCGTGGACTGCTCAAAGAACCTTTTCCGGCTCCAAATTTATTGAACTGCGTATCGCCCGGATTCAAATATTTAAGTCCGAGCATAGACCCGATCCAGATTCTACCCCGATCATCTTCGACAATGGAAGTAACTTCAATCCCATTCCCATAACCTTCCTGTTCCGAAAGAACTTCAAAACGTTTGATGGTCTTTAAATCTGCTGCGATACGAAAAATTCCGTTCTCCGATGATACCCACATGTTGTTGTGCCGATCACGAAAGACGCAGCCCGTTACTTTGCCGGCAAACGTTTCCACAATACGTCGATAGGTCGGATCCATCTTTTTTGTAGATCATTGACATCCAGGATATACAGCGCACCATAGGACGCGATCCAGATATTTCCATTTGCGTCCTGATCAATTGCGTTAATTGCCGTGCTGAGCCATTTACCATCGGGTGTAAGATTATACGAGCGGATGCGGTCCGCTTCCCGATCATAATAACTTAATCCGCCGCCATTTGTACCAATCCATATTCTGCCCTTCCTGTCTTCACTTAAGGCCGAGATATGGTTTGCCATTAAACTGTTCGCTTTATTGGCATCATAGCGATAGACATTGTAATGACGCCCGTCGAAGCGGTTCAGCCCATCCTCTGTCCCCAGCCAAAGAAAACCATAGCTATCGCGATAGATACTATAGATGGTATTGGAAGAAAGTCCGTCTTTTGAAGTATAGCGCTGAAATGTTACAGGCTTGTTTTGCCCATAGGAAAATAAGGTTAGCAACATCCAGCTTAATGCCAGTAAAATCCGTATCATATCTTTAGGTATATTATCCAACCCCAAAAACTTGAGGTGAACTGTCAACTAAATTATCAAATTAATCCCGACCAAACTAGTCTGCACAAGGATTTACACGCTATTGGCAGTCATTTTTGACATTCTTATCCTTCATTTAAACATTCTTGCTATCCGTACGAATTTACATTGGCTAGCTTTGGTCTACAATTATAAACGCTTTGAAAGGCATCTCCTCTTATGGGGAAATTGTGTCTCAGTGATGCAACCGGTTGCGATGCAATTAAGATCGGGAAAATAAACCAATTATTAAACAAAAATATGATAGCACAGAACAGTCCCTAAATGACGGTTCATTTTTGCCAAATGAACCGCGCGAACACAGGTATTATTATACCTAACCAGTTCAAGAAAAATTAACCAATCATTCTTCAACCTATTTATCAATCAACATGCGATGATGATTATATGTACACTCACACAAGTAAGGCATTGGAAAAAGCTATGGGGTATAGCTAAACCGTTCACTTTACTGCTGTTCCTGCTTTATGCGGGACAAGCAACACTCTATGCCCAGGCCAAGCGGCCGATCACGGGCGTTGTCGTCGATAGTAACCACAAAAAAGTGAGCGGCGCTTCCATTAGGGTAAAAGGCACATCATTGGCCACGGTAACCGACGACAACGGAGCTTTTATGATCCAGGTACCGGAAGCTAATCATTTGTTGACGGTTTCCAAGCTGGGATACGGCCAATTGGAAGTCGATATCCACAATAAGAACAGCGTAGAAATAGTGCTGAGCGATAAGACCATCGAAATCGAAGAAACGGTGGTAGTCGGTTATGGCCGCCAGAAAAAGGAAACCGTTGTTGGCGCTATCGCGCAGACTTCAGGCAAAATTCTGGAACGCGCGGGCGGTGTCTCCAGTGTAGGGGCTGCATTGACCGGCAACGTGCCGGGGTGATTACCACGGCAAGTACAGGAATGCCCGGAGAGGAAGATCCCGTATTGTGATCCGTGGGCGTAGCACCTGGAATAATACAGACCCCTTAGTCATGGTCGATGGTGTGGAACGCCCACTATCTGCGGTTGACATCAGTTCCATTGAAACCGTCTCAGTACTCAAAGACGCCTCGGCAACGGCCGTTTATGGCGTCAGAGGGCAACGGCGTTATTTTGATCACCACCAAGCGGGGTAGAGAAGGCCAAATGCTGATACGTGGTACCGTCAATAACATCGTTAAGACCGTTTCCCAGCTTCCGGGTAAAATGGATTCCTACGATGCACTGCTGCTGCGCAATAAAGTCATTGCGTATGAACTGGGCATCAACCCGGCCAGTTGGGCCGATTATACACCGCAGGATATCATCAATAAATACCGTTTCCCGGCCGACCAAACCGAAAGAGAACGTTATGTAAATACCGACTGGGCAAAAGAGCTTTTTAGAAGCCAGGCATTTTCGCAAAATAGCAGTGTGAATATTGCAGGCGGCACCCCTTTGTCAAATATTTTGCCAATGCGGATTACCTCTACGAGGGCGATATGTTCCGCCAGTTTGAAAATGCCAGGGTTATAAAGCCGGCTATGGTTTTAACCGGCTCAATGTACGTTCGAATCTGGATTTCCAGCTGACGCCAACAACCAAATTTTCAACAAATCTCGCGGGTTCACGTGCTGTCCGCAAAAGTCCATTTGGTGGTGGCAATAATTACTCCTATTGGATTGCAGCCTACACCGTAGCGCCGGACGTTATCTATCCACGTTATTCCGATGGCACCTGGGGATTTAATGCGCCAAACCCAAATGCCGGAATAAACTCTGCCCGTGTACTGGCCATCAGTGGAACGGAGTATACGACTACAAGCCGCATTACCACAGATTTTACGCTCGAGCAAGACCTTAAATTTTTAGCAAAAGGACTGAATGTTCGTGGAACGCTGTCGCTGGACAACACTTTTGTTGAAGCCAACCGTGGTATCAACGACGCAAATAACAACACCCAAAGCAAGTGGATAGATCCCAAAACCGGACTTCCGACCTACCAGATCCCTTTCGATGGCACCAATAGATTTGATTTTGTGGAAGGCATCGACTGGACCACAGGAGCAGGATTTGTCGACGACAGACTCACGTACAGAAGGTTATTTTATCAGTTGCAATTGAATTACGCAACGACCATTGCTCAGCAGCACAATATTTCGGCGATGGGGCTAGTCAACCGCAATCAATACGGAAGAGGGAGCACCGTCCCTTCCTATCGCGAAGACTGGGTATTCCGCACGACCTACAACTATAAAAACAAATATATGCTCGAGTATAATGGCGCATATACCGGATCGGAGAAATTCGCCCCGAAAACAGATTTGCCTTTTTAATTCTGGTGGTGTCGGCTGGTTAGTTTCGGAAGAAGAGTTTATGAAACCGTTATCTTTTTGAACACTTTAAAGCTGCGTGGCTCCTATGGGGATATCGGCGACGATAGTGGTGGTGGACAATTTCTCTATTTAACCCAATGGGCTTACGGCGGTACTTCAGGAATGGGTGTCGACGGTCGTTTTTCCTACTCCGATGGAAATACCAGTCCATACATCTGGTATAAAGAAAATGTGCTTGGCAACCCAAATATCCGCTGGGAAAAGTGAAGAAGTTAAACTTTGGCGTGGACTTCGGACTGTTTAACGGACAGATTTCCGGAAAGGTAGACTTTTTCAAGGATCATCGGACGAACGTGCTGATCACGGGGGCGGAAGGTCCATCCCCTCCTATTTCGGCGTGGAAGCCCCAACGGCCAACCTCGGAGAGGTAGAAAATAAAGGTTACGAGGTCGAACTGAAATTCAATAAACAACTCAACCCCGATTGGCGGATATGGGCCGATATCAATTTTACCCATGCCAAGGATAAAGTCATCAATGCCGATGCTCCTGAGTTGCTGCCCGAATATCAAAAACCGGACAACAAACAGGTGAGTCAAACCTATTCCTATGTCAGCTCCGGATATTACAATACCTGGGATGAACTTTATGGCAGCACCATACACGAAAGCAATGACCTTGCTAAGCTTCCCGGCAATTATCACATACTGGATTATAACGCTGATGGTATTATCGATGCCAAGGACAATATCCCCTATGCCTTTCCTCCGTTCCACAAAACACCTACAATTGTACGGTTGGCTTTGACTGGAAGAATTTTAGTGTTATGACGCAATGGTATGCTGTCAACAATGTCACCCGTCAGGTTGTCTTCAATAGTTTCTCGGGGCAACTTAATTTGGCCTACGATGAGGGATCCTACTGGTCAAAAGACAATATCAATGCCGATGTGCCACTCCCACGATGGCTATCACAATCGAGCAGCTACGCACCTGGCAACAGGTATATGTTTGACGGCTCATATATTCGGTTGAAGACAGCAGAAATTGCTTACAATTTCAATCGCGAATCCGGCGTAATCAAGCGCCTGGGGCTTCAAAATCTGCGCCTGTTCCTGAATGGCAACAACCTGGTCTTTTGGTCGAAAATGCCGGATGACCGGGAATCCAATTATGCCGGCACAGGTTGGGCTTCCCAAGGCGCTTATCCTACGGTAAAGCGGTTTAATCTAGGTGCAAACATTACTTTTTAAAGCAATTAGACAGATGAAAAAATATTTCAAGGTAATTTTTATAACGGTGTGCTGTGGTCCTCTACATCATTACTCTCCTGCAATAAATATCTAGATAAAGAGGAACAGTCCAATGTATCATCCAAAGAAGCATTTAAAAACTTTATCAACTTCCAGGGCTATACAGAAGAACTGTATAACTGCGTGGTCAATTTCAGCAACAACTACTGGACCAACTCATGGAACTGGGGCGAGGATGAAATAACCTCCACAGCCAACAATTTTCATTTCGTAAACAAGATCGATCAAGGCAATTTTTGGGGTTGGCAAAGGGAATTCGACGGTTGGGGTGCTGGTTGGATGGATCAGGGTGATTTTACCACCAGAAACGACGATGTATTTGCCAATCGTGCCTTCCGAGATCTATGGAGCGCCGCCTGGTTTGGGCTCCGTAAGATAAGCCTGGGCTTAGAAAATATCGATAAACTGACCGAAGCAACGCAGGAAGAAAAGAACCTGATCAAGGGACAACTTTTATTTTTCCGCGGCTGGTTTCACCACCGACTGATGGAATATTTTGGCGGTATGCCCTACATCAATTATGTACTTCCCAGCGACCAAAAGCTCCGCCTGCCCAGACTTAGCTACCAGGCCTGTGCGGATCTTGCCGCGGCCGATTTTAGGAAGCGGCCAACCTCCTACCGATTGATTGGGACAATACAACCGCTGGACAGCGTACATTAGGTAAAAACCAGCTGCGCATCAACAAAATCATGGCACTGGCCTATCTTGGCAAAAACTACCTTTGGGCGGGAAGTCCACTGATGAATTTTCAGTCTACCGGAAGTAAAACCTATCAGGCCGATTATTGCAAAAAAGCGGCCCAGGCCTTTGGCGAATTGCTGTCCCTTGTGGAGAGCGGCCAGACAAATTATGCGCTGGTACCCTGGCCAATATCCATTTAAATTTTTATACCACAGGGCAAAACTGGGCCATGCCAGGCAGTACAGAGGCCATATTCAGGGGCCTTATATTGATGCATGGGTTTCTAACTGGGGAACGAGCAAGCAATATATTCCACTGGAGGTTGGAGATGGGGACCTTAAGTTTAACCCAACGGCAAATTACGTCGATTACTATGGCATGAAAAGCGGCCTGCCGATCAAGGACATAACCCAGTCCGATGCAGAGTCGGGATACAATGCCGAATATCCCTGGAAAGATCGGGATCCGCGCTTTTATAAAGACATTATTTTTGACGGGACAAAAGTCGTTCAGGGAAATATGTCGGCATCCGAAGAAAAAACCGCTACGCTAATCTATTCACGGGCGGAAGCTATCGGGATACCCGCACCGGCAGCCAGACGGGCTACGTCTTGCGCAAATTTATCCCTTTAACATCCAATAAATATGATCAGGCCTATAGTTACGGTACCAATCTTCATATTTACGTTCCTTACATGCGCCTTGCGGATGTCTATCTGATGTATGCCGAATCTGCCCTGATGGCTTCCAATTCGGCCATGGGCAAAGCAGACAATTATGGCAAAACAGCAGTTGACGCAATCAACATTGTACGCGACCGCGCCGGTGTGGGCCATGTCGATAGCAAATTTCTCAGCTCCGCAGCCGCCCTGCTCCCTGAGCTCCGCCGCGAACGCGCGGTGGAACTTGCCTTCGAAGGCCACCGCTTTAATGATCTGCGCCGCTGGTTGTTATTGACCGAAGCGCCTTACACCTTAAAGAAAGCAGTTTCCTTTGATCGAGCAGGCCTGTTTAACAACCAGGATCCATCTCAAAATCGTGTCGTCAATATCCAAGAGCATATCATTTTGGAGCGCAAATTCACGAGCAAACATTACTGGTTGCCACTAAAGGTCAGAGATGTCAATATGTATCCCGAGTTCTATCAGAACCCAGGCTGGTAACAAGTTTTTCATTTAACCATTCAAAAATGAAGTACAAAAAATTAACGATAGCACTATGTCTTGATTAAGCTGGATCGCCACCACCGAAGCAATGGCCAAAACATCCCTTGATCCAAGCCCTGGACAAACTAAAAATATATTCCGGACATTTTTGACAGCCGCAGCTCCGGACAGTAGCGGCATAGACAGTACGGCACTTGTACAGGTCGCATTCCGCAAAGTCCAGAAAAAGATCTCATGGGCAATGTGCAGACCATTAATATCCCGCAATTGCTCGACAAGAGCTACAATACCCACAGCCTGGAAAATCTAGATGCCTTTCTTCCCGGTTATAACGGGAATATCTGGGGATGAACGGTTATCTGGTCTTAGTGGATGGATTTCCGCGCGATGCCAATAATGTTATGCCTACCGAGATCGAGCAGATCAGTGTGCTAAAAGGAGTCAATGCCATTGCACTCTATGGTAGCCGGGCAGCCAAAGGTGTGATCAGCATCAGCACCAAGCGCGGGAAAGCTGGCGGTCAGCAGGTTAAAATCAGGGCCAATGCTGGTGTCAATACGGCAATCAGTTATCCAAAATACCTGGGCTCAGCAGAGTATATGACATTGTATAATGAAGCCCGCCAAAATGATGGGCTAAGCCCACTTTACAGTGCCGAAACGATCTATCAGCACGCAGCCGGGACAAACCCCTTTCGTTACCCCAATGTCGATTATTACGCATCGGACTATATCAAAGACCATTATAACCGCTATGATGCGACAGCCGAAATTTCGGGGGCAATCAGCGGGCGCAGTACTATACCAACTTTGGTTTTTGGTCCGAAGGAGCCATGCTCAATTTTGGACAGGCCAAGAAAAATGGTGGTGCCAATCGATTTAATATGCGTGGCAATATTGATGTCAAAGTCAGCGATATCATCTCATTGAATGTAGATGCAGCAGCCAGCTTCTATATTTCCAAGGGGTGAATGCAAACTATTGGGAGGCTGCGGCCAACATTCGACCACACCGCTTCTCGCCACTCATCCCGATCGATATGATCGAGGAAGGCGATGTCAACTCGATGGTATATGTCAACAACAGTAATTTTCTGATCGATGGCAAATACCTGCTGGGGAAGTCAGCTGGACCAGACCAACGCCTTTGCAAATGTCTATGCCGGTGGCACCAACCGTTACCTCAACCGGCAGTTTCAATTTAATACAGGTTTGAATTTTGACTTAAAAATATCCTGGAAGGCCTGGTTTTCAAAACCAACCTCGCCGTGGACTATCAGTCCAATTACAATCAGTCCTACAACAACAATTATGCGGTATATCAAGCTTCATGGAACAACTATGATGGAAAAGATCGGATCAGTGGCCTCACAAAATATGGTGATGACCGCATATCGGGTATCCAAAATATCAGCAATAGCAGTTATCGGCAGACCATCGGGCTCAATGGCTCCCTGAATTTTAATCGCACGTATGATAGCAAGCACCATGTGTCGGCAATCCTATTGGCCAATGCCTTTCAGATCGCTACCTCCGGTAGCTACCATAAACTCAGCAATGCCAACTTAGGGCTACAGTTAGGCTACAACTATTCAGGTAAATATTATGTTGACTTTAGTAGCGCCTATAGCCATTCAGCGAAATTGCCCGCGGGAAACAGGCAGGCCCTCTCCCCGACACTGGCTCTTGCCTGGCGCCTGTCAAAGAAAACTTTCTCGCCAACAGTACTGTTGTCAATGAGCTAAGATTGTCCGCTTCGGCAGGGATTTTAAACACCGACCTGGACATCAGCGATTATTTCCTGTATCAGGGCTATTATACCTACAACAATGGAGCCTGGTATAGCTGGGCGGATGGCGCATTGGTACACTCTTTTGACCGACGTAGAGGTGACAATCCAAACATGAAATTCCCAAAACGCAAGGAATTTAACCTCAGTCTTGAAGGCGGACTTTACCATAACCTGATCACCTTCAATACATCTTACTTTTTTAACCGCATGAGCGGCGGTTTGGTACAAGCGGAAACGCAATATCCGATGTATTTTATGACCGGTTGGCCCGTTTACTCGGATCTTCCCTACATCAATTACAACAGTGACGAACGCCGGGGTCGACTTTGGTGTCAATCTGAACAAGCAGATAAACCAAACTTTTGTGTCCCTGGGGTTCAACGGTATGTACTATACGACGAAGGCCGTAAAAGGGATGAGCTCTATCAGTTTAGCTATCAAAATAGAGCCGGAAAACCGCTCGACGCACTTTGGGGATTACAGCATGATGGTTTTTATAGCAGCCAGTCCGACATAGACAATTCGGCCTTTTCTTCATTTGGTGAGGTAAAACCCGGTGATGTGAAATATAAAGACCAAAATGGGGACGGCACCATCGATACGCGCGACGAAGTCTACCTGGGTAAAGGCGGATGGGCCGGATCACCACTGACACTCGGACTCAACCTGACGGTCAAATGGAACAACCTTACCCTATTCGCTGCCGCTACAGGTCAGTTTGGTGCCAAGGCCATGAAAAACAGTTCCTACTTTTGGGTAGATGCGGAGGATAAATATTCGGTGCTCGTCCGCGACCGCTGGACAGAGTCTACCAAAGAGACTGCCACTTATCCGCGCCTGACCACCTTCAACAGTGATAACAATTTTCGAAGCTCCGACTTTTGGCTCTATAAAACCGATCGCATCAACCTGTCCAAAGTGCAGCTTTCCTACGATTTCCCCAGACGAATACTCAGTTCCAAATTTATCCATGAATTAGGTATTTACGCCAACGGATCCAATCTGTTGATGATTGCAAAGGAAAAAGAAACCATGCAACTGAATGTTGGACAAGCGCCTCAAACCCGATTCTTCAACGTCGGCCTAAAGGCGCTATTTTAATCATGAATAGTAAAAATGAGAATGATGAAAAAATACTAACCCTAGCTATCCTGAGCAGCCTGTTATTTTCCTCCTGCGAAGATATGTTTGAGCCGGCTCTAGAGAATAACCTTGAAATTGAAACGGCCAATAGCCGGCCTTTATACGCCCAGGGACTGCTTTTAAACGGATATAACCGGATTCCGGGCAATAGCTACAGCTTTGATGAGGTCGCGACAGACAATGCGGTGAGCAACGATAAGAACAATACTTTTCTAAAAACGGCAACCGGACAGTGGACAAGCATCAACAACCCTTTCGACCAATGGCGCAACAGCTATGCTGCCATACAGTATCTGAACAATTTTCTGTCCTTAACAGATCAGGTCGAATGGGCCATGGAACCGAAAGTCAGCGTCCTGTTCAACGACCGAATGAAGGGCGAAGCCTATGGCCTCCGTGCGCTGTTTATGTTCCATCTGTTACAGGCGCATGGCGGCAGGTCAAGCACAGGAGAAATACTGGGCGTACCGATCCATTTAACTCCCGAGACCGTCAATTCGGATTTCAATCAACCTCGTGCATCATTTGAAGCCTGTATGCAACAGTTGTACGATGATATCAAAAAGGCGGAGGAGCTATTGCCGATGGATTATGAAAATATCAGCAATGATAGCCAGGTTCCGGTCAAATATGCCGGATCCGTAAATGCCAACGATTACAATCGCGTATTTGGCTCCACGTTCAAATTACGGATGACCAAACGCATCGCACAGGCTATCCGTGCCAGGGCAGCGCTATTAGCCGCAAGTCCGGCCTATAGTGAAGGCAGTAAAACGACCTGGGAGCAAGCCGCGACCTATGCGGGACAGGTCATCCAGGCCAAAGGCGGTGCAAGTGGTATCGACCCCAAAGGGTTTACCTGGTACAATAAAGAGGTGGTCGACGGCTTAACCTCCGGATCCAATCCAGCCGAAATCCTTTGGCGCACCGACAAAGGAAATAGCAATAGCATGGAGCAAGACCATTTTCCGCCTACCTTATTTGGCAGAGGCCGGCTCAACCCCACGCAGAACCTGGTCGATGCCTTCCCCATGGAGAATGGCTATCCCATTAGCTATGCCAATTCGGCCTACAATAAAGCCAATCCTTACGATAAGCGGGATCCCCGATTGAAGGCCTATATTATTGTCAATGGTGCCACAGCAGGTGTCAGCAATACAGCGATCAATACCACAGCCAATAGTCCGACAAATGACGGCCTGAACAAAGTCGAAACTTCCACACGCACGGGTTATTACCTGAAAAAACTCCTGCGTCAGGATGTCAACCTCAACCCTTCCTCATCTACCCAGCAAATGCATTTCAATGCCCGTATACGCATGACGGAAATGTATCTGGCCTATGCCGAGGCAGCCAATGAGGCTTGGGACCTACAGGCATGGGGACTTTTACCTTCTCCGCCTACGATATGATCAAAGCGATCCGCCGGCGTGCAGGTGTAGGCAGCAACAATGGCGATCCCTACCTGGAACAGGTCAAAAACAATAAAGATCAAATGCGGCAGCTGATCCGGAACGAACGCCGGCTGGAGCTTTGCTTTGAAGGATTCCGCTTCTGGGATCTCCGCCGCTGGAAAATGGATATCAATGTCAGCGCAAAGGGAATGAGTATCAGCAATAACAGCTATACCGAAATACCTGTAGAGAATAGACTCTATGAAGCCTATATGAATTACGGCCCAATCCCCTACAGTGAGGTACTTAAATACAGCAATCTTGTACAAAATACAGGCTGGAATTAAACTTAACATGCACACGATGAAAAAGATCAGTATCCTTTACGCGATGGCTTTAGTAAGCCTGGCGTCCTGCAAAAATAACGACTGGGAGTTCCCAGATTTTGAATTTCAATCGGTATACTTCGCTTACCAGACCCCCATCAGAACAGTAACCCTGGGCGAAGACATCTTCGACAATAGCCTCGACAACCAACATAAGGTCAAGGTTATGGCGACCACGGCTGGCGTGTATAACAACAAGAAAGATATTCGTATCGACTTCGTTGTCGACAACAGTCTCACACATGGACTCAGCTACTCCAATGGGCAGGCCGTGACCGCATTGCCTGACAATTATTATCGGCTGGCAAGCAACCAGATCAGCATCCCGAGCGGTAGCCTCACAGGTGGTGTTGAGGTGCAGCTGACCGACGCGTTTTTTGCCGACCCCAAATCCCTGGAGACCTATTACGTCCTCCCGCTAAGGATGACAAAAGTTGCCAACGCCGATTCCATCCTCTCCGGTAAAACTTCCTACAGACAGCCCATAGGGCTATTGCTTCCGACTGGGATGTCGCGCCAAAAGATTTTATCTTTTATGCCCTCAAATATATCAATCCCTGGCATGGCAATTATCTGCGCCGGGGTACCGACCAGATTGTTGGCAAAGGGGCCAACAGCAACTTGACTAAAGATGTTGTCCGACACCAGGCCTATGTCGAAAAAGACGAAGTCAAAAATGTCAGCACTGCAGCACTTAACAAATCGGTCTTGCCCCTATCTTTTAAGGGAGCTGGTGATGTCAATATCAATGTCAACCTGAACCTAACTTTTAAGGAGGACAATACCTGTAGCATCAGCTCGGCCAGTGCCGGCATATCCGCTACTGGAAGTGGAAAGTTTGTCAAACGGGGCGAAAAAAACAGCTGGGGCAATGCCGACCGGGATGCACTTTATCTAGCCTATACAATCGATATGGCACAAATGAGCATCAGCAGTAAGGACACCCTCGTGATGCGGGACAGGGCGGTGAAAATGGAAACTTTACGCCCGTCAAAAAGTAATAGCAATTCAATCATGAACAACGATGAAAAAATCAATAAAACGCTCGTTATCCTATTTTCATTCGGCACCGTCTGGAGTTCCTGTTCCAAATATCAAGCCCTGGAATATGCTGTCGGAAAACCGGAGAAAGTGCTGGCGCAGGAAGATATAAATGCCTACAATCCCTAAAAAGCTATTTGGACAAACAGGCAAACCCCGGTTTTAAGCTTGGTGTAGCGCTCAATATGAATGATTACTTTAACAAAGGGGTGCTCTACCGACTGGCCAACCGTAATTTTGAGGAGATGGTCATGGGTTATGAAATGAAACATGGTTCCATTGTGCAGGCCGATGGAAGCCTTAACCTGGCACGTGTCGAGCAGCTGATCAAGGCGGCACAGGAAAACAACATGGCATTATATGGCCATACGCTGTGCTGGCATTCGGGACAGCATGGCGCCTACCTGAATAAGTTAATCGCGCCTGTGGTTATACCAGGCTCGGACGGGCCGGCCCTCGCCGGACATGCCTTAAAAATGAGCAACCCTGCTGTCGTCAATGCCTGGGAAGCACAGACAGCCACAGACATTAACCCGACGGAAATAGAAAAGAATATGTATTGAAGATTGTGGCCCGGGGCAGCAAAGCGGGTAATATTGAATTGATCTGCAGAGCACCTCCAATTATTCCGGCGACAATATGGGGTCATTGGCTTTAACAACAAGCTACAAAGCGTACGAACTTAAAGTGACGGCAACCGCAGCGCGTAACCGTTTTATCATCAATTTTGGCCAATACGATGGCACCATTTTCATTGATAAGGTTGTGCTGACAAAAACAGGCAGTTCGGCAAGCCTTATTGCCAACAGTGATTTTGAAAACAATATTGACGGCTGGTTTGGCTGGGGAAACAATTCCACCAGGGCACAGTCCGCCGATGGCGAAGGTTATGGCAGCCCTGGGGTAGCACGATCGAGAAAACAGCTGCCGAGAAAGAAGCCATACTCAGTAAAGCGCTGGAAACATTTATTGCCGGTATGCTTGAGAAAACGAAAGCTTATATCAAAGCCTGGGATGTGGTCAATGAACCCATGTCCGACTGGCCGGACCAATATGCCCTAAAAACGGGAGTCGGCAAAAGCGATCTGGCGGATGATGAATTCTACTGGCAGGATTACTTAGGTAAGGATTATGCCGTGAAAGCCTTCCAGTTTGCCCGCAAATATGGCAACGCCAATGATCTCCTATTCATCAATGACTATGGCTTAGAAGGCAGTGGCAACAAATGCAAAGGACTCATCGCCTATGTCAGCTACATCGAAAGCAAAGGCGCTAAAGTGGATGGGATCGGCACCCAGATGCACATCGATATCCATACCAGCAAAGATAACATCGTGAGTATGTTCAATCTATTGGCCGCCACGGGCAAGCTGATCAAAGTATCTGAGCTTGATATTGGCCTGGGAGATGGCATCAAAACCAGCAATGCGACCGCTGAAATGTATCAGAAACAGGCTGACCTGTACAAATTTGTCGTCGAGAAATACCGCGAGATCATTCCCAAGGATAAACAGTACGGTATCACCCTATGGAGCCCCTTGGATAGTCCAGATCAGGAAAGTTCATTCTGGCGGCGCGGGGAACCGATCGGATTATGGACTGAAGGATTTGTCCGAAAGCCCGCCTACCAGGCTGTTGCTGAGGCCTTGTCCGCTATAAAATAAGATCATTAATCACCTTTTAAATAGTTAAATTATGAGAACAAACAACAAGTGGTTACTGCTGGTCTTTTTATTCGCTATTTTTTCCAGCTGTTCGCGGCTGGAAGAAAAAATGCTGACCAGTGAATCCGAAAGAAGTCTTAAGGGCAATATCTCCGCGCAAGCGGTGACAAACTGGCCAAGGCCGACGCCGACCCTACATGTAGGCGGAAAGTACCTCAAAGACCCCTGTGACAATAACATTGTCCTGCATGGGGTAGCCATTACGCCCAGCCCTTGGTTCAATGGTTGCCAGTATGGCGCCAACTCAGGTTACTGCACTTGGGACAACTACAATGTGCAGGGCGCGCTCAATTATAACAAGGCGGTCATGGACAAGCTCAGCAGCGCCGCCGACGGCTGGCACCTCAATTATATCCGTCTGCACATTGATCCTTACTGGACCAATGATCCGGGAGCGCCCATTCCCGAAGACGATATCTCCAGGTTCAACTACAACCGCCTGGTTACCTACACCGATCAGGTCATTATCCCCTTGATCAACCATGCCCGCAGCCGGGGTATGTATGTCATCTTGCGCCCTCCGGGTGTATGTCCGCACCGTATCGCGGTCAATGATGCCTATCATACTTATCTCAAGACCGTCTGGACTTTCCTATCGCAGCACGCTGCCCTGAAAAATGCAGACAATGTGATGTTTGAGCTGGCCAATGAACCGGTTGAGATCCTGGGGACAAACGGTACCTGGGGAATGACGGGCAACGAACATTTTGCTGCATTGAAAAATTTCTTTCAGCCCCTGGTCAATATCATCCGTAACAACGGGGCCAATAATGTCTGTTGGATACCTGGCACCGGTTGGCAGTCCCATTACCAAGGCTACGTCAACAATCAGATTTCCGGTGGCAACATCGGCTACGCCGTGCATATCTATCCGGGATACTGGGGTGGTGTCAATACCTATCAAGCTTTTCAGAATGCCTGGAATACCAATGTCAAACCTATTGCTGACATCGCTCCGATCGCCATTACCGAGACCGACTGGGCGCCACAGGGATACGGCACCTTCGGTACCGGAACCACGGGTACAGCGGGTGGCAATGGTTTTGGCGCCAATCTAAAATATATCGTCGATCAGTCCGGCAATGTAAGCTGGAACCTGCTCGCTCCGGACAATCTGCTTCACAAAGGAGATCCCAATGCCGGCACCGCCTATAACAACGATTGGGAGGCCTGCGCAGCTCCTGCAAAACAGTGGTTTCAGCAATATGCCACCTCCAATTACCCCATGTCTAACTGCACCGTCACTAGCCTAGTGAATAATGGGGTTTACGAAATCGAATTTCAGACCGATGTCAACAAAGTACTTGATTTGAAATCAGGGGAAGATGCCAACGGCGCAGTACTCCGACCCTGGACCCGAAATAGCGCAAATGCACAGCGCTGGGTAGCCATCGATGCGGGCAATGGGTACTGGCGCTTTGTTTCCAAAGCAAGCGCCAGTAATCGCTGTATTGACCTGGCGAGTAACAGCAACGCGCTCGGAACTGCCATCCGGCTCTGGCAAAATTATGGCAATGATGCGCAGGCCTGGAAGGTCACCGCTGTAGCCAATGGCTATTATAAAATTACCTCAAAGGTCGATGCCACACGCGGTTGGGATGTACCCAACTGTACCATGGATGGCAACTCCAATCTGCATCTTTGGGATTACTACGGTACATCCTGTCAATTGTTTAAATTCAAATTTATAGCGATGAATTAAAGGTTATCTTTTCGCGGTAAGCAAGCTTACCGCGAAATAGCTTAATTTTAAAAACATGAAAACCTTCACCATGCGACAAATACATTTTAAAGTCCTGCTATTGCTCATCATGGCATGCAATTTTTCGGGTACAGCCAGCTTTGCCCAAGACAAGAACTTCCATATTTACCTTTGTTTTGGGCAATCCAATATGGAGGGACATGGCCAATTCGAAGCCCAGGACACGACCTCCATCGAACGGTTCCAGGTACTGTCGGCAGTAGACTGTCCCGACCTAGGGCGGCGGTATGGCCAATGGTCTCCCGCCCGGGCACCGCTTACACGCTGCCACACCGGACTTACACCTGCAGATTATTTTGGCCGAACGCTTGTTGAAAATCTTCCCAAAAATATTGAGGTCGGTATCATCAATGTTTCGGTAGGCGGCTGCCATATTCAATTGTTTGATCAGGACAGCAGCGCGAGCTACGTCGCAAAGGCACCGGAGTGGATGAAATCCATGCTTGCTGCATATGACAACAATCCCTATGGAAGACTTGTGGCCCTAGCCAGGATAGCTCAGCAGAAGGGTGTTATCAAAGGGATTTTGCTTCATCAGGGTGAGTCCAATACCGGCGATCGCCAATGGCCCGATAAAGTGAAAAAGTCTATGAAAACCTCTTAGATGATTTACAGCTGAAAGCCCAAGATGTCCCGCTGCTTGCCGGCGAACTCCTATCGGCCGAAGCTGGAGGGAAATGCGCTAGCATGAACAGCATTATCCAGACCCTGCCAGCTACGATACCCACCGCCCATATCATCTCCTCCGTAGGTTGTGAAGGTATTGGCGACGGACTGCACTTCAGCCCTGCGGGGTACCGACAGCTGGGCAAGAATTATGCAGCAAGCATGCTTAGATTGCTGCAGAAAAATAAAGCGTAAACGCTGCAGACCGTTAGGTGCAGGCAAAATGAGGATCAGTCAAAAAACAACATAGCAACTACAGGTCGTTAGGCGATTTCTAACACAGTAGCTATGTTGTTCTGAATAAAATGATCCGGCAGGGTGACTTCCAGCATACCATCAAGCTGTCTATATCCTATTTTATCAGTGCTTCCGAGCAGGCGAATAGATTTAATTGCCCGGGAATTGGCAGCCGAACGGCCCAGGGACTTAATTGTAATTTGTTTTTCGGCCGTTGTTCCCATAATAAAGGCATACAGGATATTTCCTCTTGTCGTAAAACGGACATCATCACTGGTAAAAGCTTTACCTTTTCCTTCATTGAAGCCCTGCACACTCAGTGAAGGAGCGTCCTCTTGTGCTGGTCCCTCGCCAAAAATATGCCAAGGCCGGGTCCCAATAAGGGCCTCTTTATGTACCGTCATCCAATTTCCAATGCCCTTTACCACTTCCTTCGCTTTATCGTCGATAGAACCATCGCCGCGTAAGGGCACGCTCAAGAGTAAATTACCATTTTTACTGACCACATCAATCAACATATGAATAACGGTTTTGGCCGATTTATACTGATTATTATCGTAAATCCGGCGATCATAATGCCAGGAACCTATGCAAGTGCAGGTCTGCCAGGGCTGAGGTTCAATCGTATTGCTCTGACCCCGTTCGATATCCCATACCAGGCATTTCCGTTGCTGTTCATTCAGGATTTTACCGTTGATGACCACATCGACTTTACCCTTATTCGCCTGCATGCTCTTATTGTAAAAATCGGCCGCAATCTCCAGTCCAACATTGCTGATAGGATAAAGCGGTAGTACCGTATCGTCAAAGTAAACCATGTCAGGCTTGTAGTTGTCCATCAGTTCCAGCGTACGCGCTTTAAAATTTTCACAGTACGCTTTGGTCGGGATACTCACGCCGGAGGCGACATCCCAATGCCACTGCCGATGAACCGTGTTGTCGTCTTTGCTATCTAAACTAGGCTCATGATCCTGAGCGTAGAGCTCCTGTGGATCGTAATCTGCCCACCATTTTCCGGCGCCATCTTTCTTTGTCAACTTCCCGTCGTAAGGTACTCCGGCAAACTTTCCGGCTTTATCACTTCGTTGCGCCGTTTCGTACCAGGTCCAGGCATGCGCTGCGTGAACGCTCACACCAAATTTGAGTCCTCTTTTTTTAGCAGCACGCTCCCAGCCGCCAACAATATCTTTTCTAGGGCCAAGGTTGACACTATTCCATGAATGGTGGCTGCTGCGATAAAGATCCAGATTATCATGATGATTGGCCAGGGCCATAAAATACTGGGCACCGGCATTTTTATAGAGCTCCATCAGCTCTTCCGGATTCCAATTTTCGGCTTTCCATTGATGGATTACATCCTTGAAACCAAAAACGGAAGGATGGCCATATTTTTCGAGATGATACCGGTATTGATCTGATCCTTCTTGATACATGCCGCGTGCATACCAGTCGCCCCTTTCAGGCTGGCACTGTGGCCCCCAATGTGCCCATATACCAAATTTGGCATCCCTGAACCAATCAGGTACCTGATAGTTTTCAAGTGAGCGCCAGTCGGGATGAAATGGAGCTTTCCCAAGATACGCATAGGCAGCGCTAAATTTACCAAGAAAAAGGGTCGGAATAGTTGCCCCGAGAAACTTAATAGCTGTTCTTCTGTTCATTGTATGATGATTTTTCGATCAAGATGCCAGGCTCCAAACCTGCCCGACAAAGAGATTCGGTTTATAATTTGTTATTTTCTTGAATACCAAAAGTAAATGTTTTGAACCTTTTCATTCGACTGCGCTTCAAAAAGGTGCCCTTAGAAAGGGCACCTCCACCTAACACTACCTACGAATAACTAAAAACATACATTTCCTGGATCAATTGTTCATGTCATTGCCTTTCAGATTTTTATTATTGTCCAATTCGGACTGTGGAAAAGGATAATACATCGCTTTGACAGACCAGCCGCCTTTTTTCAAGGGTTCCAGCCAGCTTGGATTGGCCATCCCCATCTTAAGAGGTCAAAATACCGTTGATATTCACCCAAGAATTCAACAAATCGCTCATGCGCGATAATATTTTTGACCGTATTTAAAGGACACCATTTTTGACCAAACCCTGCACGATCAATCCGTCTACGTCGGGGATTGTCCCATTGGATTTTGATACCATAGGTGTGGCTGCTCATCGGGAACGATATTATTGGCTCGCTTGCGCACCAAGTTGATGTATTGCTTTGCTCCGGCGATATCGCCACGTTCGTTGAGACATTCGGCATAGAGCAGCAGCACATCGCTATAGCGAAAAATACGATCGTTGTTGCCATTATCAAAATCCGCGATCTGCACATCCGGACAATATTTACGGGTGCCAAAGTAATCTTTATTGGTCGCCAGGTTTTTCATCCAGTCCGCATAGTCCGTGACCTTACCATCCAATTGCGTAAACTTTGCACCATTCTCGCACCATAAGGTCATATATTTCCGGGGTCTCCATCTTCAAATTCATCGTGGGCCATTTTATTGGGGGCCAGATTCCACCAGGCACCACCCGTTCCGTCAAACATGCCAATTTCCTGCCAGCGCCATGAACTCGATATATCGTCCCCAGCCAGCCCGGTCCATTGTAGAGTTGCACCTCAAAAACAGACTCCTGATTATTCTCTTTTGTTTCCAGAAAATTATCCCTGTATGAGGACATCAACTGATACTCCTTGCTATCAATCACGCTTTTCAACTGGATCTCGGCATTGGCAAAATCCGCTGCCTGTCCTTTTGCGAGGATGGGTTTATACAAATAAGTTTTGGCCAGGTAAGCCTGGGCAGCACCTTTGGTGGCCCTACCGATCATTTTGCTATCGGCGTAGAGCGCTGCCCGTGTTGGCAACAATTCCGATGCTTTCTTAAAATCATCCACGATCAGCGCATACACGGCACCCGCCGCTGCGTTGCCCGGATAATAATCTTCATTGGTTTCAACAGGTTTGCTGATCAGTGGAATGGTTTCCCCAAACAGCATGCCCAGGTGCAAATAGTTCAGCGCCCGCAGAAAATACGCTTCTCCCAACAGTCTATTCTTTCTATTCTGGTCTATTTCACCCTCAAACTTCTGAATACGGTCGATGGCTAAATTTGCCGCAAATACCCCGTTCCAAAAATCTCTCCAGGTCTGGGCGGCCATCCCGTCACTTGCAGGTGTATTGTAGGTATCCTGATACATGGGTTCCCATTTGAAGGTATGATTGTAATCATCCCCGGGAGCCAAAAGTTCATAATACAAACTACGTGCATATCCCCCTGCGTACGGCCGATCAGAGCCTGATAGGCCGGTATGACCGCATTTTCCAATTGATCTGCTGTTTTATAATACGTGTCCGTCGACAATTCCTGCGGGTTGGAGAGATCCAGATTCGGTTTGCAGCCCGAAAACTGGATCAACAAGGCAGCAGCTGCTAGTTTTATATAGTGTCTATTCATGATGTCGATTAAAGGATTAGAATGTAAGTTGAATACCCATAAAATACTCTCTCGAATTTGGGAAGCTGAGTCCCCATGGCGTTTGCCCATCGATGCCTCGGCTCAGGTTGGAGCGGGTATCGCCCGACCCCACTTCGGGATCATAACCCGAGTACTTGGTAAAGGTCAGTAGGTTTTTTGCACCAACATAAAACCGCAAACGGTCGATCTTCCAGCGTTCGAGCCTCTGCCCAGAAAAAACTGTAACCAATGTTGAGGACTTTAAGCCGCAGATAAGAACCATCTTCCACAAACCTGTTGGATGCCCTTAAATTTTGATTGGGATCGCCGAGCACAGCACGTGGGATATCGGTATCTGTATTTTTGGGTAGACCGTCGTTTCACCGGATACCGGATTTTTGAAGACAAGTTCTTCCGCGCGGTAGCGGTCCAGCGTTGATGCAAAATTATTGTAGTAATGGTACATCCCCTCGCCCCAATAACGGCTATTGTTGTAGATATCATTTCCTTGGCTTCCCTGCCAGATCATCGACAGGTCAAAGGTACCAATGGCACTTTTGTAGTTGACATCCGCATTGAAACCGTAGCTAAAATCAGGTATTGGACTTCCCAGAAAATCCTTATCCTGATCATTTAAGACCTTGTCCCCATTTCGGTCATTGAAGCGCACATCCCCAGTGCTGCATTTGGTGCAAAAGCCTTATCGGCATCCAATTGTGCCTGGCTGGTATATAAACCGTCGGTGGTATAGCCCCAAAATTCCCTATCGAACGGCCGACGGCGGTCCTTGTGACATTTTCCCCGCCAGGCGAGATCGTTCCCCACAGAATTTCATTATTGTTGCCCAGGCTCAGCACCCGGTTTTTCACGAAGGAAATATTGGCGCCGATATGATAGCCAAAATTACCGACCTGATCTTTGTAGGATGCCAGGATATCCCAGCCCCGGTTTCGTATGCTTCCGGCATTCAGCACGGGGAAGTTGTTGACGTAGCCCGCAGTGAACGAAATGGGTACATTGATCAGCATGTCCTCCGTCTTCTTATTGTAGTAATCCACCGTCAAAGCCAATTTGTGATCAAAGAGCTCCAGATCGAGACCAAGGTCAGTTGAATACTGACTTTCCCATTTTACATTCGGATTGGAAGGCGTCTGTGGCAGGGCACCCGTCACCATCACATTGTTCAGGTAATACCAGACATGGTCGAAACTAACCGTCCGCTGATATTGATATTGCGCAATATCCGAATTACCCAGCAGCCCATAGCTACCACGGAGCTTCAATTCGCTGATCGCCGGAAATGCTTTCATAAAGGATTCCTGACTGATCCGCCAGCCTGCCGATACCGAAGGAAAATTTCCATAGCGGTATTGATTACTGAAGTTGGCCGATCCATCGCGCCGCATGTTAAAGGTCAACAGGTAACGATTGTCATAATTATAGTTTACACGGCCCAGCATGGAGTACATGGCCGACTGGCCTACACCCGACCCCACCAGGCGGGAACTTGCCAGGAAGCCGAATTAAGGATCAAAACATCCGGACTTGGCAAACCCCGGGCACCCGCATTGACCGCATTGTACCGGGACTCTTCCGAGGTGATCCCCGCCAAAGCCGAAATCGCATGTTTACCGAAATTATTTTCATAAGTCAGCGTATTTTCAAATAGCCAGCGGTTGTTCTGGCTGCTGGAGATATTGAGTTCGTCCGGATTATGGTTCTGATACTGACCGACGGAGTAGTTACCGATATAGCCTTCATTGCGTATGCGGCTAAGGTCTACGCCCATATTAAATTTATAAACCAGTCCTTTGATGATCTCATAGGTAGCCCAGGCATTGCCGTTGACCGAAAAGTTGTCATTGACGTTTTTGTTGAGGTATGCATTCGCCAAGGCACTCTGCACATCCGTTCCGTTGCCCGCCCCGGCAAAACCAGTGCTGCTGTTGGCATCATATAAGGGCAGTGTCGAAGACCACTTTTGCGCATCGATGATATTTTTGTCGCTCCAGTTGCGTCGCGTATACCCCAAGGAAAGTGTTTCGCCGATCTTGAGTTTTCCTTTGGTAAAATCAGAGATAAACTGTGCGCCATAATACTTGTTTTTGTCCTGGATAATAATGGATTTATCTGTAGCATAAATGCCGCTCAGCCTAAAATTGGCATTTTGAGATCCACCGGAGACCGAGAGATTATGCCTTTGGTAATTGCCCGTCTGCAGCAGTTCATCCATCATATTATACCCTGTCCGATGGCCGAGGGTTTGGACAACGCAGGCAGATAGTCTTTGCGCGAAGGATCTTTATTGTACATTTCCTCATTAATCAATTCGGCCAGTTGCTGTCCGTTGAGCAGGGGACATTATGGGAAATATTTTTGATGCCGCCGAAAGCATTGTAGTCGAGCTTTACATCCCCGCTTTACCCCGTTTTGTGGTGACCAAAATAACGCCATTGGCTCCGCGGGCACCATAGATGGCGCTGGATGCAGCATCTTTAACACCTGAATGCTGGCAATATTATTTTCGTCCGGCATAGCGCCACCGATCATCCCATCCACCACATAGAGTGGATCCGTGCCGTTAATGGATCCAACACCACGGATGCGGACGGCACCATTGGTTACCTGCACCCCGGGTACAGCACTCTGAAGCGTGGCAATTGTTCCGCCGGGGACTTTGACGAGGTCCTTGGTATCCACTACGGCAATAGAAGACGTCAGATCCACCTTCTTCTGCTTACCATAGCCCACCACCACAACCTCATCTACTGCAATTTCCGAAGAGACAAGCGGGATGCTGATTTCTGAAGAGTTACCGACTACATATTCGACATGATTATACCCTACATTGGATACAATAAGGATTTCGCCCGGATTGAGCTTGAGTACAAATTCGCCTTTCTCGTTGGTTGAGGTACTGAGAGTTTTGTTCTTCACTTTGATCGATGCCCCGATAATCGGTTTTCCCTGATCACTTACGATCTTTCCATGAACGACTTTTTCTTGGGCAGACAGTCGTCCAATGGACATTAACATGGAAGCCATTAACAACCACTTCACTTTCCTGTTCCTTTCTTTAGGAAAACAAAAGAAAGAAGACACATAATTTCTGTTCATAATCTTATCTGAGATAAATGTCTTTTTTGCCCCTGGAGGCGCTTACTTGGTTATTTATTTAAACGAATTGGTTATTACTAGCCTGTTGACTGCGGCAGAAAAATACAAGATGCATTGCTAAAGATTCATTATCCCCTTTCTCCGATCATTCCTAAGAATGCGCTAGCCATTCGCCAATTGGTTATAAAGCAAAGCTAGAGGTTTCATAAAAATGACCTTGCAACAAATAATTAAAAGAAGGGTAAAAATGTCTAAAACCCATCAACAACAGATTAATTCCGTTTTTTTCAATGCAAGTCAGATCCTTCGCCAAATTTAATCCGCAGGAGACCCGTTAATATCGCATCAATAGGCCGGGGCGTATTCATTGCTAGATTTGCGCGAAATTCAAGCGCTGTATCTGGGATGAAAAATAAGAAAATAATAAATGTAAAAAAACACTTAAAAATAATTCCTTAATTTATATCTTTGGAATACCAGTAGATTAGCTCATCATAACCAATAACCAAATCGCTGTATATTTTTATCATTCAGCGGATTATATAGCATACCTTTAACATGAAATTAAACAGCCGTCTTTCCCATACGATCCTTGCTTTGCTCTTTTGTACCTCTTTATTTGCGCAGGCATCCAAAGAGCTCCATTATTTTGATCTACAGAATGTCCGGCTATTACCAAGCGCCTTTCATCATGCGCAACAGCTTGACCTGCAGTATGTATTGGAGATGGATCCGGACCGTCTGCTGGCTCCATTTTTAAGGGAAGCTGGATTAGCAGTCGTTAAAGCCTCCTATACCAATTGGGAAAACACAGGCTTGGATGGCCATATCGGTGGTCATTACCTTTCTGCCCTTGCGTATATGTATGCTTCTACCGGTGATCCGCGCATCAAGGAACGGCTGGATTATATGATTGTAAACCTGAAGCGCTGTCAGGATGCAAATGGAAATGGCTATATCGGCGGCGTCCCGGGCGGCAAAGCTATCTGGGAAGAAATCCAGTCCGGAAATATCCAATCGAATACATTTAGCCTAAATGGCAAGTGGGTACCGCTTTATAATATCCATAAGACCTATGCCGGCCTGCGTGATGTCTACTTGCTGACCGCGAGCCCGACGGCCAAAAATATGCTTATTGCGATGAGCGATTGGGCCTGCAGACTGGTGGCTCAGCTCTCCGACACGCAGATACAGGACATGCTGCGCAGTGAACACGGCGGACTCAATGAAACTTTTGCAGACGTTGCGGCTATAACCCAAAATCCCAAATACCTGGAGCTTGCGCGCAGGTTCTCCCATCAGGCTATCCTGGCTCCCTAACCCAACATCAGGATAAATTAACAGGCCTACATGCCAATACACAGATCCCAAAAGTCATTGGTTTCGCCCGGATTGGCGAACTGAGCAAGGATGCGGAATGGACCGGGGCTGTACGCTATTTCTGGGATAATGTTGCATTGCATCGGTCCATTGCCATCGGCGGAAATAGCGTCAGTGAACATTTTAACCCGACAAATGACTTCTCAAAGATGGTTCAGGGCATCGAAGGCCCGGAGACCTGTAACACCTATAATATGCTGCGGCTCACCAAGCTGCTGTACCGCACAGATCCACAGGCCAAATACATCGATTTTTACGAAAGGGCACTATACAATCATATTTTGTCCAGCCAGCATCCCGAACATGGCGGCTTTGTTTACTTTACGCAGATCCGCCCGGGACATTATCGCGTCTACTCCCAGGCACAGACGAGCATGTGGTGCTGTGTTGGATCGGGCATGGAAAACCACGCCAAGTATGGCGAAATGATTTATGCCCATACAGATGATGAGCTGTACGTCAATCTCTTTGTTCCTTCCAGCGTGCACTGGAAACAAAAGGGTATCGAGATTATCCAGGAGAACAACTTTCCAAAAGAAGCCTTTACCTCGCTGACCGTTCGTTCCAAAACAAAATGTGAATTTACACTTTACTTACGTAAGCCTAAATGGCTGAAAGCTAGCCCTGCAGTTTCGATAAATGGGAAAGCCTACCCTATCGTGGATTCCGCGGCGACCCATGTCATCATAAAACGGGTCTGGAAGCCCGGCGATCACCTGCGCATGGAGTTGCCAATGGAAATCCAGGTTGAACAGCTGCCTGACCAAAGCAACTATTACAGCATATCCTATGGCCCTGTTGTGCTCGCCGCACGTTCGGGAACGAGTGATCTCACAGGACTAAAGGCCGACGATAGCCGGATGGGCCATATCGCGTCCGGAAAGCAGGTCCCCTTGCGCGATATCCCGCTGCTAACAGCCGATCCTGAAGCCATTCCGACCCTGATCGACCCTATCCCTGGTAAACCCCTGCATTTTACGCTAAGTGGACTTCGTCAGGGGAAAGACAGCCTGCGCATGGAACTTGAACCCTTCTACGGGATTCACGATAGTAGGTATATCCTCTATTGGCCACAGACCACGGCCGTCCAACTTCGAGAGCTGCAGGATAAGATCGAAAGGGATGAACGCGAAAGCCTTGCCCTCCATGCCATCACGGTGGATAAAGTGATTGCCGGGGAACAGCAGCCCGAATCGGACCATTTCTTTCGCGAAGAAAATAGCCAAGCGGGAAGCTTTGCCGATACACGCTGGCGTGAAACCAGTGGTTGGTTCAGTTACCAGCTAAAAATACCGCTGCCAGTACACTCTATCTAAAATATATGACCGATACAGCCCTGCGGACCAGCGAAATCTGGATCAATGGAAGCCTGCTTGAGACCCTAAAGAGCAGCGATAGCACTGCTGCTGTTAAAACCTTGCGCATCAAGCTTCCTGAGGGGATTAGCGCATTGCCGGCAATAGAAGTAAAAATAAAGGGGACATCAAAGTCCCCAGTCATAAAATTTTGGAAATACGGACGCTGCGTCCGAATGAATAAACGCGTTATTTAACGCTATAGGATACCGTGGCGGTTTTTAGCCAGGGTGATGTCAGCCGAATGCTAATCTGGTCACCCGCTTTGCCCGTTGATTGTACATAAACGATCATTTTGCCTTGATGGACCCGCTGTTTATTATCCGTATAGTCGCCCATATCCGTATTATTTCCGGCCTCCATACCCAATAAACGCGCATTCCCAGCAATTTCGCAGGTAATTTCATCTTCCGATAGAACCACGGGAATACCCTTTTCATCGACAAGTTGTACCATGAGCTGCAAGAGCCCACCTGCTTGAATCGAGGGGTCGCCAACAAGCGTCGCCTGAATGGTTGCCGGCCGTTGGCTGGATTGGATCGCATGGCGGACAACTTCCTTTCCATTGCTGTCCAGCCCGATCACTTCCAGTCTACCCGCGGCATAAGGGATATCCCAAAAGATAATTCCTGTTTTCGCATCATATTTTTTCTTCACCCAGCGTCTGCCCATTCAGTGTTAACCGGGCTGCAGCACTATTGGTATAGCAGACTACCCGGATCAGCTGACCGTCCTGATAATTCCAGATCGGCCAGGCATCCATCGAGGGTCTTTCGTTCTTTCGTTGCTCCTGCTGAGCTTCCGAAGCGGACCACATCTGTTGTACCGGTTGCCCCGGCCAATGGATAGGTTCCCAAATAAGCCATGGGCTTTTCTGCCCACAAAGACTGGCGAAAATATCCCCTGGGTTTGATAAAGCCTGCAAAATCAAGTAAGCCCGAATAAAAACCACGCGAAGGCCAACGGCCCGATTCGCCCAGATAGTCGATCCCCGTCCACAGGAACTGTCCAAATATATGCGCATTGTCACGTACAGCTAGCCAGGCCGGAAGATCATGCCGATTTTCACTGCCATAGATAACACGTGTTGGGTAACGCTGGTGGTCTTCCTGATATCGGCTCTCCGTATAATTGTAACCCGCAATATCAAGTGCTCCGGGGTAGGCCGTTTCGTTAGACATCGCCACACCCGCCAGGCCGGCCGTTACCGCCCGGCTGCGATCGTATTTTTTACCACAGCAGCAAGGCGTTTGGCAATATCCCCAGACGCATGGCATCCGGTGCATCTTCCTTATAACCGCCATAAGAGGCTTGGGTAAAACCGCCTTCTTTTTCTCCCCGTTCAATATCGGATGGGAATAGGGATCATTGGGGTAATCCACTTCATTGCCTATGCTCCAGGCAAATATCGAAAGATGGTTGCGGTCCCTTTGGACCATGTCGGCCAAATCCCGCTCCCCCATTCTTCAAAAAAATCATAAGCGCCTTCAAAACCCGGTATGCCGACGTTCCAGCCCTGTAGCCACTTCCGCTTCGGAAATTCCCATTCATCAAATGCTTCATCCATGACCAATAGCCCCAGCTCATCACATAAATTATAAAGTGAGGTTGCCTGTGGATTATGGCTCGTACGCACGGCGTTAACACCAAGCGATTTCAGCGTGAGCAGGCGCCGCCGCCACACTTCAGGATAAACCTCGGCACCGAGTACACCGGCATCGTGATGCAAACAGACACCTTTCACCTTCATCCATTGCTTGTTTAAGGCAAAACCCTTATCCGGATCAAAGGTAAAAGTCCGAAAGCCTGTCTTTACTTCGGACTGATCGACCTGCTTGCCATTTTGCCATACTGTTGTCCGCAAGGTGTATTGTATGGGCTGCGTTAAGTTCCATAGTTTGGGATTGGATGCTGTCAATTTCAGATCCAGGCGTGCTTTATCGGTAGCAGCGATCGTAAGCTGTCCGGTTTTTTCTCAACAAGCCTACCTTCGGCATCGACGAGCTCCTGTTGCACGGTAACAGCGCTACGCTGGGACGAACTGTTGACCACCGTAGTTTCGGTATTGAGCACACCTTTCTTGCCCTTGATTTCCGGATAGGCGTATACTCCCCATTGATCCAGATGCACCTGATCGGCCTTGACGAGCCAAACATCGCGGTAGATTCCGGATCCTGTGTACCAGCGCGAATCCGCACTTTTGCTATGGTCGACCTTGACCGCAATGGTATTTTCCTTTCCAAATTCAATATACGGGCTGATATCGTAGGAAAATGATACATAGCCGTTGGGCCGCTTACCGACAGATTTCCCATTGACAAAGACCTCACTGCGGTTGTAAACACCTTCAAAATAAAGAAAGACCTTCTTTCCCTGGTCTTCAGCAGGTATGGACAGCTGTTTCCGGTACCAGCCTATACCGCCTGGTAAATATCCCGTGGCGCTGGCGAGGTTTGGACTCAAAGGATACTTTACGCCCCAGTCATGCGGCAGCCTGACCGTTTTCCAGGCCTGCTCGTTTGGTGCTGTTGCGTTTTGTGCTGCGCCCGCAGTTTCTAACTGGAACTGCCAGTCTGCATTGATACGCTGGGCAACACCAAAGCCCGGCTGGGCGTAAACGGCGCTCAGCCCGGTTAAAATTGATACGGCAAGGACCGCTATATTTTTAATTATTATATTCATGTGATGTAGTCGTTTAGGTTGATCTGATTGTTATTAATGCGTTGGAATGACCGGTACGATCTGGCCATTCGTATCGAAATAAAGCCGATCCATGCATACTTCACGATGGAATCCCGCGGCATCCCCATCCTGATCCCATTTGGGTAACTAAATCGGTGATAGACAATATACCATTCGTCGGTTCCGGGGACCTGCAAGACCGAGTTATGACCGGTACCATAGATTCCTTTTCCCGGATCTTTTGCAAGATCAGATTGTTTTCGGGCACCCGGATTGGCCCATCGGGAGAGGTTGATGTCCCATAGCGAACCCGGTAATTCTCGCTGCGGGTATCATCTTCTGACCAAAGAAAATAGTATATTCCATTGCGAAAGATCACATATACCCCTTCACGAAATGTTTTGTCGGGCGTCAATACCTTTATTGTATTCTTTTTGATGGAGATCATATCGGTATTTAGTTCGGCAACGGCAAGATAGCCGTTCCCCAATACAAATAACTTTTACCCGACCTGGGGTCATTGAACACCGCGGGATCGATCTCCTGCCCGCCTGTTACACCTGGAGGTTTGAAATCGATCAACGGGGTACCTGAGTCCTTGAATGGACCCGTTGGCCGGTCCGCTACGGCGACACCGATTTTCTGCGCCGCCGTAAAATAGTAGTAATATGTATAGTCGCCTTTGACTTTTTCTCGATGATCGTTGGCGCCCAGGCATGACGTGGTCCCCAGGCAACCTCCTTTTTAAGATCCAGGATGACGCCCTCATCCTTCCAATGGATAAGATCGGTCGAAGAAAAGGTCTTGAAATAGAAGCCGCCCCAGCCATCAAAGCCATCACTGGTCGGATAGATATAATATTTTTGGGTTTTGTGAGCGTAAAGAATATCGGGATCTGCATAAAAGCCGTTCAGAACCGGGTTCCTTTTCAGCGCAAGCGGTATATCCTTAGGTTTGCCCCAATGAGACGTCAATTGGATCAGCTCCTCTCTGGAAAGGGGATAATGGTTCCATGACGGGGATGAAAATCCATATCAATCTCCTGATCGATCACTTTAAAACGATCCAGATCATCGGAAATACAGAATTGGTATTTTCCTTTACCATACACATCATACATCAGGATATATTGATCCGACTGGTTTCGCCTGAAAACACTTGATCCCTCCACGGCATCCTTTGTTTGCTGTTTATACCCAGGCTGTTCGATCCATTTTCCCGAAGTCAGGGAATCCGTCATGGCAAGTTTGATCCCATTGCCGTGCCCTTCCGTTTTGTAGAAAAGATAAAAGAGTCCGTTCTTCTCGATAATATCGCCATCAATACAGGATTTACCATTTTTAGGCATGAAGAGCACTTTTGGCTCCGTTTCAAAATCGGTAAAATCTTTATTGGCATAGGCGTAATAAATGATATCCGGACCATTTCCATGCTGCATGGACCAATAGACCATATATTTCCCTGCTGCCGCATCAAAAATAGTCTGTGGCGCCCATACGCGCTTCAAATCTTCCTGGCCGCTGAATCGCTGCTGGAAATCGATGGCCCGATGCGACCAGTGCAGCAGATCCTGCGATTTTAGCAGGACCATACCGCGATTGGAATCCCAGCCTTTGGCGGAGGTCATATCGGTCAGTACCATATAGAATGTCTTTCCATCTTCAGCCCGAAGGATATGCGGATCCCGTACACCTCCGGTTTTACTGATGCTCTTCGAATCCAGTATCGGACGGTTACCGTTCAGCGCACGGTAGGTATAGCCATCGGTGCTAATGGCAAAACAGACCGCTTCATCGGCCACCGCATTACCTTTAAAATAAGCAAATAGATAACCGGCAAAATCCTTGTCGGTAGGCCCCTGCCTATATCCCTGCGCGTATGCCGATGCCGTAATATTCATCAATAAAAATGCTATAACCGTAAATCGCATGTATAAAATAATTTAGTAAAAGGTGGCTTGATCTGACAACGATGCGCTGTTCCGAGAAAGGTCCCAGCGCATCGCGTATGTCTTTTTTAATTGTTTAACATTAATAACCTGGATTTTGTTCCAGTTGTCCGTTCGAAGACAAAATATCTGCCCGCGGTATCGGGAGCCAATAATGTTTTTCTTCAAACTTGCGGCCCGATAATGCCTCTTTTCGCGTATAGGTAAGCCCATTGCTTCCTTTTGTCACCGTGATTCCGCCGGCTGGCGCATTCTCTGTTATGTTGGCGATTTTCCATCTCCTTACATCATAAAAACGGTGTTCCTCGAAGGCCAGCTCTATCCGGCGTTCGTAGCGCAACAGTTTTCTAAATTCATCTTTCGATTGCCCAACAGGGATTTCAGGCATCTCTACAGAAGGTCTTGTCCGAACTAAATTTAACGCCTGTCTAGCTGTCAGGCTACTACCTTTGGATAGCATATCCGGACCATAGGCTTCATTAGCCGCCTCTGCAAAATTTAACAGGATCTCCGCATAACGAAAATAATTCCACGGTTGAAATCCCGCATTTCCCCAAGGATTTTCCAGCGGATAGGCATCATTCATAAATTTGCGCAGGTAATAACCGGTTTTCGACGTGTTCCAGTTGTCCCTTCCTTCCCTGCTATCCTGGCCGCCAGGTATAAATGTTTCAACCGCGCGTCCTCTGTACATCGAACCATTGTGTAGAATTGTTGCATCAAAGCGTGGATCACGGTTTACATAGGGGTTACTGGGATCGTATCCTGAAGCAGCATTTACAGTTCCATCCTCATTAAAAGGAGCTAGACCATTTTTCATCTGATAGGCATCCACCAGATTCTGGTAAGGCGTATTTCCACCCCAGCCCCCATAGCCGTTTGGTCCATTGGCAATTTCCAAATGAACATGATTGGCATTTTTGGTATAATAACGGGCAAAAATAGTTTCCGGATTCCGGTCAGTCAAAAATAAGGATTGGTATCCGCCTGTGTACAGGCTGAATTTATTTAGCGAAATCAGGTCTTGCGCTGCCTGAGCCGCCGCAGCCCAGGTACCCGCGTTATAAAGCGGACTCGCTGCATACAGCAGCAGCCTTGATTTTAAGGCCATTGCGGCAGCCTTCGTCGCCCGGCCGGTTACCCAGCTGTTGTCATTGTTATCCAGTGGCAGTTTTTCAATCGCTTCGTCCAGTTCCCTGATCACATAATCCATTCCTTCCTGAATAGACTTGCGCTCAAAAAGGCTTGCCGTATTTAAGTCATCTTTCAAACCATATACGGTATCGCCCATCAGGACAACCCGGCCAAAGTTGCGAATGAGGTCGTGATAGCGAAATGCCCTGATAAACTGTAGTTCACCTTCAAGATGCCGTTTATGGGAAGCGCTCATCTGAATAGTAGCCAGTACTTTTTCGCGTAATTACATTCACGGATACTGCGGTAGCTACGGGCCCAAAGCGATCCGGCGGCGCCTAAATTTTCAGGCGATAACTGCCCCGGATAATGAGCCAGGTATTGTCATCATTGGTATACATGGATTCATCGGACAGTGATGACCAAAGGGCGTATTCAAATCCACGTCCAAAACCCGGATTAGTCCCGTCCGCCTCGTTTGATATCATTTTTTCGCCGATGTATCTGTTGATAATAAACGCTTCCAATACAGCTGTATCTTTCTCAATTGCTTCTGTCGATATTCTGTCTGTTGCCGTCACATCCAATAGATTTTTGTTGCAGGCGGATAAGACTGTCAGTCCTAAGCCCAAAGGCACAATATATTTAGTGATAGATTTCATTGCTTAAGTTCCTCTTTAGAATTTTAAATTTGCACCTACATTAATAATACGTTGTTGCGGATAGAATTGACCGCTACCGCTATTCCCTTCCGGATCATAATCCTTCACTTTTGTGAGGGTCAATAGATTGAATCCGTTGACATAAAAGCGAAGTCCGCCCAGTTTCAATCTCGATAAGACCTCATTGGGCAATGTATACCCTATCTCCACATTTTTTAAACGTAAAAAGGAAGCATTATTCAGCCAAAAGGTGTTATTGTACAAGCCACCGCTCACCGCCGAAGAGGCACGTTCAGGGACTTTCGGATAGTTTCCGTCCGGATTATTGACCTCATTGAACCGATTGTCGGCCCAGGTACTGTAGAAGTTTCCTACTGTTCCGGACTCCGGAAGCACGTACTGACTTACTTTAGCCTGCCCGGCAAAAAGAACGGAAACATCTACATTTTTATAAGCGGCATTCAGATTAAAGCCGTAGGTAATCTGGGGAATATTCCCATATTTTGTCCGTATCATATCATCTGCCGTTATCTTACCATCTTGGTTGTAGTCCTGATAAATCAAATCCCCGACCTGTGCTCCGGGTGCCTGTGGGGCCGCAGCGAGATCTGCTTGGGTCCGGTTTAATCCAATGGCGTTATAGAGCAGATAGGTTCCCAGCGGTCTTGATGTCTGGCGCTGATAATCCAAGGTACCGCTGGCCTCATCAATGAAGATAATTTTACTTTTGGCAAAGGTAAAATTACCGGATACTCCCAGCTGAAATCGCCCTGTTGTTGATACGACAACGTTCCTTCAAATCCTTCGCTATTCACCTTACCGATATTCTCTGAAGGAACCAGCGGTTTGGAACTATTCTCTTTGTATGGATTGACAATCCCGGAAGTCGCCGGAATAGACGCATTTCTTTCGGTCAGAATATCCGATCTCTTTTGTTGGAAATAAATGGCCTCTATTGTGAAATTCTTGAGAAATTGTGCATTTAATCCTACATCGAGCTTCTTGGACACCTCCCAGGTAATTGCCGGATTTGCCAGTTTTGCCAATTTAACATTGGGCTGTATCTGGCTTTTGTCATTTAGTAGCGCGACCAGACCATTTCCTACCAGGGTATAGTTATCGTAGAATTGGAACCCGTCGACATTATCGTTACCAAGGGTACCGTATGAGGCGCGAAGTTTCAGGTCATCTAAAAATCCGATCTTGTCTGCAAACCAGTCTTCTTTGCTGATACGCCATCCGGCAGATACGGAGGGGAAATATCCCCATCGCTTGCCTGCGGGGAAAATCGAAGAGCCATCTGCCCTGAGCTGTCCTTCAAACAGGTATTTTTCATTATAATTATACGCTATCCGGCTAATGATACTCTGTCTCGTATAATTAGAACTATAACCTGAATTAAGGTAATCTGTCGCAGCGGATCCACCTTGTGATAATTCAGGCAGCTGGTTGGAGAGATAATTAAAACGCTGCGCGTCAAAATATTCAAATGCCTTTTACTTTGCTCATAGCCTACAAAAGCATTGATTGCGTGGGCACCAAAGCTACGTTCAAAATTCAGCTTTATATTGCTTGTAATCAAGGATTCATTGGTATGTGATTCGGTCAATGTAGCCTTATTGTTATTTCCGCCGACAATGGATTCTTCGTAAGTATTTTTTGCCGGGTCATACGCATTTAGCACGTAGGGCACACTGAAGTTTTTGCTAAAGTTTGCGGATTTGTCCACCGAAAGAAAACCATCTACGGATAGGCCCGCTACCCAAGGAAGCTGATAGCTTGCTTTGAGTATGCCGTTGAACACCTGTTTGGGATTGTCTACAGTCCCACCGATATCTGTGGCCATTAAGACCGGGTTGGATCCTCAATGCCCCGCGTCGGCAAGCCATTGGGATAATATGCGCTTACCGTAGGATAGGCTCTATAGATGGAACGAAAAATATCGCCGGCAGATGCGATCGGGAATTTACGGTCTTCCTGTCTTCCCGAAAGAGCGAGCCCCACCTTAAAGCCATCGGTTACATTGGCTTCAAGATTTGTTCTGAAATTATACTGCTTGTATTTGGTGACGCCCTTTTTGTATAAGCCATCCTGATAGACCGAACCCAAAGACATAAAATATCGCACATCCTCGGTTCCGCCGGCCACAGACAGATTGTGCTGGCTTTGTATTGCTGCTTTTTCAGGGTGGCATCTGCCCAATCGGTATTGGGGTATAAAAGTGGATCAGATCCGTCCCTGAATTTTTGAATCTGTTCGGTTGAATAAATCTGGTTCATTCCGCCCGAAGAACTATTTCCATAGGCGATTTCATTTCTTAAAATGGCATACGTTGCGGCATCAGCCATTTTAGGCAAGCGCGTCGGTGAACTGACGCCGAGATTTCCGCTATAGGTGATCGAAGGTTTACCGCTTTTTCCACGTTTGGTCGTGACTAAAATAACCCCATTTGCTGCCCTATTCCCATAAATTGCCGCTGAAGCATCTTTCAGCACCGAAATACTTTCAATATCGTTTGGATCCAGACGCTCCAGCCCGCCTATTTGTCCGGGTACTCCATCGACGACAACCAATACGTCATTACTTCCGGTAGTTGCCTGTCCACGCACCGTAATGGACGAACCGTCATAACCGGGCTCACCGCTTCGGTTGTTGATTACCACGCCAGAAAATCGTCCGGCGAGGGAATTGGATAAATTAGGCTGCGGGCTTTTCACGATATCTTTGCCCTTCACTTCAGAAATAGAGCCCGTTAAGGTCGCTTTTTTTGCGTACCATAACCCACCACCACGACATCTTCCAGCACACGGTCGTCTTTTTCAAGCCGGATTATCAGATTTGTGGTTTCGTTCAAGGGGACTCTGTAGGTCTTGTAGCCAATAAAGGAGACCATGAGCACGCCCTTTGCGGCATTCAGTTCAAATTTCCCCGATTTGTCTGTTGAAGTCCCCTTCGCCCCGCCTTCCATAATCACAGTTGCACCTGCGATAGGCTCGTTGGCCATATTCAGGACCTGTCCCGAAATTTTCCCCTGGGCGTATAACAATGTTGGCGCAACGCTCAACACCGTATACAAAGAAACAATTTTTAGGTTGTTCATAAATTTCTATACGAATTAAACAGTAAATAATACAATCTGGCCAGAATAGACAGTGAAGATGATAAGCGATGGTTTACATAGGTTACATCAGATGCATTGCTACTTCCCGCGAGATCTATAATTGATTATATGGTCAAACTTAGGGGATTTTAAAGCTCCAGACCGTATACAAATCCGTCAAATACCATATAGTTTTCGGTCAAAAAGTGGGTTTTCAGTAAAAATCAGCGTGTTTTTCGGCTCATGCCCCCATCCGGTAGCCCGGATCTGGGGCGCTTATACTGTGAAGGTCCTACAAGATATTAGCCCGTGATTAACATCCCTTCGCTCCGGACTTCTGATATTCCGAAGGAAGCTGTCCGAACTCTTCCTTAAAGCATTGCCGAAAGTAAATAGTGCTATTAATTCCGACCATAAAAGAAACTTCGGTCACGTTGTATGTTCCCGAACGCAACAGTTCAGCGGCTTTATGTATCCGTATTTTACGCACGAGCTGATTGATGTTCTTTCCGGTGATCCCTTTTAGTTTGCGATATAAGGTGGATTGGCTCATATTCATCTTTTCTGCCAGGGTAGCAGCATCAATACCTCATCCTGCATATGCTGTTCGACGATTGCCATAAAATCCTGAACAAATGCATTCTCACGCCATAACTCATCTTTTTCGGCTTGCCGGTTTTCTACAAAGTCCGTTGGTTGATCCAATTTGATTTGCTGTAGAACAGCCTTATTCATGGCTTTCTGTTTCCGCAACAGGTTATCAATACGTTTGAGCAATAAGGCTGCGCCGATCGGTTTTGTGAGATACGAATCGACTCCGAGCTCATAGCCTCGCTGCCTGTCCAGGTCCGTATCCCTGGCCGTCAACAGGATTAATGGGATATGGCTTGTCGAACGTTCCGCCTTCAATTTTTCGGCCAGCAGAAAACCATCCATATCGGGCATCATAATGTCGCTTATCAGCAGGTCGGGGATCCTATTTTGTGCAATTTCCAATCCAACCACGCCATTTTCGGCCAGCAAAACTTCGTAAGTTGCGGATAAGGTATCGCCCAGATAGGCGCGTAAATCCGGATCATCTTCCACCAAAAGGATCAATGGACGGCTGACGTCCATCGCGATATCATCAGATTCCGCGATCGATTCCACTATGTTCGGGCTATCGACGCCGACTTTGTTTGCTAAAAAGCGGACGGATACCGTCGTTCCCGCTCCTTCGACGCTTTTAATCTCGATCTTGCCCTGATGGATAGCCGTCAATTCCTTGACCAGGGCCAGCCCTATGCCCGTTCCCTGGATTCCCCGGCCGGGAATCTGATAGAACTTATCGAAAATCCGATCCATTTGGTCCGCAGGGATGCCGCGTCCCGTGTCTTCGATGGATAATACTGCCCAATGGGTTAAATTTGACTGTTCGTACGTAAGGCTCAGCCTGATATGCCCCGAATCCGTATACTTATAGGCGTTGGAAAACAAATTATCTACAATCAACTGTATAATCTCAGCATCAAATAAGGTACGATAATCCGTTGTGGGCAAAATTGCAGCTATCTCGACATTTGGTTTGTTATTTAAGGTCCGATATTTATCCACGATATCGGTGAGCATGTCACTTAAGGTCCCGGCTTCAAGTACAAGCGGTTTAAACTGCGATTCGACCTTCCTGAACTCCAGAAGCTGGTTGACCAATGTAAAAAGCCGATTGGCACTTTTCTGAACCGTATGAACCAATCCTTTGTTTCTGGGAGACAATTGCTCATCGTGGGACAAATCGTCGAGAGGCCCTAAAATAAGTGTTAAAGGCGTGCGCAGTTCATGCGTGATGTGCGTATAGAAATTCATGCGCTCGCTATGCAACTGTTCATCCTGCAGGTGCTGGCGCTCTTTGAGCCGCAGTTCGGACTCGGCCTTTATTCGTTTGATGTAAAAGAAAATAAGGGCATAAATGACCAGCAAAAAGATCAGAAAATAAACAATTTTTGCGGGCAGGCTCAGATAAAATGGCGGTTTGATCTTAATCAGTAAACGTTGGTATGACTGGGACCATTCCCCATTTTTCATGCGTGTGCGAATCAACAGTTCATGATCTCCATAGGGAACATTCCGAAAATCAAGGTTCGTTTCGTTGCCCAGAAAAATCCATTCGTTATTGAGCCCCTGAAGCCGGTATCCAAACTCGACCAATCCATCCAGCGCATAATCCATGACCGCAAGCTCGATACGAAAGCTATTCTCGTTGTGATCAAGCCTGATCTCATCGGATGATGTAAGATATTTGTCTTCCGTTGCATTCGATTCGCCGGAACGGAAAACAATAAAGCGGCTTAGGCGAATCGGAGATTTTGGTAGATTTGAAGGGATTTCATTCGGGTCAAAATAACATATGCCGTCCTGCATACCAAAATAGAGCTGTCCTGCCATATCCCGCCCCACACTTCCGTTTATAAAACCTCCCAATGGCAGGCCGAATGACTGATCGTATTGCAAAAAGCGTTTTCTTTCGGTAAAAAGCGTAGCATTCCTGACTTGGTCGAACACCAGATATGCCCATTTTGATCTTCCGAAAGGCCATTGACAAACAGCCAGGCGGCATCTCCCGGAGGCATTAAAACTGTTAATTCACCAACTTTGCGTTGCGCTTCCTGCAAAGCTATTCCCTGATTGGTCGCAATCCAGATGTTATTATTTTTATCGCGTAGCAAATGATTGACGGTATTATTGCGCAATCCATTGCCGCTATCCATTTTCCGGATCAGCTGTCGATTAACATTATACACGTAGAGCCCCTGCCCATAGGTTCCCACCCAGATATTATCCTGCCCATCCTCGACAAGCGCCCGAGGCGCATAATCGCCCAGCATCGGATCGTTGATCAGTAATTTCTGTACGCTACGATTGTGCGGGTCATAGATAAACAGGCCTTGGTATGCAGCAATCCAGATGGCACCACGGCGATCTTCATAAATCGCGCGAACCTCCGATACGGGTTCACCCAGGTCTATCGTATGCCATGTGGTGGATCCAGCATAGCAAACTGCAACACCGCCTTTGCGTAAACCTAACCAGACATGCTGGTTATGATCCTTGAATGAAGCCAATATAAAATCATCAGGACTACCATTCTTTTGCGTGATCCATTTTCGCAATCTGCCATTTGTGCCCATTTCTACGATTCCGGAGCCTTCGGTCGTCAACCAGACTGCGTCTGTATTTCGAACGATAATATTACTCACTGTTGCAAGCCGATCCGGCAATACGGCTCCTGTCGGGAAAACATTAAAAAGGGTTTGATATGGCTGATCACGCCGACGCCACCGCCATATACTGCGAGCCAGACATTCCCAAATTTGTCGGGTGTGATATGCTGTACCATGGCGTTATTTCCCTTTCCCAGGTCTAGAAGCTGTATTTGCCGGACTCCTTCGACCCTTTTGTCATATCCATAATCCGGCTGTATAACAAAAAGCTGGGATGATTCTGCGCCTATCCAAAGTTTCCCCCAATTTCTTGAATGGCATAAATAAAGGGTTCATTTGCATTTTTAGACGAGCTAGCCAAAGAGATATGCTTTAGCTGACCACTGGCGGTATGGTAGACGGCAAGCCCTTTCCGGGTGCCGATCCAGATATTCCCGTATTGGTCACAAAACAAAACTTTAACCTCGTTGTCGGGAAATTCAGCTCCCGAATTTTGGTAAGTCAACTGTTTTAAAGATCGACGTACCGGATCCAGGATCGTCAATCCTTCTTTGACATGGCCCACATAGAGCATTCCTTTCCGGTCTTCGGCCAAGGACCATATACTGTTTTCCGGGAAACCAGGTAAATTGCTTCTGTTGAAGTGCTGAAATTCTTTGCTGACCGGATCGAAATACTGGATCCCCTGATGATAAGTCGCCAGCCATAGGCCACCATCCCGGGCACGGATCATATCCGTAATATCATTTGTAGCAATGGATTTTGGATCAGCCGGATCATGCACATAATAGCTGAATTTATTTGTCTTTAAATCAAGGACATTCAGCCCATCAGCGCGTGTGCCGATATATAGCTTATTATCGTCATGCAGCAGCGTATTGATCTCGTTGCTATTGACGGTGTTCCCATCTTTCTTTTTGGAAGCATAGTAAGGCTTAAATGCCTTGCCGGCAAATCGGTTTAACCCAAGTTCTGTCGCAACCCACATGAAGCCCTCGTCGTCATGTACAATATCCAGCACCTGCTGGTTTGTCAGACCTTCGGACAGCGAAAAAAACGAGCCCGATCCACCTGTCCAGCTACTGTAAGGCATTGCCCTATTAAGATGAGAACTAGCAACAATTTCTTCATGGGACGACAAAAAAAAGCAAAAAAGAGAAATAAAAACTATTTTCCGTATAATACAACCCCAGCACCCGATTGTAAGGTTAATCTGACAGTTTTCTCGTGGCTTAGACTGATCGTTTTCTGCTCCGACCTGCGCGACTTGTTGTCGCTAATGCAATGCACAAGGTTCTGAGAAAGCATGGGCAGCGCCACCTCAATTGTCTTTTCCTTTCCTTCGGCATTTACTGCAGCGATATACCATTGCTCTTTTTTGCGTCGCGCCAGCACCACATATTTTCCGGGATAACCATCCACAAACAAGGTTTCATCCCAAACGGTTGGCACCTGCTTCATGAAGTCGATCACATGCGCGGGCATTTCCAGTAAATTGTTGGGTGTGATCCCAAAATTCTGTACGGGAGTCTGGAACAATACCGCCGTTGCCAGCTGAAATGTTTCCGTTGTCTTACGGACCGTGCCGCCATTGTTTTCACGGTTATGCCGTTTGTTGAGCAGCACGGGACCAAAATCCATGGCCCCGACAGCATTCCGTATAAAGGGGTGCAAAGTCGCATTGAAAGCTTCGTTATCATTGGCATCCTGAGTAAAGATCAGGTTCTCCGAAGCCAATACCGCTTCACTTCCCACAAAGTTGGGATACATGCGTTCCCAGCCACGGGGCAAGGTACATCCATGGAAGATCACGGTTAGTCCAAAATCATTTGCATCCGCAAGAATATCTTCGTACAACTGCAATGTTTGCTGTTTGTCACCGCCAAAAAAATCCACTTTGATGCCTTTGATTCCAATGGACTGCATCCAGGCCATTTCCTTTTTACGGGCGATGGCCGTATTCATCCGATTTTTAGGCGTCTGTGGTGCGTCGTTCCAGTAGCCGTTGGAGTTGTACCAAAGGCAGAGGCCCACCCTTTCTCCCGGCCATAGGCCGCGAGTTCCTCGATTTTTCGGTGTCCGATCTGTTTGTCCCACCAGTTGTCCACCAGGACAAATTCGTAGCCCAAGGCAGCAGATAGGTCAATGAATTTCTGCTGATCTTCGAAATTGATACTGCCGTCCTGCCACTCCAGCCAGCTCCAGGTGGCGCGGCCAAAGGTATAAGGCTTACTTGCGGCATACTGCGGTTCGACCAGATCGAAGGGAACGGTGGTTTCCACAATAGGTTTTAGCGTACTGCCCACAGTGATCGTGCGCCAGGGCGTAAAACCTGGTAGCGCCAGCGTCGGAGCCGCGTCGCCCATGCCGTTGTTTTCGCCTTTTTCAGGAAATGCAATTTGGTAGAAACCCGATTTTGTGCCCTCGCTGAGCTTAGTCCCGCAGTAGCTTCCATTCACTCCCGTTTCCGAAAGCAGCACCCAGCCCCGGGAGCCGACATGAAACAGCGCCGGAAAAGTGTAACCCACACCGTATTGCGAAGCTACGCCCATCGCCTGATCCGGTACATAGCCTTCTTCATAGCTTGGTTTTGTTTTCTTCCATCCGATCATAGCTGTAGCCTGCGCAGTCAGAAAGGTGCTGGTTGAGGCCGGAAATTTAAAGCCGCTCATTTCTTCCTCGACCCGAAAATTTGCGGGTTCACCGACCTGCGGAATAGCATAGCGAAAAGCAATATCATTATTGCTGACCCTAAAGATCACGACAAGCTGCTGTTTTAAGTCATTCTCCAAGGTACACTGCAGTTCATTTGCCTGATAATGTACCAGCCGACGTTTGATTTTAGGCTCCTCATACTTTTGGTCGATTGTCCGGCTGTCCGAGGCAACCAAATGCAGATTATTGGCAAGATCTACCTTGTCACCCCGCAAGCCCAAAGGCGACAGTTCTAACATTTCCTGGCCAGCCAGGTTCACGCGATAATAAAGCCTGCCCTTGTCTAGCGATAAGTTTACCACCAGTTTTCCGTCCGGTCCGGCTACACGGAGTTCCTGTGCACGCAAGGCTGAAAACAGCAGCATGAAGAACGCGCCAAGGGCGATCCGTTTTTTAGGGTCAATAAATACATCTTATGTTTCATACACATCATTCATCCATTTCATTAAAAGGGCCTTCACTTGCCATATTGATCCGTTTTAGGGTGCCATCGGCACGATATTCAAGGGGTCGGTGCCGATAAAGATGTTTTCCATTGCTTTATAAGCTAACCATTATTTAGTTTGCAGTTTAATCAGGGTAAAGGAATACGGCGCCAGGCTGTCTGTCAGTGCCTTGCCCTTAAACCGGATATCTGCCTGCTTTGGATGTATATTCAGTGGTTCTTCGATGCTGTTGCTGAGATTCAGGTCTTTGCTCGCCAGCGTGATTTTCTGGGCAACAGGCGCAAATTTCCTGTCGGTCGCGATGGCGAAACGCATCGGCATCGGCTTGCTGGTGTAATTGACGACTTTGATCAGCAGTTCCTTCGTATGCTGATCGTATACCGCAGAAGCATACAGGCTATCCCTTCCGGCAACGGGCTGCCCCGCCCTATCGACCGGAATAATATCCGAGCCTTTGTGGGTGGAATATAATTTCTGCACCTGATAGCTCGGCGTTCCATACACGCGGAGATTGTCGACCCAGATCAGATCCGGCGACCATTGCCAGCCATCGACATGTCCGAATAAGGGCGCATAAGAAGCCATCTCGACCACATCCGCGTTGCGTTCGAGCCCGGTCATAAAAGCTGCTTCGGAAAGCGCTGCCTCCCAGGTGCTTTTTCCGGGACCATTAGGCCTTGTGGTATGCGAAGCATATTCACCCGCAAAAATTTTCGGCCCTTTGCGATCATAATTGTCGTAGCGGCTGGCACTGGACAGGAACCAGGATGGCGGCCGATAGTAATGCTCGTCGATGATGTCTATATGCATGGCCCGCAGCCTGTCGTCCAGAAATTCAAAACGCTCCCCTTCGGGGTCCGTTCCCGAACTGGCGATAATGGCGATTTCGGGATGTTTTTCAGCCAAAGCTTTCTTGAATACTGCCAAACGCTCAATATATTGCGGCCCCCAGTTTTCGTTGCCCACACCGATCATCTTGAGGTTGAAGGGCTGCGGGTGCCCCATATCCGCACGTAGTTTACCCCATTTGGTGCTTACCGCTCCATTCGCAAACTCAATCAGATCCAGTGCATCCTGTACGTATTCATCCAGCTGATCCATTGGCACTAGTTCGCCACTGTTAAACTGGCAGGCCATGCCGCAATTGAGGATCGGAACCGGGGCCGCACCAATATCTTCCGCCAGTAAGAAGTACTCATAAAATCCCAGTCCAAAAGTTTGGAAATAATCCGGCGTCAAGCGGTGGCTAAATTCGGTGTTCCAGCGGTTGATGATCAGTTCGCGTTCGTCGATCGGACCCACGGTTTTTTCCACTGGAACCTATTGGCCAGATCCCGGCCCTCGACAATACAGCCTCCGGGGAAGCGGATAAAGCCAGGCTTCATATCTGCCAGCATCTGCACCATATCTTTACGCAGTCCTTTCGGCCTTCCTTTCCAGGTATCCAGCGGAAACAGCGACAGCATGTCCACATCCAATATCCCTGCGCCTGTAAACCATACTTTTAGCTTTGCCTTGCCCGTCGTAGCCGTAGCCTGTAACCTCAGCGCAGTCTCTGTCCAGGTAGCTGTTGATTGCAAGGGCGTTTGCGCTTCAGCGATCACGCGCTCCCCTTCGTCCAGCAAGGCCACATGGACCTGCATGCCCGGGGCATTACTTCGATGCTGCAGGCTAAATTCGTAGGTTGCATCCGCTTTGATGCCCATGCCCCGAAAGCCCTCATTCTGTAAACCCAGCTTGCTTTCCGCATTATTCGTTAACCGCACATAGCGCTTATTGCCTTTGCGCTGCCCATCATTAAGCAAGAGGTAAGCCCCTTCGCCCGAAGTATGTTCCAGTTTTTTCCATCCCATCCAAGGGTTGTCAAATTCAAAGGATCTATTTTTGACCAGCTCGGCATAGATCCCACCGTCCGCTCCCAGGTTGATATCTTCAAAAAATACACCCCACATATGCGGTGATATCTTTCCTTTGGGCTTATCCAGCTGTATATCTAATTCAACCGGCAGCTGTGCTGCTGCCGACGCTGCCAATCCCGTTGCCAGCAGCAACATTGAAATCTTTTTTTCATCCATCCAGATTGATCCATTGCCATATTAATTAAGTTCCAATACAATCACAGAAAATGCTGGGACCTCGATATCTACAAGCCCATTTTGAACCTTCGCCTTGTTGTAGGCTACGGGCAGGATTTTCTTCGGTATTTTAAAAGAGTTGTAATCCTGCAGCTTGTCCGCCCGTAGGATTCTTCCCGAGACTGTTGAAGCTTTCAGTCCGCCCAGGTCCACACGAATACGGTTTGTTTTTTTTTGGGATCGATATTGACGAGGGAAATATGTGTGCGTCCCTTCGTGTCCTGCGAAGCCGAAGCCGATACCGCCGGAAGTTTTTCGCCGTTAAATTCAAAATCTGCCGAGTGCAGTGTAATCGGGATCAATTTTGCATCCTGATGCACCTTATACATCTCCATGACGTGATAGGTCGGTGTTAGGATCATGCTTTTGCCGGATGTTAGGATCACGGCCTGCAGCACATTGATCGCCTGTGCCAGATTCGCCATTTTGACACGGCGGGCGTTGTTATTGAAGATGTTCAGGGTCATTCCCGCAATCATGGCATCGCGCATGGTATTTTGTTGGTACAGAAAGCCCGGGTTTGTGCCCGGCTCCACATCATACCAGCCGCCCCATTCATCCACGATCAGATCAATATTTCCTTTGGGGTCATATTTGTCCATGATAGCGATATTCTTTTCCACCAGTTCATTCATAAACCAGGCCGACTTCATCGTTTTAAAGTACTCCGATTCCGAAAATTCCGTTGCTGAGCCCTTTTTGTCCCAATTGATCACCGCATAATGATGCAGGCCCATTCCCTTCATCAGGCTGCCGGGAATATTTTTGAGGAGTGTTTCCGTCCAGTTATAATCCGCACTGTTGGCCCCCGAAGCAATCCGGTACAAACCAGCGCCATTGGTCCAGTCCGACATAAAGGTGGCGTACTTGCGGTAGATATCCGTATAGTAGTCCACGGTCATATTGCCGCCGCAGCCCCAGGATTCATTTCCGACACCCCAGAATTTTACTTTCCAGGGCTCCTGGCGTCCATTTTACGCCTCAGGTCCGACATCGGACTTTTGCCGGCAAAATTTACATATTGCACCCAGTCCGCCAGCTCCTGCACCTCGCCGCTGCCCACATTTCCGGCCAGATACGGTTCAGCGCCCAGCAGTTCGCACATGTTCAGAAAATCATGCGTACCAAAAGAATTATCCTCGGTCACGCCACCCCACCAATTGTTCACCATACTGGGACGTTGCGCCTTGGGGCCGATGCCATCCTTCCAATGGTACGTATCCGCAAAGCAGCCGCCGGGCCAACGTAGGTTGGGGATATTCAGGTTCTTGAGCGCTTCGATCACATCCGTCCGTACGCCATTGGCATGCGGAATCGAATCATTCTTTTCCCCACATAAAATCCATCGTAAATACAGCGGCCCAGGTGTTCGGCAAAATGGCCGTAAATATGTTTGCTGATCGTGATATCCTTTGCCGAAGGCTCCAGTTTTATGCTGCTCTGTCCCAGGCTTAGGCCGAGATCAGCATAAAAGCAATTCCAAGTTTTAAATTAAGTTTTCTCATAAAATACTTTTATTTTACCGTAAAGCGATATGTTGTTTTCGAACTATACTTTTCCCCGGTTTCAATACCGTAGATGCGAAATTGGGGTGGTTTGGAGCATCCGGGAAATGCTGCGTTTCGAGGCAGAAAGCCGAGCGGAAAGGATAGCTTTTTCCGGCTTTTCCTTGGGATCATCCGCCGTCATAAAATTGCCGCTGTAGAACTGGAGCCCAGGTTCGGTGGTAAAGACCTCCATCTGGATCCCTGTTTTGGGAGCATACACAGTGGCGACTTTCTGAAAACCCGCTTTCTTGTCGAGCTCAAAATTATGGTCATAGCCTTTGCCGATCTTCAGCTGCGCATTTTCATCCTCAATATGGGCGCCCACGAGCCGTGGTTTTGTAAAATCAAATGCCGTACCCGACACCGGCAGGCTTTTTCCTGTTGGGATCAGCGTATTGTCAACTTCCGTGATTGCTTTCGCATCAATCTGCAGCTCATGATCCAGGATGGAGGGATCACCGGCACCATTGAGGTTAAAATAAGCATGATTGGTCAGGTTTAGAACCGTTTCTTTATCCGTCGTGGCCTGATAGGCGATTTCGAGGCCACCATTTTCTTCCAGTGTATAAGTGACCTGCATCTTGACCGTGCCCGGATATCCAGCCTCCTGATCCGGAGAGTTATAGGCCAGGGTAATTGAAGTATCGCTATTGCTGACCAGATCCCAGACCTTGTTGTATACCCCATTGGTACCACCGTGAAGCGAATTCTCGCCATCGTTTTTTCCAGTGCATAGGATTTACCGTTCAGTGTAAAGGAAGCTTTGCCGATACGGTTGCCGTAACGCCCCACGATCGCGCCGTAAAAATTATCCGCATTATCCTTATATTCTTTAGCCGAATCGTATCCCAAAATCACATCAGTCATTCCGCCATTCTTTTCGGGAACGCTCAGGCTCACCAGCCGGGCGCCATAATTTGTTAGCGTCAGGTCAAGTTTATTGTTCTTCAGGCGGAATAAACGGACATCCTTTCCATCGATCCGGCTATCAAAAGCAGAATTTGAGACCGTATCCTGCCCAGTCTGCTGCGGGCTGTTTTTTGTTGCATTGGACTGGCAGCCACAAGTCAATAAAGCGCAGGCCAGCAGGCTTATAATCAGTTTATCTTTCATCTTTGTTTAAGTTTATAATCCAGCTTTCGATGGATTTTCTCCCGGTTAAGCCGGGAGAAGGTTTACACAAATTGATTTATTGTTCGGCGGCAGGACCTATCCTACCAAAAACGAACATAAATTGCCGTTACCATTAATAGCGTAACCACGATCAGCGCCAGTACGGAGGGTTCCACTTTAAACATGGCGCGGTCCAGGACAAATGCTTTTGGATTGATTTTTGGCCCGAAAAGGCTGACGCCGATCATGGCCAACAGGGTAAAGACAAATGCCAAGCCCATGCAGATCTGGAAAGGGATCTCATAAACGCCTGCTTTATTGGGATACGCCGTATAGAGCCATGTTTCGGGACCAAAGACCTTGGTTGCGAACTCATTAAAAAATATCGACAGCGCGAAACCCGAAATCAGGCCCGTGATCGCTGCTGCACCGGTCGTTCTTTTCCAGAACATCCCCAATAAAAACATCGCAAAAACACCGGGACTGATAAAACCCGTGTACTTTTGGATAAATGTAAATCCACCGGCACCGCCGATTCCCAGGCTGTCATTCCAGGTAAACAATACCGAAAGTAAAATCGAAACGACGATCGTAATTTTGCCCACCCAGACCATCTTTGTTTCGCTGGCCCCCTTATGGATGTATTTCCGATAGATGTCCAGCGTAAAGATCGTCGCGATGCTGTTTGCTTTTCCTGCCAATCCCGCGACAATGGCTGCTGTAAGCGCTGCCAGCGCCAGTCCTTTCATGCCATTGGGCAGGTAGCCCAAGATCGCTGAATACGCATTATCTGCATGGAATACTCCGCCGGGGGCCATCTCCTGCTGCAAGGCCCCATTTTTATAGAGAACATAAGCCGCAATCCCCGGAAGCATCACAATGATGGGCATAAATAGCTTGAGAAAACCCGCAAAAGGATCCCCGTGCGTGCCGTCTTTAGATCGGCGCCCAAGGCCCTTTGCGTGATATACTGGTTGCAGCCCCAGTAATTGAGGTTGACAATCCATATCCCCGCCAGGTACATGCCGATTCCCGGCAGCATCAGGTATTTATTGATTTCCTCCTGACTGGCCCCGGCCGCAGGTTTCTCGACAAATAAGTTGAAATGTTCCGGCGCATCTTCCATGAGCTTGTTAAATCCGGCAAGGACATCCCTGCCCAGTCCAAAATGCTCGCTCACCAGGGTCAGCGCCACATAGGTCGTGGCGATCCCGCCCACAATCAGTACAACTACCTGGATGACATCCGTAAAACCGATCACACGCATTCCGCCGAGCGTAATAATGACCGCAAATACGGCAAGGGCCACGGTGATGGTATGGAAACTATCCCCACCGCCGGCCATACTCGAAATGGCGATGGCACCCAGGTATAAAATCGAAGTCAGGTTGACAAATACATATAAAAACAGCCAGAAAATAGCCATGATCAAGCTGGTCGTCTCATTGTACCGATTATTTAGAAACTGCGGCATCGTGAAGATCTTGTTTTTCAGGTAAACCGGTATAAACCATACCGCCACAATAATCAGGGCGACTGCAGCGATCAGTTCGTAGGCCGCAACCGCAATGCCAACCTCAAAACCATTACCGCTCATGCCGATAAACTGTTCCGCCGAAATATTCGAGGCAATCAATGAGGATCCGATGGCCCACCAGGTCAATGAACCTTCGGCCAAAAATAATCCTTGCTGCTACTTAAGCTGCTGGTTTTTTGACGATAAATATAATAGCCGTATCCCGCCACAATGAAGAAGTAAACCACGAAGATCACGTAGTCCACCATTGCAAATTTTTCCATATTTTCCCTAATTGGTTATTTTATCAAGTGATCTTCGAATTTCTGAATAGGATCCGAAGATCAGCTGTACCTATTATTTACCAAGTAAATAATACAGTTCATTCCATTTCAATTGATCTTCGAGCTTGCCCACGGTGGTATCCTCGTCGATCAGCACATATTCTATCCCCGCCATACGCGCAAAATCTTGCAGGTATTCAGGCGTCAGGCAGAGGCTATAAGCCGTATGGTGAGCGCCGCCGGCAAGGATCCAGGCACTGCAGCCCGTTTTCATATCCGGAAGCGGCTTCCACAGCACACGTGCAACGGGAAGATTTGGCAGTTCGGCCTGTACCTCAACACCCAATACCTTGTTGACTATCAAACGGAAATGTGTTCCCATGTCTACCAATGATGCATTCAAAGCATCGCCAGATTGGCCATTGAAAACCAGCCGGGCTGGATCTGCTTTGCCTCCGATGCCCAGGGGTGAACCTCAATACGTGGTTTTCCAACAGCCAGTGCCGGGTCTACTTCCAGCATATGCGAGCCCAGCACCATGGCATCCTGCGGATCAAAATGATAGGTATAATCCTCCATAAAGGCGGTGGTTCCAACCAAACCCGCGCCCATGACCTTACAGGCCCTGACCAATGCTGGCGTCTTCCAGTCCCCTTCACCGGCAAAACCGTAACCTTCGGCCATCAGGCGCTGTACCGCCAACCCCGGAAGCTGCACCATGCCATGCAGATCTTCAAACGTATCCGTAAAGCCCTTAAAGTTTCCCTGTTTCAAAAACTTGCGCAGTCCCACCTCAATCTTAGCCGCCTCAATGAGATTATTATGGAATTCGGCACCCGCCTTCACATTATCCGCCAGTTCATAATTGGCTTCATACACCGCTAAAAGCGCGTTGATTTCATCCGCCGTACTGGCGTTGATGACCTCGACCAGGTCCCCAATGGCATAAGTGTTTACTGAAAAACCAAATTTTGTTTCTGCTTCCACCTTGTCGCCATCTGTCACGGCCACATAGCGCATATTATCCCCAAAGCGCGCAAATTTGCCCCCTGCCAGTCGTGCCAGCCCGCTGCCGCCCGGCACCAGACATTGATGCGTTCCAGTACCTCTGTATCCTGCCAATGCCCCGTCACGACCTTACGGCCTATTTTGAGGCGGCTGACGATATGCCCAAATTCGCGGTCACCATGTGCACTCTGATTTAAATTCATAAAATCCATATCGATGCCGCTCCAGGGGATGTCGCGATTGTACTGCGTATGGAGATGCAATAGAGGCTTTTGCAATGCCTTTAAGCCCCGTATCCACATTTTCGCCGGCGAGAACGTGTGCATCCAGGTGATGATTCCGATGCAATTTGCCGTACTATTTGCGGCCGTTAGCGTCGCAAAGATTTCATCCGTATTTTTACGATCGGTTTATACTTCACCATTACCGGAATCAGGGTCTGGGTATTCAGATAATGTGCAATTTCTTCCGCATGTGCTGCGACCTGTTTTAATGTTTCTTCACCGTATAGGTCCTGGCTGCCAACGACAAACCAGACCTCAAGTTCTTTTAGATTGATATTCATTTTTCAATATTAATTTCGTTATAGATTTTGGAAAGCAGCAGGTTACTGGCCATAGTAGGCATTTGTACCATGCTTGCGCTCGTAATGTTTTTGATCAATGCCGGTTTCAGGCGTGCGGCATCCGGGTTGATCTGCTCCGTCAGCCAGGCCATTTTGGCCACCTGTTCAAGCACGGCACTGTTGTACACAGACTTCATTCCATCCTTACCCCAGACAAATGGCGCATGATTTCCGACAAGGATCATTTCCACCTCCTTATAGTCCAGTTGCTGCTGATCAAAGTGGTTGATGATCTGAAAGCCCGTTTCATGTTCGTAGTTGCCGGCAATCATTGCATCGTCCATTGGCGGCGCACAGGGGATATCCGAGGTTAAGTGATCGGCATGTGTCGTCCCGAAAATGGGGATATCCCTTTGCTTTGCGCCCAAGCCGTGGCATAAGTAGAGTGAGTATGCGTAATGCCCCGATCTCCGGCCAATGTTTGTATAGCACAGCATGCGTTTTGGTATCCGAGGAAGGCCTCAGATTACCTTCGATCACCCTACCCTCAAAGTCCACCACCACCATCAGTTCGGGCGACAGTTCTTCGTAGGGCACACCACTGGGTTTAATCGCAAAACGCCCTGCTGACGGTCGACAACACTCACATTTCCAAATGTAAAAGCACCAGTCCCAACTGAGGCAGCTGCATATTGCAGCGGTAAGCCTCTTCTTTAATTGAATTATACATAGTACTCATTTTGTGATTAAACAGTAACAGGCATTGATACCCTATGCTCTACAAAGGCACCGAGGGCTTTGTATTTTTCATAACGTTCGGCATAGATGGACAGCTGTTCCTGCTGAGGTTCATAGGTACGTTCAAAGCCCTGGCCCATGGCTTGCATGGCATCCTCCACCCGATCGTACAATCCGGCAGCCGTGGCTGCAAACATGGCGGCACCAAGCGCACAGGTCTGCTCGCTTTTGTGGATACGAATCGGCATGTTCATGACATTGGCCATCATCTGCATAATAAAAGGCGATTTTTGGCCACGCCACCGAGGCCGATCAAGCCTTTATCGGGATGCCCTGATCCACAAAGCGCTCCACGATGGCTTTGGCCCCAAAGCAGGTCGCCTCGACAATCGCCCGAAAGACCGCCGGCGCATCCGTACCCAGCTGCAAACCCATGATTGCCGCTTTGAGCGACTGATCCGCGTCTGGCGTCCGACGGCCATTGAGCCAGTCCACCGCCAGTTCCGAATCCACAGTAAGCGGTAATGCGGCCGCCTTTTCGCTTAATCGCAACAATAATTTTTCCTCCATTGCCGTCAGGATGTTTTCGCGCACCGCGTCGCTAAGGTCCTCCAGTTCCGGCAGCAGGTTATAAGCCGGCCATAACAGCAGCTGTTTTAACCAGGCATAGGCATCACCAAAGGCAGACTGCCCGGCCTCCATGCCGATCATTCCAGGGATAATGGAACCGTCCACCTGCCCACAGATCCCTTGACCAATACATCCGCCAGCTCTTCTTTTGGTGCAACCAGCATATCGCAGGTGGATGTTCCCATGACTTTGCTCAGGTAATAAGGTTCAATCTGTCCGCCCACGGCACCCATATGGCAATCAAATGCGCCCACACCAACGACAACGGAGGTCGAAAGACCTAGACGCTCTGCCCATTCCGGCGAAAGGTGGCCCGCCGGCTTATCCGATGTATAAGTTTCTGAAAACAGACGATCGACAAAGCCGTCCAGCAAGGGATCGATACCCGCGAAGAATTCATTGGGAGGCAAGCCCGCAAACTCAGCCGCCCAAAGCGATTTATGTCCGGCCGCACAGACACTACGCTTGATCGCGCTGGCCTGTTTTCCACCTGTTAACAAAAATGGAATATAGTCACAGTGTTCCACCCAGCTAAATGTTGCTTGGCGTACCTGCGGATCTACTCTAACGGTATGGAGCAATTTGGCCCAGAACCACTCCGAGGAATAAATGCCCCCTACATATTTCAGGTAATTAACAGCGTAGCCTTGGGTATACCGATTAATCTCTTTGGCCTCCTTGACAGCGGTATGATCTTTCCAGAGGATGAACATGGCATTGGGATTGTCCTTGAACTCTGGCAGTAATGCCAGTGGCACACCCGCTTCGTTCACAGCAACCGGTGTGGAACCCGTGGTGTCCACCGAAATTGCTTTTACCAGCTCCCCGATATTTTGTATCCCGGATTTTTGTAAACAATCTTTTACAGTGGCCTCCAGGCCTTCGATGTAATCCAGGGGATGTTGTCTGAACTGGCTGTGGGCGGCATTGCAAAACTCACCCCTTTTCCAGCGCGGATAATAAAATACGGAAGACGAAATCTCCGCCCCACAACTTGCATCAACCAAGATTGAACGGACAGAATCGCTGCCATAATCCACCCCGATGACATATGATTTACTCATTTTAACTGAATTTGGTTTATAATCTATAATTCGATTTAAAGCTTACTTTTTGGTGTTTGTCCAGCAGGATAATCGGCCCAAAATTAATTAGTGTCAAATTAACATTTATTTTTTTAAATATGAAAGAAAATTTTCATATTTAAAAATTGAACTATCTTCATCTCATCGAAACAAGATAAATCCAAGGCTGATGGGTACGGGGTAATTCCAGCTTTCAAAAGCGGGAGTGCACATTGTACGATGCATTTGATCAGCTGTTTAGGTTTATCAAAAAAATAGATTAAGTCAAAAGAGAGACAAAACAATAGATAATGGAATATTATAGAGAAGACTCAGCAATCCTTTTAGCAGTAGACTGTATTATCTTTGGATTTAACGGCGAATCCCTGGAGGTATTATTGATAAAACGTGATTTTGAGCCGGAGCGGAACAAATGGAGTTTGATGGGAGGTTTTGTTCAACCGGACGAAAGTCCTGAATTAGCTGCCAGCAGGGTATTAAAAAAACTGACGGGGTTGGAAAATGTTTACATGGAGCAATGCAGTGTCTTTGGTGATCCAAAACGTGAGCCCAACAGCCGAGTTGTCAGTATCTGTTATTTTGCGTTAATTGATACGCAAAAATATACGCATATTTTAAGTGAGGAATATGAGGCCAATTGGTTTCCATTGCAAAACTATCCGACGTTAATCTTTGATCACGATCAGATGATTGCTTCGGCACAGCATCGCCTGCGGATGAAAGCAGCGCTCTATCCTATTCTGTTTGAATTATTGCCGGAGAAATTTACCATTCCCCAGATTGCCGCTTTATACGAGGGGGTATACAATATTGAATTTGATAAACGCAATTTTAGCCGTAAGCTGCTCGCCTCCGACCTCATTATCAAACTGGACGAAAAGGATAAGGAAAACTCCAAGAAAGGTGCTTTTTATTTTAAATTGAATACAGCCATCTACAAGGAGAAGATCATGTCATTTTTGCGCTATTTGCCAAGCTGGTTTCCCGAAAACTAATCCGGGAAAAACAGTGGCAAGTCCGCTGCTGCTGTAATCCTTTTCTATTTATTTATAACTGTTCGAGCAGCTCATCGATATTTAAGCGGTTCATGTAATTGGCATCCGCAAATCTGTAGGTAATCCTACCCCCTGTGTCAACGACAAAAACAGCCGGAACAGGTAATTCATTGCTGTTGTTCCCATTATAGACCGGCAGCTTTATCCCCAAACTTTCATAAACAGGAATCACCTCCTCCTGCAGTCCGAAGTCGATCCCGAGCTGTTTGGCCAAGGTATTGTTTTTGTCTGTCAATAGGTCAAAATCCAACTGCTGATCGGCTTTTAATTCTTTGCTGTAATCGGCCATTTGTGGGGAGATGGCGACAAGGCTTACCTGCCTGTCCGTGAGCTGCTTCAGATGATGTTGCAATGCTTTTAACTCGAGATTACAGTAAGGGCACCAACTGCCACGAAAAAAAAGCAAGCACCACTTTTCCTTTTTTCAGCAGTGTTTTGAGCTGTACAGTTTCATTTGCGGTATTTGGTAAACTAAAATCAGGAAATATCGCGTTTATGCCGACACTTTTCCCTTCGATGTTCTTCCCTTTCAAATCCTGAATAGATTGTGCGAATACCTCCAAAACCGCGGCCGGTAGCTGAGCTGCCAAATCCCGGTTCAGTTCGTCAATTTGCTGCTTTAAATTTTTCATATCTTATTTTCTATTTCCGCAAAGTTTTAAAAGATAATTTACATCCACAATACCGCATATAATTATCCCTATGGGTCAAAAAAGTCACTTTTATGCGAATAGCGAAAAGAGCAAAGAAAGAAAAAAATGTCCAGTAGAATTTACTGTGAATGCCATCAGTCTGCTTTATGTTGTCAATTAGCAGACTTAAAGCGCTATCTTTGTGTTATTATTTTAGCGACCTGAAGCTGCGGCAGCAGAAAGGTAGCAGCACAGTCATTACCCTTGGGCAAGCTCAGGGTGGTACAAAACGTTTTGAAGAAGCATTAAAGACGCTGCCCGGACTCCGCGATCTTTCTATAAACGGGCTTTCGATCGAATTAAAAACAGACAGCGATATGACAGCAATGGCCGTACGCCTGTTGGTAAACAAGGGCGCCGATATTGTTTCCGTAAACCGCAATGATTACCAGCTCGACGATATTTAAAAACATATTTTGAGAACACCTAATGAACAACTGTACCAATCTTTAGTGTGAATGGAATAATATTGCACCAAATGAAACAATTATCCTTATATTTTGGTATATTTGTATATCAAATAATTGCTATCTGAAATAAACAGTTCAGGATATGAGAATTCTCTTAACCGGGGTTACCGGATATATCGGAAAACGTCTTTTGCCTGTGCTGTTGGAACAGGGGCATGAAATCATTTGCTGTGTAAGAGATAAAAATCGTTTTGATACATCGGCAATCTCGGCCCCTATTCAAGTAGTTGAAGTTGACTTCCTCGATCAAAAGACACTAAAAATATCCCATCTGAAATTGATATTGCTTATTTCCTGATCCATTCCATGGCTACACAGTCGGGCGACTTCCAGCAAATGGAGACTGAATGTGCGACCAATTTCAAAAACTGTATTGAAAAGACCAATGCGCAACAGATCATCTATCTGAGTGGAATAATTAATTCAGATCACTTATCGAAGCATCTCGACTCGAGAAGAAACGTTGAAAACATCCTGAGTAGTGGGCGAATTCCCATCACTACCCTACGCGCTGGTATTATTGTGGGCTCGGGAAGCGCATCCTTTGAGATCATACGTGATCTTGTCGAAAAACTCCCGGTTATGATTACACCCAAATGGTTGCAGACAAAATGTCAACCCATCGCCATACGCAATGTGATCGAATTTATGATCGGTGTGATCGCTAATCCACATGCATTTAACAATAGTTATGATATCGGAGGCCCTGATATCCTTAGCTATAAAGAGATGTTGCTGCAATATGCTGCTGAACGAAAACTCAAGCGACACATCTTTATTATTCCGTTGATGACACCGAGGCTCTCTTCCTACTGGCTCTATTTTGTAACATCGACGTCCTATAACCTGGCCAAAAACCTGGTCGATAGCATGAAAGTAGAAGTGATCTGTAAACCGAATAATCTAGCGGACGAACTCGGTATTACGTTGATAAATTACAGACAATCCATCCGATTAGCTTTTCAAAAAATTGAAAGCGACAATGTGGTGTCCAGCTGGAAAGACGCACAGACCAGTAAAATTTTATCGGTCGGGCTCAGCAGGCTACTCGAAGTACCCAGTTATGGTTGCTTTAAGGATATCCGTATGGCTCCGCTTCAGAATAGTGAAGCATCATTGACCAAAATCTGGTCTATTGGAGGGAATTCTGGCTGGTATTATGGCAATTGGCTCTGGAAAATCCGTGGATTCATGGATCAATTGGTCGGAGGTGTGGGTATGCGAAGGGGCGAAAAAATAAAAGCGATCTGGCGGCAGGTGACGCACTTGATTTTTGGCGCGTATTAATCGCCGATAGAAAGACGAAAAGATTATTGCTGTACGCGGAGATGAAGCTTCCGGGAGAAGCTTGGCTAGAATTTAAGATTGAAGATAATATGCTACTACAGACGGCGACCTTTAGGCCCTTAGGCATCGCCGACGGCTCTATTGGTGTGCCGTATGGCCTTTTCATGGCTTCATATTTAGGGGCATGATAAACAGAATAGCTAAACCTTAAAAATAAGAATTGATAAATGATGGTTTATAATGAAAACGCAATTGCTACATTTGAAAGAAGATACAGAGCTAATTTTATCAACTCGTTGGGCGGATTTAAAAGCTTGGTATTGGTTGGGACCAAAAACAGCGACGGAAGTGAAAATCTAGCCACGTTGAGCAGTTTATTCCACCTGGGCGCAGATCCTGCACTTTGCGGCATTATACTTCGGCCAGCGACAATGTTTAGCAGTACGTTGGATAATATCTTGGAGCAGAAATGGTATACAATTAATCATATCTCACCCGAATTTGTGTATAAGGCGCATCAATGTAGTGCAAAATATCCAAAAGGTGTTAGCGAATTTGAACAGGTTGGACTTACCCTGAATATCTGGAAAATATTCCTGTCCCTTTTGTCCAAGAAAGTAAAATAAAATTCGCCTGCAGCTTTGTTCAGAAAACAGCCCTTGAGCTGAATGGTACAACATTGATCATCGGCCAAATTAAAACAGCTTTTGTGCCCGATAACTATATAAAAGATGATGGCTATATCGATATCGAAGAAGCCGGGACAGTTACCTCAAGCGGACTTGATAGTTATCATACGACATCTCGAATTGAAAGATTGCCTTATGCGAAGCCTTAGGCAACCTTTAGCGGGAATTTACATTTTCCATTAAAGGCGATATCGAAGCGATAAATTGCGCCAAATCTCTGTCGCAAAGTGCTGATCTGAATGCCTGTTTTCAAAAAACCAGTAGTCGCCTCTTTTTACTAGTTTCTGCTCAATTCCGTCGAGCAAAATCGGCAATTCCGCATCGAGCTTTGATAAAGACTTTTCAATAACACCAGTTGGTAATCCTGCCCTTTGTAAGTTAAGCGGAACACCTGCGAACGGTGTTGTTCCCCGCTTATCCCTTCCATTGTGACTTGCATAAATATAGATTTTCTAAAAATTTTAAAATACAGCAATTACGCCAATACGAATAGACTAAAAAGTATTGTAATCGATCGAAAAACCAGCCTAACAGCACATACTTTTTATAACGAATATCAACAAATAATCGTGCCAAAGTCGATGATCTTTTTTCAATTTGATTTGGTCATTTTGGCTACAATCAAGCTCAATTTGGCAACAAGTACGCTACGCCTTCTTTAGACATTTGTGGTATGGAATCAAACAATAACACGATGCAAAAGACAATTTTCATTACAGGAGCTTCTTCCGGTCTGGGAAAAGCAACTGCCAAACTATTTCAACAGGCGGGTTGGAATGTGATCGCAACCATGCGAAATCCCGAAAATGAAACAGAACTTAGCGAGATCGAAAACATTACATTATTAAAATTGGATGTTACCGATCCTGCCCAGATCAAAGAAACTGTAGCAAAAGCAATCTCTTTAAGCAAAATTGATGTCGTTTTCAATAATGCGGGTTATGGGTTAATGGGAGCGTTTGAAACATTGAGTGACGAAAAATACTTCGCCAGATCAACACGAATCTGTTGGGGTATTGCGCGTTACACAAGCATTTATTCCCCATTTTAAAGCACAGAAAAGTGGTTTATTTATTTCGACCACATCAATTGGTGGATTTATGGGATTCCCACTACATTCCATGTATCATGCGACAAAATTCGCTTTGGAGGGCTGGAGCGAAAGCATGTCCTTTGAATTGAAAAAGTTTGGAATATCGATCAAAACAGTTGCTCCGGGCGGAATAGCGACAGATTTTGCTAGCCGTTCTTTGGATGTGAACCGAACTTCCGACTATCAGGACATTGAAGACAAACTGTTCGAACAAATGGGTCTGATGATGCAAAATGCATCCACGGCCGAGCAAATTGCCCAAGTGGTGTATGAAGCTGCAACGGACAATAAAGATCAAATACGTTATCTGGCAGGCGAAGATGCACATGCGCTCTATGAAAGACGACTACAAATCGGGAAAGAAGCTTTCAGACAAGAAATCGCAAAACAATTTGAGGCATAATTTTTAAAAGAGCAACTGTCTCTCCGGGCAGTTGTTTTTTGTAAATTTGTAAAACAAAAACAGGATGCATAGTATCAATTCCATATCCGAATTTCATAGGCAATTGTCCTTGCCCGCCCCATTACATCCACTGGTAAGTGTCATTGATGTATCTGGAATCAAACCCGATGAAAGCGACATTTGGGAGCAGTTCTACGTGAATTTCTATAGTATTTCACTTAAAAAAGATGTTACTGCAAAATTAAAATACGGACAACACTATTACGATTTCGACAAAGGAACAATGAATTTTATTGCTCCCAAGCAGATCCAATCTTTGACGATTGCTGAAATCAGAAAGATGAATGTCGAATGCGGAAAAGGTTACATGCTTCTATTTCACCCTGATTTTTTGTATACACACCCACTAGCCACCAAAATAAAAACTACAATTTCTTTTCGTATGCGCTTAATGAAGCATTACATCTCTCCGAACGGGAAGAAAGAGACATTATAGAGATTTTTCTTAAAATCGAAAGAGAATATCAGCATATCGACAAACATACTCAAGGTATTATTTTGTCGCAAATTGAAATGCTCTTGCAATACAGCAACCGTTTCTATGAGCGTCAATTTATCACACGAAAAGCGGTTAACCATGCGCTGCTGACACAATTGGAAAAATTGCTCGATGATTATTTCGACAGCGAAGAAACATTAAAACAAGGGCTTCCGACTGTAGAACATTTAGCAGAAAGCCTTCATGTATCAGCACGTTATTTAAGCGATTTACTACGTTCAGTTACCGGTAAAAACACACAACAGCATATTCACGATAAGTTAATTGAAGAAGCCAAGGAAAAACTTACGGCGACAAGTCTTTCCGTTGCAGAAATTGCCTACCAACTCGGTTTTGAACATCCACAATCGTTCAATAAGTTGTTTAAGAAAAAAACCAATGTTTCCCCTCTAGTATTCAGACAATCTTTTAATTGACCGCTCCTCAGCCATCCACTCGATTTCCTGTTCCTGTATTTAATGGCCAGATTAATCTACTTTTAATTGCCTTTTTATGACTTTTCTTCTTTTAGATAGGCTTACTTTTGTCGCAAATGTCTCCCGTTCGCGATTTAAGAAGAGCAGAATGAAGAAAGAATCACGCATCATATCGCTCATTGTAGGTGGCACACTGCTTATGGAAATGCTTGACACCACGGCGATATCGACGGCCTTACCCAAAATGGCACATGATTTTGAGAGTAATGTTGTACAGCTCAGTGCGGGCATTACCTCCTACACCGTCATGTTAGCCGTATTTATTCCGATCAGCGGCTGGATTGCCGACCGCTACGGCGCAAAAAAGTTTTCAATTTGGCAATTATGGGATTCATACTTTCTTCAATCGCATGTGGACTAAGTACCAACTTAACAGCATTTGTCATAGCACGTATTTGCCAGGGTACAGCCGGGGCACTCATGGTACCAGTAGGCCGTCTCATTGTGCTCAAGCATACCGAAAAGAAAGATCTGGTCGAAGCGATCGGTTATATTGCCTGGGCTGGGCTATTGGGCCCTATTATCGGCCCCGTGCTGGGCGGATTTTTTACGACATATTTTAGCTGGCACTGGATTTTCTTTATCAATATACCATTCGGCGTATTTGCGCTGTGGGCAGTAAATAAATTTATTCCAGCCATGGACTCAGAAAATAACCGGCCGCTTGATATTATCGGTTTTTTTATCAGCGGTATCGGTCTTGCCGGAATCATGCTGGGTACTGAAATGATCAGCGCAGCCAAAGGCAATTATGCAAAACCACTTGTGGCTATTGCAGCAAGCTTTGCGCTAATGGCAGTTGCAGTCTGGCACTCCAAACGTATCAAGTATCCTTTGATCGACTATCGTATTCTCAAGGTAAAAACGTTCCGGATTACGGTATATTCCGGCTCGATCACCCGAATGGTGATCAATGTCGCGCCCTTTATATTGCCCCTTATGTTACAGTTGGGTTTTGGACTGAGCCCATTTCATGCAGGTCTACTCTATATGGCCAATATGTTGGGTAGTATGAGTATGAAACCGGTAGCCATGTGGATCACACGAAAATTTGACTTCCGTAAGGTCTTAATCGGAAACGGTATTATTTTAACACTTGTAACCGCTGGACTTTCCCTGCTTTCAATACAAACTCCGATCTGGCTTGTGGCGATTGTGTTCTTTTTCTCAGGCCTTACACGGTCGCTCCAATTTACAAGCTTAAATACCTTGGCCTACGCAGACGTACCAAATGAACAGATGAGCAACGCGAATACATTGTATAACACCGCACAACAAATGGCACTTGGTATGGGGATCGCCTTAGGAGCAGTAACACTTCACTTGGCAAGCAGTTATTATCAGGACAGCGTTTATCAGATGCGGGATTTTAGCTTGGCCTTGCAGTTAATTGCCGCTTTATCCTTGCTATCCTTAATCGAATATTTCAAAATTAAACCGAGCGACGGACGTAATTTAAGGGGACTACCGTCAAGCAAAGAAATCCAGAAAGCCGCTTAGCTTACATCAACAAAATTTGGGACTATTCCTCAGGTCGGATCAATAAGACATTATAAACTATCTATAAGATACCAGCTCAAAATAATCCCGATAATAAAAATCAGTACTGCTGTAATGGTAATCCCGAAGGAGCCCTGAGCAAAATTTTCATCTTCGATTTGCCTATTTGTTTTACGGTACTTAAAGAAGGCCAATATGACTGTCAATGCACCGATAATCACAATGGTTACACCCACAACGCCCGAATATCCATGATGTGATTGTGGGACTGCTCCGGTTTTCAGAACCAACTCGATCTGACGAATAAAGAGCGAAAACTTAACAACCACAAATCCAAAGCCCATTATGCCGAGGCTTGTTCGGATCCACGCCAAAAACGTCCTTTCGTTAGCAAGGTGGTCACTCACTTTTTTTTTGCACAATACTATTTGCCATATAAAAATAAATTTTGTTCAATAACTAAGTTAGGGATTTTAAAAAATTGACTGAATAGATTACTATGAAGAAAATGAAAGGTCCGGAAAGACCTTTCATCTAAAAAAATGGACAGTATACCTACTTATCCAAGGGAAGTTTGACTCCTTCTTTGATTTCGTCATTGGCATGCAGCAAGATCTGATCACTTCTGTTCAGCTTACCAAAAACTTCGGTAGAATCATGCGTGGATACCCCTTCTTTGATGTCCACAAAATGTGTCTTACCATCTATGAGCTGAATCACATACTGCCTTTCTGTCGAACGTACAATACTATTGGATGGCACCAATAAAGAATTGGCTCCGGCAGACAATGGAATATCGACCTCACAGTATAAACCGGGTTTGAGTTTGTTATCTGAGTTGGCGACATCGACCTCTATCGCTTCGGACTGCATGGCACCCAACGAATTTGCTGAACGGGCTATCATCCCTTCAAACACCTTATTCGGGGTGTTATTAAAACGATAAGCGACCTTTTTCGAGAGGTCTACTTTATCGACATAGGTTTCGGGGATCTGCACTTCCAACCGTAATTTATTGAGATCCTGCAGGATCAACAGGGGTTGATCATTTCCTTTTCCCGGTCCCACCAGTGCTCCTTCAGAAACGTTACGCTGCACGATGACACCATTAAAAGGCGCTTTGATATTCAGATAAGATTGCAACATTTCAACTTCTTCCACATTCGCTTTTTCCGACATGGCTACCGCTTCGTCAGCTTTCATCTTTGATAGCGCATTGTCCAGATCAAGCGGCGATACAGCCCCTTCCTCCTGTGCGGCATTTTTGAGCCTTTTATATTTATCCTTGCTCGCAGAAGCGGTCTCCTGTGCCTGTACAAAACGCGAATGTGCGGCCTGTACCGCAGCAAGCATTTCTGGTGCCTCCAGCTGCATCAGCAGCTGCCCCTTTTGACAACCGCTCCTCTGTCCACGAAGATATGCTTAACAAAGCTGTTCATTTTGGCATATATATTTACCTCATTAAAGGGTTTGAGCTTACCGGGTAAACGTACACTGCTGGACATGACTTTCTCTTGTATGACTGTTGTCTGATAGGTACTGGCCTTAGCCGGATTTTTCGGCGTCAGGTCAATCGGCTTTTCAGTGTGACCGCAAGCGGAAAGTAAGCCTGTCAAAAATAATAAATAGCCTATTTTTTTCATCCGTTTGATTTTCTTATTCATTACTCAATTTTGTCTTTAAGGCATGCATGCTGCCTTTGGCGGTTATATCTTTAAATACGATTCTTATATTGTTCAATGGTACATTCTTTCTTTATCATCGCAGTTCCTACTGTTGGATTTCGATTCGGAAAGCCCACTAAGTTTTTTAGTTTACACTATACGCGTCTTTTTCCATCAGCGGCTTTCGATGATCGGGCTCGTCCTTTGGCAACAGTGATTCGGAATCGAACGTTGATTTTCCTTCATCCACACAAACAGGAGCGGCAGAATAAAGAGGGCCGCAAAAGTGGAGGCAAAAAGACCACCAATAACGGCCCGCCCCAGGGGCGCGGCCTGTTCACCCGTCTCTCCCATTCCCATGGCCATGGGAATCATACCGGCAATCATCGCCATACTGGTCATCAGGATTGGCCGCAGCCGCGTTGTCGCGCTGGCCAAGGCAGCAGTCCTGGCATTGCGGAAGTCCAGCCGTAGCGCTTCAGCATTGGATACGATCAAAATGGCGTTGGCTACGGAGACCCCAGTAGACATAATCATACCCATGTACGATTGCAGGTTGAGCGTAGATCCGGTGAGCAATAGCATGGCCAACGACCCTAGGATCACTGCAGGAATAGTGACCAATGCGGTCAGCGAAAGCTTCACACTTTGGTAGTTCGCCGCCAGCAGCAGAAATATAACAACCACTGCACAGGCTAAACCTAATTGCAGACTACCCATGGTATCGAGCAATAGTGTCGACATCCCTTTCATTTCCACCACAACACCGCGTGGTGGAGCCGGAAGTTCGCGGATAGCTTGTTGCACGTCAGCTGTTGCTGTCCCCAGGTCCTTCTTATGGATATTTGCCATCACTGTCAAATACCGCCTTGGCCCCTGCCGGTCATATTCACCTGGTAAATATTGTGTATTGAAAGTAGCGATATCGCCCAAAGTTGGTGTAAGCTGCCCTTTCACCAGCGGAATTTCACGTAGCTCGTCCATTGTATTCATCACATATTCAGGCACCTGCACCTGTACCTGATAGGTATAGGTATTGTTTTCGTCAAGCCATTGGATCTTCTGGGTAAATCGGCTCGATGAAGTGCTGGCCGTTACCGAACGAGCAATATCATCCATCTGTAGACCAAGCTGGGAGGCTTTGAGCCGGTCGATCGAAATAGAAATGGTTGGCAGCCTGAGCGGTTGCGCGATCTGCACATCACGCAGATAGTCGATGTGCCGTAATGAGCTGACTACCTGATCCGCGTAGACCTTCAGTTCGTCCATTTTCTTTCCAGCTATGCGCACCTCGATCGGCGTTGCAGCTCCTGACTCATAATCTTTTCGGTCATATCAATAGGCTCAAAATTCAGGCGCAATTTGGGTAATTTATAATGGATATTACGCCGTAAGACATCTTTGAGTTCATCCATATTGACGTGATAGTCCGCATTCAGGTTCACCTGGATCACGGCTTCATGCGTCCCGGTATTGAATACATAGAGGTTGCTGACCCCATAGCTGCTGGGCACCAGACCAAGATAGGCCGAACTGATGGCGACCTGATGGTTGACCGTACTATCGATTACCTGCAGCACCTGTTTGACGGACTCTTCGGTACGCTCCAGCCGGGTTCCATCGGGCTCTTTGATCCGTAATTGAAACTGCCCATTGTTGACTTTGGGCATCATATCCTTGCCGATGTACACAAATGCCACTGCCGCAAGCGCCAGCGTGAGCAACAGATAACCGATGATGACTTTACCCTTATGGCGCATGGAGCGATATAGGCTGAAGCGATAACGCTTTTTGATCTTATCGAAAAAGCCCGGCGAGTCCGACTTGAAATGACCGATATGATGCTCTTTGAGCAACCAGTTGGATAAAATAGGTACCAAGGTCTGTGCCATAAAGTACGAAGCGATCATCGTCAATCCAATGGATAACGAAAGTGGCAGAAACATCGCCCGGGAATCCCCGTCATCATAAAGGAAGGTGCAAATACGGCCAAAATACAGAACAGAATCAATAGTAGTGGAACGGCAATCTCCTGACAGGCATTGTAGATCGCCTTACGCTTGTGTGTACCCTGTTCCTGATGCTGGTGTATGCTTTCAATGGTTACCGTGGCCTGATCGACAAGGATACCGATGGCCAGAGCCAAGCCGCTCAAGGTCATGATATTGATGGTCTGGCCAAACAATGTCAGCAGCAGGACGCCGATCAGGATGGATACCGGTATGGTGACGATAACGATCAGGCTGCTCCGCCAGTCGCGCAGAAACAAGAGTACCATGAGACCAGTAAGCAAAGCGCCGAGCCCACCTTCGTGTAAAAGACTCTGCACCGAGTTCATAACCGCTACTGACTGGTCAAATTCATAAGACACCTTCACATCCTCCGGCAGCAGATTCTGGATTTCCGGCAGCTTGGCCTTTAGATTGCTGACCACTGCCCAGGTGGATGCATCCGAAGTCTTAACGGCAGGAATATAAACAGAGCGCCGACCATTGATCAGTGCATAACTTACCGTCACATCCGAGGCATCCGATACGCGTGCGACATCTTTGATATAAATCGGGATCCCATTTTTTGTCAGAATTGGGATATCAGCAAAATCTGTAACATTCTTGATCAGTGAATTGATGGTGGTTACATACATTGTATTGTTGAGGTGCAGGTTACCGGATGGCGACATCACGTTAAATTTGGACAACGCCATCACCACCTCATCGGCGGTCAGGTTGTAGCTCCGCAATTTATTGGGGTCCACATTTACCGTGATCGTCCTGGAATTGGCGCCAAATGGTGGCGGCGCGGAGAGGCCCGGTACAGCAGAGAACATGGGGCGTACCAGCGTGCTCGCCATATCGTAAATCTCCTTGAGGCTTCTTGTCTTTGAAGAAAGCACCAACTGACCTACGGGCAAAGAGGAAGCATCAAAACGGACCACCTGCGGTGGCAATGCTCCCGGCGGAAAAAACTTCATGGCACGGTTTACCTGCAGCGCCACCTGCGCCGAAGCTTCGGCCATATCGGTATTTTCGTAAAAACTAAGTTTCAGGAGCGTAAGCCCCTGGATATTTTTGGCGGATATATTTTTAATGCCATTGACATAGAGAAACTGATCCTGCATCCGGGAGGAGAAAAAACCTTCCATCTGCTGTGGGGACATCCCGCCGTAAGATTCAATGACGTAAATTGTCGGTGAATTGAGCTGCGGAAATATATCGATCGGTATTTTCAGTACAGCGAGTACCGAAAAGAGCAGCAGGCTCAGGGTGATGATCACTGTGGTAATCGGCCTTCGTAAAGCAGCTGTGACTAGTGACATAAGTGATTAGTTAAAAAGTTGAAGAAAGCCATCGACATTGTTCTGTGCCACCACCTGGTGAAACAATGCCAGATAATAATTATACTTGGCGGTGATGTAATCGCGCTCTGCCTGATTAAGCATATTTTGGGCAACATTGACCTCCACGATATCAATTAGCCCATTCTTATACAAGGAAAACTTCTGGCGGTAGGCGGCATTTGCTGCCTTGGTCTGACGCGGAATTTCCTTCAGACGTCTTTCTGCAGTTGCCACTTCAGTGGCCGACTGTGCTATATTCATGGCGATGTTGGCCTGTTGTTCCTGTAGCTTTTGACCAGCCTCGTCCACCCTAAGACGCTGCGTATTGAGTTTTACCTTTTTGCGGCGCAGATCAAACAGGTTGTAGTTGATCCCTAGACCAACAAGGTAATTACCACGTTGCAGCCCAAAGCCATCGGCGAGCGAACCATAACTATTATCGCTATGTACACTGGATGCCCTTCCCCAGACTGCGCCAGATAGAAACAGCTTGGGACGGTAACTGTTGGCAACCAGCTTCTCTTCCATCTTCGTCTTGTCGAACAACGCATTATAGTAGGCGATCATAGGATGCTGACGGCCGCCATCGAGTTCAATGGGCGCGTTCTTTACCTGCTCGAAAAGAATCTTTTCTGCAGTGGTATCCGCCACAATCTGTGCTGGGGACATACCCGCCAAAGTAGCCAGCTGAATCCGCAGTTGCTGTTGCTGGTTATCCAGTTCGATGAGGCCAAGCTGGCTACGCGATATTTCAGCATCCGCCATGCTGGTATCCACCCCTGCACGAATTCCACTTTTGACCAGCGCAAAGATCGATTGACGTATTTCCTGATTACGGGCTATACTGCGCGACTGAATTCCGATCAGGTCATGCAACTTCAATAACTGCAGATAACTATAGATCGTGAAGGACTGTAAGTCATACTTCGACTGTTCAAAACGGCGGTTCTCCACGGTCACCTCCGCCTGCGCGAGCTGATCCTGGGCATTGAATTGACCAAAATTATAGACCTCCCACTGGAAGGCCGCAATGCCAAGATTGCTGCTCACAGCCTGATAATTATTATTGGGACGTATACCACCATTATTGGTCGGCACGAGACCAAATCCGAAGTAAGGCCCCGGCACATTATTATTGGAGCCGACGTCTGCCTGATACGAGAGCTGTAGGCTCGGCAGACGGTTGTTTTTGGCTTCTGCGGCGCGGGCCTGCTGCACCTTTGTACGGACATAGTCGGTGCGTAAGGATGGCGCATGCTGCGTTACCGACGACAGCAGCTGGTTGAGTTTGATAGGCACATGACTCTCCTGTCCATAGCTAAACAAGCTACAGCAGAGCAGCACATGCCCCATAAGGACAAGTTTCTGAAACATATAAAAGCTTATTTTAAAATAAATGAATGTTTGCAGTCCCATTGGGACCCACTCAATACGATTAAAATCGCTTTTTTATCATAAAGTCAGCTGAAGATTACGCAGGTATAGCCGTTCGAGTGGCAATACTATTTTAGAAAAGAAGTTACCAATCGAAAACGTGCTCGAATTCGGAAAGAATAGATTGAAAAAATGAGTAATGAAAAACTCCTTTACCTTAGCGACAAAGTGACGAAGCGGCGAGAGCGTCAGACAGACAACATCTTTTACATCAACCCAATCCAGGTATTCCTGTTTTCGTTTACTAAAGGCTTTGATAACGGTGATAAACTCATTCTCGCCCTGCGTTTTGCCTGATGATAAAGTGAAAATCCGATCAAAGGCTTCACGATCAGCAGCATCGCACTTATCAGTAAGAGAAATTGAAATATAACTCGTCTTAACATAGGTTGTTTGATATCTAAAGCACAGCATTTTGATTTGTGTACGCTACAAATATAAACAATGACGCAGTAGGCGAATGTAACATTGACGTAACGAAACCTTTTGTAAACATGATGTTGCAATCACATTGCTCCATTCAGATATCCAACAAAGCTACAAGGGCAATTTGAACCAGAACGTTGCTCCCTATCTTACCTCACTTTCCACGCCGATAACACCACCGTGATTCTTTATAGGTTATGACTAGGCTTAAAAAAACTGTTCCAATTCATTTCTGTGATCCTCGCCCCATTGGGCCGTTACCTCGATGACCGGTATAAGACTTTCACCTAACCCAGTCAGTTCATATTCTACTTTCAGCGGAAGCTGATCAAAGACGACTTTATTGATTAATCTGTGTTCAATCAACTGGCCAAGCTGCGCATCAAGAACACGACGGGTTGCATTGGGGATTTTCCGCTGCAGCTCACCCGGACGCTTGATACCTGAATGTATTGCCCAGAGCAGATTTATTTTCCATTTTCCCTGAACAACCTGCAAAAACAGATGTAAACCACAATCTAAATTGACCGGAAGCTTTTTTTTCGTACATAGCTGATATATTTTACGAAGGTATAAAGTGAGTATAGATAAATTTATCCGTAATTGACACGGTTACTTTATGCCCTTAACTTTGCAACAAAGTAAATATAAAAATATGAAATACAAGTTATTTGGATCAAAAACAGGACTGCATGCCAGTGAAATAATATTGGGAGCAGCCAATTTTGGAACAAGAAAAGGCTACGGAGCCGATCCTGAGGAATCAAAAAGATTTTAACAGCTTATGCAGATGCAGGTGGTAATTTTATCGACGTATCTGATGTTTACCAATTTGGAGAAGCAGAAGAAATCGTTGGTAATTTTATACAAGGCCGGCGAAGCAATTTTATTATCTGCTCAAAATATACCAGAAGCAGCGACCCCAGCCCTGCAATCAGTAATTTTGGAAATAACCGTAAATCCATGCGTCAGGCTGTTGAACAAAGTCTGAAAAGATTGAAGACTGATTACATTGACATATATATGCCTCATTATGATGACGGGGTAACTCCGCTGGAAGAAATAGCCATAGGGCTACAGGATCTGATCAGAGAAGGAAAAATACTGTATGCGGGACTGACGAATTTCCCGGCATGGAAGGCGTCGGCCATTGCATCAGCAATGAAACTCACTGCTTTACAGATTGAATATAATTTATTGAAACGTACCGCAGACCGTGAACTGATCCCGATGGCTAAGGAATTTGGTTTAGGAGTCATGATGTACTCGCCATTGGCGGGCGGACTGCTCACCGCTAAGTATAGAAAGGGCGAAGCGGGACGCATCAGTCATTCTAATGACACTGAATATACGGAAGACGAGAAAACCAAACTGGTCATTGATGAACTGATATCAATCGCGGAAAAATATGAAGCAACTCCCGGTCAGATTGCGTTTGCATGGAATTTATCAAAAGAGGCATTCCCATTGCTAGGAGCGCGAAATCTCAATCAATTTGAGCAAAGTATTAGCGCTACTGAAATTAATTTGACAGCTGAGGAGCTGGCCAAACTAGATGCTTTAAGCTCCATTAGCCTCGGGTATCCGCACGATCTGTTGAATACGGTACGTGGTTCATTTTTGAAAGATTCAAACTAATACAAATACGAAAGAATTAACATAAAACGTAATCTATAGCAATTCTTAAAGTATATAAACTAAATTTGAATTTAAAATTGCGCCACATGCCAAAAAGAGATTCTATTTTAGTGAACAGCATGGATTCCAGCAGCGGTATGGCTGTTGGCCTATGGGATGGTTCAACTCCGGGCATCCTAAAAGCGCTGAATCCACATCGGCATGACCACTATACCTGCATGCTTGTTGAAGCTGGGCAGTTGGAAGTCTTATTTGATTTTGAACAGCTGACCATGCCTGCAGGAACACTTTTTGTCTGCCCACCGCACCAGGTACATCAGATCACCACGGCTTTAGGGGCATCTGGTTATTACATTTCTTTTGAAGGCCATCATATGACCAAATCAGCCAAGGACATACTTGATGCGTCTTTAAATGAAACCATTATATTATCACTTTCAGCGGCGGAGCAACAATGGTTTACGGCAATCCTAGACTCCCTGAAAAATTTGGACAGTATAAACAATACCGCAAATAAGGAAGTGCAACAGCCCTTGCTGTCAGCTTTTATAACGCAGGCGGTAATTTGTCACGATCGCAGATCGGCCGCTGGGTCCATAAGTCACAGCCCCAGGGTTATGAGTATAACCAACGAATTCAGAAATCTTGTAAAGCGTGATTACCGCAGCCTTAAACGCCCCGCAGCATATGCCCAGAAGCTAAATATCTCCGTGGCCCACCTAAACGATGTCGTTAAAATGGTGACGGGCTTATCCGCATCCGCGTTGATCCAGAAGGAAATACTAAGCGAAGCACAGCGCCTGCTCTATTATTCGCAATTAAGTATTAAGGAAATTGCGGTCCAGCTAGGTTATAAAGATACCAAGTATTTTATCAGGCTTTTCACAAAAAAGCTGGACGATCACCTGGTGATTACAGAAAGACACTACGCTCAAATCCAGACCTGGACTAGACGATCCTATCCTATTCAACTCAAACACTGCTTCTTTTTTTGTCCACCTTTTACCTTTGTTTGTCAGTTTTCCTGCATTCATTTTTTGATCAATTTTGCACTATAGATACACTGTACGGTATAGTATATCGCATAATATAAATTCTTAGGTCTTATGGAAGATCATAATTTAGCAGAGAATCCAACTTATAAATTATCAACCACCCCTGAAGGAATTGTCGATTCTCTTTTGGTTCATTTTAATTCCAGGGATATTGAAACCATGCTCGGCTTCTATGAGGATGATGCAGTCGTTATCAGTACCAGCGGTGAGCCCAAACGCGGAAAAATAGCGATCGCCCATGAGCTGCAGCAGTCCTTCGGATTTGGATTGCCGATGGAAATTGTTGCCCGGAATATTTATTCGACGGATAATCTGGCTTCACTGGTCCTGCATTGGAAAATCGCCGGAACAGGAAATAACGGCGAAAAAGTAAATATTACAGGAACTTCAAGCGATTACGCCAAGAAAGGGCCTGACGGATATTGGCGATGCTGGTTTGGAAATCCATTCGGCGTGCAGGTACGCAGCTTATTTTAATCAATTTTACAAATTTAAATAGTTCAGATATGAAAATCTTAGTAATCGGTGGTACAGGTCTTACCGGGAGACTGGTCACAAAAAGCTGGCAAACCTTGGTCATCAGGTGGTCATTGGCTCGCCTTCACATGGAGTGGATCTCATGACGGGAGAAGGTCTTTCCCAGGCGCTGGAAAATACAGAGATCGTAATCGATCTATCCAATTCCTCCTCTCCTGAAGAAGAAAATGCAATCCACTTTTTCAGACCGCAGGAAAAAATCTGGTAAAAGCGGAGCAGACCGCAAACATCAGGCATCACCTCGTACTTTCCATTGTCGGAACGGACGATGCGCTGGAGATCGGATATCTTCGCGCAAAGAAATATCAGGAAGACAACATCAAGAACTCCGGAATACCTTATACAATCATTCGTTCAACACAGTTTTATGAGCATACTGATGCCATCATTGCCGTTCAGGGACAGGCTGACGAGGTATTTGTTTCGAAGATCGACTACCAGCCCATTGCCCTGGAAGATGTCACAGATTACATTGTACAGTTTGCACTCGAAGAGCCTAAAAATGGTACGGTAGAGATTGCTGGGCCTACAAGGGCAAATATGGATGATTTTGTGGCAAAATATATTGCGATATCCGGGAAGCCCATAAGGGTTGTTTCTGACGAGGATAGCAAATATATGCATCTTGCTGTTCCTAAATCCCTGCTTGTTCCTGCTGGGCAATATAATGCTGGCAAGATTCATTTTGAGGACTGGGCGCTGAATACTGTGGTAAGTTAAGCCGTTAAAAATGATCACTTCGCTAGATGCTCTTTCGTAGTTCTTTTATCCTTAAATGCAGGTCGGTGTCGACTTGCATTTATTGTTGATCGCTATCGAGATCAGCCTTTGAATATTGTTCCAAGTAAGTTGTTTCCTTTTGAGTACTACCAAACTAGATTTTGCCAAAACTTATCATTCCTAAAGTAAATAACACGATATTGCAATATATGTCAATAGCTGATTGTCATACGAATATTAGAAAAAACAGATTTAAAATGAAAAATAAACTAGCCGCTCTATTAATTGCTATCCTTCCAACCTTTCTATTTGCACAAAATATTAATTCCGAAAAACTTGATACTTATTTTAATTCAATTGAAAATAAAAATCTAGGGATCGGCAGTCTATCTATATTTAAGAATGGGAAAGAAGTCTATACCAAACATTTTGGTCAAAAAATATACCTGGATTGATCTACAATCAAAGTACAAAGTATCAGGTTGGCTCTGTTACCAAAATGATTACAGCAGTTCTAATTTTTAAGTTAATCGAGGATAACAAATTACATTTGACCGATAAACTTGCTGAGTTCTATCCTCAAATTCCCAATTCGGATAAAATAACCATAAAACATCTTCTTGGCCATACCAGCGGACTAGGCAGTTATGTTGTTAAAGATGGCGAAGTATGGGTAACTGAAAAAACAACTGATAAACAAATCATGGACCTGATCATCCAACAGGGGAAAAATTTTGAACCGGATGAAAAGGTCGCTTATTCAAATTCCGCATATTATCTACTTGCAAAAATCCTTGAAGAAAAATACCGAAAGTCCTATCAAAAAATTGTTAGAAATGAAATTATAAAACCGCTCGGATTAAAAAATTTAGATTCTTTCAGGCCCAATCAAAAAAACGTTTATCCACCTTATCGCTATAATGATAATTCTTGGCATCTATTAGATAAAGATCTCGACTTTCTTAATGTTATAGGCGTCGGCGACATTGCTGCAACCTCGTATGATTTAAATGTCTTCGTGAACAATTTGTTCCACAACAATATTATTAAAAAGGAAACGCTTCAGTTAATGGAACCTCTAATAGGAAAAGAAAATTGGGGAAGAGGAATCGCAGTCTGGGATTTTGAAGGGACCATATTTTATGGACATGGTGGGGATACCCTGGGATCCCATGCGGTTCTAATTTATAATAAAGAAGCCGATATTTCAATTGCTTATAATACCAACGGTGAACGGATCAAAAAGGAAGATTTCATAAAAATGTAGTTAATGTTCTTTATGATAGAGAGGTTAAACTTCCAGAACTTAAGTAAGTTTTCCTCATGTTCCAGATGCCCTTTGCTGAGCTGGATTTCCTAAAGATCGATACGTTAAGTAGTTGGTGTATATCATTAGAAAGTGCTGGAATTTTTTCAAGCTTCCAGCACCCACATTCCAAAAAATGAAGCCCCAATTATAAAACCATTCCACCGTCCATAAGGATTTCTGTTCCGGTCATGAAACTTGCCACATTGTTATCTGACAGGTAAATAACAGCTTTGGCTACATCTTCCGCAGTTCCCATTTTTTGTAAAGGGATTCCGCTGATTAACCATTCATCAAGACCTTCCAATGTTTTTTCATCCAGTCCTGCTTTGGTCATAATCTCCGTTTTTGTAGGCCCCGGGCTCACTAAATTTACTCTGATTTTTCTTGGTGCCAGTTCTGCAGCAGCGGTCTTCGCAATGGAATTCAATGCTGCTTTGCTTGCCTGGTAAATCGAGCTATTTGGTTTAGATGTGGTCGCGACGTTGGATGAAAGAAATACCACTGAAGCACCATCGTTCAACAGGGGAATAAATTTGCTCAAGGTAAAATAAGCTCCTCTGAAATTAATACCCATTACATCGTCAAAATTTTCGGCACTCATATTTTCGATCGGACCTAAACTTCCAGTGATGCCTGCATTAATAAACAGGATGTCAACTTTTCCGAATTGCTTTTCAACTTGGGTTTTGAAATTTTCAATATCTTCCAATTTCCCTTGATCTGCCACAAAAGAAATAGCCCCTAACGCTGCAGCAGCCTTTTCAATGGCTTCTTTTCGTCTTCCGGTGATAATTACTTGTGCTCCTTCTGCTATTAATTCTTTTGCGGTTGCATATCCTATTCCGCTGTTTCCACCTGTTACGATGGCTAATTTGTTATTGAACTTATTCATTTCTTTGATTTTTTTACAAAGTTATAGGGGAAATGGTATACTTTTGTTATCAGTATAACGGAGTATATCAGTATCATCAATTATATCATTTAACTTTGTGATCATGGAAAGAGATCAGACAGAAGAACTTAGAGCTTTGCAGGACACACTCTATTTCATTGGAGGAAAGTGGCGAATTCCTGTTATTAATTCGCTTTGCAACGGCAACCGACGTTTTCGCGAAATTGAAAGAAGTATCCCCGGGATTACGACAAGAATGCTTTCAAAAGAACTGAAAGATATGGAGTTAAATAAGTTGGTTAAACGAACTGTTTATCCCGATATTCCTGTTTTAATTGAATATGAACCCACTGAATATTGCAGGACTTTCGGGACTATTATTTCGGAAATGATTATTTGGGGTAGAGAACATCGAAAAATGATTGTGGAGGATAAGGTTTAGAATCGTATTATTTGTGCTACAGTTGTTCGGCTAAAAAGCCGCTGATGATAGTACATATGAAATGCTTACAAAGTTCTTTAAGGAAATAGGTCATCCTGTAAAGCCATGAATTAAACAGAGATTATTATTCCCTATACACAAAGAACAATAACAATATGTATCATGGCCGTTGCGCTATTAAATACCCAGGATAGTTTTTTTGGTTTAACCTCACAGTCAAATGGATTTTTAGTTGAACTTTTGCTAATTGTTATTAAATGCGATTTGAAACTGGCTTTGCTATCTCATTTGGCGTCTTTCCAAATTCTTTCTTGAACGCGTAGGAAAAATGCGACAGGTCTTCAAAACCTACTTCGAGATAGACATCACTTGGTTTCTTGGATTGCTCGGCGATTTGAAAATAAGCTTCCTGCAATCTTTTCTTCTTGAGCCAGATGCCCGGGGTCGTTCCGAATATGCGTTGAAAATCCCGCTTGAAGGTCGATAGGCTCCTCCCCGTAAAAATGCAAATTTCTCCAGGCTGATGTTAAACCTGAAATTTTTGTTCATGTATTCCTTTAAATTAATCCGATCAGGTAACGAGAAATTGAACAATATGTTAATCAGGTCAGGATTCGATTTCAATAGAATAATCAATAATTCCTCTCTCTTTACGTCAACAAAATCCGCACTGATCTCAAGATCACCGGTATAGTAAGGTTCCAGTGATATTATAAAATTCTGGATGAGCTTGTTTTCCGGTATAAAAATAAAGGAGTCACTGATGGTTGATGGCCGGACGTCATAAACATGCCGTTCAAGGAAGCGCTTCAGGAATGCTTCATCCAGGGTGATGATGATTTTTTCAAAAGCATCATTGTCCTTGTATTTCGTATAACGTACCAAATGATTTTTCCGGGCGATACAATAGTCGCCCGGTTTCATTGTGTAGTTTTCTCGCCGTCATAAGCCTTCATATCGCCCTTCAATAAGTATAGAAAATAGTTTTCCGGTATATAGTTCTCGGGAGAGATCTCCGGGCCAAGGTGACAGGATTGGATGTTGTTAACTTTCATGGTTTACCAAATATACTGTTCCTACAGATTAATTTTGCGTGTTACTGAAATTGTAGCTGTCCACACTTGCAAGTATCGCTTCCTCTCCGGTGCGGAGAGCGTGCGCAGTGTTGTTCTTACGGTAAATCCTTTTTGAGTAATGCAAGAATAATATTTACGCCCAAAAATCCAGTACCGCCGGTTACTAAAACTGTTTGATTGTTCATTTCGGATCAAGTATTAGAATTTGTAAGTCAATTGTATGGCGTTTTCGGCATATTCCCAGAGCCTTTTGGCAAGCGCTTCATCGTTCATGGCTGCTGTATGATGGCCGGACAAGGCCGGATATCCCGCATATTCTTTCGGACCGTCCGGGCCGTAGAATTTACCACCCTCAACGGATGGATCTGTTGCTGCAAACAGGCTTGGCAGGGCACCCTGCCACGGCTCCATCACCTGATCAAATGCAGCAACCATACCTTCCAGATTTTCACCCGGGATATTCCGCTGTAAATCGGTTCGCGTGACGCCGGGATGCGCCGCCACAGAAATGGCCGATATACGGGCATTTTTGAATCTCCGGTCCAGCTCGTAGCTAAACAAGATATCTGCCAGCTTGCTTACGGCATATTCACGCCATTCATCATAGTTCTTTTCCAGTCTGAGGTTGTCAAAGTCAATGCTGTCCACCAAAGTAGCCGCCCCACTGGAAAGTGTCACTACTCGGGCATTGGCGGTCTGCTTAACGAGCGGCAGCAAATATCCTGTCAGCGCAAAATGCCCCATAAAGTTTACGCCGAACTGCATTTCAAAGCCATCATCCGTTTTAGCAGCTGGAGGAACCATCACTCCGGCATTGTTGATGAGCATATCCAGTTTTGTATGCTTTTGCATAAAGTGATCTGCAAATTCCCGAATCAGGCCGATGTTTGCGAGGTCCAGCATTCCATAGTCCAATGTTCCCACCCCAGCCGTTTCGGACTGAATTTTTTTGATAGCATCTTTTCCTTTCTGGAAATCCCTTGCGGCAATGGTCACATGTGCACCTGCTTCATACAGCGCTTTTGCTGTTTCAAACCCTATACCGGTGTTTGATCCGGTAACGATTGCTATTTTCCCCGATAAATCAGGGATGTTATTTTTGTCCACATAACCTTTAATTTTTTTACAAAGTTCGTCGAATTGCTGTTATGTCGTTTTGTTGTGGAGTTCAAATTTCCTTTGTTGTGAAGGTCAACTCTGTTGATTATAATCTGATGGCCACTGCTCGTTTTTGCTGGCCGCGTTACATCGCCTTTGCTATAGGATTTATCAGAATAAGGGAGCTTATGAAATACTTCTGGTCCATTTCCACAGCTCCCTATAAACGTACGTATTAATCTTCTATTTCCAGATGAGTACTCAAGGCAATACGGTTCCAGCCATTGATGGTGACGATGAGCATGATGATCTGAGCGATCTGGTTTTCGGAGAAAATCTCGGATGCCTTGTTGTAGGTTTCTTCACTTAATCCGTTTTGGTGTATAAGGGTTACTTCCTCCGTCATTGCCAGTATGGTCTGCTCTTCCTCGGTGAAAAATTTGGTAGCCTCTCTCCAGGCACTCAACAAAAAGATACGCTCTGGTCTTTCACCGTTTTTGATGGCATCCTTGGTGTGCATGCTAATACAGTAAGCACAGTTGTTGATCTGTGAAGCACGGATTTTGGCGAGTTCTTTAAGCGTTTGCGAGATCTCAATTTTTGACAGATAGCCTTCCAATCCTAACATTGCTTTGAATGCCTGTGGTTCTGTTGTGCTGATGTTGATTCGTTTTCCATTTTTCTTATTTTTTATTTTGATACTACAAAATTGGATAATAGAGAGCCGGAAAAATTTAAACGGGTTTAAGAAAAATTTTTTTGCGGATTTCGCTGAGATACTCGGGTGTAAAGCCTAGATAGGAAGCAATGAGATATTGCGGTACACGTTGGAGAAATGCAGGTTGATTCTTGAGAAATTGACGGTATAGCTCTTCCCTAGAGTGTTCGTAAAGCATCTTGACACGCATCTGAGCAGCGGCATAGGCTTTCTGGTACACCATGCGAAAATACTTTTCCATGACCGGGTGATTTTCCATTAGATCATTGAAGGCATTCTGGCGAATGACCAGGATTTCCGTTGGCTGTACAGCCTGAATATAAAACTCTGTGGGCGTCTGATTTATATAAGAGAACGTCTCTGTCATCCACCAGTTTTCGATCGCGAATTCAGTAGTCTGCTGAACACCCTTTTCGTTGATGAAAAATTTTCTTATAATTCCATCCAGTACAAAATAACTTGCTTTGCAGATCTGCCCTTCGGTCAATAAGTTTTCTTTCTTTTTAAGCGTCTGGGGCTCAAAATATCCAGTAATGTCGGTAAATTCATCATCGGAAACCTTTATAAATTTATCCAGGTGTTTTTTGAACTGTTCAAGCATTATTTTAAATCTGTTTTCATCATTTTTAGTGCCATTAAGATAGTAAAAAATAAGTTATGTAACCTTAACATACTTGGTCTGATTCTTTTAGTATATTTACTTGCCTGCCTACATTCAGGGCATTAAAAAATTAGGCGTTACCTGTTACGAAGCTTATGTTGTGGATGGTCAAAAGCCTTTGGCCATTGGTTACAATGATGATACGGAAGAGTAACTATCCTATATTAGTTAAATTAAATACAAGAAAAAAATGAGCCAATACTTTTGGATTGCCATACCTGCAGAGCTATTTTTTCAGTATTGCGGAGAAACGATGGAAAAACATCGTGCGCACGCCTATATTGAAACGATAAACCGCGGTTCAGGCAAGCGTAATTATGTGAAATATAACAAGGAAAATCAGTCGGCGTTTTTGGAAAGCTTTTCATCGGCGGATTATTATGGTTTTTTCTGTCTACCTATCCCTTTTCAGATCAGGAGACAATCACAAGCTCCGGTCTCTTCTACGATTCGCCTGTAGCCGAATATACAATCGCAGGAAGTGGTGGTTATGAAACTGATCGTACAAGAGAAATCATCCACCTGCGGCAGATCATGAAGCAAGCTGACAAATCCTCAAAAGCCTTTTTGCGGCCTTGCAACGCACCCTCAAAAAGATCCCCGATTTACGCGATACGTTAAGAAGTGGAAATAAAACCCATTTTTACCTGCCGACATCAAAAAGTATCATTCCACAAAACGCGCATAGCCGGCTTATAGAAATGCCCTGGGAAGAACATTGCATCAGCAAAGACCTGGTCTACCGGCAAGAATAATTCCTATTAAGTGTGGTACACCATAGTTGCTCCCAAATAGCTACACCTTACGTTGCCAGAATGAGGATTATCCTAACCAAAACAAAGAAAAACGAACTACTGGTATTGTTATAAAATCACCTGCCCTTTTGAACAAAGCTAATTAGGACTTTTGAACAAAACGGCGCATGTTAATCCGTCCTAATTTTGTCTCAGTAATAACAATTAAATATGTTCAAAATGGAAAAGAATAATTATCAGGAGTTCAACAACAACCTATCGGTTCGGGCTTCAATGCAAAATCAACAGCCAATGATGTCATTCAAAACATCGATCTTACCGGGAAAATCGCTATTGTCACTGGCGGCAACACAGGAATTGGGTTGGAAACCACCAAAGTTCTCGCCGCAGCTGGAGCTACAGTAATCATACCTGCGCGCGATATTGAAAAGGCAAAGAAGAATCTGCAAGGAATTAGAAATGTCGAAATTGTCGCAATGGATTTAATGTCTCCCACATCTATTGATGCTTTCGCGGAAAACTTTATCGCGTCAGGAAGGCCATTACATTTACTGATCAACAATGCAGGTATTATGTGGGTACCACTTCGCAGAGATGCACGGGGTATAGAATCCCAGCTGGCGACCAACTATTTAGCCCTATTCCAGCTCAGCGCCAGATTATGGCCGTCACTAAAAAAGCCAATGGAGCACGCGTGATTAATGTTTCTTCCCACGGTCATCATTTTGCGCCTTTTAATTTCGATGATCCCCATTTCCTCCACAGCGCATATGAAACGTTACAGGGGTATGGACAATCGAAGACCGCTGTCAATCTTTTTCAATGGAACTGGATGTGCGGGGACAATCTTCCAATATCAGAAGCTATGCCGTTCATCCAGGTTCTATTGGTGGAACTGAATTAGGCAGAGAAGCTCCACTGGAACTATTTCAAAAAATGGGTTTTGTGGATGCACAGGGTAACATGCTCCCGAAGTTGCTGCATCGCTAAAGACGGTGCCACAAGGAGCAGCTACAACAGTATGGTGTGCTACAAGCCCTTTATTGGAGCATATTGGAGGGGTCTATTGTGAGGATGGGGACATTGCAGTACTATCATCAGATATGACCGATCAAAAGGCGTACATCCTTATTCACTTGATGAAACCAATGCGAAGAAACTATGGAAACTGACAGAAGAGATGACGGGTATTCGCTTCAATCCGTAAATCAGCTTACCACTGGGGCGGGATCTGCATTTTGCCCCAATTTAACAATGAACTTTTAAACAAAGTAAATGCGGTTATTTCTTATCTTTAGATTATTGATTTCTCAAAAAAAAAAAAGCAAAAGTCATGGAATACCAAGCCCGATACATTACCGAAGATATAAAGCTTTCGAGCTACGAAGACAAGTTTTCAAATCAGATATTATGTTTGACCAGCATATGCTGGTCTGGTTTCTTTCCGGAGAAACCAAGATTGTACAGGCTGATGCTACCTATATCTGTGGAAAAGGGGATATTTTTCTAATTCCCAGAAATCAGTTGGCGACTATTATTAATTATCCTAAAGACGGTGAACCTCATAAAACTGTTGTCATGCATTTATCATTAGAAACATTAACGGATTTTTATGCAGGCAAGCATATAAATCCCCAACCCAAAAATTCACCGAAGATTTTTGTTTCAATAATCACCCGCTCCTGGAAAGTTGCCTGGCATCGCTTATTCCCTATTTCGACATGAAAGACATTCCTGCAGATATTGCCTCCATTAAAATTACCGAAGCCATCAGTATTCTCCGAACGCTGAACCAAGAGATCGATGATGTGCTTGCTAATTTTGAAGAGCCCGGAAAAATCAACCTTGTCGATTATATGGAAAAGAATTTTATGTTCAATCTTCCACTGGAAAAATTTGGTTACCTCACCGGCAGAAGTCTGACAACCTTTAAGCGGGACTTTAAAAAGGCTTTCACCATGACTCCACAACGCTGGTTAACACATAAACGTTTGGAACTTGCCTACTATCAGCTTACAGAAAAGAAAAAAAGCCCTTGGAAGTCTGTTATGAGGTAGGATTTGAAAACCTCTCCCATTTTTCATTTGCTTTCAAAAAGCAATTTGGATTGGCTCCAAGTCGTTTGGTCGATCCCTATCCTAGTTTCAGGCGTTCTTCCTGCAGGTCCAAAAGATACAATTGCCTACGAATAGGGTCTTCGTTTATATTGGGAATACTTACTTTTTGTCTCTGGCTAGATCAGCCCGTACTTTCTGTACAAAATCAAGCGAAACCCCAGCAACACGCACGATAACATCATCGGTAAGCTTAAGCTCATGAATCAAATTTTCCACTACCTCATAGCTTTTCTCCTCAGCACCTCGTTCTATTCCTTGCTCGATACCTGTTTCGAGGCTTTTCTGAATAGCCTCGTTAAGCTGTTGCTCCTGATATTGGCGCACTGCTTCAGCATCCCATTTACGTTTTAGACTTACATCATACATTGCTCGTTCCTCCTTATTCAACTTTGCGTACTCCGCTATTTTAAATAATTTTTCAAATATAGTCTTCTTCAGATAGACCGGAATCTTGTTTAGCTTTGACATATTACGTAAAACATAAAGCCAACGATCAAGATCATTTTCTAATTCCGCCTCTACTTTTGTAAAGTTACGCAATTGAACGTAAATAAACCCCAACTCTTCATAAAAAACTCGACCTGTCTCCCTGTTACACAAACAGATATCGTGAAGGACAGCGCTGGATTCTTCTGCATGTGAAAAAGTAAATCCATCCATGAGTACCACAATGTATACTTCGCTTATCGCATAATTCCACGCTCGCCGCTTTCCTTTGGGAGCCTGATCTGCAATCAATTTACTGCTATAGTAAAGCATGCGTTTTTTTAAATTTATCTGTGCCGTACGCTGTACTTCAATCACAAACTTCTCTCCATTATCAGCGGTACAGATCAGGTCAAAGATCACGGTACCGATCTCCTCGCTATCCCCAACATGTTCGTTCTTTTCGTACAATAAATCGACAATAGATTTCCGTCCACGGAATAACCCATTCAATAATGAAATCAATAAATCCTTATTGGGTTCGGATCCAAAAATGCGCTTAAATGCATAGTCTGAAACTAGATCTATATAAACTGGCTCGCTCATAGATACAATAATTGGTTGTTAGGAGTAAATATCGGAAAAACAATTCAATAAAACTAATATTTTTAGTAAAATTAAGTATAACAGAATGTAGCCAGTAAATACTTTTTAATCACCTAATTTTTTTACGATCCGTAATTCGGTTACAAGATTCCGTAATTGGGGTAAGCAGCTGACAGGCCATCCTTCGTAATTTTGGGTAACAAAAATAAGAAGCAGATGAAAACAAGAAAATTAGGCCAGCAGGGGCTCGAGATTCCAATAATAGGCTTAGGCTGCATGGGGATGAGCAGTTTTGCCTCCACAGGCGATATCTACGGCAAGGCAGACGAACAAGAATCCATTGCCACCATCCACCGGTCATTGGAACTGGGTGGCAATTTTTTGGATACGGCCGATCTCTATGGACCTTTTGAAAACGAAAGGCTGATCTCCAGAGCTATACGCGGCAAACGAAACAAATTTATCCTAGCCAGCAAATTCGGCTTTGAGATTGATGATAATGATCAGGTGACCTGGCGCATCAACGGTCGGCCGGAGTATATCCAAAAGTCTATCGAGCGCTCGCTGAAAAATCTCGATACCGATGTAATTGACCTCTATTATATGCACCGCCCAGACCCCAATGTGCCGATTGAGGAAACCGTGGGTGCAATGGCCGAGCTGGTTACAGCGGGCAAGGTCAGGTACCTGGGTATTTCCGAAGTCAGTGCCGAGCAAATCCAAAAGCACACGCGACCTTCCCGATCACGGCTGTGCAGAATGAGATCTCCTTATTTGGACGTGAGGTGGAGACCAATGGTATATACGACCTGACAAATGAGCTTGGTATAGGACTGGTCGCCTACTCCCCTTTGGGCCGTGGATTTATCACGGGTGAGATCAAGTCGGCGGACGATATCCCCGAAGGTGATTTCCGTAGGCTTATCCCCGGTTTCAGGGCGAACAGTTTTATAAAAACCTGGATCTGGTGCGGGAACTTGAACAAATTGGAAAAGAGAAAGAAGTTACTCCTCACAGCTGGCCCTTGCCTGGCTGATCCAAAAGGAATCGTGCCGATACCGGGTACAAAAAGAGTGCGCTATGTGGAGCAGAATATTGCTGCGACTGACATCCTATTGACAGCCGAAGAGTTGCAGCGCATTGAGGCTATTCTGCCGGTTGGACTGGATACCGGTTCCCGGGATGTAAGTATGCCCTTGCAGCCCTAGAAAATATTAAATGCCATGCTTGCAGCAAGCGCATGGCATTTTCCTTAAATTCGTTTATTATTTAACAGGTATTAATAGCATGTCAAAGAAAGAATCAGTATTGATCAGGATCAATAACATCACTGACTATCATGAAGCATTGCAGCTCCCCAAACCCCAGCATCCGCTTTTTAGCATCACGGATTTTTCAAAAACAAACATACACATCCTGCGGTCGAGACGACCTTTCAGCTCAATTTATACTGCATTTCTGTCAAAGAAGATGCGCAATGCGTATTGCGATATGGGCCACATCAATATGACTTCAGGGAAGGCCTGATGACCTTCTTTAAACCCGGCCAGACCATAAGCGTTGATCCGACGACCGTCCATGCCGAAGTAGGCTATTCCCTAGTTTTTCATCCCGACTTTATCCGCAGCTATGACCTGGCAAACAAAATCGGCAGCTACAGTTTTTTTGACTATGAAGTCAACGAAGCGCTTTTTCTGTCCGACCGGGAAAAAGAGCAGATCCGAAATATTGGGAAAGGGATCATAAGCGAGTATGAAAATACGATTGACAGCTATAGCCAGGATGCTATTGTCAGTTTCATTGATCTGTTGCTGGTTTATTCGCAGCGGTTTTATAACCGGCAGTTTATTACACGTAAGGTACACAATGTCCCTTTGGTCATTCGGTTCGAACAATTATTGGATCACTATTTTAATGACGAAACCGAACGCAACGGTTTACCACAGGTAGGGTATTTTGCCGAACGGCTCCACATGTCGAAAAACTATTTAAGCGATTTATTACGTTCACAGACCGGTGACAGCGCACAGAACCATATCCAACATAAGCTCATTGAAAAAGCGAAAGATCTACTGTCCGGATCCGAACTTTCCGTTGCCGAGATTGCCTATCAACTGGGTTTTGAACAGCCGCAGTCACTCAATCGTTTATTCAAAGAAAACAGCGGTCTCACCGCTTGAATTTAGAAGAAGGATGAATTTTAACAAGCTTTAACTTTGCTGCAGTCATCTTTGAAATTTTAGCGCGTACATTTTTTACATTGTTCTATTGCGCAAGACCGAAAGGCAGTGTTTTTCGGTCGTAAGCGTGGCAAGCTCCAACAAATTGATGTAGAATGATTAATTGCGTGCGGGGTGCGTTGGCGCGGGATAATCCCTGTCGACATGCATCTGATTAATCAAAATCTCATTGATCAGGTGGCGCATTGGCTTGTCATTAACCGCAATTTTTACAATTTTGTTTTTGTAATAGATATCACCTTCAAATTCGCTTTGGATTTTCTCCGCGAAAGCAGGCGATATCGATTTGTAGTTAAGTACAATTTCGGTTTCCTTTTCTGCTATTTTTTTAACGTCAAGGTCCAGATTACGCCATACTCCGGAGAGAAAAAGATTTTTCTCGGCGGTGGCACTTTTAATTTTTATCCTTTAACGTGTAAGTATACAGCATATGAATACTTGGCTTGGAAACATCTTTTGCTGCTGCCGCGACCAATTTATTATACTCTTTTTCGTTATCCACAACCGTTTCAATGCTTATCCCCTGCTCCTCGATTTCAAAGCTGGCAGTCGAATCTGTACTTCCCAGGGTTGTGATTTTCATTTTGCTGTTGACAGACTGGCCGGACATGTCTGGAATGGATTCTTTTACACGTTCAAAGCTCGCACCCAAACGTTGCGGAACCAATTTAGCTGTCAGCGTTTGGGCAGGCAGACTGCCCACTGCAGCAATAAAAAGAAGCATTATACAAGAAAATTTTCTCATCATCATTATTTTTAATTCGTCATTGAGCACTTTCGGTCATTCTATTTTTTCTAAATTTACTGGTTTTATGGCAACTATCTTCTGCTATCTACTATTTGACAGCAATCATTTACAATTCGCTGGATTTTCAAGCATTTCCGAAACAATCGCGCATAAAGATATCTTAACTGCTGCCGGCAGCTCAGGTGCCGAAGTCTTACAACATTTAAGCGTCACTTCAAAAAGGCTTTTACCATGACTCCACAACCCATATATTCAACGTTGCCAAAGTATTTCAATTGGTTTAGCAATCCTCCAGCTTATTCGCATTTCGAGATGAATAAAATTGAACCTTAATAAGGAAAAAAGATTTGGAGTAAATATTTTTTTATACATTTGCATAACTGGTTATGTAATTAATTATATTGTTATGGACATATTTGAAAAAACAGGTAAAATGGCATTAGGTAGTAGGCTGCGCTTTATGGCTTCACAGATTACCGAAGAAGCAGTCAAGATTTATGAACTGTACGATGTAGATTTTTCACCAAAATGGTTTCCTGTATTTTTGTACTGTCAGAAGACGGAACAAAGACGATAACGGAAATAGCGAACGAAATAGGACATTCTCAACCGTCTGTTACAAAAATCATTAAAGAAATGGCTTTAGCCGGATTAGTTATAGACAATATTAAGTCCAATGACAAACGCAGGAATGTAACGGGGCTGACCGAAAAGGGAATAAAGCTTTCTGAAAAAAAAAAAGTACAAATTGGCGATGTTGATCATGCAATCGATGAAATTATCAAGGAGGCTACGCACAACCTTTGGGAAGCACTGGCTGAGTGGGAATTTTACTAGATCAAAAACCTTTACTGAAAAGAGTACAGGAACAAAAAAACTCCGTGAAAGTAAGGATGTACAAATCGTACCCTACGAGCCCAAATACAAACCCGCTTTTAAAGCGTTAAATGAAGAATGGATATCCACTTACTTTGAAATGGAGGAAGCCGACTATAAAGCATTGGATAATCCTGAAGATTATATCTTGGCAAAGGGAGGAAAAATATTTGTAGCATTATACAACAGCGAACCACTTGGCGTTTGTGCACTAATGAAAATGGATGACCCTAACTATGATTTTGAGCTTGCAAAATGGCTGTTTCACCAAAAGCTCAAGGCAAAAATATAGGCTGGTTACTTGGACAGGCTGCTATATATTCAGCCAAAGATCTGGGAGCATCAAAAATATATCTTGAAAGCAATACTATTTTAAAACCAGCCATTAATTTGTATTACAAGTTAGGTTTTAACAAAATAGTAGGACATTCAACTCCTTATAAACGTTGCAATATTCAAATGGAATTGCAATTAAAAGATTAAAAATGTGTGATAAAAAACAGGTTAGCATTATCTACGGATTATGGCTATATTAGAAACAAATCCAATGTGGACTAAACAATAGTAAAGATATGAGTATAGCTAATTTTGACGAAATCATTCGCCGCAGTATGGAAATTAGAAAAAATATCGCGAACTGGAATTGCTGCACCATGGAAGTGAATGGACTGTGGAGGAGGACGCGCTGGCTTATTTAACGGATGCTGGTTTAGTAGGCAGAAACGTTATGTCGCAACAACAACGTTGGCCGAAAGCCGGTTCTGAAGCGGAATTGGAACATAAACTTGGCTAAAACATTTGGTGGCTAATTGTCTTGGCGGAAAGATCTGGAATTGATATTAGGGCGGCGGTTGATCGATTTTTAACCAAAACGGAGGCCGTTTTAAAATAAGTATGTAATTCCACAAAATCGCCCCTATCCTAGTTTAAGGCGTTCTTCCTGCAGGTCCAAAAGATACAATTGTCTACGAATAGGGTCTTCGTCTATATTGGGAATAATTACTTTCTGTCTCTGGCTAGATCAGCCCGTACTTTCTTTACAAAATCAAGCGAAACTTCAGCAACACGCACGATAATATCATCGGTAAGCTTAAGTTCATTAATCAAATTCTCCACTACCTCATAGCTTTTCGCCTCAGCACCCCTCTCAATTCCTTCTTTAATCCCTTTCTCAAGACCTTGTTCGATACCTGTTTCGAGGCCTTTCTGAATAGCCTCGCTAAGCTGTTGCTCCTGATATTGGCGCACCGCTTCTGCATCCCATTTACGTTTTAGACTTACATCATACATTGCTCGTTCCTCCTTATTCAACTTTGCGTATTCCGCTATTTTAAATAATTTTTCAAATATAGTCTTCTTCAGATAGACCGGGATCTTGTTCAGCTTTGACATATTACGTAAAACATAAAGCCAACGATCAAGATCATTTTCTAATTCCGCCTCTACTTTTGTAAAGTTACGCAATTGAACGTAAATAAACCCCAACTCTTCATAAAAACTCGACCTGTCTCCCTGTTACACAAACAGATATCATGAAGAACAGCGCTGGATTCTTCTGCTTGTGAAAAAGTAAATCCATCCATAAGTACCATGATGTATACTTCGGTGATCGCATAATTCCACGCTCGCCGTTTTCCTTTGGGAGCCTGATCGGCAATCAACTTACTGCTGTAGTAAAGCATGCGTTTTTTCAAATTTATCTGTGCAGTACGCTGTACTTCAATCACAAACTTCTCTCCATTATCAGCGGTACAGATCAGGTCAAAAATCACGGTACCGATCTCCTCGCTATCCCCAACATGTTCGTTCTTTTCGTACAATAAATCGACAATAGATTTCCGTCCACGGAATAACCCATTCAATAGTGAAATCAATAAATCCTTATTGGGTTCTGACCCAAAAATGCGCTTAAATGCATAGTCTGAAACTAGATCTATATAAACTGGCTCGCTCATAGATACAATAATTGGTTGTTGTATGTAAATATCGCAAAAACAATTCAATAAAACTAATATTTTTAGCAAAACCAAGTGTAACACTTTTTGAATTCGTTCCAAAGTTAAATCCCCAACCTTACAAAATGCATAAGGCGCACCATTTGGGTGCGCCTTGTCATCCATTATGGACGTCTTCGCTTACTATAGCGTCCCAGTAAACGACTGGTTACAAAACTGACCAGTGTACCCAAAGCAGCCGTAAGGACAGTCTGCAGTACATCACCGAGGGAAATGCTCGCCCAGATGGAGCAGATTGTTCCACCGATTGTGGAGATACGGAGATCATTCAGCTTCATCGGCTTTGCTCCTTTCCAACGCTTCCTTCGAGCCTTTCTCTGTTATGCCGTGAGCCTCTGGCGGGGGCTCCTCCCGATCAATACTGTCTCCACGATCCCTAGCCCCAAAGCCAGGTATTTTAATACATTCCCCACCTTATCCGGTAGTTTGACAGGCGCCGCCAGCACCAGCTGCAGCACCTGTCCTATTTTGTTAAAGATCTTTTTCATCCTTTTTGCGTTTTTCAATAGACAGGATGAGTGGTTGATAGCATTATATTCCGACTGCAAATTGATGAAGCCGAATGGCGTTAAGAATGAATTCTCGTTTGAACATCGTGAGTTTGAATTCATTCAGCCATTGGGCAATAGCAATTGCACCAAGGAATATAGCGGATGACCAATCATCCTGTCTTTTTCTACCACCAACACACCTTTCGATAAACATGAAGGGCAAAGAATAGAAAATATAGCTTTCTGACTGTCAAGCTTTGACGGAATCTGGCGTAAATATGAATCACTGTCCGAGCGCAGCGAGTTTGATTCATATAGCCAGATAACTAAAAAGATGACACAAAAGAAAGCCATGATCTATTCCCGCCCTTTCAGGTATTATCGAATACTCAAATACACTTCATCACCCATATCCCAGAGGCTATACACCAGCGCTTTGAGCTTAGCTAACGCCTTCCCACTTCCTACACCCTGTCCCTCACCGGTTAGACTGGTGACCGGAGCGATGCAGCCGAGCAATTCGTCCTTGGCATTATTAGCCGCGTGGATCAAGATTCCTTCACGGTTTAACACATGCGGGATACCGATCTGCTCACCATGCCGCTGGTAACGGACCTTCTCCAGTTTGTACTGACCGATCGGAATGCAGCTGATCCGCCTGATGTTATTGCGGTCAGGCAGCTCGATGGTATGGCAGATATGCTCTCCATTGAAGGTGATCGTTCCATTTGTTCCCTCAGCCCCATATTTCCGGAAGAGCTTGAGGATGTGTCTGTTGTTCATGACAGGTTATTATGGAATGTCTACGTCCACGATGGTCATCGCGTTATAAGGGTTGTTCTTGAGTGGATAGAATTCCCCGTTAACCTCCTGATACATCGAAATACCGACAATGATGTATACCACTTTTGCAGCATCTACGACCAATGGTGCCTGTAGTGTCTCCTCGACGTGCACACCAATCAGCGGAATGTAGCCCGATTTGACCATCACCGGACGCGGAGGTACTTCATCCGTGCTCAGCTCGGCAGCGGCCAGTGTAAACAACATGTGCGTCGCCCCGTTCAGCAGCATGACATCATTTTGTGGGTTGAATTCAGGAATGATCAGTGTGGCCTCACCGGCGGTACGGTCATAGGTTGGTTCCAGTTTTCACCCAGCAGCATTTTTAGGCTACTGGCCTGGTTAAACTCAAAGCCCTTGAGCATTGTACTGTTTTCCTCCAGAAAGATACGCTCGCCACGTGCATTTGCCGAATCCGACTTTTGTATCCTGTGGATCAGCGACGTCAGCCTGTTGCGCATCGTATTGTCTGCAAATGTGCGCAGCAGATTGTTCAGCTGAATACGTAGGAGTTTGGCCGTACCTGCGGCAGTACCAAATTCGGCCATATTTTCACGTGTTCGCTGAAAATTGGGATCCGTCTGGATCCGGGCCTTGTCCACACCGCCTTTCATGCGGACTTCATAACCGCGACTGCGGTGTTTGCTAAAAGAAAGGTCCCCGACCTTCCTCTAAACTTGATTAAACTTTCTTGTTTTGCCATGATATTTAAGTTTTGATGACAACACAAAGATGATGGGCATTAAAACCCCCACTGTCCAAAATGACCCGATATGGCCAACATGGCTTAAATAGTCAGTATTAGACTCGGAATGGCAGTATATGGCACTATTTGTCCATCATGGGCTAGTATTTAAGTACTGTTAGTGTACCGCGAGTGTACTGAAAAGGTACCAATACCCTACCAAAAAGGTACTGGAGAGCTACTGAAAAGCTACCAAAGAGTTACAGCAATCCGTAGACTGCGTGTAAGTAAAATGTGTGGGGATGGTAGCCTCCTGTTAATAGCCCCGTAGGATGGTACCGGAGCAATAGCCAAGATCAAAAAGGGGCTGATATTATCGTATGTAATAGATTAACTGGTAAATATCAAAATGTTGTTATACAAATATTTAAAACAAAATATGGATTGAATCGTTTAAAGTAGAATTATTAATTTTTTTCTTAAGGGCTGTCGTTAAAAGTGCGCATCGTGCATCTATCGGCAGAGAGGTATCCAGCTAACAGGAAAATCATGGTACCACCTATGGATTGTCTGTGGCATGACCATATTATGCCCCACAGCACTCCATCAGCCCAGATAAACATGAGCAAAAATATCGACTTTGCATAAATCCAAAGATGTTGCCCTGGTACTCGATCTCAGTCCCAGGCAGGCACAGCGCAAATATCAGCAGGCAAAAGATGCCTATAGAAAGGCCAAGCACCAGCAACTTACCATACATGAATTTGCAGCATATTATGACTTACCCCTAGCGGAAGTTATTGATCGGCTTTAAATTTCTAAAATTGGGGCGCAAGCCCGCCCCTAACTCTTATCTTTCATTTACCAATGCCCATTCTTCCCTTATTTTCAGTAGTCTATCGTAAGCCTCAGCCGGCACTTTCAACTGCTCCTGATCTATGCCAAGTAGCTGCACAATATAATCATTGCCCTCCTTGTATTGGTCTTTTATGGCCAGCTGTTGGATCAATAGCCCCCGACCGGCGCGGAAAAATACATTAGGCCACAATTTTTCAATTTTTGCCAGCGAGTCTATATCAACAGTGCCCTCCCGGCCATCCAGTAAACGTACATCGACCAGCTTGGATCTGGCGGATCCTTCCTTGAGATGGAAATACGCAATCTGAGTTATTCTCACCCATTCATTGACAGCACCTATCATTACCTCAATCTGTTGGCTGACCTCTTTGAGACAAGCCTTCAATCTGTTTTCGTCACTGCTCAAACGATCGTGGTTGGCGCGCAATCGTTGCTTCCGATTTCTTAGCTCATTCAATTCATGCTCATAATTCATCCGAAGCTCATTACTCTTTTTTTTCCTCCGCTCGTATCTGCTCATCTTTCTGCAAAAGCCATTTTTGCATTACTTTTACCCGCTTTTTTTTTATAGTTATTAATCTTTCTTTCCTTTCGAAAGGCATAATAGAACTGAACCATGATAAAGCAGAACATAACCACGACAAAATCCCGCTCAAAATAATCACCTTTTGAAGATCTTGTCCAAATACCACTAAATAGACCTTGTAAACAACTCTTAATGCCACAGCTCCCAAAACCAAAACGAGTAGCGCAAATTGGATCAGATAGCGTATTATTTCATTTTGCCCCAGAAATTTGTACGAGTCAAGTCTGTATATGACGAATGCAACAGGCACTATCGCCATTAGCATTAATATCCAACTAAAAAGAAATATCAAACCATGTTTTTTCATGGTTATACTCGAAAATAAAGATTCTTCAGTCGTGTAAAAAGTGACCATACAAGATGAAATAGCTGCTAATAATAAAATTATCCACAAAGTTCCATACCAGGAGCGAAAGAAAGATTTAAGTGTTATCATAATAGGTTGACAATAAGATTAATCTCTAAGTTAATAATATGTATGATTACTTAAGGTAACGTTTCCTTTACATGCTATCATAGATTTAATTTAAGCCTTCGTAGACTTTGCAAATGCGTTTAAGTAGCATTCAAGCGTGTTTCATACTTATTTCGACGACACCAATTTCGTTTTCGCCGATCTCGGCCTTTGTTTCCTTCGCTTTTTAGTGATTTGGTTTTAGATTCGCTGTTCGATCGAATTATAAAACTAATTTAAATTTTTAACAACGGTGCATACTAGTTGCCTGATGTATAGCATTGGCATGCCGCTATATCTCTTGAGGCCTAGCAATCACCGACAAACTAAGCAGAATGAACAAATACACATTTGATGAGATGGGAGTCAGACAATGGCTCAGACAGTTGTACAGCTCAACCGTCGAACTCCAGATGATGGAGCAAAAGCTGATCCTGCTCTGCCTACGCAGCTGGCTTATGTCTCGCTTTGAACTTTCGGAGAGCCAGGTTGAGTATCTGATATCGCTGTCATCAGACTTCAAAAACAATCTTGCCCAAGAGATCGCCTTTGCCATCAACAACCAGGCAGACATCACTTTGGAAAAGCAGACCAATGAAAAAGCTGCCAGTACCCTCTCCCGAGATTCGGTCAAGGTGACGGAGTATGAGTCAAACAAGATCCAGTCAGATACACTTGAGATACCCGTAGAATCTAAAGCAAATGACATCTTCAGTCGCCGTTTAGAGGGGCATTTGATCGTCAGGATTTACTATACACTTCTTTAGGTGATCTAAAATAATTCAACAAAACGCCATGGGCCATATCTCTCTCATGGCGTTTTTTTTTTTCATGAACTATTCATTTACAACATATTAAAAGTGAATCGCTTTATCAAACATTTAAATGCACATTTCAATGTAGAAGATCCCTGTCGCCATGCACTGATCCAACATACTAAAGTACGTCAAGGTAAGCGCGGGCAGATCTATTGCCGGGAGGACGAGAGCCGTCCCTATTGGTGCTATGTGCTCGAGGGTATGGTGGGCGCATATGAGCTTCAACTCAGAAAGCCGTATCTCCACTGGATCGCCACGGAAGGGCATTACTTTACAGGCACCAAGCACGAGTATAGTTTTAACAGCCAGGATCTGAATATCCAGTTTCTCAAAAGAGTAAAATTGCCTGTATACCCCTAACAGTTTTGCAGGAGCTGCAAGACCGGTATCCAAGCATGCATCACTTTGTGAGTATCATGCGGCAGCGGAAATCAGATTTTTTCAATAAAAGGGACTTATTATGGCCCAAGATGCCATGGCCAGATATGCAAAATTCAAGGAGCTAATGCCTGTGCTGTTGCATAGTCTGAACAATAAATTGCTGAGCCAATTTTTGTACATAGATCCAAAGACAATATATGAAAGCAAAAGAAATCAATAAAAGTTGAAATACTACCGTCAGACCCGATTTTTCGATTTTTAATGTCCCCTCCTTTGTAATAGACAAACGGATAATGCTAACAAAAATAAAAATAGGATGATGAATGATATAGAAAAAGGTATTAAAAGATACCGTCGCAAGTTTGCAGTCTTTCCCTCCATGGGTAAGGGAATAAAGACCACTTTAGTAATAAAAGCCTCCACAGTATGGAAGCTTTTATGTGGCCATCCTGTTATAAACAAGATGATCAATTATAACCCTTATGAATATACGGAATATTCATATAACAAAATTAGGAACTTTAAATTTTATGGCTTTTAAATCATGTAAAAGCCGACATAATCATGAGTTGGTTCAGTTTTACGGGTTCAGACCCATCACAACCATCGCACTATACATTGGCCGGAGAAACTCCGCCATCATGTGCAACTCCTACCGAACAGATGTGTGCTCTTCAGGCAACAAATTCTGCAGGTTCACCAGTTATCACTGATGCATTGAAAAATGAAATCATTAATTCATTGCAAAATCAGGTAAACGGTACAAATGTGCGATTAAAATCGCGATAGGAATATTGTTAAGACATCAGCGTTCGCTAACTAAGTAATAGGGTATGAAAATTCATACCCTATATTTTTTGCGGTTTACTCTATTTCTTCTATCACCAATACTTCCATCTCCTCTTCGCCCAGTACTGCTTCAATACCGTATGCGGCCAGCTGTGCGTTAAATTCCGCCAGGGTTTCATAGGGTGCAATTTCTATTTTTTCTTTGCTATTGACACGGTCTAAAACAGGTGGAAATTTTCCGCCTAGATCCGTCATGACCGCCAAGACTGCACTATTTTCATATACCATTCCTTTTGCAAGCGTATCTTTCGGGGTAGGCTGTACAGGACAGGACTGCAATATGAGACAGGGAATCTTTTTCATCGCTTTATACGATCGCATGCCTAAAAAACTATGCAGATCATTCAGCACCATTCTTGCCTGTACCGAATCCGGTCTTGATATTTTATCCAATCGTTCATAGGACAGCGCATGCTCCCGCGACCATACGCCTCCCTTAGCTTCAACATCTTGGTATTGATCCAGATTTTTAACCTTTAATACGAGTCTTTCCGGCCTTGGCACATAGTCAGCCGGACTTATTTTTGCCCAAATGAATTTAACGGCGCTACTGATCGAGGCATTGTAAAAGAGGTTTTGATCATATTTGTCAGGCTGTCTTTTTTATTTTTAAGGATTCGAAAGGGGCGCCGTTTTGATAACCAGCTATCCAAACACCATATTTAACAGGTCCAGTTTCCTCCTTGTTTCGTCCGATCAGGTCTCCCTTACCAAAATCATCCTTTAAAGGTAAGTCTATTAGTTCTTTCTTATAGAGCTCTAGTATGTTTTCTTCGGTTACTAACTTGCTGCTGGTTATCGCTTTCACCCCTCCTTTGTAAAGAAATACAACATGCGGGACACCTAGATGCGGGAACCGCTGTTTTAAATAAACATCGGCATAGATAACGGGCAAGTTGACCTTGTTTTCTTTAAGGTAACTGTTCCCGGCGAAGAACTTGTCGATGGTTGCTTTATCCTGCCAAGTTACACTAATGATCAGAACTTTATCTTTCAACTTGTCCTGTAGCTTTTGCAACTTGGGCATAGACTGTATACAAGTGCCACAATAGGTGTCAAAAAAATCCAATATTACCACTTTGCCTGCTAGCTTTTGAAGATCCAACGGTTTTCCTGTTCCGCGCATTTGCTGAATAGCACTGGGGGTACAAAGGTATCCCCGATTTTTAAAGCCTCCTTGGATATTATATTTTCAGCAGTTTGTGCAAAGGTATTAATCGTCAGGATCAATAAGATAAATGAAACGAATAGTTGTTTTAAATGATTCATGTTTTAAAGTGTTAATTGTTTAGCGTAAGTTTTGAGGTATTTTCCTATAAGGACTGCTGGCTCCGGTAACCGGAAAGCATATTTCCGGCTATCAGGTGCCAAGCTATACGTTAGCCCTTGGATATTTCTTTGTATAGTTTTCTGGAATCTTGGATCCAGATTTAACCGTTTCAGGTCAGACCAACTCCTTCCCCGAAACAATAGTTCTTTCTGCCGCTCCTGCAGTATGGTAGATAATAGCATATTGCCATCAATTTCGGCCACTGCCGTAAAGCTATTTTTATCGAACCTATTTTTTAGCAATGCGTTTAGCGCAGCTAATCCTTCTTTGACTTTCCCGATACGGACGGCACATTCGGCTTTGATAAGGTATATCTCACTTGTCGTTAGGCCCACAAAAAGAGTTGCTAAGGACTGATCATAATTTCCTTTAAAACTGTACGAACCTTTGGGATAGTCGTTGCTCCTAAAATACAACTGCTTTCTAAGGTCATTAGCAGTATAACTTGCGTATAAATTGGAATCCACCAATCCATTGTTTAGACTCATAGGCCCTGGTTCTTAAAAATGCTCATGTTATTGATATTCCCAATCTTTTAATTGAAATATTAACTTTTAAAAACCTAACACATATCTCTTATGATGAATCTTGTATCCCATTAATCGACCAATTCAGAAAGCATCATACCGGAGAGATTACTTGTAAGCTTTTAGATGGTTCGCGCTAAAATTATCCTCCAATCCAAAAACTAATTAAATCTTCACTGTGCAAACAACCAAACAGGAATATAGACAGTTTTTAAAAGATCACTTCAAGAGGCTAAAGCTTAGAGCTCCTTTATTTTACAGCTGTGATTTTGGGCTTCGATTTGACTTACAAATTGGTGAAACCAATACAGAAAAATACTTTCACAACGTTAACAGACGTGCAACGACAATATTTCAAAGTGCCTTTGACAGTTCAGACAATGTGTTTCTAATTTTAATGGACTATAAATACAAACATAGAAAAATTCGATGCTCGAACTTTATCTTTAAACAAATTCAGGATCTCCATGCAGCTGAAATAAGTTTTTCGAAAGAAATAAGGCTTTACGATCCCCGCGATAAATTTGATATTCGAAATCTCGCCATTATTAAACTGAAGTCAGGCAGAGTAAATCATAAAACCTTATTAATGGCAATCGCAAATCAAGACTTTCCTTCAAGATTCCCGAGGTTAGCGTATAATCATATAATTTCGAACAAAGAGATTTACTTTATAAACATCAATAAAAAACTTATTTTTAATATGTACGATGACAGAGGGCTTGATCTTGTCGCTAGTGATCTTGAAACACTAAGACCAATTTACGAAAACCACAAAGACTGGATTCTTGACCATGACAGGGCGCAAATAGAAAAGCTCTTCACATAAAATCAGATCCCAGTTTTGTTCGTGTAAATTGGTGCGAAAGAAAAAAATGGATCGGTATTCATGAACTTATATGTAAAAATAGGAATATGAAAATTATCAGAATAGCAATGACACCGCTTTGCTGCATTTTGGCTAGCATCATTTTTTTGGTTTGCATTAAATGGGACTGGTCATTTTCCTTATCCCCATATTAATCCCATTGGCCGTGTCATTAAGCAATTTTGACATGATCAGTTTTCCAAAAAAATTGACCTTTCCGAAGTTCTGGTTTTCAATGGCGATAATAATTGGGTTATCTTTACTGGTATGGCCAATAGCAGATTATATGCACGCGCATCCCTATCCAAATTCACATTCCTAAACGGCCGTGAAAATATTGTCATCATATGGTCCGCACTTGTTGGATTTGGAGTTGCATTGGGTATACATGCACAGAAGGATAAATGTGATAATATTAACTTAAATATAACAACGAAAACTAAAGAATAATATATGGACATAAAGCTAAGTGTTAACAGAGATTTGAATGCAAATGACATTCTGCAACTATACCAAGCTAATAAATGGAGCGCAGCCGAAAAGCCAGAACTACTGATGAAAGCCCTCTTAAATTCGCATTCTTTAGTTACTGCATGGGATGGTACGACATTAGTAGGCTTAGGGAATGCTATTTCCGATGGGTATCTCGTGGTTTATTATCCGCATCTATTAGTGCACCCCTCCTATCAAGGCAAAGGGGTTGGTCGTTTGATCATGGATAAAATGCAAGAGATTTATAAGGACTTTCATATGCAGATGCTCACCGCCGATGGAAAGGCTATCGACTTTTATAAAAAGAACGGCTTTGAACGAGCAGGTCAAACGGAACCAATGTGGATCTATTCCGGTGGTGACCATTAAAATTGAGGAAATAACAAAGTTCGAGCAAATATTATCAGCAATAATGGAATGACGCATACATTACAAATATCAAATAGTAATTCCTTGTTAGATTCTAATTCACAAATTGAGAGGAATTGGTTTTATTATCTATTTATGGGCAAACTACCTGAATATAACAGATTAAAAAAACTTAAACGTATTGATTATTGGTGGATAGAAATTGACGATTTAAATAATTCAATTGGAAGGAAGATTCCCTTTGATGCTTTTAAATATCCAATAAGCGGATTGAGTGATGTAAAATTAAATTTAAACTCCATTCAACCCATAAAAACATAGATAGAGCGTTGTTTAACGATATGTGGAGTATATATGACAAACGCGATTTCAACAAACTTGAGCAAATGATTTCCAAATACTTGAAAAAATGGAAAAGCACTGACAAATTTGATCCCCTTTGTTTCCTTCAATAATAATTGATTTAAAATATCCGAAGGATATAATTGAGTTAGAAACGATTGAAGAATTAGTAAACCAAGTTGATTATATTGGGTATGAATGGACTGAATCGGAACGATTGATTGATTCGAAAGGAAACATGTATAGTACTGAATACCTAAATTTTGGACATCCGGTTGGAGTTGTGGTACCAATCAAAATTGATGGAAGTATAACGAACGAAGAATTAATCCATTTAATAGGGAATAACAAACTTAACTTTAAAATTATAGATTAAATTATTCTCAACAACAAAGGGAGCTCTTGCCCAACGATGATCTTCAAAAAATGGAACTCAAATTGTGATTTATTAATATAAAAATACTATTGCTGATGCATACCGCTTAATCTTTAAACTATGAACTGGTTGTACATTTTTAAACATTGGGGAAGCACTTTATTACTTGGTGCAGTTCTTTTTATTCTCTCGAGGGATTAGGCGCTGAAGAGGCAATTGTTTTTGCGCTCATGCTATCGGCCGCAAGTTTAGTCTTCTCTTTACCCACCCTATTGGTTTATATTTTAGTTTTCTACTGGCTTAAAAAAAAAGAATAGCATGGACAGAAAATGGGTAAGATTAATTTTGGTTTCCACTACGATTCTGGGCATTGGAATAACTCTTTTTTGGGTTAACTTCATTGGAATTATGCAGCCATTAATCTGCTATTCAATTGCTGCAATTGTTTCCAGTTACTTTTTTGATATAGAAAAAGGATGATTTCCCATAAAGAACCTTAGAGTTTTCGATCTCTTCGACAGAAAGTCCTGTACCCTTAGCAATATCAGCTGTAGGTAGCCCCATTTCCTTAAATGCTTTAGCAGTCTCAACTGCTTTTCTACGCTCCCCTTCCGCTAAACCTTCCGCTAAACCCTTAGCTTTACCTTCTGCTAGACCTTTAGCTTTACCTTCCGCCAAACCTTTAGCATGACCTAAAGCTTCTCCGGATTTTTTGGCCGAATTAAATACGTTCTCAGCATCACGCTTATGTTTTAAACTTGCTTCGTATGACATGAGTTCCTCCTCCGTTAATTTACCTATCTCCCTATCTCAAAGATAAGACCAAATATTCTTTTATCCAAAAATGATGGCAATCTATCCATGGTACTCAAATGTTTAAGTAAGTACAACCACTGATCCATAACGGTCTTCAGTTCTTCCGGCTGTTTATTAAATAATGGAAGCGAAATCATTTTATATCCCAATTTATCATAGAATATTTCTTTGGTCAATTTGTCAGACAGCGCCACATCATAGAAATAAGGACGCTCTGTGACACGGGATATACCAGAACTTCCATTTCTATTCATGTCAAACTCCAAAATACCAATAAAGTAAACCTCCGGTAGGTAATAATCACTACCCTTCTTACCTCGCGCTAATTGTTTATTGATGAGACGTGAGGTATAATACACCGCGCGCTCCTTAAAAATTCTTGAAAGAGCTGCTGCATCTCAATGATGAAAACCTCACCATCGCTGCCGATACAATGTAAATCAAATACAACACGACGCATTTCCTCATAATCGCCATCTTGTTCTACAGGTTTATATCTTAGATCCGAAATTATCTTCTCTCCATGAAATAGACTATTGAGAAACTCAATTAGTAAGATTTTGTTGTCCTCTCTACCAAAGTAAAATTTCCAACCGAAATCGGTACGTGGATCTACATACCTACCCAAATGTTTTTTTGATCTAGCCATAATATTTATTAATTGGTTATCAGGCAAATACACAATAGTAAATTGAAAAGTACTAAAACAATTAGTAAACAAACATAGACGGAAAGTATTTTATATTGATAATCAATCGCACGAGCTGAAAAATTACAGAAGCCTAGTCTTTATCAAATTTTATGAGTTACTTAGTATGTCTTAAATTAGCTCTATAGCCTAGTAAATAATATCGATTATGTATAAATTACTTTTAATCACTTTTCTTACCGTTTGTTGTCTTAATAGCAGCTCCGCACATTATCCTATTAACGCTGTAGATAAAATACAAAACACTTATTCTTATGCGTATATACGGGTGGAAGGAAAATTCCTATCGAAAAAACTAAAGGTAAAAGTTGACCTAGGAGATTCAGATGAACAGATCGCGGAAGGTGAAAAACTTTCCGAAATATTGACCAATAAAAAGTCGTATGCTTCCATACTGAACTATATGTCTAAAATTGGTTATGAATTAGTAAATACATTCGATTTAACCGATAACTATAATGGCTCAGGCGGAACTTCTGGTATTATTTACATTATGAAAAGAGTTGAGGAATAATAGGTTTGAAATTGTCATAAAAACGATTAGTAGCTTTGATGGAGAGAAAAAAAAAAGATATATTTTAAAAACTGGGAATTAACGGTCGATTATAATATAACCAAAGGAACTTACGAAAAAACTGCATTTGGAGGAAGTGATATCTGCGGATGTAATTACTGCAAGAACTTTTCTGACAATAAAGACAATATTTATCCTGATGAAATCAAGCTTTTATTCGAAGATTTGGGAATTGATTATAAAAAGAATGTGAAGTATGGCATTATTATAATGATGAGCTTGGTTACCATTGCTATAGTGGGTGGTTTCACTTTAAAGGATCATTTCAAGATAAAAATTACGTCAGCCAAACAAATGAAATTTGTCCCATAATCGATCTCGTTCCAATTAATGAGAATTTCAGCATAGGTTTTAGCGAAAATAATCAACTTAACTTTTTGAAGACAAAGAATTGTTAGTGCAAGTGGAATTTAGCGCAAAAACAAAGTGGACAATAGATAAATCTCTGGAAAGTTATTGACACCAGAGTTCAAGTTAGTTAAATATAATTGTCTTACAATATGGTAAACGGCGGTGAAAAGCAATTGTCCCTAAAAATATTTCCTTTACCCCTACGTCTCAGTATTTTAAACAACAATAAATACCAGCTTTTTAATCCTCCTTTATCATTCAGATCGAAATATATTTCATCATGCTTTTAGGTTCATGACTGCACTAAATTGATTAATTTTAAAAAAGTCTTGATATATGTCTAATTTCATAGCGCAGCTCCAATATAGAACACCACAAGAAGGTGGAAGAGAGACACCTGCTTTCTCTAAATATAGACCACAGATCAAATTTGATTTTGACGAAATGCAAACATCTGGTGAACAGACATTTATCGATAAAGATATCGTGTATCCCGGGAGGAAGTCAAAGCGGTGATTCGGATAGCTGCTGTCATATATTTTAAAGGAAGACTAGCTGAAGGTATGTTATTTGAATTTCGGGAAGGGCCACGTGTGATTGGTACAGGAAAGATCTTACAAATATTGAATGATACATTAAAAATACGTCATTGATCGAAGTGAACGGTTACGCTCGATCAGGCTCAAGCAGGACGATAATCGGAATGTGATTTAATAAAAATGCTATTCTGGAAAAGTATGGTCTTCCCCTACTCCGCTTTTCGAATAATCAAAAAAGATCTATCAAGTTCAAACACCATTATAGGTTTCAGAAGAAGGTAAAACAGATTAAAACCCTAACATTTAAGATGATAATAATCTAAAATAGATAACAAATCCGCTTGTCTAAGCCTTCTTTTATGAGCTATAGCAATCATTATCGTCATTAAAACAAGAGAGCACGATGATGCATAGAGCGTGCTCAGTTCGAGCCCACCTTTTGTAAATGGTTTTGTAAGGAAATCCCCAAAAGTTGCTCCAAAGGGTCGTGTAAAAATAAAAGCAATCCAGAATAATAGGATTTGATTGAGTTTGGTGAAGTAATGTAACAGCACCACCAATATGATTATACTACCTGTTACCATCGCCCCATGTAGATAGCTCAATCCCAAGTTGTCACTTAGAAAATCGCCGAATGCTGTCCCTAAGCTATTGGAGAACAGAACAGCTATCCAGAATAGTAGCTCTTTTTCTTTTCAACAATTGGATATACTTCCAAATTTTTATATTTTCTATACCAAAAGAGAAAACTGGCCACAAGACAGAGCGCTAATATTATACTTCCAAACAGATAACCCATGCGTAGGGTTCGATCAATAAAGTCGGAGATCTCGGTACCTAAAGTAGTCGTACCTATTATAACAAACCAATACTTTACAGGCTCATATTCTTTGGCATTGAGCTGGATCAGCAAGGCGACAACTAAAATGACTAAAGTAATAGCTAAACCTATCACATAGCCGTAATTGAGCGTCATGGAAATGAAATCACCCAGGGTTTCTCCCAAGGTTGTAGCCACCACTTTCATCAGCCAAAACAAAAGTGTGATGGGCGCTACTTTATTTAGATACTTCATATTCTTTTTTAAACAAAGCTATCGTACAATTTTGAAGAAAGTTAGAATTGGTCAGAGCTCTATTTTAGAACGTTTTTTCTCGATCTGTGCAGCTACTGCTATACTTATTTCATAAAGTACCACCAATGGACAGAAAACAATAAGCATGGTTTGCATATCTGGCGTTGGGGTTACTATCGCGGCGATAATCAGCATAATAATGATCGCATATCTCCGGGTCGAGCGCATCAGTTTGGGGCTTAAAAGTCCCATTTCAGCAAGTATCAATACTAAAATCGGCAACTCAAAAATCAGTCCTGCTCCCAGTGTTAGGGTTACTATAGAAGAAAGATAAGAATCAATTGAGATTTGGTTTTGGATCACCTCACTTACTTGAAATCCCACTAAAAAGCGAATAGAATAAGGTGCAATAATATAATATCCAAATAAGATTCCCAGAAAAAACAAAAGGCTGGTGTAGAAAACAAAACCTTTGGTTGCTTTTTTTTCTCGTGCGGTCAAAGCGGGTTTTATGAACTGCCACAATTCAAAAAGTAAATAGGGAAATCCCAATATTAAACCAATAATTACCGAAGAGTTAAGCTGTAACGTAAATTGCCCGGCCATTTCGGTATTTATGATATTAAATTTGATTTCCTTAATACAATATTCGGATCCCAAATCGAATTTCTTTCCGATCCAACACAGCATTTTGTAAGTCCAAAAATCTTCACGTTTGGGTCCCATTATAATTTTATCGAAGATGAAATCAAAAAATGAAAATGCCCAAATTGTAAATAGGAAAATCGCAGCAGCAGACCTAATAAGGTGCTTTCTTAAAATACCTAAATGATCGAAAAAGACATTTCACTAGTACTATTCATTTCTACGCGCTCCTTAAAAAGATTTAACCACCTAGAGAACCCAATTCTTTTGTCTGCCATCTCGATTTATCAGTAATTTCCGTAGTATTCTTGAGCCTTTTTTGAAATGTATCCACCGATCATAAAACTGAGAAATATAAAATAATATACGGTGAAAACTAATGCATGATTTCCCAATAGCTCAGTGCCACAGAGGATCATAATATACACCTGGCTGAAAAAAAGGTTTGTCCTGGCATGTACTGAAAAACTGATCATCCTTCCGATTAGACCAAATAATGGTCCGCCGACTATTAATGGTAAATAGATAATGGGATATGTAAAACTAAAGGTCACAGCTATTCCGGCACAGCTGCCCAAAAGTAAAGCATTTTTCCAATTTAACTTTCGGCTGAACGCCAATAGACTTCGGACATTCAATTTATTGCTGATTGAAAGAAAGTATCCAATTAATGCAAACTGACCTAAATAGAATATTTGGGTTAATGTTTTAAAGGATGATGATACTAGGCTTGTCGAATCGGATTTGCCTACCTGGAATAACTGAATGAGACAAAAACCAGAAATGGAGATCACTATAATCGCAGCAAAGGCTGAAAATATATTTAATTTGACTGCTAAGGAAGCTAGATATTTCATGATGGGTCTTCCCTTAAGAACAAATACAGTGATCAAACATATCAGAAGTATTGCAAGTGCATAAAAAAGGATCTCCCATTTACCTGCAAAAGAAATTGAGTCTACTACTGATGTTTCTATTCGATCCTGTTGATAAAAATAGACTGGCAGCAGAATAAAAATAGCCTGCAAAAATAAAGTGATTATTCCACCCATTATAAGTAAAATACCGTTGCTTCTGAATCTGACGTCAGGGTTTACTTTTTCGTATTCTTTCTCAATGGTAAATATAGATCCAATACGTTTCATTGCTATCATCCATATTTCATCGTCTGGCAGTTCTGATACAACTAACTCATGCATGATGTCCTCAAGGTGATTTCTCAATTCTTCCTGATCATCTGGGTCTAAGGAAGTTTTTCGCAATTGCGACTGCCATTCAATTAATCTGATCTCTAAATTTGGGGAAATGGTTTCCATAGGTTGCTCAAAAGTTCGTTCATAAATTCCCAGCTCTGCTTTTCCTCTTTAACTGGTTCATTCCTTTTTGGTAATGGTATAATATCGTCTGCGTTTTTCATTTTCTGCAATTTTCCATTCTGATTGAATGAGTTCCCTATCTTCCAATTTTCGAAGCACCGGATACAATGTACCATCGGAATATAATATTTTACCGCCGGACACTTCCTTGACCTTTTGATAATCTCATAACCATAGCTCTCACCATCCATCAGGGTAGATAATATGATAGGAATCGAAGAAGCAGCCATTAATTCTTTAGACAAATCTGACATAGTGTTTTTTTCAAATATACATAGAACTTCGATGTATACATAAAAAAGAAAAAAAAATGTTTTTTTAATCTTGAAAAAACCGAAAATTTGATCGTACACTACGATCCAGAGTCTCTTAAAGCAAAAAAAGCCTCCCCTATTAATCTTTATGGGAGGCAAAACAAGCTAAATGTCAGCTCGTAGCTTATGTTGATTGGCTATGGTCTTTATCTAGTACGATACTCCGGAACTACTGTTTCTACCCAATCCTCTTCCATACAGTCAGGACTATTTTGACAATATCTTAAAAATTCATCCTGAATTTGTATTTGAAGAGACACTTAATCCCACATTAAGCTATCAACTGCAACACGATATCGAGTTCAATAGTGAAGCTGGAAGGGACAATTATTGTATGCTCTATTCCTATTTCTTAATGAATGTAAATGGCCAACAGAAATATGCAGCACAGCGCAAAAGAATATTTCACTTATTTCCTAAAGTGAATGAATTATTTGCTTTTATTGAACAAGGAGGTACGTACTTTGGACATCAACAGAAAAGATTGCTTGCGGAAGTGGAATATGCGATCTACCTGATGCCCAAAGATAAAAGCGAGCTTCAAAAAACATACGATATCAACAAACAAAAACAGCTGTATATTCAGGGGCTTATACAACTTGTAGCCGATGAAGTAGCAAATAATGAGGGAATTGAACCTCAGCGGAAGTCAAGCCAGATCAAACGGCTCAATAAAATAGTAGATGACATAAATCTGTTAATAACAGATAATTTCCTATTGAGAAGAGTGCAGAATTTTCCAAGCAATTATTACGAATATTATTGACGTTAAAAGGCATCAACTAAAATTACTGTTAGTGTATTAAAAGGCTACATATCAGGAGGAGTGCGAGAAGTCATGATTTCTGTACCATTAGATGTAATAGCCACTACTTGATCTGACAGTTGGGTGTCTTTTGGTTGATACCCCACAACATGGCGACTGAGCGATTACTCTCCCCACGGGCTTTTAATTGAATTATATTTATTTGAAAAAAAAGTCCAGTTATAAGTAACATAACTGAACTCCGTAGTTTTTATTTATACACTTAGTGGGACAGTCCCGACCGGTACACAATTCTATAACCTCCTCTCATTATAAACCGCGTTTGACATTTTGAAACTTTACCTCCGTCAATTTGCTGATTAATAAAAAAACTTGTCTCAAATCGATAGAATTTCGTATCCTTCCACCCCAATGTTGATCAATTATTGTAAAAACAAAGTAATCATCGAACCATTAAAAAAACAAATACCACTTTTTAGTGGTCGTTTTATTCATAATATTCGATCTTCCTTTTTATTAAAATTCCACCTTCAAATTCGTCTTTAGGATTTCTTTTAATAATCTGCTTTTGTTCAACCCAATTTTCATAATTATCATAAATATATGAATAGGTTGATGATTGTATGGTAGGGCTTTCTTTAGATCTGCTTTTTTCTTCTTCTATATCGCCATGTGAATTGTATTTATAATTTTTGTTTCTTTAAAATAAGAAGAATTTAGCTCGATTGGTTTATTTGAATTGTCATATGTGATATCAACAACCCCTGATATATTGCCATCAAAATTGTCAGTTTTTTCTTGAATCATATTTTTATTCCGATCATATATTTTAGTGACAATAGAAACTAACAAAAACTCTTTTTTGTTTCGTCGTATTCATAACGTTTTACTGTTTCGTCATTTTCATTATAAAAATAATCCGTGTATGCGCTAAATTGATTCAGATTTAACCTATTGCCTTCGTACCGGTTTTCAATCTTCTTTGTCAATTGTTTTTGTTCATTATAAGAGAACAAAATCTCCCCATATTTATCCCCTGTAACTGTGCCAATTAGTTCTATTTTGCAGAGTTTTCCTTTTCATAGATATATCTTTCATTTAAATTGTAATTATTTTTATTCTTGCTTTTGTCAAACTCTACGATATAGATATTTGAAACGGTACCATCTAAATTGTACTCTTTATATTGATCCAGTCCTTGCATGTCGCTTCTGTTAATAGGCCGCCCCGCTATTCCATGGTAGGTTATTTCCTCTGTTTTTATCTGGGGTTTAGTTTTCTGTGTGTCTTGTCCAAAAGCAAAAACGCACAGTAAGAACATTGACATAAATGCTGTTATTTTTTTCTCATATCGTATTTTTTATGACCTATCCCCATATATATATAGCCTCGCGAAATAGTACACCAAAGCTTAATTCACCATTTTTAAAATAGCGCGAGCTCGCTACCGAACTTCATTTAATTGACCCAACCTCACTTATGTAAATATACGACCGATCTTTTGGTATGAAAGGCTATTTTATAATTCGTAAAGCTGTATTTATTATCCGCTATCATTTTTCAATTATCGGGATAGAATTATGGTATAATACTTCTTAATGGGACAAGATTAATAACTAAACCTATTATGCAGAGCAACGATTTGTAGAGAAAAGATGAAACTGGCTGAAGTCTGTTGTGACATTGTCTTAAAAACGATAAATCTCTTTATACGGTGCAAAATAAGCCACATACAGAATAAAATCTATCAGTGAGTATCAGATATATTGCTGATCTTTAGCCTTTAAGAACATGCTTGTAGGTAAATGCAATCCGTTTATCATTTAAATTCCATTGGGCCATTTCGTAACATTTTAAACTCAATGACCGGCAATCAGGTTTGCCATGATAGATTCAGAAATTTGGAAAAATGGGGTACTTACATGTTGTTTATAATAACTTGAAGCAAAACTAAAGCTTGTTTAGAATGATCTTTACTTTCATTTTATTTTGACCACAACTTTTCCTTTCGCTCTTCCATTTTCGACATATTCCAAAGCTTTGTTGGTTTCTTCAAACGGAAATACTTTGTCTATAATAGGCTTAATGATTCCAGACTCTATCAATTTTGTAATTTCATTGAGCTGACTTCCATCTGCCTTCATAAAAGGAACGTGTAATCAACGCCCAATTTTTTTCGCCTTTTTCTTAATCCCGAAACTCAGAAATCTTGTTACCATCTTCACCAGCCAATTCGCATGGATAGCTTCAGCAAACTCAGGTGTTGGTGGACCGGAAATTGAAATGACCCTGCCTCCTGCTTTTAAAATATTTAATGATTTTTCAAGTGTTTTATTATCCTGGCTATTTAAAACGAGGTCATAATCTTTCAGTATTGCTTCAAAATCCTGTGTTTTATAATCAATTAAAACATCAGCGCCTATTTCTTTCAGGAAATCAAAACTTTTGGCACTTGCAGTTGTCGCAACAGTTGCGCCAAGATGTTTCGCCAACTGGATCGCAATGGTACCTACTCCTCCCGAACCTGCCTGAATAAATACCTTTTGTCCTTTTTTAACTGACCAATTTCCACCAGAGCCTGCCACGCTGTGAGTGCGACCAACGGAACCGATGCAGCTTCTTCCATCGAAAGATTCTTTGGTTTAAAGGCTAAATCTTCTTCCCTCACCGTTATATATTCTGCAAATGTACCTATATGAAAGTCGGTCGGCCTAGCATAAACTTCATCTCCAACATTGTATTTTTTTACATTATTTCCCACTTCCTTTACAATTCCAGCAAGATCGTGACCTAAAATAAGCGGCATTTTGTAGGGAAGAATAAGTTTGAATTCCCCTGTTTTTATTTTCGAATCTAACAGATTTAAGCCTGTTGCATAAATCTCCACCAAAACTTCATTGTTTTTAATTTTTGGTAAAGAAACATCTGTCAGCTGAAGGCCTCCTTTGTATATTTATTAATTAGAAATGCTTTCATGATTATTTCAATTTTATATACTCTTTTTAGCATTGATTATATTATAGGACGTCTTAGGCGCAATCCTATTAAGAATGGAAATAACCTTTGTATCCCCACTTTTATCGTTTCAACGTCTTTCTTCATACCTAAAATCAGCCCCTTGACCAGTTGTTGCGTACTTATCTTTTTATCCTGCCGATCGGCGACCATATCGGTATCGACCAAAGGTGGAAGCAATTCAAAAACTTTCACCGAACTATGGATTGCCTTATTTTTCAAATTCATAATGAAAAATTTAATAAGAACTGAACCAATCTTTTAATTTCTCAAAAGACTGATTCAGCTTGTATTTATGCCTGAGCTAATTTTGCCATAGCTTCCCCAATCGCATTTGCGTAAACCTTTGTATCTCCAACAGGAATATCAAACAAATTGTTTTCCAGTCCAATAAACAGTTCCTCCGCCACTTCACTGGGCGCAATTCCTGCCGCCCCACCTATTTCAGCAGAAAAATCGGTGTTTACCAATGGAGGATAGACCTCATAGACCTGAAGTTTTGCTGCTCTTCATAAGTTTTCTCAGAGCTGTAGTATAGCTATGTAGTGCCGCTTTCGTTGCACCATAGGTTGGAAGAAATTTATGACTTCCATATACAGCAATAGACGAAACGTTGACCACCGCTGATTCTTCTTTTTCCAACAAATGTGGAATCATTAATTCTGTAAAGTGAATGATCGCAAAATAGTTCGTATTCATCTCGATCATTGCTTTTTCGTGTGCATTGGTCGTTTCACTGAGTAAATATCCAAAAGCTGCTCCCGCATTATTAATGATGATATTTACATCATGATGATTTGTCTTCAAATCTTCTGCAATCCGTATTCTATCTGTTTCTACTGATAGATCGCCCTGAATGGCAACGGCATCTTTCAACTCGGTCAACGCTCTCTGAAGACGGTCCTCATTACGTCCGTTTATAATAATTTTATTTCCTGCTTCATTTAATTTTTTGGCAATTGCCAATCCTATTCCTGCGCTTCCGCCGCTAATGAATATAGTATTTCCTGTTGTTTTCATTTTGACAAATTTCGTTTGATATTATTATATGTATATAACTGTGTTCTTATTTATTTAAAAATGGATAATCTGTATATCCCTTTTCACCGGGTGTGTAGAAGGTATCCTGATCCGGAGTATTTAGTATAGAATCTCTTTTATAGCGTTCTACAAGATCTGGGTTAGCAATAAATGGAACACCAAAGGACACTAAGTCGGCATCTCCCTCCTCAAGGACCTGTTCTGCTGTCTGTTTATTGAAAGCACGGTTAATGATAATAGTTCCTTTATAAATTTCACGAAAATGCTTTGCCACGTGCTGAATCGCATTTTTATTACCCGTTACATCGGTGAAAGGCTCTATTAAATGAATGTAGGCCAGATCATAATCATTTAACCGGCTGACAATGTAATTATACGTCGCAATGGTCTCATCATCCACGGCAATTCCCATTATTCCATTCAACGATGGATTGAGACGCACGCCAACATTTTTGATGTCAGCCACTTCTCTGATCGCATCTAATATTTCAAAAAGAATTCTTGCGCGATTTTCAGGAGAACCTCCGTATTCATCTGTTCTGTTATTGGCATTTTTGCTGAAAAACTGCTGCAAAAGATAGCCGTTTGCACCATGAAGCTCTATCCCGTCAAAACCAGCACGGAAAGCATTGATAGCTCCTTGTTTAAAATCGTTAACTGTCCTTTTGATATCTGCAATTGTCATCGGCTGAGGAGCAACGGTAGGTTTAAAGCCTTCTAAAGTAAATGCTTTCTGCCCAGGATTAAAATCGGATGGAGCCAGAGGTAACCTGCCTTCATGCAAATCGGGATGCGAATAAGCTCCAGTATGCCAGAGCTGGGCAAAGATCTTCCCTCCTTTATCGTGAACAGAATCAGTGACCAATTTCCAGCCTTCAACCTGGTTATCGGTATAGATTCCGGGAACATTGATAAATCCGATACCCTCCTCACTGATAAAAGTGCCTTCGGTAATGATCAGTCCGGCTGTCGCACGCTGCGCGTAATATATCGCAGTCAGTTCGGTTGCAACATTACCCTCGTTGGCAGATCGGGCTCTGGTCATCGGAGCCATTACTACCCTGTTATTTAACCGTTTACCATTAAGCTCGTAGCTTTCAAACAACTTGTTGCTCATATTTCAATTCTTTGGTTTAATATTTAAAATATACTTTTTAGTCTATTTTGTTTCAAAAAAATTACAGCAGATACTGCTCTAATTCTTTTTAAGGTCCTTGATAAGTTCTAGCATCAATTTTCTCGATCCCATCGTCCTGCTCAGAACAATTCCACCTTCTATCGCTGAAAACATTTTAAAGGCAAAAACTTCTGCATTTAGGTTTTCTGAAAATTCACCGTTAATTTTCCTTCTTCCAGTACATTTGAAAGAGCGATCTGACCAGCATTCAGAACTGCTGCAACCTTCTTTTTATCGAAGGAAAATTATCATCAGCCTCAACAGCGGTGTTAAAGATGGGACAGCCTCCTGCGATATATGTATCGATTGGGTTCTTATAAAAATCAAGATATAAAAAGATCTTGTCTCTCGCTGTTTTACTTTGGATACAACGGATGCCACTCTTTCGGTTATTTTTTTTTGGGAATAGTCTACAACCTGTTCCGAAAGATCCTCTTTTCCATTGAAATGCCCATAAAGACAGCCTTTGGTTAACTTGGTCGCTTCCAAAACATCGTCAATGCTCACACCCGAGATCCCTTTCTCATTGTAAAGCGGGCTGGCGGTTTCAAGAATAAATTGTTTTGTTTTTTCTGCTTTTGTCAACATCTGTTTTATTATTTACGCTACAAATATACTAAAAAGTATATTTTAAAAACAAACAAAATATACTAAAAAGTATATTTTGACATTTTAAACATATTATGCCAATTCCGCCAAAAAGTATTTAACCTGTCTGACCTGGTTTGTTAGAAGAAACGATTTCCCGATGAATGACGGTTATATCTGTTTATTCAGTCAATTGTAGATGGATACACTGAACTGGTTCCGGCTAAGTGTTACCTATTCGTAATCTGGTAGTATAATTTCTTTCGCTCTATTCTTCTTATTGTCTTTTTATCTTCTGAAAAAACGCGCATCAACCATTTTACAGGTTTGCTTCCAACAATGGCTATCAATTGATTTAGGAGTGCAACTCCGACTCTCGACTCGGATATACTATACGAGGAATACCCGGAGGCAGCTTTTGACACTCTTGAACGTAGGGTTTCATTATTTTTTCGTAGTTACGGAAAGCCTCTTCATAATTACCTGCTCTATAAAGCTCTCCAGCAAGGATATAGGCGCCTGCCACGGCAAGGTCTGTACCTTTTCCTGCAATTGGTGTAGCACACCAAGCGGCATCACCTGTAATGACAACCCTTCCCTTAGTCCATTTATCAGTCTTGACTTGACTGACCCTCTCAAAATAAAGATCTTCACTCTCTTTTATCTCATTAACTAATCGTTCAGATTCCCAGCCTGCACCTTGTATACGATCAATAAGCGCTCTTTTCTGATCTGCTTCACTTAGGTCTTTATACGCCTTCTCTTTTGCCAGAAAAGTTACCGAAGCCCTTGTCTTTCCATAATTATCAGGCCTCAACATAAATACAATGCCCTTTGGCGCATTATACCAACGTGCCCACCGACTGTCGGTATTATTTCGAAGGATAGTAAGATAAGCGGTATATAAACCTAAATAGTTAAAACGAGGACGACCGCCAAAGGCAAGATCACGCGTTGCAGAACCGATACCTTCAGCTATAACCACAATGTCAAAGATATCCTTTTTCCACTTGCAAAATCCACCTTGACCTCATTTTCACTTTCTATCAAATCAATGATGTGATCACCAAAAATATATTCTACACGCTTCGCGGTGAGATCGTACAGTATCTTAACCAGATCGCCACGTAGGATCTCAAGTTCCTGAGTCATGCTCATTGAACTATCAGATGGAAATTCTGCTATTGTATGATTGTCGGAATTAACGAAACGTAGCCCAATCTCGGTGGTATTATGTGCGCGGATCTCTTCCAAAATACCCATCTTAAGCGCAATTTCTTTTGCTGGTCCTTTCACGTCTATATTCTGTCCGCCCAGTCTCAAGGCTGCTGCACGCTCTATCACGGTAACCTCGAAGCCGTACCTATCCAGCCAGTAAGCCAATGTAGGACCGGCGATGCTAGCACCCGAAACCAATATTTTTTTGTCTTTCATAATTATAATTTTCAATCTTTTGATTAGACAAACAACCTAAAGATCAAAGTAGTTCAAAAATACACGCAAATTTTTCACACGGGTTCTATAAAAATCCGAAAAAGCAAGTAAAGCTTTTTTGTGTAAAAACACACTATAAAGTCTCGGTACTTTATATCGGCATATGAAAGACTGAACACAAAAATGTTGTAATCGAAACTGCAACAAGTACTGAAAGAATTTATAGTTAATGAACTAAGCGATATTTACTCCAAAAAGATGACCTATTAATGCAGTCACACCCATTGCTATGGTACCCCAAAAACAGATCCTGCCCACAGCAACGCCTATATTTGAGCCCCTGTTTTTGCAGAAATTGCCCCAAGAATCATTAAAAAAATAATCGTAAAACCATATTGTAAATAGACCATCAGCTCAATTGGTGCAAATAATGATACCATAAATGGAAGCACGGCTCCGAGAGCAAAAGAGCCAAATGATGCTATTGCCGCCAACAGAGGCTTGGCTTGCGTTATTTCATTTATCCCCATTAAATATCCCTGTATTGGAGAGGTAATTAATGATGATAGTTACGACCAATGCGATCCCGTTAATCATTTGAAATATCTTTTTCATATTGCGCTGCGCTAAATTAAGTTTCATAATTACAAAAATTCCTTTTGCTGTCTTGCGAGTAATTATTTAGAGTAAAATTATATCTAGAACTAAATTTAAAAAGACAAATTTATAGAATTTTTGACACGAGGCTATTTTATATTTTTAAAACTCAGGACAAAATTATAGTCTGATCTACGCTACTAAATCAATGTTTTTTGCTGTTGACAAAAATACTTATATAGCAAAAATGTATTAGTTACTGATATAACGATCAATATGATATATAGTGGGGCTTTATCGACACAACAATCAGTTCTTTTAACTACGGCCTTCCCTACTCTTCTTCTCGACTGTGCGTACAGCCTAAAGTGTATTTAGTCCATGTGGTAATAAAAATTTTATATAAAAAAGTTAAACATATGTAAACGTTATTTAGTATTTATATATATTTACAAGAATTAATGAAAGCCTTAAAATTAAGACGATCAATGTTGCCGTCCACTTTGAATATATAGTGTTAATGCCGGTCTTTAATCTGGGGCTTTAGTAATGAACCAAATTATTTTTAAGAACTCAAAACCTAAATGTTAGTATTTAATCCCTAGATTTTGATTAATTGAAATCTGCCGGACATCTAAGCAAGGCTTAACTTAAAATGAATAAATATCCTCATAAAACCTCAATTTCCAACTCATGAAAAAGTTAAATAGCTTATTATTATTGCTATGCCTCATACAGGGCGCCTTTGCACAAAGGCATGCTCATGCAGACAATCTGGTCATCATTTCGGTAGATGGTCTACGTTGGCAAGAGTTATTTAAGGGCGCAGAGAAAGATCTGTTGTTAAATGCGAAATTTAATTCGCAGGATTCCCTCGAAAGAATAGCAAAATATTGGTCTGATGATCTAATTCAAAGAAGAACTAAGCTAATGCCTTTCACATGGAGCATTATCGCTAAACAGGGACAGATTTATGGAAACAGGGATCTGGATAATAAAGTTAATGTCAAGAATCCTTATTGGATATCTTACCCAGGCAGAAGCGAGAACCTTACAGGCTATGCCGATCCTAAAGTAAAATCCAATGACCATCCTAACAATGGGAATAAAAATATTCTGGAATTCGTCGATCAGAAAAAGGGATATAAAGGTAAAGTTGTCAGTTTTGCTTCCTGGGATGCTGTAGGTCGGGTCATAAACAGAGAACGGAATGGTTTACTCGTTAATATTCCCGGTGAAAATATCGCTGGTCATAACCTGAGTGAAGGAGAAAAGCTGAGCAACGAAATCCAGCACTACGAACCCAAAATATGGGGACGCGGCGAACGTTTGGATGCGACTACGTATGCGCTAGCCAAATCCTATATGAGAGCCAGACATCCGAAGGTGGTTTATCTCGACCTTGCGGATACGGATGAATATGGGCATAGCGATCAATATGATTTCTATCTTGATGCTACCAGAAATATAGACGCCATGATCAGCAGCCTCTGGAGTTATCTGCAGGAAGATCCCTTCTATAAAGATAAAACCGTATTAATGGTCATGCCTGATCACGGAAGAGGTGTAGGAGATCAATGGACACGCCATGGTGCAAGCATTCCCCATGCAGATGAAACCTGGCTGATTGCTATGGGGCCACACGTAAAGCCTTTGGGGAAATAAAGAGCAGCGGACAAATTTATCACGATCAATTTGCCAAAACAATGGTGAAATTACTGGGCTTTGATTTTACATCTGAAAACCAGATCGGGGAAATCATCGATAGTTTATTAAAATAGAAGCATTTTATGAGACTGATTACAATACTAATTTTAATGTTTTTTATTCGTCAGGCTAGTGCGCAGCAGCCTACCTATTACCTGAACTTTGACGATTTCAATTTTAAGAAAGACATTCCGCTGCGTGATAGTGCCTGTTATAATGTTGATCTGCTACAGTCACACTATGCAAAAGGCTTAAGTGGGCAGGCACTAGATCTTTCAGCAAAGGCAAGTTTGAGAAGACCGGTTCGGTTGGCAGAGAACACTATCCCCGGTTTGATGAAAAGACATCCTTTTCTGTACAGATCTGGGCAAGGACACTGCCGAATGCCAAACTGGGCACTCCCCTCATGGGAAATAAAATCGCAGACGATCTGTCGACTCTGGGATGGCAGCTTTATACCCAGGAAAATGGCGCCTGGGCATTGCTGTTGAATGATGGGAAAAAGCGTTACGATTATCGACCAACTGTGGAAAGACAGCGTATAAATGACGGTAAATGGCATCAGATCGTCTTTACTGTAGATAAAAATAAAGAGGAAGTGTGGCTGTACCTGGACGGGAAAAATATGGCCATCTATAACACGCCCGGTCTTCAAGGTCTTGACAGCAAATATGCCACCGTAGTCGGTGGTTCAGATGAGAAATGGGAATACGGATCAAATGGACAGTGGAACGCATTTAACGGATTTATAGATGAGGTGAAAGTTTGGAAAACGGTGATTTCAGCCGGGGAAGTAGAAAAAATGTATCAGGAGTTTTTTCCAAACGCAAAGGTGAAAGGAGAAATAGCTGATCCCTCTCATTTGAATATATTCTCTTGGAACATCTGGCATGGCGGTCATCGCTATGGTCAGGCGGTAGGATTAGAGCGCGTAATTGAAACCATTAAAGCGACAAATCCAGATATTGTTGGTCTGGTGGAGACATACGGATCGGGAGAAGTGATTGCGGATTCTTTAGGTTACTATTTTTATTTAATTAGTTCCAATCTTTCCATTATGAGCCGTTATCCAATGACGGAAACTGTCAAGGCGTTCCGTCCCAGTAATTTCGGTGGGGTTCAATTGGACCTGGGCGCCAGTGGAAAGCTTGTTTATTTTAACACCTGGTTAGACTATCTGCCCGACGTAGACGCAAGTATCCGCCAGCTGAATAAAACTCCAGAACAATTGGTAAAGGATGAAGGAGCAACCAGGCATGCGGAAATAAAAGAAATTCTAAAAAGATAGACCCATACCTAAAAAATTCAGATAATTTACCGCTGATTATGGGGGAGATTTTAATATGGGATCACATCTGGATTGGACCGAGGCAACTAAAGGCATACACTACAATCGTGCTGTTGACTGGCCTGAAAGCAAAGAAATGATTAAAGCCGGCTTTTCGGACAGTTACCGTGAACTACATGTCAACCCGCTATTGGATCCGGGCTTAACTTGGGGAATCAGAGCCGCAACCAATACAGATCTGTACGGCCTAAGAGATCGAATAGATTTTATCTATTACAAAGCAAAGAAACTGGATCCTATGGAATCACGGGTTATTGACTACCACCCTATCATGTTTCCCTCGGATCATGCCGCAATAATGACAAGATTTTACATAAATAAATAGAAAATGGACAGAAAAGAGTTTTTAAAAACTACGGGGCTAGCAAGTGGCACTTTACTTTTTTTCAAAGTATCAAGGATTCAGCTCAGCAGCAACAAAAATCAGGATCGGAATGATTACTGATCTGCATCACGATATTATGCATGATGGCATTGAGCGTTTGTCTGCTTTTATTAAAGAGATGAATGAATTGAAACCTGATTTTATTATCCAGGGGGCGATTTTTGTATGCCCAAGAAAAACAACCGCGCATTGATGGATGTCTGGAATCAATTTAGCGGTCCTAAATATCATGTCATCGGTAATCACGATACCGATGGAGGATTTACGCGCGATCAGGTCGTCGAATTTTGGAATGCTAAGGCAAAATATTATTCATTTGACTCAAATGGATTCCATATTGTTGTGCTCGATGGTAATGAACATAATGAAAGCCCGGATCGTCCCAAGGGATATGCACGCTATATTTCTCCTGTACAACTGGACTGGTTAAGAAAAGATCTGGCGGAAACTTCCTTTCCTACAATTGTGTTTTGCCATCAAGGACTGGATAATGATGCCGGCGGATTGGAAAACGGAAGTTTGTTACGTTATGCACTGGAGAAGGCAAACGAAAAGTCCGGCAAGAGGAAAGTTATTTTGGTCATCAGCGGACACCACCATCAAGACTATTATAACCATATCAATGGAATACATTATGTCCAGATTAATAGTGCCTCATACCAATGGCTTGGTGACGATTTTAAAGAGATGCGTTATTCCGCAGAGGTTGATAAAACACACCCAAATATCAAATACACTGTTCCATACAAAGATCCGATATGGGCAATGATCGAAATTGACTCCAAAGGCGTTATCAGGATCAAGGGCAAAGAAAACTGTATTCGTAGGGTCGTCTCCTGAACAACTGGGCGTGAACATGGATAATTATGTTTATCCAATTGTACCCTATATCTCAGATAGAAAGCTGAATAGTTAAATCCATCCATATTTACCTATGAAATGGACTAAATGATCAGGTTAATATTCCGCTTCCTGTTGCTCAATGTAATTGTAATGCCAACAACAATCTACAGCCAGACGAGTAGTTATAACCAGTTTTGGAATGATTTTCAATTTGTGACACCTATAAAAGGAAAATGGAGTAATGAAATTAATATTGGACAGGTATGGACTAGTGTACCAATTGGCGAGGATCCTTTTCACGCCAATGCGCAGCTCTATGCAAGAGTCTGGCTTCATTACTCCTTTGCAATGTTTAAAGTATCATTATTTACAGGATATAACCATAATCCTGAGATTAGGACTGTGGGGCAAGAGGGGCTTCCAGAGATCAGATCTGCAATACAGGGAATTTATTATTTTAAGAAGACTCCAATTACATTATCGGCCCGGTTACGAATAGAGGATCACCTTGATAAAAGAAGACAAAGAGGTTTTGATGAAAACTTTCGGGTAAGGAGCCAGTTGAAATTGATAAAACCTTTGAATGCCCAGGAGATCACTAAGGGAGCAATTTATTTAACCGCTTCCGAGGAGGTTTTTACGCAGACAGGCACCGATATTTTGGAACATCCCCGATTTGGAAGCAACAGGATAACAATTGGATGTGGGTACGCAATTACTAATGATTTTTTGATTGAGATGGATTATTCCAATGATTACTATCCCAGCAAGATTCAGCACCTTTCCTACAATGCAGTACAGGTTAACCTAAGCTGCTACAACTGGCTTAGAAATTTAAAACGTAACTTAACCAAATAACCACAGGTTAAGTTACGTATAAATTAATTATTTAGATTGAGATCAACATTAGCATTTTGCATAATATAATGCTAATGTTGGCGACTAAATTGCGATTTCTCTAATTGATAGCGACAAATCTGATCACTTCCCCCGTCTAAAAAATTATCCTTCTACATTTTTGCCATCTCTTGGCGCCTGCCAGATTTTATACGCTATCGATAATTTTCAGCAAACAGATAAATATCTTGCTGTTAATTCCCAATTTTTCAGTAAGCTTTAATAAAAAATCAGGAACGATTATTAAGTTTTCCGTAGCCAAAATATTTCATATTTCAATAGCTTTATTTACATTTTTCATTTGAAATTTCAATTTTCTTACTTAAATCTATTATTATAACACTTTCGGAATTAACGATTTTGACTGTATTTGTAATTGTGCCAAAATTTCATAAAACTTAAAACCACGCGGCATTACGATTCATTTTCATAAACAAATCTTCGTATGTAGTTTTCCAGGTCAGTAAGTTCAAAAGGTTTCGCTAGAAAACCGTCCGCTCCGCATGCTATAGAAATACTTCGTCCATCGATATGACCTGAAATCATGATTACAGGCAGCTTATTATATTTAGATGAACTCCTGAGATCACGCAATATCAGGTCCCCATTCCGTGCAGCCATATGAATGTCCAAAAAGAGTATATCAGCATGTATACTATCCAACACTTCCATCAGGACTAAACTGTTTGCTACAGTTACGACGACCGTATCTTGATCCTCTAGCACCATAGAAAATACATTCAGTATTTCTTTATCATCATCACACACCACAATTTTCTTTTTCATCTTGATTTTTTCTATTACTATCGATCGGAGATAACTTTTCAGAGATCATCATTTAAAAAATGGATCTTACAGACGTAAGATCCATCCATTTTTTGTCTTTCTGTCGGAGCTGCACAGAACTTTGCTCTCCTCTCAGGCTCTTTTAATCTCTTTTATTTAGCTTGCGTATTGAGGTTAGTATCCGCCAAAGCAGTTAAATCTGCATCACAATTTTTTTCTTCTGCAAGAGTTTCAAGCAGCAGGTCCAGTGCCTCGTTGTATTTCAACACCTTAGCAAATGCTGCGAGTGTGCCATAAGTAGCAATTTCGTAGTGCTCAACTTTTTGGGCAGCGGCGATAATACCTGCATCTCTAACCGTTCCTTCTTCGGTTTCCTCGATAATGTGTTCGCCCTCTTCGATCAGTCCGGCCATCGCTGCACATCGCTCTGCTTTGGGCTTTAACTCTAAGCTCTCAAAACACTGTTCTAAGCGTTTCACATGATTTTCAGTCTCCGAAAGGTGTTTGGAAATTGCCTTTTTAGCTTATTGGCGGTAGCATTTTTTCCATTTTGGGCAATGCTTTTGTCAATGCCTTTTCTGCCCAATAAATGTCTTTGAGGCCGTCTTCAAAAAGCTCTGCCAAATCTTTTGCGGCATCCGATGCTACGCGTTTTTTTGTGTTGTCTGTGGATTGCTTGGTCATCGTTCCATTTTCAGACTTTTCACTTGTGTTACTTTTAGTTATTGTTGCCATGTTTAGTAGGTTTACTGCTCTAGAGCTTTCTGAAATTGAACATCCATCGAACAGCTTTGGTTCTACTAACAAGGCAATCGCCGGTATTTCACGTGTATATTCCGACGAAGACGTATAAACACGTCTCTTATATATTGAAACTAGAGGTCTCTCTAAATGCAAATCTAAAGTGTCCACAATTAGGATTCTCGCTTCTTTCGCATGTGATAAGAATAGAAAAACTGATAAAATATTGCTTATATTTACATAAAAGATCCGCTAACACAAGATTCGAACAGGAATTCCAACATTTTATTCTCCATACAATTTGTATTTAGCTAGTTAGCCGTTAAAAATTCATATATCTTTAGTCTTGAAGGTTGAATTCTTTTTACTAAACACAATAGTTATGAAAGAAAATAATGATTCAATTTCCCATCTGCTTATGCGGATCGAAGATATCCCTGCAGTAAAGAATATATTGAACACAATATGTTTGTATACAGGCATGGATCTAGGGTTGGTGACCTCTCACAATGGCCATCAATGGATAGCCTGTGCTGTACGTGATTCGCTGGGGTCGGAGTATCTGTTGGCCAGCAGCTGGAATTACATTATACGTTAGGAGATGAAGCACATGGTAAACACGCGCCTATCATTATTCCGGATATCGACTATTGTGAAAATGAAGATTGGAAAAGAAAATTGTATGCAAAAGGTTTTAAAAGTTATATCGCATTCCCTATAGTCGACAAGGACGGATTGTTCTTTGGAACGCTCTGTACGATAGATTATAAACCGGTAACTATCGATACTGAGCGGATAGCACCACTATTCGAACTTCTATCTGAACTGATAAGTTTCCATTTGGGTTCAATTGCAAAAATCAAAAATACAGAAGCACTGCTGGGTGAGGAATTGGAATACTCTGAACGCAGGGATACCCTATTATCAGTTTTGGGGCACGATCTGAAAAATCCATTGAGTGCTGTCATTACCTTGTCGCAGTATCTCGCCGACAAACTCGAAAATGCGAAACATAAACAGACGGCTAAGCTTATATACGATTCTTCGTACAGAATGAAAGGTTTAATCGATAACATCCTAGACTTTGCACGCAGTAAGCTAGGTACGGGTATTCATCTGAACAAAAATGTGGTCCAATTAGATCAGGTGATCCTACAGGCTCTGCGTGAGATCCAAACAAGTTCGCTCGAAAGAAAGGTATTTACACATCTTGGTGCAAAACTTACGGTCAAATGTGATCATGAACGTATGGCACAGGTGTTTTCAAATCTTATAGGAAATTCATTTCGCCATGGATCTGCAGAAAATACAATCGTTATAAACTCTTCCATTGAAAGTGGGAAATTTATCTTCCGGATAGAAAATGATGGACATAAAATCGCAGCCCCTATATTCAATAACCTATTTAAACCTTTTGTTGGAAGAAAAAATCAGAAGGAAGGCGGGCTGGGATTGGGACTTTATATCAGCAAACAGATAATAACCGCACACAAAGGCGATATCCATGTTAAATGCTTTGATGAGAAAGTAGTATTTAGCCTTTGGATCCCAATAGAATAAATGCTCTGATCATGATTAATCTATTATTTCGGGGATATTAAAAAGGCGTTAACGCAACTAATGTACGTAAGGCATAATTAAGTAGAATAGTCAATTTTGGAAGATGGCTACGCTGTCTTCCAAGAGCATAACAGGAAACTGTTATGCTTTTTTGTGGAATACATTCTCTACAATTGTTTAGTATATAGGGACGTTAATCAAATTCAGCTTTGCAAATTAAAAAAGCGAGCAAAAGCCTGGTCTAATAATCCAGACTTTGTACCCGCTTCAAATTAATCTACCTTTGTGCAAGTGCAAAAAATAAGCTACCGTTTCAATCGCCTATTTCTTTTTTTTACGGAAGACATTATCCGTTACGTCTTTAGAGACAACATCTTTTTCCTTTTGATAAGAAGATTGTGCTTTCTCTTTGGTGCTTTTTTCCTTTTTAATGTCTTTACTCATGATGTATGGATTTTATAAAGTGATGGTCTTTTTACTTTCAATAGCTATGATTGATCGGAAGGAATAATATTAAGCTGAATCGTATTTACTCTTTGAAGTACGCAAGCTGCTAGTTGTTGAACTGAAAATTTCCGAAAGATATATCGTGGAGAATTTAAAGATAAAACAAGTGTATTTATCATATTGGATCTACGGAATGGGTTAAAATGAATAGTAGATCATAGTAATAAATATACGAATAATAATTGACAATCAGGCATCAAGTTTTTAAAATAAACTAACGCACAGGTTCATTCATGTAATCCTCCATCTTAAGCCGGGCCATTAAATAACTTATAGTGGATTCTGCGCCTTGATTGATGTTGATCGTGTGCTCTTCCAGACCGTCAAAACATCCACCGGTAACAGGATTATAAACAATCTGCCGAATATGATTCCGTCCCAGAAACCATTCAAATACGATTCGTATATTCCTCTTATACTGCTCATCTCTTGTGAACTTATAAAACCTATCTAGGGCAATAATGGTATAGGCAACGTCAATGGGCTGCTCCCCGCCCCTAGTTTTGGTTGCCGGCTGACCCCGTTGTGACCATCCTTTGTTGGAAATCACGTGAACCTCATTGTCAACAATAATCTTGCTCAACAAGAAATCAAAAGATTGATAAGCGATGTCGCTATATCTACTATCTCCGGTGGCCTCATAGGCGATCAACATGGCTTCGGGAATTACACTATTGCCATAGGTCATATATGATTCATACCATTGCCAATCTGCGGTGCTCTCATGTTCAAACATGGCTGCCAATCGATCTGCAAGTACTTGGATTATAGCTTTATAATTTTTGCCCTTCATAAAACTCAGTCCCTTAATCGTGAAGGCCATCGATCTTGTCGAAAAATACACTAAAGCATGTTTGGAGGCTCGCTCCATAAGTTCTATTGCAAGCTTAACTATTCTTTCCGGCAAAAGATTGGCCATGCCCACCACTTCGCCCAGAGCCCAGACTGCTCGACCGTTGGCATCTTCAAGATTCTCCTGCTGGTTTTGTATCGTGAAATTACCGTAGATATCTACATAATTCAGAAACGTGCCGTCCTCTTGCATACAATGACCTATAAAATCCAGATATTTCTGTATCAGACCAAGGTCTTCGTAGGTTTCGTACAATCTATAGTGATGTAACATGGCTATAAGCGCTCTTGCATTGTCATCCAAAGCATAACCGCTTGAAAGGTCCGGCGTGGAAATATCAGCAAATTGAACAAAGCCGCGCTCCTCGGACATTCGAAAAATATGGTCCAGATTGATCGTTGGAATGGAGTAGATCATTTTCCCTTTTTATCTATAAGAAGCTCAAAAAGATATACATGAGCTATAGCAACGTTTTGCCAGGAAGTCTTGACCATCTTCTCAAGGTTAACATGATGAATCTTGCTTAATTGAAGTTCATCATCCAAAATATGATTGACAGCAGCTGCGAGCTGATCAGAAGCTTGAAAATCTATTATGGTGCCCATATCTTCCTTTAAAACCTCCTGCACATGAGGGATTGGCGTAGAGATGATGGGGCATCCGGAGCTCAGCGCATAAGAAAACGTACCGCTAACGGCCTGTAGCGGATCTTTTGACGTAAAAAGGTACACGTCGGTTATAGATAGATAGGCTAATAAGTCTTCAGTGGAAAGAAATTCGTTAATAAAACGCACATGAGCTGAAATACCGAATTCATCAACTATTGCCTCAAGCTCGTTTCTATACGACTCTCCTTCACTTCGCAGCAGGTTGGGGTGTGTCATTCCTAAAACAAGGAATATCACATTTGGGTTTTGTTCGATAATGGATGGAAGTGCATAAAGTGTGGTTTCTATACTCTTGCTGGGCCCCAGCAAACCAAATGTACTGAGGACTTTCTTGCCCACTAGGTTAAAATACTCAAGAATGGCATGTTTATCCTTAGCTGGGGCTAAATGGGTGCCGTGCGCAATTACAGTTATTTTACTGGTAGGAATTTTGTAATTATGAATAAGGATATCGGCAGATCCCTGGGTCATCACGATGATTTGCGAGCAATGATAAGCAATGGCAGATACATGTTCGAGCATAGTGCGATCAGGTGCTGGCAACACTGTATGGAAAGTGACAACAGTAGCAAGTTGTGCTGCATTGAGATCCGAAAGAAAAGATATGAATTTAGCCTCCTGACCAAGGAAGAGACCAAACTCATGTTCGACACAAATCAATTTAATATCCAGATCACACAGGATATTTTGAAGGATATTATCGAATGAAAGCGGATTTAAAATATCTAGCTTCCCCAATGGGCCATCATCTTGCGATGTATTATTATCTACAATCGGTATGGGAATTAGCCGGTACGACTCTTCAAATTTACTCGCGATAGCATTTATCAGATCTGTTGTATAGGTTGCAATACCGCAGACGCGTGGAGGAAAGTGGAAAAGGAACGCAACTCCTTTTTTTGTTTTTGAAATCATGTTGGATTTTTTAAGTGAAGTCCTTGCATACGATCTTCTTGTATCTTTGACAAGGTGCTACACGTAGGGAGGTTTATAAATCTACAAAAATAAAATGAGAGAAATGCTAACTGGAATGTTATATCTGAAAAACTATTAATGATATGTTAAACTTTGAATATCAACACTTTTTATCCGTATTTGTCAAATTGCCTTCTAACGAAGCGTTATAAAAAATAGCAACGGCTTGCTCATCTCTTAAGTAAAAACTGTAAGGCTAAGGTATTGGTTTGGAAGCGAGATTGGGTACAGGAAACCGTAGTCGATTTACTTAACCGCTTTAATAAGCCAATAAAGTAAACAAAAAGGCCTCCAACAGAAAACTTTTTTAAAAACCAAACAGGATTCAATATTGTATTAATAGTACTTTTCAAAATAGGTTGTAATTAGGAACCTTGAGATCCTCCCAGACTCAAGGTTTTTTATTCTTTTATATTGTTTTTCATCGCATATCGTCCTTTATCCACTTTAATTCCCCACGTTGTATTAGGGCTATATACTTTTGCACGTGATCATCGGTTAATAAGCCATTATCTTCAAGGTGGTAATTGAACTGCTTAGTGAAGGTGTAATATTGCATACTTCCAACATAAGCATTATTGAGATAAATATGCCAAAGGCTGTATTTCTTGGCCCGAACTTCCACTACCTGGCGTTTTCCTTGATGATAAAACAACGCAGGCACATCCGTATCAAAGCGAAGTATAAGAGCGTCAATGCACGCTTCCTTGATGTCATCGGCGAGTACACCGAATGCCAATTGCCACTCTCCCTGAGATTTCCTGAAAACATAAAAAGCAAGACCATTTTTGTTGTAAAGATGATAATCTTTCATGCCCATGCTTTTATCATGCACGGTAATTTGAGCGTACATTACCCGATTTCGGCAAAAGATTTCTAGCGGTTTCATTTTACAGCATTACTAATAATATTAGTAATGCTGTATGCGATATAGATTTATAGGGTTTCTTTTTCAACCATTCACTGTTTACCCTTATTTCCTCATTGGATAAATATTTATTTTTTCGTATAGTAATTCCAGATAGATTTGGTTATGTCGGCAATAATTTTTTTCAGTGACCTCTCGTTCTTCGGTGATATCTTTTAAGTAAACAGAAAGAACGATGTGATTTCCATTGGGAAGTTTAAAAATACCTACATCGTTCATCGCTGCTCTTAAATCATTCTCATTTCTATCTGAAATTCCAGTTCTGTGCACTAATTCTGTTCCTTCGGGAAGCCCTGCTTTCATCCAAGTAAGGCCTCTCGAGCATTCTACCATGAGTTGATAGAGGTAATTTGTAGTGTTCTTTTCAAGAACCTGTCCTGCATAAAACTTTTCCAATAATTCGGTGGACGCTAATGGCGTTGTTATATTGTGATATATAGATTCTCCCAAATTCGCATTTCTTGTTCATTGACTTTAATGGTAAAATCCTTTATTCCTTGTTTATGGATAAACTTTTGGACGGGTTCCGGACCTCCCCCAAGTCTAAAAGAATATCACAACCATTGTTGTCGCTGTGCGAAACGGTATATCGCAATAGTTGGTCCAAAGTTAAATCCATATTTCCGTTCGGAAATTCGTCCCGAATTGGGCTCCAGGTATTTGCGTGCAGATCTTCTTTTTAATAAAAAATTTCTGTGATAAAGAAAGTTTACCCTGATCAACCAAGTTCAAGGTCGCCAAGGCGGTATGAAATTTAAACACACTCATTAATGGTGCATTTAAATGTCCATTAATACTTAATGTGTCTTTGATTTCAATTCCCTTCATTGAAATACCGACTGTTGCATTCTTTGTTGCAATGATTTGATGAAGTTCTTTACGGAGGCTATTACTTTGTTGTGCAAAAGAGTGAACTGAAAACAAAAAAATGCAGAAAAATAATAAAAGTTTGTTCATCAATAAATCTATTTTAAAAGATTACTATCTTTCACAATTTTTCTCACTTCCTGTACAAAATAGTAAGCAATTTCGAAGTTTTCATTAATTGCAGGCAAAAATTGGTCCGTGTGCGATAGTCGCCGTGTAAATAATTCCAGCATTCCTAATAGTTGGCCAAACTAATTTACCTCCACTAAGAGGTCTATGTGATTTGCTCATGTACACATACCATTACAAATTCGCAAACAGTTCAGTTAATTTTTATATTATGGCGCCGAGCGCCGAAAACTTTGAAGGTGTTAATCAGAGATGGGAAAATATGCCAAAAACGAAGGGTTTTAAATGGAATTTTGACACGATCAATTTGTTGACCAGTGATCTTGATTAACATGGGCTGTCCGGATTCGAAAACCAATGACCATTCAATTCAGGAACAGATGAACCATACAGACAAGTAAATTGAGCCGTAGAAGAAAGCAATATGGTTATTAAATCAAGACCTTTGGATAATAAAATTAAATCAATCAAATGTCAAAAATCACTAAAATTCAATTGGGTCAAAACGGCCCCACCGTTTCAAAGCTTGGTCTGGGATGTATGCGGATGTCATCAATATGGGGTGGCCCAACTCCCGATGAAACTGAAGGTATTGCAACCATCCATCAAGCTTTGGACAGCGGGATCAACTTCCTGAATACGGGAGATTTTTATGGTGCAGGCCACAACGAAATGCTTATTGGCAAAGCCATTAAGGGAAGACGGGATGATGCTTTCATCAGTGTAAAATTTGGTGCTATCTTCCACAACGGCCAATGGATCGGTTTGGATCTCCGTCCTGTAGCGATCAAGAATTTTGTCAACTATTCATTGACCCGTCTGGGCATTGAAACTATCGACTTATATCAACCCTGTAGAATGGATGGCAGTGTGCCAATAGAAGACATCATCGGAACGATTGCCGACCTGATAGATCAAGGAAAAGTACGTCATATCGGCGTATCGGAAATAACCGCCGATCAGCTCCGTAAAGCCAACAGCATTTATCCCATCAGTGCACTGGAAATCGGTTATTCTTTGGCTGACCGTCAGATCGAAAATGAGCTGTTGCCTGCGGCTAAAGAATTAGGGATCGGTGTCGTGGCATTTGCCAATACGGCAGAAGGACTGTTAACCGGTAACCTACAAGCGCCAATTCCTGCGGATGACCATCGAAATCACTTTTCCCGTTTTCAGGGCAATAACCTGATCCATAATCTTGAGAAAGTGGAAGTATTAAAAGAAATTGCTCAACGTAAAAATGTCACCCCTACACAACTTGCGATTGCATGGGTAAAAGAACAGGGCGACAATATCATGCCATTGGTGAGTATGAGCCGCAGATCAAGACTACCCGAAAATATTGCTGCGATGGAAATTGTATTTACCCCAGAGGAGATGAATATTTTAAACACCACATTTGCAATAGGTACTATCAAAGGTGGCACTTATTTACAAAGATAAATGGAAAGTCCAGCAGAAATACTTCCCGGCGTGATATTCTATTCTTACCTTTCTTCTCTGAAGAAAGAGAAAGCATGCGTCTGGAACCACCATACCCTAGTATTACAGGTCTCGGGCCAGATGGTTCTGGAAACAGCTGAGCAGCATGTAAACATATCTGCCGGGGAAGTATTGCTCATTCACAAAAATCAGCTGGGAACCTTGACTAAAACCCCGGGCCAAGTGGTCACTATGAAACTATCGTCATATCACTGCAAGAAGATCTGATGCGTCAGATAGCACTAGAGGAAAAAATGGAAGCTCAGGGTAAATACACTGGCCTTCCGAACATATGCCTCCCCAATAATGCGTTTATCAAAGGTTATTTCCAGTCGGTCATTCCCTATGCGCGAAGCGCTGGTCATGAAATGACTGACGAGATGGGACTTTTAAAGGTGAAAGAGGGAATCAAGTTGATACTGATAGCTGTTCCGGCACTGCGTAACTTTTTGTTTGATTTCGCAGCGCCTTATAAGATGGATCTAGAAAAATTTATGCTGAGCAATTTTCATTTCAATGTCCCTATTGAAAAGTTTGCACAACTCACCGGAAGAAGCCTTTCAGGATATAAAAGAGATTTTCAGAAAACCTTCGGGATGCCGCCACGTAAGTGGTTACAGGATAAAAGGCTGAATGAAGCACGGCATTTAATTGAAAGAAAAAACAAAAAACCATCAGCTATCTATCTCGATCTTGGTTTCGAGACCCTGTCCCATTTTTCTTCCGCCTTTAAGAAGAAATTTGGCAAAGCGCCGACTGTAGGTGGATAGTATTCCCAATCTTTTAATTGAATTATTAACTGCTACTTTTCAATCGGGAAATGTTGATACTTAAGCCCAATATACACTATATATTGCGGGCGAAGTGGTACAAAATGCTGGTTTAGCTTCCCGATGTCCAGCATTTAGTTTCTCTGTTTTATTTTGTTATTTAATTCTTCAAGTTTAGTTTTTGCGATATTATTAGCTGGAGAAAGTGTCAAGATTTTTTCATAACACTTTTTTGCTTTATCCATATATCCCCTGACTGTGTAGGCCTCGGCTAAGCTATCCCATACATTGATTGATTGCGGATAATTTTTCGTATTCAGCTCAAAAATAGAAATTGCTATATCAGGTAGTTGCCTATCATAAAGGGCTACATATCCAATTGTATTTACAAAACTTTGGTCCGGTTTAGTATCAAAGAAAAGTTCCTTTTTATTTTTGCACTGTAATTTACCAATACACTGGGGTCCTTTGTTACTTCATTTATATCAATAGTATATGGCTCGAAGAGATATCGAAGGCCATAATATGTGGCAGGAATTGTTACTGTTAAGTGCTTTTCGTCTTCAAAATATCTAAAGTCTACCTTCAGATCTGGAGATTTATTCTCTTTCAGTAATTTATAAAATTGATTTCCCCATTGATAATGCCTCTTATCCTCCTGCATATTATTGGCTAATGCAATGTATATCCTAGCTTTTAGGTCGACTCGATTCGCCAATACTTCTTTACTTCTTTTCCCAATATAATTATGATCCCAAAACCAAGAGGGGTCGATGAGTAAGTAATAACTAAACAGCTGCGGTTTTTCTAATAGGCAATGTAAGGCAAATAGTCCACCCAATGAGTGGCCGATAATCATGCTTTGTGGGACGGTTCTGAAAGATTTATTTATTTCCACCATTAATTCATCCTCAATAAACCCATGAAATCATCCGCTTTTCCGCTACTTTTAAATGCAGAAATATCCTCTCTATCCAAATAATTCAATGAATTTGTAGGAGTAAAATTCTTTGTTCTATCGGTGTTTTCTATTGAAACAATAATGAGTTCAGGGATTTGCAACTTAAGATTTGCATCTGAATGCATCGATTGTGCAATCCCCGACACTTCCAAAAACTTACTCCTATCCCCATCTAAAACATAGGCAACGATGTATTTTTTTGTCGACATTGTTTTTATAGGAAGCCGGTAAATAAACAGAATAATTTCTGCTTTCATTAAGTATTTTAGAGTTTATCGTATAGCGCTGTCCAACCACTAAAAAATTGTCAAGTGATTGCGCAAAAGAATTGCTAAGGCTAAAAATAAAGAAACAGATTATTGTGGTTATAGTTCGGCTCGTCAGTCTAATGCTGGAAATCATCCGTATTGTTGCCATTAAAAAGGATTAAATAGATCTTATCATTACAAGTAAGCTTTAAATTTATGGAAAAGTTTTAGATTTATAATATCTTCATGCATGATTTTGGGGAAAGAACGCAGCATTCTGTTTGTTCTAAACCTTATCATATTGAAATTCGTTTTTTTAATTGCATATTAGCCAGCGGAAAATTAGACCATTTGAATTGGTACAACCTATAAAACAAATTGACTATGGAAAGGCCATATAGCGGTATTGCAACCCATTACGAAACTCCAACGGGATATTCCATTATCGTCCCGGCAAAGAAGCATTTACCTATTATCATTATTTTTAGTTTATGGCTGTTTGGTTGGATACAATCAATTATTTTTTTGCCCCGACACTCGAAAACTTTTACGATACAAACGGAGGTTTAAGCTTTGAGGTTATATTTTTATAGTTTGGTGGATCCTCTCGACGGCAGCTGGCTTATTCGTAATGAAAACGTTAATGTGGTACCTTATTGGAAAAGAAATCATTACAATAGATCGCGATCAAATAAGTATTTCCAGAAAAAACGATATGCTATTCAGGCATAAGATTTATGATCTACAAGAAGCGAAGAGATTTCATGTTGAGGAAGAACATTTTGAATTTGTTTTTTGGAACCAAGGGAATAGTTTAGGTATTTTTAGAAATAGAGGTACTATTCGATTTGAATATGGTTTTAAAACCATAAAATTTGCAAATGATATGGATCAAGCTGAGGCAAATCACATCCTGGAAAGATTAAGATCATCGGGCTATCTGACCGCTACTAATTTTTGATTAAATTTTATATAGCTATGGACGTATGGGAAATAAAATACAGACCTGCATTAAAAAGTGATCTGAAGTTTCTGCTTGATCTCAGGATACAGACGATGAATCAGCATTTAATTGCAAGCTCCTTACCGGTCTCTGATGAGGCACATTTACAAAGGATTGAATATCAATTTGTACACGCCACAATAATTGAAATAAGTAAATGTGCCATAGGTCTATTAAAGGTTCACAGACAAGCAAATAACATAGAACTGATACAAATTCAGGTGGCTCCCTCCTATCAAGGCAAAGGAATCGGTACGAGAATCTTGAATGATTTGATAAAGGAAGCTACTGAATCAGAGAAAACGATCACATTAAGTGTCTTAAAAACCAATCCAGCTAAGGGTCTATATTTAAGCGTGGGTTTCAAGATTGTTGCCGAGACTGATGACTCCTACCTGATGTTGTTTGAAAAAGAGTGTCTAAACAGTAGATATTGTAAAATGTATAAAGTATCGATAATTATTGGCGTCATTAGTTTTTACCTGTTGAGCATATTTTTCAAATTGGGCAAGTCCATTGCCGTCAATCCGATATAAGAAGGTGTTAATACTAGCCTTGACTTTAGCTCTTGTGGCAAATCATTTAAATAGTTAAGTCTTTTAGAAAAATTCAAATATGCACTGTTGTGCTCATATACACTATAATTAATCAATAGGATTTTTTTAATCCAAAAATATCGTCTTCTATTGAAATTAACTGAAAAGGCAAAGGAATGGAAAAGAAGCCAAACCAGTCTAATTGGGATATTAAATATAATAGCCACTACTTGATCTGACAATTGGAGCTTTTTAAAAATAAACTCACCTATCCTAGAATAGATGAGTTTCAAAATCAAATTGTTTCTTTTGATCTTATCGAATGTATTTGCAAGGCAAATTCTATTTACTGCTTGGATCTAACACCAGAATAATAAATCAAAACTAATGGGCGAGGCTCATATCAACGGGCATATATACATCTTTTTAAGTTTTCCTTCTCAATTTCAAATTCCTCCCTGGTAATCAAACCTGAATCGAGCAAACTCTTAAGTTTATATAATTCATCTGTAAAAGACTAATCACTTGCTTTTAAAAACCCTTGCGTTTGTTTTTTCGCATTGGATAGCAATTCTGTTTCAAATTTAACCTGATCGTCTGATTTAGACACCAGTTTGAATATGAGTCCAATAAACGGCGATAGGAATAATGAGAGGAAGAATGCTCCTGCAAAATCTATATTCCTATTAACACTGATAGAACCTATTGCTAACGAGAAGATAATCCATCCCAAAAATGTATCCATTGTCTATGTGTTTAAAATAACCATGAACAAAGTTAAAGTTGGTTTAGGATGAAATTATACGGGAAACCGTAGCTGATTTATTTAGGTTTAATAAGACAATAAAGTAAACAATAAGGCCTCCCTCGTTAACCGTCAAGGGAGGTCTTTTATCAAAAAGTTCTTTCATGATCATCCACACCTGATCCGCCAACGTAAAATACGTAAATCCCGACCGTAGTTGGCATACTATCTTTCCATTTCAGCAATAATAGCTGCAATCAGTTTTTCTGCATCATGATATTGGAGAATAGAGACTGCCTGACCTGCCCAAAACGATTTCAATTCAGGATTCGATTCGAATTTGCAGGATAAGCTCCCAGTTTACCAACAATTTTTCCTTGTAATGGATAAGGGGCAAAACTATTTTGAAATTCTTTCAACTCCTCTGTCAAGCGATTTTTCACTCCTCGTGACAACCTTCCAGTAAAAACTTTGGTCAATGTTGTATAACGGGCTTCTTTTGAGAATAATTTTTCACGATGTATTTTACTTGCACCAGATTGCCGTGTAGCGAGAAAAGCAGTTCCTATTTGTACCGCATCGGCACCTAATGCCATTGCCGCTTTTACTCCACGGGCATCAGCAATACCTCCAGCGCCTATGACAGGGATTCTTACGGTATCCGCGACTTGCGGAATCAATGAAAACGTTCCTATTAAACTTTCCTCAGGTTTATCCAGAAATGAAACCCGATGCCCACCTGCATCAAATCCTGTGGCTACCACGGCATCTACTCCTGCATGTTCTATAGCGATAGCTTCATCTAACGTAGTAGCAGTTCCTATCGTTATGATTCCTAAGCGCCTACATTTCTCCAAAATTGTTTCAGAGGGTATGCCATAAACAAAACTAAAAACCGCTGGCTTTATCTCAAAAATAGCTTCAATCTGCTCCGCAAACTTAGGACTGCCTGGCAAAGGAAATGTGGGTGGTTCTGCACCGACCTCTTCAAAGTATGGCTCCAAAAGTTTGATAACTTGCTGAAAATCCCTTTCATCAAAATCTCCTGCCGTAGCATCTTGATCATTAACCCATAGATTAATGTTAAATGGTTTTGAGGTCAATTTTCTGATGCCTCTAGAAATAGAAATAAGTTCGGCAGCACCATAAGGCTGCCCACCGTAAGACCCTAATCCTCCCTTATTTGAAACTAGTGCTGTAAGGTCCTCCGAGGATAATTTTCCACCAAAGGGACCTTGAACGATGGGTAAATCTATCTCAAGAAGTTTGGTGAATTTTGTTTTTGTCCACATATGAATAAATTTAGCGTTGCCCAACTAATTTGAACTGTAGTACAAACTCATCGTAAATCAACTTGTCACCCAGATTCGGAATAAACTTTCCGGAACCATACCGAATATTGTACAACGTACGGTCAATTTTGATTTCGCCCAATGCATGCAAGAAATCGCTGAATATTTCTACAGTTGCCGTAAAATGAATGGGCTGTGTAATATTCTTAATGGTCAGATCGCCACTAATGATGTAATGCATATTTTCCTTTCTTCCATTGTTGATTTTCAAAGATGCTGTCTTAAATTGATAGACCGAGAAAAAATCATCGTGGTTTAAATGATCAAAAACTCCTTGTAAATAGATTTGTCAGAAATATCGGTGATTACAATTGAAGTCATGTCAATATGTATTTCTCCATCGATGATCTCATCGTTTTCAAAACTCAAAAACCATTTTTGATTTGAATAGTTCCGTGTGTAAGCCTAGAACTTTCTTCCCTGTCCAGTTGACAGTGCTGCTTTCTGTTTGAATGTTAAATGTTGTCATTGTGCTTGATTTTTAGTTTGACAAGACAAAATTCAGGGTATTCTTTAAAGATAGAAAGGACGTACCTCACAAAAAAATGTGAGGTAGATCAATTGTTTGGCGAGTATAAGCGACTCAGTGTTTCTCTTGTTACACCAAGATAAGCAGCTAAAATGTGCTTTGGCAACTTTTGCACCAACGATGGATACTCCTGTACAAACTTTTCATAACGTTGCTTTGCAGAGCTGCTCAATAACGATAGGATTCTGTTTTGCAACGCCACGTTCCTGCGGTTTGTTTTCTTTCTGAAAAAATGTTCGACTTGATGGAATTCGCGACAGAGCTTTTCTCTGTTTTCATTGCTAAGGGATAGCACTTCGGTATCTTCCAGACAATCAATATTTACTTTTGCGTTCTTTTGATAATAATAGGCTTCGTAATCTGTGATCCACCAATCCTGAATAGCGAAAAGAAGAATATGTATTTTCCCGATCTCGTCAGTATAATACGATTTCACACAGCCAGAGAGCAAAAATAATCATTTAATACGAACTGACCTTCCTGTATGAGGAATTGATGCTTTTGAATTTCTTAAAGCTAAAATGGCTCAAGATATAATCAAACTCGACATCTGTTATATCGATATATTTTCGGAACTGTTCTCGCAAAATTTTACTCATGTCCAAATTTACATTTATATCTTTCATCGTCTTGTCAAGATGATGAAATATTCCATTATTGAAAAAAAGAATCAGGATGATGATGATGCGTTAGCTCATCAGATATTGTTATCAGCCTCACGAATACTCCAGATCAACCCACTCTTCGATAATGACAACCGAATTATTTTTTCAAATAGATGTATTCGGGTGGAAGGGAAAAAACTGCTATGATGTGACGTCGCGATTAATCTTCCATGAAAACATTTTACAGTTATCGAGGTTTTCAAATTCAAATGATTCTATCCAATTATATTTTCCATCCTCTTCTTGATATAAAACTAAATTGTCAGCTTTAATATTTTCAATAAATGATGATAATTCTGCACCGCAAGCTCCCAAATCATCTAACCCATAATTTTTTAATAAAAAAACGATTAAACGATCACGAAACCAAACTGTTATTGGATTGGTTTTTGTTTTCGTACTCCCTACTTTCATTGCACTTCTTATTACTCGCTCTACTCTAGGCTGGCGGTCGGTCTGAAAAAGCTGAAAGGCTTGTGTATAGCCAATGTTTAATTTTAACAATTCAGCAATTACAATCGTATCTTCCAATGCCAATGAGGCTCCCTGCCCAATATGTGGAGAGATACCGTGTGCCGCATCTCCAATAAGACACACCCTGCCTTTATACCATTGCAAAAGCTTAGGCACATCATAAATAGGATATGCAATAATTTGATGACGACTTTGAGGTTTGCTCTTTTGATCTGAATTGTTTCCACACCATATTGTTGTTTCTGATAGGCCGTATCGTGTTTTGCTATTTGCTTTCCTTTAGAATTGAAAAACTTCATTGAACCGTGAGTATAATCTTCCTTGAGCCTTCCGTTATATTAATCCTGCGTAGTGTGCTTACTTTTAATGTTCTCATTTCTCTATACTTTTTAAATTTATTTCTTACATTATCTCACTTGACAAAAGTACCGCGCGATCAAAAAATGCGCTTGCAAAAATGGAGTTAAACTGGTAAATTAGGGCGCAATGGGATTTGAACTGAAAAATGATAAAAAGGCTTTTAAAATAGCCTTTGATGAGAATGATTTTGGTAGTCATGGTTTTAAAGAAAATATCTTTAAAACGAATATTCCCTTTGGACAATTAACTGCTAAACAATGGCTTTTCGATGGTATTAAGATCTTATATTCCGAAACTGATCTTGATAAACCGACAGAATTGGATTGGAAAGGAGATTCAGAACTGGTAACCATGCACTTTAATTTGCAAGGAAGAACTTCAATAGTACAGAACGGAATGAGCAATTGCTTTGAATTAAATGGTAATCAGCACAATTTATTCTATGGAACCAAGGCTAAAGGTACAATGAAATTCGATGGTTTGGAGATGAAATCATTTATGGTACAATTTCAAAAAGATTCTTTTTAACCATTTCAAAAGATGGAAACGAATCCTTAAAGCGGTTTGCTGATAAAATAGTTTCAGGAACTCCTGTTGCTTTCTCCAATTCTAGTCTAAATATTGATCTGCCAATACAAACCTGTATCAATTCGATTTTGAGGTGTGATTATTCTGGTGGGTTAAAGAGATTGTTTCTTCTTTCGAAAACCATCGAGTTGCTTGTCTTGCAAGCAGAGTCTTTAAATCATCATCAAGGTTCAATCTCAAAATACATAAAACATGATTATGATAAAGAACGAATTGTATACGCCCGTGATTATCTGGTTAAGAATATCGAGTCGCCCCAACGTTGATAGAATTGGCGAGAATCGCGGGGTTAATGAATATAAGCTAAAACGAGGGTTTAAGGAAATATTTAATCAAACTGCTTTTTCCTATTTATCTGACCTACGTTTAGATCTGGCAAAGAACGATCTATTGGAAGGCAAAAAGCAAGCTACTGAAATAGCGTTTGAACTGGGTTACTGTTCCTTACAGCACTTTAGTAAAGCATTCAAGAAAAAGTTCGGCATGGCCCCAAGTAAAGTCGGACGGTAAGGCAGGGTTCATACCAGAGTTTGCATGAATACAGGCGGACTGCTCGATCATCCTGTCGACACACTGGTTCTTATTCTTGGAGAAAGCCAGAGCAACATTGTTTTAAACAACTGATTAAAGTATTGAATTAGATTTTTATATCTTTGTATCTTATGCAAAGACAACTATTCACATATTATAGTTTGACGATTGGAATGATTGCCTAATTCCGGGTGTCTTGTTTCGAAAATCATCGGTTTGGTAGTTTACGTATTACCAAAGGCCGTTGGTATGGAACAAACCATTCGGATGACAGAGAATTAAGCAATTTTATTTCATCATTTTAGATTATCAACAAGTGAATAACTTATCATTATATGGTTGGAACGATACGCTGTTCCTGCTCAAACAAGCCTCACAATACAAACATCTTTTTCATGGTCGTGTTGCCGCAGTAAACAAAACCAATTATGAGGTCATCGCCCAGAGCGGTCGGCTGTTGTGCGAACTGGCAGGTAATATGCTTTATGGACGTTCATCATTTGAACACCCCTGTACCGGTGACTGGATTATTTTTCAACCTTTTGAAGATAACAAAGGAATAATCGTCGATGTTTTACCACGCAAGCATACCTTATACCGAAGAAAGAGTGGCACGCAGAACGAAAGGCAAGCTATAGCATCCCATGTAGACAAGGCATTTATTGTACAGAGCCTCGATGCCAATTTCAGCGTTCGCCGAACGGAACGATTTATGGTTCAAATAGCAGAAGAAAATATTCATCCCATATTGATCCTCACTAAATCGGATCTGGAGTTCAATCGCCAAAAAGTAGAGGAATCGCTGAAACATATCGGACGTCAAATGCCAATACTTTTTACAAGCGTTTTTCTCCAGAAACAATACTTCCGGTACGAAAATTTATCAAGCAGGGGAATCTATTGTATTTGTAGGATCATCTGGAGTCGGAAAAAGTTCTTTGATCAACGCACTGTGTGAACTTACAGTATTTTCCACGTCTGAGATAAGCAAATCGTCAGGTAAAGGAAGACATACCTCGACCCGAAGGGAAATGATATTGATGAAGGATAGTGGTATTTTAATAGATACGCCCGGTGTTAGAGAATTTGGTTTGGCATCAGACAATTCGGATACATTATCAGATATATTCGAACTTGCTTATTTTGCAGAATCCTGTCGTTTTGAAAATTGTACACATGTTAATGAACCTGGCTGTGCTGTCGTAGACGCTGTAAACAATGGCCTTTTAGCGCTGGCGGTATACAATAGTTACCTCAAACTGCGTAAAGAATCTTGGTATTTTTCTACTTCGGAGCATGAGAAACGGAAAAGGGGTAAATCTTTCGCTAAAATTTCAGAAGCGGCTAAGAGAATAAAAAAACGTTAACCTTTTATGTAATACAGGTGTTCATCTGAATAATTGAACACCTGTATTAACATGCGGCATGAGGTCGACTACGACAGAACTTCTTTGCTTTTCAATATATCTTATCTCGCTCTATCATGCATCTACCCTTTTATCGTTTTCAGTCGGATAACATTTCATTCAATAGAACCATTACTCCATCCTTGCTTTCTATTGTCCATCCAGTTCGACACTCCCGGAGATCAGTCCCTTACTTTTGCCCTGATAATCAATTTGCCGCTATGCTTGACGGCGACTATAGCCAGCGCTTTGCCGTGGTATGCCTGTCGCGCCCTGGACTGGAATTTCCGGAGATCGGTTGTATTGCCATTGTCTGTGGCCACAATCTTTGCGCCCTCCCCTTCAACGTTAAACCTGATGTCATGCGCCGCATCCGGAACAGCAGTATCAAACTCGTCCACAACATATGCTTGTACAAAAGCTAGTTCATTAGCTGCGGCATTTACACTGGGCTTTTCGGCAACTAGCTTGACACGGTATGGTTTTGCTGCAGTGCGGACCGTTTTGCTCATTACTTTCTCGTTTCCCCGATAGGAAACCACTTCAAGTACCCCAGGTTCAAAAGGGATGGCTCTAAAAACGAGGTCATAACGACTAGGATCTTTGGATTGCTCAGCGATCTTTCTACCGTTCAGATACAGTTCCAATCGGTCCGCCTGATTGTAATAGACCACCACATCAACGCTATCCCCTGTTTCCAGTTCCAGTGCGGTAATACGTGTAAGACCGGCTTGTCGGTCCAGACGCTTTGGTACAGATAATATACATCTTTCGGGAAGCCTGCTAAATCGACGATTCCGAAATATGAACTCCGGGCAGGCCAGGTATAAGGCGTAGGTTCGCCGAGGTAATCGAAACCCGTCCACACATACATTCCAGCAATATGATCATATTGCTCCATCAGACGTAGGCTGGTCTGATGATTCGATCCCCAGGGGTATAAATATTATCATAAGCTGATATGGACTTGTCCCTATTGCCGTTGTTGAAAGGGATATCCCATCTTTCAGGCCACATGCGCACCGAATCGTAGGGCACCAGATCATATTGACCCCGACTTTCCAATGCGGACGTGCTTTCTGTTACGATAAACTTCTTCCCGGATGATCCGACGGGAAACTGGCCCATTGCTTATGGTTATAATTGTAGCCTATAATATCTACGGCCGGATTCATTAATACCGGGTTTTCGCTGGACAGCTCATTATTGGCAATGGTGGTCGGGCGGGTGCCATCCAGGCTGTCGGCAATTGCTGCTAAGCGTTTGGGAATAGCTGCCCCATCCGACTTAGAGTGCCATTGCTCCTGCGCTTCATTCCCTAGGCACCAGATGAATAAAGAGGGGTGGTTTCGGTCCCGTTTGACATGGTCGGCAAAGTCGCGCTCGAACCATTTATCCCAATACAAATGGTAGTCAAATGGATTCTTATGTCCTTTCCATACATCGAAAGTTTCACTCATCACAATAAAACCCAGGCTATCACATAGATCTAGAAATGCAGGTGCGGCGGGATTATGGGATGTGCGTATACCGTTGACACCCATTGCTTTCATTAACTTTAGCTGGCGTAATGCTGCAGATCGGTTGAAGGCCATGCCCAGAGCCCCAAGATCACTATGTAGACAGACCCCGCGGATCTTAAGGCGCTTTCCGTTCAGTACAAATCCCTGCTGTTGATCAAAGCTAAAGTTGCGTAAGCCAAATCTGGTTTCCTGCTCATCCAGCACCCGGCCGCCCGATACAAGCTGTACATTCGCAGTATATTGCCGTGGTGTTTCAACTCCCCACAACAGCGGATTCTCCAGCACGATTTTCTGCCGGAACGGATTGACGCCGGAGCCGCGCTTGACCAATATATCCTCAACCTGGGAAACCGTTTCTCCGGTGGGTGATACAATTTGTGTCCGTAGGGAAAGTGATCCAGTCTGTTTGGGAATCTGTTCGATGTCCAACGAAAGACTCAGCACAGCTTGTTTTTCACTGAGCTGCTCTACTTTGATAAAAGTGCTGTTTGTGGCGATACTGACCTTATTACGGGCAATCAATTTAACATCACGATAGATGCCCGAACCCGAATAGAAACGTGAGTTGGGCTGCCTATTGTTGTTGACTTTAACAGCCAGTAGATTTTCGCGGCCGTCCGCATGTAGATAATACGATAGTTCATATTCAAAGCCGATATAACCGTTTGGCCGTTTTCCCAGCAAATGACCATTGATCCAGACCTCGCTGTTTTCATATACGCCCTCAAAGGCAATAAATATCCGCTGACCTTTATAGGCCGGGGCAGCTTAAATGACTTTTGATACCAGCCGATGCCCCCATCCAGATAAGCCCCGCCGCTACCTGCGGGGCTATGTTCGCGGAAGGGCATCTCAATGCTCCAGTCATGCGGCAGGTCAAGCAGGCGCCAGTTGTCACCACCAGAATCCTGGCTATGCTGCCCAACACTATCAAGTGTAAACCGCCAACCGGCATTGAAATTAATTTCCTGTCGGGATTGCCCCAACAGCGGTATCGTCATGATCAGCCAAAGCCCCAGGACATTCAGTTGGCGGCGATATGGGGTGCAAACAAGTAATTTTAGCATAAAATTATAGAAAAGGAACCGCTCCATACTTTAATAGGAGGATTGATAGTCAAACCAGTCAAAAATGCTTTCGCATTGGTTGGCTGCCCATTGAACTTGTATACAGACCGATCATTACTCCCGTAAAACCGCCAGCTACCTCTGTGCTCAGATAGCGGGTATCCAGACTAGCGAGGTTGCTGTAGTCCCCAGACTTAGGATCTTTAAAAGCAAAGCTGTAGTTTAAAGGCGTTCCACTGATACGCAGTTCTATCTTGTTGCCTGCGATTTCTTTTTCAGCAACAATATAATGCAGAGATCCTACCTTAGCACGCAGCTGCAGCATAAAGGCCTTTCCACTGCGTTTGAGGAAAAAGTCGTAATGGTGCGAATTGTTCTGATACAGCGTTAAACCGGCTTCTTCTCCATCGGAAGCGGCATTAAATTCAAGCTTTACGCTGGCCTGAAAATCGTGTTCCGTTTGCCTGCGGCCGATAAAAGAAGGCGACTCCGTCTCGTTTAATGATATCGGACTGCTGTACAGGCAGAGGCTACCACGTCGTTCGGTCAGCGAGTACTTTGCCGAATCGGGATTCCGAAGATACTGCCATTGCAAGCCCAGCTGTGTGGCAGTAAACTCATCGCGCTGTGTTGGAGTTGCCACAGGAACTGCTGGCAGGGGCTTCACCGCCATATCCAGCTGGATTTTTCCGTTACCGTTGATCTGTGGCCAGCCGTCTTTAGGCCAGCTTACCGGTGCCAGAAATGTCTCCCGCCCGAGTATATGGTAATAACTGTACGGTTGCGTCACACGGAAACCTAGGAATACCGTCCACCAGGAGCCATCTGCCGCCTGGATGAAGTCCGCATGCCCCACCCCTTGAATGGGATTTCCCTGTCCCAAACGGTTGGAGTGTGATAGAATTGGATTGAGCGGACAGGATTCGTAAGGTCCCCAGATGGAGCGGCTCCGCCCGATACTGGCACTGTGGGCATATTCTGTGCCACCTTCGCCCAATAGTAGATAATAGTAGCCATCCTTTTTGTAGATGTGGGGCGCCTCGGGAAAGCGCCCGCCCGTTCCGGCCCAGACCACTTTTTCCGCGGAGGTCAGCTTCCCGGTACTCAGGTCAATGGCCGTCACACGGATTCCTTCATCCCCTTGGGTCACAAAATAGCTTTTGCCGTCCTCATCCCAAAAAATGTCCGGATCTATGCTTTTGACATCTACCCAGACCGGATCGCTCCAAGGGCCAGCCGGATTTTTTGCGGTGCAATAGAAATTGCCTTTGTCCGACACGTTGGTACATATGACATAGAATAAACCATCGTGATAGCGGATCGAAGGCGCGAATAGCCCTCCCGAAGAAGGTACTCCGCGTAGATTGAGCTGTGAAGACCGTGTTAGGCAGTGCCCCAGCTGCTCCCAGTTGACCAGATCCTTACTATGATATATCGGAAGCCCCGGAAAATATTCGAAAGAAGAGGTCACGAGGTAAAAATCATCGCCTACGCGACAGATGCTCGGATCTGGATTAAATCCTCGGACAACTGGGTTTTTAAACCCCAGTTGTGTATAGCCCGGCGCTGCCAGCAAAAATAGCAAGCTGCAATAAATCGTGGAGCTAAGAAGTGTCAAGTACCTTGAAGTCATTTTAGATATAGTCATGTTTTTCCCCTTATTTGGCCGGACCGGATTCCGATCCTCCTTGATCCAAACTTTCCTTATACTCCTTGCTGATAAAATTGAAGGTCAGCATGGCTGCACCGTCATTCGAAAGTACAGGATCCCTTAAGACAGCCAGCTGCATTGTATTCTTTGTCAGCGACATAATGCGAACATCACCCCAGTCTACCACGATACCATCTTGCGGTTTGCCATGGAGTGGCGATGCGCCGGTCATGCGCATGGTTTTCTTTTCGGTGTCAATATTAAAACCCCTTTCTGCACTTTTCCCAGCATGGCATGGTTAACATTGACGTTGGCCCCGCCTTTGAGGTCAAAAGTCATACGGCCATAATCGCCAGCGGGCATTAGCCAGCTATTGCCTTTCCAGTCAGGTTCCCAGCTCCAGCTGTCGCTGTTCAATGGCTCGCCGGTCTTGTTTACTGTGCCCCACCAGTCTCCCGTTCCATAAAAATACATGGGCCCTTTAAAATGGCGGGATACCCCTGCCGCATCAAGATCCAGAAACCAGGTTTTCTCCTGCCCTGCACCACCGGTCAATAATGTCCAGGTCTCGTCACTGATAAATTCAGCGTACATCGCGTCAATTTTAAAGCTTACTGGCTCGCCATAAACGACTCCGCCCCGGGTTTCGACACCAAACTTAACCGTATATTCTCCCGGAAAAGGCATTTTTAAGGTCACCTTTTATCCTGGCTCCGTCCCTGGGGATGTTCCCACAGCGCGGTATATTTCGGATCCATTAAACTCGTCAAATAAACAATATTCGGATTATTTGCATCATGTTCAATACGGTACGATTTACCTTCAGTCAGCTGTGCCGGACTGAGGTCGATCTCCCCTAATGCATATTTTTCTGGAGAACAGGCTCCGGCCATCGTCATCAGCGCAATGAGGGCCATGACAGCGTGTAATATCTTTTTCATGTATATAGATTTATATCGTTAAACCAAGCGACCTTTTAGCAGTACTCTTCATTAATTCCAGCCTGCATTTTGTTTCAGTACTCCATTTGACAGCGTGATCTGCTTATTGGGAATCTGCATAAACCCACGGGTGGTTAAGAATTTGCTTTTTGTGATAATAACTTTGTCGGGAGCCGAACCACTAAGCACATCCTCGGAAGTTTCTATGATCGCGGCTGCATTATTGATACCCTGGCGCAGCACATCCCAATAACGGATGCCTTCAAAGGCAAATTCAAAATTCCGCTCTTTGAGGATATTACTTTTGAGACGGGCAATGCGACGAAATTGGTTTTATAAGCCCGCTTGCGCACCAGGTCAAAATAATGCTGGGCATTGGGTGAACCCAGTTCGGCCGCCATTAGCAACACGTCTGCATAGCGGATCACAAAGTAATCCTGATCCTGGGACAATTGCATATCTTTATCTCCACCTGTATTTGTGGTGCCATCCGGCAATGCTGTCGGCGCATATTTTTTGATCGCATAGCCCGTGTATTCACGTTGGTCTTTCAGATTAAAATCCGGTATTTTCTCTCCATCGATATCGATAATGGATGCTGTTTTTCTGGTATCGTTGTTATCGAAGGCATTAAAGAAGTTTTTGCTTACGGTACAGGCACCCCATCCTTGACCATAGGGTGACCAGCTCTTCCCTCTCAAGCCCAAGAAAACGACCCAGCGGTTGCCATCGATATGACCTTCGTAATCCGATGTATTGTTAAATTTCTGTGCAAATACCACTTCGGAGTTCCCTTTACCTGCGTACTTGGAAATATCCAATGTATTGTCGGCGGCATTGGGAAGATAACTTGATGCCGGCCAAAGGTTTTTAAAGTCAGCGACCAATGCAAATTGGCCACTTTTGATCACATCTTCCAGTCCCGCTAGCGCCTCGGCTTTGGATACGCCAATATCTTCGGCGGCATAGTAACCAGAATAAAAGAGGTAAACCCGTGCCAGTAGTGCTTTTGCGGCGAATGGCGTAGCCCGGCCATCGTTGCTTGCGGCGGCTGATTTCGGATAAGCATCGGCCGGGATACTGCTTGTAGCAAATTTGAGATCCGAAACAATCAGCTTATACACTTCCTTTGGATCCGATTGCGGAATATTATCACTCGTAGGACTGGTCAACAGTGGTATATTCTCAAAGAGACGCACTAAATCGAAGTACAGGACTGCCCGCAGGAACCGGGTTTCACCTTCGATCCGTGCGCGTGCCGTCGTATTGCCCGAAAAATCGGTGCCATCTAACTTTGCCAGCAGCGTATTACATCTAAAAATGCCCGAATAGTAATCTGACCAGGTACCATCAAAAATATTATTGTCCGACTGGGATTGCCCGATATCAAAGCGGTCTATAGCCTGGAAACCGCGGCCATCTGTTGTTCCGGTACCACCGAAACAGTTATCTGAAGCAATTTCCGAGGTGATATAAAAAGCCTGGCTCCCGTTGGAGGTTGTCCGTTGGTAACCGTCATAACAACCGACCAGCGCCATTTCAGCATCCGCCACTGTTTTATAAAAGTTGCTCTCCAATACACTTGTCATCGGTTCGACGTCCAGGAAACTGGATGAACAGGATCCCAATAGTAGTGATCCCAGTAGTATTGAATAAGAGATATAACTTGTTTTTTTCATGATTTCTCGATTTTAGAATTTAACATTTAAACCAAATAATACCGTCCGCGGTCTAGGGTAATACCCTAAGTCGATACCCGATACCCAGCCGTCTGTACCATACCCGATCTCCGGATCCATTCCATCATATTTCGTAAAGGTGAATAGATTCTGTCCCTGTATATAGAAACGGATCTGATTGGCGTATTTCCACCGGATCAGTTTGGAAAGATCATAACCCAGGGTGACATTGCTAATCCGTAGGAAGTCACCATCCTGGATGTATAAATCCGAAAACTGCCAGTTGACGTTTGTTTCGGTCACACGCGGTATGGTATTGGAAGTACCTTCGCCTGTCCAACGGTCGAGGATACGGGTGGTATAGTTCGCCTGCTTATTGGTATGATTGCGGTAAGACTGTACAATCTTATTGCCCAAAGAACCGTAAGCATTAACGGAGAAATCAAATCCTTTGTAATCCAGTCCGATATTAAATCCATAGGTAAAATTGGGCATGCCCACACCCAGATTTGTTTTGTCGGCGGCATTGATAATGCCATCAGCATTCAGGTCTACATATTTTACATCACCTGGTTTGACATCCGCCTGCAGAATGCCCTTTCCAGCATTTTTCCAGGCGTCAATTTCAGCCTGGTTCTGGAACAAGCCCGCGGTGCTGTAGCCCCAGAAATAACCGATGGGCTGTCCATTGGCGGCACGGTAAAATTCCTCTGAATTATCATATAACATGGCTGTCTGGCCGTGGATAATACCGTCTTCGGTTGGGATCTTACCCACTTTATTTTTGTTGTAAGCCCCATTTACGCCCAGGCGGTACTTAAGCTCATTCACTTTATCAGCCCAGTTCAGTCCAAGCTCAACTCCCGTATTCTTCACATCGCCACCATTGATAAAAGGTGGCAGCGTACCTGTCGTGGCCAGTACTGGAGCTGTTACCAGCCAGTCTTTGGTCTTTTTGACATAAAAGTCAACGACGACATCTAGCCGGCTCTGCGCGAATTTGGCATCAAATCCAACATTTGTCTGTTCGGAGGTCTCCCAGGTTAGATTGGGATTGGACAGGCGGCTCGGGTAAGCACCGGCAATATTGTTGTTGCTGGTACCGAATACATAATGGGCTCCAGGATTGGATGATGTGATACCTGTTGAGGTACTGATCGGTGCGGCATACTGGAAATCAGCAATATCCTGATTGCCCACCTGTCCCCAGGATGCCCGCAATTTAAAGAAGTTTATCCCCGACAGGTTCTCCTGAAAGAAATCTTCCGAAGAGATTACCCAACCTGCTGAAACCGAAGGGAAATAGCCCCAACGGTTGCTACGTGAAAATTTGGACGAAGCATCGGCGCGAAGGGTGGCATTTAACAGGTACTTCTCTTTGTAATTGTAACCTAACCTGCCGAAGTAGGACACCCGCCGGGTGACGTTCTCCGGTTTTCCAGAAACAGTACGCGTCTCGACCACATTGCCCTTTTCATCCAGATGTGCCTGACCTGTTGTGTTGTCCAGATAGGCATGCGCAAAATCATTGAACTGCGAAAGCAGGTTCCAGTTTGAGCCCGAAAGGTAAGTACCCTGATACCGCAATGATTCCATCCCGATCATGGCCGAAAAGCGGTGATCCGTCCGGATATCAAAATCATAGGAAGCGGTATTGGTCCAGGTCAATGTATGTCCCTTGCTCATATTCTGGGACGTAGTGGTATGGTCCTGGTTGTACGTATAAATGGAAAAACGGTACAGGGGTGTAAAACTCCGGTATTCCGAAGCATAATAGTTGAAGCCCAATAAAGAGCGTACTTTCAGCCCTTTGACCGGTTCAATCTCAGCAAAAATATCTGCCAGTAATTTCTGGCCATCGTTGCTGTTATTCGAATTGGTCATCATTACCCCATAAGGATTACTGTCGCCGTTGTACCAGGGTGAGTTGGACGTATCGTTGAAGGGGCTGCCATATAGTCCGTTGTCCGAATAAACGGGTGACAGCGGCGATGTAGTAAAAGCTCCACGTAATGTATTGTTGTATTGGTTGCCAACACCGATTCCCCGATTTTTAATGTAGTTGAAATTAAGGTGCTGCCCGATTTTCACAAAATTATCGAAGAGTTTATGTTCTGAATTTGTCCGGAAGCCATAGCGCTCGTAGTTGGATACATCTTTACCACCGACGATCCTCCTGACTGATATAGTTCATGGACAGGGCGTAGGTGGATTTCTCCGAACCACCGGTGAGGGCCACATTGTAATTGTCCATTTTCGCATTGTCCTTGAACATGTAATCCAGCCAGCTGGTATTGGCCAGTCCGGCCATTCCATCAAAATCAATGGCAGCAGCACCTGAATTGAGGGACTGCTCATTCATGATTGTTTTATACTGATGGGCATTCAGTAGTTGTGCTTTGCGTGATACATTTTGAATACCGGTATATCCGTCAAAAGACAGCTGGCTTTTACCGGCAGCACCCATCTTGGTGGTCACCAGGACTACACCATTGGCTGCCTGCGAACCGTATATCGCTGCCGAAGCAGCGTCTTTTAAAACATCGATCGACTGGATATCTGCGGCGTTCAATACCGAAATATCACCGCCCGGAACCCCATCAATGACATAAAGCGGGCCCGAATTGCCAATTGTCCCTAAGCCGCGGACGACGACCTTCATATCCGCTCCGGGCTGACCGGAGGTGGAAGTAATTGAAACGCCCGGAGCCTGCCCCTGAAGGGACTGCAAGGGATTCAGCTGATTCCGTTTCTGCAGTTCCTCGCCTTCTACCTTCAGATTCGCCCCGGTATTTAGCTTCTTCTTCTGCACACCATAACCGATGACTACTACCTCTTCCAGATCAGAGGTACTGGGCTGCAGGCGAATGATACCATTCGCTCCGGCGACTGTAATTTCTTGCGTTTTGTAGCCTACGTAAGAGATCGTCAGCACGCTTCCTTTTGCGGCCTGCAATGAAAACTTACCCGATTCGTCCGTACTTGTTGAAATCTTCTGATTCTTTACTTTAATGCTTGCGCCCCCGATCGGCAAGCCAGAATCAGCGGAAACAACGGACCCCGTAAAGGACTGTGCCCAGACCAGCGAGGTCATGCCGGTCATGACTACCACAGCCACACCCCTGCTCAACAATTGTTTGCTTATCATATGATTTGATTTATAAATTGGTTTTACTTTTATTTTAATTTAATTTAATCTGTAAGGCTTTCCCGTGATAAGATACTGCCATTGATTTTTTTGTAGGACTGTCGATGCCGGTAGCATTTCTGTCGCTAATGAAAATGATATTGAATTTTCTACTATGTAGCATACCCTCAAACTCCCCTTTGCGGTCGGCCAGGGACAAGGTTTGCGTCCTGTTATCGTAGCGGATATCAATTCGGCTGTATTTTCCCTTTTCGTAGTTATAATTATCACCTTCATCTTCATAGAGCGAAAACTGGCCATTGGCACCGGCATAGATATAGAGGTCCAGTACAGTCTGCTTTTTCTCCGTGCTGTATTGCAGCTCCTGACCGACCGGAACGATCGCACCGGCTTTTGCATACACCGGGATACGCTCGTATGGCGCATCTACCAGAAGATCCTGACCGCCGCTGACTTTCTTGCCGCTGTATAAATCATACCAGTCGGCGCCTTGTGGAAAATGTATTTTTCGACTCCTCGCACCTTTCTCCGTGACGGGGCTCACCAAGAGCGATGGACCCCATAGATACTGGTCATTGCGGTCAAATCCTGCTTTATCCAGCGGAAAATCCATGGCTAGCCCCGGATCATTGAATAATCTTCGAAAAATGTCTTTGCCGCCAGGCTGTAGTTATAAGCCAGCAATTTATAGCGCAGATTGATTGCATAAAGCATGCTCCTATAGGCAGGGTGCTCCGCAGGAGCGATGTGATAAGGTTCGCGGAACGGAATTGTCCATGTGCCCGGAACAGGGGCAAGAATGCAGCATATTGATACCAGCGGCTATTGAGCTCACGCCATTCTTCCAGATCCACCGCATTGGGCTTATGGAACCTATTTTCGACGAGGAATCCACCCGCATCCATTGTCCAATATGGTGTACCGGACATGGAGAAATTTATTCCGCCCGCGATCTGATCCTTCATATCGTGCCATCGGGATGCGATATCCCCGCTCCAGGCAGCGGCGGCATAGCGCTGCTGTCCGGCAAAAAATGAACGCGTCAGAATAAACACCCGTTTATTGGGATCCGTTGCGCGCTGCCCTCGTAAATACCCTTCGCATTTTGAAGCGGAAAGGCATTATAGTAGCGCACCGAGGAACCGATGCTGGGCTGAAAAACAGCTTTGCGTTCATCCAGATCGATATTGGAATGGATATCCGGTTCACTTGCATCCATCCACCAGGCGTCGATGCCTATTTTAAATAAGTTGTTGTCCAATAACTTCCAGAAGGCATCGCGCGCACCCTGGTTAAAAGGATCATAAAATGTAGAAGTATAGCCCTTCCCGATCCAATCTTTACGGCCATCGTAAATATTCCGTGGGTAGATCCACTTATTGCTTTTAAACTCCTGATATACACGCGACTCTTCATTTATTTTCGGCCAGGCGGAAATCATGATCTTCAGATTTTGGTCATGCAGTTTCTTCACCATCGCCTTCGGATCTGGAAAGCGGTTTAAATCAAATTGTTGACTTCCCCAGTCGTTTTCTGACCAGTACGACCAGTCTTGGACAATATTATCAATTGGAATCTTCCGTTTACGGAATTCTGTGGCTACCTGTTCAATTTCCGCCTGAGTTTTGTAACGCTCGCGGCTTTGCCAAAAACCGAAACTCCAGACCGGCATAATCGGAGCCTTGCCTGACAAATGCCGGTAACCGCTGATGACATCGTCCATGGATGCACCATGGACGAAGTAATAGTCAATTGCATCCCCGGCTTCGGAATTAAATGAAAAGAGGTTCTGCCGTGCAGCGGGAATTAGCTCTGCCAGTTTAGGGTAAAATAAGACTCGCTGCCGTCTGGGATCCATTCCATCCGGATCCGGCGCGGCTGATCTTTTTCCAGATCTTTTTCAAGCTCAAAAGTGCCGGCATTCCAGGACTGCCGCCAGCGGTCGGCGACGAGCTGACCATCTATCCATACCTTCATGTATCCCGAATATTTGAAGTGCAGGACATGCTTGCCGGCATAGGGCGAGGCAAGCGTACCCTCATAAACCACCTTTGTATCCGCAAGTTTGATCTCTTTTGGAAACTTGTGCTGGTCCGTTAAATAGCCATAATCGATGATCGATTCCGGACGGGAAAGGTATACCGAGTCGGTATTGCGGTTCATATAAGTAGCCGTGAGCCAGCCCTGCTCCCCTTCCACGGACGATAGCTTAAATGCATTCAAAGGTAATAATGGGCGCACATCCCCGGCTTTGGTGATCGAGTAATTATGCCAGAGCAGACCATAGTTGTTGGTGGATAACAAAAATGGAATGCCGATTTCGGTATTGTACTGCAGTAGCGTGACCTGTTTTCCCCGGTTGTAGTTCATGACCGCATTTTGATGCTGTCCAAGCCCATAGATCCCCTCCTCCGGTTGGACAATAAAATCCTGGTTGACCTGGTAAAAGGCATCGCCATTATAGCTCCCCGCAGTAAACGAACCGGAATTCCGTTTTGCTTCTTTTAAAATGGCATGGCCATGTAAGTCGTAAAATTCTACTTTACCGCTGCTCAACGAAACAATAGCCCGCAGATCCGCTGTCTGTATTGTGGCCGTTGAGTCTGTCGATCCGGCAACAAATGATTTTAGCTGCCGGTGCAAAGAGTCTACAATCACCAGGCGCTGCTGTTTCGGGAAGCCAGTCCCAGCAGGGACTGCCGTTACCCGTATGATCTTATCCGTAATGGCGTCCAGATAGACGTCCTGATCAATGGAGCCCGCAGAATTTTTGAAGCTGACCTTCACGCCGGTAGCGGTTTTTTCAAACTGAGCTTTCTGAGCCTGTGCAGATCCTTGATGTATCATGGTAAAGAACATCAGACCGCTTAAAGCATATGTTATGTTGCGCATGTAAATAAAGATTTATTGGTTATTGTATTCCCTTGGTTATTGCTTGTACTTTCCTAATGAAAGAACATGTCAAATATAGAGTGCAACCGGTTGTCTTAAGGCTATGATTTGTTAACTTTTAGGGGTGATTTGTTAACATACGGTCGGATAAATGGAATATATTATATGTTAAGTTATTGTTTTAAAACAAGTTGAGCTAAAACGAGGGTGAATTTCCAAAGGCGAGTTTATAATTTATTTACCAGATTGTTTTGGATTGCCGAATCTTGTTTTACCGGAGATGCTACCATCAATAATTTGGAAAGCTGTATGAGATCCATGGTTCATTGATTCAGCGATCAATACTTTTCATCCGAATTTGGAAAACAGAAAATAGTGGATCGGTACGGCCCTTATTTGGCAAATCACAGAAAACATCATAACAGCGAATAATCTGCATATATTTTTAATGATTGCTTTCAATGCCGAAATCTTAGCAGCAATTTCCTACTTTAAGGTGATTGTCTTTTTATACTCATTCGGTGTTACCCCGAACTCTTCTTTAAAGTATTTTCTAAAGTATTTGGTCTCATTAAATCCCACAAGGAAAGCGATTTCATTGACGTACATCTGGCTTTTTCGAGCAGCTCTGCTGCTCTTTTAGCCTGATAAAGCGGATAAATTCCGAAGGTGTTTTATCGGTCAAAGCAAGAATTTTCTTATAGAAATTAACCCGGCTCATCGCCATTTCACGGCATAAATCTTCAACCAAGAAATCGGTTCTTTCTATATTTGACTCAACGATGGAGACGGCTTTTTGTATAAATTTCTGATCCATCGAAATAATCTCCGGTTTGGTAGTTGAGATATCAATTCTTGATTTGAATTTTTCCTGTAGTTGTTTCTGCCTTTTCGTAATATTGGCTAGCGTAACGCGCAGAATATCGATATTAAAAGGTTTCGAGATATAACCATCGGCACCAGCTTCCATGCCTTGGAATTGATTTTCATCCGAACATTTAGCCGTAAGCAAGACGACCGGTATATGGGAACTGCGTATATCCTGTTTGATCTTTCGACAGAATTCGTAGCCATCTACATTTGGCATCATAACATCACAAAGAACAAGATCCGAATATATTCAGTCGCGAGCTCATAGCCATGTTGTCCATCTTTGGCGGATAAGATCCTGTAATCATTACTAAAAAGATCCTTTAGAAACAATCGAAAATCCTCATTATCATCAATAATGAGAAGGGTATATACGCCACTCTCCGCATCTAAAATAAAATCGCTTTCACTATCCCCATTTTTTCCGGATTGTTGTCAATGTCAGTGCCTGAATAGATCACATCTTGCCTATTCGTGCCATAAGTATCTTTTGACATGGGAATTTGCACCGTAAAAACTGTCCCTTTTCCAAGTTCACTATCGACCTCCACCGTTCCTCCATGGAGCTTGACAAATTCATTTACAATATGAAGCCCAACGCCTGTCCCTGAGATACCATGGGTCTCATTGGAATCAATTCGGTAAAAACGATCAAAAATTCGGTCAAGATGTTCTTTTTCTATTCCAATACCTGTATCTGCAACCTTAATACACAGACGCTTATCGATTTCATGGTCTATAATGGTTTCACTTATAGCTACGCTAACGTCTACGTGGCCTGAAGTTCGGGTATATTTAAAGGCGTTTGAAATCAAATTAGAAATGACCATATACATCTTATCTTTATCAAAGCTCAGGTCTATGAATTGATGGTTTGTCGTAAAAGTTAGTCTGATCGATTTTTCAGCTGCAATGGACAAAAAGGATGTACTGATCTCTTTGACAAATTCAATAATATTACCCGATGATATATTGAGTTTCGTTTTGTCCTGATCTAATTTCCGAAAATCCAATATATCGTTGACCATCGTAAGCAGTTTCTGCGCATTTTTATACATGACTCCCAGTGCTGCTTTTTGTTCCTGATGGCTATCTTTTTTAACAACATTTCCAGCGGACTGATAATCAGCGATAAAGGGGTCTTGAATTCATGACTGATATTGGTAAAAAACTTTAATTTCAGCTGGTCTATTTCATGCAGCTTATCAGCTTCCAACATACGGGCATTTTGATCAAGTTGATCCTGCTTTCTTTTCAACCGATATTTAATAAACCACCTGATTAACAAAACAAACACTGCAATATAAGTCCCTATAGCCCACCATGAAAACCAAAATGGTGGATTGACTACAATCTGCATTTCGATCGGTTGAGGCGACCATACATTATCCTGATTGCCCGCATAAACTTTTAAGATATATCGACCTGGATTAAGATTGGAATAGGAAGCTACTCCAGTGCTACGTGAAGTTTCAATCCATTCTTTATCAACGCCTTCCAGCTTGTATCGATATTTATTTTTATTGGGCTGGATAAAGTTGAATGCGGAAAATCGAATGGAAAAGTTTGTTTCATTATATTTCAGGATGAGTTTATCGAGGCCGACAATAGAAATCGGCAAAACAGTGTGATCGCCCCTTTTCTCCTCTGGATTGACCACTTCATTAGACAATAACAGTTCTGTAAATCGAGCCTGTGGTATGCTTTTGTTGGCCGGGATTTTTCTCGGATAAAAAGCGATGTAGCCTTCGGTGGTACCCATATATATTTTACCGGTCTTATCGGTATATACGGCATTGGGATTAAAAACCATTCCCGTCAGCCCGTCGCTGAGATCATAGGTAGAAACAATACTGCTGTGCTTAGTTCCGCTAGCTGACAAGTACTGTATCCGGTTGAGCCCATTGCTTGTCCCCGCCCATACATTCCCATCTTGATCCTCAACTAAAGATCGCACATCATCACTGGATAGGCCATCTGCAAGTGTCAAAAAGAGAAGTTCCGGTTTGTATTATCGAAGATTTTTATACCCCTTTTTGTGGCCAACCAGATGCGGCCTTTTGAATCCTTCATAAGCTGATAAACGGGAACCGAAGCAGCCTTATCCTGAAAATTGGCCTCGGGAAAATAAGGCGTAATAGTCTGATCACCCATCAGCTTATACACACCGATATCTGACGAAAAATTAATCGTTCCATCCCGATCTTTTAATGTGGAAAGAATGAAATTAGAACGTAGTTTGCTATTGTCTCTATTAAAATTTTTAAATATCGTTCTACTGGGGTCCAATCTGTCAATTCCGCCCCCAACGTTGCAATCCACAAATTTTGGTCGGAATCTTCGGTTATCCCATATATGCTCTGATTGGACAGTCCCTTGTTGTTTTTCTCCTGCACTTCATATCGTTTAAACCGGCCACCATCATATACATTCAAGCCGCCCATAAAAGTACCTATCCACATTTTATTTGTATAGTCTTCATGGAGCGCGGTAACAATATCAGACGACAAACTTGTCATATCATCACGTTTGCTTCTGAAAAAATGGCGCTCCCCGGTAGTTTCGTTCAACTTAATGAGACCTTTTCCATTTGTCCCCAACCAAAGGTTCCCCGCTTTGTCCTTGACAATACTGCTTGCAGTCAAAAAGTTCACTTTTTCCATCGGATAATCCGGTACTAGGAAACTTGAATATTTCCGGATGATAGTATGAAACACCATTCTTATATGTCCCTGCCCAAACAATTCCTTGAGGATCACAATATAAACTGACAATAGAGTTTTGTCCAACGGAGGTTTTATTATACTCGTTGTGTCGAAGAACCTGAATGGAATTCTTCTTTTTATCAAGAAGGTTGAGACCACCGTGGTCCGTTGCAATCCAAATTAATCCTTGCCGGTCTGCTACGATTCCACGTACAAAGGAATTGGAGAGCGCAGGCTTCGTGTCAATATCGTACTGTTTCCATTGATCATTAGTTTTATTGTAACAGACTACACCCCTATTATTTATACCCGGATAAATCCAGACCATATGGTCGGAATCTATAAAGATACTCTTCGGAATTATAGAATTTATAGCCCTACTGTTTAAATAATTTTTTCGGATATCAATTTGCTTCGTTCGGGTATTCAGACGTTCCAAAAAGCCATCTTTGTGGAGTATCCACACAAATTCATCTTTTATGGCGATCTCTACGAGCTCGGCGGGACGAATGCTCATCGGATCATTTGATGGCCTGAAGCTTACCACTCTTTTATGCTTGGGATCATATTTGTAAATGCCTTTTTGTGAATAGGCTACAATAAAGTTTTTAAACTGGTCTACTTGGATAGAAATTGGATTTGGAGGAAGTCCCATTTTTTTAGAATGGAATCTGTATTATTAATAAAAACCTCCTTTCGCCAATCAAACATGACATATTTATTGCCCAACATCCATAAATTCCCTGCCCATCTTCAACAACTTTCTTCAAACCATCATAAAGTGTTCCTGAAGTACCGTCGATACTACGGTTGAAAATTTTGATACGCTCGCCGTCAAACCTATTTAGTCCCGTGTTTGTTGCAAACCAGACAAATCCCCTACCATCTTTATATATGGCAACAACTTCATTTCCGGCTAAGCCATTCCCATTGTTAATATGGGCAAACTTAAACTCCTGTCCATAGCCGAAAATAATTCCAAAAAATAAGAATAGTAATAAAAGACGCTTCATTGGTTATTGTTTCAAGAACTTCCGTTAAAATACTGATTTTATCAAATCTTTATAGCATAAGTAATCATTTTATCCCCTAAGCTGAAACATTTAGGTCCCTACTTAGCGTATATCTGCCTATATGAAGTGCATCGCGATTAGGGCTTGCAATTCCCATGGAATGATCATTCATCCACTATATAAACATTTTAACCTCTCTTCTTCAACATCCGAACCCTATCAAGACACTATGTTGTTCCTAATTTTAATCATCCCTTTCTGGGGAAAATAACCAAACGAATTATAAACTTAAATTAACCATGAAATCAAAAACGGATCACAAAAGTTTTTTTGGCCCAAACTGCGGCATCGGGTGTATCTCCTGCTGGCGGCCTTGTTTCTCTTTTTTATCAATGTCTTACAGGCGCAGGATTCGAAAATCAATGTCTCTGGACTTATTACGGACAAGGCTACGGGCTGCCTCTGACCAATGTTTCTGTTAAACTCAAAGGTACAAACGCAGTGACATCTTCCAATGAACATGGCAGGTATGCTATTTTAGCATCAAAAGGAGGTATACTGATCTTTAACCATTTGGGATTCCATACGCAGGAAGTAAGAATAACTGGAAATGAGCAAAATATTCAGCTTACAGAAAATATTCACGCCATGGACGAGGTCGTTGTGGTAGGCTACGGAAAAATGAAACGTGGCGACCTAACAGGTGCCGTCGTTTCGGTAACGGCCGACGACATCAGTAAATCTGTAAGTACCTCCCTGGATCAAGCTTTACAGGGACGCGCTGCCGGTGTATCGGTGACACAGAATTCAGGAGCACCGGGCGGCGGAATCTCGGTCAGCATCCGGGGTACAAATTCTTTCAGCGGCAATGAACCGCTCTATGTGATCGATGGAATCCCCATTGATGGTAATACCCGGGACAATTCAAGCGCACTCTCGTCAATAAATCCATCAGATATCGTATCCATGGAAATATTAAAGGATGCTTCTGCTGCTGCCATATATGGGACAAGGGCGGCAAACGGAGTCGTACTAATCTCTACAAAACGTGGTCAGGCGGGAAAAACCAAATTAGGTTATGAAGGGTATGTAGGATTCCAACAGCTGCCAACGATATTGATGTCCTTAACCTCCGCGAATATGCCGTGTATCAGAATCTTCGCAGCAAAGTCATCGGCTTCGGTGATCGGGAGGAATTTAAAGATCCATCGCTGTTGGGTGAAGGCACAAACTGGCAGAAGGAAATTTTTAGAACTTCATTGATGCATAACCATCAATTGAACATCAGCGGTGGAACCGAACAAAATAGATTTGCGATCACGGGTGGATACCTTGATCAACAAGGTATCGCACAAGGATCAGGTTTTGAACGCTATTCCTTACGGATGAACTTTGATTCAAAAATCAACAAGTGGCTGACCGTCGGCATTAATGCCTATACCGCGAAAACAAAAATACGAACACCATAGATAATGGGGGATCATTTCGCTCGCCATCAGGCAGCTGCCAGAGGTGCCTGCCAAAAATCCTGACGGTTCGTGGGGAACACAACAGGAAAATATGTATGGGACTTATTTCGCCAATCCATTGGAGGAAGCGCTTACCCGTGAAAACTATGCAAAAGGAGCACAAATTAGCGTCAATGCTTATGCGGATATTTCGCCCATCAAAGATCTTGTACTACGGATCGAAGGTAATGGGAACTATAATTATTCCAACGCTTATCAATTCACGCCCGCATATAATTACGGGAATTTCAAACAGCAATCCGCAGGAGCCAGGTTTGCCAGTAACGGTTCATTTACCAACCTGAAAACCTATCTGACCTACACTAAAACTTTCGCCGAAAAGCATAACCTCTCGATCATGGCTGGGCATGAGGCTCAGGAAAACAAATGGGAGTCTCTCTCTGGAAGCCGCAGCAATTATTTTTAAATACGGTGCATGAGCTGGATGCTGGCGATTCTAAAACCGCCAAAAATGGGAGTTCAAGAAGTTCAGGTGGCATTGAATCTTATTTCGGTCGCTTCAATTATGGATTTGATGATAGGTATTTATTGACTGCTACATTCCGCAGGGATGGATCGGACAAATTCGGTACCAACAATCGCTGGGGATCTTCCCTTCTCTTGCTGCTGCCTGGAAGATTAAAAATGAACCTTTCTTAAAAAATAACCCAGCGATAGACAACCTAAAGCTACGCTTGGGCTGGGGACTTGTTGGAAACCAAGCCGCAAGCTCCTATGCCTATGGCGTGAGCATGGCTTCGGCTGCATCCATATGGGGCACAGGCTTCTATCCTGCTAATTTTGCCAATCCGGACCTAAAATGGGAAAAAACCAATGCCTACAATATCGGTTTGGATCTGAGCTTATTTAAAAATAGAATCGAACTTACAACGGAAGTCTATTTAAAGAAAATAGACAATCTTTTGATGCAGGCCGTATTGCCTGACTATATCAGTGGGCTAATTGCTGCACCTTGGATAAATGCGGGCTCGATGACGAATAAGGGGTTGAATTGACATTAAATACCATAAATATCAATAAGAATGGCCTTTTCTGGAAATCCGGTTTGACCTTCTCGATGAATAGAAACCGTGTCACGCACCTATATACGGATGCAACCGCCATTCAGGGAAAAATAGGTGCAGAAACATTCACACTGACCAAAGTAGGTAATCCTGTCGGCCAATTCTATGGATATAATGTGATCGGCATGTTTCAGAATGAAAGTGACTTTTACCTGAAAGACAATCAACATCATGCGGTGCTGGATCAGGAAGGCAATAAAGTTCCTATTGCTCTACCCAAAGATAAAAGCATAGGGGTCAACGGGATTTGGGTGGGAGATTTTATTTTCGAGGACAAAAATAAAGATGGAAAAATAGATGAGCAGGACCGTGATTTTATCGGCAATCCGGATCCGAAGTTCATCCTTGGACTAAACAATTATTTTTCTTACAAAGGATTTGACCTAAATATCTTTCTAAACGCCGTATATGGCAACAAGATCTATAATCAACTGCGTAAAGATTTTACAAACCCGATGAACAATTCGGGTATGCTCAAAAAAACGACAGAGATTGCCCTCATTGAAACGATTGATCCGAGCGGTTCCGACCAGGATATCTCCAATGTAAGGGTGTCCAATCCCAATGCGAGTATTCAACGTATTACTGTCAGTGACGCAAATGACAATAGCCGTATGAGTAATCGGTTTATTGAAGATGGTTCCTATCTGCGCCTGAAAAATATTTCTTTTGGCTATACTTTCTCCCAAAACCTGCTGAAGCGATATCAAATTGAAAACCTTAGGTTATATGTCAATATTCAGAATCTTTTACCTGGACCAAGTATACGGGCTATGATCCGGAAATAGGTTCTTACAACCAAAATGTCTTACTGAGAGGAATAGATTATGCCCGGTATCCCGCACAGCGTATTTATACCCTGGGTTTAAACTTCTTGTTTTAATATTAACTACTGAATTATGAAAAAGCTACTCTTAATAAGCTCATTGATAGCTATTGTTGCGCTACATTCCTGTAAAAAAGTTTCCTTGAGAGAGAACCGGAAGGAGCTTATGTGGATGCAACCTTTATACCTCCCTGAAGCATTGAAAGCAGCCACTGCACCACTGTACAACCGGGCATGGTTTGACTATAATAAACGACCTGCCGTCGCTATTGGCAGTTTAAGAGCCAATGATGGCTATAATCCCTATATGAACCCTTCCTATACCCTATTCACCGTGACCTCGCTGGATGATGGACTTTCAGACTCCTGGAAATCATTCTATGGTGTCATAACGATGTCAAACGCCATCATCGATGCTGTGAAGCACAAAGCCGTTAATGTAACCGAAGCGCAAAAAAAAGTAGCTATTGGGGAAGCGCGCCTTATGCGTGGTATCGCTTACTTTTATCTTCTCCGGACTTGGGGGCCAGTCATATTGATCGAGAATAATGACACTGTGATCAAAGAGCCTATGCAACCCAGGCATCGGGAGGAAGATATTTTTCGATTTATTATAGACGATCTCAGCTTTGCAGTCCAGCACCTTCCTGTTCAGGCTGATAAAGGCCGTGCAACGAGCTGGGGTGCCAAAGGTATGCTTGCCAAGGTATATCTCTCCCGTGCTGGCTGGAAGACCGGCGGAACTCGAAACGAAGCTGACCTAGCCAAAGCAAGAGAATACGCAAAGGATGTCTGTGTAAATAGTGGTCTGGAACTCTATGCCAAATACGAAGATCTGTTCAAATACAAACATAACAACAATCCCGAATCACTGATTGCCATGCAATGGGTACCACTTGGCGACTGGGGCGTCTGTAATACACTTTTAGCTGACCTGGCATTCTCATCAGACGTGACCGGTGGTGTCAACGTTTGGGGCGGCGGACTAAACGGGACGATCGACATGCTCAAACAATACGAACGCGCTGATACACTCCGGAGAAATGCTACCTATTTTACCCAGCACTCCTTCTATCCCTATATTGCCATTGATAAAGGTGGATATTCGTACAGCAATGCAGGTGCATCCATCAAAAAGGCGTAATCGGTGGCCCTAACGATGATAATGACGGTTATGTGCAGTCAATGAGTTCACCCCTCAATACCTATATTTTGCGCTTGGCGGATGTATACCTGACCTATGCTGAGGCGAGTCTGGGTAATAATAGCACACTCAATGGTGGTGAAGCGTTAAATTACTTTAACAAGGTAAGAGATCGGGCCAAGATCGGACGAAAGACCTCTATTACGCTTGACGATATCATCAAAGAACGACGCGTGGAGTTTGCCATGGAGTATACCAACTGGTACGATATGGTCAGCTGGTATTGCTACAAGCCTGAGAAAATGCTTAAATACTTTAATGATCAACAACGTGGTTGGTCCACGGCGGGTATCACGAAGGATGAAGACGGTAATCTTATTTTTGAAGATCCCACGGCACCTGCAGTGCCTGTCGTCGTGACCGCAAACAACATCTTCTTCCCTATCCAGAGAATGATCTCATCCAAAATCCGAGGTTAAAAGAAGAGCCTCAGGCTTATCCATTTAATAATCAGTAAAGAATTATGAAAGCTTTAAATAAAACCATACGCTTTAGCTATCATTTGCTTATCGCTGTCCTTCTCCTGCCGGTAATATCCTGTAGTCGCAACAATGACATGACTGTGGCTCCCGAGATAAGCCATGTAAGGTTGACAGATCCGGAAAAAGCAGATAGTACTTTCACAGGTGCATTTCCGGGCACAATGGTTGCTGTTATCGGAAAAAATCTCGACGGCATCCAAAAATTTACATCAATGACCAGCAGATCGCATTTAATGCAAATTATTGTACGTCGACAAGCGCTATTATTTCTATTCCGGCAGATCTTCTATTGACTGGCACCCATCCGGATCTTCCAAATGAAATCCGGATCGAAACAAACCATGGCGAAGCAAGGTTCAGTTTTCATATCTATTCTCCCGCTCCACAAATCGCCCGTATTGAATTAAAATACCCGGCAAAGGCGGGTGAAAAACTCCGCATCTACGGTTCAAATTTTTACGAAGTAAAAAAGTCGTGTTCGAAGGCAAGGCCGGCGGCAATGTATTAGCTACGGAATATGAAATCGGTAAGGACTATGATAAAATCGAATTAACGATTCCCGCGGGTATCCAAGATGGCCGGCTCGCGGTCTACTGCATGACCGATTCAGTTAGCATCGCTTTCACAACGAATGTTTCGCCGCCAACGATTAAATCATGGAGCAGCGATATGCCTATTATTGGCGATCAGGCATTTATTACCGGCAACAACTTTATTGATGTAAGCAAACTAACGATCAATGGCGAATATGATATTGCAAGCGAAGATTTAATCGTGGCCAAAAGCCAGGATACAATTTATTATCGACTACCAAAGGCTCCGACAAAATCCGGTACGGTCACAGTCCATGCGGCAGGAGGACAATCCATTCGACCCTGCTATTTTATCCCGTTCAAAACCTCGTCCTGGATTGGGATAAGGTAGGTAGCTATGATTGGGGGACAACAATATGGCTGTGACGGCAGACGGCTCCAAGCCACCTTTCTTCAGCACGGGAACAGCTTACCGCATTTTTGGATCACCGGGAGCATGGCAATATTGGTGGGGAAATTTATCCAATAAAGCTGTCTATCCTGCCGTAAATGCAATACCCGCCAATACGGCTATCGGCAACCTTGTACTGCGCTTTGAATGCTTCGTAAATGAACCGCTTGTGACAGCAACATTTGATATGCAATTGAAAGGAAATTGGGATAAAATGCTATCAGACTATGTGCCTCGTGATAGAAACACCAATAAAACAAGCCTTGGTAAATGGATGACATGCGACATAGCCCTGAATAGGTTTACTTCTGTTGCGGACTATGGAAGCTTTGTTGCCATCGCTAGCTCCGAACTGGGCATTTTCACGAAAAATAAAGCGGACAATGCCAATGTCAAGGTCGATATCTACTTCGACAATTTTAGAATCATTGACAGCAGCAAAAACTAGGTTTATTTACAGAATAGCGAATTGCGATACAATAAGGCCGGATAGGTGGATAATCAATTATTCCGGCCGTCAATAATACATGAATCATTATGACAAACAAACACATATGAAAATTAAAAAGAGTATTCCCTTCATGAGTACAGGGAATGATATGCAACATCAAATGGCATTCCGAGCAGTGCCCAAAGCATTTTTCGACTGATTTGACTATAACACAAAATAAACTATGACTATAAAACAGATTCCAATTTTCTTCGTCTTTTTTTTTTTGCAGGCATTCCTATTGAAGGCCGAACTCAGGCTTCCTGCAATATTTGGTGACAACATGATTCTACAAAGGGACAGTCCCATAAAATTGTGGGGCTGGGCCGAAAAAAATGAAACGATCCATGTCCGGTTTATGCAGCAGAAACTAAAGGTACAAGCAGATAGAAATGGTCAATGGAGCATTACTTTAGCCCCAACTCCTTATGGAGGACCGTATAACATGGAAATAAAAGGCCATAGCGAACAGGTATCCCTAAAAAACATCCTGGTCGGTGAAGTTTGGCTTGCATCCGGCCAATCAATATGGAATGGACGGTAAAGAACTCCAATAATGCAGCGAACGAAATCAGCCAGGCCCATTATCCGAAGATTCGGGCCTTCAATGTGGAGAAGGGCATCAGTGATGTCCCCAAACAGGACCTAAAGGGAAAATGGGCGTTATGTTCCCCGACGACAGTGGGCGATTTTTCAGCTGTTGGATACTTCTTTTCGCTCAAACTGTATCAGGAACTCGGCATACCTGTGGGCATCATCAATGCTTCCTGGGGTGGTACTGGCGCCGAAACCTGGACTAGCGAAAGCGGCTTCAATAAATTGCCCGCGCATTTCAAAGCTCCTTACCAACAGCATTTCAACGGCAGTCTGCAGAGCTTTTTAAAAGAAAACGAATTGAAAAAACAGGGCTATCTGCAAGCTTTAACAAACGATCCGGGAATAGCTGCAAAATGGTACGGAAACGATACGGATATATCCGGTTGGGGAAAGATGAATATTCCACAGTTGTGGGAATCCAAATTGGGTGATATGGATGGCATTGTATGGTTCAAACGCCGTATTTATTTGCCCGAGGGTAGTGCGCAAAAGACCGGATCCATTCTGCTTGGCACCATTGATGACGATGATGTCTGCTGGATTAACGGTGTCAAAATTGGTGAAACAAAAGGATATACAAACGCACGGAAGTACACGATCCCGAAGGCTGTTCTAAAAGACGGTGAAAATATAATTACGCTAAAATTATGGATACCGGCGGCGGCGGTGGCTTTTATGGAAACCCGGCCCAGCTGTACCTCGATGTGGGGGCGAGAAATTTCCGCTTGATGGTGATTGGAATTATAAGGAGGCTGTCACTACTCAGCAGCATGATTACAAAGAAGTTTCGCCAAATATGCTTCCATCCCTCCTCTTCAATGCCATGATCAATCCAATTGTTCCTTATACCATCCGGGGTGTGATCTGGTATCAGGGTGAAAATAATGCCGGACGAGCGTATGATTATCGCAGCCTCTTCCCTAACCTCATCGCGGACTGGCGGTCGCAATGGAAAACTGATTTCCCTTTCTACTGGGTGCAATTGGCCAATTATATGGCTAAAGAAAAATCACCCGAAGACAGCGACTGGGCAAAACTGAGAGATGCACAGACCCGGACACTCCGTCTTGCTCATACTGGTCAGGCGGTAATCACGGATATTGGTGAAGCGGACGATATCCACCCACGTAACAAACAGGAAGTGGGTCGACGACTCGCTTTAATAGCACTGGCTAAAAATTATGGCCGAAAAAATCTTGTGTATTCTGGGCCAACGTTCAAATCGGTGGTCAAGGAGGGCAATAAACTGATTATTTCTTTTGATGTTACTGGAGGCGAACTCGTGGTTAACAATAAATACGGTTACGTCGAAGGCTTTGCTCTTGCTGGAGCAGATAAAAATTTGTTTGGGCCCAGGCTCATATTGATGGTAATCGAATTGTTGTTCACGCAGATCAGCTCAGCAGCCCTGTATTTGTCCGCTACGCCTGGAGCAATAATCCCGATGTCAATTTATTCAATAAAGAAGGCCTGCCCGCTATACCTTTCAGCAATGAGGAATAAGCATACAGAGCCCAGATGACATGATCTTAAACAACACAAAAAAATATTCAATGAAAACACTATTAAGTTACATTTTTATGCTGTTGGTTCTACCGGCATGCTCCAACAAGGAAATTAAGGCAAATACAGAGCTCAGCAAGCCTGAGATAAAAGAAGAACCAAAACCTACTTACAGTAAATTCTCCATCAGGGAAAATTTTAGTACCAACCAGTTAGTTGATGAAATGGGTTTGGGGATTAACCTCGGTAATGCCCTGGACGCAACGGGTGACTGGATCAATCCAAGTAGTATTTCTAATTACGAGACGGCGTGGGGCAGCCCGCTCATTACAAAAGAAATGATCGAAGGTTATGCAAAAGCCGGTTACTCTTCTTTACGAATTCCGGTCACCTGGAGTAATATGATGAACAACGCTGAAAATTACAGAATCCATCCAGATCTCCTCAATAGAGTCGAAGAGATCTTAAACTGGACACTCGATTGCGGCATGGTCGCCATTATAAACGTTCACCATGAAAATGAATGGGTCAAAAAGTGCCGACAGACAGCGAAGCTAAGAAAAAGTTCACTTCTATTTGGGAGCAGCTCTGTAACCGTTTTGAAAAATATGGGGATCATTTGATATTCGAACCCATGAATGAAATTGGTTACGACGAAATATGGACTCCTGGAAGGGCGGGCAAACCGAAAAAGCAAGAGCATTCGGTTACGTAAACGAGCTGAACCAGCTTTTTGTCGACATCGTCAGGAAATCGGGCGGCAACAATGCCAAGCGCCATCTTTTAGTCGAAATTTATAATACGGGTCTCGAACATGCTTTTGACCCCTTAACCAAGATTCCGGACGATCCGGCTAAACATCTTGCATTGACCGTACACTATTATACGCCGCCTTTGTTTGCCATATTGGGTAACGGTGAAGACGCAGGATGGGGCGTTGGCGTCCCTTCCTGGGGTACAGAACAGGAATTTAAAGAGCTCAATGACAATATGGAGCTATTAAAGAAGAATTGCGTTGACAAAGGGATACCCGTCATCATTGGCGAATACGCCTGCTCCTCAAAGAACAGAACACAGGAGGTGATCAGGTTATTTAATGTCTCGGTCACCGAAGCGATTTATTCACGTGGTATGTGCCCCATGCTTTGGGATGTTCAGGGTGCTGGGCAATATGAGCGGACAACCAGTAAATTCAAGGATCCTGTCTTTTTAGAACAAATAATGGCAATACCTGCTAAATATCCACGCAATCAAAACTAGCATTTACCCAAGGCATCTTCCGGAAGGCCGTGTAAAAGCAACTTTTGAATAAATGCACCTAGAGACGTGCTATGTACGTCTCTAGCCCTTAACACAACCCGGTACCAAAAACCATGAAACAAAAAAACTATATTCTGCTCTGCCTCCTATTTCTCGCGGTATTCTCGCTTGAAGCACAATACAAGTTCGATAAACCGCTCTACGGGGCAGCCTATTACCACGAATATATGCCCAGTGAGCGTCTGGACGAAGATATCCGATTGATGAAAAATGCCGGGCTCAATGTCGTACGGCTGGGTGAATCTACCTGGGGATTATTTGAACCACAGGAAGGTGTCTTTGCATTTGAATGGATGGACCGCATCATCGACAAAATGCATCAGGCGGGTATCCGCATCATTCTTGGGACACCGACCTATTCCATTCCGGCCTGGCTTGCGCATATGCATCCCGAGGTTCTGGCCGAATATCAGCGGGGTACTAAAGCTTATTATGGCATCAGGCAGAATATTGACTTGAGCAACCCCACTTTTAAATATTATAGTGAACGTATCATCCGCAAGCTAATGGAACGGTACGCAAAACATCCTGGAATCATTGGCTATCAGGTAGACAACGAAACAGAAGCACGCGGCATAAACAACCGGGATTATTTTATCGGCTTTCGTAACTACATCAAAGGCCGTTTTAACAACGACCTCGATTCACTTAACAAAGCCTGGGGAATGAACTACTGGGGTATGAATATTCGCACCTGGGAAGAGTTCTATACCCGCGATGGTGTCACCAATCCTTCCTATAAAAACGAATGGGAACGCTACAACCGCAAACAGGTAGCCGACTTTCTGAATTGGCAATGTAACATTGTCAATGAATATAAACGTCAGGACCAATTTATAACACATTGCTTCATGCCTGATTTTCACAATGTAGATCAGGTAGAAAGCTTTCGCCCGATGCAATACCCCGCTATCAATATTTATCACGACGTACAGGATAAACAAGACGGACAGCGCATTGCTTATTCGGGGATTTTGTCCGGACGGTTGCCAAGAACAATTATATTGTCATGGAAACCAACGCACAAGGTATAGGCTGGGATGCACGCACACAATACCCGCCATACGACAGACAACTCCGGCAAAATGTATATGCTCATTATGCTTCCGGTGCAAATATGGTGGAATACTGGCATTGGTCTACGCTGCATTATGGGCAGGAAACCTATTGGCGCGGTGTATTGGGGCACGATCTCCAACCGAATAGAATATACGATGAATTTAAAACCACAGCACAGGAGCTGGCAAGGATCGGAGATCGTCTTATTGACTTGAAGAAGAAAAATAAAACAGCAATCTTATATAGCCACGATTCCTACCACGCACTGAATTTTATGCCTTATACCTATAAAAACAATTATCCCATCGATATGGTTCATAAGGCACTCTACTTTCAGAACATTGAAGCTGATATTATTCCCTGTGATAAAATTACTGATTTTAAAGGCTACGAAATGTTGGTTATTCCACCGCTTTATGTCGCCACGGATGAACTGCTACTGGCCATTGACAAGTTTGTAAAAGCGGGCGGCCATGTCGTCATGATGTACAAAAGTGGCTATTGTAACGAACATTCGGCCGTCAGGGCCACAGCTGCGCCGGGGCCATTAAGGAAGGCTTGCGGATTCCATTATCAAGAGTTCTCCACCATCGGAGACATGCGGCTCAAAGATAAGCCTTTTGAATTGGCGGATAAAAACCAAATTGGTGACTGGTATGAATTTTTGATCCCTGAGACAGCCAAACCGCTGGCCTATGCTGAACATCCCTTCTTTGGCAAGTGGCCCGTAATCACAGAAAACAGCTATGGTAAAGGAAAACTGACTTATATCGGGACCTATCCATCACAAGAACTACTCCATACGATCATCAAAAAAACTGCTATCGAAGCAAAAGTCATTACTGCCGACAATTACACTTTCCCAATCATTCAGCGTTCGGGAAAGAATAAATGGGGTAAGACAATTCATTACATTTTTAATTACAGTACGGAAACAAAACGGATTACTTATACAGGTGACCCAGCGAAAGAACTTATTTCGAATAAGCTCACCCAGAAGGGCCAAGAGATTATATTGGAGCCCTGGGAAGTACTCATTATGGAACAAAACTAAAAGATACGCTAATTACCAAAAACATTGACCTTACTATGAGAGCATTTATTGTCACCCTATTTTTCGCGATAACATCCAGCCTTTCGGCCCAGACTTATTCGTTGCTATCGCCGGATGGAAAAATTTGTTTGGACATCGACCTATCGAACGGACTCTCCTACGCTGTTTCCTACAAAGGTAGACAGGTAATAGATCCCTCACCCTTAGGCTTTGAATTGCAAGATGAGCCCCCATGCATAAAGGGTTTATGCTTTTAGACACACCTCGGACCACATCGAAGCGTGATTCCTGGACTCCAGTAGTGAAGAACAAACATGCCCATGTCGATTTGCAGTGGAATGAAACACATTTGGCCCTGATCGAAAAGGGAGGTGAGAAACGTCGCTTGGACCTCTTCTTTAGAGCTTATGACAACGGAATCGCCTTTCGCTACCAACTATTCAGCGGCGCTAGAATAGGAAACAGAGTGATAAGTCGGGAGATGACCGGATTTTCAGTATCTAATCAGGCTCAAGCTTGGGCAGCACAATATAAACCGCGTTTTACATCCAGTCAGGAGAGCGAATTCGATAAAGTCCCTTTAACGGGAATCAGCGATCAGAGCTTAATCGGACTTCCACTACTGATCGAAGTCGATAAAGCTACCTACCTGGCCATTACCGAAGCGAACATCGATAACTATCCTGGTTTTTATATTAGTCGGGCTGCAGATCATACGACGGAACAGGTATTGCTCACGACGAAACTCTCCCCTTACCTGGCGAAAAAGAAGATGGGGCCAAAGCTCGTTTCTCCGACAAAATCCAAACCCCTTGGCGCGTGGTCATGATTGGCGATAATCCGGGACGATTTATCGAATCCGAAATTGTCCAGTCGCTCAACCCCGCATGTGCGATCCAAGACCCCGCATGGATAAAACCGGGACTCTGCGCATGGGATCACTGGTGGAGCGGAGAAGTGAAAATGGAAACTGCTGTTATAAAAGAGTATATCGACTTTGCATCTGCGCAAGGATGGCCCTATATGTTAATTGACTGGCAATGGTACGGCCCCTTCAACCAAGCGCAAGCAGATATTACCAAACCGGCACCGCAAGTCAACATGCCTGAAATACTTGACTATGCCCGCAAAAAAATGTACGTCTTTGGCTTTGGTTATATAGTACCGACGCTAATCGCAATAACGCCTATGAGGAAGCTTTCGCACTGTATGAGCGCTGGGGCATCGCCGGCGTAAAAATAGATTTTATGGACCGCGACGATCAGGAGATGGTAAACTGGTACCGTAAAGTAATTAAGAAGGCCGCTGAGCACAGGTTGATGGTTAACTTCCACGGGCGTACAAACCTGACGGAATAGAACGGACCTACCCGAATATGATAACCCGCGAGGGAGTCCTGGGAGAAGAATATGCGAAATTTTCCGACCGTATCAAACCTGCTCACAATGTCACTTTGCCGTTTACGCGTATGCTGGCAGGGCCAATGGACTATACTCCGGGAGGTTTTCTCAATGTAACTCCAGCGCAGTTTAAGAAACAGTCTCCAACCCTGATGATGAATACCCGCTGTGCTGAGCTCGCCAAATTTGTTATTTATGAAAGCCCTCTTACGGTATTCTGCGACCACCCGAAGCATGTGTTGGGCCAACCCGGGAGTGATTTTCTAAAGATCGTTCCGACGGTGTGGGATGATACGCGCTTCATTGATGGTTATCCCGGGAATATATTGTACTGGCCAAACGTTCGGGAAAAACTGGTTTATCGGTGCCATGACCAATAGCATGTCCCGCACGATTACAATACCAACAAGTTTTCTAGCCGCTGGAAAATACGTGCTGGACTACTGGCAGGATGCAAAAGAAGCGGAAAAAATCCCTGCAAAACTTGAGAAAAAAAAGTAGGATAATCGAAGCTGGGAAGACAATAAAAATACCGATGGTCAGCGGTGGCGGCTATGTGGCAATCATTAGGCCGCAGTAAAGTTTGGTTCCGAATCGATCTAAAAAAATATTATTCAAAGTAGCACACTATTTAACTAAAGAAACGATAAATCCTGTTATGAACAAGAACATTTTTAAGACATTAGTACTCTTTACAATCCTTGAGCTACATTAAATGCTCCAGCCCAACAAAAAGACCGGTAGACTTGCCTGGTAAATTTCAGCCTAACTGGGAATCTTTGGCGCAGTACGAAGCGCCTGAATGGTTTCGCAATGCCAAATTCGGCATCTGGGCACACTGGGGCCCACAATGCCAACCTGAGCAGGGCGACTGGTATGCACGTGGTATGTATGATGAAGGCAGTGGACAATACAATGCACATGTAAAAACTTATGGACATCCTTCTGTAGCCGGATTTAAGGATATCATCCCTACCTGGAAGGCTGAAAAATGGGATCCCGAAAGGCTTGTTGCGCTCTACAAAAAGGTTGGTGCACAGTATTTTTTTGCAATGGGAAACCATCATGACAACTTCGATCTGTGGGATAGCAAGCATCAAAAATGGAATTCGGTCAATCTGGGACCCAAACGTGATATTCTCGCCGAATGGTCTAAAGCAGCGAAAAAAACAAGCTTCCTTTCGGTGTGAGTATCCACGCCTCCCATGCATGGACATGGTATGAAACCGCCCAAAGAGCGGATCGCTCAGGCCCCTGAAAGGTGTACCCTATGATGGAAACTTAACGAAAGAAGCGGGAAAAGGAAAATGGTGGGAAGGTTACGATCCCCAGGAACTGTATCGGCAGAACCATGCCCTTAGCAAGGGAAGTGAAGACGTAAAGTCGTTGTGGTCACAGTGGGACTGGAATAACGGTGCATCCAAGCCGACACCGGAGTATATTGATAATTTCTATCAACGGACAATAGACATGGTCGACAGCTATCAGCCGGACCTACTCTATTTTGATGATACTACACTCCCCTCTGGCCTATCAGCACAGTCGGGCTCGATATTGCAGCCCATTTTTATAACAGTAACGCGAAGAAAAATAAGGGAAAAGTCAACGCCGTTTTGTTTGGAAAAATCTTATCCGAGCAACAAAAAGAGTGTTTGGTGTGGGATGTTGAGCGCGGCGTTCCGGATCAAGTGCAAGAAAAAGCCTGGCAGACCTGCACTTGCCTGGGAAGCTGGCATTATAGCAAAGCTGATTATGAAAACAACAATTACAAGTCCGCAAAAAAGTTGTCCATATGCTTATTGATATCGTCAGTAAAAACGGGAACCTCCTACTTAATGTCCCTATTAAGGGCGATGGTAGCATCGACGAAAAAGAAGAGAAAATTCTGCATGAAATAGGCGATTGGATTCAGGTTAATAAGGAGGGAATTTTTGATACCCGTCCCTGGAAAACATATGGCGAGGGTCCAAGTACCGAAGAGCAGAAACCATTGAATGCCGCTGGATTCAACGAGGACAAAGAAAATAACTATACCGCTAGGGATATCCGGTTTGTGAAAAAGGCGATGCGATCTATGCCCACGTCCTGGCATGGCCAACGGATGGAAAAATCATGATCAAATCTTTCGGAAAGAAGAATAACACCGGCGATCCAGTAACTGTTAAAACAGTATCTCTATTGGGGCATCCGAAAAAACTGGTATTTAAACAAGATGACGAAGCACTCAGCGTTACCTTGCCTTCGGATAAGCCTAATCAAATTTCATTGGTACTGAAAATCAATTAAACCATTTTTTCTTCATCAAGCTGTACCCTTATTTTTTTAAGATACCACTGATACAATTAGATTATGAGAACGCCTTGTACCATGAAAATTATTTTAGTACTATGCTCCTTATTTCCATTACTGTTATTCGGACAATCAGCAATGATTCATATCGAAGGACGGCAAAGGACCAGTCTAAACGGCTTATGGGAAGTCATTATCGATCCTTTTGATGCGGGGTCTGGTGATTGGGCTGCATATTATAAAGATCGAAAACCGTTGGGCAACACGGATTTTGTGGAATCTTCATTTGAAGGTGGCCATCAACTGTATGTACCGGGAGATTTCAATTCTCAACTTCCCGAGCTCAACTATTATGAAAGCAGTATCTGGTACAAACGTCCCTTTAAGATCCAAACAAAACAGGATAACCGGTTTTTTATCCACTTTGCTGCCGTAAACTATAAGGCCGAAGTTTATCTGAACGGGGTCAAGATTGGTGAACATGAAGGTGGCTTCACACCTTTCCAGTTTGAAGTAACGGATCATGTCAAGATTGGCGAAAATAGCCTTATCGTGAAATCAAATAATCAACGGATAAAAGATGGCATACCTGGTCTCGGTTTCGACTGGTTCAATTATGGTGGAATCACACGGGATGTCGAACTCGTACAAACGCCAAAGACCTATATCAGGGATTATTTTATTCAGCTATCACAGCAGGATGAGAATATCATCAATGGCTATGTATCCCTAGATGGCCCTAAAAAGAACAAGCGATTGCAATACGCATTCCCGAATTGAACTTTATTTATAAAACAAGAACAGATAGCACTGGAAAAGCCACGCTTAGAATTCCGTTTCGTAAGAAAACCCTGTGGACACCTGCAGTTCCGAAATTATATGCCGTTCAGGTCGATTCCGAAACCGATCGTATCGAAGAAGAAATTGGTTTTCGAACAATCAGAGTTGATGGGACAAATATTTTATTGAATGGCAAATCCATCTTTCTTAAAGGGGTTAATATTCATGAAGAAGTCCCACAACGCAGATCGCGGGCCTATAATGAAAGTGATTATAAAATGCTCTTGGATTGGGCGAAAGAGCTAGGTTGTAATTATGTGCGTCTAGTGCATTATCCACATCATGAAAAAATGATAAGAATGGCTGAGCAAATGGGATTGATGGTCTGGGAAGAATTGCCCATTTACCAGGGGATTGATTTTGCAGATCCTGGAATGATGAAAAAATGAATTTAATGCTTCGGGAGATGATTGCTCGTGATAAAAATCGGGCGGCAACGATTATCTGGAGTCTTTCGAACGAAACTTACTCCTCTCTGGCCAGAGACAGTTCGCTCACTGCACTTTATCACCTCACAAAGGCCTTGGATAATACCCGTCTTGTGACATCAGCGTTTAATAACATGCGTTTTGAAGGCAACAAGGCCTATATCGAAGATAAAATGAATCGTTTGATGGATGTTATGGCGATCAACCAATACATTGGATGGTACAAAGCATGGCCTGAGAATGATAGCGAAGTCGAGTGGATATCCCACTTCAATAAACCGCTTATTTTTTCGGAATTTGGTGGCGAGGCCGTCTTTGGCAACAATACCGATCCGAAGCGGGCAAGTAGCTGGAGTGAAGATTACCTTGTGGATATTTATAAACGTCAATTTAGCATGTTTAAAAACATTTCCTTCTTACGTGGGTTGACACCATGACTCCTGGTCGACTTTCGTTCGCCTGGAAGGGCCCATCCTGTCTATCAAAAGGGTTGGAACAGAAAAGGATTATTATCTGAAAGAGGCCAAAAAAGAAGGCCTGGTACCTGGTTGCCGATTATTTCAAAAATTTGACTAGTCCTGAAAAATAAATACAGATTTTTAGTGGCTAACGACACATAGATTAAACAGTAGTGACCGGTAGGTTGCTGCTGTTTTTTTACAAATTCTGAAGTTCATATTTGATTTCATGTACATCTGATTTTAGAGTTAGCATATGATCAGAACAATGTAGTCAGTTATTATTATAGATATTGGATTGCATCGGCCACGATCTGCTTTATTAAATATAAACGATTGGTATCAGTCATAAACTCTTGTTTGGAGTATACCAGCGGTTCGTTCAGCGACGACATTTTCATAAGAATCAGCATTTTTGTCATACTGCAACTGCCCCGATACTTGTTTAGGTAATATTGGTATTCTTCTGTGCGCTCTAGTTATTCAAAATCTATCAATCCATCAATATCAACAGGAAGGTATTAACGGCAATACTTTGGTTTCAAGATACCTACAGGTATCCAAACCGCTGGATGCTCTGTCTGTTCAGGTATAAGTTGTTTCCCTGCCCTCAATAATTCACGTAATCCCATATTGATAGCTTCAGTGGCAGCAGCTGTAAAGAAAATATCCTCATCACTGGTATCTATGAGATCAACGATCTGTCGCTTGTTCTTCTCTACCGCTCATTTTGCTTTAATTTTATCTCTATGCTTTAGACCAAATTTAATTAAAGCATTTGCAACTTCTTCCGTTTCTTTAGCATATGCGGTAAGCGCATAAGAAACTGTCACAGGTTTGGTGTTATTAACCGTTCTACTAATCAGTAAATTATCTTCTAATTCCTGAAGTTCGTTGGATAGAACTTTTGGGGATATTCCTGAGCCATTTCTTGCAGATCTTTAAACCGCATTGTGCCGTGTTTCTGCAAATTGTGCAGGATACAAAATTTCCATTTACCACTGAGCAATTCAATGCCATCTTTTAATGCCAATATAGTTTCTTTATCAATATTTTTATTGCACATCAGATAGTTACTTTCCTAAAGGTAATGAATAGTAAATATATATTGAATATCCAATAGTTTTGTGGTACAGAAATTTTAAAAAAATCGTTATGAAAGTAACAGTAATCGCAAACATTTCGGCTAATGGAAGAATTTTGATATCCGATAACCCGCATCATAAACTACCACTGGAAGCGATGGAATTTTACGTACAATTTGTAAGGCAGGTTGGAAATGTAGTAATAGGATTGAAAACATTTGAAAATTTCCTAAATTTTCCAGATCAAGTAAAAGAACATTTTAATGGAATAGAAATCATCGTATTGGCCGATAAATCTTATACGGCTGATGGCTACAAGACTGTAGCAAGTCCTGAAGAGGCAATTGCATATATGTCTACAAAAGGAGTGCGTGAAATATCCGTCGGAGGTGGAGCAGGTACTTTCAACGCTTTTTTGGACAGGGATTTGATTACAGATATCTATTTTAACGTCAGTCCTATAATCACTGGAGCTGGAGCAATTTTAGCAAACAATGAGGAGTTAAGTTCAACGTTCAGGTACAAAGGACAGAAGCTTAAAAACGGTTTTCTTCAATTGCATCTAACTAAGGAATACTAAAAAATGACAGACCAAAAATGTCTTTCAAAAATAGTTGAATTACGGAAACAAATCCGCTAAAATTATTTCTTTCCGATCTATATCCTTTCAGTTGGCGACTGTATCCACACGACGATAAGTATATACATCATGGTTAAGGGCGCCGGCGAGCGGAAAGAGAATAAGAAAACCGGCTGCTGTCGACTCACTGGGCACGATTAAATCACCATGTTTATCTAGTGCAAAGCAAATCGTTTTGGTAAAGAATCTATTGACTAATACATAGATGTCAAGGTCGGTATTTCTGAAAGAAACAAAGTTTTGCGGTTCGGGCTTAACTTTCCTCGTTCTTTCACGCACGACATTTCCTAAGGTATCAATTAGTTTGAAATGGATCTTATTTTTTTGGTGAGCTCCAATGAAGTTCTGTAAAGATAGTGCAGACTATCAGTTTTATAGTAATTAGGCTCAATATAGTTCCATAGGCAATATTCATTATAGGCCGCACTCTTCTCCTGACTGCTATTATTATGGCCTATTATCTTCTGGGGATAATTATCAAAGATGTATGTCTCCTTCAATCGTACCATCGAAACGCTATGCGCCGCAGCAGTTTGTGCTAAATACTTAGGCGATATGGAAGTGCAAGAGATACACGAAAAAATAAATACCACCGAAAATAGTGCAATGGCTAGCGTGCGCATATTGTGATGTTTGTTGAATGCTTTCATAAGCTCTTATTTTGCGGAAATAAATTGTTGGATACTAAACTTTAAGTTGTTTCTAAACATTAGGTAAGCCCCTCAATAAATTCTGAAAAGGTTCTATTTTAAAAATAGCTTCTTCATTTGACATTCCAATAAATGGTATTTCATAAATATCACATGTGCTTTTTTAACTGCATAAGCTTTTGATCTAAAAATAACCTTTATTAAACTCACAAATTTTAATTGTGCTCAATATTTCATTTTGTAGAAAATGTTCAATGTTGTTCGCCTTTAAACGATCTTTTTTGCAAGTTTAAATTTGACTGTACCATAATTTAGTTTAGAAAACTCTATCCTTAATTTCTCAATTTCTAATTTATGCACTTGTTCTCCATCTGCTAAGAAATTATCCAAAAGCAATAATTTCTGACATAAAAAGTATACTTTATCGTCTTCCAAAATAACATCTCTCTTGAAGGAAGATAATAATGAATCTTTAATTTTATCCCACAAAGACTCTTCACCGATAAAAATCAAATTATTCAATTTTTTAACATCTAGTCCCAAATTATCAACGAGATAATTTGCAACTTTTTGAGGAGAAATTTGGCTTCGATAAAAATCCTCAGATTATCAAGAGGTCCCCACCTACTTCTATCTAAAGAAAGGTCAATTTGGTGCAAATAGGCATATAAAAATACTACAAACGAATAGTTAATTTTCATCTTTCTAATTCTGTTATATTTACCATTTCCACCAATTCTTATTATAAAACTGGCGTAGTTCCTTTCAGATCTAATGGAGCACCTCAATGTATGAAAGCTGGCTCTTTCATAGCTACATTAAACTTAATAGATCTTCTTAAATAATACGGCTTATTATTCAATTGCCTTAGAAGATTCATAATCATAATACTAGGCAGAAACGTCTGACTCCCCTTTCTTGGGATTTCGTAGATATCTACACTAAGCCCTATAATAGCATCAGCACGAATTGCTTAAGCTCTTATAGGGTCAAAAGTAGAAGTAAACACCTGTTTTCCTTGATATCGCTTCTTGGAACAAATAAATCAATTTTTCTAGTAGTTTTCTCGCACCTTCGTCGTTTACAATTATAGCATTTAGGTAGTTTAAGCCCATCTCAAGCTGTGTGCCGTCAGTGATAGACTCGTCTTCAAAATCATCAATGTCACATCCTAGAATTTCATTTAAGCCAGAAAAAACATTGTGGCAATTTAATACATTAAATTGCTCCTCTGTCAAGACGAATTCAATTAAGTCATCATCAGCAGCCTTATTATAATCCAATAATTCTACTGTTGCTTTATCCTTTGGAGTGACTATATAACGGCTTTTCATTGATAACTATTTCTATTTATAAGTTATTAAAATTGATGAGTTTACTAGATCCCCTTAGACTTTTACAGCCCCAAATCTAGATATTCATTACATCATATAAGAATCTATCTCAGATGCGATCTCATCTAAAAGATCGTCATCAATATTTGTGGATCTATTGCCTCCAGGCCATTACCAGTACCGCCAAAAATAACCTGCAGTCCATTAATCTCAGTAAGAAAGAAAAGCCCCCATCTTTGTTGAAGGGTTTCACTAAATATCTACGCTCTCCAATATTTATCTCAAAAATGTCCAATATTACTGTCCGTTAATATACTCTACATAGTTTATCTACAACTTTTTAATTAATGCAATTTACTTATCTTAATATAAAATTATGTGAGATTTTAATCAAAAAATCATGAGTGATAATAATATGTTGCCATCAGAGCTCGTAACAGTATACACAGAAGGAATTAAAGTCATATCTGAAATTTTTGTCAAACCGTTTTTAAAGAATTTAAATATAACGCATTTACAGACAAATGGTCAATCTGAAGAATCTCTTTTGACAAGCCTAGATAAGTATCTCACCCGATTATATAAGAAGGTGTCTGTAGTGAATATTATAGGTGGCAAACGTAGGGAAGTTATTTTAGATGATATTTATATTCCACTTACGCTTAAAAATATCAATAAAACTGATAAATATATTGTTGATGGATATTGTCCAAGTTTATTTAAGAGTAATAGCAATGTTCTTATAAATGCTACTGCCGGTATGGGAAAGTCTACCATTATTAAGAAATTAATTTTAAGTATCATCAGCAAGTCCTCTGGGATACCCATCTTGATTGAACTTAGGCGACTATCAAAAAAGACGATTATAGAACTAGTTTTAGAACAACTGAAACAACTTACGAGAGATTTTGATGAAGAACTACTGCTGCAAATGATAGATTATGGTAATTTCTTCTTTTTCTTTGACGGCTATGATGAAGTAGCACTTGATGATAAAATCCAAGTGACTAATGAATTAAACGACTTTATTAGTAAAGCAAGTAATAATTATTTTGTTATCACATCAAGACCAGATAGTTCATTACAATCCTTCGGTAGCTTTTCAGAATATGGTATTCAAAAATTGAACAAAGAACAAGCTCATAATCTCATTAGAAAATATGGCTGTAATGGTCTGGTATCGAATAATCTTATTAAAAAGATTATGGAACCTCGTATAAAAAAGTATATTCGTGAATATTTGGAAACACCATTGCTTGTATCGCTTTTATATCATCCATTCGAATACAATAATGATATTCCAGATAAAAAACACCTCTTCTATCGGCAAGTTTATGATTCTTTATATGAAAGCCATGACTATTCAAAGGGCGAACCATTCATACGTGAAAAGAAATCCCGATTATTAACAGATGATTTCCATCGCCTATTAAGGTGTTTTGGATTTGTCTGTTTGACATCAGATAACGAAATAGAATTCACAAAGGATGGTCTCGTCAAAGCGCTAACCAATTCTTTACGATTGGCTAAAAATTTAATTTTAAATGTTTCAGATTTTATTGACGATATCACTGTCGCTGTTCCAGTTATGATTTTCGACGGATTATACTACCAATGGTCGCACAAATCGCTTCAAGAGTACTTTGCAGCCCAGTATATTTTTCATGATGTTGAAGAAAAAGATGAGATTTTATTACGGCTCGCCTTTCATGAAAACAATAGCCAATTCATTAACACTTTAGATTTATATAAATCAATAGATGAAAATTCCTTCAAACAAACTGTATTATTGAAATATCTAGAGGATCTTAATAAAACCAATGATAAAATCAAAGCTATTTTTCCGAGTGAAAATACAGCGAGAAGAATTTATCACTATTTTACAAAAACTGTAATAGCTTTTAGATCAAAATACTTCTGTGCCAAAAATGCAAATAAGAAGTTAGAGTCTAATATCTTGCATGATGATATTAAGGATAATATCAATCACATATCATTTTTTATTAATTATCCAGAAGAAGCTCATTTGGAACAAATTGATTACATCAACTTTCCGAAGTTGACAAACAAATACCATGCTTTACAGCCATTGATTGACAGCTATAATCTTTTTAAGGAGGAATTTTCTTCTAATAGCAAGTTCTCCAAAGTAAAAATTAAATTTAACATTCCCTTCGATGAAGTTGTATGGTTTACAGAAGATATTACTTCGGAGCTTAATAATGCAACCAATTTTGATGCAGTCAGCACCATTATGAATTATTACTTAAACGGAATCAAAAGTAGAATGCTAAATGAAAAAGAATAAATAATTTATTAAAAGAGATTCGAAACAGTAACTCTGGCAATCCCTCATAGGTTTTCTAAAATTCGAATTGATCTCGATTAATACCGTATTTATTGGCATATTGTACTGTGACGGAATGGTGCGGAGTATTAAAAGTATTTATTTATACAATAATTTGGTCATCCGAAAGTTTGTCAAAGTTTAATGCTGTCAAAATTTTTATTGCTTTTTCCTTATCTTCAATTAAAGCCTTCTCATACTCAAATACAAGTCCGGTGGTCAATAATCTCTGGTCTATTCGTAATGTATATCGATGAAAAAGCTTAGTATTGCAGCCTCCGATAAGTAGAAGGATCTGACAGATACACTTTATACAAAAATTCGCTCTCTACGAATATTGTAAAGGTCAAATTTAGGATGTTTCCAAAATTTTTCTAGTCCAACTGCGGAGATAACATCAATCTCAGTTGCATATATCGGGTAAATACCTTTAATATAAATATTATATCCGGCACCTATATCGATATTTTCATAGTCGCTTTTGTCTCTAAAAATGGAGGGAGCAAATACTAAAAACCCGTCCATTTCGGAATCATTAGCAATCTTTTCTTTAAAATCGATAGGATTTCCATAGGAAAAAGGGCATTTATTTCGTAGCCGGTTCGCTAAGTAACCAGACACTCTTCCCCATGCAAAATCATCTGATCTTACTGTTAATGTAAGTTCTGGCCTTCCATTTCGCCAATCGGGATGATGTCCCAAGGAAAGACCATATGTAAATGATGTAATCATGCCCTTTTCGGGTATATTCTCGTATACAATCGTAGTAACTCCCGGAAGATCTTCCTCTACACTGTCTTCTTTAAACAAAAGTGGTGTTTTCTTAAATACCCTATTGAGATGATTTAAGTATCGCTCCGCAGGTGTTGTTTTTTTTTGAAATAATTTCTTAAACATTTTTTCATTGTAGTTTTTAACAAAGCCTCTAATAGCCGCCGTGTCGTTAATATAAAGAAGTTTTAGCAAGAATTCCAAACGAATTTCCTGATCCGCGAATAGCTTCTTTCCTTCTTCTACTCCTCAGCGTTTGGATTAGGGTAATGATGGTTTTTGTAGATCATTTATCTCATCAACAGTTTTTTAGTATTTTTTTGTGTGGGTTAACTTTCCATTTTCATCATAATATTTCCACTCGCCGACGGGATCGCCATTTTCATCTAAATTTCCCTGGGCTCCCAATGCTCCATTATTGTGGTACATTTTCCACTCTCCAATCATGACGCCGGTTTTGACGTCATGGTTTCCTATTTTCTCTATCTGACCGTTTTCATAATAGTACTTCCATTCCCCAACTCTCTTATTATCTTGCTGCTCTCCAATGTTCCTTAACTGACCATTTTCATAAAATACTTTCCAGACGCCTAAATCTTTTCCTTTTTCATAACTACCGATCATTTTTAATTTTCCATTTTCATGATACCATTTGAATTCTCCGATTCGATCTTCACCATCATACACACCAATTTCATATAGTCCGCCAGTTTGATAATATTCCTTCCATTCTCCATAGGCTTTGCTATCTATAAATTTTCCAATCTTACATAATTGTCCGGTTGTATAGTATGTTTTCCATTCTCCAATTGGATCTCCATTCTTATAACTACCGATCTGTAATAACTCTCCTGTTTCATAATAAAATTTCCATTCGCCTATTCTATTCCCATTTTTATCAACCTGTCCAATTTCTTTTTGATCATCATAAGTATAAACAGTATCCTGCTTGATTTGAGCTTTTAAACTATTTAAAAAGCATATTAAAACGATAAGGAAAGCGTATATTTTATTTGAAATTTTCATGTTTTTTATCATAAATTTGACCTTAGCATTTAGCCAATAACGAATACACCAAATAGATCTAACCTAAATTTAAGGTATTCCCTATTAGTATATAAGAACAATTTCATATTCGCAACGTGATATTTATTATTCGTTATTAAATAGCTGAAATTGTTTTGGGTTAGCTTTTAATTATTTGGTGCTCCAATAAAATAGCTCCGGCCGTCCAGTAGGAAATCCAAGAATTCGTAGCTTTATCAAAAATACCACTTTCTTTATCACAAACTACTAAATACTATTTTTAAGATTGATAATCGTTAAAAAACAATTAAAACTATTTGACGAAGCACTTGCGGACCATGACAAAATACGAATTGCCTTTCCTAATCAGTCTACCTCAATATTTAGATAAGCTTAAAAAGGCATTGTTACTACCCGATCTTTATATTTGCCTTTCTCAATCGTAAATAAAACCGCATATCCTCCAGCACCATCGCTATTTTCTGATGTAATGTATAAAATGTCATTTAGTTCATCATAATAACATGCCGCAAACTCATTGTTGACATTAAATAGATTCTCAATTTCCCTCTCTGGAATCTGGGTACTGCTCCCTTTATCGTGGCTTTGATGGATGTATAATGACTTGTAGGGAATCCACCATCAGTTCCCCATAGCTTCTGTCCTTTAAATTTATTTATAACGCTATAATCTTCATATTGAGTGGATGAAAAGTGCTGCTTGTTTTTATTGTAATCGAACTTGTTGGATCTTATTTCGACAGTTACATCTTTTGATTTAAATGTTGCCGAGTTTTCATCAAAAGTTATATTGGGGATTTGATTATAAGATTCGATCAGCTTAATTCTTGATTTATGTACATATCCAGTAATGCTTTTGTTTTGACTATTGGTATAATCAACACTTACCCAATCGCCGAGTTTTTCGTCGGAAAATGCATAGACAATTTCATCAGCGCCAATTTTTGAAACAATTGGGCTATTAACTGAGGCTTGTTTCCTCACGTTTACATAACCGTCTTTATCAATGATTTTTGCAAATTGTGCAATGGCCAAATGGCTTATTGAGAGAAAAAGTAGTGCTAATAGATATTTATGATTCATTTGCTCTAATCTTAGTCGCTTGTGGCTGCAAAACTTCCTATTTCGACGCTATATTCCAGATCGGCTTTTTTATCCAAATACGAAATGTTTTTGTCCAGTAATTTACCTTTATTTTCAATGGTCAATTCTATTAAATTTGTAAGCTTGGCCAAGTTTTGCAAGGACTCGATGACACCACTTCGAAAGATATAAAGATATCGGAGTGTGATCACTTCTGAAACACTTGCAACAATATTTTCTACATGTTGACAAAGGCTAAGCTCCAAATCAATCAAATCGTGAAAATTGCTAATCCAAGTTATACCTGTCAAGGAGGTAATTTCGGAAAGATACAAAGCTTTTAAATTTACGAATTGAGGCAACGTTGACCAATCAGATGCTACACTACCTGCTATAGAAAGTGTCTCCAATATTCTATTAGCAGGAAACTGATAGTTCTCCTGATTAAATTTTTCCACAAAAATAGTTTTCAGCGTCGGATGCTCAAAAAGGTTGATAAAGCTTTTCGAATAGGGTGTAAATACTTCTACCAAACGTTCGAAAATGAGCCAATCAATTGACACCTTTTCTTTAAAAGTGCATTGCTTGATTTCGAGCCGAACAGCATTTTTAAATGTATAGAGCTTTTCAGATGTATCAATCTTAATATTGGAAAGATAAATTATATTACTATACGCAAAGACTGCTCTAAACTCCGGAAGCTCTATAACAGCTTCATCACAGGTTTTTCCATCCACAATAAGATTAAAAACCTGTTTTTCTTTCATCAATACCAAAATTTCTGATGCAGTGTCACCCTTTTCAATGACGACAAAATGATCTAATCGTTCTTTCGCTGTAGTTCCAATATACATTTACATATTCTTTTTGTTACCATTCAGTGCCAAATCCTCTTTGACAACTATGTTCTGCCTGGAGTATCTCTATTTACTTTACAACATTTATTTTGTTACAGCTTTAACCCGCTTTTCTTAATGCTTCTGGTATCTCCCAAACGATCTTTTTCTTGTTGTAATCGACTTTTCATCGTTCGTGGGATCATAACTCAATACTTCAGCATAGACGTTGTTTTTAATATCGCTGATAATTGCATTTAGTTTTTCGTTGTTATCACTATAAACCGCACATTCTGTATACAATCGCCAAAATACCAACACAGCGATACCTTTGTCACATAAGGGATGTTGCAAGATCAAGGTTGCGGATTCTGGCTCATTCATAAAATAGGCTATGTTAAATAGGTCAATCGCAGATTCTGCACGGTTGACGTTATTTCTCCAGTCAACTTCTAACCAATCCTCTACCTCATCCGCCTCGTAATAGATATAGCTATCTTCCCCATTCGTTTTCTGATAAATCCAGTCAGGAATAGGGAATGTGCTTTCACAAAATGGTGTCGGATCAAACCGAATACCGCTATGCTGATAAAAGCTGTTTGAATAGTTTTGTAAAATTGTTTTCAAAAGCGTAAATACCTCGTTGTGGTATACATCCTTTAATACTGTATCCAATTTATATTGCTGATAGTCCTGTGGCTGTGCCAACCAGAATAACGTTAAAGCTGTTGCTTCGCTGCAGAGCGGGCTTTCAACAATCCACTTCAACACTTTTACGCCATTGTCCCAGTTATGACCTGTAGCTAAATAATGTAATTCTTCCGAAGTTTTTAGTTCCCAGAATTTTGACTCTTCCACCTCATTTTCCGGAATACCTTCATTGAAATGAGTATTTATAAACGCTATTTGTTTATCGGAGATTTTCATGCTCTTAAATTCTACTTGTCGAATGATCAATATTAAAAAGAAAAGTGGAACGAAAAAATCACGGTTATCAGTGATCTTTTGTTTACCGGAATCTTAACAAGGGAAATCTGGCATAGGGATTACCGGTGTTCTTTTGTCCAAACTCATTGGTGATCCCTAATATCGGGAGAAAACTAGCTTTTATAGCCCTCTATAAAAGAAACACAGACCTATCATATCTTTCTTCAATCTAGTTTAATTCAGTCAATTGTAGATGGATACACTGAACTGGTTCCGGCTAAGTGTTACCTATTCGTAATCTGGTAGTATAATTTCTTTCGCTCTATTCTTCTTATTGTCTTTTTATCTCCTGAAAAAACGCGCATCAACCATTTTACAGGTTTGCTTCCAACAATGGCTATCAATTGATTTAGGAGTGCAACTCCGACTCTCGACTCGGATATACTATACGAGGAATACCCGGAGGCAGCTTTTGACACTCTTGAACGTAGGGTTTCATTATTTTTTCGTAGTTACGGAAAGCCTCTTCATAATTACCTGCTCTATAAAGCTCTCCAGCAAGGATATAGGCGCCTGCCACGGCAAGGTCTGTACCTTTTCCTGCAATTGGTGTAGCACACCAAGCGGCATCACCTGTAATGACAACCCTTCCCTTAGTCCATTTATCAGTCTTGACTTGACTGACCCTCTCAAAATAAAGATCTTCACTCTCTTTTATCTCATTAACTAATCGTTCAGATTCCCAGCCTGCACCTTGTATACGATCAATAAGCGCTCTTTTCTGATCTGCTTCACTTAGGTCTTTATACGCCTTCTCTTTTGCCAGAAAAGTTACCGAAGCCCTTGTCTTTCCATAATTATCAGGCCTCAACATAAATACAATGCCCTTTGGCGCATTATACCAACGTGCCCACCGACTGTCGGTATTATTTCGAAGGATAGTAAGATAAGCGGTATATAAACCTAAATAGTTAAAACGAGGACGACCGCCAAAGGCAAGATCACGCGTTGCAGAACCGATACCTTCAGCTATAACCACAATGTCAAAGATATCCTTTTTCCACTTGCAAAATCCACCTTGACCTCATTTTCACTTTCTATCAAATCAATGATGTGATCACCAAAAATATATTCTACACGCTTCGCGGTGAGATCGTACAGTATCTTAACCAGATCGCCACGTAGGATCTCAAGTTCCTGAGTCATGCTCATTGAACTATCAGATGGAAATTCTGCTATTGTATGATTGTCGGAATTAACGAAACGTAGCCCAATCTCGGTGGTATTATGTGCGCGGATCTCTTCTAAAATACCCATCTTAAGCGCAATTTCTTTTGCTGGTCCTTTCACGTCTATATTCTGTCCGCCCAGTCTCAAAGCTGCCGCACGCTCTATCACGGTAACCTCGAAGCCGTACCTATCCAGCCAGTAAGCCAATGTAGGACCGGCGATGCTAGCACCCGAAACCAATATTTTTTTGTCTTTCATAATTATAATTTTCAATCTTTTGATTAGACAAACAACCTAAAGATCAAAGTAGTTCAAAAATACACGCAAATTTTTCACACGGGTTCTATAAAAATCCGAAAAAGCAAGTAAACCTTTTTTGTGTAAAAACACACTATAAAGTCTCGTTACTTTATACCGGCATATGAAAGACTGAACACAAAAATGCTGTAATCGAAACTGCAACAAGTACTGAAAGAATTTATAGTAATGAACTAAGCGATATTTACTCCAAAAAGATGACCTATTAATGCAGTCACACCCATTGCTATGGTACCCCAAAAACAGATCCTGCCCACAGCAACGCCTATATTTGAGCCCCTGTTTTTGCAGAAATTGCCCCAAGAATCATTAAAAAATAATCGTAAAACCATATTGTAAATAGACCATCAGCTCAATTGGTGCAAATAATGATACCATAAATGGAAGCACGGCTCCGAGAGCAAAAGAGCCAAATGATGCTATTGCCGCCAACAGAGGCTTGGCTTGCGTTATTTCATTTATCCCCAATTCATCATGAGCATGAGCCCCTAATGCATCGTGCGCGGAGAGTTCTCGCGCAACTTGCTGTGCTGTCTCCGGACTTACTCCTCTCTTCTCATAGACCTTCGCCAACTCCTGCAACTCTAGCTCTGGCATTTCTTCGAGCTCTTTTTGCTCACGCAATAGATCTGCTTTTTCAGTATCTTCCTGCGAGCTTACCGAAACGTATTCCCCGCAGCCATAGACATTGCTCCTGCAATCAAACCTGCCAACGCAGCCAATACAATGGTATTCCGATCAGGATTAGCGGCCGCAACTCCAATAACAATACTTGTAGTCGATAACAGTCCATCATTGGCGCCTAATACCGCAGCACGAAGCCAACCCACACGATTAACATAATGCTTTTCTAATGGAAGGTGCATAACTATATGTACGAGTAAAAGATAATTAAATGTACTAAATTATATGATTTTGTGGTAAAGTAATTTCCAGTCAATACAAAAGAACGTCATACTGTAGCTTCCATTGTAATGTTTTATAACTGTTGTCACAATATGAACAAGCAAAATTTTAGAAAACGTCGGTAAATTTCAGTAAAAAGATCAAGAGTAAGCAACCTTCTCCTTTCTAAATCGGATATAATATGTAACCACGTTTAGAAAGATAATAACAGCCGCGATAATAGCGGATAAGAAAACAAGGTTATTGTTTTTGTATTTGCGACTGCAATAGCCATTAAAGCCCAAACTGCTACCAGGCCGAATGTTGGCATATTGCGTCTCCAAATCATAAACAAATGGATTAATAACGCTACTGTAAACATAGAAATCGTCCAAACCGTATCCGATAATCCAAAACCATCCCAACGAATCTTGGTTAAATAGGCAGCAACATTGGCAATTAACGCAACAGAAATCCATCCAGCGTAAATATGGAAAGGTACTTGTAGAAAGATACGGTCTACTATGGTAAAGTGGTTTATGGCATTTAATGTATTATGAATTATCTTTAACAGTGCTACAAATAGCAAAATCATCAATAAAATAGTGGTAAACGTATAGTCATAAAGCCAGGAGATCACCCATAGACTATTTGCTAGACAGGAAATGAGGAACCACCAACCTACCTTTGAAATTATCTTGTCTTTTTCAATTGTTTGCTTGCTAAATGGCCCATAATAAACAACAAACCCAAGAAGACCTAAATAAATAAGCGCCCAGATCGAAAATGCATAACCTGCTGGTGTAAATAGATTTTGGTATTTGGCGGATATCGTTGCCATTGTTTGTCCATTAAATATCCCTGTATTGGAGAGGTAATTAATGATGATAGTTACTACCAATGCGATCCCGTTAATCATTTGAAATATCTTTTTCATATTGCGCTGCGCTAAATTAAGTTTCATAATTACAAAAATTCCTTTTGCTGTCTTGCGAGTAATTATTTAGAGTAAAATTATATCTAGAACTAAATTTAAAAAGACAAATTTATAGAATTTTTGACACGAGGCTATTTTATATTTTTAAAACTCAGGACAAAATTATAGTCTGATCTAAGCTACTAAATCAATGTTTTTTGCTGTTGACAAAAATACTTATATAGCAAAAATGTATTAGTTACTGATATAACGATCAATATGATATATAGTGGGGCTTTATCGACACAACAATCAGTTCTTTTAACTACGGCCTTCCCTACTCTTCTTCTCGACTGTGCGTACAGCCTAAAGTGTATTTAGTCCATGTGGTAATAAAAATTTTATATAAAAAAGTTAAACATATGTAAACGTTATTTAGTATTTATATATATTTACCAGAATTAATGAAAGCCTTAAAATTAAGACGATCAATGTTGTTGACCACTTTAAATATATAGTATTAATGCCGGTCATCAATCTGGGGCTTAGTAATGAACCAGATTATTTTTAAGAACTCAAAACCTAAATGTTAGAATTTAATCCCTGGATTTTGATTAATTGAAATCTGCCGGACATCTAAAGCAAGGCTTAACTTAAAATGAATAACAGGTGTAATACCCAAATATGAAGCGATGTAATGTTGAGGAATACGTTGTAAAACTTCAGGGCGTTGTTTAAGCAACTCTTCGTATCGCTTTTGCGGTTTGTCTTTAATACGCAAAAGAAAGAGTTTTTGGTAGAAAAGCAGTCGATCCAATGTAAGGTCTTCTATTTCATTTTTAAGCGTTGTTTTGGCAGGATTTCCTGTCGTTTAAAAAGATGGCTGAACTTTTCCCACTCGGTTATATTTTTTGTTTTTCTGCTTGTCATTTACAGTATTAATAGTAATCCGGATGATCCATAAAATTACAAAAAAATTATTGATGCCGGATGTATCATTGAGAATCAGGAGAAACCTGCCAATGTTGGAGAGGTGTTATTTTTTTTTGCATTTCAATACAATCTAATCACCAAAAATACCCTAAATAAGCATCATCAGGATTTTCTTAGGAGCTGTTAACCATATGCATGAGCCTCTTTTATTTCTTTTGACTTCATTAAAATCACGGTTTTAAATCTACATGGTAGATTTATTTCTTTAACAGCAATAGATCAATATGTAATACTTCCAAATACACCTTTATAAATAAGGATAAGTGTAATAGTGTCAAATAATGCATGGGAGATTATAGGAATCCAAAGGCTACCGAACCTCTTATACAAAATAACCCAATACAGCCCTCCCATGAATGCCGCGATTACGGCGAAGATATCTTGCTGCACATGGTAAAGACCAAAAAGTAAACTTGTTAAAAACATAATGATCAAAGGACTGAAACCTTTAAAAATCCTTTTCTCAAATACATTTTGTATATAGCCACGAAATACGATCTCTTCATAAAATCCTCCGATAACGATAGCTGCGAATACTGTCATTATCAACCTAGTCATACTGCTTTTGATAAAATTGTATTCCGTATAATCTGGAACTTCAAAAAAGTATTTAATACTCGGAATATATACGAATTGCATAAAAGCAACCCAGGTTAATGCTGTAACAACTCCTAAGATAAATGCTCTTGAAGTAAATTTTTCCTTTATCAGCCCAATATCCCTAAAGGTCTTTCCTTCCTTTCTTAGCATGAGGAAAATTGCTCCTAAACAAACAAGAGCATAAGAATAAAAAGGTAATGGTACAAAGTGTGGAAATATAATAAGAAATACAACAAATCCAATATTTCCAATTGTTGAAACTATCTTTCCCTCCATAAGCTGCTAAAATGAAATGTTTTGTTAAGTCTACAAGTTTTTGAAAAGCTAACAATTTGGTATAATAAAGTTATACAATTTAAGGGCATTTTTAAATTGTCATTTGCATGAATAAATCTTGTATAGAAAAATGAGACCGACCAGATAGGTCAGTCTCATCGACGAGACAGAATTTTCCTTTTGCCCATCTTAACGCGTTAAAATCCCATTATAGGTTTCAGAAGAAGGTAAAACAGATTAAAACTCTAACGTTTAGGATGATAATTAATCTAAAATAGATAACAATTTCGCTTGTCTAAGCCTTCTTTTTATGAGCTATAGCTATCATTATTGTCATTAAAGTAAGAGAACACAATGATGCATAGAGCGTGCTCAATTCGAGGCCACCTTTTGCAAATGGTTTTGTAAGGAAATCACCAAAAGTTGCTCCAAAAGGTCGTGTAAAAATAAAAGCAATCCAGAATAATAGGATTTGATTGAGTTTGGTGAAGTAATGTAACAGCACCACCAATATGATTATACTACCAGTTACCATAGCCCCATGTAGATAGCTCAGTCCCAAGTTGTCACTTAGAAAATCGCCGAATGCAGTTCCTAAACTATTGAAAACAGTACAGCTATCCAGAATAGCAGCTCTTTTTTCTTTTCAACAATTGGATATACTTCCAAATTTTTATAGGTTCTATACCAAAATAATATACTTACCGCCAGACAGAGCGCTAATATTATACTTCCAAACAGATAACCCATGTGTAGGGTTCGATCAATAAAGTCAGAAATCTCGGTACCTAAAGTAGTCGTACCTATTATAACAAACCAATACTTTACAGGCTCATATTCTTTGGCATTGAGCTGGATCAGCAAGGCGACAACTAAAATGACTAAAGTAATAGCTAAACCTGCCACATAGCCGTAATTGAGCGTCATGGAAATGAAATCACCCAGAGTTTCTCCCAAGGTTGTAGCCACCACTTTCATCAGCCAGAACAAAAGTGTGATGGGCGCTACTTTATTTAGATACTTCATCTTCTTTTTTAAACAAAGCTATCGTTCAATTTTGAAGAAAGTTAGAATTGGTTAGAACGCTATTTTAGAACGTTTTTTCTCTCGATCTGTGCAAACTGATGAAGGAAGAAATTAGTGAATTTATAATTCACATGTTATAGGCTAATTGAAATCGGTATAGAAGAACTTCAAACTTTAAGAAAAGTAAAGTTTGCAAATAAAAATTTTGTTCATTAATGCAATCCAAAATTTTTATTTGTTCGTAAATGATCGTATAAAACTTTTAGATCATAAATCAAAAAAATAAAGATCATGAAACTCAAATCAATTTTATGGATTACGGCCAGCGCGGTAACATTATTGGGAAGTACTTACATCAGTCAGGCCCAAACCAAGGAAAAAACTGTCATGGTTGGGGCGCACCAATGTATCCTTCCAAAAACATTATTGAAAATGCGGTCAATTCTAAAGATCACACGACCTTAGTAGCTGCGGTAAAAGCTGCGGGCTTAGTGGAAACCTTAGCAGGCCCCGGTCCTTTTACAGTACTGGCTCCTACGGACAACGCTTTTGCCAAAGTACCTAAAGAAGCACTAAACAACCTCATGCTGCCCGAAAACAAGGCTAAGTTAAGCTCTATATTGACCTATCATGTAATCCCCGGAAAATGGAGCACTGCACAGATCAGCAAAGCAATTAAAGATGGTAAAGGAATGTATGTAGCCAAATCAGTCCAGGGCGGTGAGCTTACTTTTTGGATGAAAGGAAAAGATGTATATGTAAAAGATGCGCAAGGTAATAGTGCTAAGGTAACAGTTGCTGATGTCAATCAGTCAAATGGGGTGATCCATGTAATCGATGCGGTATTGATGCCCTAGAAATCGCAGTCATACTATTCGATCATTTAACGTGTTATACAGAGACAAGTTTAACAATTCTTTCTTAATCCGATAGCATAATAGAAAATAGAAACAATGGTAAAAAACGAGCAATATCAAATATTGCTCGTTTTATTTTTAAGTCAATTAGGTAAAATTGAAGTAGTCAAGAATTAATCTGACAGTTGCAATAAATATTGCTGTTCTAATATAATATCTTACCTATAATATTTTGACCAAGCTTTGAAATAAGGTTGTAGCTTTTCACTGAGATTCATCTTGACCCATTCTCGATCAACTCCCTCCTCCGTGTATAATATTTCGAGGATACCAACATGCACGATATTGATGATTTCACAGTTGTGACTTTGCCCAATATAATTGAGATAATCAAAGGAACTTTCGACAAAGGAGCTTGTCCGGTCTGCTATGATCTGGCCGCCAAGATAAGTCGCAAATTCGTTCATAAATAAGTATGTTAAACGATCTGAGAAAAAACTATCTTCCCCCATTTCAACAATTTCCTTGTACTCGGGTACTTTATCAAACAAAATACCTGTTAATGTATCAAAAATAAAAATGTCAATTTCTTCTAACGGCTTCATCTGGAGTTTCAAATTCATGTGCTATCAAGGTACAAAATAGGTATTAAAATTATCGTTACTGGGTTATATATTTTGTCTATTTAAATCCTCTTTTGTAAATTCAATAGCTAGTAAAGCCATATCATGAAATTAATTGTAAAAATATTCCAAATCTGTCTTGTTATAGTGCTTTTGTTGGGATATAAAAACTCGTCATGGGCGAAAGCTATCACAAAACTAGCAGCAACAGATTCATTAATCGTATTGCATTTTCAGACAAACGACTCGCTAGTTTACAGTCAGGACTATTTTGACAATATCTTAAGAATTCATCCTGAATTTGTATTTGAAGAGACACTTAATCCCACATTAAGCTATCAACTGCAACACGATATCGAGTTCAATAGTGAGGCTGGAAAGGACAATTATTGTATGCTCTACGCCTATTTCTTAATGAACGTAAATGGCCAACAGAGATATGCAGCACAGCGCAAAATATTATTTCGCTTATTTTCTAAAGTGAATGAATTATTTGCTTTTATTGAACAAGGAGGCACATATTTTGGACATCAACAGAAAAGATTGCTTGCGGAAGTGGAATATGCGATCTACCTGATGTCCAAAGATAAAAGCGAGCTTCGAAAAACATACGATATCAACAAACAAAAGCAGCTGTATATTCAGGGGCTTAGACAGCTCGTAGCTGATGAAGTAGCAAATAATGAGGGAATTGAACCTCAGCAGAAGTCAAGCCAAATCAAACAGCTTTACAAAATAGTAGATGATATAAATCTGTTAATAACAGATAATTTCCTATTGAGAAGAGTGCAGAATTTTCAAAGCAATTATTACGAATATTATTGACGTTAAAAGACATCAAATAAAATTACTGTTAGTGTATTAAAAGGCTACATACCGGGAGGAGTGCGATAAGTCATGATTTCCGTACCATTAGACTTTTTCACAATCTCCTTTGTATTTCTAAGTATTAATGTATGACTTCCAAGTTTGCTATATGATACAAAGTCTCCATCGCGAGTTTGTTTGCAGACAACAAACATATGCCAGTTGCCGTCTGCCGGAAGTGAGATAATCACTTTTCTCCCAGACCTCAATTCATTTTCTATCGTTTGAAAAAGGCTGTCCATCGGAAAGGTTTCATCACGAGGCAAAACAAATTTTTGAGAAAAAGTAATACCGTATAATTCTTTATTGTCAAAATCACGAAAAGAACCATCCGCTTTGTTCTGCCATTCATTTTGTAAGTCGTAAAAATTAAAGTCCACCAATTTATAATACTTTAGTACCATTTCGACAGCAGATGGGATGCAGGACATTTGAAAAAGTTGGTTGTGGTTATTTATGACAGTATCAAAAACTCAAACTCATCCTTTTTTTGTGTTTGAGCCTCCGCGTGAGAAAAAAAAGATGTGGATATTATCACGACTAAACTAAAGAGAACTTTTTCATAATTTAAATTATTTTTGATTATCGCACAAGACATGCTGACATCTCTCTACATATCAGGCGGAATGCTGTACGTCATGATTTCTGTACCGTTAGACTTTTTTACAATTTCTTTTGTATTTCTAAGTATCGTTGTATGGCTACCTTGTTTGCTATAAGAAACAAATTCACCATCCGGAGTCTTTTTATATACGAGAAATATGGACCAGCCTGTTTCCACCTGAAGTGCGATAATTACCTTTTTACCGGATTTCAATTCATTTTCTATCGTTTGAAAAAGACTGTCCATTGGAAAACTTTCATCTCGTGGCAAATTAAACTCCTGGGAAAAAGTAATTCCGTATAATTTCTTTTTGTCAAAGTCACGGAAAGAACCGTCCGTTTTATTTTGCCACTTAAGTTGTAAGTCATAGAAATTAAAATCCACTGCTTTGCAATACTTTAGCACCATTTCAATGGCTGAAGGGATACCTGAAACCGGAAAGATTTGATTGTGGTTGTTTACAACAGTATCAAAAAAATCGTAATCGTTGTTATTTTTTGTTTGTGCGTTCGCATGAAAAATAACCGACGTGGTTATTAACAAGACTAAAATAAAGAGCATCTTTTTCATAACTTAACTTATTTTTGATTAATTGGGTCTCTACGTAGTAGATAAAAGCTTTATTGTTTCAGCATAACCCATGTTGTTCTTTTTGGTTGATTTTGATCTTAATTGTTTATCAATGATTTTTACCTGCGTTTAACGCCAAAACTGGTCCTTATTGGATCATCAACCTTTCGTAAAATGATGTACGGAAGCAACAAAATGGAACTACCGGTTTCTAAATCTTCATGGGTTATATAATGTTTTTTCAAATATCTCGAAATATCGTTTACAGTTATAGAAAAATACATTAAAAACAAAAACTTTAGTAGCCTTTCTGTTTCAATATGTTGTCGATTTTTATCATTATTAATCGGTGTGTCGGATCTTAAATCTACAAAGTTGTTATGGGCTTAGAGGTATTATAGTCTATCTGCAAATCCTCCATTTTTTGTTTAGCATCCTCAAAGGAGAGGAACGAATTTATTATTTAGGTATTTATTGCGAGAACCTCCTATAAACTATTTGAAATACGTATTACCCGTTGGCTATTCGCTATCATTAGTAATCCCCTTCTAGGACAATTTTAGCATTTAAAACTGTCCATGTTATCTGCATTTATTTTAGCGGATTTTTAGAAATTTCATTATTAAACTTTATAAGCTCATCTAATTTCTGAATAATTTCATTCATTACTGAACTAGAAAATAAGACATTCTTACCATATACTTCATTTCTTATTTCAAAATTACCATTGAAAGAGGAAATTATTGGTGTATAGAAATTATCATTTTTGACACCAATAATATTACTGAACAATAAAAAATCGTGACTAAAGAAAGGATATAGTTTCCAGAAATGCGTTTTAATTTCTTTGATTAACTCAATACTAAATTCGATTTCCTTGTTTTCAATTCTCTCTATTAGGTTAAACCATCTCTTTTCCAGTATCTGTTTTTCAGTTAGTACTAACAAATCGTAATAAAATGGATCAATTTCTACTTTATCTTGAATTGATAAGATGGAACTACTTTCTTTTACCGTCGATGGTTTCGTCGCTATAGGTAAACCATTCTATAAAACGGTTTGCTTTGGTGCTAGGAAAGTCTTTCCTGGAGCGATTATGCCATCATGATCCAGCATATCAGACAGTCTTTTTTTCCGTCTGGAGCAATAATTTTCAACTGGGTAGTGGCACTAACCAGTTCATTATTTTCCTTTTTAAGCTTGGCTTTGAGGTATTTCCAATAGTTTCGGGTTTTGGTATAATCATTCTGATCGGTCAAAACGGCCACAATGTCCAACACTGAAAACCACCGCAGCCCTTGGTATCAGGTAATAGCTCAGTTCCCTGAAGCGCGCCACGCTTTAATTGCGTCGGAGATGTGGCGATCAATTTAAGCGTTGATATCTTGTTTTGATTTTCTTCAAAATACTTCCTGGATCATCTGTTTGTCAAGGCTCAGATCGGCAACATGGGCGTGCTCTTCTTCCAGCTGACGGAGCCTACACAGTTCCGAGACACCCGGACTTTCGATCTAATTTTTTTATGCGCCTTATAACTGGTATCCACATATCAAAAATCATAAACTGTTACTTGAATATCTTTAGTCGTCAACGAAGAGTTTATCAAAGGTTCTATCTTGTCCCAGGTTCCACCTGCAAGTCCGCATCCAATTCTCGGCATATGAACAGTCGCCTTTTTATCAATTGCAAACTGTGCGACTTTTTCAAGTCCCAACAAAATTGCGTCATAACGAATCGGTGCATTACCATTTTCATCTTTGTTGATTTTATGCTGGCCTATTAAATTTGCAACCCAAAGTTCATTTTCGACTTGTACAAATTGAACTTGTCCAAGATTAAAATTGTCTTTTGCCTTGAACCATCCTTTGTATTGTTGTTCTGGCTGTTTCCAACGTTTAGAAACTGCCATCACAAAGCCTTTTCCCCACCTGCCGATGTCATTGCAAATGTGAACAATGATTTTGTTTCCTGATGCTGTAGGATTTGTTGCGTCTCCTTTTATGTAATTTATTTCCATGCTCTGAGTTAGCTGATGCTGTTTTCTCTACAAAATTACATATATTGGATTAGAAATAAAGGCTATACATATTTGACCAATATTTTATGGGTAACATATTTGACGAGGAAAAGTTATATCCTTATGAAGGAGCAATAAAAGAGCATTTCGAAGATCATTATGACAGCGTTTTCATTGCATTCCTCCCCTTCTTTCAACTTGACAGGGAGGAAACTGATAAAAGTAATCTAAAAAAGCCAAGTTACTATCGCATGAAGAAGCGCTGAAGGAAATTGATTTATTAAAAAACTTCCCGAAGCGAATAGGGAAATCTATAGTTACGACAATGACCGATACCCTGCCGATGAAGACATTTTTCGGAAGGGCAAACCAATACCTTGGAAAAATATCGTGAAAGGTTCTGATCTTGCAGATTATGCGGATCTCAATACAGCCCTACGAACTTCACTAGGTGCGTTAAACCGAAATTTTACGAGAGCGGACCTCATGGAAAAGCTTAACAATTATACGGATAGCGAAAGTATCTACCATCCGACCGAAGGTGCCTTTGGTATGCTTTCAAAGATGGTTATCTATAAAGCGTTCAAACTCCTGGGAAGGGACCAGATCATGATAACCGACGAGTTTTATGAACAGACCTCAACTGTAGATCTTGATCGACTAACCGAATATGAATTCTGTGATGAGATCGGCGGTAAGGACTATTACTTATACTCGGCTGATAAAGAAATTCTGTTTACCATTGAATGGGATAGCTTTTTCTTTCTCATCGCAACAGATCATAAAAAATGGATCAGCTTATCGCTAGCAATTTGTTTGAGGGTTTTAGCTGTAATGACCATACAGAACATTATTGGGAATACACCTTGGAGTAAAATAACAATTATAGTCTGAAATAGGCTCAGTATAATATAGTATCACAGTATTTATGAAAACAGAAACTCAAGAAAAATTTGACAGAATCATAAAGGAAAGCTTTATTGAAATCTTAAAACCGCTTGGTTTTAAAAAAAAGGCTAACAATTTTTATTTGCCGCTTGAGAAAATCGGTCACATCATAAATATTCAAAAAAGTAGATCTAGCACCAAAGATGATATCCTTTATACCATAAACGTCGGAATATTTTCACCCGAATATTGGTTAGCTCGCTTTAACTACAATAACAAAGATGTACCGGCATTTCCCACCGAACCTGAGTGTTTAATAAGAAAAAGAATTGGCTGTATGAGAGGGCTAGACGATACGTGGTATACTATAACAACGACGACAGATGTTGAAGAACTAATTGTCGAAATGAAATATAATATTTCAGGCTTTATTTTACCATTCTTGGAAAAATTAAACACTGAACAAAAGCTTATCAACGAACTGGAAACTTCTGAGCAAACCTTACTGCACACCGCCGCTAAAATGACATTTTTCGCAGAGCTAAAGCTGCTGGATAAAGCCAGAGCTGAATACAGGAAAATATCAAAAGAAAATTATAATCCATATCAAATGGCAAGCCTCAAAGAATATGCAGAAAAGCAGGGTTTAATTTAATAAAATAGGTTTTCTAATTGGCATTTTATACAGCGATTAAGACAGGATGAAGATATTAGACTTTTTCAGAATATTTAAACGAAAGATTGCATCAAAAACTAAGAGGAATACATACTTACCCCTGTCTTGGGACGACGATTATTGTCAAATTGAAATTGTCCCCGCCGAAAATAGGGAGTCTATAGAGAATAGGATTACAGAAGTAAAAATTCTCGCGGATCAATCAAGAGAGGGTCTGGGTTTTACTGAAATATTCGAAGTCGGCCAGATGTCTATAACGACTTTTTCAAAAGAAATCCTAACAGAGCCGCTGAGTCAACTATTAACAAATTATAAATTTGAAAAAGCAAAAGCATTAACTATGTCGGCTATAAAATAGCCAACTGCGAAACAACATCGACTAAAGCTTTTGGTTTCTCAAACTTCACTATATTTTTGATACAGAAGAAGAATTTGTAAAACATATTTGGCTTTCTATCAACGCGACAGCTTCTCGAACGGAAATTTCGCGAGAACAATTCAAATTAATTAAAGACGCACTATATAGCTTAGGTGAAGAATACGAAATGGTTTTAGCGGACTGGAATAGCTTTCAATTAATCGATTTAAGGAACAGAAATCAGATTGAAAAATATCTTAACGGTTACTGGAAATAGTATTCGAAGATCAATCATTCCTAGTTCCATTTTCATAATGATAGTTACCAAAGTAGTTTCGTTATATCAACTATTTAGATTTGCCTAATCATCGTTAATCGCATAATTATAGAGTAATTTTGCCAGTTCTTCATTAGAAAGGAACCTGTTTTGATTATTATGTGCTTCTTCAATGGCATTTAAGAAATAATAAAAATCAAATAAATTATAGGATTTTATTCCATTATCTGTATATTCTGTACTCCTCCAGTTTTCTCAATTTCAAAATATCTCAATTCATTATCAATATTCAATGGAATCTCCATAAAAATCTCGATCACTTCGGATCCCTCATTTAACGACTGCAGAAGGCAGAATTCTTTGAACGAACCACCACCCCTAAAAAAATCAATTAACTCTAAAAGCTTCATCTAACGCTGATATTTTATGTTAAATTTAAACAAATCTTAAAACACGTGGCAAAGAATTAAAGATAACAAAAACAGATAACTCATATTTATTATGAAAAAGAAAAAGGCTCCTCGCATTGTTCAGTTGAGAGATAAATTAAATGATTACGGTATATTTGCTAGTGAGCAATTTGCAAAAATGGGATTTCTTCGCGTAAAAGTTACAGCTTACATAAGCAATGACGTTCCAGGATTTGTCCGATGTGAATTTACTGATATAGATGGTGGTCTGCATATTATTGAAGAGAAAGTTCCTGTTCTATCTGACCAAGAATGGGACGAGAATACATCGTACCCTTTTTGGATACTCGTTCCTGGACAAATATTGGATAGCCGTGTTGAGATATCAATTACCAAAACAGGAAAAGAAATAAAAAGAAAGATCGTTAAAATATCTCTTGAAAAACCGTGGGGCATTTATGACACCAATGATGGGGCTATTTTTGAGATCTTTGATGAGGATATTGTGTGGTGAGACAGATATTATTGACCACCTCGACAAAAACGGCAATGGTAGTATGAATATAAGTAACTGGGAATTAATTAAGGACTTTTTCGCAAATAGAATTAATTCCGTTATGCAAGACAGAAGACAGAAAACCTTTAAGATAGCTGCAATTATAGAACCTTAGAGTTTTCGACCTCTTCGATAGAGAGCCCTGTGCCCTTAGCGATATCAGCTATTGGTAATCCCATTTCCTTAAATGCTTTAGCAGTCTCAAGCGCTTTTTTGCGCTCCCCTTCTGCCAGACCTTTAGCTTTACCTTCTGCTTTACCTTCTGCCAAACCTTTAGCGTGACCTAAAGCTTCTCCGGATTTCATGGCCGAATTGAATACGCTCTCCGCATCGCGCTTATGTTTTAAACTTGCTTCGTATGACATGAGTTCCTCCTCCGTTAATTTACCTATCTCTCCTATCTCAAAGATAAGACCAAATATTCTTTTATCCAAAAAGGATGGCAATCTATCCATGGTACTCAAATGTTTAAGTAAGTATAACCACTGATCCATAACTGTCTTTAGTTCTTCCGGCTGTTTATTAAATAATGGAAGCGAAATCATCTTATACCCCAATTTATCATAAAATATTTCTTTGGTCAATTTGTCACACAGCGCCACATCATAGAAATAAGGGCGCTCTGTGATACGAGATATACCAGAACTTCCGTTTCTATCCATGTCAAACTCCAAAATACCAATAAAGTAAACCTCCGGTAGGTAATAATCACTACCCTTCTTGCCTCGCGCTAATTGTTTATTGATGAGACGTGAGGTATAATACACCGCGCGGTCCTTAAAAATTCTTGAAAGAGCTGCTGCATCTCAATGATGAAAACCTCACCATCACTGCCGATACAATGCAAATCAAATACAACACGACGCATTTCCTCATAGTCGCCATCTTGTTCTACAGGCTTATATCTTAGATCCGAAATTATCTTCTCTCTATGAAATAGACTATTGAGAAACTCAATTAGTAAGATTTTGTTGTCCTCTCTACCAAAGTAAAATTTCCAACCGAAATCGGTACGTGGATCTACATACCTACCCAAATGTTTTTTTGATTTAGCCACAATATTTATTAATTGGTTATCAAGCAAATATACAATAATAAATTTAAAAATACTAACATAATTAGCAAAAAAACACAGACCATAAAGTAATTTATATTGATAATCAATCGGACGAGCTGAAAAGTTACAGACAGACTAGTCTTTATCAAATTTTATGAGTTACTTAGTAAATAATGCAGCCAATTTTGACGCAGTCAGCACTATTATAAATTATTACTTAGACGGAACCAAAAGTAGAATGATAAATGAAAAAGAATAAATGATTTATTAAAAGAGATTCGAAATAGTAAGTCTGGCAATCCCTCATGGGGTTTCTAAAATTCCAATTGATCTCGCTTAACACCATTTTTATTGACAATTAATAGCCTTTTTTATACTTTTATTTTTAGTATTTAGATAGATAAACGCTCACTTTTAACAATGAAAAGTATCATGAATTCAGTCACATCTTCTCATTATATTAAGAGCTTAGCATTTGACTACATCGAAACATATTCCTTCCAGCGCGGAGACGAATATCAAGCGGCAATGCAAGTATTAAGACCTGAACGGAATCGCTTAAAAGTGAGAAAACAAAAACGAAACAATCTCAATGAAAACGAAGAAATTCGCCTGAGTGAACTGGACGCCTTATTGGCTATGACACAATACTTAATCGACAATAATGGACTGTTTCATTTTTCTAGTCAAAGAACCAATACTTTTCAGTACGATCATGAGGTAACCAAGCTTCTAAGGAATATTTTGCTTACAAAAATAACTGATGTCAACAATTGGATGTGCGCCCCATTTACAGGGATGCTATCGTGTTCTATAAAAGTTCGGGCGAAATTATATCTGCTTTGAATATCTGTTTAAGTTGTGAAGCAATGGCGATAGATAGTTCCAGTCAGGTTATCGCTGATGGTAGCACATATGAACTGCTCAGAAAGTTCTTTAAGGAGATAGGTCATCCTGTAGAGTCATGAATTAAACAAAGATAATTATATTCCCTATGTGCAGAAGTATAATAATAATATGTATGATGACCGTCGTGCTATTTTCGTGTAATTCGAAAAACAAGGCTCCAAGTAATAATAACGACATCATTGGACCAACAACCGAATTTGACCTGACTGATACGATCCCGAAAATAACCATTCAAGATAGCACAATGGCATTCCCACAGCTATTTGAGGGTAGTTTCGCGAAAGACACAAAAGTAGCGCAATTCGGCACGGAAATAACGTTTGATAAGATAGCTGTAGGAAATCTAAAGGTATTATCAGGTCAGATTATCGCTACTGATCCCGTTACCTTAAGTGATGCGATTGCTTTTAATGAGGAGTTCCCTATTGGTGAGTTCCCGGTCGAATTGGCAATGGCAAATATCAGCGCCAATAAGGATCGAAGGGTCGCATTTGCACGAGTAAAATTCAAATGTACTCTGGCTGAAGCTGTTATCCGAGAGGAAAAAGACTGATGTAGACTATATGTGGAAGATACCGAAAAGTCGGAGAATATAACCCTATTTTGAATGTTTTGATTTATTTGACACGAATATTTAATCTATAAACAGCTACCCGTTTGGCTAATTTTCCTATTATCAAGAAAATACACAAATTAATGCTTATCTTAATGACTAATTATATTACCACATGAAAAGATATTTATTATTTATTGCGCTGCTGGGGCTAGGCTTTGGCGCGTGTAAGAAAGAAGAAGCCGCAAAACCGTCTATTGAAACTATTAAAATTGCGGGTCACGAATATCCAAAAGATTCTACGTTTACGGTATTTTCGAAATATTCAGGCTTACCTTTAGAAGGTCTTAAATTCCTTCAAGATGAAGAAGTTTTCATTTACAATGATTATCTAAAAGTATTACCTTCCGATTATCTAATTCTGAAAAAGTGATGAAAAAACTAATATTTTCAATCTTAGCCATAGTAGTGACGTTATATGCATCAGCGCAAGTGAACTTAGTAAAGGTAGCTGACTATTTTGATGATTTCCAAATAACTAGGCGATGAGGCAAATTGAAGTTTAATGCAGACCGATTGTTTTACAATAGGCTTCCTCAAGAACTTTCAATCGCCCCTTTTTATTGCAATTTTCGCAACAAGATCTAAAATAGGTTCTACAATTTTCATTGCTCCTGTCATCTTGGAATTATTCAGATAAATAAACAAAGCAAGATCTGAAAACTTTTTGGTAGTCCGTTTCTGTTTGTAAGACCATCCTTGGCTAATCCCAAAAGAATAAGTGAAGCCTGTTCAAATTCAATATTTCCAGGATCTATGGTTGTCCGCAACCGACATACAACCTTAGACCTGTTATGGAAAAGATGTGTTTCATTGGCTGCTATAACTATTTGGTTTCCTGGCTTTAGTTGATAACGTTTACCGTCCTTGCCCACTTCCAGTTCACCTTCTAGAATTTCAAACTTCTCCGAAAATAACGTATGATAATGCCATGGTGTTTTTGCTCCAGGAGCAGATCACACTCACTTATTGTAGGGCCACCGTTAACCGCAGATTGAACTAAATCAAAGGATATTTGATGATGAGAACTGCTTTGTTGTCTTTTTGTATAAGAAGTACTGAACCTATTATAACGCAGACCGCTACGGCGATCAGATGAGCTATGCCATGCTGCCAATCCCTTCCATCTTTGATCATTACGATCATGAGATCACCCAAAGGGTACGACAGTGGCTGCGAGCAGTGCTATGGCCAGCGCCTTTCTTTGCTTTGTCAATACGAAAAGCACTAGGAGAATACCCGAAAATAGATCTCGAATTCCTTTTATATAATGAAAAGAAAAATCATTGTTGGTATCGGTCACGATACCATAATCAAACTCGGCCTTCAATGGCGAAACCAAAAATCTCATACCGATAAACAATAGTCCCAGCCCGGTTAAAAATGAGATAATGTAACAAATTCTAGTTGTCATAATTTTATCTGTTTGTTTGACAACAAAGTTATTTGTAGGGTCATTAGGTTTCGTGCACCTGGGTTAATAAATTAGTCACGTTGTGTATTTCTCTTTCGTATACGGCTTAATGACTGGGGCTTTACACCGACGTAAGAGGCAATATAATATTGAGGAATCCTTTGTACGAGTTCAGGATATTCTTTTATAAATTTTTCATAACGAATTTCAGGTGAATCCGTATAAAAAGAATTAAGGCCCCGAAGGGTTTGAACAAAAACCTGCTCTATGACCAATCTACCAAAACGTTCTCCATTCCTGATCTCGGCATAAAATATTTGAAGATCATTATAGGAAATTACAAATAGCGTACAATCTTCCAAAGCTTGAATCGCCTGCCTTGAAGGTTTTTGCGGGATAAAGCTTTCATTGTTGCAGACAAAATCCATTTCTTTACCAAATCCGTATGTTTTCTCTTCCCCATCGTGGTTGATATAATATTGCATAACACCACTGATAATAAAACCTACCTGGCGGCAAACGTCTCCTTCGGCCAAAAAGTATTCTCCTTTACCATATTTCTTTTCCCTAAAAAGTCGTGAAATAAGATCCTTATCTGATTGATCAATGGTTATGGTGCTTGCAATTGTTTTTAATAGTAATTCTATCATAGCAATTTGAATGGGTAAAAAACTCAAATTCTGTTCTTATTTAGGAAATGGTGTCCAGAAGATTTAGCCACAGTTCATAGCGTAGGCTGAAAATACCAAAACTATTCAGCCACTAAGCCTCTAATAACGCGCCATTAGGCTTGAAATAAAACTATAATTTATTCATGCTACCACTGAAAATCCTGTTGTGTAGGTTCCCAAAAATTAATCTGTCTGAATATACCATTTTGCAATCGCTCATTTTTTTGAAAGATCCCGTATATTTACGATGGCTTTGCTATATTTCTTTTTGACATCCGATGCGACGCCGTTGGCAGCTGTTGAAGTTTTAGAGATAATCTGATCTTTTATTTTATCGTAGTTTTCAGTAGCGGTCTCCACCACCTGATTTGCTTTATCTTTTACCGTAGAAGACATATTAGTATACTCATCCTTGATTTTGTGTTTAACTTCCACATATTTATCCTTAGCCTGGCCTTTGAAATCCCTGGTTTTATGCTTAATTTTCTTTCTATTATCTTTACCTTTATTGGGCGAAAAAGCCATCCTATCAAAGCTCCGACTGCCGCTCCACCGATCATTCCCAAAAGTACTCCTGTCGTATTATTTTTGTACCTGCACATAGTGTTTTACTTTAAGATTAGTAATTAATCACTAACACGCTATGTTCGCAATTAATATACCAAATCCTCTAACTGCTGCTGTAAAGGATAATTTAGATAAACGACTGATTTTAGAATTATTTAATTTTGGACAAAAAAGACAGGCAGATTCCCAAACAATGTGTTGAACATATATAACTCTCAACCCTTACACGGGCAGATATCATTGGGTAAGATAATTGTTTCATTTTTGGGTGATATTCATTACTTTTAACTATAGGATCGTGGACGGAAGAAATCCGTCATGTAACCCAGATTTTTAACCGTTTTGAATTTGGAAAACAACCAATTAGCTCAATTCATTGAATACTTTGCAAACCTCTTCACGTTAGACGATAGAGAGGTTTCACTCTTGAAGGATAATGTAAAAATTTATACCCTACAAAGGGAGAGTAACGTCATAAACCCGCCCTCAGCTATAGACAATCTCTTTTTTCTGAAAAAGGGGATCGTACGAAGTTTCTACCAGAAAGATTATAAAGAAATCAATACCGAATTCTTTTTTGAAAATGAATTTTTTACTGCGTTTACAAGTTTTCTGACCCAGGAAAAAACGAACTTATATTTTCAATGTATTGAACAATGCGATCTGATAAGTATACCAAAGGCGCTCATCGACAGATTAATCCGGGAGGATACCAAATGGAATATTTTATTGAAGAATATTTTGGCCAAAGAATATATCAAAAATGCCGTAGGGAAAGTTCGTTTCTACTGCTGGACGCCAGTGAACGCTATCACTATTTTCTAAAACAGTTCCCAGATGCAGATAATCGGATACCGCTTTTCCATATTGCTTCATACCTTGGCATGAGTCCTGAAACACTCAGTAGGATCAGAAGTAAAAAAATCAATCAAATTGATCTAAGTCAAGTAAACAATATTTAGATTTCCACACTTTTGTCATAGTAAAATTGAAGCATCTTATGGAAAAAAGAATAAAATTTGACTTCGAGATATTCTTTACGAATGGTGGTAGTATCAAAGGGGAAGATTTCAGATTAGATATATCGGGAGACAATATCAGTGACAGTGTCCTGGCGGACTATATCGTTGAAGATATGCATCTGCTCATGGTAGGAAAAGTCAATATCCTCAATAAAGAAATCCTGATTGAGCCCCATAAACGTAAACCAATTGATGAAAGTATGGCGAAAGAATTTTTAATAGATTTGAGTCATACAATCGAAGATGGATTGATAACTTACAAGGGGCTGCCGGCACCTCATATTTGCGATTATCTCTCTAGGGAACAGTCAAAACAGAACTATGACGGCGATACATCTTTTCAGATTGGAAAAATAGAGATGGTCACCAATACGGGAACTTATATTGATTGCCCCTTTCATAGATTTGCTGATGGCAATGACATAGCCCAAACTGCCTTAAAGAATTTTGCGCAGCTTGACGCAGTAATGATCCATATACCGTTTACCGAAACCCTGAAAATTACGGAAGATCATCTTAAGAATAGAGAAATCAGAAATCGAGCGGTGTTAATACAGACTGGCTGGGATAGATATTGGAATACGGAGCTATATTATCAGGACCATCCATTTCTTACCGAGCAGGCGGCAATGTATCTTCGGGACTGTAACGTCAAACTTGTAGGTATTGATTCCCATAATATAGACGACACGGCCGGAAGAACAAGACCTGTTCATACCGTCCTATTGGGTGCCGGGATTTTAATCGTTGAGCATCTCTGCAATTTAAATAAATTGCCAGATCAGAATTTTAAGTTCACCGCCGCCCCGCCAAAATTTAAAGGTGTCGGGACTTTTCCTGTCAGGGCATTTGCCTCTATTGAAAAGAAATAATAATATTCAAATAAAAAATCACTTTCAGCAAGAAACACAATTACATGGGAAGTAACGTAGGATTAACAAAAGATGCAGGCTGGCAATTCGGGATCAGAAAAACTGTGCCAATGAAATTGGAAACACTGTGGGAAGTTTTTTTTCACACCGGGGATTAGGCTTTTGGTCTGAAGGTGTAGACCAGAATTTTTCAACAATTAAGGAATATTCACATATCCGAACAAAGTGGAGGCACCGGGATTTCGCAGAAGACGCCAATTTACAGATCAGATTTATTCCTTCGAAAAATAAAGATAAAACAACAATTTCATTTCATGTTGATAAATTAAAAATGAAAGTCAACGTGAAATGACCAAAGATTATTGGTCAAAAGTGATTGAAGATCTAAAGCTGTTGCAGGAAACTTAAATCCCGGTGAATAGTCTGAATACGCTTCTCGATAAAAACTGGGGCAATATGTTCTCCCAAAAATTCGAGCATTATTTAAATTAGGGCTTTCAGAATGAAAATGCCGTCTTTTTTGTCACGGGCATGCCCCTACATCACTAAAGATATGGGTGCCTATAACTACATTGCAGCTATTGGATCATAATATCGTGAAATCTCCCTCCTTCGATGGAAGCGGTGGTTGTTACTCTCACGGCATTATTCTTTTCAATCGGGCAAGATATTGTTATGTATACTATGAAAAACGCCATTGGACAAAATCGAGTTATTTATCTATATTTGGCCTACTCAATTTATTTAATGTAAATAGTCCCCTACTAATTTAAATGCGAAAACCTGTATTTATATATCTGATTTTATTTTTTATAGCTACAATTACCAAAGCTAACGCGCTTGTTTTAACAGACTCTTTAATTTTCAATCTGACAAATCTCATTCAAAATAAAGATACTTTTGTTGAGCAAAAGAGCTTTATCTGTCCCAAATAAAAAAAAAGCTGGACAATAGCACCGACAACTTAAATCTAAAATTTGAATTACAAAAACAGCTGAGCAGCTCATACGCATCTTATAAATCTGATTCCGCTATTTACTACGCTAAGAAAAATTTGGATCTGGCGAATAGACTCCAGCATCCAAATTGGATCCTAGAAACTGAATTAGACCTTTCTTTAAACTATCTGGTCGCAGGTATGTACATTGATTCCAAAGATATATTGGATAGAATAGCTGTCAAAAAATTAAACAATCACCTAAAAATAAAATATCTGGATGCTCAAAAAAACTTTTTCAAGTTTTATGCCTACCATAACTATAACCAAAAAAATTATTTAGCAATTAGCCATACCTATCGTGATTCTTTATTAACAATTCTGGATAAAGCGTCGAATCACTACAAAATGGTATATGCAGAAAAGCTGATCGATCTGGACAAGATAAAGGAGGCTAAAGTAATCCTGAATTCAATATACGAAACGATAAAGGAGGATAGCCATGAAAAAGCAATGCTTGCCTTTGCAATTTCAGAAATATACAGAAAGGAAGGCAATGTAGCCAAACAGGGCGAATTTCTGATTATATCCGCAGGTTGCGATATTAAAAATGCGATAAAGGAAAATACTTCCATGCAGGCGTTAGCATTTTTATTGCACCAAAAAGGTTACATCGATGAATCTTATATATGCATAAAATCATCGCTTGAGGACGCAATCTTCTGCAATGCTAAATTTAGGACCTATGAAGTTTCCCAGATTTTCCCAATTATCGATGCCTCCTACCAGGAACATCAGAAACAAAAAAGGAGCAATTGTTTATGTTTTTAATTGTTGCTTCCGTCCTTTCCATATTATTGATACTAGCGATAATATATCTGTATAAACAGATGAGAAAAGTGAGTCGGTTCAGGCTCGAATTATTTAAAGCGAATCAGGATCTCAATAAACTAAATGACGAATTGCAAACTAAAAATCAAGAATATAAAATCGTAAACCAAAAACTGTCCAAATCGAACAATCTGTTGTATGAATCCAATCAGATCAAAGAGGTATACATCGGCCATTTTCTGGATATCTGTTCTATGTACATCACTAAATTGGAGAAATTTCAGACCTTAATAAAGAAAATGATCATGGGAGACAAAATTTCGGAGCTCCTTAACCTGGTCAAATCTAACGAGAGAATAGACAAAGAGAAAAAGGAACTGTTTAATACTTTTGATCATATTTTTCTTCATCTGTTTCCCAGTTTTGTAGACGATTTCAACGCGTTGCTTGCCGAAGATGGAAAGATCATGCTTAAAACGAATGAGCTTTTGAATACCGAATTGCGCATCTTTGCCTTAATCCGGCTGGGTGTAAATGATTCATCTAAAATTGCTGGATTTCTCCATTGTTCACTAAACACAATTTATACTTATCGTGCAAAAATTAAAAGCAAAGCGATCATAGATAAGGATGAATTTGATAAAAACATCATGCAGATCGGCACGATTAAAAGTATTTAGTAATAAGACTCCCGATACGTTTAAATATCCCATCTATACAGCTCTGATTCGTTGTATTACCTATCGTCCTGCGCGCCAAACTTTGATTATCTGGTACGCTAACTGCTATTTCCCGACCTAGTTTACGGCCATCATATCTATATTTTTCTTTAGAAGAATACAGGAATACTCATTAATAATCAAATACTTAATCGTTTGTCAGACTTATATTTTGCGTTTGCCATCTTTTTCCTAGGATTTGGTTTCTCTAGATTTGGAACTGTAACCAATGGCTGTTTTAGAAACTACCTAAGCAGCAAAAAGGGATAATTTATAAATTTTAAACAACCAATTTATGAGGGTAATCTATTTAAGACAGTGCCCGTCTTTAAAGTATCTATTCACTGTGTTTATGTGGATACTGATAATGACATGGGCACAAGCTCAAGAAAAAACATTCAGGGAAAATTCTTGATGTGACAGGTAAACCAATAGCGGGTGTTTCTATTTCCGTATCCGGAAAACCAAAAGCTACTAAAACAGATGCCGAAGGAAGATTTTCACTATCCGCAGTAAATGTCGGGGACAAATTACAGATAAGTTTTCTAGGCTATAAAAAATTAGAAAAGAATATTGATAATAGCACGGTCTATAATCTAACGCTTGAAACAAATGAAGAGAGATTGGCTGACGTCGTAGTCGTTGGCTACGGAACCCTGGATAAAAAAGAAGTAACCAGCGCCATTACGCATCTAAGCGGTAAGGATCTCAACGTATTTGGTGGAAATGGCGTACTCAATTCACTTGCGGGCAAGGTAGCAGGGCTCAGTGTGGTAAACACTGGCCAGTCGGATCCGAACTCCTCTCCCAGCCTGCAACTACGTGGTGTGTCTTCCCGCAATGCCGGACTTGGACCGCTTTATGTAGTTAATGGTGTTCCCGGAGGAAATGTTGACAACTTAAATCAAAACGATATTGAATCCATCGATATACTCAAAGGCGGTGCAGCTTCGGCTATCTATGGAACACGCGGAAGCAATGGTGTGATTATTATCACAACAAAAAAAAGGCACTTCAGACCCTTACGCTTTTTATGATGGATATGCGAGTTTTGACGTACCGAATAACCGTATCCAGGTGCTGAGTGCCGAAGATTTCTTAAAACACAACCGGGGAACGGATTTTGGAGGGAATACCGATTGGTTTAAAGAAGTATCGCGCAAATTCGCCTTTAATCAAAAAAACACCCTTCAGCTAGCTGGTGGAAACAGACAAACCAATTATATCGTCTCCTTTGACCTGCGCAATGCGCATGGACTGGACTTACGTTCGGACAAGAAAGAATACGGGGCGCGGTTGAATCTGTCCCATACCTCGGCCAATAACCTATATACAGCTACTGTAACCATTGCGCCTAGATCCCTTAAAGCAAATAATGCCAGTTATAATGCATTCAATCAAAGTCTGACACTAAATCCGACATTGCCGGTGATGGATGCAAAAATCCAAATGCATTCAATTATATCAATACCGGTTTTTCTGGTGCTTATAATCCTGTTGAAGAGCTTCGCACGGTATTGGATGGAACAGAGGAAAGTACCTGGACTGGAATGCGGCGTTTAAACTTAACATTTTGGAAAACCTGTCTACACAGGTAACACTGGCACAACAATCTTCTGATTTTTTTGATTTCAATTTTACACCGTCCTACAATACGGGCGCGATCAATGGAAATAGTGGTAGAAATTCTGCGGGAAGAAATTATAAAAAAGTGACCAGTATGTATTTGAATGGACAGGAAACTATAAACAAAGCTTCGGAAGACATCATATTAACGTATTAGGCGGATATGCCTATAATTATTTTCTGTATTCAGGAATGAATGCAGGTAACCAAAATTTCCCATCCGATGTACTGACGTATAATAATCTGGGCTCAGGTCAATATGACGTGCCTATTCCTACCAACCCTCAGCCTGGTGATTACACGTTTAGATCGGTTGGTTCTTACAAAAATGATGCGAAACTGATTGCTTTTTTGGAAGGGTAAATTATGATTTGGCAAATAAATATTATGCATCGGCGAGTTTGCGCTATGAAGGTTCTTCTAAATTTGGAAGGCTGAACAAATGGGGTTATTTTCCCGCGCTCTCCCTAGGCTGGCGGATTATGGAGGAGGATTTCTTTCCGAAAGCGTCTTGGATCAATGACCTGAAACTTCGGGCAGATTACGGTGAGACCGGTAATCAGGACTTTGGCAGTTACCTTTCGTTAGATACTTATCAAGGTTATGGTTATTTTGCGTTTAACGGGGCATCATACCAAGTTTGGGGTCCCAGTCAGAATACCAACTATGACCTTCGTTGGGAAAAAGCACAGAACTTAAATTTCGGCGTCGACTTTGATCTTTTCCAACGAAAAATAAGTGGAAGTATCAATTATTATGTACGTACCAATAAAGATCTACTCGGCTCTTATAACGTTCCGGTTCCACCATTCGTGTTAACAACAACCTTTGCCAATGTAGGTACTATGAAAAATTCGGGCCTGGAGGTGCAATTAAATGCGAAGATCCTCACCCAGAAAGATTTTTCATATTCAGTGAGTTTCGCAGGGGCATCAAATAGCAATAAATTCGCTTCCTTTTCAAATGACATTTATCAGGGGCAAAACTTTCAATTCATGTCCTATATGCCTTCGCCGGGGTCGCCCGGACCAGCTCAACGGCTGGAAGAAGGACGAAGAATTGGCAGTTTCTATATGTACGAATCTGCCGGTATCGACGCCACTGGACGTTTGATGGTGTATGATAAGGACAATAATATTATACCCGGAAATACAGCTAAGGAAGAAGATAAACGTTTTGTAGGCAATGGATTACCATTGTTTACCGCTAGTTTAGGGCAGAACTTTACCTACAAAAACTTCGATCTTTCGGTATTTTTACGAGGTTCATTTAAATATGACCTCTTTAACACGACCGCTTTTTATCTCGGAACCCCTGTTACGCAATCTGGTGCGAATGTGCTCAAATCGGCTTATGGAAAGGGTAAATATGCTGCGTTGACCAATGCAGAGACCTATTCTACGCTTTCGGATTACTTCTTGGAGAAAGGTGATTTTGTTAAAATCGACAACATTACGATCGGTTACAATATCAAACCTCCTGTCAAGCAAATCAGTTCGATCCGGGTGTATGCCGTAGCACGCAATCTATATACGTTCACCAAGTTTACAACCGGTGATCCTGAAGCAATATCCGTTAATGGGCTGACACCCGGTATCAATACATCCTTGTCTTACTACCCATCGACGGCACAATTCCTAGCGGGTTTGCAGGTTAAATTCTAACGATTAAACACAACAAAAAGATGAAATTTTCATTACGTTATATAATTCCCATTTCTATAAGCACCCTAATATTGGGAAGTGCAAGCTGTACCAAGCTTGACGAAACCTTATATGATAAAATTACTTCTGACAATTTCTTACAGAAAAGAGAAGATGTGATCCGTGATTTTCTGAGGCCGTTTGAACATGCCTTTTGGTCGATTCAGGGTGGTGGTCTATTTTATGCGCAGGAGCTCCTGCCGATCAATTGATGACTCCCAATAGAGACGGTGACTGGTTTGATGGTGGCAAATATCAGCGGGCGCATTACCACACTTGGACAGTTCAGGATGACTATACCAGCGATATGTGGAAGGCTCTTTTTCAGGGCATCAGTTTAGCGACAAACTCGCTTGAGGATATCGAAAAGGTGAATATCCAAAAGTTCAGATCACTGAAGCGGAAAAGGCCGACTTTGTGGCTGAGCTGAAGACGCTCCGGGCATGGTTCAACCTACGGGCTTTTGATTTATACCGGAATATTCCGCTGGTAACAAAAGTAAAGGGTGAAACGGCAACTCCGCCGCAAGCGAAACCTGCTGAAACATTCGCCTTTATTGAAAAGGAGCTGAAAGATGCGATTCCCGGATTACCTCTCCGTCAGGATCTCGGCACAACGGGTATTGGTAGATGGACAAAAGGTGGTGCAGCGGCCTTATTGGCCAGGCTTTATCTGAATGCTGAAGTTTATACAGGTCAAAGCAAATATGCCGAATGTGCAGCGGTATGTCAGGATATCATCGACGGAAAATATGGTAATTATCAACTGGAAACGATTTGGTCGAAACCTTTTGATTACGATAACGCAAATTCCAGTGAAGTGATCTATGGATTCCCTGCAACTTTGGCCCGCACACACTGGCATTATACTTCGGATATGTATTGGTGGATGGCACCGCATCAGGCTCAAAATTTCTTCGGATTTACCGATTTCGGAAATATGAATACGCGCTATGCCCTTCAGCCAGGACGTGATGTGGATAGTGTCGAGTATAATTTTGCACTTGGTAAGCCCTTTATCAAATTTCAGCGCTATCCAGATGATCTCCGGTTAAAGAAATATAAAAATCTTGGCAATAGCAAAAGAGAGGGTATGTTTTTGTTCGGTTACCTCCCCTATTACAGCGATCCGACAAAATTGGTCAAAAGCAACCGAGGATATACCATCTTTGCCCGTGATCAGGTGGGATGGTTTAAGGATACTCCTCCGGGAACAAAGATCGCAGATAAGGAATCCAATATGAACCATGCCGATGACAACTCGGGCTTATGGGTGGCGAAATATCCGATATATCCTTCCAAGGATCCGAATGCCATTTCTTCGGCATTTGCGGAGATTAGACTTGCTGAAATTTATTATTCACTGGCTGAATGTAAATATAGAGCCGGAGATAAAGGATCCGCGGCAAAATTGTTGAATGCAGTGCGTAAACGTAACTATCCAAATGGCTCAAACAGTCTGTACCTGGAGTCGGGACAGCAATTGACCGATCAGGAAATGATCGATGAATGGGGTCGTGAGTTCCTGGTCGAAGGACGACGCCGAACCGATTTAATTCGTTGGGGTAAATTCAATTCTGGAAAATGGTGGGATAAAGAACCTGACAATAGTGATCATACTAAAATTTATCCTATTGGTCAGAGTGTGTTCACACTAACGCCATCATTGCAACAGAACCCCGGATACTAATCAGTTTTAGTCAGTATAAAACCATTTGAAAATGATGAAATTTAATTGGAATATAAGATTTTCGGCTTCAAAGCAACTTGGAAATATCCTGCTGTGGAGCGTATGTTTACTCTTGGTGCAGTCCTGTTCGAAAGAACTGGATGCTCCTACCCCGATGCCATTCGAAATTACTGCTATTACAGCATCTGCTGATAAGGTGGTCATTAATCCGAGTAAGCCGTCTGAGGAAGCTCTTACGGTATCATGGCCGGCATTTTCAAACGCAATGATCGCTTATAAAATAATCCTGGCTAACGGCGAGCAAAAGGATAGTGTAGCAGTTGCCGCTGGAGCGATAAGCAAACGATTTACGCAGGGTGAATTGAACGCTATACTCGTTGAGAACTTGAAGATGACTGCCAATGTAGAATCCAAACTGGATATCACGGTGCTCGGACTAATTCCGTCAAAAATGCTGTCAACTACATCTAAAACAATCAGTATACAGGTTGTTCCTGGTCCGGTCGGTGCGGCGTATGCATCCCTATGGGTGGTGGGTGATGCTACGCCAAATGGCTGGAATATCGACAACCCAAATGCGATGAAGAAAGATCCGACCAACGCCTTTCAGTTTAAGTTTAATGAAGTATTGAATGCGGGTGACTTTAAAATCCCTGTAGCGACAGGAAATTGGGGGACAGATTTCTTTATGCCTTTAACAAACCATCCAAAGCTTTCCGAAACTGCTGTTCAGCTGGTCCCGGAGGAAATCCGGATTATAAATGGAACATTGCAAGTGCTGGCGCTTACAAGATTCTGCTTAATATCAGTGCAAGCCCTTTTATCAGGATCAAACCTTTTACGCCGTACAAGCAGATATGGCTCGTGGGAGATGCCGTGCCTTCCGGTTGGACAATAGATAACCCTACACCGATGGTGCCTACAGCCGGAAACCCTTATGAGTTTACTTACACTGGCGCATTGAAAGTGGGCGAATTTAAGATACCAACCGCAACGGGAAGCTGGGACGGAGATTTCTTTATGCCACCAACCAATGGGGAGGGAACGACAGGAAAAGATGCAATAATTATCGCTGAGGGTAAAGTCGACAACAAATGGAAAATTACCGAAGCTGGAACGTATAAAATTACCTTCAACCAGCTTTACGAAACAATTTCAATTGTCAAAAACTAAGCCGGATGAGACGGTTTTGCGATTGGCGAAGTAATCCAAAGCGCATTACAATACTGAATTTTAATAGATATATGCTAAAATAGAAATGATGAAAAAATCAATTTTTCTTTTATTTGTCGTCTTGTGCTGTAACGGGATCGTAGCACAGGGGCAGCAGTTAAAATCGCCCAATGGAAGATTTGAACTGGCCTTTGATTGACGAAAGAAGGTACACCGACCTACGGGTTAAAGTTTAAAAATAAAGTGGTGATTAAGACCAGTAATCTGGGATTGGAACTGAAGCTCAAACCGGATGAAGAATTACACTTAAAGGGACAAACGGATAGTGAAATCCAGCTAAAAACAGGAGTTCGCTTTATAGCAATTTTGAAATATCCGATTCAAAGACCAGCACTTTCGATGAAACATGGCAACCGGTATGGGGAGAAACCAAAAATGTAAAAAACCATTATAATGAACTTGCTGTCACGTTAAACCAAAAACAGACGGAGCGTCAGATTGTGATCCGTTTTCGCTTATTTGATGATGGTCTCGGTTTTCGGTATGAATTCCCACGGCAGAAAAACCTAAATTACTTTACGATTAAAGAAGAACGTAGCCAGTTTGCCATGACTGGTGACCATACCGCTTATTGGATTCCCGGCGATTATGATACCCAGGAGTATAATTATACCACATCTAAATTATCTGAAATAAGGAGTTTGATGGGAAGCGCTTACGAGGGTGGAAACGTCTCTCAAACCTCTTTCTCTCCAACGGGAGTACAGACCTCGTTGATGCTAAAAACCAACGACGGTGTTTACATCAATTTACATGAGGCAAGCTGTCTGAATTATTCGACGATGCACCTCAATCTGGATGACAAAATTTTGTTTTTGAATCTTGGCTTACACCAGATTCACATGGCGATAAAGGTAAAATGCAAGCACCTGCTACCTCACCTTGGCGAACTATTATCGTAAGTGATGATGCAAGAGAAATATTGGCATCTAAGATGACCTATAACCTGAACGAACCAAGCAAAATACAAAATACCTCCTGGATAAAGCCTACAAAATATGTAGGCGTGTGGTGGGAAATGATTTCGGGTAAGCGTAGTTGGTCCTATACAAATGAATTTCCGTCTGTCCAGTTGGGAATAACAGATTTCAGTAAGGCGAAACCAAATGGTACCCATGGGGCGACAACAGCCAATGTTAAAAAGTATAGATTTTGCTGCAAAACATGGTTTTGGCGGTGTTTTGGTTGAAGGATGGAATATCGGATGGGAAGATTGGTTTGGCAATGATAAAGATTATGTCTTTGATTTTGTCACGCCTTATCCTGATTTTGATCTCAAAGGAATAAACGAATATGCACATTCCAAAGGTGTGAAACTGATAATGCATCATGAGACATCCGGATCTATCCGAAATTATGAGCGCCATATCGATACGGCCTATAGGCTGATGAACCAATTTGGCTATGATGCTGTAAAAAGTGGGTATGTAGGAAATATTCTTCCACTGGGTGACCACCACTATAGCCAATGGACAAATAACCATTTTCAGTATGCGGTAGAAAAAGCGGCTTCCTACCAAATTATGGTTAATCAGCACGAAGCTGTACGTCCGACCGGACTAGCACGTACCTGGCCAAATTTGATAGGCAATGAATCTGCTAGAGGTACAGAATACCATGCATTCGGTGGCATAAAACCTAATCATGTAACGATTTTGCCTTTCACAAGACTGATAGGCGGTCCAATGGATTACACCCCGGTATTTTTGAAATGAACCTGAGCAATGGTGCCCATGTGAATAGTACATTGGCCAACCAATTGGCGCTATATGTAACGATGTATAGTCCTTTGCAGATGGCAGCAGATTTTCCAGAAAATTATGATCGTTTCCCGGATGCTTTTCAATTTATTAAGGATGTCGGGCTGGATTGGGATGACAGTAAATATTTAGAGGCGGAGCCCGGTCAATATATTACAGTTGCCCGTAAAGAAAAAAAATACAGAAAAATGGTTTTTGGGAAGTGTAAATGGAAACGTCAGTAGAGCATCGAAGATAAAATTCGATTTTCTGGATGAGGGAAAGACTTATTTGGCGACTATTTATGCTGACGCGGCAGATGCAAACTATAAGACAAAACCGCAAGCGTACACCATAAAAACTATGAGAGTAACGAAAAAGGATTCTATGGTTCAACATTGTGCCGAAGGCGGTGGTTATGCCATATCGATAATACCGATTAACAAGTAAAATTCAATTTTAGCAACAATGATAAAGTTTCTGTTTTTGGAATAAATTTCTGAATACAGAAACTATATTTTTGAACATCTATTAGGAAAAAGCTAAACTTTATCGTTCCAATCAGTACTACAGAGATTCAATTGTACGAAATGAAAGTCACCAAAGCGAATGTTGTCAGCAGGACAGTCATTGTCAATTGTATCTTCATATCTTGGTTGTCTTTATTAGAATTGCGGTTCTGAATTTTATACTTCATAATTACTTCCTTTATAACTTGATTAATCATGATGTATCAAGATACAAAATAGATAAGTAAATTAGCTACTTAATTATTTAAATGATTACTTAAATGTTAACAGGATGAAAAATATAATAAGTATAATTTTAGTATCATTACTATTTACCGCTTGCACCACAAAAAACAAAATTTATAGTTATGGAGCGAGCTACATATTCTGGTATACAAGTACTTTTAAGGAAGTAGAAGAATATTATAAAAAGATTCTGTTACTATTTCAGGACGTGTAATTCAACCAATGGATATGACCAAGGTAGTATCTGTAAACTTTAGAAGTGCAAGTCAATCTATCTATGAAAAGGATAAGGATAAGACAGTTTTTTGCGATAAAAAGGCAAATTTTCCATAAAATTAAAGAGAAATAGTTATGATATTTTTGTTAGCAGCCCTTCAATATCCACAGGTTTCTTTATTGATAAATTAGGTCATATAGGCGACAGTGTAGTAATCGAGATATATCCTCAAAAGCAGGCATTGAGTAGATTATTCACCTATGAATAGTAATTATTTAAGCTGTTTTGACTACTATTCAAGATCAACCTTACTAGCTGAATGGTAGGAAGTACAATCCCGATAACAACTCATGACTGCAATAAATTGATTAATTTTAGAAAAAGTCTTGATATATGTCTGATTTCATAGCGCAGCTTCAATATAGAACAACACGAGAAGGTGGAAGAAAGACACCTGCTTTCTCTAAATATAGACCACAGATCAAATTTGATTTTGACGAAATGCAAACTTCTGGTGAGCAAACATTTATTGATAAAGATATAGTGTATCCCGGGGAGGAGGTCAAAGCGGTGATTCGGATAGCTGGCGTCATATATTTTAAAGGAAGGCTAGCTGAAGGTATGTTATTTGAATTTCGGAAGGCCCACGTGTGATTGGTACAGGAAAGATCTTACAAATATTGAATGATATATTAAAAATAGATCATTGATTGAAACTACCTGTTGAGTATATTTTTCAAATTGGTCAAATCCTTTTCCGCCAATCCCATATATGAAGTTGTCAATATTAGCACTTGCGGCAAATCATTTATTGATGCGTCATCATTTATAATGATCATTTGCTCTGATCGATCAAAAAATATATTAAGTTTAAAAGTTGAAAAGCTCCTAAATAAAATTAGGAAAGAAACAGTTGTTTATTGATGAAAGAAATGTACAGTTATAGATAATAGAATAATGAGACAATTAATTACGGCTATAGTACAAAAGCATGAGAAGGATGGTATCGACATCTATCCTGGAGCTATGCTGTCGGAGATCGATGCGTTTGAGCAAAAGATTGGATTCCCTTTGCCTGATGAGTTTAGAAGATTTTATCTCTTATGTAATGGATTTGGCTGTAATGAAGATATTTTCAATATTATACCGCTCGCTGCAATAATGGAGCACCCAGACCATTATGGAGATAATTGGTTTTATTTTTCAGAATATATGATTTATTTAGACATGTGGGGATTAAGGTTTTTGGGAGATAACTGCTATGAAATATTTAATGCATCGGATCTCACAATTGGAATGACTTCTTCGCTTACCGAATTTTTGCAACGTTTTTTAAAAGGGAATGTCTTCGACCCTGGGGGACTATATAAGTGGCATCAAGAATTGGGTATTATATCCTGAAATTTCGTCGATGTCTATACGGGAAACAGTAAGTAATTCCTAATGCCGAAGTCTATATACAAAAGCGTGAATATTATTTTGCACTTTCAAAAGATGGGAGTCCTTCTTTTGATTTGGATGTTTTGAAGTTCATTGTTGAGAATGCCAATATTGTTTGGATGGATTCTGATTTATTATCAACAAGCAATGCCGTAGGGTACTGATCCCTTTGTCCATACAAAGTCTTTTATTATTGATGCTCCGAAAAATAAGACAGACCTTTTAAATCTTCCAGTAAAGTTGGACGAACCGAGTTCTACTAGAGGTAATATTTTCAGTTCTTTACAAAATTACATATATTGGATTTGAAATAAAGGCTATTTGTTCTTGAATACCATTCCTTGATTTTTTTGGAAAACGATAAATTAGTTAATTACTCTTACTATGCTACATTTAATTAATTCCAGCAGGTACTATCCGGCATTCTTGCTCATATTACTATTCTCATTAAGGGGCTTAGAGGTAAGGGCGCAATTGTTTGATCAGGACAGCCTGAAATTAATATCTCGGCAGTTTGCATTTACAGAAGGGCCGGCAGTGGACAAGGACGGAATATCTATTTTACTGACCAGCCTAATAACAAAATCTGGAAATACAATACAGAAGGTCATCTTTCTCTTTTTAAAGATTCAGCCGGCCGTGCCAATGGACTGTACTTTAACCATCGCAGTCAGCTACTTGCCTGCGCAGATGAAAAAACGAAATTTGGTCAATAAGCAAAGATGGCAAAGTTACCGTCCTGCTGTCAGATGTAGATGGAAAGAAACTGAATGGTCCAAATGATCTTTGGGCAGATAAGAAAGGTGGAATTTACTTTACAGATCCCTACTACCAACGTGACTACTGGAGCAGAAAAAACCGGAGATAGAAGGGCAGAAAGTTTACTACCTCCCTCCGGGAAAAGGTAAAAGCCAATAGTAGTGGCTGATGATGTAGCTAAACCCAACGGCATTGTAGGATCGCCCGATGGAAGATACCTATATGTAGCGGATAGGGTACGAAATAAAACTTACAGGTATACCATTGAATCTAACGGTAAGCTCAGCGGACAGAAGGCGGTCATCGACCAAGGCTCTGATGGGATGACATTGGACAATCAGGGAAATGTTTACCTTACGGGGAAAGGTGTTTCTATCTATAGTCCGATAGGCGTATTGATAGGACATATTGAGGTAATAGAACCATGGACATCCAACGTCTGTTTTGGAGGCAAAGATCGAACTGACCTATTTATCACAGCTTCAACAGCAATTTATTGCCTCCCAATGCGTACAAAGGGAGTAGAATAAATTTTCTGTCTTCAGCAGTTGGCGTAAACGGCAATTTAGTAAGCTCTACTGAATTATATGGACAGTAATTATATATCCAGACTTGGCACTTATTACAGATTCTTTGGATAAACATATTGACGCTATTAAATTATTAAAAAAATCATGTCTACGCTCTCCTAATAAGCTTGTAAATTTCAAACCAGAGTACGGATACAGCGGCAACGGCGAGTGCTGTAGTCAATTCAGATCCACTAAGGGCTGTGATCTCAAAGAAAGAGGCGACAGGTCTGCAATATAATATGACAAATAGCAGGATAAGCACGGCACAAGAGATTCCTAGCAGTAAAAAATTACGGTTCTTAAAGCTTTCGACTATGCTATAGTAGAAAGAACGGTTGGCATAGCTCAACAGTATATTTGCAAAGATCAAAGTACAGAATACCATCGCCCTTGTCTTTTCTTCACTCCCGCCATGCTGGGCGGTAAACTGATAGCTAAACAAGACTCCAAGTGTGATCGCTATTCCCTGAATGATGCTTATCCCCAGTTCGTTGATGCTCAAAAAGTACTTCCCATCGCTCTTGGTGGCTGATTCATCGTGTTTTTTCGATAGGTTCATTCTCATATACAATAGAACAGGTAGGCCCCATGGCCAGTTCCAGAAAAATCACATGGACAGGAGTAAATATCTGCGGATAGATCCATCCCAAAAATAAGGGCAAGGATACAGTCAGAATAATGGGAATATGAATGGAAATAATATACTGCACAGCCTTTTTGATATTGGTATAAATCCGGCGGCCGGCAGCGATGCCGACGATAAGTTTCTGCAGATCATCGTTGGTGATGACCAATGCTGCCGCTGATTTCGCGATCTCGGTTCCCTTATTTCCCATAGCTACACCAATATGCGCTGCTTTCAATGCTGGTCCGTCATTTACCCCATCTCCGAGCATGGCCACAACCTCTCCTCTCTTTTTCAGCGCATTGACAACGGCAAGTTTTGCGTCGGGAAACATTCGGGTAAATAACGTTGTCCGTTGAGCGATATCCATAATTTCATCTTCGGTATTCCCAACGATGTCACTGCCATTTACAGACGGAGTAGTATTGACAATTCCTGCCTGCAAAGCGATCGCTTTTGTTGTCTCAGCATTATCGCCAGTAATCACCTTTACTTTAATGCCCGCAGCATAGATCTGCTGAAAGACCTCCCTTATGCCCTGCTTAGGTGGATCATAGAAGACAGTAAGCCCTAAAAACTCAAATTTAAAATCCTGTTGTTTTGCGGGGAAGTCATTCCCTTCAAAATGTGATTTGGCGACACCAAGAATCCGATATCCCTGCTGAGCAAAAGTTTCAATCACCCTCCTTATCTTATCTCTGTCGGCGTCGGAGAGCTGGGAAATGCTAAGTATCGCTTCGGGTGCGCCTTTAGCCGCTATGATCCGCTCCTTTTCATTATTTTCGAAAAGGTGTGTCATCATTGGCGGTCTGCCCTCAAGAGGATATTCATGAAACAGCTGATAATCCTTTCTCAGATCATTTTTTTGCGTTTCTTCGTATATCTTATGTAAGGTGATTTCCATTGGATCAAAAGGCACAGGTTCACTGCTCCACATGGCATAGTCGATAAGTTCATTAAGGGCTTTGTCGTCAAATTCACCTTCGACATAAACCGTATCGGAGCGATAATCATACAGATGTTTTAGTTGCATAATGTTGGCCGTAATAGTGCCTGTTTTGTCTGTACAGATTACTGTCGTACTTCCTAGAGTCTCGACAATACTGCTCCTCTTTATAATAATGCCCTCGCGCATAAGCTTCCATGCTCCAAGCGCCATAAATGTTGTAAATGCAACAGGAATTTCTTCAGGCAGCACAGACATCGCCAGTGTCAGTCCACTGAGCAAGCTCTCTACGATATTGCGGCTATCCATATAACTAAACAGGCACACCAGCAGGAAAATAACAAGTCCGACGATTGCCATAGCTTTAACAAATTTCCGGATCTGAACCTGTAAAGGTGAAATCTCTTCTTTAATCGTTCGTATGGATTCGCCAATCTTGCCAACGCGTGTGTCTTTGCCTATCTTTTGTACCTGAAAAACAGCAAGACCCGAAACTGTTATTGTTCCGCTATAAACTAAATTATCGGTTGTCATACTATCCTTGAACACTGAAAAACTCTCGCCTGTGAGCGATGATTCGTTGACAGAAAAATCATTACTGTGCACTATAATTCCATCAGCATTTATCATGCGTCCTTCTTCTGTAATACAGAGGTCTCCTACCACAATTTCCCGCGTAGCAATCTTTACCACCTGACTATCTCGGATGACCACACTCAGGGGCTCATTTAGTTTTTCAAGCTCTTCCAACGCTTTCTTACTACGGTTGTCCTGATAAAACGAAATCGCTGTTACCGCTACAATGGCTACCATCATAAATGACGCTTCAGCATAGTCACCCACAATCAAATAGATCATTGAAATAACGATCAGCAAAATCAGCATAGGCTCTTTTAAAACTCCAACTAGCAATTCCAACCAGGTACTTTTATGGCTTTCCGCCAACTGGTTATACCCATATTGTGCCCTGGCCCGATTTACTTCGTCCTGATTGAGACCTTTAAGATGACTTGGGATATTATATGCCATAAAGAAATTGATTAATATAGAAACGATTATCTACTGACTGTATAAGAAACACTATTTCCCAGAATATGTTCTTCAGGATTTTAATTTTATAAAGTAGATGTTAGAAAGTTATAGCATGAATCTAATGAATTATGTAAGCGCAATTTGCTCATCTTTGATTAATTATGCTTATAAGGAAAAATAGGAACCGTTTTACGGAGATGAAAAAGACAGTCCCAACAATTAGTGAACGGACAATTGCAAAACAGCTTAGGGAATTGGAAGCCGATGGTATTATTAGCCGAAAGGTTTTCAATGAAGTTCCTTTACGAGTTGAATATTACTTAACAGAATACGGCGAAAGTATTTATCCGATCGTCCGCGATATGCGTAAATGGGGACATATGCATTTAAAGCATTTGCAAAATTTGGTTTAGCAAGCTACAATCCAAACCAAATAAGATTTATAATGCCTGCTTTATTGATATCCTGTTCAATCTCATCGGAATTGACAAAATAGCCAGGTAATCCATATGGATATCGACTCCACTCAGAAGTCGATTTAGGGTTCTAAGACAACTATAAAGTAAAATTTCCGATATTAGTCCAATATATAGGGGTTTAACCCGGCGGAAATCTATGATGTACAACGATAAAGTTATATTAAAGGAATTAACTATAAATGATGCGGATTTCTTCTATAATATCTATTCGCATCCCGAGCTGACGGTTAATTTCGACGAAAGTCCTTTCATGGAAAATGAAACAGCAGCTGAGTTTACTAAACGTATCATTTCAATATGTGAATATATTTATACGATTAGGCCATTAGAATACCCAGAACTGATTATTGGGGACTGTGCTTTACATCATTGGGACAAAGAAAATCAGGAAATCGTTATTGGCGGATCGTTGCTACCCCAATATTGGGGTAAAGGCTTAATGCAATCGGCCTTTGATCTACTTATTGTGTTAGCAAAATATAATCTGGACGTAAAGACTCTCCTTGCACCTACCAAAACGAGAAATCACAAAGCGATAAGATTGGTAGAAAAAATGGGGTTTTTAAAGTATAAAATGAGTGGTAATGATACGATTTTGCGGAAAGTAATTTTATAACGTTGTAAACACCGTTTGATTTGCCCTTGCGTCGTCAAGCTGATACCCAATCGTAATCCTACACGCATCGGTATTTAGGATAATTGAAGGTTATATAGAAATTCAGCAATATTTTGATTGCTAGTTTATCGGATACAATATATATCGAATGAACTGTGGAAGAGGACACTCTTGCCTATTTGACGGCAAAAAATTGTTACAGTCCTAAATATCTGTTTAAATATTAAAGTAATTGCGTTAGCCACTATTTTTTGGTGAAAAAGTCCAACCATAAATCCAATCAAGTTGTTTAATTTGATTTTTAAAAAAACCGATTAAAGTATCACGAAACCAAGCCGTTATTGGATTAGTTTTTGTTTTAGTCATCCCTATTTTCCTTGCACTTATTATTACTCGCTCTACTCTAGGCTGGCGGGCGCTCTGAAAAAGCTGAAAGGCTTGTGTATAGTCTAAATTTAATTTTAATAATTCAGCAATTACGAGCGTATCTTCCAATGCCAATGAGGCTCCCTGCCCAATATGTGGAGAGATACCGTGCGCCGCATCTCCAATAAGACACACCCTGCCTTTATACCAATGCAAAAGTTTAGGCACATCATAAATAGGATATGCAATAATTTGATGGCTATTTTTGATGATTTTGGAAAATAAAGGATCGTCATTCTGATGAATTTTTGTCAAATAGTCCTGAATTTCGGTATTTAATGTTTTTTCTACTTCTTTTGGCTTCGGTTCCTGTTCTCTAAAATAATTATTAAACCACCAAACTTCACCTTTGTCGGAAACCGAATAAGCGAAAAATCCCCTTTCACCAAAGTTCATGTGTATGGAATCCAACGGTTCAGAAAGTTCAGGAACATATCCATAACCACCAGTAGAAATGACTTTCGTATACTTAGTAAGAGAAGCATTCGGGAATAATTGATTTCTAACTTCGGAAAACATTCCGTCACAGGCCAACATAATATATCCTGCAACCATTGTCCCGTCATCAAAATATGCAGTTACCTGTTCATTAGCTTCATGATATCTGACAAATTTTTTGTCGTACCATATTTTTATCCCAGCCGCCTTAGCAGCTAATAGAATGTTTTTATTGAGGTTCGCTCTTTTGATCTGAATTGTTTCTACACCATATTGTTGTTTCTGATAGGCCGTATCGTGTTCTGCTATTTGCTTTCCTTTAGAATTGAAAAACTTCATTGAACCGGGAGTATAATCTTCCTTGAGCAGTTTTAAGTCAACAAATTCTTTCAATACATTCAATCCATTGGGTGTAAGACCCAAAAAGCTCCCTCTTTTGCTTTATCTTCTGATCTCGCTTCAAATAATTCAACATCAAAACCCATTTTTTTCAGTTGTAAAGCTAGTATGGGCCCAGCTACTCCGGCACCGATAATAAGTACTTTTTATTCATTGTTTTTCTCTTTTATTTTTAATCCGGATATCAGTAAAAAGTTCAATGCAAAAAAATGACGACTCGCACATAATTTAAATTGCGCCATTGGGCCGCTTTTTCCTGTAAGGATATATCTAGCGTATCGCTATATGGTAATTGCTGGAATTCCGTGATAATAGGCGCGAAATACGTTAATGTCCATATCCTAACAACAATATGCGCAACAAGAACCAGTAACATTAACCTTCTACGATTCTTTATCGCCCAGTTAAAAATCAAAGCTGTAATAAATACCATTTCATGAATTCCGTGTGTTATTATCCAAAACATTTTAAAATCCAGTCCGTAAGGTTTTTGAAAAAAGATGAATGAAGAAGGTGGAGCTGCTGTCCATGCAGGCACCATTATCGCAGTTTCCCATAATTGGGCTCCATTCATAATAAAGTAAGCGCAGATTGAATAAAATAACCATCGGGTAGCTTTCGAGTATTGATATGTATTTCTCATTTATCTAAATTTATTTCTTACATTATCTCGCTTGACAAAAGTACCGCGCGATCAAAAAATGCGCTTGCAAAAATGGAGTTAAACTGGTAAATTAGGGCACAATGGGATTTGAACTGAAAAATGATAAAAAGCTTTTAAAATAGCCTTTGATGAGAATGATTTTGGTAGTCATGGTTTTAAAGAAAATACCTTTAAAACGAATATTCCCTTTGGACAATTAACTGCTAAACAATGGCTTTTCGATGGTATTAAGATCTTATATTCCGAAACTGATCTTGATAAACCGACAGAATTGGATTGGAAAGGAGATTCAGAACTGGTAACCATGCACTTTAATTTGCAAGGAAGAACTTCAATAGTACAGAACGGAATGAGCAATTGCTTTGAATTAAATGGTAATCAGCACAATTTATTCTATGGAACCAAGGCTAAAGGTACAATGAAATTTGATGGTTTGCAGATGAAATCATTTATGGTGCAATTTCAAAAGATTCTTTTTAACCATTTCAAAAGATGGAAACGAATCCTTAAAGCGGTTTGCTGATAAAATAGTTTCAGGAACTCCTGTTGCTTTCTCCAATTCTAGTCTAAATATTGATCTGCCAATACAAACCTGTATCAGTTCGATTTTGAGGTGTGATTATTCTGGTGGGTTAAAGAGATTGTTTCTTCTTTCGAAAACCATCGAGTTGCTTGTCTTGCAAGCAGAGTCTTTAAATCATCATCAAGGTTCAACCTCAAAATACATAAAACATGATTATGATAAAGAACGAATTGTATACGCCCGTGATTATCTGGTTAAGAATATCGAGTCGCCCCCAACGTTGATAGAATTGGCGAGAATAGCGGGGTTAATGAATATAAGCTAAAACGAGGGTTTAAGGAAATATTTAATCAAACTGCTTTTTCCTATTTATCTGACCTACGTTTAGATCTGGCAAAGAACGATCTATTGGAAGGCAAAAAGCAAGCCACTGAAATAGCGTTTGAACTGGGTTACTGTTCCTTACAGCACTTTAGTAAAGCATTCAAGAAAAAGTTCGGCATGGCGCCAAGTAAAGTCGGACGGTAAGGTAGTGTTCGTTTGTACTCTTATCGATTATGTAGCTCTTTTTATCCTAGGAGAGCACGACGCAATTATAAAACCATTCCGCCGTCGATAAGGATTTCCGTTCCGGTCATGAAGCTTGCCACATTGTTATCTGACAGGTAAATAACAGCTTTGGCAACATCTTCCGCAGTTCCCATTTTCTGTAAAGGGATTCCGCTAATTAACCATTCATCAAGACCTTCCAATGTTTTTTTGTCCAATCCTGGTTTGGTCATAATCTCGGAAATGATTAACTGGGGTAGAGAACATCGAAGAATAATTGTGGAGGGTAAGATTTAGTAATCAGACCATTTTACTATATACAAGGAGAACGCCCACGGGTACAAAAACTTGAGTTACTTTGCTGGTATCAGGAAATTTACGCCCGTTTGAAAGGCAACCCCACCAAATCTATTTTCCGTCGCAAAATTCTGCGTTATTCGAGCCATTATACCAATTTTATGAGGTACAAGCCAATAGGATCCGAACGCACCTATTCCCGCATTCTGGTCAGAAAGAAAACTGCCTTCCGTCCCCTTGTCATCGGACACTTGTTTGGAATAATTGCCAAATAGTCCCACTTCGTCTCCCCGGGAATTCAGTACATAGGAACCACCTAAATCAAACGTAAGATGACTTCCTTCCTTAAAATCAGTATTTTTTTGCCACTGATTGATTTCTAATGTCGGAGCAATACTTAAATTAATCTTGGAGGTTGGCTTATATTTAAGAGCACCGCGTATATTATGTGACCAATAACCATGCCCCCATTGTCTAAACTACCATGCTCATATTTGCCAGTCGGAGCCCATAGGCCATAATTTAATGCATATTGAAACTTCCCCTGCTTCCATGATAACCAGATTGGCTGCACATACATGTCGCCAAAGCCTAAACTCTTATTGGTAAAAACATATCTTCCGGGGCCTGTCTGCTGCGAATAGTAGTCCAAGGCAATATTGGCGGTAGGACTGTTTACTGTCGGGATAACCATCAGTCCCCAATTAGCGCCCAATATCTTTCCCTTTCCGCCGTATATTGCCATCAGGATAAAAGAATGAGTGATCACCTTTTGTTCGATTTGCAAAGCCGTGGGATTGCCAGGAACCGGATTAATCAATTGATCTGTCTTTTGCCCTGACCGTTGAAATAATTCATATTGGCATAACCATACCAGACTGGTATAATAAACCCTTCATGCGGAGCAAAATAATCGTTGGGATTAAACGATGAACCGTTATAATGCCCCTGACCATAAACTTCCACCCCTGACAATATAAATAGAAGCACATAAAAAATCTTTTTCATATCACGAATCATTTATCTCTTTTAAATACTGTTTTCCCCTCTTTGATGGTTTCAATGACTTTGATATCGCGCAGATTCTGAGGCGCGATTGTTAGCGGATTTTCATTTAAAATTACTAAATCGCCTAATTTTCCTTCTTTCAAAGATCCCTTTTCATTCTCTTCTTGATACTGATAGGCAGCATTGATCGTAATTGCTCTCAATGCATCCATTACATCTATCCGTTCGTCTGGCCCCAATACCATCCCCGAACGCGTTGTCCGATTGACCGCGGCATAAACTCCTGTCAATAGATCCGGTGGGGTGACCGGACTATCATGATGAATTGTAAACAAAATACCAGCTTTTTTGCCGATGCAGCAGGACTAATGAATGCTGCCCTTTGGACCAAAGACACTTTGGTAATGCCAGTCTCCCCATAAATAGACATGTGAAGAGAAATAGGATGGTATTACACCGATTTCCTTTATTTTGGCGATATGATCTGGTCTACTATTCTGGACATGAATTAACGTCGCCCTCATCTCGGGTTTATAAAGTCCTTCTTCTTTCAGTCTACCAATTACCCGAAGTGCCTGATCTATTGCCGCATCGCCATTAACATGAAGCTGCGCTGTAATATGGTTTGTAAAAACTGTTTTCAGATCGTTATATAAATTTTCGTCTGAAAAAATCGGAAAACCTCTGTAGTCTGCAGATTGTCCTTCGGGTGGGATCAGGTATGGTACTGTTAACCAAGCGGTCTTTCCTTGTGGTGAACCGTCATCTGAAAATTTGAATCCGCCGAATTTTAGCCGTTTTATGTATTTCATGTAGTTCGGTTTAAAGGATTCCCACATGGCTTTGTTAGCTTCAAAATCGGGAAAATAAACTACATCTGCCTTTAAGAGGTTCTTTTCGGCCGCTTCTTTCAACATTCCTACACTAACGCCCATTGAGCGTCCATCACAAATAGTCGTCTGACCGTAACTAAGCCACTCATCCTGCGCTTTGATAAAATCTTTCATGGATTGTGATAACTCACTGTCAACCGACTTGGGTTTGGGCATCATTTCGGTTAATTTTACTAATGCCGCAAAGGAGGCATTTTCCTCTAGTTTGCCATTCAGCCGATTATCATGCGGATCTCTGCCATAATGCCCCCTTCGGGATCTTGGACGTTTTCGGCAATACCTAATAATTCCAACATCGGGCTATTGACTACGCTGGCGTGCCCTGAGGCATGAATGACAATGATAGGGATTTTCATACTGACGGCATCCAACTCCTTACGGGTCGGGTGGCGATGCTCGCTCATAATAGCATCATCGTATCCATTTCCTAAAATGGGAACGGAAGAATCAAGCGTTTTACGCTGAATAGAAGCTTTAAGGTCTTCTGAAGGTCGGGAATGGAATTCACTGTGCCATATGGACTTGGTGAGAGATCTATAGCTTGTTCCATGCCTGCGCGCGAAGTAATATGACCATGCACATCAATAAAGCCTGGAAGCAATGTTTTTCCTTTTAAATCTACCTTCTCGGTATTTCCTCCAACATAAGCATCCGCTTTGTTTCTAGGGCCAACGAAAATGATCTTTCCACCTTTAAGTACCAAAGCCTCGACCTGTGGGAACTTATCTTCCATGGTAATGATATTGCCACCGAAATAGATGACATCACCATTATCCTTATTGCTTTTACATCCTAAAATAAAAATAGGTAAAAGAAAAAATAGATATTTTGAAATTGATTTCATTTTAAATGGTTAATATTTAATAATATAACCTTTAAAGTAGTTAATTGTTTTTACTTGATATCACAACCAGTGCTCCTCCATTTTCCATTAAGAAGCCTGATCGACGTCTATTCACTCTTGAAACCTGATGAAGCAAAATATGCAAGCCATCGTTTGACACATCTGGATTTTCTAATCTTCAACAGACTTGGCATGAGTGCCGTCCTTGCCATTGAAGTGGACAGTTACACTTATCATGCTATCGCAGGAGGACAATTTTTCCTTTGCCAGCCCAATATCCCTGAAGGTCTTTCCTTCTTTTCTTAGCTTCAGAAAAATGGCTCCCAAACAAACAAGAGATAAGGCCAAGAATTTATATTGGATTCAATGCACGAATAAGAGTCAGTTTAACACAGAGAGTAGATATCGGCCTGCCGACCCTGATCTGCAGTATATTTCTTTAATTCCGAACGGATTTGACAAAAGCAGCAATAAATATTTAAAAACAATGTTATTACGCTCGATCCTACTTACTTCTGGAGATCTCCAGAAATAAATGCAACACTATAAATATAGTATTGGCAGGCAGCTGACTGGAATATGATCAACTTTCCGACTTTAAACGATTTAAAATCAGCGAACGTAGAAGTTCCTCATGTTCATCTCCCCAGCGTCCCAATGCTGAAATAATCGGAATCAATGTCTTGCCGAAATCCGTAAGACTATATTCAACTTTTGGCGGTACAACGGGATATATTTTTTTGTAATCAATCCGTGGTCTTCCAACTCCTTTAACTGGATATTTAAAACCCTACGCGAAGCGTCCGAATCTTACGCTGCAATTCGCTTGGTCGTTTATATCCCTGTTCAATAAACCAGAGCAAACGTATTTTCCATTTACCGTAAAGAACTTCACCGATCAGATCAAGACCGCAGTTCAGATTCGGAATTATTTTTCTCTCATACATATTCCAAAATTAGGGTATGTTCCGAATTGCACAATAGGGGAAAATTTATCCCTATATGAATCGTAATTCCGTACTTGTGCCAACTGTTTTTATACCCCAATTTTGTCCTATAAACAATTCGTAAAAATGGGACAATTTAATTTTAATAATGAATTATCAGGCAAGATTGCCTTGGTGACCGGGGGCACAAAAGGTACCGGAAGAGCAATTGCAGAAAGACTGCTACAGGCTGGAGCAACAGTGATTATAACCGCAAGAAATGCACCTGAAAGAGAAAACGTTAATCTGTATTTCATTGCCTCCGATCTGAGTAAAGTAGAAGGTGCCCAAAAAGTAATCAGCGAGATCCTTACGAACTATGGGAGACTGGATATTTTGATAAACAATCTTGAGGCTCATCAACCCCTGCAGGCGGGTTTGCAGCGCTAAGCGATGAGGATTGGGAATCTACGCTACAGGCTAATCTTTTGGCTCCGATTCGTCTAGATAGAGGATTTTTACCGCAAATGATCGATCGGAAAACAGGCGTTATCATCCATATAGCTTCAATTCAGGGAGATTGCCGCTATATGATTCAACTTTGCCGTATGCTGCTGCAAAGGCAGGACTGCGAAACTACAGTAAAAGTTTATCGAATGAGGTGACACCGAAAGGGGTTCGTGTACTTACTGTTTCGCCCGGATGGATCAATACCACAGCATCGGAAGCATGGCTGGGCGAAATTGCAAGAAACGCTAACAGTACAGTGGAGCAAGCGCAACAAGGTGTAATGGACGCATTGGGTGGAATCCCTTTCGGAAGACCCGCTGAACCTGAAGAGGTGGCTGAACTCGTTGGTTTCCTTGTTTCACCGAGAGCCAGCTATCTAACAGGAACCGAATATATAATCGATGGTGGAACAGTACCAACAATTTAATATTATTTAAAAATAGAACATATGAACTTACCAAAAGTAATCGCCGAGTTAGTAAAAAGGCAAAACAATTTCGATAGTGCTGCTTATACACAATGTTTTACGGAATCCGCGGTAGTCTTTGACGAAGGCAAAACCCATAACGGAAGAGTAGAAATTGAACAATGGATTGACAAATCCAATAAGGAATATAGTGCTACAATGGAGCCATTGGATTATGACGAAAAAGAAAATATGCTATCCGCGGAAATTTCTGGATCTTTTCCTGGAAGTCCAGTCATTTTAAAATTTCATTTTCAGCTTTCTAATGGGCTTATTCAATCACTGAAAATTACTGAATAGAATCTAAAACAATTAGATTCAAAAAAGCTGAAGTATTTACTCCAGCTTTTTTGATATCCAAAGCCTTGAAGATACCATTAGCAAGAAACCCTACTTCACCATCAAAATCAACAGAAATGATCTCATTCTTTTACCCTACGTGGCTTTTAATTCAATAGGATGAATACGCGAAAATGTTCGAATACCAGCTGAACGATGAATCCTTGTACGCATACTTTTAATATAGATAACTACAATTAGCGACAAACTGCTCAAATTTTCGTTCTGAATTGCGCATCATTGGTCCATGCCCGAAGCAGATAATTGAAGGGTGGAGTTTTGCTAACTTCTGAAGTGATTGGATGTTGTTCTGTTGATCAGAGGTGAAGACATTTGGTGGTAACCGCAGTCCTGGGAGTGTCGTGAGCAGATTCATATTTGTTGCCGCATCGCCGATGATAAGTACACCATCATGCTCTCGGAATAAAGAAATATGTCCGGGGAATGCCCTGGGGTTTCAATTACCCTAAAGTTTCCAACCCAGTCATTTTCAGCAATCGTGCGATCTACCTGATGTCCCTGCCCCGCCCAATATCGCTGTTGAAGTTTTGCTATCCAATGTTGCGGCCGTGGATAGTCCTTTGTAACCAGGCCCGTTTGGGTCTTAAAAATTTCACGGGGATGACAGCATAAAGGTAGCTCAAATTCTGAGCATATCTGATCGCTACAGCCTTGATGGTCTGCGTGCGCATGTGTCAATACATGTTGATGAACCGGGATGTTCAATAGTGCTTTTTTATGGTACTATAAGAACTTCGGATTCCAGAGTCTACCAGCACACCTTCAATAATATAGCAGTTGATACTATTTCTTGGCATGAGAGAGATTTGAAACACCTCAGGTGCAATTTGACGTGACATAGTTTTTTGCGTACAAATCTAGCCCATCGTCCCCTACAGCAAAAGGACATTTGTCCTATAATACTTTGATTTTTGAGATTTGTCCTTTCGCCCGTGTAAGTGACCGTTGTGTGATGCCAAGGTAAGATGCCAGATCCTGCACCGATATACGTTGGACCAGCTCAGGGTCGGAAGAAAGAACCTGACGGTATCTGTCCAAAGCCGACCTATTGTTGTAGTTTAGCAGATAATGTTCCTTTTGTTTATACTCCTGTTCCATCACTGATTTTACAACACCATTCAGGGTGGTCACCTGAGCAAGCAGATTTTGATAATCAAGATAACTGATTTTATAGATTACGCTATCTTCAACAGCCCGGATACTTCTTCTGGATTTTTCCTGCATGACAAACTCCGTAAAAGAGCCTGTAAATTCTTTTTCAAATTTGAAGCAAGTTATATTTTCTTTTCCTTCCTGGTCAATAGCGTAGGCTTTGACAGCACCACTAGCGATAAATCCAATATGATTGCAGTATTCATTTTCATGAATAAAAAACTCACCTTTTTTAGGTGAATTGGTTTAAAGAACTGTATTGAAAAGCTGATCTCCTCATCTGAGAACGCTCCTGTTGAGGAAAGGTAATTTATTAATATGTCAGTCATTACATCTTCTATCTGTCCTTTTTATTTTTCTCAAACCACTTATAGCTTACTTACTCCACCTGTGTACAAATTTAACATTATCATACCTCCTATTCTTTCTCTTGTTGTTCTTCCAAAATCAATTATTCAACACCTCTAAACGACATAATAACTCCAGAATATGTATCGTGGCCTTCACCAATATATAATAAATCTATGCCTGATAAGTTTTTATTGCGGGCAGCTTCTTTAAATAAAGGATAATTCATTTTTTCGATCTGATCATTCCAGTCTGCATCGGATGTGGGTTTGATTGATTCTAAATCTTTCATTTCAAACATAACACGATCTGACATTTTTTAGAACGTTGCACAAAAACAGTATCGCCTTCTATCCTTATAATTTTGACCCAACCAGCTGGTAATCCTTGGATGCTATTTCCCTCTACATCGGTAAAAAAACTAGCGCCATAAAGCTGTCCTGTTTGCAATTGCTGTGCTGCTTTAGCAAGATTTTCTTTTTCGTTGCGGTATTTTTTGCCATCTGAATTGAGTTTAATACCATAAATAATAGATCCAGCAATTGCTATTGAGGCAATAATCAAATATCCCTTCCATAGTTTGAAATATGGAATTTTTAGCGTCTTCTTAAATGTTTTTACCTCTTCTTTTATCTCAGGCGAATAGTTTCTAGCGTGGATAACCTGTCCTTGTGGATTTACTAATCGGGACATTTTTACTAAACCACCTCCAACTGGAAATCCTAAAAATTTAGTCGCAGGCGTAATGATATGGAGATTGAAACGCTGCGGTTTCGTCTCGTTTTTTAGTGTTGCAATGATTTCTTTACTTCCTAGAATGTATTCGTAACGCGTATAAATGAAAAGCATAAATTGAAGAAATTATAAATTTTAAAGCCACAAATTAAAGAAAATTTCAACTTGCAACAATCCTGTGTAAATTAATTGCTTAATACAGAATCAAATAAATTTATCTTCCATTTAACTGAGTCAAGTTTAATCATACTCAATCAAGATACAAAATGGATACGTATATTATAGCTTCTGAGTTATATATTTTGTCTTTTAAATCCTGTTTTGTAAATTCAAAATAGGAAGCCATATTTCATGGAAGGCGAAAAGATAACCTTTAAAAATTACTATTAGTGGACGCGTCATTATGGGAAAAGTTTAGTTATTATTAGATGGAAATGATCATTTATTGCGGATCCAAGCGAGCGGAAAGAGTTCTTTCTACCAAGAAAATCATTTTAATAGCCATGTTCGAATTTCAATGGATCTCCTCAATACGCGCAATAAAGAAAATAGATTCATCAAAACGTGTTTGGAAACCCAGCAAGCCTTTGTAGTAGATAATACTAACCCGACCAGGCTAGATCGCTTAAAGTATATTGAAATAGCTAAAGCATATAAATACAAAGTTATCGGCTACTACTTTTGCTCTAGCCTGCAGTCCTCGCTGGAAAGAAATAGTACGAGGATAAATAAAGAAAGGATTCCTGATATCGGCATTCGCGGTACGCATAAGAAGTTACAAATACCTGATCTCGATGAAGGTTTTGACAAATTATATTATGTGTCATTAGATGCAGAAGGATTTATAATAAAAGACTGGCAAAATGAAGTTTGATGATCTAGATAAGAAATTACGTATTTATGAGACTTATCAGGACAGGCAGGTCCTCCCTGGAATGTATATGATCGCACGGATCGATGGTAGGAATTTTACGAAACTGACAAAAGAAAAACATCCTTTCCAAGCGCCATTCGATGAGAGATTTAGGGATATGATGGTCGAAACAGTCAAACACCTCATGTGCTGCGGGTTTAATATCATATATGGATTTACTGAAAGCGATGAAATCTCGTTGTTATTCCACTTGCATGAGAATACTTTTGGGCGAAAAACCAGAAAACTGATTTCTATCTTGGCGGGCGAAGCAAGTGCCAAATTCTCCTCAATGCTGGGCGATGTCGCTGCTTTCGATTGTAGAATTTCCGAACTGCCCAATTCGCTGCTTGTGGAAGACTATTTCAGATGGCGGAATGAAGATGCACACAGAAATGCGTTAAATGCACATTGTTACTGGAATCTAAGGCGAGATGGGCTTAATAAAAATGAAGCTACCAAACGAATTGAAGGTTTTAGTGTTTCGATGAAAAACGAATTGCTGCATACGTATGGCATAAATTTCAATGATCTACCGCACTGGCAAAAAGAGGAATCGGAATATATTGGGAGAATGTGAAGTCAACAGGCATCAATCCGCTATCAAACGAAACAGTTGAGGTTACCCGGAGAGAATTGACCGCCGATATGGAACTGCCCATGGGCGACGCTTATAATCGTTATATCGCTGAGCTGATTCAAAAGTACGAAATTCTATAAATCAGGAATATGATTGTGCAAATTACAAAGTGGTTATTTGTTACTAATACGATGAAAATTTCCTGGATTCGTAAGATACTATTTCTATTAATTGTATCAATACCGATGTTATCTGAGGCAGTGGGCCAATCCGCTATTTTGGATTCCATACGTAATAACTTAATTGTGATCAATCATCAATCATTGATTAACTTCTTACAAGCTGATCCAAAGACTAATTTTGTCATTGATGCGATGGAATATTCAGTAAATGAAAAAGACAAACTCAATCAAAAACTGGCTCTAATTGACGATGTAATGAATAAAGAAATTATTTTTTTCTGAAACTATCGGTTGAGTATATTCTTCAAATTGGGCAAATCCGTTTCCGCCAATCCGATATAAGAAGTTGTCAATACTAGCCTTGACTTTAGTACTTGCGGCAAATCATTTAGTGATTTGTCATCATCTATAATGATCATTTGCTCCGGTCGGATATTTTGACACGCAATATGACCTAGTATTTCATCCTTACGCGTATAGCGATGGTCGATTTTCTGTACAACACCTTCCAACAAGGTAAGTGAATCTATTCGAATTCCCCGAGCGGCGAAAAGCTTTTTCCATTCTTCTAAACTATATTTAAATCGATGCGAGGTAGAGAGGATTACCCGATCTTCTTTAGGGATGAACACAGCATTAAATGTTTCAACAGCTGCGCTACTGAATACATAAAAACCATCGGTCGCATGCTCTACTTGCCGATGTGGATTGGCATGTACCATGACACCGTCTATATCTAAAAAGAAAATCATATTGCACTAAGCTAATAATTAATTTGGCACTTCCACTCCACCGGCTTGCGATTTAATAATAAAAATATTAGCCATAGATTGATAGTTCAGCCTAATTTTGTAAATTCAAAACACAAGCCATAGCATGAAACAGGTCATAAAACTATTCTACATTTCGGCCCTCACTATCCTCGTTGTTGGGTGCAAAGATCCATCTCGCACAAAGACAATGGATTTTGGTCTATTTACGCTTGAAGTTCCTTATAAATGGCAGCAGGACAAACAAAATGGAATCGACAGTTATGTTGGCGCAATTGCTGTGGACAACACGGATAAACTTTACTATGATTTGGGCATGTATTCAAATACGTTGACAGAACCTAACATTGAAGTCATCACCAGACAGATGATGGAGGAAAATAACTTGACTCCTCCGATTTCATTGTTGTTAAAGATATCATGTCAATGAATATTGATGCCGATCTGTACAGAAAACAAAATGTATCCTGGGATACCATTGATAACAGAAGAGCCAAAATCGTATTTCCTTCTTTTTGGCTTATTGGGATCATATAACAGTTTGGCAGAATGATAGGAAATTATTCTCAAAAGATTTTGGGGTCTCTAGCTTTGCCTTTGCGTTAGTTCCTGAAGAATTGCAGTGGCATCTGAAAGAAGTCAGAAAACACTAAAGAAATGGAAAATCTAAACCAAAAAGTTTGGTATGCTTGTTACGGTTCCAATCTACTGCAAGTAAAGTTTCATTGATAGGCATGCCAGCCCTGATGTACTAGAGTTTTTCGATCTCTTCGACAGAAAGCCCTGTACCCTTAGCAATATCAGCTGTGGGTAGCCCCATTTCCTTAAATGCTTTAGCAGTCTCAAGTGCTTTTCTACGCTCCCCTTCCGCTAAACCCTTAGCTTTACCTTCTGCCAAACCTTTAGCGTGGCCTAATGCTTCTCCGGATTTTTTAGCCGAATTGAATACGCTCTCAGCATCACGCTTATGTTTTAAACTTGCTTCGTATGACATGAGTTCCTCCTCCGTTAATTTACCTATCTCTCCTATCTCAAAGATAAGACCAAATATTCTTTTATCCAAAAATGATGGCAATCTATCCATGGTGCTCAAGTGTTTAAGTAAATACAACCACTGATCCATAACTGTCTTTAGCTCCTCTGGCTGTTTATTAAACAATGGAAGCGAAATCATCTTATATCCTAATTTATCATAAAATATTTCTTTGGTCAATTTGTCACAGAGCGCAACAGATAATTGGGGTTTCATTTGCAATGCCCAATATTTTACATTTGTACAATTGGAATAACGTTCGCCAACACGTCTTAAAATGGTATATATGCGAAAGCAAATCATTTCTTATTTTAAGTAAACTCTTTAATAGCTTTTGTAAATTTGGTAAAAATCTATTTCGCCCGATTATGGCTGTACCAGTTAACAAAGAAGAATTACGAAAAGCTATTGAAACGAATTACAACAAGCTGAAAAATGAATTATCGACCATACCTGTTGAATTAACTAACATCGCAGATTTAGAAGGACATGCAAAAGATACTACAATGAGTATCAATAATCTTGTTTCTTATTTGATTGGATGGGGAGAATTGGTGCTTAAATGGAATCGCAAAAAAGATATTAATGAGCCAATAGATTTTCCTGAAACAGGCTATAAGTGGAATGAACTCGGCAAGTTGGCTCAGAAGTTTTACAAAGATTATGAAGGCATTGACTTCAATACATTGTGTAGTAAATCAGATGAAACGGTTTCTAAAATTCTTTATCTAATTGAGCAAAAATCTAATACTGAATTATATGAGGTTTCCTGGTATGAGAAATGGACTTTGGGGAGAATGATCCAATTTAACACGTCTTCGCCTTATACCAATGCAAGAGGTAGGATTCGTAAGTGGAAAAAGTACATAACATCAAATAAAAATCCTGCCCAAATGGGCAGGATTTAAAAACTTGAAAATCAATCCTGATTACTTCGGATTGCATAAAGATTAATTATCCCTATTTCCATTTTCATAATGATCTTGACTTGCGGAAGTAAATTGCTTTGTTGTATGTGCGATCGGATGGGATGAGAACTTTTGCCTATTGTTTTATTATCAAATCAATACCTGCCTGTAGTACCTCGTCCTGATGCTTCCGTATCCCCTCAATAGTGGAATATACAATCTTATCGGGTACAATACCTATCCCCTGTGTTTCGCTTTTATCAGGATAATATACTCCTATACCCGAAAAAGCTGTTGAATAGCCCAGTGGAAGTGGAATCCAACTGATATTGCCGTCCGCTCCCGCTGTCTGAGAGCCAACAACCATAGATCCGGGTATAGTACGAAATGCCATCACCTGAAATTCAGATGCGCTCTGAGCGCGCTCGTTAATTAAGATAACGACTTTACCGGTAAAAGCTTTCGGATTTACCGCTCCGGCCTTGACTGGATCCGTGTATTTAAACTGTCCGGGAGGCATACCTTTACTCGTTGAAAATATTACAAAGTCTTTTTCTAATGGAAAGATCATATTACGCAATTCGTCATGCATGCTCGCCGAAGGATAATTACGATAGTCCAAGATAAGTCCACGTTGTCCTTTCAGGCTATCTTTTAGCCGTTGGGTATCTGAATCCTTAAAGACACCGATATCGACCACCAAAATGCCGTCTTTCATTTTCCGGATCGCGGGCTTGGGTTCTGCATCCGTATATTTTATTGATTCGATAGTACGTGTGGGGATATAAAAACCGATTCCCTACCCTCGCGGTGAATCTTCAACATTAATAGGGAATCTGCAGTTCTTAACATCCGACTCGGAAGGTCACGCATTAGTGCACTTTCATTGGAAGCAGCGACGTATGGTCTCAATGAATCAATCATACCTGAAACGGGCTTTCCAGCAATCTCCATAATAATATCGCCGAGCTGTAACTCCTGCCCAGTTTTGAACTGATCATCTGACAGCCCTGTGACCACCAACTGGTTCTGAATAAAACCGCTCTTAAATCCTACAGCACGTGGACCAAATATATCTTTATGATAGTAGTCTGAAAGGTAAGAAAATGCGTGGGTATCATTGATTTTTGAAAAAGCTTGAGATAAGTTCCATCCAGCGATGCTTTGGTTTTCGCTCCGACAAATAGCGGTATAAAATCTGTCAATACTTGATCCCATGGTTGTGCGGAGAGCTTTTGGTTAGGGTTAAAATATTGCATGGCATTCCAATATCGGAATAACCCCAAAAGTCGAAAACCTACGTCAGAAAGCTGAACAGAGTTTTATAGCTGTATTCATGAAACTGGGGTTGCCGACACCTTCAAAATAGTCTATATATTGGTCCGGCACTACTGGTATCACACGGGACAGCGCTGTAAGCTTTTCTTTGAGCTTATTGGAATAGGGCAATTTATCTATCCATTCATTGTTGGCTGCTGCTGCAATTTTTTCTGCAGCAATGGTCGATTGCTCCACAGATGGTTGAAAGGGACCAAAATGCTGGATCCATTCACTCAAAAGGTGTTCGGTAGCAGCCTGATCCTTACTTGCCAACAGGTTCGGAATAAATTTGAAAAGCTCCGTATCCATATCCCATTTCCCCGAAGTAACGGCAGGATGAAAATATTTTAACATCCCCAGATCTGAGCTGTATGGGCTAACTTAGCAATATTATCATTCGTTAATGAAATTTCCTTCAACTGTGAATTGAAATTATAAATAGTATCTGCTTTGTTTATGCTTGGGTATTGCAGCGCCTTCGTATAATCCTTACCATCTATTTTAAGGGTAAGATCGGCGAACCAAGCTGTCCCTTTACCAACGATAAAGGTCCCAATGGCAATGCTCCGTGTCTCCTTTGGTTTTAACTTAAGCCTGACACCAAATGTTTCCCAGTCATGTGTTCCATTCAATTTCTGGGACTCCATATTCTCGACGTCTACTTTGGGTTTTAATTGGAGAAATAATCCGGCGAATCCATCAGGAGCTATATGCTCTGTCTTGATTTTTCCTTCAAAAGCAATTTCCTTCCCTTCTAGGTTTTCAGGGATATTCAGCATCAAAACACCTGAATACCCATTGCTATCGCGTACACTGCTAATTTTTAACTGTGTTTTATCGGCGTCCTTGCTATGTCTTTCAATGGTGAAAGAATAGCCTCGGGATTCCGCTAAGAACCAACCTGCCGGCAGCCCATTTTTAATAATCTGCTGATCAACGTTATAGGATTTGATCTGTTGCGCATAGGTAAAAACTGAAAGTAAAATAGTCAAAACAAAGGTCAACAGAAAAGACAATATTATTTTCTTCATAATACAGGTTTATTATCGAATACAATATAGACAATATACTTATGTTGTAACGTTAAATAATATTAAATTAGAAGTCAAAGGTTCTGAATTAATATAGCGTATTATTGGCAATTGCAAATCAGGACTTTCCTTCAAGATTCCCGAGGTTAGCATATAATCATATAATTTCAAACAAAGAGATTTACTTTCTAAACATCAATAAAAAACTTCTTTTTAATAGGTACAATGACAGAGATCTTGATCTTGTCGCTACTAATATTGAAATACTGAAACCAATTGACGAAAACCACAAAAACTGGATTCTTGACTATGACAGGGCACAAATAGAAAAGCTCTTCTTATAAAATCAGATTACAATTTTGTTTGTGTAAATTGGTACGAAGGAAAAATGGATCGGTATTGAGGAACTTAAATCTAAAAATAGGTGTATGCAAATTATCAGAATAGCTATGACATCGCTTTGCTGCATTTTGGCAAGCATAATTTTTTTAGTTTGCATTAAATGGGACTGGTCACTTATCCTTATCCCCATATTAATGTCATTAGCCGTGTCATTAAGTAATTTTGATAAGATCAGTTTTCCAAAAAAATTGACCGGTATATTGCTACATTGTTTTTTGAGTATTGTCATCTTTGTCATCACAGTTGGCACCACTGTATCTATCCTTTTCCCAATGGGATTGTATACCATGTATATTGGTTCGGCGCTAGCTGCAATACTATTTACACTAAGTACAAATGTCATCCTGACTTTTCCAAAGCTTTGGCTTTCAATGGCGATAATAACTGGGCTATCTTTACTGGTGTGGCCAATAGCAGATTATTTACACGCCCATCCCCTATCTAAACTCACATTCCTAAACGGCCGTGAAAGTATTGTCATCATATGGTCCACACTTGTTGGATTTGGAGTTGCAATAGGTATACATCATAGGAAGTACAATCCCGATGACAACTCATGACTGCGATAAATTGATTGGTTTGCCGGAATGAGCAAAGATATCATCGTGAATGGTTTGGCCCGTTATACAAAAAGGTTGATTACTATTGTAATCCGGGCCGAATGGGTTGAAAACCTGCGAGTCAAGTTTTGCTACAATCCTAAAGTTTGCTCAAATATAAAGGCTTACTTTGACAAGGAAGAAGCCGGGATGCAGCGATATACAGAACAATTTATAAACGAGATGTTTATCGGCATCCCACAATGGAATACACCTGAATCAAGGTAATGTACATCAAAAGCTACATCGAGTATATTCGAAAATAAAATTTGCATTAAATCTCAGATTTGGACTTGTCTTGAGATTTTATTCGTTGAGATCGGTCAGTTTTTTGTGATTGATGCCTACCCCCAGTAAGATAGAAATGAAAACGCAAAGCCATACACAAACGATAGTGTACAATGCTGTTTTAGTCATAAGAAGTAGGCATAACAAAGGAAAAGTTAGTAAAGAAACGAGAAGAAGTGTTCCCCTAAAACAGCAAAAGATACGTTGAGATATCCAATTCCTCTTTTGCCTATAATACCAAATATCAACCCTAAAATAGGCACCCCAAAGAAGCCAAATACCACTAAGGCATCATTCTGCGGCCAGTGTTTTACTGGAGCAAAAAACACAAAATAGTTGACCGAAAAGTACATCAGCAAAATGTAAGGCAATAGATACTTGAAAACCTTGAATGATTTTCGGCTATTATTTTCGAAAGCAGCATTGCTGATCACCACAGGGTTATTGAGCTGCTCAATTATTTCGAAACTTTCATCTGCACTTTTCTGTGCATAGCCCATTACCGAAATTGTATCCCCTTTTTTTAGCGTTCTTTCGCTGTGTTTTATATCATCCTCTCCATATTTGATGTTATGAACTGTGTCTGTTTTAACTGGTAAAAATGAGAGGTTAAATTGCTGTGAAGTCACCTTGATTGTTCCTGTACTATCCCTGATAACAAAGTCCTGAAATTCTTCTTCAATGGTTGCATTGTTTTCATGTTCTGTACCTGTTTCACTGTCGTAAGTTACGTTTGCCTTTTTATAATGGTAGCCAATACATTCTTGCTTAAAGTATGGCGTGGTAAAGGTTTCGGGAGCGGTGATCGTACCGCGTAACTTAACTAAGCCCTCCTTAACGGCATTGATCGGTGTCACCGTAGTCTTAATAAGCTTGATAGAAGTTTTGCAGGCAAACCAAACTATAATTGCACCGATAATCGGTACAATGGCAACCATTAAGTGGCTGAAAAGAAGAACGACAATAAGCAGCACAAAGAGCGCGAATATGATCAAATATAATTTCTTCATCAGAGTTTCATAATATGTCTATTAGTTCTTTGACAGTATTCAATCGCGTCTTCCATAGTGCAAAAAAATGATCCCAATCTGCAGGACTGTCCTGTAAGCTCAATTATTACCTATAATATTTTGACTTCCTTATAGCTAGATTATTCATGTGCTATCAAGGTACAAAATAGGTATGGAAATTATAGTTACTGAGTTATATATTTTGTCTATTTAAATCCTCTTTTGTAAATTCAATGGTCTTATTATTAAAATAAAATCGATTATGTATAAATTATCTCTAATTATTTTACTTACTATCTGTTGCCTAAGTAGTAGCTTCGCCCAATCCACTACCAACTCTGCAAATAATGAAATACATAACACTTTCTCGTATGCCTATATACGTGTAGAAGGAAAATTCCTATCAAAAAAACTAAAGGTGAAAGTTGACTTAGGTGACTCAGATGAACAGATCGCGGAAGGTGAAAAGCTTTCCGAAATATTGACCAATAAAAAGTCGTATGCCTCTATATTGAACTATATGTCTAAAATTGGCTATGAATTAGTAAATACATTCGATCTAACTGATAACTATAACGGCTCCGGCGGAACTTCTGGAATTATTTATATTATGAAAAAGCTGAGGAGAATTAACGATCGCTCTTGAAATACAATTTAGTAAACTTATTATTGCCGCAATTATAACTATAGCAGCTGGGCTATATATAGTTATTACATCCAAATTATCCTTATGAATTTCATCTCCCCATAAGGATGCAAAATCAAATTCACAAATAGTTTTTTTCATTTACTGATTTTGAATATATTTAGCAGTGGAGGGAACCTAGTAGAATGAAGAACTATGCCAACACCTTATAAGCTTTTCTAGCAGCTCTTCAAGGTCATAAAAAGACTATGAAGATCAAGCTTTTGGTAAAGCCATACGAGAGCATACGGTATTTTCGCTAAACTTATTCTATTTTGATTTGATCTTTTCCCGCTTAAACATTTGCCTCCGTCGCTGCCAATGGCATTGCAAACGTGAACAATGATTTTATTCGCTGATGCTTGTTAAGATATTAGGGCAATCGGTTTGGCCCGAGGTGTGAGATCATAAAGTTTATTTATTAAAGCTCATTAAAAGTGACATTGATATATTTTTTTGATAGATGGAAATATCGAAGATATCTTGATTTTTTATAATATTCAGTATTTCCAATTGAAAGATAATTTCTTTTTCCACCAAATTATTCCAATATTCAGGATTATCTGAAAAATTTTCATAGCAATCCAATGCGTCAATAATTCCATAAAATAATCTTTCTAAACTTTTTACATCATCTAAATCAGAAGTGGCGTCGGCAAAGGCTTCCAATATAAAAACTTCAATAGGTTCGGCCTCTTCAAAATCATCTGCATATTCGTCAGTTTCAGCGTTGCTTTTTTCAATCGCTTTTCGATAATCTGCTACATTTTTATTTTTAATGTCAACAATTAACTTTTTTTTTATCAATATCGATTTGGATATACTTTTTAATAACCTCTTCAAAATTGGGTAAGAGAAAGTAAAAACCAAATACTGCCAGCTTCAAATTCGCTATTTGTTCGATCGAAAGTTTTCTAAGCTCTACGCCTAGATTATCATAATGTTGTTGAATGTGTTTTACTATGTCCATTGGAATGTATTTAAATTTCGGTAGCTACTCCATCATGTTAAAAAATAGCTTCGGCAACTATATTTGGGGCAGCTTTAAGTATTGCTCCGCAGGTACGGTTTTTTTGAAATAATTTCTTGAACATTTTTAAAGCCGTCCTAATAGCTGCTGTGAAGTTTCAGCAAGAAATTCAAACAAATTCTTACTTTTTGATCCTTTATTAGTTGAACCTATAATAAATAGCAGTTATACAAATCTGATCTTTAAGTATCCTTATTTTTTCGGTCTCTAATACTCCATAAAACAGTAATTCTCTTAATTCTATAAAGATTTGCTATTCAAGTTTACACAAAATAAAAATGATAGGGTTATTTCATTTACAATCCGCGGGATTTCTTTTCAAATCCGCGTATTCAAACATTATACGTGTGAGAAGCATTCAAAATTTCTTTGCGATAACTTCTATTGAACCGTTCAATATAAGTGTTTTGCATAGGCTGCCAGGTTATCGCTCAGAAAGTCCGTGATGGTATTCAGCTGTGAAATAAAAAAAAGGATCAGTTTACCTCAAATAAGATAAGACAGATCCTTCCTAAAAGTGAAGATGTTAGCAAGGTTAGGTAAAACCTATAATATTATTTTTTGCTTGCCGCCAAGATCTTTTTGTGCAGTAATCGCCAATCATATAGGTGAAAGGTTCGATCCGTACTCATGGCAACAAAAATTCCCTGTGGAAAATTGGGACCTAGATTAACATTTGTTGCATCTGCTCCATCCGTCTCCATCGCACTTACCGGAATCTCTGCTAACAGCTCATAGCGGTCCGGATCACTGTTGCTCCCCTCGCGAGGGTAAACCATAAAACTTTGGGATCCTTGGTTGGAAACCAAAATATAGCCTGTGGTTGCGCCTGTTTTATAAATGGCAATCCCCTCGTGATCGGCAGAAAAGCCTTCCTGTGCAAATACAGTAAGTTCGCCGTCGTCCTTTGCTGCTGGATCGGCCACATACTTTCGCACACCAAATTGTTCATCGGAATAGTAGATAAACCCTAGTTCATTATCCACGGCAATGGCTTCGACTTCCTTCTTACCGCTGTATTTTCCAAACTTGCGTACCACAGTCCCTGTAATCGCTCCATTGACAGCCTTTAGCTCATATTGCCATAAATACCCGTCCTGTGGTCCAGACTTACGACCGACAACGGCAAAAATGGCTTGATCCGAAGGCCGCGTGTACAGGGCAATACCCATTGAGCGCGATCTTGCTCGTTCACAAAAACGTCAATTCCACCATTATCGATGGCTTGGAGATCGGGCAAAGTAAAGATCCGGATTTTATTAGCTTCACGTTCTGTGGTGACTGCAATATCAATTTTTTTACTATTCAGGGTCATGCCATAAGCAATATCCACATTATTAGGTCGCTGGATATTGCCCACACGCTTCACGATTTTGCCTGAAAGATCAAAGGCGTATAGGGCACCATCCTTGTCTTTATCTGTACCGATAATAAGACTTTTACTTGCATCAACTGGATTGATCCAGATAGCAGGATCATCTGTGTCGTGCTGTACTTTGTCAGTGATCACGGTCGTCTGTAAGGTATCCGGATTACCCGCATTTTTGGACTGTTGTTTATTCTTGCATGCAGCCAGTGATAAGACTAGTAGTGTGAAAAATAATGTTCTCAAATTGTTCATATTTCTTTTACTTTAGTGTAGGCCAAAATGCCACTTTTATATTGAATTACACCTAGATATACCGTTACAAATAGTGAACAACGGACCTTTTGCTAGCAACAAAAAGCAACATTACCTATTAAATGGATTGAATAAAGGCTGTTAGACTGCAGCCCTGCTCCAGTTTTAATTTTTTTCGGAGGCGATATCGTGACACGCGGAGGCTATCACTCGAAACCCCTAGAAGGGCTGCAATATCCTTCCCATTCATATTGAGTTTTATAAGGAGATAAATTTGATCTCGGTCGCCGAAAGGCCAGGATTAATTTGTTGGAGTTTATCAAAAAAATCGTGATTGATTTCCTCGAAAATCCGTCTAAAATCTTCCCAATAGTTATCTTTGTGAAAATTCTGATTGATCTTATTCAATAAACTACGTAATTCTTTTTTGTAACTACGCCCATCGCTTTTGATCATCTCTTTCAAGGTCACACCGATATCTTCCAACAACTGGTTCTTCTGAATAGACTGTAGTGTATGTACCGTAATCTCACGGGCTTTGTTATGTACACTTTCCTTCAGTTGTTCCGCCTGTAATTTTTTGTTGTTTAGATCAATTTCCAGAAGTTCTTGCTGTGTTTTCAGGATTGCTTCTTCACGCAAACGCGTTTGGCTCTCCTGTCGCATCCGGTGCCGTTGGTTTCGGATAATAATGCCTGCAGCCAGAATAAAAAATGTTGCAACAATGCCCGAAACAAGGTAGATCGCCCAGGAGATCTTCTCCTGCTGCTCCATCTCAGCGAGCTGCAGTTCTTTTCGATCCAGGCCATAGATTACCTTTAATAGGGCTTCCTGATTTTTGCTCTCTTCTGAATAGGATTTGAGAAAATAAACCCGGCTCAGTTCCAGGTAAGAAAAAGTACTATCGCTCTGTTTTAAAAAATTATAGGTTTTTCCAAGATCCCGATAAGCGCTACTCAGTCTACTGTACGAATTGGTATTTTTGGCCAAGACTTCAGCCTGTCGTGTATAGTATAAAGCCTGCTTGTAGTTGCCTTTCTTGCGGTATACATCGCCTAGATTATTAAACACATCAATGCGCATCTCGGTATTGCTCCCTTGCTCAAACCAGACTAAGGCTTTGGAAAAATGAAAATAGGCTTTATCTAACTCCAATTTGTCTTCATAAATGCTCCCGAGGTTTTCATGTACCAAGGCTACTCCTTCGGCATCACCAATACGATCAAACACTTCCATTGCTTTTTCTTGGTAGAAATAGGCACTATCATAATTGACTATTTTCTCATAAAAATGCCCTATGTTGGCGTAGGTTCGTGCTATACCCTTCTCGTTGCGCAGGCGCTGAAAGGTTGTCAAAGCTTTAAAATAGCTTTGCCGGGCATCGTTTTCCTGTTTAGTTAAAAGAAAAAGTAGTGCCAGATCATTGAGGTTGTCCGCGGTCTGTTGTTCATTTTTATCAGACTTAAAGATCTCATCAGCTTTGAGATGATAGTGTAATGACTGTGTGAATAAGCCCATCTGATAACAAATCTGGCCCATGCGCTGCAATGCTCGGGCCTCCTGTAGCAAATCTCCATTGGCTCGGGCCTGCTTAAAAAGCTCGTCTTGTCGTATAAATAGCGCATCTGAGCGTTGTGGTTCCCGTTCTTCTAGTAAGTCCTCTGCAATCTCATGGATGGAGGCTGTATTTTGTGCAAAGGAAGTCTCCCTTGCACAAAATATTATCACGAATAAGCCAATCAACTTTTTATCATACTGCGCTATTCATTATTTATTTAAAAGTCAAACTTCACCCCGAAATTATACCTTGGACGATAGTATTCCATCTGCCGTGTCTGGCTCGACACACCCTGATAATAACGCAGGGGCTGGTTGGTTAAATTGGTTGCTTCCGCAAAAAAGCGGGCGACTTTAGACACCTTAAAGGATGCATTTGCATCAAGAAAAAATTGCTTATCATAGAACGCGTCTCCAAAGGCATCCCCACCTAATTCATCGATGTAAGCGGCGGTATAATTTGCCGAGATCCGTGCAGCAAAACGTTTATCTTCCCAGGAAAGGGAGGCATTCAACATATGAGGTGCTGTACCAGGCAGGGTCATGTCCTCACGCAACTCGCCATCACTGTTCGCTACGCCTTTTGCTTTAGATTTGGTGAACGTATAGTTAGCATAAACACCGAAGCCGCTCAAGAATCTACCTGGCAGAAAATCCAGTTGTCGCTGTACGGCGACCTCGAAACCATAGACATTGACACTTTCACCGTTGCGGCTCTGTGTAAATGCCCACTGCTCACCTGCGGGAATCGGATTGGCCAGATCAGAAAAATCATTGGCAAACTTTTCAGTCGTATAGGCGCGGTCGGCATAGGTATAGATGAAGTTATTCAGCCGCTTGTAGAACAACCCTCCAGACAAAAGTCCTACGGACTTGAAATACTGCTCCGCCATGAAGTCCAAATTGTACGCATTGGTGGCATCGAGATTAGGGTTACCAGCCGTGATCTGTTCATCCCCTGCCACTATACCCACGAAAGGCGTTAGTGCATAATAGTTGGGACGAGCCAAGGCGGTCGTAAAAGCTCCCCGCAAAACCAGATCTTCTTTGGCCTGATATTTCACAGCGACGCTAGGTAGTAGGTCGGTATAGCTATTTTTTGAGCTACGTGTGCCGGCTAGATCTTCTTCGTTTTCGATGATATTACCCGTGTATTTAATCTTGGTATGCTCCAGACGTAAACCGGTAATAACAGACAATTTATCGTTTATATCTTGGTCCCAGCGAAGGTAGCCAGCATAGATATTTTCTTTGGCGGAATAGTTTAGGGCTAAGAATTCTGTCGGATCTTCTTCGCCTGTAAATACTTTACCATTTGTCAAATTTAAGCTGGCCAAATAAGCTCTGCTGGCAAACAATCCGGGAACATATTGTTCGCCAGCCTGGAAATTTTTACCATCAAAAAACACATTAGAATAGATCCTAAATTTGGAATCAGCGCGCTGTTGATGGGGAATATGTTGTAAACATATTATTTCTGTCCTTATCTTTCACGCGTAGGCGCCCCAAAACGCAAGCGACCTTTTTGGCCGGCAACAACGGAAAGTGGTAATCTAAAATTTAATTTGGCACCCAATTCACTTTCTTCGGTCAGGTCATTATTTTCGGAAATGGTATTCAAACCGACGGCATTGGCATCAAAGTTCACCGCATTAAATACCGGAAACTCACTCGAACCCGCGAAATCAAAGGTCCGACCGCTCTGGCGGAATAACATGTAGCGTTCATTTGGGCGGTATTCACGTGCTTTGGAATAGCTCACGGTCCAGTCCATATCCAGATTTGAAGCAAGTAGATGCTCGCCGCGCAAGGAATAATTCTGTACACGTTGGTCCTCTAAGCGTGCCATCTTGTTACGGTCATTATCAATCCCGCCTTTGGTCTGGAATCCGATCCGGCCTTTGTAACCAGTAATCTGATTACCTTCATCGTACTGCGGTTCAATATCGTCAATACGCATACGATATCTATTTTCACGATCATCCCGCCAATTGTACATGGCATTGGCAAAAATGGTATGGTTCTGACCAAGCTTGAAATCAAAAGCCGCTGCCACACTACGGCGAATCCGCTGCACGTCATATTTCCGAATATCCGTCTCCTCGATAAAAGCGTTACCAAACTCATCCTTTGCCCAGACTGCTTCAACATTGTCGGAACCGTATATATTGTTATTATAAGAACCACTCAATACCATACCGATCGTGCTTTTAGCAAAACGGTTGCCATAGACAAATCCACCTGTATAAAGCGCCTTATCGCGAATCGGGTTATACCCTGAAGACAGGGTAGCTGAAATCCGTTCACCATTGGGTGAGGCGCGGGTAATCAGATTGACAGATCCTCCAATCGCATCGGCATCCATATCAGAAGTTAAGGTTTTGTTGACCTCAATGCTGGAGATCATGTCTGAAGGAATTAAATCCATTTGTACGCGTCGGTTATCACCTTCGGCTGAAGGAATACGATCTCCGTTCAGCATCACGGAGTTAAGTTCAGGTGCTAGGCCGCGAATAATAATATTACGGGCTTCACCCTGATCATTCTGCATGGTAATGCCTGGTACACGTCGTAAAGCTTCGCCGATATTGGCATCGGGAAAACGTCCGACCTGATCGGAAGAAATAATATTGGTAATATTGATTTATTTTTCTGTTGATTTAGTGCTCGAGCTTGTCCCCGCACTCGATCACTCATCACCTCTACCTGATCCATCCTGTGTGAGGCATCCTCCAGCGAAAAATTGATCGTTGCATTCTCACCTCTGGCTACAGTAACCGTTTGACGCTGTAGCTGGTAGCCCATATAGACGACTTCAACTGTATAAGTTCCTACCGGTACTTTTAAAAATTCATAATCTCCGGTCTGATCGGAGATCGTATATCTATTGCCAATATTTAATCTTACAGTAGCTCCGGGCAAAGAAACTTTTGTGATCTTCTCCATAACCTTGCCTGTAATGACACCGCTACCCTGCTGCGCTTGGCACAATAGCATAGTGAAAAAGACAAGTACTGATGTAAAAAGTGTTTTCATAGTTGCTCTTAATTGTTTAGAATTTCGCGATCCTTATGGACTGATACGAAATTGGAAATTATGCCAATCAACCTTGCTAAAAATGGCGTTACAAAAGGAACCACCCATAAACAAGCCGTTAACAAAACAGAAGCAACAGTACCGGTTCTTGATATAAATAACTAACTAACAGTTGGTTATAAATATTCAAAAAATCCATTAACATTGTATTGTCTTAATAATAAGAAAAAGTTAAATTCAACGAACAATAAACTCCCTAAGCGCGGAGGTGAATATGAAACTGTGATTCAAGTGTTTGGAGAGGCTCATATCAACTGGCATGTAAAATCGTCGAAAAAAACGTTATAAGCAATATTACATATAAAAAATAAATGGTTCACATTATAGGAATAGTTATTTCATCTTTTCTCGCCTCGCTTCTTTTTACAAAAAGGGCAAATCAGTTGCTGATTTTATTTTAGGGCTATGGCTGATTGTAATTGCCTTTCATTTAGTTTGCTATTATTTATTGGTTTCAGGTATTTATCTCGATTTCCCTTATTTTCTGGGAATGGAAATCCCGTTGCCACTTGTTCATAGTCCATTTTTTTATTTATACGTTGCTACTTTAACTAATCAAAGAAGTAGAAAGTTACATTGGTCTATCCATTTCATTCCTGTATCTGTGGCATTTCTTTTATTGTCAGGTTTTCTTATCCTTCCATTTGAGCAAAAGATCATAGTATATCAAAATCATGGCTTTGGATATGAAAATCTTGTTTCAGCCATACAGATCCCGATCATACCTTCAGGCATAATTTATATATCTTTTTCGCTATTACTACTAAAAAGACACCATATCAATATCCAACGACAATTTTCCTATTCTGAAAGAATAAATCTGGACTGGTTGGTATATCTCACTATTGGAATGACTGTTATTTGGATATCGGTTATATTCGGAAACGATATTTCCACTTTTTTTCTAGTTGATTTATTCGTTTTATTCATCGGTTATTTCGGGGTAAAACAGGTTGGCATTTTCAATAATCAATTAATAACGATTAGTACTGATACAATAGAAGCCGAAAACACAGAGGAAATGTCTGATCCTCAGATTAAAAATCCTGATGGCAATGAAAAAATTAAATATCAGAAAACACCTATTAGCGATGAATTGATGTTAAAGATTCACCAAGAATTAACCCTGTTAATGCTAACAGAAAGACTTTTTAGAGAACCCGAACTAAACCTGAGTGAAGTAGCAAAACGACTAAATATTCATAGTAATACCTTATCGCAGGTAATTAATTCAATGGAACAAAGAAACTTCTATGACTACATCAATGATTTTCGTGTCAAAGAGTTTCAACGTATTGTTATATTGCCCGAAAATAACAAATATACACTCCTCTCTTTGGCATTCGAAGTAGGATTTAATTCTAAAACATCATTCAACCGAAATTTTAAGAAGGCAACTGGACTTTCTCCAACACAATTTTGTCAACAAGAAAAAATACAATTAAGTAATCGGATATAAAAAAGTATCACCTTACCTTTTGGAGCGATTGAGAGATGGATTATTACTTCTTTTGAAGCTCAAATTGCACATAAATGCTAAGAAAAATATTATGGTTATTGATGGCTGTATTAGCACTCATAATTGGTCTTTATCCAAGTTTATACTTTATAGGAGAAAGTAAAACAGGTGTATTGAAAACTAAACCTGAGGAGGTTTTTCTTAATCCGTTTTGGAATCTGAGTTTCTATACGCACATCATTCTTGGGGGCTTGCCTTGCTTATTGGATGGCTTCAATTCAACCACAAAATCAGAAACAAAAATGTCATGCTTCACAGGCAAATCGGTAAAGTATACATAACCGCTGTTTTATTGAGTTCGGTTGCAGGATTTCATATTGCTTTTTATACAACAGCAGGACTGTATGCGGCTTTTGGTTTTATGACCCTTAGCGTTATTTGGTTCTATACAACTTTAATGGCATTTCTATCTATCAAGAGGCGTCAATTGCTACCACACAGGAATATGATAATTTATAGTTATGCTTGTTGTTTTGCAGCTGTTACACTAAGACTTTGGCTCCCTTCCTAAATGCAATACTAGGTGATTTTGAAACCGCATATATTGTTGTAGCATGGTGGTGCTGGATTCCAAATTTGGCTGTTGCTTATTTTTTGATTCAGAAGTCTAGCAAAGTAATATAAGATAGGAATATGGATATGACCCTTTAGGATTATACATCCCCATTATAATGAGTCTAAATTTATTTTCGAACCAGCGAAAATCACACATCTCATTAGCTTACTAGCAATATTTCACAATAATTTGGAAATCTATAAATCGGATTGATTTTCAAAATTGCTCAGCGCCTTCAGAAGGTCAATTCCATTTCCTAATACGGGCTTGAATAAATCTCCTTTTTCCTTCAACCGTTCTGCTATATTGAAGATATTGAAATCAGTTGGGCGAAGACCTTTTTGACTTCAGTCCATTCCAGAGGAGCAGAAACTGGCGCTCCTGCTTTTGGACGTATGCTGTACACACTTGCCAAAGTCTGTGCTCTTCTATTTTGGAGATAGTCCAGGTAGATTTTCTTTTTGTGCCTTTTTTGAAGGCTTCTTTCTAATGTGGTAAGATCGGGAAGTTTCTCCTGAACCAGCTGCATGAGTAAATGCCCAAAATCTTTTACCTGATCATAGGTGTATTTTCCTCCCATAGGTATGTAGACGTGAATACCAGAGCTTCCTGAAGTTTTTGGATATCCTGAAATCCCCACCCCATCCAATACTTCCTTTACGGATAACGCTGTTTCTATAACATCCTCGAATGTGTTTTTTTCGGAAGGATCAAGATCGAGTACCAGATAATCGGGAAATTCAGCTTTTGTACTCGGCTGGTCCATATATTAAGCTCAATACAGCCTAAATTATTGAGGTAAGCCAGTGTTTCTTTATCATTACAAATGATATAATCGAGGTATTTATCATTGCTTTCAGAAAACACTTTCTGTAAGGTGACCCAATCAGGTGTATGTTCGTCCGCATCTTTCTGATAAAAACTTAATCCTCCAATGCCATTTGGAAAACGATTGAGTGACTGGGGCGGTTTCTAAGATGTGGCAGAATAAACTTGGAAATACGCTGATAATAATCAACAACATCCCCTTTAGTAATTCCATCTTCGGGAAAATACAGCTTGTTCTGATTGGTAAGGGTGACCTGTTGTTTGCCGATCTTCTTTACTTGATCTTTTTCAGGGCCTTTTTCGGTGTTTTAGATTCCATTTTAGTTTTTTTATCAGGTAGGTCTGTCGCAAATTTTACATCTAATGGATCAATATCTTCTCTTAATCTTAAAAAACAGGATGTCGGTAAATATGATCTGCTGTAAGCTCGCTAAACTTGATCTCAGCCACCAACTCAGGATCGAGCCAGGTAGCTTTGGAATTGGTCTTAGGCGTTACTTTAAATGCCGATTCTTTCACAATCAGTGGTTGCATTTTCTGATATAAATCTAGGAGGAGTTTATCCGTAAAGCCTGTGCCGGTATGCCCACAGAAAACCAGTTCATCCTCCAGGTACTTTCCCAAAATAAGTGATCCGAAATGTTTCCTTGATCCCCTCGGTTCTGTAAACCCAGAGATCACCGCTTCGTCGCTTTTATGAATCTTTATTTTCAGCCATTCCGAACTTCTCATATTTTCTTTATATGTACTGTCCAGTTTTTTAGCGATAATACCCTCCAGTCCCATATCTTTAGCAGCCCGAAAGAAATCTTTCCCTTTATGTAGAATATGATCATGATACTGGATAATTTCATTTTGCACTAAGGCTTCTTTTAGCAATTCTTTTCGCTGCAGATAAGAAAGGTTTTCCGTAGAATGCCCGTTCAGCCATAATAGATCAAAAACCTGATATATCAGCACCAGATCTATGTGTTGTTCCCCTATGCGCTGTAACCATTGGAAATTGGGCTTTCCTTTATCATCGTAGGCAACGATTTCACCATCGAGTATCATCTCATGCGTTTGAATTTTGAGCGCACCAGCAATTTTTTTAAAGGATGTCGAAAAATCCAGTCCGTTTCTGGAATATAGCTGAATGTTGACATTCCGAATATCTGCGATAGCTCGGTATCCATCCCATTTTATTTCAAAAGCCCAATCTTTGTCATCAAAAGGCTTTTCGGTCGTTTTGCATAGCATGGGTTTGATGAAACCGGGCAGTTTCTTTTCTTGAGAAAGTGCCTGCGCATAATTTTTATAATGCTTCAGACTTTCGGTATTTTCATTTTTTTTTGCTGGTCTTCTTCTGAAGATAAGCTGTGACTTTAGAATTTTTTGAGATATGTTCTTCGGCATCATAATCTTCGGAAACAGAATATTTGTCTTTATGCTTAATGAGCAACCATGCATTTTCTTCTGCGGCATTTTTTATTTTTACCAGCGCGAATTCGCCTTTCAGCTTCTTACCATGTAAGACAACTTTTAGAGATTGTTTGTGCAGTTCAGCACGCATGATCAAATCGTCGGTTTTTCCTGCTATTTTCTCTAATGGTTCATAAGTTCCTTCGTCCCAAATTTCAACTTCTCCGGCTCCGTAATTTCCTTGGGGAATGCTTCCTTCAAATGTCCTATATTCGTAGGGATGATCTTCCACCATCATGGCCAATCTCTTGTCCGATGGATTAAGGGAAGGGCCTTTGGGAACGGCCCAGCTTTTAAGAACCCCTTCCATTTCCAACCGGAAATCGTAATGCAGACGTGTTGCAGCGTGGCGTTGAACGACAAACTTTAATTTTGTGGCATTTTCATTCTGTTTACCTTCCGGTTCGGAAGTAGCCTTAAAGTCTCTCTTTTTATGATATTCTTCTAATGGCATATTGAAAAACTTAAATTAATCTATCCCACTTTTCTTTTTCCAGATTCGAGGCTAGCTTTTAGCATTGCCATAAGATCCGCCGCTTTTCCAGCTGGCTCTTTGATCTCCTTAGGTTTTGTCTTTTTACCTTTTGCTTTCTGTTGGATAATTTTCAACAGGTCTTCATTGTAGGTGTCTCGGTACTTTGAGGGATCAAAAGTTTCTGCTAATGATTTGATTAAGGTTTCTGCCATCTTCAGTTCTTCGGGTTTTGGTGCTTTACCTGATGGAATATTCAATTCACTATAATTTCTCATTTCTTCAGGATACCGCATTCTGTTCACCATCAGGACCTCTTTTTCGTAAGGACGAATCATACATAGGATTTCCCTTTCTCTAAGAATGAATGAACCTATTCCCGCCATTTTGGTTTTCATTAATGCTTCCAGTAATAATCTATAGGCCGCTTCGCCATTTTTTTGAGGCTCCAGAAAATAGGGCGTTTCGAAAAGTGCCGGATCCACTTCTTCTTCTTTTACAAACTGAATAATACTCAATATTTTAGATTTTTCGGGACTTACTGCCTCAAAATCCGCGTTCTCCAATACGATATATTTGTCTTCTATTTTGTAGCCTTTTACGATATTTTCCCAAGCTACTTCTTTATTGGTATTTTCATTTACCCTTTTGTATTTGATATTGCTGAAATCTTTTTGTCCAGCATATCTAAATCCAAGGTACTCGATTCACTGGCCGAGTACAGCTTGATCGGTATATTTACCAAGCCAAAACCTATTGCTCCATTCCAGATCGCTCTCATATATTCTGTTTTTAAGGTACAACATCAATCCTCATCACCCCTCCTATCTGTCCATTGCCCCCACTCCGTTTACCATTGATAACTAGATATGAAACAAGTCCTTCTAGGGAAAAGTTTTATTGTGTTACATTTTTATATAATATCTCGCAGTGTTCATTGTCTCAGATGCATCAGAAGATTTCATGATGAAATAAATTGACTAATTTTAGAGAAAGGTCTTTATACTTAATCATCTTTAGTGTAGGATACAGAAGATCGCAGTTCTTTAAGGCAATAATAATTATTGCTATGAATCAAAATTATATGAGACTGAGCACCTAAACTCCTATATGATAAAAGTACTGATGAATTTCTGAATTATGCTAAAGATTTGTATCCGAAAAATTGGGGATTTTTGAAGATAAACTTTCAACAAAAGGGCTTGTGCGATCCCCACTTGTTAATTTTTTTTCAATTCAATCTGCAGAGGTATCAATAAGAGATAATTGAAAGAGTACAACTTAAACGCAGACAAATTATTGCGAAAAGATCTTTATATTCACCTCCGGGTTTGGTTTACCATATATACGCAGATAGCGTATTTCCTTACCCGAACCTGCATCCCAGCCATAAAGCTATTCAGACTCAATTCTTGTTGACTCAAACCTTGCTTTACAGAAAGTTTTTCCCAATCCTGATTGTTGATGCTATATTCTACTATTAAATTTTCAATATTCCCATAGAGTCCAATACCTGTTACTTTACTGATTTTTTTAAATCAACGGTAATTCTCCTGCGAGGCACTTTATTCAGCTTTTTTCATAGATCAACTTACCATATGTTGGGGAATCAAAAATAGAGTAAGTCCTGTCCCCGACAGTTTCTTGAATTGGGCTATCGAATTCAAGTTCAAAAATCTGTACAATAGGGTCAGTCGTTTTGATGTCTGTAAACACGTAATTGTTATTTGCCTCTTTCCAGTTCAACGCCTTATCATCACCTACACGATGAAACCGGCGCAAACGATTATGTTTTAAGATGGGAAGTTTTATCGTTTCCATGGCCTGATCAAAAGATAGAGATATACTTTATTTGCTTTATGAACGGCACCATATTCCTTTGTTGGCATCCAGGGACCACCTCTGGTGCCATAGTAATAATCTCCATATTGTTTTAACCAATGACCTATTGCCAACAAGCTGTCAATTTGCGGACTGTCAAAGGCCCCATCAAATTTTGCACCCCAACTTATCAATACATTGCCATTGCCTGCCGCAGCAGTCAGCATTTCACGAACCAGATTTTTAACCGGTTTTATTTTATGCTCCGGATCATAACCCCAACTGCCATTTAAGGTCATTGCGCTCTCCCAGGGTCGTTCTTGATACATGCCAATGCGCTGCTCTGGTGTATCAAAATCTCCGGGAAGACTTGCCCGATTGTTGATAACAATCCCAGGCTGTAATTCTCGGATCATGCGCGTCAACCGCTCGGAATCCCACATCTCCGCGGTAAACATCCCACCCCAACTGACTGCATCAAACCAGAAAATATCAATTTTACCATATTTAGTCAGTAATTCTCGAATCGCTTTGAACTGATAGTCAATATATTTTTATGTTTTGCCCCTGCTGTTACACGTTTGCCCGGTAGGGACTCATAATACGGCGGATCGGAAATAGAATGGACTGTATTGGTATCTATAGGTTCATAATCCGGATGATACCAGTCACGCTGCGAATAATAGAGCCCAACCGGCAAACCTGCGGCATGGCAGGCATCAATTAATTCTTTTAAATAGTCTCGGCCAAAAGGTGTAATTGTAATTTTAAAATCAGAGAATTGGGTATCCCATAGATGAAAACCATCATGATGCTTAACGACAATTGTCATATACTTCATTCCCGAGCGCTGTGCGATATTGACCCATTCCTTTGCATTAAATTTTTCAAGTTTGAATTTGGAAGGCCACTCAACCTGCCAGGCTTGGTCAGGATAGGCTCCTGTCCATGATCTGGCATTTTGCGGTTACGGACTATCGGCCAACTCATATCTTTATTCACGTAGGAATTGAGACCAAAATGAACAAACATACCGTAGCGTGCGTCCAAAAACCATTTCATATCTTCCGGCTTGGCAAAATTGCTTGCATCCCATTCTTTCTGCGTAAAACGTTGGTAGAGGAAAAATTCCGTTTCATTATACTTTTTATCATCCATCAAAACAGACCACTGCGCCCAGGAGGAATGATACATGGCTATAAAAACCAGGACCAATAACCGTATTTTTTTCATTGTTTATATAATATCAAATGCAGAACTATTTAGTTACCTATTTACTTCATAGGATGAATTTAACTAGCTAATTTTTTGGAAGCTATATAATCCATATTAAAATCGTATCGGAGAGAACCGTAAGCCACTTAAACTTGTAGATTTTTGTTTTCCTTCCACTAACGAAACTGCAATCTCATAAGTTCCGGGTTTGGCAAAGTACATCCAACCCATAGGCTGCCAGGTATAGATATTTGATGAATTTTGTTGATTCTGTACAGCTTGTCCGCCTTTCTGATCTATGCGCCAAACAAGCCTTCCTCACCACTATATTCCAATTCGGTTTGATAATAACCCGGCTTAAGTACATTTATCGTCCACGTAGCTGTACCTTGGTCTGTCCATTCTGTCACTTGGGTAACATGTTTCCATTCCCGAATTTTTCCATCCAGCCCTTTCGGAATTTTTTCACAGCACTGGTTTCTGCGAATTCAGCGGCGAAGGTAGAAACGCCCTGCGGATCGAGCGCTAAACTTGGGTCTACCCTAGCTTCGCCAGAAAGTTCCAATTCGATAATAGAAACCAATGGATCGCCGGGAGCAAATGGTATATCCAGCACTGTCCAGCCCTGCTCAGTATAATGCTTTAAAGGAATCGTATTTTTCCCTGTTAGGAGTCTCGAAGTCTTTATAGCCGTTTGTAACCCTGGGATATATAATTTACCCGTGTTTGGCCAATTGTAAACACTTAGCGATAGCTTATTCTTCTTTTTGTGATATCGCCCCAGGGCAATGCATGCTTCCAGGAGATGCCTCAGCCTGATAGATTGCATCTGGATAGCGTTTCAGCCACTCGCCAACGGCCAGCAATGTTTTCTGCTGCTGGTGAGGAACATTTCCCCTGCCATCTGGCCCAATGTTTAGCATGTACGTACCGCCACGGGCTACCGTTGAAATAAGACGTCTAAGAATTTCTTTGGGATCCTTCCAATTGTTGTCGTACCAGGCATAACCCCATGCATCGTTGCTGACGTCAACGGCTTCCCATAAACCATCTACATTACTTAATGGTATCTCCATATCACCAAGCGTATTATAATCCCCCAGTCCATGACCAGCCCGGCCCGAAACAAAAGCATTCGGCTGATTTTTGCGAACCACAGCAACCAATTCTTCGATATACTCCTTTTTCATATCGCCGGGTGTATCAAACCAGACCAATTCAATGGGACCATAATTCGAGGTTATTTCTTCCACCTGAGGTAAACATTTATGTCTAAAATAACTCTCAAATGATTTGGGATCCAAGTTGTCCTTCGTATTGAAGACTGTCCCATAGGGTGTTGTCCAGTCTTGATTGTGGGAGTAATAAAATCCAAACCCCATTCCCGCTTCCGCACAAGCTTTAGCGAGTTCCTTCATGGGATCCCTTTTGAAGGGTGTGGCTTTGACAATGTTAAAATCACTGGCCTTTGAATCATACATCGCAAATCCGTCATGATGCTTAGCAGTAACAATGATGTATTTCATTCCCGCATTTTTAGCCAGCTGAACAATGGCTTTGGCATTAAAGTCCACAGGATTGAATTCCTTTGCAATCGGCGCATACTCCGCCGTTGTCAGATTGGCCATATTTTTATCCATCATCCATTCGCCAATACCATAATAGGTCTTCCCGTTCCACTTATTCGCAAATTGCGAAAACAACCCCCAATGAATAAACATGGCATATTTCCCCTCACGGAAGCGCTTTCCTTTATCTGAGTCTGCTTGTGATTTTTTTGTGGTGACGGCTTTATCTCCCCACATTTTGTCCATTTCTTGCGCAAATAACGTCCTAGGTTGTAAACATATACTTGATGCAAGTAACACGTAGACCGTTAAACGATTTATCATTGACTTCATTTTTAATTAGTTATTATAGATAGTATTATATGATTAAAGGAATGGATTTGCTAGCTTTCTCCATAACATAAAATCACAAACTGCATTATCTCAAAAATAGATGGTTACTCCAGTATAGCTTGCAACGATATTAGCAAATACTAACACTTTTTAACGCGGCTGTAATTGAGCCTAAATCTATCTTAATTTTGCAATGGCCAAAAGTAAACATCATTTAGAGCTGGTGCTTAATCAAGGCGTTTCACTATTGATTGTGTTTTACCGAATCGTTATTAGGCCATTAAGCTATTGAATTGACCACTAGTTTCTAGGTACAAGAATAATTGAACTTATTTCTGGCAATTGATCACCGTTAACTTCGGCTAATGAAAGCTTAAGTTTTACATTGGTTTCACCCAATAGTCGCTGGTCTATTTCTAAAACACCGATTTCTTTTTCTATAAACTTATTTTCATCTCCTGATGGAATCTTATGGCTTATTTTTTGGTCGCCAAGAGCTATTTCTATTGTTCCAGCCATTTTTTTGTTTGGAAGATAGCTGATCACAAGATTATAGCTGCCTGGACGTTGAACCTTAATATCCCAGTAGGCCTGGTCTGTTGCCAAAGACCAATTGCCAATGGCATTCGGTCGGTTAGGATCATGCGTTGTGGCACCTATCAATTTGATTCCACCACTACCTTGTAATTTCGCATTGTTCGCAGTAAGCACTATCCGCCCATCCGCTGAGGTTTGAACAGCGTTTTCAGCCACTTTAAGTGGTCCAATTAGTTTAGCTACAATAACCTGTGGCCACTGTATTGCCTTATTTTCAGGTATGTTAATGATTTTAGTCCCCTGCCCTTCCTGTATCGATAGTTTGTGCCGGGGTGATTGAAGAAGGTAAGCCTCCTTTAGTGGGCTTGCTAATGGCACGGAAATCTGACCATCTTTAGGACGATCGAACACATGGAAATACAACTTATCATTTTTCTGGGTACAATATCCCCAATCCAAAGTCTGAAAGGGGCTCGCAGTCGTCCCATAGATAGATTCGCCATTGATTTTCATCCAATCTCCGATGCTATGCAACAATTTAACTGCTGGCTCTGGGATAGTACCCGCCGCGTCTGGTCCAACGTTCAATAGGAAATTACCGCCTTTACTTACAGTTTCCAGAAATAAGCGCATGATTTGATCATAGGATTTCCACTTACTGTCATGGTTGCTAAAACCATAGCTTTCGTTCATGGTATGGCTCACTTCCCAGTCCATGCCTGGAAGCCCTGTGGGTGGAATGTATTTTTCAGGTGTACCAATATCACCATTTTTATTCTCTAAACCATTCCAAAAACGATTGTTAACAATAATATCCGGCTGCCATTTGAGAAGATCTTTCAGGATACGCTTGGTTCCCAAGTCTCACCTTGTCGGTTCTTAGAACTAAAATCCAACCATAATATATCCAATTTTCCATAATTGGTTGCTAATTCTTTAATCTGTTGGTAAAGGTATTCCTTATAAACCTTACGATCGGGTATATGATCTTTCAATTCGCTATTGAACTGTTTTCCCTCGTAGGAATCAGGATGCTGCCAGTCCAATAGTGAATAATATGCACCAACTTTAAGCCCCTTCTTGTGAAAGGCTTGTACGATATCCCCGTAAAGATCTCTCCCTTTGGGTGATATATTTGTTCCACCGGTGATGGTATTCGAAACTGAAAATGGCTGTTTGCTATTGAAAAGACTGAATCCTTCATGGTGGCGGGAAGTCAAAACCACATACTGCATTCCCGCATTTTTTGCAAGTGTTGCCCATTCATTCGCATTCAATTTGGCTGCTGTAAATTTTGGTTTCAATTCTGTTGCATAACTTTTACTCGGTACCGTCGCCCATGTCTGTATCCATTCTGCATAATGCTGCGGGTATTGCTTACCTTGCCAGCTCCCACCGGCCGCGCTGTAAAGCCCCAATGAATAAACATGCCAAAGCGTGCTTTACGAAACCATTCCATTCGATGGTCTTTTGTCTTGGACCACTCATCCAGCCCCTCGTAAGGTTGACTATCGACTTGTCCATAACCTTTTATAACAAAGAAAAATAAGATCGATAATACCTTATATTTTAAAACTTTATACATATCACATATATTAATTATCAGAACAGCTCCTAATGTCCCTATTTATAGAGCGGTTATTTTTATACACTAATGTTATCCCCATTTGCTTCGCATCTGGGGATTAACAAAAGCTCCCTACAGAAATAACTTATTGCCAACCGGGATTATTGGGTAGCAGATTTGCATTTTTGCTGGTTTCAGAAAAAGGAATTGGAATCAAATACATTTTCTCCGTAAATACGATTGGATTGGGATCAATAGCCAAATATTGGTAAGTAAAGGTACCGTCTGCATTCTTAGTAATAAATACGCCTGTGCCTTTTTTCCATGTAATACTGAACCAGCAACCTTCCAACGTCTCAGGTCAAAGTACCTCTTTTCCTCAAAACAGAGCTCTACGTAACGCTCATTGCGAATCAGTTCGCGCATTTGCTCTTTGTCAGGCTGCCTTGTGGAATATTGGAGCTGATACCTGCACGATTGCGTATCGTGTTGATCGCTGTATATACGGAGGCATCGGGATTTGAAAGCGCCTCATTCTGAGCCTCAGCGAAGTTTAGCAGGACCTCCGCGTATCGAAGCTCGATCCAGGGCTGCGTGCTTCCATAACCATAGGAATAGAGGGTGTTTTCCTGATTAACTGATTTAATCCTATAGTATCCCGTGATGGTATTATAAATTTTTGTTGCAGGATTTGCATCGAAATCTTGTCCCCTTTATAGGTTTCTACCGTAATTTCCTGTAGCGGTGGACCAGAAGTTGTCCCTTTCATCTTGCTACCATTGTAAGCAATAGCAGCATAAAACCGTTGATCTCTTCCGACATAGGGATTTTGGGCATTATAGCCGGATCCAGCTTCCGTTATTTGTTTTCCATTTGCCATTGGGAATGCATCGACAAGTTCCTGTGTTGGTGAACATTGGCCTGCGTCATTATTTGCCAGTCGCAGCGGTTTTACCAGTGCATCCAACCCATGATGTTTATCGGGCATCTTGTATTGAACCTCAAACAAGGATTCCTTATTGGCGACCTGCCAAAGTGTTTTTAGATTTTGATGTAAGGTAAACTTCCCGCTTTCGATAACAAGTTTGCTAGCCGCTGCTGACTTTGACCATAATGTGGGATCGTTGGATGTGTTGAACAATGGGCTTGCCGCAAACAATAAAGCGCGTGCCTGTAACCCTTTGCAGCCCATTTTGAAGCTTTGCTTGGTGAAACATCAGTAGGCAGCATGGCATAGGCGTTTTCCAGATCTTCAACAATAAAATCAAATGTTTCTTTAATGGAATTTCTCTTTACAAGTAAATCATCGGATAATGTCTGCGCTTGCCTAATAATCGGAACTCCACCATAACGCTTGGCTAGTCCAAAATAATGCAATGCTCGCAAAAAATAGGCTTCACCCTTGATGCTACTTTTGCGATCTGCAGGTACTGGACTACCGTCGATACGTGCTAATAGTTCATTGATTCGACGAATGCGCTGATAGCTACCTGCCCAGTTATCCATAGGACAATTTGTTTCATCCCACTCGCCTACCAAAACATTGTTTGGAGCTTGCCCAGGATAATTGCTGCGCGCTTCATCCGTAATGTTGTTATACAGATTATAATCCCAGCCTGGGACATCTTGGTACATTCCAGCCACATAAGCTTCGATTAACTTGGTATCTTTCCAAACATCGTCTGAAGTGATAGCACCGGGATTAGCGGGGTCCAACATACCGCTCTTGCAGGAATGGAACAACAATATCGTCCATGCGACAAAAATAAATTTGAATATTTTAGATTGAAATAGTCCCATTTTTTAAAGTGTAAGGTTAATGCCAAGATTGAAGTTCTGTTGTTGTGGATAATAGAGTCCATTGCTCGCTGATACCTCTGGGTCAAATTGTTTTATTTGACTCCAGGTCAGGAGGTTGAAACCTGACAAATAGACTCTTATTTTGCTAATGCCATTTTTGTGCAACCAGGTATTATCTAATGTATAGCCAAGGCTAGCACTTTTAAGTCGGACATACCCTGCACCTTTAAGCCAGAAAGTCGAATTTCTATTATTGATCGATCTTGCATCCGTCCAAGCTATTGGGTATTCAGCATTGATATTATCTGGGGTCCATGAGTCTTCCAAATAGGCAAAGTTGCCTGAGGATCCTCCGCCAGCATACAACACACGGCCTGTGCCCTGAATCATCAGATTACGCTGTGCGGCGCCTTGAACCAAAAAGTTAAGATCAAACTGCTCCCAGCTTAAGGTACTCGACAGTCCGAACATCATACGGGGTGTATTGTTGTAGTTGGAAATCACCTTTTGATCCTGGATATCAATTTGTCCATTGCCATTGATATCAACATATCTGAGATCCCCGGCCAAAGACTTTTGTCCAAATTGTTGACCTCCAAACCATTGATCGGCCTCTTCTTGAGTCCGGAAAATGCCATCGGTCTCGTAGCCGGATCTAAATCCATAAACTCGTCCCAATTGGCGCTGATAGTCCAAAGCTGTGACTGGATCATCAATTTTCGTTACTTTATTTACAACATGGCTAATATTGAAATTAAAGTTCGCATTGACAGCACCTATTTTCTCGCGATATCCCAGTGATGCTTCCCAGCCACGGTTTCTCATTTTACCATAGTTTTCAGTGGGCAAATCTCTTCCGAATGTAGCGGGCACAGACAAGGCTCTCGCCATAAGGATATCTTTGGTATTCCGAATAAAGTATTCAAAATTTAAATTGACTTTTGAATTCAATAAAGCTGCGTTAATCCCAAAATTGGTACTCTGCTGTTTTTCCCAAGTTATCGCTGCATTTGGATAGACTCCATAATTTAATCTCGGTGTAGAGCTGCCATCTAAAATAGGACCAGAAGCAGAAACAATACTATAATTATCCAGAAATTGAAACGCTTGAACACGGTCATTACCCGTCAAACCTGTTGAACCAAAAAACTTAAGATAAGACACTACATTATTTATTGGGCTATCCTTAAAAACGGTTCCTCTGACATTACCCAACCCGCAGAAATGGCTGGAAAAAATCCCCAGCGGCTTCTTACGGGGAAACGATAAGAGCCGTCCGAACGGAATACTCCTTCCAGTAAATAGCGATCAGCAAAATTGTAATTGACCCGACCGATCACGCTGCGACGTGCATCAGTAATTATTCCGTTTCCACCTAAGTTCTGATTTTCAGTCCCAGATGCAAATAGTTCATCTTTGATGTTGGAAAGAAACTGCTGCCTGTAAGCGAAAAATGTATTCCCGGTAGAGTTATACTCTTCGTAAACCAAAACTCCCTAACTTCATGTTTGCCAAATTTGCGGTCATAGTTGACAGAAAGGTTATAAAACTGTTGGTCGCTTTCCTGGTACCTTTGATTAAGGGAAGTTTGATTTCCAACGAGCTTAGTCCCCGTCACCTGACCCGCAGGATTAACATCGTACATCGTATAAGGGGTAAAGAAGGTTTTATTGAATAGACGGTCTTTATAAATAGAATATAGGCCGTTTAGACTCAAACCTTCTGTTATAAAAGACAGCTTATGCTCAAAGGATAGTGAACCCTGAAATACATTCCATACATTGCGATTATATCCTGTTGACTCATACATTGCTACAGGATGTTCTCCTGTGGTATTAAAATATGAACCATCCGAATTGAGAATAGAATAAGTCGGATTTTGCCTTAAGACTGCTGCAAAAATAGATCCGGCATCAAATCCAGGATTATTGCTATTTTCCTGGCGGCCTTCAAGCCCCAGTTTTACTACCAAATTTTTGTTTATGCGTGCATCGGTATTACTTCGGAAATTATAGCGTTTAAAATTGATATTATCATACATACCATCCTGATCAAAAATACCAACTGACGCAAAATACTTGATTACCTCTGTGCCGCCATTGACTGAAACATTTTGATCATGCTGCATGCTATTTTTTTGAATGTAGCATCATACCAAACATTTTCATCTCCTCTTGACTGAAAGTCAGTAAGCTGATCTTCTGAGTAAAATAGACCTGCGTGATTTGGATTAGCGGGATCATAACTCATATTTTTCAAGGCCTTGTTCCTTAAGGATGCAAATTGATAGGCTGACATTAATTTGGGATAATTGGTAGGCTGCTGTTTACCGATCATGCCAGAATATGTAATGACAGGTTTCCCCATTTTACCTCTTTTCGTCGTGATCAGAAAGACCCCATTTGCTGCTCTGGCACCATACACACTTGCTGCTGATGCATCTTTAAGTACGGTAATACTCTCTATTTCGTCAGAGCCAATGTTGCCAAATCCATCATAACGCACGACACCATCTATAACAACTAATGGTGAATTGTCATTAAGGGTGGTGATACCGCGAATCTGAAGATTTGACCCAGAACCCGGCGTTCCATTTGGTGTAGTGGATATGACTCCCGGGATATTGCCTGCTATGGCGTTGGTAATATTGGGTTGGGATCTGCCGCAATACATCTCCTGAAACGCTGGAAATAGACCCTGTTACAGTAGATTTCTTTTGAGATCCATAACCTACCACAACAACTTCTTCTAAGGCATTATCTGAAACCTTAAGACGGACCTGCATAGTCGATCGGTCTACTACAACGGTTTGTTGTTCGTACCCGATAGCCGAAACGATCAATGTAGCTCCTATTTCAACGTCCAATTTAAAACTACCATCAGTAGAAGTAGAAGTGGCCGTTTTAGGATTCTTTTTATCTGAAACTGTTGCTCCGGCTATTGGTTCGCCCTTTTCATTAATGATAACCCCTTGAATTAATTGTAAAGAATAGATTGCATTTGTATTTGTGGCTAGCCTATTAAGGATAATCTGATTCCCAAAGATCTCGTACTTGAGATCAAGTGGCTTCAATAGTTCATCTAAAAGTTCCTGTAAACTTTGGTCTTTGACATCGACAGAAGTTTTTGATTTGTTATCTACTAGAGATGACAGGTAACTAAATTTCACCCCACCAAGGGATTCAATCCGTCTTAAGATAACAGATAGACTTTCTTGCCGTGCCGTAAAGTTTACTTTTTTGTTCAATACCTCTTGTCCGAGGAGTGTGTTTGTTGCTCCTTCGGCAATGAGTGCACTGACTAAAAACGCATTTACAAAAGATAGTCTCATAAATAGTCTTTGTAATTGGTTATTTATCTTTTGTTCATAAATTAGTGGTTGAAGTAAATACAATAGAAAGCCTGTACACATGCCTTGAATGTGTATAGATCTTTTTCGGACGACGATGTTCCCGCATCGTCGTCTTATTTCGTAAGTAGGTTGAAATTTTACATAGGCTTATATATTTGGTTATTATCTTATTTCTTCTCTACTCCCACTACAAGTGCCATCCACAACAATAGTCTGTTCTTCTATCTTGTAGCGCAATCCTGTTGTTCTGGAAATAATAAATAATTTATCATAGATAGAACCTTTTGGTAATGGTAAGGTTGCTTTGCACTGATTTAATTGATCCCTATCAAATCGAATTTTGATATCATACATATTGGAGAGACTATCTAATACGTAACTAAGTGATACATTTCTGAATACCAGTATATCATCGGCCATTTGTGGTGTAGTATAGGTAGATTCGTTTTCAAATTTGTCTTTTACAAATTGCCCGGTGCTGGAATTAAGTGTCAGCCTTTCTGAAGGCAATAACGTATACGGTTTACTTTCAGCTTCTTGAATACGGCCGACCTCCACCTTTCCACTCTTTACCGCCACTTGTTGTTTCTCCGTATACACATCTGCCAATACCCAAAAACTAGTCCCTACTACTTTTACATTAAAAACGGTGTTTCAACGACAAACCTTCTTGTACTATCTTTAGCCACATCAAAAAATATGCGGCCACTAATGGATACTTCCCTTATTTTATCATTAAATAATGTTTTGCGTTTTAGTACTGCTCCTGGTTCTAGGCTTGCTTTTGTACCATCAGGTAAAAAAATAATTTTGGGAATCTTGCTCCTATTGACATAAACGTTATAGCCACGCTCCGATGCTAGATTAATAGATTTATGATCTTTATTGTTTACATAAAGTAGACTCCCATAAAACAATATAAAAAAGCTATTGCAGCAGCTGTCCATTTATACCAAAGACTCGAAATGAATCTTTTGGGATGATGGGATTGAGATGATACCGTAAATTCGATCTGCTCCCAGATCTGATCCTTCATTTCTATAATCTGTTTGGTTGGTTGATGGATCTTGTTTAGGCGTTCAACTATAGCCTTAGCACGTAGCATATTGTCCTCGTCTTGTGGATTATTAGCTAGCCATTCGGACCAATAGCGGCTTCGATCTTCATTCGGTTCATTTACCCATTTAATAAATTGGTTGTCTTTCAAGTAATCTTCTACTTCCATTCTTAATATTTAAGCATAAATTCGTTGGTCTATATACTATAGTGTATCATTGTATGCTTTTATACTCACCTATTTCTGCTTTTTTTTTTTTTTTTATGTGGGTATCCTCATTCATTGGTTTTTTATGCAAAAAAACAATGAATATTTTAGACGTACACAGTTAAAAAAATGCATTTACAAAAAGGAAGTATATATATTGCCAGGATCGCTTGCTTTATATGTGCAAACGGGATATAAAAAGCCAGACAGACTTAGTAAAATATGGAGTAGACTACGTAGACGTATGAGTGCGCGTTGCAGCAGATTTGAAACCGACTGGTAATTTACACTCAATAAAGTAGATATTTCTGTAATAGAGTAAGAGAGGTAAAAATAGAGATAAATGACCTCCCGCTGCCTCGGAGCCAATTGATGAAGAGTATCTTCTAATTTGTTCAGTTTATTCTCTTTATCATTGATAAGTTCTAGCAGGTCCTGATCAACTAATTCTTCATTAAATTCATATTTAATAATTCGCTTCTCATTCCTCTTTAATGTAGCTAATAACTTGTAACGAAAAGACTTAAAGAGGTAAAACTTAACGGATCCTACATTGGCCAAACGCTCCCGTGTACTCCAAAGTTCAACAAATAAATCGTGCATCACGTCACGTATAAGATCCTCATCATGGTGGATTTTAAATCCGTAGGCTATAATATCGGTCGCAAATAAATGGTAGATTTCGGAAAATGCGTCATAGCTTCCTCCTTTGAATTCCGTCCATAATTTTTGCTCCCCAACAGTATTGCTCACGCCTAATCGCCTTTTAATTTATTAATTAACACTCAAACCACTATTAACCAAGTGCATATAAATAAATATTCCACTCACAAAATCAAACAAGTGTTATATTTGTAGGAACAAAATATTTATAAATATTATCATTTTCAAATTTAAATAATACGCAAACGTTTGCGTTGTTTTTACTATAGTAAAAAACCTACTCCAAGGTTGTTAGTTACAATAAGTAGAATTCGTTAAGGGGCGTAGATTAGGTTTTGTAGCTTGAATAGATAGTAAATCATGTCAAGACTATTATTGCAGCAGCATTATTAACAGATTTCTCAATCGTATTGTATTTTCAGACGAATGATTCTTTAGTTTACAGGAGAGACGATTTTGACTACTGATAATTTCTCTTTAAGAAGGGCGCAATATTTTCAAAGCAATTATCACGAATATTACTGAACAACAGATAGGTGATAAGTATATCTTTTCATTATTTTTCTAATTTCTATATGTTGTATCATCTTCATTCGTTTACAATTCCTGAATTTTCGTTTATTGTTGGAGCAATTCATAAGTCCAGCTTAATTCGGCTAAGGTTTCGTCGTCTAAGCTTTTATTTTCTATAATCTGCTTTTCTATTTTTACAGAAAATGCTCGTCTTGTTGCTTTATTGGCTAACCAATTTATTACCTCCCCATCAATAGCTGGATTGGAAAAAGCATTTGTCAATCTATACGGACTTTGAGCATTGTACTCTATATCGTTCAAAACAAAATCTTTAAAATGTAGCAGACCTTCAATACTGTCTGTATTTTCCCATTCGTTCAGAAGCGGTTTTAGGTTGAAATTTGCAACACCAAACATGACCAAATAAGTACCCACTCTTTCTCTTTCTGGAGAAAAGGGATAAAAGGTCAAACACTTTCTAAAATATAGTACTGAAAATTCAGTGAGCAACTGCATTTCCTCTTTGGCCCATTTTTCGGGCTTGTCAAGGTCTAATCTGGCAAATACGATTTCTGTTGAGTGACAAGGAAAATCAAAGTTATTTGCAAGCTCCACTACTCTTGGTAAGAAATGTTTCATTTCCCACAATTCTCTATCCGAATAATTTCTTGCAGATCGGTAATAAGCAGCCTCCAATAATTCACTTGATACTGTTCATAATGGTGTATTTATCAATCTTGATTCCTCCTCAGCGGTTACACAACAAACTTTGCATACATGCAAAGTTTTCCCAATGACATATTTCTCAAATAGGCTGTATGATTTTTCTATAAGCTCGTGAAGGTTCATTTGGTTTTCAAAAATTTAACTTTGGGTAAGTCATGCATTTGAATGCTTCTATCCAGATAACTCTTTTCATTGCTACTCTAGCAACAAGTCTTGCAATAGTACTTTGTTAATTTCCTTTTGTCGGTGGAACATCAGATGCATCTGATTTTGAATAGTTTTCTAAATATTTTAAGATATCAAATTTAAAATTGTCACAAACATATATTTTTAGAATTGCATAGTTGAAATAGTTATCTATCTCTTTTGTAAAATTGGAAATAAAATTTTGCTTACTTTTCTCGTCAAATGAGTCAAAAATAAATGTCAGTTTTGTAGAATTTTCATCAATTCCTTCAATGTTAACTTTCCATTTAAGTATTCCTTTCTTGGAAAAAGACTCATGAATCATTGGTTTTATTGGATATTTAAGTGTTTCCTTATTATATTCACCCTTGTAAAGCATGATTATGTTAGATTCAAAAGATTTCTCTCGAATTGTTTTTTTGTATAAATTTAAATCGGTAAAGATGTTGGCTGAAACATAGTTTTTGTTCTCTGTAAGGTAAATAGTCGCAATATTTTCGTTTCGGCTTATAGAATCAACTTTCGTTTCTTTCAAACTATACTGAAGCATGGAAGAATCGTTGAAATTATCAAAATAGCGTACAACTTTCTTTAGTGGTAACTTTATCGTTTCTGTTTGACTGTTATTGACAATTTCTTGTCCATATAAACTTAAGTTTGAAATAGATAAAAAAATTGCGATAACTACTATAAAACTGAAATTTGTATTTTGTTTCATTTTTTTGTCGGTTTGTCAAACATGCTCCAACTCACTTAATTGATACATGTTTTTCAGTGCTTAATTGTTTATTTGCACTTCAAATTTAAAGTATCTCTTCTATAACACGCCAAAAGGATTTATGATTCGCTGGCTTTGGTTTACGATTTGCTACATGAGCAATTGTAGACGGATTTTTTATTCAGGCGAGTTTTCCGACGGGTATCCCCTGCTAGGCACAACATTTATAACCTCAGATTGGGAGAATGTGGGTATATGATCTAAATATAATATTGGAATTCGTCTTTTTGTTCTTTGACTTTTTGCATATTAGCAATCGGAAAAGCAAAACATTTAAGTTAGTAAAACTTAAAAATACCAATGAATATGGAAAGAACTTATAACGGCACCTCTATCCTTGATGAGACCCCAACCGGATATCATATCACAATACCCGTAAAAAAACATTTGCCTGTTATTATTTTCCTTACTTTGTGGCTGGTTGGTTGGCTGATGGCAATTAACTTTTTGGCTCTTCGTTCGGTAATGATTTTCATAATATTATAAATGGAAAATTGGGGTTTGATAGCTTGTTTACAATGGTTTGGCTCGTCTTTGGAGGAGCAGCTGGCTTGTTTGTGATTAAAACTTTGGTCTGGTATCTAATTGGACAGGAGATCATTATGATCGACCACCAACAAATAAGTATTGCTAGAAAAAATGATGTGTTCTTCAGGCCGAGAATATACGATCTAACAGAAGCAAAGAGATTCCATGTTAAGGAAGAGCATCTTGAGTTTTCCTTTTTGGGTCAGCGAAATGATCTGTCATTGTTTAGGAACAGGGGTTCTATTCGATTTGAATATGGTCTGAGAACGATAAAATTTGCGAATGATATGGATCAAGCTGAGGCAAACCATATCTTGGAAACCTTAAGATCGTCGGGGTATCTGACTGCCGCTAATTTTGATTAAATATTGATATTTAAATTGGAACTGTTTCCTTCGCCCATCTACTTTGATGTAACAGAGTGAAGAAAAATCGGAGGATCTAAACAAAATAGAGAACATACAGGGATCTATCAATAATCAATTTGCTAAAGTTGTGGTACTCGCAAATGGATTGTATCATCCAAAACTTAGTATTAGAAAAAACCGGATCCTAACACATCATGAAGCAACCAAACTTTTCAAATTTCCCGGTATTAGAGACCAATAAATTGGTTCTTCGTAGGCTTTTATTGAATGACGCAAAAGAAATCTATCAGCTGCGTTCGGACATTGAAGTCGCTGCGCTGACGGGAAGGACAGCATGTGCAAGCATCGACGAGGCTATTGCATATATCGATAAGATTGATAATATGATCAATAAAAATGAACGTATATTTTGGGCAGTGTCCTATCGGGGAAACCCGGCTTTGATTGGAGCAGCATGCCTTTGGAACTTTGATATTACAAAAGGTACAGTAGAAATCGGGTATGAACTGCTCGAAAAGTTTCATGGTAGAGGAATTATGGGAGAGGTTATTGAGCGGATACTCACATATGCATTCGACGTCATGGGCGTTGAAACAATAATCGCATTCCCTTCTGGTGACAACCCTTCTTCCCTGAGGCTGCTAAAAGACTTGGTTTTGAACAAGTTCCACTTCATTTTAAAAATACACACATCAATGTTCCAAATATGCTCACCTATATCCTATCCCGTCCAACATAAATGTTGGCTCAACAATTTTAACTATTTAAAAGATACATTATATTTATTTAAAAGTAATATCATCAGGTAAGCCCACCACAAGAAATGACAGAACTAGAAAAATACCTTGCAGACTTTAAAGAAGCTGTTGTAAACGTATATCCTATTTCGGATAAGGCATTTAATTTGTTGGCAGAAACGGTGTACATTCAGCAGTTTAAAAAAATGAAGTTTTACTAAGGGAAGGGCATGTCGCTAATGACATCTTCTTTGTTTGTAAAGGTGCACTAAACTCTTATTTTATAGATGAAAAAGGAGCTATCTGGAATAAATGGATTTATTTGGAGAGAGATTTTGCGAGCACCAGATTTTCGGCAATCATAAAAACACCAAATGAATTCACACTGCAAGCAATTGAAAACACCACGGTGGTATGTCTGCCCTATCATCAGACAAGAAAGGCTATTAATCAAAATGATGAATTAAAGAACCTGTACATTGCCTATCTGGAAAAAAAAAATGGATAGTCATTAATGAAGAAAGAGAAATTTCCTTACTTACCGAAAGTGCCACTGCAAGGTATCTAAAATTGTTGCAAGCACATCCGGGAATAGAGAACAGAATTCCACTACAATATATTGCTTCACACCTGAGCATTACCCCAACACAATTGAGCAGAATTCGGAAAGAACTAACCAGATAAAAAATCATTGTGCTCAACCTATTGAAAATGTGGGCTTAAAATCATGCTTTAATTTTGCCGTGAATATAATAGGTCAGGCAAAATTGGAATGTAAATATCGCATTCTTGATTTGTTGACAGTATCTATTAAGGGAAGTGAAGTATAGTGACCTGCATACCGGAGATGGAAACAAAAGATAAAAATAACCTTGTACTCAACCTATGTAAAGGGTATACTCGAAACCAAACTTTATTTTTGATTTTTATAAGCAATAAAAGAAGCAGATTATAGCATGTTAATTTGAAGTAGAGCACAGATTAATGCTAATTCAAGAGTCGAATATGAGCAAGTAATAACTAAAACTGATATTAAATTATGGAAACAATTTCTAAAACACTAAGAATATTTCTAACCGCACTTATTCTTGTAAATGTCGTTCTGATGGCCTGTGTAGCCTACTTTTTTTTAAACAACGAGCGCGGCTTAACCGCAGAAAGAATAGATATCAAGGACAGATCGGGGAAAAATCGTATCGTTATTGCAAACACAGATAACATTCCGCAACCCATTATCAAAGGGAAGACGTACAAAAGGGCTTACTCCCCTGCAGGTCTGATTTTCTATGATAAAAATGGCGACGAAAGAGGTGGTTTGGCGATTACTGATAATGAGGAGACTAATCTGAATGCACTAGCATTTGATTATCAGAATGCCGATGCCATCGGTATCTTGGCACAAGATAATAAACACGACAATTATTTCAGGGCTGGTCTATTGATTAATGACAAAGACCTATCCGGTAGGCCTGGACATAATATCAACCGTATTAACCTGCTAACTGAAAACGGGAATGCATCTTTGGTGATGAAAGATAATAATGAAGTACCGAGAATTATTTTAAAAGTTGACAGTCTAGGAAATCCTTCTATCGAAATGTTTGACAATAATGGAAAAATGAAATGGAAACAATAAGCTATAGTCCTTATCATAAATTGATAAGGACATGCTCGGGTTCAAAATTAGTCGCAGGAAGATAGCACTGCAACCTATCATGTCCATTTGTTTATAATGGTATTTTTTTTTGCATCGGTTTTCCTCACTCTTTCTATATTTTTAAACGGCCATTAACATTATCTATGGCTCCTATTAACATCCCTGTTGAACAAAAGTTCAAGAAACAAAGGATAAATTACGTCTCCAGAAAGTTAAAAATTGCCTTGCCGACCAATATTTATATTGAAATTCGTTTTTTATTCTTTGACTTTTCGCATATTAGCCATTAAAAAGGAAACTATTCAAGCAAGCACAATCTATTAAATACCAATAAATTATGGAGAGACCTTATAGGGGCATCGCAACTCTGCACGAAACCCCAAGTGGATATCATATCGCCGTCCCGGCAAAAAAACATTTACCTATTGTTATTATCTTTAGTTTGTGGCTGGTCGGTTGGATACTATCTATTATTTCTGTTAGCTCGTTGCTCGAAGATTTTTACGGCACCATAAATGGAAGTTTGGGCATCGAGGGTATGTTTATTATGGTATGGTTGGCCTTTTGGATAGCTGGTGGTTTATTTGTGATGAAAACTTTAATCTGGTACTTAATTGGACAGGAGATCATAATAATAGATCACGAACAAATAAGTATTGCTAGAAAAAATGATTTACTCTTCAGACAGAAGATATATGATCTACGGGAAGCAAAGAGATTTCACGTTGAGGAAGAACCTTTGAGTTTGTTTTTTGGGTCGACGCAATGATTTAGGCGTCTTTAGGAACAGAGGCACTATCCGATTTGATTATGGTTTGAAAACCATAAAATTTGCGAATGATATGGATGAAGCTGAAGCAAAACATATCCTGGAAAAACTAAGATCATCGGGGTATCTGACAGCCGCTAATTTTAATTAGATAGATATTCGAACAAAATCAATTTAAAAATCTAATCATTAAATTATATGGACTTAAGGGCGATAGAAAAAAACTATGAGAGAATGTCGGATAGCAAACTTATCGAAGTTATTACTACAAATGCACAGGGAATTCAGCCGGAGGTATTCGGAATCATAGAAAATGAAATTAGAAAGCGTAATCTCGACCCAAATCTTTTAAATGCAGTAATATCTCAAAATGAACACCATTCTCTAGAAGATATCTACCGTCATTCGGAACTACTGCGAGATTTGCCTTGCCCAATCTGTGACAATAGTCGAGATAAATTAAATGGAACGGTCTGCTACACTATCAAAAGCATTATAATTACCACATTTACCGCAACGAAGATAGTCATTGCTTGTCCGGATTGTTTGGATAAGCAAAATAGAAAAGCCATCATCTCATGTTCGCTCTTGGGCTGGTGGGGAATTCCTTTTGGCATACTGAAAACTCCAGTATACATTTACAGAAACTTAAAAGCAAAGGATGAAAATAGAACTAGCGATTCAAATGGCGCGCTCCTCTCATTTACGGCTGAGCATATCGGCCAAATAAAAGCTTTCGAAAATAATCCTGAAAAATTGAAGAACCTAATTAGAGATATGAAATATCTAGGCTTTTAACATATTTCAAAGCGAATCATAAAGTGCGCCCGCAGCTGCTTGAAGCAAATTTGGACTGATCCTTTCCTTAAAATTAGGCTCGATATATTCAAATCGTATCTCCCCTTTTTGTTCAAGATAAATACTGATGGAACAGGAAGTAACATATCGGTATTTTTCCCACCACTTGTCTCGGGCAAAAATTTATGGTAGGCTATCGGCGCCTTAAATACAATTCCCATTTTTTTCGCCAACGACAGATCTGCATCTGATAGCAAAGTATATGTCAAATGCGCTTTGTCAATACTGGATTGAAGATTCCCGGTTTATCCGTACTGACTGCAATAACCTGGTATCCTAATCCAATCAATTTTTTTCGATCTCCTGTAGGCCTGAAAGCTGCAGGTTGCAATACGGACACCATCCACCCCGGTAAAATACCAATATGGTTGGTTTTTGAGAAATTGCTTTTCCTATGTCGATGGCGCCACCCTTGACATCTGTCAATTCTTGGGTATCATTTCTCCGATCAGCAGAGGGCTGATATCTTCAGCTTTTGCAGGATATTCCTGTGGATCTTGCTTGTTGGGTTGCGCTTGAGCAGAATTAATCATAAAAAAGCTATCCCAAATAGAGTAATTATTATTTTTCGCATTGTTTGTTCATATTTTAATCTTGTTACTATTTATCCCTGAACGCAGAAATCGTATCTCCAGCATGCTGTTTGAAAAAGCGGCTGAAATGCGCTGGACTGATAAACCCCAATTGATAAGCTATCTCCTTGGCTGACCTATCCGTATAATTCAGGTAACGTTTGGCTTCTAGCATAATCCTCTTTTGTATAAGACTTGAAGGAGAAGGGAATTTCAATAAAGAAAAGACATTAGCAAGTGTCTTGGGCGATTTATTGAGCTCCCCTGCGTAAAAACGAACTTCATGTTCGGTTTTAAAATTACATTCAAAAGAAGATTGAATTTTCGTATCAGATCCAATTTTTCATCGGTAAGCAGTGCATTACCAGCGGTCTGTTTTCTGGCTAGACGGGTGACACTGATAATAACCCGCTTGAGCAGCGTACGCAACATCTCGTTTTGCATCCGATCCCTAACCTGCATATCCGTTTCGCAAAACTGTCCTGTCAGCTGTATATCATCAATGTCCTGTTGCGAGAGCCCTATAAACATGGGATTGCTGATACCGTAAAACAGAAAGCCCACACAACCTACCTCCGCATCATGGTCAACAATACAGTAGAATTCCCGATTAAACTGCCAGGCGACCAATTGTTCAGGTGTTCGAATCTAAAATTTTGGTTGGCCATCAATGGGAGTACAGTGTTCTTTGGAAAGGTATATTGTACCTCATCTATAAATGCCAGCTGATCTTCCTGAAAATTAAATACAATCGAATTTATCGTGCTGTCACGTAAAATTCCTGCATGGGTAAGTATTGACTTATCATTGCCAACCACAAAAGTTCCATTGGTCTTTTCGTTTACATATTCTAATTTCATCCTCTTCCTTTTGAACGTATCCAGTGGTATAAATTTAGTAAAGAATTATCCGGATTAAGCAATAAATGGACAGGCTTATCAATCTGAAAGAAACCCGTCCATTCAGTATATCTTAGTTAAGCGTAACCTTTACAATCTGCGGCAAAGTAGTAAATACATTTGGATTAGGTACCTCTTGAATGGATTTACTTTCCCCGAGGGACATACCTGAAAGATCAATCCGAATATTTGCCCCAGGATATTGGTCCCTTTTCGTCCCATTGTCATACAGAGATACCTCATCCGACACATCGCCCTTTCTTGTGGCATCGATACCATTACCCTTCGTAGCATAAAACCAGTCATTACTCAATCCGTACATGGTGGCGATCGCAATCCTATCCCCTTTTTCGATATCCAATTGCTGCATAACCTTACCTCCATTAGCATTGCCAATCTTTGGAAGAAGAACAGTACTCACTGACTCTTTTAGTACATAAACTTTCTTAACACCGGATTTGGACTGGAGTTTTGCTGCAAGTATGTCGGCATTGCCGGTCTGTGCCAGATCACTTAGTCCCTCCGCTCTGTCCTTCTCTCCTACTTTATAAAAGGGTTTTCATTACCCTTATAAACAACAACGAGTACTGGAGAAAGTGGCGTAAAAATCCCAGTCATTCCACGAAGGTGTGCAGACATCATAGCATTGTCACCCATCTCGGCAATATTCGTAAGTCCATTTGCTGTGGGTTTACCTTTGGTATAAATCGGCATTTTTTCAAGGATATCTCCCCCTGGAGCATAGGAAACGGTCCACACTCCGGGACTAAAAGGTGTTTCATTAGCTGTACCACCACTCTTATTTTCGATCGTTAGCTTAAATTTAGAATCGCCCTGATAAGAAAGAGTCGCTTTCATCAATTGGGACGCGGGCAGGTACATATTTCCTTGGGCATCGCTTCCGTTTACTTCGGTTATATTGCCAGGACTTGGCTCAGCTGTTCCGGGTGCACAACCTTTATGCCTGGCGCTTGATTGACCCGCGTTCCATTATCCCACAATTTGATCTGGGCGGATAGATCTCCAGTCACAGGAGTTCCGTCTGCTTTATAGAGGGTTATGCCCGGATTTTCAGGCGCGAAGAAAAGGTCATTGCTCCAACCGTACATCGTTGCGAAAGAAAGTGCCTGCCCTGCGCCGGCATAAAACTCTATACTAATGGACTGTCCAGGGAAAATCACTGGAGGAGTACCTGTTCCCATAAAAGTTCCCGACTCGACGAGTGGCTTGGCATCCAAAACATTTTCTATGGTAATCGTATTGGACTGTACCTGTGGTATCATATCATCGTCGCTGCATGAAGCAAGCATGGCAATACCACATCCAAAGCAAAGAGCGTACGTTGCTGTCTGTCTAATTTTTTTGATTGAGCTCATAATTGTTTTATTTAAGATCTACAACAACAAAATTAGCTTCAACAATAGATTCGGGAAATATCGTCATTTCCCGAAGGCTTGTCCAGACTTCCCGAATTATAGCTACTTTATGTCTATGACAAATGCACAGGACCTAGATCCCTAAACCCGATTCAATTTGTAAGGAAAGACTTTGCCCGATGCCCATTGAGCAACATATAAATTTTCATCATCATCCACACATACATCGTGGGGATGAGCGAATATTTTATCTTGCTGTTGGATGAGCTGAAGTTTGCCATCTTTATAAATAGGTTCGGTTCCTCCAATATTACTAACTACTTTATTTTTTTTTGCTTAGGATCGTTACGAAACCGGAATTCTCGACATTCATATTCGGAGAACGCAGAACAGCTGCATAAAGATTATCTCCTTTTATTACGGGTCTACAAACTCCTGCACCAGGTAAACTTATGATCTCGATTAGCTTACCCGTCGTATCAAACCGCTTAAAGCAGTTTCTGGCCCTATCTGTTACTAAAAGCGATTTCTTGCCATTTCGTTGGTCAAAACAAATTCCGTGTGCATTATCCAAAAAGGAATCACCTTCACCTCTACCTCCAAAATGATTTTTTAATTTACCATTACTATCATAGTGCAAAATATGCTGAGCGCCATATCCGTCGGCAATAAAGATGTCTCCGTTACTATCAATTGCAGTTTCTGTTGGTATAAATTCTTCTTTTTTACTATATAAGCCAATGCCCAACGGCGCATCGATAGTCAAAAGTATCTTACCGTTAAGGTCAACCTTGTAAACCTGGTGTCTCTCATTATCTGTAATATATAGAAATTCCGTCCCATTTTCATCATGAATGGTCAGGCCATGGCCACCTGGAAATTCATGCCCCCAACTTTCAAGAACCCGACCATCCTTATTAAAAATAATGATATTATTTTTGGTTTCATTGGTCAATAACAACAACCTTCCTTTTTTATCTTGCACCATTTCATGACAGTCTTTTACGGTCAGATTGGGTGAATGTTTTGTTGCCCAGCTTTTATCCAAGGTATATTTCATGTTATTGTGGCCATACTGCATTTCTTTGGGTCTTGCAAAAGATCTTTCATGATGATAAGCCCCCTGCCAGTAAACTGGATCTCTGGATAAATGTTTTTCTATTCATGTTTAAATGAGACTATAAATTACTTTAATACTATTTCATCAACAAAAAGCCATGGTGGGTTTCCTGTTCCAGCGAATCCTTCAGGAATTTTGGCATAATGTTAGTTTTTAATCGGATAACACTTACTTTTAGATCTGGCAGATTACAAGTAACCATTCTCTTCTTTCTCATTTTATCTGCTTTTTCCAAATCTACTGTTACCTTATTCAACAACTTCATATTTGAAGTGTCTGCTCCACCCCAAACCTCTATGTAGTGAGGTGGGTAGATATGTTGGTTATACTCCTGTTTAATACTTAATGCAAGAAAATTCAATTTTATTGGAGTATCAAAGAATATACTCGCTGAAAGTTCATTTCCCTGGAATCCGAGCCATTTGCCGTCAGCATGATTATTCCCTCCGCTCTCAAGATCAAAAAAACTTTGTTCTTTCCTAGCTTTATATAGTCGGTTTGGTTTACTCTCTAAATTTACTTTGTTGGGTATAATAAACGCAGCATAAAATTCTTGGCTAACTTCATTACTGGGTAACCAGCCATCTTTAATTGCTTTGACGCGTAATCTCACATCTTTCTGAATTCGAATGGGTGATTTGTAAATTGATGCTGTAGTACTATCGGGGTTACTTCCATCCAACGTATACCGCAACTGTACGCCACTCACTGGGTGACTTAGCGATAGCAGCATTTCTTTTGAAAGAAACTTCTTGCGGGACTAATTTTCGGAACTGTTAAGGCTAATTTCTGATGCTCATCAAATTTAATTCCTGCATCAACTCTCAACTTTGGAAAGGCTTTTCGGATTGCATCCAATTCATCCAGTTTTACCGCGGTATTCCAAACATAGGCTTTTCGAAGGTTTGGCATTTTTGCAAGTTTCTCCAAACCGCTTTTATTTACCTGAGTACCAATTAAGCTGATATTCTTTAAACTTGCAATAGCACTTAACGATTGAACATCCTCATTCGACAATTTTGTATTATTCAGATTCAAGGTGCCCAAGTTTTTAAATTTCCCTAAGGTTTGAATATCCTCTTTCTTTATGGGTATTCCGCTTAGGTTAAGAGAGACTACTTGTTCAGCAATCGGAAGGATTTCTGATAAAGATTGACTTTTAAAAAAATCCTTTCCATAAAAATTAACATCCAATGCCGGAGAGCCAGCATCTAAAGGATGAATAATTCGATAAGGTGTTATTAATTTTTTGATTTCATCTTCGTCCGCTGCCGCAAATTCATAATTTTGAGTTCCTTGAAATCCGTAAACGGATTTTGCAGATTGAACTAATGTATCTTGTTCGCTAAAGGTCGCTAGAGGCACATTAAATTTTCCTCCGCTTTTAACCCACGCTCTTAACAGCGCTATTTCATCAATGGTCAGCTGTGGTTTACCTTTAGGAGGCATACGATGTTGATTTTCGATATCCAACAACAAACGTTCAATCATCAAACTATTCATTGGGTTTCCAGCAATGAATAGCTTACCATTTTTTCCTCCCTTTAATATCGCTGTTGAATCAGACAAAATGAGACCGCCCTTAGGTTTGTTGGAGTTATGACAACCCATGCATTTGGCTTGGAAAATTGGTAGGACTGCATCTTCAAAAACCATTGCATTTTCGACATCAAGTGCTCTCGATTCCTTGCTAATTAGAGGACTGCTTATGAAATCTTCGCCATGAGTGAGTGCCGCACCAAAGTGTCCGACCATTAACAATAAAATCATGGTTATATTAATTCCAACAACAAAGACCGGGTGATAATCTTTATTTTTCCTGAACCTCAAATAACCCAGAAGCCCAAGTGAAAGTATTGAAAGAAGCACACCACCATATTTATGCCAGTCATAATTGCTCCCTTCAAATCCGCCCTCTTTCGAAAGCATCAGCCCCATAATTACAGTAATTGCCGTCAATAAAGAACTGATGAACAATAATATGTTGATAATAGATTGAATCGCTGGGACTTCCTTTTTCAATCTATTTCTAAACAAAAATATTAGCCAGGAAATAATTAGCAATACGATAGGAAAATGCAATAGTAAGGGATGCATCCTACCGATAACCTGAAGAAAAACAGGAACTTCTATTTTTTCTTCAAAGATTAAGAAGAACACAATAAAGCTATTTAAGCCAAGTAGAATATTGAAATGCGAATTTTTTAAAGTCATCTAACGTTTCTATTTAGGCGAGAATATCTTTGACAACGTTTCCAGCAACATCGGTAAGACGATATCGTCGACCAAGGTGTTTATAGGTTAATTTTTCGTGATCTATGCCCAATGTGTGGAGAATAGTAGCATGGAAGTCGTGCACATGAACAGGATTCTTCACGATATTGTAGCCCAATTCGTCGGTTTCTCCATAGACTATGCCTGGTTTGATCCCACCTCCAGCCATCCAGATACTGAAACAGCGCGGATGGTGATCTCGCCCATAATTATCCACGGTAAGCCCACCTTGGCAATAATTTGTTCTTCCAAATTCACCGCCCCAAATCACGAGCGTTTCATCCAGCAGACCTCGTTGTTTCAAATCGGTAATTAATGCGGCGGATGCTTGATCTACATCTTTTGCCTGTAGTGCCATTTCGTTTGGTAGTCCACCATGCTGGTCCCATCCCTGATGGTACAATTGTACAAATCGAACACCATTTTCAGATAATTTCCGAGCAAGCAAACAGTTGGCGGCATAGGTGCCTGGAACTAAACATTCTGCCCCATACATTTTGATAATATGATCCGGTTCTTTTGAAAGATCAGTTACCTCCGGAACAGAGGTCTGCATTCGATAAGCCATTTCATATTGTTGTACTTTAGCTGTAATTTCAGGATCACCGAAGGTTTCATATTGCATACCGTTGAGTTCAGCAAGCTTATCCAATAATTTTCTTCTGCTTATTTTATCTGTGCCTTCTGGGTTATTCAAATAAAGAACAGGATCTGGCCCTCCCATAAATTGAACCCCTTGATGAACTGAATCCAGAAATCCATTCGTCCATAGCTTGGAATATACGCCTTGACCATTTCCTTTTCCTTTGGAGACAAGTACGCAAAAGCCAGGTAGATTTTGATTTTCACTTCCTAATCCATAACTCAACCAGGCCCCATACTCGCTCTACTGCCTTGCTGAGATCCGGTTTGAAAAAAGTAATCGCCGGATCATGGTTAATAGCATCTGTATGCATTGATCTGATTATACATAAATCATCTACTACCTTGGCCATATATGGAAACAGACTACTCACCCATGCCCTGCTTTGCCCGTATTGAGCAAAATCAAAATACGAACCGACAAGGGGAAATTTCGCCTGACCAGCAGTCATCCCTGTAAGCCTTTGATTCCCACGAATAGAAGCCGGAAGGTCTTGTCCCATCATTTCTCTCAATCTTGGCTTATGATCGAATGACTCCAACTGAGAGACGCCTCCAGACTGAAAAAGGTAAATGACACGCTTTGCTTTGGGAGCAAAATGCGGCAAGGCCTTTTCAAATTCCTCCTGACTTCCGGGTTTTCCGGAGAAAAGATCAGGAATCAACAGCGCTCCCAATGCTACACTCCCAATACCAATACTTAAACTAGAAAGAAATTGTCTACGATTTTGAAATAACTGTGCTTCTCGCACTTCTTTTTCAAAATTGGAATCTAGCTTCTTTTTCATAACAATCAATTTAAAGTCTTCTTTACCTGTTCATTTACCCTTTAGTCAATGTTTCTTCCAAATTATATATGGCATGCACCACTGACATTAATGCTGCTAGCTTTTCCTTTGGAATACGATCGTCGAGCGGAGCCTCTCCAACACGAAGAAATGCTTTTGCATCATCTTTTCTTTTGCTGAAGCGATCTATTTCCTCGCTATAATATTGGTTCAGCAGCTTCAGTTCATTTTCTGTTGCATCGCGACATAATACGCGTTTAAAAGCTGTTTTTATATAATCGGATTGCGGCTTATTTGGGGCACTATTAATTAAGTGTGTTGAATACACTCGTGCAGCCTCCAATACTGCTGGATCATTCATCATAACCAAAGCTTGCAAAGGGGTATTTGTCCTTGTTCGTTGCACCTGACATGCATCCCGATTACTCGCATCAAAAATCAACATATTAGGTGGCGGTAAAGTCAGCTTAAAAACACATACAATCCTCTCCTGTATAAGTCTTTGCCATGGTCCTGTACGTATTGGGCCAACGTGCCCCGCCCTGAGCTGCTAACCTCCCAGATGCCATCAGGCTGATAAGGTTTGATACTCGGCCCACCGATAGTCTTGTTTAACAGACCACTAGTCGCTAAAACTTGATCTCTAATCATCTGGGCAGGTAATCGCAAGCGTTTTGCCCGTGCCAGATAAATGTTATCCGGATCTTTTTCTAGGTGCTTGGTTGTAATTTGAGATGACTGTTTATAAGTTGCCGTACTGACCAATTGTTTGATTAATCTTTTACATTCCATCCGTTTTTCTGGAAATCCAGCGCTAACCAATCCAATAATTCGGGGTGACTGGGCAGATCACCCTGGTTACCAAAATCAGCGACTGAAGCGACCAATCCACGACCAAAAATCATGGCCCAAATTTGATTGACAAACACACGCGAGGTAAGTGGATTTCTGTCACTAAATGTCCATTGTGCCAATCCTAAACGGTTTGAAACATATTTTTGCTATCAAATGGTAGAATAGCTTCTGGTGTCTGCGGATATACCCGCTCTCCTGGGGCATCGTAAACACCTCTATCAAGAACATACGTTGGTCTGACGGTATCACGCTCGCCCATTACAGAGACAGACACCTCTGCGTCATCATCCAATTTGTTTATAAAGTTTAATATTCCTTTAACGTCCTCTTTTGTGACTGTCAATCGTGGTGTTTTCGAAGGCCCAGAGTTTACAAGTCCTTCTAGGCCTTTCTCCAAAGAGTTATTAAAAAGGCATACATCCCATAATAATTTTTCTGGGTAAAGGGATCATATTTATGATCATGGCACTGCGCACACTCCATTGTAATTCCCAATATACCTTTTGCATAAGTGTTTGTTTTATCGAGTCCATAAGCAACTCGATATTCCTCATCAACAACACCACCTTCCTCAGTGATCTTATGATTCCGATTAAATGCTGTTGCTAAGAGTTGCTCTTTAGACGGATTAGGCAATAAATCTCCCGCTAATTGCCAAGTAACAAACTGGTCATAAGGCATGTTTTTATTGAAAGCATGAATAACCCAATCCCGCCATGGCCATTGTGTCCGGATATCATCATCTTGGTATCCATACGAGTCTGCGTACCGGGCAACATCCATCCAGTGAAGCGCCATTTGTTCGCCATATGCTTTAGACGCCATTAAATCATCTATCAGCCGATCGTAAGCCTTATTCGATTTATCATTAAGAAATCGCTCCATGACCTTTTCCTCAGGAGGCAAACCTGTTAGATCGAGGCTCACTCTACGCAATAAACGGTTTTTATCTGCCTCAGGATTAGGCTTAAAACCAGCCTTAACCATCTTGTCCAATACAAATCTATCAATTTCGCCATTTCCCCACTCTATCTCACTCGCTTTTGGCATTTCGGGCTTTACCGGAACAGTAAATGCCCAGTGTGGTTTATATACAGCACCTTGTTTGATCCATTGTTCAATAAGTTCGATTTCGAAATTAGTTAAGGGAAGATTAGCGGCAATCGGAGGCATACGAATCGACTCATCTTTTGTTGTAATTCTCAAAAAGCTTCACTGATATGTGGTTTACCTGGAACAATCGCATGCTTATCAGGACTTTCCGATAATGCTTTATAGGCCCCTTCTTTAGTATCTAGGCGCAACCCTCCTTCCCTTGTATTGTTATCGGGACCGTGACACGCAAAACATTTATCAGAAAGAATAGGCTTGATGTGGTAATTATAATCCACAAACTTCGGTAAAACATTGGTGCCAGAACTTGAAGTTGAGGATTCTGAACTCGGCTACACATCGTTAACAAAGAAATTATGATCGCTAAACTACCCAAAACTGAGATGATTACCCATGAGTTGTTTTTAGAAAAAAAGATCTTCTAGTCATCATACTTTAGTTTAAATCTTAAGACACAAAACAAACAGCCGCTTGAATAATGTCTAATATGTGTTATCTATTTATATTGGTTATTATTAGTTTAATGGATTATTATACACATCTGATATTCCATTACCCTAATTCGTGTTTTTTTCTTTATTACTACCTGTGAATGGCCGTATATCGGAAACTATAAAACTTAATTTCAAGAACTTACTATATAAAAGTTACACTACTTAAGTGTTGAATTTGTAATTCATGCTATCGAATATTATAATAATATTGCTATAAAACATCTCCAATGCTTAATTATGGTATGAAATAGAACGTTTTTTATTTAAGTTTAGGCTAATATAAACATCCGCTACTATATATCCAAACAAATAAGTCTATATGTATACACATATAAGCTTGGTGATAAGCAAAGGATTTGGATTTTAACTAGCGAAGCCCCCGCGAAACTATTGATCAGCGACCTCAGCTTTCTGGTCATTTAAAAGTGTTTGTTGTAGTTCCGGGGCATTTGGAGCAGATGTACCCCTCAGAGAGTTTCTTATGTGTTCTTTTGTCAACTCCATGCGATCGCATCACTGACTATATGGTGTATCTGAGTACCGATCTTACCATCTATCAGCACATCGGTGAAATTAGGCAGCGTGTATCATTGGACAGAAAACAATGCAAAGAATCGGAGGCATTGAAGAAATTACCAGATCTTAAAATCTGTTGGTTTTCTCAATATCTAGGAGATTTATGATTCGTTACGCTGTATTTATTATCCGTTAAGACTTTACAATTATCTGTGACTAAACGAAATTGAATAAATCATTGAGATGATCGAAGTGATTACTTTAGTCTCATTTAGCCAGAGATATTCATAATTGTTTGTGATGTCTTCTTCCCTTACTCCGCATTTCGACTGTCAGTACTAGGGATTAAAAATCCGCCTCATCATGAATATGGGGGCGGATAAAGAAATTGTGAGCATTTTTCATATTTTCTTTAGTAGAGGCATTCCAAAACCTGCTGTGGATGGTGGGATCAGTTTGCCGTTCTGGATCTTGTAGCCTGAAAGATCAACGTCGTCCGACGTACTCGCTACCCCTCTATTGTAACCGTATTGCCAAGCCCTCCTGCCAGATGTGCCGTATAGTAGGATTTAAGCAGCGAGCCCCATGCATGCGGTGAAGCCTGCGCACCCATTTTCTTCAATTGCGGCATCAATCTTCTCCAGTTCGTGAAGCCCAATCCCTCGATATCTGTAAGGTGCACATCCAATAGTTTCTTTTCAAAGAGTTCCTTGAGTAGCGCTGGATTGGGATCTGCTTCACCATCTGCCAACAAAGTATTTATTCCCGTGGCGTTGATGTAATTTCTCAGTTTTTGATAGTCGGCAACGGTTTCATGAAAGGGTTCTTCTATCCAAAATAAATTGACCAATGGAATACCCTTTAGATATTGGATGAATTGATCTACTGTAAAACCATTGTTCCCATCTACTAAAATGCCACAATTAGGGAAGGCTTTGGCCACGGCATTGGTTACCTCAATATCGCGCTGGAGTCCCTCCTTGAACGGCATCCATTTGTGTCCCCGCCCAATCTTTAGTTTAAATTGTCTATACCCTATTCCATAATCATATCTGCACTCTTCCAGAATCCGGTCTATACCCGCAGGCTTTTCAGATGGCTCCAAGTCATCGAAATAGATCATCCCACTATAATAGTCCGTGGTATACGGCTTCTCGCGGCCAAGTAGTTCATACACTGGTTTCTGCAAGATTACTCCCGCAAGGTCATGAAGGGCAATATCAAATGCGATGTGCCTATCATTCAAAATGCCCATATTGGAAGCAAAAAGTTCAGATACTTTTTACCGATGAGTTCCTTTTCTATCTGCTTAGCATCTTTTCTGGATCCTCGTAAAGAAGCCCACCCCATAGCACCTTTGTCTGTTTTGATAACACAGATTTCCACATTGGGGCCATAGCCATGCAGATCCAGTCGAGCATTTTTCCCTACGAGGCGGGGATATTTCATTTGAACGGTTGAATATTTTATTTCCTGTATCCGGTGATACGAAAGTTCCTTCTCATGGAAGTTACTGTTCAAGATAGCTGTTAATGACATGGCATTTCCTACACCATGATATAATGCTGTGGATGCAATGCCTAAATTTAAGGCCTGTAAAAATGTTCTTCTTTTCATTTTTGATTTATTTTATTTTTATTTGATTCTAATTGATTTTTCCTTACTTATATTGCTAGCACTAGTCCTTATTGGCTCATCAAGCTTTCACAAAATATTGTTTGCGAGCAATTAGCGATTGAATTGCCTATTTTAAATCTTTATTGGTTATTCGATGTTTTCTCAATTATTATGAGGCATTATTTAAAGTTTTACAGTAGTTTTTGAAAAGTACATTAAAAACAAAAATTTAAGTAGCATTTCTGTTTCAATTTGTTGTCAAATTTTATCATTATAACACAAGTAATCAACCGATTAAACCTGTAATATCAACAGTTGTAACTATATGGATTTTGGTGTCAATATTGGGAACCAAGAGGAATAAAACTTCTGTTTAAGAACGTATCTAATATTGCATTTAATAGAACTTCTCTAAGAAATCGAGGTGAAGATATCTGGTCAGGAAATTTTCGGGTGCACAAAATTTAAAAGGAGATTAAAACTTGCCCTATGCTAAGAAGTAATAAAAAACTAAAACATAAATTCGAATGCATATTTAGGGATTTAATTCCATAAGATATGAGGGCAATCAGCACAAATACCTGCTATAAATTAAAATGTAGGAGTTCTAATTGTCGAATGACTTTTTAGGGAAATTAAAAAGAACGATATGGAAAATTATAGTAATATCATAAAACTCAACTCATCTAATAGAAGTGTATTCAACGCCTTAAGCAATGATATTCCACGATGGTGGACAGAGATGTTTGAAGGTGTATCAGATCAAGAGGGGAAGTCTTTCACCATCCATTTCGGGAACATGTATTCAAACAATTTAAAGTACATGAACTTACTCCTAACACAAAAGTGGTATGGTACGTAGAAGATTCTTTTTAGATATTCCGGGATTAGAAAATAAAAGGGAATGGATTGGAACAACAATCATTTGGGAAATAGCCGAAAAGGACAATGGTGTAGAATTACACCTTACCCATATTGGTTTACATCCTGAAATTGAATGTTATCAGGTTTGCTCCGATGGATGGAAACAATTTACTGTCAGCCTAAAATCATTCATTGAAACAGGTATAGGTTTTCCTTTTATAAATCAAAAAGTAAAATAATTGAAGTAATACTAACTGTCTTCAATTTTCAGTTCTTATTTTACTGCGATCATCCGTTAGTTTTACCATATTATAACATAACTAAAAATATTTCTGCTGATAACAACACTGGCAATTATTGGATCGTAATCGTGAACTCTCTCTCCATAATGAAATTGGTAGTGATTACTCTTTTTAATGGATGAATAATATCGCAGGAATATTTTTAAATACCTTTCCAAAACATTTTACCTATCGAAATGTTACTCCAAAAAATATCAATATCATCCAAAAAAGTAAATCGGTTGAATTTGTAAATAATAAAAAGACTAAAAAGATGGCTTATAATAGTGAACTTGTTAATCGGGTGCGTGAAAGACTTTCAATAGAAGAAAATATTGAAGTTGAGGAAAAGAAAATGTTCAGCGGATTATCGTTTCTTGTAAATGGGAAAATGTGTATTAATATTAGCCACGACAATCTAATGTGCCGTTATAGCGCTGAACTGGAGGATGAGGTTTCGGAAAAAAAGGGCTTTTTGCCAATGATTATGAAAGGAAAACAGCTCAAAGGGTATTGTTACGTAGAACCTCATGGTTTTCAAAAATCTGATGATTTTGAATACTGGATTAAAATATGTCTTGATTATAATCCGTCAGCAAAAGCTTCGAAAAAGAGCATTGAAGAATCTCGTTTTGAAAGAAAAGCAAAGTAGTTTATCTTGACTTTATGGCTTCGTGCTACCCATACGGCAGCTTCGTAATTAGCAGCATTAAGCTATTGAATTACTCCTAATTTCTAGGCACAAGTATAATTGAGCATATTTCTGGCAATTGATCGCCGCTAACTTCAGCTAATGAAAGCTTAAGTTTTACATTGTTTTCACCCATTAGTCGCTGGTCTATTTCTAAAACCATGATATCTGTTATACAAAATGGAGTGTACCAGTGCTTGTAATACTTACTATTATGGGGATTATTCTAATGCTTTACTTTGTTGATAGACGTTTGACCCGTCGTATTTTGATCTAATACACCCAGATCTTTCAATACCGACAGTGTGATCTCCTTCCTGCACTTGCCAAAAGATGACTGATTGTTTTTACGATCTTGTAGTAATCGGGTGGCAAAGAAATATACATTGTCTTTCGTTGTCAAGTAGCCAATCCACCAGCCAGTATTGATTCCATCTTGTCTAGTCCATCCTGTTTTAGACCGAATACTATAGCTCTGTTTTTGTTCGGTAAGCATGACTCGCTTTACAATAGCTACATTCCGTTTCGAAAAAGGAAGTGTGCCATCATATAGTTTCTTTAAAAAAGTGACTTGATTTATTGGTGATATCGCAAACTTACCATAATTCCAGAAATCTGGATCGGATTGGGAAAGATCTAGATTTCCGTAACGACATTTGGTCAGATAGCTCCTATATCTCTCCTTTCCTATCTTCTTTGATAATTCAACGAACGCCCATCCGGCCGAAACTTCAAAAGCTTCCTTTACTGACATATCATGATAGATACTTGGTCGGTAACCGTATTTTATTGTATCGGTCTTCCCTGGCCATTTCACGATTTCGTTCTCATCTTTAATAACTTCGGTTTCTAGAGCAATAAGCATATTGATTACCTTGAATGTTGAAGCAGGAAGAACTTCCCTCTTTGTTCCAATAGTATCTGACAGAATCCAGGTCTGTTTAGTGTTGTCGTAAATAGCAATTGAACCATCTACTTGACACTGATCAAAATATATCTTAAAGTCGGATCTCACGCATACTGAGTTCCCTATTTCCCCCTTCGATTTAGAAATATCTTGTGGTTGGCTAAAAGCCAAAAAGGTATAAGTCCGAAGATTGAGAGAATAAATCGCATCTGACCAAAAGTTATCATTATCTGTAATATTTTAAGCTGTCTTTTTCATCTGACTTCATTATGATAAATTTAAACACTTATATACTAGTCAAAAGCTCCATAATAATTGCGAAACCTCTTATCAAAATATTCTTTAGCGTATCTTTTAACTTCATCAGATGTAAATCAATTATACCCCATCAAGATACAATATACATATCTTGCAGTGTTAATTGAATAATAAAACTGAAAAAAATAGTAAATTGGTATTAATCTAATAAAGACTTCATTTCAAGTAGGAATCGTTCATTATCAAAATTCTTTATAGACTTGAAGAACTTGTTTAGGGATTATAGAGGCTCTATTCTAGTTGCGGACGAACAAGTCCGACTTTTAAATATAGTGATCGAACAACGAAATAAGAAGAAGTATGAAAAATTTGAAGCTTAGACAAAAAGGAAGTATAGGTTAAAATGAAGACTTATCGATTTCGTTTTAATAACAGCAGCAAAACCTCAGCGATTCTGATTTGGTTTTTTCAACATTGTTGATGATTACTTTAACATGCATCACTTTACTCATACCTTCGGGACCATATTTTCCGACCTGGCTACTGTTGATCTTCCTTCCGTTAGTGTTAATTGCTATTTATAAGCTGTTTAGAACAGTGTCCGAAAGACAGTCGACAGACAGTGTTACACTAAATAAAGAAGGGTTTACTAGTGCCTGTTTCGGTTCAGTCTTATTTTCCAATATAAGCGCTATAAATATTCCCGTGCGAAGTATATCATTGCTTGGAGGGAAAAAGTACGATTATTACAAACAAACCGAGGTAGATACGCCCAATCTTGTAATTTCAATTACAACTGATGATAGCAAAATATTCCGTTGGGTTTTGAGCGAATGGGGCAGTTTTACAACTCAAAGGAAGACTTTTTAGTTTTTTTGACTTTCTCACAGCATTAACCGATCAGCTTTATCATTATTATCATGCTAACGAACCAACGAACAGCTATTTAAAAATTCTCGATGAAAATGGTGTTTGGGAAAGATCACGTAAATTAAAATTGATCAAGAAAACTCAGATATCGTAGTTATGGAAAAAGAAAAACAAGATTACATCATAAACCATTACCTACATTTGATGTCTCCAAAAGAAAAGCTTGCATATAAACATGCGCATTCACTTTCAAAGATAGATCAAAATGAGGATATTGAAAAAATAAAGAGAGTCTACTTTAAAGCTGGATGGCTAACCAAAGACGAAAATGCGTTAAGTTTATTGAATAATGGCCTAGAGAAATTTAATGAGGATACGGCAGCGCGTATAATACATGATCATGTTTCACAAATCTTTTTTAATTACTGCCCCAATTGTGGGAAATTGGCCAGGACACCAACAGCAAGACAATGCCGTTTCTGTTTCCATGATTGGCATTGAATTTATTAACTTTGATAAAAGCCAAAAATGAAAGTCCATATTATCAGTGACCTACATAGAGAGTTTGGATACAACAATATAGATCTGCGTGTAGCTGATGTTGTGATATTGGCGGGAGATACTGATGTGGGTGTAAAAGGTATCAGCTGGCTCAAATCGCTCTCTTTGAATATACCTATCATTTATGTGCTGGGCAATCATGAATACTATAAGGGGCTTATCCTAAAACATTACATAAAATTAAAGATGTAGCAAGCAACTCAAATATTCACGTATTGGAAAATGAATCTTTGGAAATTGATAAAGTTTGTTTCCACGGCTGCACACTCTGGACTGATTTTTCCTTAAAAGGGAATCCCGCTGTATATGGATCGTTGTGCCAAAGTCGAATGAATGATTATAAAAGATTAGGTTGGGTGACAGCTATGGCAAATTGAGAAGTATAGACACTTTTAGAATACACCAAACTTCAAAATTATGGCTGGCGGAAAGTCTTAGCCTCAGTGAATCCAAACATAATATTGTTGTAACGCATCATGCGCCAACAATACAATCTTTACCAAATAAATATTTAGATGATCCAATCAGCGCCGCATACGCTTCGGATATGGAAGATTTTATAGTAAAGCATCAACCCTCCTATTGGATTCATGGTCATATACATACACCTATACAGTATAAAATAGGTAACACTAAAATCATATGTAACCCGCATGGGTATATTGATGAGGCCTATAATGGTTTTAATAACAGCCTGATTATTGATATATGAACTAAAAAGTAGCAATACCTATGAAACAAACTCTTTTATGTTTCTATTCCTGATGACCTCTATTTTTGGGAAGTTCAGGTGATTGATCTTTATTGTATTCATCTATTTTTTGTGTTGCTGCCATGGAGACAACCAAATCATTTAGCATGGAGCTTGCAGCCGTCGGCGAGTTCGGAAGTAAAACCAAATTGCTCCTACTATTGGCTCCAATAGCATTCAGCGTGTCGTAATGTTGAGTAACCACGATTAAAGCTGAAGCTTCCTGAGCGTTGATATTAGCCGCATTGAGCATTTTCACAGATTCTTCTAATCCTCTTGCAATCTCTCTTCTCTGGTCTGCGATCCCTTGTCCTTGAAGCTTTTTAGATTCTGCTTCAGCTTTTGCAACAGCAACAATTCGGATTCTTTGGGCTTCGGATTCATATTCTGCAGCAGTTTTTTCACGTTCGGCAGCGTTGATTCTGTTCATAGCATGTTTTACCTGTTCATCAGGATCGATATCTGTCACTAAAGCTTTGATAATATCGTAACCATAACTTTGCATCGCTTCCTGCAATTCACTTTTTACGGCAATGGCAATATCATCTTTTCTTACAAAAACATCATCTAATTTTGTTTTTGGAACCTCAGCACGCACAACATCAAAAACATAAGACGTAATCTGATTTTCAGGATTTTCCAGACGATAATAAGCATCTCTTACATTCTCTCTAATCACCTGATACTGAACAGAAACTTTCATCTTTATAAAAACATTATCCAATGTTTTGGTGTCGATGATGACATCCAATTGCTTTATTCTAAGATTCAGACGTTTGGAGATTTGATCAAAAAACGGAATTTTTAAATGCAAACCGGCATGGCTTACTTTTAAAAATTTACCTAACCTTTCTACCACAGCTGCAGATTCTTGTTTTACAGTATAAAAGGAAGCAAATAGGGTAATAAGTCCGAAAAAGATTAGAATTCCTAAATATATCATATCCTTAAATTTATTATTGGTAATACACGAATTTACGTCTTTATATTGTCATTCTAGCAGCAATTCCTTTTATTTTATCTTTGTTACTTTTTTCAATTTTGTTCAGATTGACTGTACAATGATCTCCGAATGCAATATTCACTCGACAATAATTAATATCGGTTTTTATCAGAAAATTTAAAATCCTGTATTTTGGGTAAAGGTCGTATTAAAACTCTTTTTTTTCTTACTTTCGGTGCTTCGGCTGAACCTAATTTTTCATCGGATTCGGTTCGAACCCCGTAATCAGGTTAAATTTTGTTTCCGTGAATATGGTGTTTTCGTCAACATAGCCCTTAGTTGTGTCGCTTGTGAGCTTATCAACATAAATCAATTCAAAATTGCCCTTGTTATATTTGAAGTGGTAAGTAATGTTTCCTCCCTTAATTTCACTCCACATTTTTAAAACTCCTTTTTCTATAAAGAAATTCGGAATTTGAAAGCCATTAAATTTGCCATGATTTTCAGTAGGAAATTGCGGTTCGATGATTTTATCGGACGATACCGCCAAAGTTAGCTTTCCATTAGGCTGAGACATGAAAACTTGTAATCTCAACGGCCTTGTTTCATCAACAGTATCCATTTTCACAGTTATTTTATCCATTTTACCATCGTGATTTAAGTCCCCTTTTCTTCTCTAACCTGATAAGTATAATTGTTTTTATTTTTAACCTTTTGAGAGAATGCAGTCATTGGGACTACAATTAAAAAGAATATAAGGTAAGGGTAAAAATTTTTATTAATTCTATTCATCTTGTTTGGTTTTGGCCTGCTTTTCGAGTTACCCTTATATCCCGTAAATGCATGTTCTTTTCATTAAATTTTCCCGATGCGCCAAGTGTTGTTTGTGTTTAATCAGTACGCCCCTTCAAGCTCTTTATAATCGGCCTCTCTACCCTGTTGGCGGTAGAGTTCTAAGAGTTTGTTGTACGAGTTAATTCCTCCTGATTTATGGTTGTATACGGCAGATTTCCAATATTTTTCGGCGTTTTTAGATCGCCAAGCTCATAATAAGCTTCACCCAATATAGCCTTAACATAGACATTGTCCTTATTTTTTTAGCAACACTTGGACTGCCTCGTCATATTTTTTTCAATTTTACATAGGCACTTCCTAGCGCGTAAACCTGTGTAGTGTCCCCGGCTTCCACCATTGGTTTAAGATAGGTTATCACATCATTGTAAGATCCATCTCTTAGGCTGAAGTTAGCAAGGGTTTCTGTTGCTTTTTTATCCCCCTTCTCCGATGCCAATATGTAGTATTTTTTAGCTTTTTCGGGCTGGTGGGTATTACTGTACAATAATGCTAGTTTGCTGATTGCTTCTACACTACCCTCTTCGATGGCAAGTTGATAATGTTTGATTGCTTCCTCGGTTTTCCATCATTATTAAGACGGTCAGCTTTGTCTTCATTAGAACTATTACATGAGGCAAATGCAATTAGTATTGCAATAGAAATTAAGTTCCATATTCCAAAAATTATATGCTTATTCATAGCTGTAAATAATATATTGAATTAAAAATAAGGATAAAGGATTTAAATATGTAAAGTTTATTTTTTGTTTACAGCTTGCAGGCCCTTTTAACTTATTATTGACATGATATAAATATAACTGAAAATCGAACAACTTAAAACTGTCCATAAATCTCTGTAAATGGTTGTTCCTATCGTACTTCAATTTCCACATTATTAGATCAGCAATAAAATTGCTTAGAATCTGATAATTTGCTATTTTTCTCCTATTACCCGTTCGCATATTGCTAATCATAAGTCCTGAAAGAAATCTAAAAATATATTGTGATTATATCCTAGTTTAGTAACAAATATAAACCCATGGAAGAAACTAATTTTTACACAGATATTATTGAAAGCATCAAACTTATTTTTTCCTTCTTGCAAAAAAATATGGTTTCTCGGATTTTGAAGAACGCCAAATTACTTATGAAATGCATTATGAGGCTCATAAAGATGATATAATGATTGATATTTGGTTTGAAGCAATTGTATCTACCCCAATTTGGGCAAAAATAAACAACTATTACATTGATAATCTCGAGCTTGAAAATGAAAACATAAAAAGGTACAATTACTAAAAAGGTATTCTTCTGTATTAGAAGGTAATTTTGAACTACTGGAAGCTAATACGCAATTACTTATCGCTGCTAATAAAAAAGACAGACGCCCTTCGAATAGAAAAAGGCACTTACACAATTGAGTTTCAATTATTTTCGAAAGATGACTACGATATGTATGTAGAATTTGACTCTTTGCAAGATGCAAAAATATATATATCAGAAGATGATACTATAAAAGTTTACAGAATATTGGATTGCTATATGAATGAAATAAATTGGAATGCAGAGTAGCGAAGCCAATTGATTCAAATCACATGAGTATCATCTTCTCAAAAGCTTATGTGATAAGATCTTTTCTTCTTGTTGCTTGTCAACTGGACGATTGTTAAGATAGTCTTTCCATGGAAAAGCACGCTAATTAACTAATGTTACAGTTGTCAATTGTACTTTTGTCAGGATGTATTCAAATACCTAATGCTACTAGCCCATTCTCATCAACATTGTTTTTAATCTTCTTTCCAGCCTAGTATTTCCAACACAATCTACTGGACGGAGATTATCCAAAGCGGTTATTTTTCTTTCAACCCATGCTAAGGCCGTATCCCCAATTATTCCTACTATAACATAGACTAAAGACTCATCAAGAAATCTATTTTTCAATTCCGTTAATACCGCTAGCTGAGGCATAGACCTATACAACGTGGAAAATGCTGCTCATTCTTCATCCCCAGGGTAATATTGTTCCAATTTTATCATCTTTTAAAAACGTCTAAATCATCCTTGTATGCTTTCTAGTAAAATTCTACTATTATCATATTCATATATTGCAGTTACATTTTTTAAACTTGCCATTGTTTAGTAAAGCATATGTTTCTGTTTCAAAAATGGGCTCTTCATTCATCCAGTTTGAGCTCGTTATGACTATTTTATCTTTTTCAACTTGGCTCCTTTTACCAAATGCAGATTCTGCTATTTCGTCATAAGCAATTTGAAGTCTATCGATGATTTTGTGTTTTTTATTTACTGTAATCAATGTTGTGAGGAGCTCGTGTTCACCGCACTGATAGCTAACCACAATGGAAGTAAAATTTTCAGAGAAAGGTATTTTATATTTTAACCTGAAGTTTGTTGCATCCTTACATCCAGGATCAAACTTTATACGCTTCAGAAAACCTGTATCATATACTCCAGATTTTTCAACATTGTCGAAAGTAGTACTGTCTATTATCGGAAGATTTCTTAGAGGAAGCTGTGCCAATAAGTCTAGATCATAATTGAAAATTTCTTTGCCTTTTTCTATAATAGCGCCATCATCTCCAATACTTTTTGTTATTAGCGGTATTTTTGTAGTTTTCTTTTCCGTTTTGCTGTCGCAGCCTAAGAAAAAAATACTGTTATCAACAGTAGTTTAAACAGTTTTTGCATGCTTATTCTATTTTCAGATCTATTCAATGATTAAACTCAATTTTCTATTTAAAAACTCCTTTTCTATAAATGCAAAGAGTTCCTCTTCGCTCAAAGTTGGATGGATATCATTACCGAGCCATTTCAACAAATTTCTGTAAAGAACATCCAGAGAATGGAATCTGCTTACGTTCGGACATTCATCGTAAAAGCTTCCAGTAATTGATTCAATATACGGATTATCTGTCGGTTTCCCTTCCGCTTGGCTTCGACAACTCGCTTATATTCGGCTACATTGATTAAACTAAATCCGCATTTACTTATCAAAAATAGAAATATCGTTTTCTTCCAGCACTTACATATGATAGTCTTTTAACTAACTCTTCCCTATTAATAAGAAACGAATCCAAAAAATTATTGATTAATAACAGGGGCAATTGTTACGATCAAAGTGTATATAACATTTAATCATGATTTTATTCCAAAAAACAGCAGCCCTAGATCAGATATTTTAATCAAAATGTACGAAGAAAAAATGTAATTTTACTCAATTGAACTATAAAACCCAATGCATACCAACAGAATTAAGCTCCAAATCACCTCTATTGTCTGTATAATTATTTGTAATTTTTCTCAGGCACAAACACATATAATCAACCAAACTTCTATTGATAGTGCACGATTTTCGCAGACAAGAAATATATTAAACAATCTTTCCGTAAATGGGTTTGAAAAAAAGGTATTTACAAATGGGAATGTTAATATACCTTATCGGTTTCTTCTGCCTAAGGGCTTTGACCTATCAAAAAAATATCCGCTCGTAATCACATTTCATAATTCATCAAGAATAGGTAATGATAACGAAAATCAATTGGAACATTTAGCACGAACATGGATTAGAGATGATATTTTTAACAAATTCAGTTGTTTTGTTTTAGCACCTCAGTTTACACAACGCTCGTCCACTTATGTTCAAGATGCGGAGGGAATTTTGACATCATTTCCATCAAATGATGCTGTGCAAATTCTGGCTCTAATTAAAAAAATCGAGCAAGACTACCCGAATATTGATTTGGGTCGAATTTACTTAATCGGTTATTCTATGGGCGCTTCGACGGCTCAAAATTTATTGAGCTTAGCCCCTGAAAAATTCGCTGCGATGGTCTCAATAGCAGCTGTCCCTGACTTATCTAATCTTGATCACTTAAGACATAAGGATATTTGGTTAATTCATGGGGAAAAAGACATCGATAATCCGTACATCGGAAGCAAGGTATTATACAAAAAATTGAATGGCAATTCCAAGCTTGTATTTACAACATTTAAAAATCTACAACATAATAATATTGTGATTCCCTATTTATTGACGGATGAACTTCAAAAATGGTTATTCAGTAAGCATCTATAATATCTTTGACGCCCACTTTGCAAAAGGCATTTCAATCTTAATTTTACCTTCTCCATACATTCCAACATCAATCCCAGATAAATATTGATTTACCAACAAAATTTATCTGATACAGCATATTCTATACATTGATCAATGGTCTTCAGTTTGCCCCGAACGATTTTGTTTTTATAGAGTTTTCTTTCTCTACTGTAACTTACACCCGTTATTAAATATTTCCCTGTTTTGTCCCATCCATAGAAAGCCGCTTTATCAAAAAAATCTGGCACGAATATAAATTTACTTTCTTTTTCAGACCACTTGTAAAATTGGTACATATCATTGTCTCTCATTGAGCTTGCGAGATCCAGAATAAGAAGGTCTTCATATCCATCATTATCCATATCTATTATTGTTATAAAATTATAATCTCTATTACGAAAAGTCATTCTTTTTCTACTTACGAACTCATTTTCTCTAAATTCTTTATCCTTATAATAACCATAGGTATAATAATATGAACCGTTATTTATAGTTTGCCAATGCTGAAGTTCAATAGTTCCTTCAATACATCGATAAGCAGACTTCGGTAAAAAGTTACTTGTCCCCTCTTCTATTTCAGCAATGGTATAATTTTTTCCTCTTAACAAATCTTCAGACTTAGCGAGTAGCAATCGAATGTCTATCTTTCTTTCATTAATTTCTAAGGGAATTGTTACGACATATTTTGACGGAATATGCAATGTATCAATATATTTTTGCACACCTTGTTTCCTGATAGACTTAGGCTTAGGTATTCGACCATCGATCACTTTAGAATCAATTTTAGCTAAATTGATATCTTCATCGTTTGAAATACTTTTAGACTGATTTCTTGTACAAGAAATCAACAACATGAGTACAAAAGCATATGCTATTATTGTAGTTGTTGATTTCATAAACTTGAACTATTAATTTCTATAAGTCAAAAGTATGAAAAAGAAACAGTTACTCGCTATAAAAAGCTATGTTTTAGTATTGTAAATGTGAAAGACTGTAAGATAGAAATGATCTTATATCTAGCTTATGAATGTTTTTTCCTAAATTGTAACCTATAAAAATGAAATCCAGTAAACGAACATATTATGATTACAGAATTCCCTCTCCACAAGAGTTTGAAACAGTATTCTCTCATTTTTATTTTGCGGAAAATAGGACCGAAATAACAATAACCAAAACCCTTTTGCCATCTTTCCAAACCATCATGGTTTTTAATTTCGGTGCGTCTGCATTTTTGATTTCAAGCAAAACACGAAAATCAAGGTTGGAAAATGTATTGTTTTGGGACCAATTAAGTCCGCATTTGGATATGGTATCCCCCAAACTCCAGCATATTGGTTCTCAATTTCAAAGATGATTCATTCTATCGTTTTTTTGGCAAAGCATTTTTATCTAATCATTTGCCTATTCATCCCGATGAAGCAATGGAAGAAAATTGTTTTACTAGTCTATGGGCACAATTGAATAGTATAGATGGTGTACAGGAAAAGGTGGCACATATTCTCAATTTCTGCCGGCCCTATCTCAACCTTCAAAATGTAACTTCTAATCTATTAGCTAATTTCAAATCGGATACAATAAATCCAATCAAGTTTATTGCAGAAAAAGCGCGGCAAAGTGAAAGAAACATTCAATTGATTCATAAAAAGCACTTTGGTTTCAGCGCCAAGGAGATCATCCGTTATCATCGTTTCTTTAAAGCGATTGAATTGATTCAACAGATAGATTTTTCCAAAGAAAAGGTAAACTGGTTTGAAATTATCAATAAATGCGGCTATTATGATCAAAGCCAGCTTATTCACGACTTTAAACATTTTATTAATCTTTCGCCTAGGAACTACCTAAAGTTCGAGCAGGATATCTGTCAAGCTACCAGCAAATAGCTATTTTCGTTTTCATACAATTTTCCTGATTTGCCCTATTTTAAATTTGTACTGTTCAATCAAATATAGTAACGCTATGAAACATCTCATTATTTATGCCCATCCAAATCAGGAAAGTTTGAATGGTCAGTTTAAACAAGCTATTGAAAAAAATCTAGTACAGCAAAAACAAGATGTAATCGTCAGAGATCTTTACACGCTCGGATTTGATCCTGTGCTGTCGTTGGAAGATATGACAGCACAGCGAAAAGGCATTGTCAATGAACTTATTAAAAAGAGCAGGAATATATTAAGTGGGCGGATATAGTCACCTTTATCTACCCAATCTGGTGGACCGGTATGCCTGCGATTATGAAAGGATACATTGACAGGGTATTTAGTTATGGTTTGCCTATCGTTATGATCAGGGTATACAAAAAGGACTATTAACTGGAAAACAAGCGATAGTTCTCAATACGCATGGAAAATCTAATGAAGAGTATAGCACTATCGGTATGGATAAGGCATTACTGCTGACATCCGATAAAGGTATCTACACCTATTGTGGATTTCAGGTCACAGCGCATTTCTTTTTGATAAAGCCGATCGTGCCACCCCTGAGGTTATTGAAATATGGCTTTCTAAAATCACAGATGTATATACTACAATGAACACTCAGCTTTCTAATTGTTAGAGCTCATAGTATAAGGAAAGTCATCTAGCTCACTCAATTATATTATGTCGTTACGATAGTATTAGTGGGATGGAACTATTTCGATTTATACAAAACATCTGTGGTTATTGATCATAAGGAATGCTATTAATAAAGACTTAAAAAGGCAGGATATTAAAACCCTGTCTTTCATTCTTTTACTTCACAGTCTAGAACATTAGCACTAATGAATGCAACTACCTATACTTCAATGAGTGGAACTTTATCAATATGTAAATCTGTTTTAAAAGTTTTGATATTTAATAGATTCTTTTGATAAAAACAGTAAATCCTTTTCCATAAAGCCTTTATAGAAAGTACTATTTTTGGTAATATTTTGTTACAATCTTTCGTATCTTAATTCGGTCAATAGAATGTTCAGAGCAAAGCCCATGAAAATTACAACCAATTTTATCCTCTTCCTCATGCTCCTCTTCATGTTATCCTGTAAAGAAAAAATAAAAGATGAAGATCAGTTTGTAATTTATCAGGTAAGTCCTAATAAAGGAAATGTAAGATTGTATTGGAAAAATAATGATCATACCATTCTAAGAAGTATTGCTCGGCTGAAGAAAGAAGTTGAAGCTAGGAATGAAACATTATTGTTTGCCATGAATGGTGGAATGTTTGAGCCCGACAATTCCCGAAAGGTCTTTATATCGAAAATTTTAAACTGCTAAAATCAATTGATACGCTAAAAGGCAACGGCAACTTCTACCTTCCTCCAAATGGAATATTCTACCTGACGAAAAATAATCAGGCAGTAATTGTTGAAACTCAAAAATTCAGACAGAGCAGGGAAATCAGATATGCTACTCAATCTGGACCGATGCTACTCATGAATGGAGAAATAAATCCCATTTTTCAAAAAGATTCTAAAAATCTGAATATAAGGAACGGTGTGGGCATTTTGGGAAATGGGGATCTCCTCTTTGTCCTGTCCAAAGAAGATATCAGTTTTATAATCTTGCACGATTTTTAAGGAATCAGGATGCAAAAATGCATTATACCTAGATGGTTTTGTTTCCAGAGCCTATCTTCCTGAGAAAAACTGGGTACAAAATGATGGGGACTTTGGAGTCATGATTGGTATAACTGCAGCTACGAGGTAGTTTTGGATAATTTCCTTTTTATTCGAATGTTGTCATTTCAGTAATGATGTGCTCAATTAAATCTTTGGCCGAATGGAATTTTAAGATTGAAGTTGGTTGAGGGAATAAAAGGCGTGGCCTAAATAGATACTCTAAGAGCGGGTAATGAAGCCTAAATGTAAGACCAATCTGTTAAATTGGCTTCTTAGAACCGAAAGTCCCGTTTTCTAATATTCCATCGCTATATATTTCGGTATAAATTAACCGTCCTTTTTCCTGGTATTTAATATAGGTCCTCCTGTTTCGTCATTGTATTTTTGCAGTAATTTATAAAAATTCCATGTTCCAACAGGAGAACCATCTTTATACTCCGCTTCCAAGTAAGTATAAGGATCCGTGAATTCTGAATACCGTTGTAAATCAATATGACCATTTGATTTAAACTCTATCCATTTCCCTTCTTTCTTATGGCTTTTCACCATTCCTTGCTCCTCATCACTTTTGTAGAAGCCATCATTATCATAGTATCTAGAAAATTTTCCAGAGGGAAGAATCTGATATTTACGTAAAGGTCTTAATATTAAAGGGTCTTCGCCAAATTCATAATCTTGTATGGAAATTATATAATTTTCAGTGATGTTAAATAAGCTATAGTGTGCAAATCCCATTTCCCCCTCATGATGAAGATATATTCTTTTCATATCAATAAGCTTACTGTCCTTCGTTGAAATTAAGTACACTTTTTCAATAAACGGTTCGGCATAACGGACGGTATTATATACAGCCACAAAGTACAATGAATGCACTCCATAACTCAGAAAATTAGATGCAATTTTAAGCCTATCATATTGCTCATTTACATTCTCACTAAATGGCAAAAAAATATCATATTCTTCGGGAAGTAATATCAGATCTTTTTGATTACTTTTTCAAAGTTTAATGCATGGAGTTCTTTCAATTTATTTTCATTCTGTATGGTAGACAGAATGACGTCAATGCTCCCTTGTTTCGAAATATCTGAATATCCAAATGGTAAAGTTATACGGTCAGTGTTATTTCTGTTAAAGAACAATGATCCCTTATCGATCGAACATACTCCTGTGTCTATTGCCTTATTTTCTATCTGAGCATTACTGTAGTTGGAAAAAGGGAAAATAAAGTAATAAAATAAATGATATTAATTTTATACATATATAGCTATTATAGAAAGGAACCATGAAATGGTAATATTCTTCGAAAGAAGAATGACTTCGACGGTACCCCATACATACAACACAAATATCAATAACTGGTTTCTCAAATTAGTGCAAATACTAATATTCGTCTGCTACAATTTAATATTCGTAAATCTATTCTTGTAATTATCGATATTTCTTTTTTTTACTATTTTCAACCTCCGAAATACCACCAACAAAAGAAAGGCCACTTTGAGATTGTCCAAAGTGGCCTAATTATCAATAAATTCTTAATGGTTACCTAAATTGTACCGATGGTTCTGATACAATCGGCAAGGTTCTCTAGTCATCAGCAGTTAGAAGTCCGCTTTCCCATTTAACGTTACGGTTGAATTCGTCCAATATATATACTTTGTAACTTTGGCCATCTTCAAATACGCGAAGAATAACGTGTCCACGAAATGACTGATATCCCTTTTGGAACCATGGACCATAAGTAACCAAAGTTTCATCATGCATATTGGTTGAGAATAACAACCTATCTTTTCCCTTCCCCAAATTCCGCAGCCTATAGTAAACCTCTTGTCCGGGCTGATCTGAACTATAAACTTGTTGAATGGCAATTTTCGGATCCAGTGTCGCTATAAGGTTTGCGTTGTTGGCATCGCGATTTCCATGATGATCCAATACCATCGCATCGACGCGTCCGACGGCTTTGGCAATAGAAGTTTCTACATCAAACCAAGATGGTACTGAGTCGTCGTGCAAACCGGTATTGTCAGCACCAGCATAGTAGTCAAACTTACCATAACGGAACTTTAAAGCCATACTCAAAGGATTTTCATTATACCCCCTTTGTAGAAGTCGAGCATATCTTTAGCTGAAAAAGTTCAGTCCTTTCATTACTTTGTGGATTCCATACCTGCGCATTATTTTTGATATTCAGAATATGTACCATTGGAAAAGCTTTAGGATCTTTTGTCAACACGATCTGATCTTGACGTCCAACTTGCAAAGATTGAATGGTATACAAACGACTATCAACCAATTGGAGATATCGCTGAAATAACTTATCATCCTTCAATTTAACTCTTAGATCCAAAGGAAAGTCGTAATTTGGATAACTACGGTCAATGATAGTTTTAACATCCAGTCTCGGCAGCAGATCCATTACGGCACCATAATGGTCACTATGGAAATGACTGATAATAGCATAATCCAACACTAGTGGACTTCGCTGGCTCCCAGTGGCCCACTCTATATACTCAATCAGCGCATCCTGAATGGTACCAGTCGATGCGTAGCGGGGACCGATCGCTTTCAATGGCGCATTATTTTTCTCAAAACCCTTTTTATCCACTGTTCCCGCATCCAATAAGATACGTGTCCCATCAGGCATCATAATAAAGGTACAATTTCCCTCTCCTGTATTAATGTGATGTATATCCATGTACCCTTTTTTTCCAAAACGGAAATTTCTGCTGTACTGAAGTTCCATGCTTGACCGGGGATAGCTGTGCCAACAGGAATGGTGCTTCTAATGCGAAGAATAGCACTAACATTCCTAGTTTTCTAATCATCTTCATGGGTTCTGCTTTTTGCTCTTTAAATACTTTATCAAAAGCGCCGGACGGTCGGTTTGAATCATGTTAACATGATTCTCCAGAAACCAATCATAAATGGATGGGTCAGTTACAGCTCTTTCGTCATCATGCCCAACATTCTGCTTGGGCCAGAGTGAATTAACCCAGATATTGATCCCCTGTTGCCGTAATTCTTGAAATCTTTTCAATATGTCCTCCTGGCCCTTGTTTATCGTGAATTCTACCGCAATGGGTTTATAATTTCGAAGATGGTTATCCAATAAAACCTTCGCATTGGAACTGTTCATATTAATAATTGGCATGAAACTTACCTCTTCAAAGCCTTTACCCAGTTTTTCTTTGATTTCCTCATACGATTTATTGGCTTTAAGCACGATCTGATCCAGCGTTCCTGTAGATTTAGCAATCGCATAACAGATAGGGAACAACTCAAAACCCTTGTCAATATTAACAAGAATGTGCCCCTTGCAGGTTAACAATGCTTCTTCTAAGGTTGGGATACGATGTGACGTAGCTATACCGAGCCCGTCTTTGAGAAATAGGTTCTTTAGACTGTCCAACGTCCAGTCTCCGACCCTTCCTTTTCCGGTAGTTGTACGGTCAATAGTGGAGTCGTGCATTAATACTGCTTTTCCGTCTTTAGTCAGTTGTACATCGATCTCGACCATATCCACGCCCATTGAAATACAGTTTTTGATTGCCTGAACGGAGTTTTCGGGCGCATTGCGCCAATCGCCGCGATGGGCAATGACCCAAACTTTTTCGCTGGGTGAATTCCGCAGTTGCGCTGTTGTCCGCTCGATGTTCGTAGTGCTGGCAGCCCTCTCTTGTGCTGGTAACTGCTGTACAAAAAGTAGCAGCATATAGAAATAAAACAGCCTGATATTTATCTTCATGGATTTAAAAGCTTCAATTTTCCAATTATTTAGTATAACCTGGATTTTGTGAGATACTCTGATCAGTCGCGGTCTGGCTTGCAGGAATAGGAAGCAACAACTTATTGTTGTCTGTCAAGCCCAAAAGCAGCGCAGCACGTCCCCGACGGATAATATCAAACCAGCGATGGCCTTCAAAAACGAGTTCTTTGCGACGCTGCATATCAATTTCCTCAAAAATATCTTGTTTTGTCAAAGCTCCTTTATAAGGGCCTATACCTGCGCGCATCCGGATTTGATCAAGGTATTTCAAAGCTGATGTGGTACTGCCCAATTCATTTTCAATTTCAGCAAGCATCAGCAATACGTCCGCATAACGCAAGACAACAAAATCACTGCCGGCATCTTCAACGACAGTCACCGGAACGGCAATTTTATTGCTATAGCCTAAACCTGAAACTAAGCTTTTGACATAGCTTCCTTTACGTTTGTCCTGATCTGTAAATAGACCATAGAACTTGCTACTTAGCACACCATGACCTTTGGTTCCAGTCATCTTTCCTTCCACACGTCCAGTCGGATTAAACATCCGATAAGCGTCAGTCCCTTCGCTGTTGGAATTAACACCTGAAGCAAACTGAACAGCAAAAATAATTTCCTTATTTAATTCATTGGCCACTGGAAAGACCTGTGTGATATCATCAAGCAACCCTTGCCCTGAGGTAGGACTAATCACTTCATCCAAAAAGGTTTTGGCATTTTGGAAATTACCTAAGGTTAGTTCGATTTTCCCCATTAGTGTTTGCGCAGCCGATTTTGTCGCGCGGCCTTTATTGGACTCTGTACGTGTTGGCAGCAAAGCAATGGCCTCTTTAAGATCTGTTTTGATCTGGTCGTAAACCTTTGCCTTTTTGTACGGCCCTGACCAAATAGCTCCTGTGGATCTTTAATCTCATCAACCACAAGTGGCACATCCCCAAAACAGCGTACCAAATTAAAATAAAGCAAGGCGCGGATAAACTTCATTTCACCGATCCTATTTGATTTCAATTCTTCTTTGTTGAACGAAATGTCCTTAATTCTGTTGAGTACAATATTTGCATTCTGAATAGCCATATAGTGATCTCTCCAAACTGCCTCGATGAGGCCGCTTTGTGGTATATTGGTAAAATTGTCCAACATGCCATACTCGCCATTATCATTGGCAGGCGTTTCATCATAAGCGTCCTCACCGGGGATTTCACCAATGGCCAGCATGCCCAAGTTATAGATTCCTTTAAACTGTAAAGAACCGTAGGTTGCATTTATCGCTTCTTCGATTTCCTTTTCATTTCGGTAAAACCGTTGCGCAACCTTCTCTGTTTCAGGATAGATCTTAAGTTCCTTTGTACAGCTCAGCATAGTAGCCGAACCAATCAAAAATATGTAGATTATTTTTTCATCTCAATAAACTCCGTTCGTATAATTAATTTCTCTATTGACATTTCGTCTAAACGATGTTGCCATGGTTATCTTTAATAAGTTGCTTTGAGTCCAAAAGTTATTGTTCTAGCAATTGGATAGTTTCCTCCTGTATTGTATCCTGATGTTAGAATATTTCCCATGGTGGTACCATCAGGATTCCAGCCCCTAAACTTGGTTTTTGTAAATAAATTTGTACCTGAAACATAAAGCTGCAGATCACTTAACTTTATCTTTTTCAAAGAGCTTGAATCGAAGGTATAGGCGAGGCGCACATTTCGTAACCGAAAGTAGTCGCCATTATTGCGTTGCACAACAACAGAACTGCGCACCAGCTTTCGGCTATTGGAAAAGTTACCAAAATTAGGCTGTCCCAGAAACCCTCCGGGATTGTTTTCGGGATGATATCTGTTTTCAAAATAGTACTGCGAGGGAACAGCGAAGCCCTCGCCGGATTCAGTCAGTGAAGACATATCACCGTCCAGCAATGTCCGTCCATAAATACCGGCGAAATCAAAACTAAAGTTAAATCGCTTATATGTGATATCTGAGCCAAAACCATAAGTCCACTTTGGTGCATATGAACCTTTTGAGGTTTTATCCTCCTCATTGATCTTACCATCGTTGTTGACATCGATTACGCGATAATCCCCTGTCAGCGTTCCGTCGAGATGTGGCGAATTATCTATCTCTGCCTGGGTTTTATATACACCATCAACGGTATAGGCGTAGATCTCCGCAATAGAACCACCTACTTTAGTCACGAAATTTTGATCGACACCAGTGGCTATCTTGTTTTGCCCCGGCCCTAACGCCAACACTTTGTTGCTATTACGCGTAGCATTGGCATTAAAACCAATAGCGACCTTACCAATCATAAAATTATTACCGGATAATTGAGCTTCAAAACCTTGGTTCTCCATTTCACCAACATTTGCAAGCGCCTCACTATAACCTGATTGAGCCGGGACAGGTACTTTGAGCAATAATCCTTTGGTATTCGTTTTGTAATAAGCCAGTGAGAGATTTAACCTATTTTTTAAAAACCCTAGATCCAAGCCTATATTTTGTGCATTGGCAATTTCCCAACCAAGGTTGGGATTGGAAGATGTACTCGTAATATACCCTGGTGCAACCGTTGATCCATTGAGATAATCATAGTTATATTTAGTATAGTCATTCACATTGGTAACCAGCGCGTAAGAACTATAGTTGCCAATTTGGTTATTTCCTGTCTTTCCCCAACTTAAAGCTAATTTGGCAAAATTTAGAAAATTATTTTCAGGAAAGAAATTCTCTTTGCTCATAACCCATCCAACGGATGCTGATGGAAAGTTTCCCCATCGGTTGTTTTCACCGAATCGAGAGGAACCATCACGGCGTAGCGCTAGCGAGACGAGATACTTCGCATCATAATCATATTGAATACGGGAAAGAAAGGATTCTAATGTCCACATATCAATCTTAGGAACTGATCTTGTTGCACTCGCCCCCGCAATGTTCTGGATATTGTCATCCGCATATCCTGTCCCCGTAGTTTTATTTAAATTGATCCGTTCTTTCTGAAAAGTATGACCTATCAACACGTTAAATGAGTGCTTTTGAATCCGGAAGTCATAATTCAAGGTATTCTCTACGAGATAATTATAAGTTGATATCCGAGTTTGTGTTCCATCTGCGTCCGGTCTGGGCGCAGGAATCCGGTATGCCCCAACACTTAAAGGATAATAGAAGTCGGCTAAATAGGAATCGTAATCACCACCTAGGCTAAAACGGTATTTTAACCCTTTAATAATCTCATAATTGAGAAAGATATTACCAAATGTTTTGAACCGCTGGTTGAGGTTTTTGACCAATGTTGACGTCGCTAGCAAATTCTCCACGGGTGTACCATTAATCGCTACCCCTTCCAGAATACGTTGCTCTTGTACCAATTGGTTACTGATATTCAAACTGCCATCTGCCTTGTAAGGACTATAAAATGGGAAAGACAGTGGTATTAATCCCAAAGCGCCATCGCTTCTGCTAGATTGATCTCGTGCATTTTGGTGAGTATAACTTGGTTTGAGATGAATCCCGAAATCAAGTTTACTTGATATTTTGGTTTCCAAATTAACGGCAGCAGAATAGCGTTGCATATCAGACCCAATGACGACTCCTTTTTGGTTAAAATACCCGAGTGAGGTGTAGAACTTTGACTGTGCTCCGCCGCCGCTAATATTAACATTGTAGCTGGACATTGGTGCTGTTCGAAACGCTAAATCCATCCAGTCTGTATTTGTTAAACCTTGCTGACCGTCAAGATAAGGTCTTAGATAATCCAGCGAAAGCTCTCTCCCATCAATATTCTTGCCATTGATTTTTTCGTAACACGTACCGAATTTGGGTCAGAAGCGCTACGATTCCTTGGGTCTTTGGATACATAGCCCCAATCTCGAGCTTCAGACAGGAATTGAGCCAACTGATAACCGTCCACAAGTTTTACGCCTGATGTCTGCTGCTGGAAACCGTAATAGGCATCAAAGCCTACTTTGGTCTTTTCGGCTCCCATCTTTCCCTCCTTGGTTGTAACCAGGATAACACCATTGGCAGCGCGTGAACCGTAAATTGCTGCGGATGCAGCATCTTTTAGAATATTGATACTTGCTATATCCGAAGGATTGATCGAGTTTAATGTATTTCCTTCGGATAGCGGGAAACCATCAACTACAATCAAAGGACTTGCCCCAGCAGTCAATGTACCTCGTCCCCGAATGACAATTTGAGCGCTCGCTCCCGGTTGGCCATCGGCCTGATTAATCACAACACCAGAAACCTTCCCTGCCAATTGTTGCTCAAAACTGGCCGCCGCAGTCTTCTCTAGGCTTTTGGCGTCAATCTTACTGACAGCACCTACGATTTTCGCCCGAGATTGCTCGCCATACCCAATCACCACGATTTCATCCAACAATCTATTTTTGGTATTTAATTTAATGTCAAGCTGATCTTGGCTCTCTATTGTTGTACGGAACGTATCATAGCCCACATGAGAAACCATCAAAACTTTTTCTGGCACATTGGGCACGGCTAGTCGATAACTCCCATCTGCTTGAGATAATGTTTTAACGCTGCTATTTAGAAATTCTATCGTAACACCGCTAACAGGTTTGTTGTCTTGATCACGGATAACACCAACTAGGATCTGTTGTTGTTTAGCTGTCTTCATCAAACGTTTTACCGTAAGAACCTTATCCTTAACAAGGAAATCCAGCGGGAAATTCCTTTTGAAGAAATCTATGGATTCGTTCATCGTTTTAAACTGAAGGACTGTTTCCTCCACATATAGTCCCTGCAGGTCACTTTCTACATAGTAGACTTGGTAACCAAACTGCTTGCCTAAGTTGTTGATCGCGGAGCGTAAAGACAGTGATTTTAGCTTGGCCTGCTGACCAAAAGTGTAAGGGGCCGCATTTGTCGATTCAGGAAATGCGGACCAAAACAATGAAAAAGTATAGCAGAGGCTATAAAACTGTTTTTTTCATAAATTTGAAATGATTTGAAAATTGATTCTAGTTATTTGAATTGATTTATTCACCGGTAATGGCTGTTACCGGTGTTTTTTATTTTAACCTATATTGTTGTTCATTAATTCGCGTCGGTTTTAGGTCTAATGGGAAAGATATAATCTGTAGGATATCCTCAAAATTACCGCTGAAAGCACCACTCACAACTTTGTCCTTTAGGCTATCTGGATAAGCTATTTTCATCTGGTAAGATTCTTCCAGTTGTTGTAATACGATAGCTAGCTCAGTGTGGTCAAACTTAAAAGTTCTTTTAGCGGATGGTAGCATATAATGCTTTTGTGTCGATCCCGCTTTAAAACACCAGGCCTCTTCGGGCATTAAATAGGTTGTATTCCCGTCTTTATTAATCTTAACTTTTCCCTCAAATAATTGCACCCGATGGTCGGTATCCGTTTGAATAAGATCAAACTTTGTACCCAGCACTTCAACATCAAAATCCATTGCATCAATCTGAAAAGGTTTATTTTTGTCCTTAGCGATATCAAAATATCCCTTCCCTCTGAAAGCTACTTTTCGTATGCTACTCCCAAATTCGGTAGATATAGTCAGCTCACTAAAGGGTTCCATGATGATATGGCTACCATCTTTAAGGTATACAGTGTCACGATTGTTCATTGTCACAAAAGTGTACTGTTCTTCCACATTTTTGGGTTGGAATATAAACCACGCTCCTAACAGCAATACGGGAAGAATAAGTAGCATACTTTTCCTCTTTTTTTTTTAGCCCGTTCCTTTTTCTGGATACGTTGATCAATGTTTTCCCATAAGGATTGAGATGTCTCCTGTTTCACGGAGGGGTCCTCCGAAATTGCATCCCAGATTTCTTTCGGATCTTTTTTCCTTTTGCCATATCGTATAGATGGTATCTATAAACTATTACGTCTATACCCCTATATCGTACACCCCTATTTAAAAAAAAAAATTAAAAATTAGCCCGAAGAAAAGTCATGGCTTTGTTGATCTGCTTAGCAACGGCTGTTTTGGATATTTTGAATTTATGAGCAATCTCACTGTAACTTAACTCATCCACAACACTATCAAGTACCATTATTTTTCGACGTTCTGGTAGAGCTGACAATAATAAATTCAGTTTGTCTACTTTAATCTGATAGGCAGATTCGTCAAACCTCTCTTCGATTTCTGTCAGCTCGTATGCGCTATCAAGGGAAGTAAATTGAACCTTTTGTTTTCTATAAAAATTGGCAATTTCCTGCTTGGAGGTTTTAAAAATTATTGCTTCTGGATTGGATACGCCATATAGCTTATGAACATAACGCCACAGATGAATAAAAACTTCCTGTACTACATCTGCAGCATCATCTTGGGATTCAATATAGTATTGAACGAATAAAAATACTTTCTTATGGTATCTATTAAATAGGTCTTTGAAGTACTCCTTCTTCATAACGATTTTTATTCAAATCAGACAAATGATGTCTAAAAGCTAACTCATAATTGGATAAGGTCTTTTACCTTTTATAGATAAATCTACAAAATTAGTAAGAAGCCTACAATCCAAAATTGAATATTAAGTTGTTCCAATAAGTTCACCAGACAAAAATACAAAGCCTATCACCATTATATGAGCAAAGTAGCAGATTTCATAATTTCTTAACACGAACTTATATTTAAAACATAATATCCACCATAAAAATTGACAAGAAATATCTGTCACATTCGTATAGTAATATTTAGAGTTTATTCCTGGTGGAAGCTGGCTCTGGACTTATGTTTTTTTGTCAAGTATCCGGTCAAATAGGTCCGAATATCTTTTGGAAGAACACTCAGCGTAACTTTTAAGCTTTGGACAGGTTTACAGTCCTTTCCTTCTCCACAATAATAGTCTAGATGGAAGATATAGTCCTTGTTTCCATAAATGACAATATAGGATACTTTCATATCATAACTCTCATATCCCCACAGTAATAAAAAGAATGATAGCCGCCTTTCGCCCACCAAGGTTCTGAATATGTATTTCTTCCTTTACGAAGTAGATTAACGACATTTGAGAATAGGGATATGTGTAGACCACCGATGTAGAACCTTTTTGTTTTTCACACGCGCTTCGATCTGGGTGAGTACTCCATCAAATCTAGACGAATCAGCATTGCAGGGATTCGTAACTTTTACGTGCAATGTGTTTTTTCCATATGCATCTTGATAGACGCGTTTCGTCACGATGGTATCAAAGACCTGCAGTTCCGAACCACTTCGAACGGTATCTTGCAGATACCTCCTCGAGGTTGCGAAACACGTAGTGGTAAAGAGAAGCAACACCATAAATATGGTACAGCCAGAAATTGTGGCAATATACCCTCGAGAAATCGCTACAATGGGCATATTATGTCTATTTATCGGTTTTGCCATGCGCATAGGTTCATAAAAAATGGTATCATTTTGTTTGTATAATTGAGCAAAATCTGTTCCAACACGGGGGCTTTTTGCGGTCTTTTAATTCTTACTTGTACATGGTCAATTTTTTCGATTATTACAATCAGTATCGGACGCATTTCTGATTTTGCTTTTCAATATCTACATCCATTTTTTTATATTATATCCTTTGAAATTGACAATTCACTAATTAAATATACATTTCAGATATGAATATACTTATGTCATTTATTATTCGTGTTTAATGGATTTATATTCGCTTAAAAATTCTTTCGTTCTGTGATCCTCCGCTGAAAAATGGTCTCTCAAAACTGTATATTGGCTGCAACTTCTTATACCTTACTGAAATTAGACTATCCCATTACACTTACCACAATATCACCATAATTTCATGTTTACACTGCAGGATCAGACATTAATCATCGTATATTGTTTTGGGTTGATACCGAAATGCTTTTTGAATACTTTTGAGAAATGGCTGAGGTTGGTAAAACCGAGTTTATAACCAACCTCTGAAACGGAATACTTTTTTTCTTGCAGGAGAAGAGCGGCTCTTTTTATTCTGAACTTCTGATAATAACTAAATATACTGTCGCCGAAAATCTGCCTAAATAGTCGCTTTAGTTTAGTAGGGCTCATGGCCGCTTCAAGTGCGAGCTCTCCAATAATAGGAGGCGTTTCGAGGTCGTCAAGGATTTGGTCTTTTATTCTATACAGGATTGTGATATCGTGGTTGCTCAAAGCATACATACGTTTCTCATCCCGCTTTTCCAGTTCCATCAATAGCCTGCAGATCATTTCCTCCGCTTTGATTCTTCGAAAGAATAGTTCGAACGTTTCGTCAACAGTTTCCGATACAATCTCATCGACCACTTTCTGCAAAGAAGGCGAAATGATCTGTTCAAAAGATAAGGTTGTGTATTCTCGAGGAGGCTTTCTAAAACCGGAGACTGCGCTGATATGCTAAATAATTTACTCAGATAGCTGGCCTCTATTTCGATATTAATAGTTGACGTATTGGAATGGATGGAAATTATCTCATCTGTATTAATACGACTGGTTGCAATCAAAACGGTAGGTATTTCTTTGGGATTTGTTCCTATAGATAATGATCCAAGTCTGGGAAAAATGTTTTGGAACTTAAAAAATATAACCTTTTTGCATCATCACGCTCTAGATTATCAATCACAACATCCTCATTCAACTCGTAGTCACTGATCAACATCCTCATGTGTGCATTAAAAACAAACCCAATGCAGTATCCGTTTCCATATTCGTTGGGGATCTCTAATTTTCTTCTTTTAATTTCAGTTCCAAGGAAATAAGCCAGCTTTTGAAGAACAAGGGGAATTGTCTGATCATCTTTTTTCATAAAAGTCTTTTATAGCTATTTTTGAGTCTAATGTAATTATTTTATTCCTAAAATGACAGCCAATTTTGTATCGATCTTAAACAATACAAAAATTATGGTATTCAAAAATAAAAAAATAGCGATCATTGGTGCTGGGCCTGCCGGTCTTACATTGGCTAGATTATTACAACAAAATGGTGCAGATGTCGCCGTTTATGAAAGAGATAAAGATCCCCAAGCTAGAATTCAAGGGGTACGCTTGATCTGCATAAAGGCTCAGGTCAAGAAGCATTGAAAAAGGCAGGACTGCTGGAGAATTATTATTCTTTGGCATTACCTATGGGAATTATTATGGCTGATGAAAAAGGGGCTTCACTTTTCACAAAACATTCTACTCCTGAAAATCAATACGACAATCCTGAAATCAACAGAAATGTTTTCCGGAAAATGCTATTAGAGAGTTTGACTGTTAATACTGTCGTTTGGGATAGCAAATGTACAAGACTTGAAGCTACAGACGGACAATGGCTACTACATTTTGAAACAGGCTTACAGGCAACAGCGGATCTTGTAATCGGGGCCAATGGTGGGATGTCAACAGTGAGATCATATCTTACTGACGCACAAGTTGAAGATACTGGAACCATAATCATCCAGGGAGATATTTCTGATCCCGAACATTATGTCCCGAAATTTTATCAACGCTGTGATGGGCATAGGCTAATGGTTGCCCATAAAGGAAACTTACTAGTGGTCAATCCAAACAATAATGGATTGTTGAGCTATGGTATCATTTTCAAAAAGCCCGCTGGATGGAACAATCATAAGGAAGAAGAATTCCAGAATCCAAACTTCGTACATACTTTCCTTTTGGATAGACTTTATGACTGGGATAACCAATTTAAAGAACTGTTTCTTTCAACATTATCTTTTAGCTATCTTCCGACAAGAAAATTCTCCTTGGACACTCCTTGGAAGAATGATCGTCCTCTCCCCTAACACTTATTGGTGATGCAGCACATTTAATGCCTCCGTTTGCAGGAAAGGGCGTCAATACGGGGTTGTTAGATGCATTGATTTTATCTGAAAAACTCAGTGATCAATCTTTCACATCACTTGAGGCCGCCCTTAAGGCCTATGAAAAAGAAATGTTCGTCTACGCGCGGGAAGCACAACAGGCCTCAAGCAGAAACGAAATTGAAATGCGCCAGCCTAACTTTTCTTTTAAACAGTTAATTCAATAAGAATACTATCACCTGTGTTACCACTATATTTAATTACTTTTGGTTCCGCTCCTGTAATTAAAGATAATTTCTATATAGCTCTTTCTGTCTTCATTTTATTTTGAAAAATACATACGATAGGTTTTAAAGACTAGACAATAATCCACTATTAAATCATTCAATACCTCATTAGGAATAATGGGTTTAATTATTGACCTATAATGGGTTCTTGGCAGCCACCAGCTATATATTTATTATTTTTCTCGTCTTTGAGATAGTCAACTTTGTTTGTTTTAGGTTTATACACCAACTTGAATGTTCTTTTTCAAATCTATCTTCTTTTTCAGGTGTAAAAATCAAAACATCCTTTTCTGTCTTATATGATCCATTGATAAATTGAATATTCTTTTCTTCTAGCAGAACATACCCTTTCTGTTCTGCTTCTTTCTTTTTATCGGATCATAATTATAAGAGCTAATTACCATTCGGGCATTATCTCCCGCCCAGCCATACTCCAATAAATTGCTGCTTACGTACAGTAACGAATCTTTCCTTTCTTCGATCTTATAAATAAAACATCTCTTCGTCTGTTCCATAACAATATCTTCTATTCTCTTCGCCTCGGGCATGGGATATTCCTTCTTTTTTATTGGTGGCGGAATAGTATTCTTATTCGGTTTTTTCTGCTGGCCAAAAACAAAAAAATGAGAAAAGGTTATTAATGCTATCAGGAATATTTTCTTCATTTGCTCTAATTTTTAAAAATTGACTATTGTTATTCGTTAACCAAAAACTAAAATTTTCAATGTATTATCATTTCGAAAATAAGGTTTCAATAATTAAATATAAATTATTATGTCCAAAAGCACTTGCTTCATTTAATATTCGCTTTTAGGGATTTATATTCGCTTTGTAAATAAAACTTTGGTTTGAATATAGTCTTATAACATATATGTTTGCTGTTCCATTTCATGATCAGATTACCGGTAAACAGATATATTTTGATTAATATCTAAGATTCTTAGTTATATGATTGAAGTTGTAATTTTATGAAACTTTAAATATTCTATTTTCAAATGAAAGAAGAAAATATTAGTCAAACTGAGGCTTTGGTTGTAATTGATGTTCAGAACGCTTTTGTTTCGGGTTCCTCGGCAATACCTGATCATACCAGATTAATTTCTGCTGTCGATCTATTACTTGATAAAGCAAGAATTGCAAAATGTCCTGTAATCTTTCTTCAAAATGACGGCCCTCCGGATGCGATAGACGCACCTTTTACCTGGGGTTGGAATTTGTTCTTCTCTCCGCTACCGGAAGAATATGTAATTAGGAAACAGACAGATAATGGATTTGAAGGAACATCCCTCTATGCTACTCTGACTAAACTTGAAATTAGAAAAATAGTAATATGTGGCCTGCTTTCTGAAATGTGCCTCGCTGCGACCGCTAGAGCAGCCCTGGAATATGGTTTTGATGTTTTGCTCCCACATGATGCACACGCAACTTATGATGTCCCACCCGGCCCTGGTTCCGAAGGTGTCCCATCGGCAATGGCAGCCAGAGCAGCAGAATGGTCCCTTGGCGATGAGATTCAAATATGTGCATCAGCGTGTGACGTCGTTTTTGTTTCAAACTCTCCAGAATGACACATTACTAATCTAATTACAAAATTCAAATACATATAATTTGTACGATTAAATAAGAAACCGGAGAAAAATATCAGTCTATTTTTATTACGGGTGGTTTTCCTGCGTAATCTATTTCGGGAAGGTCCGCATGGAAATCGGCAGATACCTTCAAGTCATTACAAATGATTGATAAATAATATTTTTTTATGATTATCGCTAAATATTTATTATTATTGTATTGAATTTTAAACTTATAAACCATGAAAGGAATGGACAATATCGTATTCAAAGGATTATATATAATCGTTTGGATCATATTTATTGATTATCGATTGAAGCTGGAGCCATTATCGTTAACTTCATTTTCAGTATCTTCAAGCCAGAATTTGTAGGAAGACTTTACCAAAAACTTGATTTATCCGAGATGTACAATCAGAGCAGAATGTCTTTTTATACAATTTATTTTTTTATTATTGCCCTTGCGGTACTAAAAGCACATTTATTTTATCTACTGATCGAAATGATGCACAAGTTGGATTTAAATAAACCATTTAGCAATTTAGTTTCCAAACAGATTACACGAATCAGTTATTTTACATTTTCAATTGGTTTGTTGAGCTGTATTGCTCAAGAAACTGTCGGTAGAATAATTCGAAAAGGCTATGAAATCGGACACTTAACACAATTCTGGACAGACAGTCAAGCTTTTATTTTAATGGCGGCTGTGATTTATGTGATATCTGTGATTTTCAGAAGAGGAATAGAACTACAAAACGAAAACGATTTAACAGTATAAGATGCCAATAATTGTGAACTTGGATGTTATGATGGCCAAGAGAAAATGTCATTGAATGAACTATCAGAGAAAGTTGACATCTCACTTTCAAATCTTTCAATTTTAAAAACTGGAAAAGCCAAAGCGATAAGGTTTAGTACATTGGAAGTTATCTGTAAAGCATTGGAATGTCAACCAGGCGATATCTTGGAATTTCTGGAAGACTAAAAAGCGCATTAGATTTCAGGATATCGTCCTGTTCAATTCCTGTCTATCCATAAGCAAATTAACAATTTGTTTGTCATAAGTATTCCAGATTATTTTGGGTGACAATAGACTGCCACCATTTTGGGGTAAAACTCTTAGTTCTTGGATAGTTGGTAAATTCCGTTATAAACGGTTCTAAAGATGGCTGTTTGTCTGCATAAATCTTTGGATTGTCAAAATTATACACGATGCGATACTCTCCATTTGGATATATCAGCAAATTATAAGAAAACCAGGTACCTTCCTCTGGGCTTTGTTGGTATATATACTTCTTTACCGCACTCAATAATTTAACAGTTGACTCCTCTCCATCATATAAATAATATGTTAATTCTAATCTTTCTCCATGATCATTGGCGTCAAAATAGTATCCTTTCATACCTACACCACCAATATCTTGCCCCTCTATTTCCACCCGATTCCAATATGCCTCCCCAATAGAATTTTTCAAATCCTTCAAAATTAATTCTACAACCCGATCAATTTTATTCTTGATAAAACTATCAACATAAACTTTTGATCTGTCCATTTGGATGGGTACTTGTTCCTCATATTCTATTTTATCAACCACAGAAAGATTCGGAGAATTTGAGATTGTAACCACAGTATCCAAAAAGAAATTCCAAAATTGTACTCTTTTCTCTTTACTTCCCTCATGGGAGAAAGGATTTCCACCAGCGAACGCATTTGCCGCACAAAAATCTGTTGACCAACTCTCCGGATCATAAGAATTATCATCTTCATAATCGTCAATATCGAATAGGCTTGCAGCATCAGTATAAATGCTCCCACAAAGAGCCAAACAGGCTAATCCAACATCCGAAAGGGGTTTTAAATTAACTGCCTCTAAATAGTTTTTGTTTTTGTCATAAAGCATTTTAAAATCAAAGTTTTCCTTTCCATATAAATGGCGTTCCGCTTTGTTCAAGATATTGGACAATAGACTGTCATTTATTTCTAAAGTCGAATAGACAAGTTTACAGCAGGCTAGGAAAACCTTATTAATCTTTATCGGATCACGCAGGTTTTCAGCGATATGAGCCCTATTCATCAAGGGCAAATGTCCGAGGTCATTTTTAAGCAATTCTATCTTAGCATCTTTGATTATATCTATTAGCATTCTCTAACTTTTATGAAGAGGTTTGTATTTCCATTTTTACTAATTTTAGTCACCAATCTACTATTATACTCCATCATTTTATTTGTGATCGAAAACTAAATTCCACTTAAATCTACCTTATTTCCTGTTAAGGGGACCTATCAATTGATATTTGATAGCGTTCATCTATAATTCGCTTTATTATAAACACAATGATTCATGGGTTATTTGATCGTACTTATTATATTTATTTACATCAACTTTTACTTCATTGCGCCAACAGGCGTTGCCTTACGATCAAACATAATCGGTTTTTCACTACCATCAAGTAAAATTCCTATACCTTGAATCTGACCATCCACATCGCTAAAAAAATTAAATAAAAGATTGCTTGGTTCCGTGTCTGCAACCCCATTTTTATCTACTGACCTTGGATCAAAAACATCATAATGCCTATGTTTGAGAATAATGTTTTCATAACCAAGCACAGTGTATAAGTTATTATCTTTAAGATGTATTTTAATAATTCCATAGGCGGGATTCTCGAAGGAGCCAGTATAATCTTTCAGCTTATGAGATGGTGTTGTTGATGGGACAGGAATCTTTTCTTCTTCTTTTTAACTAAACGAGAAGCTTCAATTTCAGCCTTTTTTCACCATTCCAATCGATTGGCTCTAATTGGAGTAGCCTATCCGCAATAGAATTCCTTACGACAGTGGGGACCTTAGAAACATTTTGATTGGTCAATACCACTATTCCCAGAGAATCAGTTGGAAAAAATGCAACATTTGCGGAGAAACCATTTATATTACCCCATGTTCTACTTGATAATGCCCTCTGTAGGAACCTATCATCCAGCCTAAACCATAATTGGAGAGGAAAATGTCTTTGTGTTTGTCCGGTAATGCTGTGTCCATAACCATTTGAGAACTTGCAGCCTCACTAATATAATCTACTGGCAGTATAACTTTCCCATTGAAACGCCCCCGTTGAGCCAAATCTTTAGCCAGTTGGCCATGTCACTAACACTACTGTTTATACTTCCAGCCGGTCCCATTCCATTAATATTGTAATAATCAATCTGTTTAATCACATTATCTTTAGAGACAGTATAGGGTAAAGAAGCATTACTATCTCTTTGAAATGTCTGAATATCCGTATTGGAACGCGTCATCTCTAAAGGATTGAAAAATCTTTCCTGTATATTTTTCTCCCAAGTTTTACCACTTAATCGTTCAACAATCATTCCTTGTGCCAGATACATAAAGTTATTATAATACCATTTCATCCGTACAGACGAACTAGGTTTCATATACTTAACACGTGTTATCAGACTGTCTTTGTTATCGCTATTAAATAGAAACCAGGATAAATCATACCTAGACAAACCCGTCCTATGCGCCATGAGATCCCGAAGAATAATCTGATTATCCATCTCATCGCTATAGAACTTCAACTTAGGAAGTAGCGTCACCGCCTTGTCCTCAAATGTCAGTTTACCATCCTGCCTCAACAAACCTAACAATGAAGCCGTAAAAGCTTTGGAGCTGGAACCTATGGCAAAAAGCGTATTGGGTGTGACGGGTTTCTTATTGACGATATCACGATAGCCAAATCCTTTACTATAAATGACCTTATTCCCTTTCACCACCGCGACTGCAAAACCAGCGACATGATGATCGCTTAAAACCCGTTCTAGTACCGAATCAATAGCAGCAAAATGATCATTTTTATTTTTTTGTACTTGGGCAAATAGCGAAAGGGAAATCAATGAGCAAAAAATACAGGTTAATAGGGCTTTCATATCGAATTGATTTTTATACTAATCTACTCATTCGCTATCATTCACGCAAATGTGGTATCTCATCGCAAAACCCAATTGTAAATTTACCATCTGAACTAATCTCTTTTACAAATTTTGATGGCATCAATTAATAATAGCTAAGCTTCACCAATACTACCAAAACTCGATTACGTTCCTATTCCTTCACCTTTATGTATTTGTAGTTAGACGTATTATCTGTTCCCGCTAGGAAAACAAATATCCAGCCCCACCTATTCTGCAGCCTATCCACATGCAACTGGCTATCTTGGTCCAACCAGAGTTGGAATTGGTTATTCTGGATCATTCCATATATTAGTGGGATAGGTATGATGGTACGCTTATGCTGAGATACGAAATAATTGCCTTTTAACTTTCCTTTTAGCACAATGCTTTTCTTTTCGAGACCTCTATCCAACCAAGTTGCTTTGATTTGGCTCCTTCCGATTGCCTTGAGTCTTATTTTCGCGTTCTTGAAATCCAACGTATCAATTTCATTTTTCAGGATAAGCTGATTCCATAGAGACGAAAATTCGCTCCCCTCATGATCACTTGTTAGATTCTCATAAGTTCCATCGAAGAGCTGTAGTTCCGAAATTTCATGCATACTATCTGGGCTCGTCTGCTTCAACGAAGCACATCCACATAGACTTAAAATAATACACAGAAGCATTAATCTTATCGTCAACTTTCTTATGGGCTTTCTTTTGTCGGCTATCACCATGGCACGGATTATATAACTTTAAATATAACCATCTTTAAGCATATATTATATGTCCAGATAGATCTTACAGACTTGACTCGATCTATAGATACTACAGAAAATTTTTATAGACTAGCTCCTTCCTGATGCAAATAAAAATATATTCGTAGTATATTTCGATTGGATTTAGTCCGTGTGCATTTACTACCTTTTTGGGCTATTCGTCTATTTATTCGGATTAAGAGTAATCCTATTAGCAGAAAGGCCACAGTTATAATCACGCTATTTGTTAGTACGCTATTCATACCCAGCTCAGAAACATCTACAAAAGGATAAGGGTAAAATCCAGAAAGCGCTCCATGCCACAAAGTATAGAGCAAATAGACAAAGGGGTACAATAACCAGTTAAATATAGATCTCCAGTGTATAATACGCTGATCAATCATACTCCCCAATAGATTAGAACCAAAATGGGAATAAGTGAGTGGAGCATTTCATCCACAATCCTAGCTATTCCAGCAGGCTGCCACAGGAAACGAAGTATCAGGTTATAGATAAGTCCAACAATCAGAATATACAATGTCACTGCTGTGATTGTTGTCGGTTTCGCAAAAAAGAGCCCTATTTTATTCTTCGGAAACAGTACGATACTAGTACAACAAATCGCAACCATGAGATTTGTCAAGATTGTAAAATAACTAAAGAACCTCACGACTAATTCGCTAATCGCAATAGAGGAATTGCTGCAACTAATTAAAAACTGAGCACCAATAGCGGTCCAGCTTAATATTGCGATGAAAGCAGCAAGGCTTCTTTGAGACAAAATCATATTCTTTATTTACTACCTAAAAATAGGCAATTTATCGACTAAATTCCAAGGCTCGTCATAAGTAAATCCAAACATTGCATCTAACGGCTTGCTCCTTGAGGTTAGTTTTATTTCCTATTAATGAATTTATATTCGTGCAAAAATCGTTAGCTTTATCAACGTACTGCATCTTCTGAATCAATAGTCAGTCTGCATAGAGATGGGTAATCGTTGTCATAAAAATTAGAAAATACCAGGAAGATAGCAAAATCTAAAAGATTAAGCTACATGTTGACTGTAATAGTCCGAAAAGAAAGATAATTTTTTTCAAAATAAAAGGTGATACTTTGACCACAATTGGTACATTGTTATAAAAGATAATTATACTATGCACAGTATTAGTAATTCAAATCGAGCCATGAGGCGACAGACGCTTATAATGGATCTGTATAAAAGTGCATTTCCAGCAGTCGCCAAATATGTCAGTCGTATGGGAGGAAACTTTGATGAAGCCAAGGATGTATTTCAAGACGCCTTGGTGGTATATTATGAAAAGACTACGCAGACTCCAACTGTATTGACGAATGATATTGGATATCTAGTCGGTACAGCCAAAAACCTCTGGTTGAAACGTTATTATCAAACGAGCCAGAACCTACCCTTAGATCATATTGAAATCCCATTAGCGAACGATGAGTCTCCTTCAAGTAAACGACTGCTTCGCTTCCTGGAGACTGCAGGACGCAAATGTATGGATTTATTAAAAAGCTTTTACTATGACCAGATGTCACTTCAAGAGATCGCAGATGAATTCGGGTATTCAGGAACCCGCAGTGCTACTGTTCAAAAATACAAATGCTTAGAGAAAGTGAGAGAAACTGTTAAAGAAAAATCCTTGGTTTATGACGACTTCATGGAATGAAACCCAACAGATAGAAACTCATCTCCTAGGCACAAACCATCCTAGTGAAATATTGCTTTTCGAAGCCCATTTGTTGCTGGACGAGGAATTGGCGGAGAAAGTAATCATGCAACAAAAAGCTTACGAAGCCATACAAGGATATGGTCGCAAGCAGTTAAAAAGTGAAATTGAAGCTATACATCAAACACTATTTACACAACCCAAATACATACGTTTTAGCCAAAAAGTAATGCGGCTGTTTAGAAAACCATAAATCTCCAAAATCATGAATATTGACAAAAATGAGTTCCGCAAATTTGCGGCCGGGCACTGCTATGTCCCAAAAGAAAGGGTAGATAATTACATTGCACATATTGAAAGCTCCAGTATCCCCATGCAATGACACCCTATATTACCGAGGAACGCGAGTTGCGAGTATCACAGATGGATGTTTTCTCCAGGTTAATGATCGACCGTATTATATTTATGGGAGCTCCTGTCGAACCCAATATTGCAAATATCGTACAAGCCCAACTATTGTTCCTTCAGTCCGTTGACCCCAAAAAGATATTCACATGTATATTAACTCTCCAGGCGGTGAAGTTTATGCTGGACTTGGTATCTACGATACCATGCAATTAATTAGTCCGGATGTTGCCACAATCTGTACCGGCATGGCCCTTTCTTTCGGTGCAATATTACTTTGTGGTGGCGCTAAGGGCAAACGAAGCGCGCTGACGCATGCACGTGTCATGTTGCACCAACCGTTAGGAGGTGTGCAAGGACAGGCATCAGATATTGAAATTACTGCCAATCAAGTTTTAAAAATAAAAAAGAACTTTATGATATTATTGCCAAGCATAGCGGCCAAAGCTATCAGAAAGTTCACGATGTTAGTGACAGAGATCATTGGATGGTCGCAGCCGAAGCAAAAGAATTTGGAATAATAGACGAAGTTTTGACCTAATGAGCTCTAAGTCATTGATAGTATACAATCGTTATTGGCAATTTCCAGTCAATAACGATTATTATATTAGCTAGCGAAGGTATATAATTAGCTTTTCCACATCTATATTCAAATCAGCTATCTATTACTTTTCTAAGCTTCTTTCTGAACACTAGAAATTCAACAACAGTACATAGTAAATAGATTATTGAAAAGTATAACAGTATTTTTAATGGAATCAGTGTTACACTATATTGGTAAATATCAACCAAAACAGTGACAGTTAGAAAAACAACACACAAAAACGGAATTCCTGAAAATGTCAATAAGGACAAAAAATAACTGTTTCTAATTTTTTCAATTTGATTTAGAAAAAACAACAAGGTACTAACGCAAATAGCAACAACATATAGCATTGAAAACCCAAGACTTAGAAACAAATCCATAATAATAAGAAAACTATCAAAAGAGTTGTACCGGCAGGCTCTAATCCACCAATAACAATTCTATAAAAGATAAATAATATAACACATAGTAGAAGATTAAACAGCGAAAACCTAAAGATAATTTTTTTCATATATTTCCAAGTATACATTCAAAATATGAACCTCCGTTAAGTAGTTTCAATCATTTCTATGACTTTTTCAAAGCGTTGATCACAGATTAACGTTAAATTCAATTTAAAACTACGTTATTTTTCACCACAACGAACCACAATCTTATATTTGATGTATAGCGTTTCGTTCTTATGACATGACTATTCGTCCCATCCCATCTTCAGACTCTTCCATATAATCAGTATATGGTTCACACTGTAATTCAATAGAAGTATCCACAAATTCTTCCTGAAACCTAATTATTTCGTCTTTAGAAAAAACAATGAGTATCTCTTTCAGCTTTTCCCTACGAAGTACTGCCTTTTCTACTATGTCCCGAAACTATTCAGATGTTTCACTATTTTCCACTTATATATTTATCGCAAATCAATTCTAATCATTTATTCAAGCGCTCTATCATTCGTTTGCTATCGAATTTCTTGGTACAGGTAGCTCCGATGTCTTATTTACGCTTGTAGCGCTGTTTGTCCTTTTGTCTTTCTGAATTCAGTCAAGCTCATTACATGCCGCTTTTTAAAGAATTTATTGAGATGGCTTTCGTCGGAAAATCCAAATTCGGAAACAATTTCATTAACCCGCATATCGCTGAAAAGAAGCCTATGCTCAATCAATCTTATTTTATAATTCAAGATATAATGCTGGATAGTTTCACCACATTGCTTTTTAAAGTAGCTACCGAGATAGCTTTCAGAGAAACCAAATTTTTGTGCTATGGAAGAAACCTTTAGCAGCGCTGGATCATGGATGTTTCCTTGGATATAATTAATGATATCCAAGGCCCTCTTGTCTGTATTCGAGGCTACATGCTCTACTCTCATCTTTGAAATATTGCGTGCAGCAATTACAATAATAGCATTCACATAGTGTAGTGTCAGCTCTTCATGAAAGAGGTCTGGATGATTGATATTATGAAGAAGCGACGATACAATCGAATCAACCAAAATAACATCAGGTTTATTCTGTAAGATGCAGCCCGACAAATAGGAAGCACCGTATAATAGGCACTCCATAGAATTAATACTGTTCCATTTGTAATCCTTAACATAACGTTCGCTAAACTTGATAAGCAAAAGTTCCGTTTTCTCGACAACTTCCAAATAGTGCTGATCATTTGGTGTAAGGAGGATCAGGCTGCCTTCGCTGTATGAGGCTGTATTGTTATTTATCTTAAGGAATCCTTTTCCGCAAATCACATATATGATTTGAAAAAAAGAGAACTGATTGTCTTTTAGTGGACAGTTTACCTCCTTATGATGTTCTACTTTGACAAGTTGGTCGATATTCTCACGTTTCATCATGTAAAAATACCTATTTATCATTAAAATATACTGATTTTTCAGAATTTTTCTGTTCAAATTTGCTATACATAAATTTTAGACATCAATGAAAAATTCAATCTACGTCCTGGCCTTGGGCGCCTTTGGCATAATCACCACTGAATTTGGGATAGTTGGCATCCTTCCGACAATTAGTCGGCAATTCCACGTATCGATAGATACTGCGGGGTGGTTGCTTAGTGCTTTTGCCATAACTGTCGCAGTCTCCTCTCCTTTTATCACTTCATTCACGACCAAAATAAATCGAAAACTCCTTTTGTGTTTGGTCATGAGCATATTCGTTTTCTCAAACTTAATCTCAGCATTTTCGTCAAATTTCTCGGTACTCATGGTCGCCCGTATACTACCAGCCATTTTACATCCCCTATTCTGGAATATCTCTATTGCCATAGCTTTTAAAAACAGTGGTGCAAAAGGTGTTTCTACAGTGATGTTAGGGCTAAGCTTAGCTACAGTATTAGGTATTCCATTAACGACCTATGCTGTAGATCTCTTCCACAATTGGCAGGCTTCGTTCTTCCTCAGTAGCGCAATCAGTTTGATTGCCTTTATCGGTCTATTACTCTTCATACCTTCGATCCCTGCAGATAACACAAAATCTGCACAGAATCAGATGTCTGTTCTAAAAAGCCCGCAATTGTGGCTCAATCTGATTTCTACCATTTGTACATTAGCAGCAATGTTTTCTAGTTATACTTATCTTACCGCCTATCTTGAGCAAATTACAAAAATGGATGGAGCACAGATCAGTATCATGTTGCTTCTTTTTGGTGGCATGGGAACTTTAGGAAACTGGCTTATGGGATTAGCCCTGAATAGAAATGTGCTATTGACTGCAAGACTATTTTTGGCTTCTTTAATTACAGTACAGGTTTTAGCTTACTACCTTGGTGGAATCTTCACGCCAATGGTCGTTATTGTTTCCCTTTGGGGAATGATTCATACGGGAGGCTTTTTAGTTTCAAATATTAGAACGACACAGTCTGTTCCTCATCATGCCTTAGAATTTGTCAATAGCTTACTTACTTCATCATTCAATATTGGCATATCCTTAGGTGCATTTCTCGGTGGAATAATAAGTGCATATTACGGAGTTCATTATGTTTTATGGGTAAGTATTCTGTTGCTCGCTGTAACATTCGCTATGAGTTTCGTCAGTTTTCCAAAAGAAAATACAGAAAGTGAAGAGACAATGCACGCAAAACTTGCTCCATCGGTCTGTGAATAAACGTTGAAACGATATCAGCTGCTTTGTGGTGTAACTTAAGCAACCTCCGGCAACGGAAAGGTTGCTTTTGTGTATTCTAACATAATTTAATAAAAGAATTGTTATAGAAATAAACGACAATAGAAAGCACAATCGATACTTTATAAAACAAACACAAAATTTACACGACGCAATTACTACTATCTTAAATTTGCTATTTTTATCCCTATGGAAGAATCGTTGAAACAACTCTTTAAGGAAAAAATATACTCATATCATAAAATTTCACAAGTTTCATTTGAGAATCTTTTAAAAATAGCAACAGTTGTGAACCTCGAAAGAAATCAAGTACTTGTGCAACAGGGTTCCATTGGGCGGAGTTTTGCTTTTTGCACACAGGTTATTTAAGAGCATATATAAGTGATGAAAAGGGACAAATTTATAACAAGAATATTGCCGTTGGGGGTGACTTTGTCGCATCCACAGTTTCCTGCATTCTAAATCGTCCCTCAAAATTTACCCTTCAAGCCATAACCCACTGTTCATTATTGAGTCTTTCCTATAAAAAGTTCAGAGAACTGCTTTTCCAAACAGACGACCTAAAATCCTTTTATATTCATTATCTTGAAAAGAACTGGGTCATCGATAAAGAAGAACGAGAAGTATCCATCGTCATGGAGGAAGCTCAAATTAGATATGAGAAATTTTTAAAACGTCATTCTAATATAGAGAATTACGTACCCTTACGGGATATCGCTTCCCATCTCGGTATTACCCCACTCAGCTTAGCAGAATTCGTAAGCAGTTAAAATAATATTTTTATCAACATATGTAAAGCACTATGCGATCTCAGTCTTATAACTTTGATTTATAAAATAACAAAAGAAAATATTTCATGAATTATATGTCAAGGGATATGATACGTAAGAGTCTAAATTCAGAATTCGATACGATCTACGAAATTATTAACGATGCATCTACAGCTTACAAGGGTAAGATACCTGAAGACCGGTGGAAAGAGCCTTATATGGATGAACACGAGTTGCGGGAACAAATTGCTGATGGGGTTGAATTTTGGTGCTATCACAAAGATAACACTATACTTGGTGTAATGGGGATTCAACACAAATCAGATGTGACCCTAATCCGCCACGCATATGTGAGGACGACAGCCCGAAACAATGGAATTGGTGGCAAATTGTTAAAACACCTTTCAACACTTACAAATAAGCCCATCCTAATTGGCACTTGGGCTAATGCCAATTGGGCAATTGGTTTCTATGTAAAAAACGGCTTTCGTCAAGTTAGCCATATAGAAAAAGAAGAATTACTGCGGAAATATTGGAATATCCCCTTGCGACAAATTGAGACATCAGTCGTTCTTGTCAGCTCAGATTTTGATAGTAAGTTAGCGTTATGAGGCATCGTACTGGCTTTAAAGCATGAAATCATGAATATTGGTATACACTGACCGTCTCCAGTATGCGACCATCTCACATCATCAAATTTGCCAGGTTTCATCGTAAGATGAAACCTGGCTCCGTCGGTAACAGCTAATTTTTAACTGGGTCTAAAGAGATTAGCCCTATTGATCCTTGATAACAGGCGTTACTATCATATTTGTCCATAAATACGAATCTAGACTTATCAATTTCCCTATATTTCTTTATAATACGGTTTAATTTTGCTGTCACTATTGAATCTTCCATTGCTGGGCTATGGCGATCTCCAACCTCCGATCTGAAACTGTAAACACTAAAAATGGATTTACCCATAAGGAACAAACCTATTAACGGAACAAGAAAATATCTTTTGGCATTGTTATGTATTTTATATGTTCAAATCTTAGACAAGCATGTGCTTATCTCGAATTGTTTAGCCAAACTTAAAAGGTACTGGTATCTTGTTGAAAAAATAGTGACTAGTTGCGACGATTTAATGACGAAATAAGTTTATCAAAAAATGCAGGAGATCATACCAAATGGAGCTTATTTGATAAAATTATTGAAGATGAATAGAATTTAGCCCAAATTGAATTCTTGAAAATTTTAAAAATCACTCAAATTCCCAATCGTATAAAAGATAAAATTATGAAAACGCTACTTGAGACTATTAATCATACTGAAGACTATGATATTAAATGCTATGTAACTATTACAATTTCAACTTTTATTGAATATTCCCAGATACGAGTAGAAAGCCCTTTCAATATATCGGTTATTGGTCAACAAAATTTATTTTCACTTATTGTATTTATGCTTAAATTAATGTTATATTTATGTTAATTCCGAAAACAATAATAAATTATGGCAAAATCTGCGAAAATTCAATCTCCTAAAAAAGAATTAAAAAATCAAGTAATTATTCATCTACAGGGTGCAATCAGTATTTGCGTGCCCATTTAAGCGAAAAGGAGTTTCGTAACCGGATAGAAAAAACCGCCAAATTATTGACAGAAGGTATTAAAAGTAAGGATTTAAAGAAAAAAAAGCGTTAAGTCAGCAAAAGAAAAACTTATAAAAAAGAACTTGTTGTTGATAAGAGTAAGTCTACTCCTATCAAAGAAAATACACCTAAAGCATCAGCTAAAAAAACACTAATTAAAGATGCTCAACCAGTTACTAAAACGACAAACGTAGATAATCAACAACCTAAAGTCGCTCAAACAGCAGTCAAAAATACACCTAGTTCAACCAAACAACAGCCTAAGCCCGCACCAACAAAAACAATATCACCGGCTCCTAAAACAACTGCAGTTAAATCACCCGCCAAAAGCAGGGTCACCAAAGTTGTGCAAACAGCAGCCAAAAATACCCTTAGTTCAACCGAACAACAGTCTAAGGTCGCGCCTACAAAAATAACTTCACCAGCTCCTAAAACAGCTGCAGTTAAATCACCCGCCAAAAGCAGGGCCCCAAAAGTTGTGCAAACAGCAGCCAAAAATACCGAAGATACTAAAGCAACATATATTTACCTCTTATTTCCAGTGATATTCAAATAGGTCCGATCTGTATTACTTCTTAAAATCAAATTTTGGGTGATATAAACCCTTGGTGAGAAGGACTACATCATTAAATAGATTTTTCAATTCGGCTGTATTTTTCTCCAAGGATTTTATATCCAAAGTCAAAATAGCATTCACTTTATTTTCAAGATTTTGAGGCGTAATTTTTGCCTTTGAAAGCAATTGGATGGCATACTTGTCGCTGATAGGATATGTTTCATTTAATGCAAACAATGTTTCCACCAAACTTTTCAATATACGGGCAAAGCTTCCCGACAGATTGTACATGTCTTTGTTTGAAGTGAAGCCATCAAGATGCGCCAATGTAAATTCTGCTGACCAGAGAGCCTATTTATCACACTTTCTTTTAATGCCTGGGGATATTTTGTGGCCAGCCGCTTTAACCGATTTATAATACCTTTTGCATCATACAAAGGAATACAAGCAATACATTCTGCTAAATAAATCATTGATGTAAATCCATAAGGTGGCTGTTGTTCATAATGGTTTTCCCATTTGCCCACTTGTGCTTCGTCAATCGTATTTTCAATCTGATTTATATTTCTATATAAAAGATCTACTTTTCCTACTTCTGTATGCATCCAAGCGCCACCGTTTACCCATGGTCCCCATTCATAAAAACCAACGACTACCGGAGTATCATCCATTGTGTATTTTTTCACAAATTCTCTGATGCCTTGGATTGAAAAAGGCTGCTTTTCGTTATAATAAATGGCTATATCAATATCGGAGTTTTCATTTACTCTTCCCGTCGCATGTGATCCCCCAATGCAATCGCCTCAATGTGTTCTATCGCGCTTAGATCATCAACAAAGCGTTCAATAAAATGTCTCTTCCTATCTGTCAAACTTATGATATCTTTCACTATGTACTTCATCTAACTCATTATTTTTTTAATCTCAAATGTGAATGTAAACAGTTCGTTACCAGACAATAAAGGTATATACTTTATTCTAATATAACTTTTACGCCATCACCGAATAAAATATATACCTTAATCTAAAATTCACTTGCTGCTACTTTCTAAATAGCGCCTTTTTGAGCGCTAGCGCGCCCTGTTCTGTTGAAAGCTTCACTGCTTCGATATGATCCAAAGGATTCAATAATCCATAGTCATGAATAAACCCATTATAAGTTTGAATAGTAGTTGGGACACCTGCTTCATCTAATTTTCTAGCATAGGCTAATCCCTCGTCAAACAGGATATCGTTTTCCGCTAGCTGCACCAATGCCGGCGGAAGTCCCTTCAACTGTTCTATAGAAGCATTGAAAGGTGTTGCATAATATTCTTTACGTTTTGCGGTATCCGGTAGATAATTCGCCCACATCCACTTCATTAACGGCGCTGTAAGAAATCGTCCTTCAGCATATTTCTGCCAAGACTCACGAGAGAAATCGGCATCTGTGACCGGCCATAACAACAATTGAAATTTTATCTCTGGACCAGCTTTGTCCTTGGCCATTAGACAGAGAACAGCAGTCATATTGCCACCAACACTATTTCCGGCAGCAGCCAAATTTTGACCATCTACACCAATTTCAGCGCCATTTTCAGAGACCCATTTCGTAGCGGCATATATTTGGTTGATAGCAACAGGGTATTGGGCTTCAGGCGAAGGCGTATAATCTGTAAACACTGCAGCTGCACCGCTATTTACCACTAAATCCCGTACTAATCTCCGATGTGTTGGATAATCTCCTAATATCCAACCGCCGCCGTGCGTAAACATAAATACGGGAAGGTTTTCGGAAGCAGCATTTGTTGGTTTTACAATATGTATATTCACTGTAAATCCGTCCTGCGTAATTTCTCTTTCTGTTTCGGTAATACCAGAATAGTCGACTTTTACTGATTTTTGTGCATCGACTAGTACTTGTCTTGCCTCTTCGGGTGTCAATGTTTCTAATGGTTTACCGCCGCTATTATTTAGCGCTTTCAAAAATTCTCGGATATCCAAAAGGATTTGCGGATCGTTTTCCGCTTTCATGTTCTGTGCCATAATTAGAATTTTAATGATTAACGTAACTATTGTAGCTCGTTGAGTTCAATTTATTAATTTATTTCCCCTCAAGTTGTCGGACAACAATCTTGGCCATCTCCTTGGAACTAAAAGGATTCTGTCCTGTGATAAGGTGGCCATCGACTTCTACGTTTGAAGTCATCGGGATAAACGCCTTTTTAAGATTCGCTCCACGTGCCTTGATAGCCGCTTCAAGATTAAACGGTACTTTTTTTCTTTCTACCAGCAATTGTTTCTTCAAACCAGTCAAAGCCAGTAATTGTTTTTCCTTTGATCAGATATTCGCCATTGGAAAGCTTGACATTAAGTAGTCCCCTACACCATGGCAAATCGCAGCAACATTTTCCCACTTTCGTACTGTGTCTTAATGATCGATTGTATTGTTAAATCATCCGGAAAATCATACATCGTACCATGCCCCCGCAAGATAGATCAAATCGTAATCTTCATCTGCGACTTCGGTCAATCGCTTACTATTATTCAACAATTTTCGGAAACTGTCCTCATTCCAATATCTTTTAGAAGTTTGATCAAGTGTAAAATGCTTGAGGCTTTCGGGATCGACGGGAATATCACCTCCTTTAGGGCTCGCAATCGTAACCGTGTAGCCCCGCTCCTTCGCAGCATGATACAAATGGGTCAGCTCACTCAACCATAAACCGGTTGCTAGCTTACTATTTGCATATACACCAACATTGGTCACAATAATTAAGATTTTCAGCATGCTCATCTTTATTTCCTTTAGTATAACAAAGTTCTCTAGAAACAGTTGAAATGAAGTAACCGAAATAAGGAAAGTTGTAGCCTAATCTCTGTAACAGGCACTAATTAAATGATACCCTAAATTCTAATGGAGAAATCGAGGTACGGCTTTTAAATAAGCGATGAAAAGATTGCGGATGTTCAAAGCCCAAATGGTATGCAATTTCGAAACAGACATCTCGGTGGTTGAGAGCAATTCTTTCGCTTTTTCAACAAGCCGATTCTGAATATGCTGTTGTGTTGTTTGTCCAGTTTGAACCCGAAGCATATCACTGAGATAGTTTGCACTGAGATTCAATTGTGCTGCAATAGAATGAACACTGGGGATCCCATTTTCAATCAATTTATCATTCTTGAAATAATCATCCAATAAGATTTCCAGTTTAGAAAGTAGATCGTTGTTTGCTTTTTTTCTTGTCAGAAATTGACGGTTATAAAAACGGTCACAATATTTTAATAAGAGGTCAAGATTAGAGATTAGCAAATCTTGTGTGAACGCATCCATATTCGTATCTATTTCCTTTTCAATATTGTTTATAATATCTGTAATGGATTTTCCTCCTTATCCGAAAGATACAAAGCTTCATTTGCTGTATAGGAAAAGTATCCATATGCTCCTACCTGGGATGCTAATGTATATCCATGTAGGAAATCTGGATGAACAACCAGAACAAAGCCTTGAACACCGTTCAATAGTACATCTTTAAATCGCAATACCTGATGTGGAGCGATAAAATACATGATACCCTCATCAAAATCATAATATTGTTGACCATACCTGCATTTTCCTCCTGCACAGTCTTTCTTTAAAGCAATAACATAAAAATCTGTCGTCACCGCGCTGAGAATAGTTTCTGATTCTAGCCTGACCTGATCAAAATTAAATACACTGATCAATGGATTTGAAGGTTTTGTCAATCCCAAAAATTGATGCAGTGTGCTAATTGATGAAACCTTCTCCGGGGTTTTCATGTGTTCATTGTCGAGTTTACATACGAATTTACTTATTATATTTTGATTGTGAGCTGTTCATTTTTATCAAACTGATGCCCTGATGGTATGATGTTACCTGAAACTCCGGAAATCTGTTCCGAAATTTTGAATCATCGAATATATTGTCATATTCATATCTTGGAAGAAGTTCAAGTAGCTCTTTTAATCGCTTATTAAATAGTGCTCCTATCTTAAATACAAACCTTGGCACAACGGCATACTGTAGTTCCTTATTGTAAATACCAGACGCGATACGAATAAACTCCTTGTAGGTAGGGTGTTTTTGTCAACAGGAAGATGCCAGGTCTGGCCAAATGCATCAGGTGTATTTCCAATCAAAGCCGTTGCTCGACTTGCATCTGGTGTCCATATTAGACTTCTTTTCTTACCATCGCTCAATGGTACCCTGAGTTTCTTATCTTCCTTAATATTGTTAAAAATGAGGGTGTTGGTAATGCTCTGGGTTTTATCTGGTCCATAAAACTCAGGTGCCCGACATATAACTGCGTCTAGTTCACCGGATTCGATTTCACTTAATACCATTTCGGCCATTTTCCTTCTTACATTCCCTTTTCTTCCTACTGGAGCAAATGCCGTTTCTTCAGTTAAAGCATGATCATTCTGAGGATACATGTAAGTGTTATCAAAAATACAAGTTTTGTTCCATTGATCTTACAAGCGTCAATCACGTTCCTTAAAATAAGGGGAAACTGTTCTTCCCACAATGCCGAATTAATCGGAAGACCTAATGTAAAATAGGCAATTTTACTTCCTCTCACTGCTTCAACTGCTTCCTCGTATACGGAAAGATCGGCTGAAAATACCTCGTCCGTATCATTTACCTTTTTGCATTTCTGCTGACAATGCGAATAGCTGAAGTAAAGTTTTTCTTAAGCTCCCTTGCCAGTTCTTCGCCAATCTGTCCATTGGCACCTAATATTGTTTGCATATTATTTTGTTTTACCTATAGACACAAAGTTCTGAAGAACTGTAATAATCAGTGTAACTCAATTAGGGAAATCTGTAACAGAATCTCTGCTATTTATAAGTACCTAAGGCATAATCCTAAAAATAGGATAAAGAAGGTGTGACTTTTCATAATAGTTTGAATGTTTGTATACCCAATCTAACTGTGCTTTTCCGTCAGCAGCAAATTTTGGATTGCTTGCTTTCTCTTTATCAAATGCAGATTTTAGATCTTTATCTTCTTTTAAAAGTTTAGCAGCAGTATCTTCAAAAACATAGGCCGAATAGTATTCTTTTTGGCCTAAAATCGCATCAAAGAAATTCCAGTTGAAATAGGAATCAATCGCTTCTGGTTCGAGTGTTTCCAAAAGAAACTTTACCCCTCTTGATTCAGCGGGACTAAGCAGTCCCCAGCTCTGAACTTAATTTTCTTCAATTCTTTGAGTACGCGAGTATCATAATGGAGATAATGTCCCTCATAGGGGCTTGAAGTTGTCTTAAAATCTTTGATCTTATATTGTTCGACAGTAATAATAGAATCCTTTTGTATTGGATTCAATTTAATCTGATTGAGTTTCAATAAATCAAGAACTTTCCATTCGGATTGTGGAATCACATAATACTTTGGTATAGTAATCTCTTTGGTCGGGATATAGCTGTTATACAATTTAACTTGTTTTGAAAATTTGGCATTTCGGTCATACCATAATCTACTTTCTGAGGAAACTTCACTCGGCTTATATTTAGCCTCAAAACCTTTAAAATCGATGTTTTCATATTTTGTAGAATCGAGTTTCCACATAATGGGATATCTATTCCTATACGATACTGTTTGAGATTTTCTATTCTTTTTTGTCGGATAGCTTTATGGTTCTCATCAATAAATTTGAGGTTATATAGCATATAATCATATGTTGCCTTTACCCGTTCTTTATAAGGTTTCAACATATGTGTTTCCACGACGGTACCAATTACATTGAATAGACTTGTATAGCCGGTTGCATATCGTGGCGAATCCATAAAAACTGGAAAACCACCATCGGGAACATCATTATGAATATTGACATAAGGGACGGAAATAAAACCGTCATTTTCAAGATCCATAAGCAGTTTTCGTTGCATATGACCATTAAAATAGTCTCCTAACTCCTTTCCCAAACGCTCTTTATTGGTAGAAATATAGGTGAACGTATATTGATAATCTGCACCATTACTGACATGGTTGTCAATAAACACATCCGGTTTTATCCATTGAAAAATCTGCTGAAAACTCCTCGAATTTCTGGTATCTGTTTTTATAAAATCCCTATTTAAATCGTAATTTCTAGCGTTTCCACGAAATCCATACTCCTCTGGCCCGTTTTGATTCGCCCTAGAAAAACCATTTCGGTTTAACATTCCACTTATATTATAGCTAGCTATGGCAGCGATAATTACATTTTTAGGTGCTATTATTTTTCCTGTCGCCAAATCTCTCATCAGCATCATTGTTGCGTCGATTCCATCTGGCTCACCTGGATGAATCCCGTTATTGATAAACAACACTGACTTGTCTTTTCTTGATCCTTCCAAAGTTTGTTCTGAAGGGTTGAAAATCACTACATCAATCGGAGCCTTATTATCGTCCTCCCCTTGTTTCATAACTGATCGCTGGAAATTGCCTTGACAATCCCCGATAGAATTCACGCATTTCCTCATAAGTAGTGGATTGATTGCCATTACCTTTTTCGTACGGCGTAAGATTTTGAGAATAGAGTGTATTAGAAATCAGTAAAAGGAATAAAATTGGAAGTTTTTTCATGAGATCAATTTATAAGATCTAATTTAGAAAAAACTTATTGAAATCTATGTCTTATGAACGGTAGTCGAAAACTACTGAGAATCATTTTTATTAGTATTAATGATCTTCTATCGCTGTGCATTTCATACGTGGAAAACCTAAAGAAGCCAATAAAAGAAAAGTAAACGTGACGTAGAATAGCAAGTTCATTACACCCTGATAATTGCCGACTACCGTAAGCCCAAAGCATGAGATAACTGACAGCAGAACCATATAGATGATAGGCCCTGTATAGTGAATACAAAAATAGTATGTATTCACATCCTATAATTATGAAGATTATTAAAACAGAATGAAAATTATCTCTAAATTACTTTTTTCATTTGTGTTTTCGCTACTTAACTGCAGCTCCTAATAAAACTGAAGGCTTCTTCATAAGATCATTTTATTCACCTAAATAAATTATTCAAGTCAATTTCCTTCGAACTATAGCTGAAACAAAATTGTACACTGCGTTACCAAAGGTAAATCGCTATTACTTCCGATCCCTCTTATTGGAAAAAGCAAATTCTTCCCATAATCTGTTGACTGCCATTATTGACAACCTTTTTTGTCCGATGCGATGAGGATACGATAGCGAAATGTAACTGAATTGCCCTTTTCCAATCTTAAATTCAAGACTTCATTTCCATTACTAAAAACTTTTTGTCCGAGCGGATTGGCTGCAAATAAACCATAGCCCCGTGCATGCCAATAGGTCGGATAACCGACATTATCTGGATTGTCCATGATCACAATGCTAATAGTATCCTTTCCCTTTTGTCCATAAAGCATACACCATTTCCCACGCGTACCCCAAGCATCATCATCCACCTTATTCTCACTTGTTATGTAATGGCCTATGGTATTACTCTCAGAATTACCCTTAATTGTTGTTACAGAACCATGCATATCTGTAAACTGCCGTTCTTCTTTGGAAGGCAATTCCAGTTCATGTGCCACGCGCAAGCCTAATAGCCCATCCTTAACATCGGCAAAAGAAACAGCTTCCATAGCAGTAAATGTTGTCGTCCGGTCGATGACTCGAAAGTTGGTCGTTGCCGTAAAAGTAAATGCCGTATGCTCTTTCAATAGCACATGTTTTTAATGTCGCACCAGTCTGCCGTGTATTTTATGACACCTGCTGTACCGCTTTTAGTTTCGGAAATGGCCGTTGTTTTTATCCAGCCATATTTGTTTTTCTTAATTTCGGGTATGGCAGACGAGTTATTCCAAAAATCAAGACCATTGACACTTTCATAGTTCATCCACAAGCCTATATGATGGGGGTGATCCGTTGGTTCATTAGGACGTGGGGCCAATGGAAACCCTCGGGTAATAACTTCGCCATTGGCTGCAAAAATCGGATACAATGTAGGTTTTTCCAAATTATCTGGATAGATAAACGCGGTGAAGGGGCTATCATCTGCCATAACGATAATTTCTTTACGTGCACTGTCTTCCCGAACGGTTATGAATTGCTTTTTTGGGCGGAGACTATGGGTATAATGGCCGCCAGAAATAGCGTAAATGAGAGTATTTTTTTCATTTTTTTGATTGATCTGAATTAAACCCCGCTAATATTTGAATACTTTTCCTCCCGCAATCACTTCTTGTTGCTTATCGTCGAAAATAACCCTTTCGCCTGTCCTGTAGGCCGCATTTGCCATAATAACTGCAATAGAATGGTTGTACCCCGCTTCAATTGGTGCGTTGGGTTCTTTACGGTTGCGGACACATTCCATCCAGTTGCGTATATGTGCCATGGTGACAACATCCCCACCGGTATTCGCCGCTGTACCAACACGGATATTATTCAGACTAATATCCGGCAATAAATTTGCCTTCATTCCCATTGCACGAGCGTACTCTTCAGTCAGACCACCTGTAGCTGAGATGTTATTGGTATCCAAATTGAGCGTTCCGCCGTTGCTGTAATAAATTTCCTTCACCTCCTCCCCGTTCAGGACGCCTGAATTTGTCTGCCTGGATTTAAACAATACCTGAAATCCTTTAGTCAGATCGTCTAATGGACCGTAATCAAATACAGCAGTAAAGGTATCCGCATTTTCTCTTCCATCTTTCCAAAGATAGTTTCCTCCATTTACAACTACACTACGTGGGTGTGGTAAACCTGTAAACCAATGCACTGTATCAATCTGATGGCATAGCCATTGTCCGGGAATACCAGATGAATAGGGCCAAAATAATCGATACTCCAGATAATGTCTGGCATTGAAAGGTTCATACGGGCGATTAAGCAAAAAGCGTTTCCAGTCAGTATCTTCCTCTTTTAGCTTCGCCACTAGATCAGGTCTACGCCATCGTCCCGGCTGATTTACGTTCCAAGTGAGTTCAACCATGACAATATCTCCAAATTTTCCGCTTTTAATAAAATCATTTGCGGCAAAGTAATTTAAACCGCTCCGACGTTGTGAACCGATCTGCACGATCCTCTTACTATCTTTAACGGCCTTTAGTACTGCACGTGCATCTTCCATCGTATCGGCTAATGGTTTTTCGACATAGACATCTTTACCAGCATGAACAGCTTCTATCGTATGTATAGCATGCTGAAAGTCGGAAGTTGAAACAAATACAGCGTCAATATCCTTGATGTCGTACATGGCCTCATTATTTAGACATGGTTTAATGGCATGTCCTAACTTTTGTTTCAGAAGTCAGCACCTTCCTCTCGGCGCAACTTCCAGATATCGCTTACAGCAATAATATCAAAATTCAAATCTTTATAAGCCGCGAGAAACGAAGGTGCATGTGCCCCTTTATGTCTATCTGAAAATCCAACCACTCCAATATTGATGCGATCATTTGCACCAATAATCCGTCGATAACTTGAAGCACTGAAAGCATGTGTTCCTGTATACATACTGGCTCCCAGCAATCCCGCTTTTTTAATAAAATCTCTACGTGAATTAATCATTTTTATAGTTTTAGTTAGTTAACAAAAGAATATTTTTGGTGTTTTGTTTTCTTTTGACAACATACTGCTTATTCAAAATGTAACAAATAGTATTTTTTTAGCTAAAATTCCCCAATCAGCATGGACCACATAGATCGGAGAAATATTAGCAAGCATAGACAGTCAGCCCACCCCATGCCTGCGGTTACCTGCCTTTAGCTATTTCGATTTCCAAACCGCGGATACTTTTATACAAACATACAAAAGAAATACTCAGAAATCTATGTATTTTATGTTAATATAATTTTAGTATTTAACAATATCTGTTTATATTTAAAACAAACCTGACAACATTTAATTAAATACTAAATGAAAAAAATAATCCCGGAAGAAGAACTGATTACAATCGGAAGGATGCAAAAGGATCCTTTTATAATGGCAATCGAAGAAAAAATAGCCTGGAAAAAGACCTAGGACAAAATATCCGCCGTCATCTGTTCTCACAGCAATTACCTTTGATCTATCATAAGAACGGACAAATGATTGCTGAGTACTTGGATGGGACAATTCAATTTATCTGAATATGGCAACAATCTACGTAATAGCGGGACCACCAAACATTGGAAAAAGCACTTGTGGGCCATATTTTATACCCGAAGGCATTAAAATACTTGATGCCGATCTCACTATACAGCGTTATCGCGAGCTCGGAATAATGAATGGATACAAACGGTTCGAGAAAATGTTGCAGGATATGCTTCTAGCTAATCAGGATTTTGCAATAGAAATCAATTTAGGATTGAAAAAACATTTCGACCTGTTGAGACAAATAAAAGCTTTCCACCCTGATAATAGAATCGAAATATTATTTTTCTATACGGACAATCTCGACATTTGTCTGGCTCGGGCACAAAATCGGAAGAGTAGCCAAATACCTCGCAGTTTAGAAAATATTGAGGATTTATACATTCGGGCACTCCCACTCCTGAAACGCAATTTGGATATTTTCGATACATTAAAAGGAGTAGATGTGCGGAAAACCACATAGAGCCCGAAATTATTTTTCAATATCAATATGCTTCAGCAGATATTGAAGTATCCGAAAAACTCCCACAATGGGCCCGATAATAAAAATGAAATTTTATTTGTGTTGTAGCTGAATTTTATTTTACCTTTGCAATCATCAGATGATATGACTATATGAAAATGAACACATCGTACGAAGATCCTTGGCTGAAGAAGTCGCTGCCGCAATTGAAGAAAAAATCAAATTGGGTAATTTTCCGGTGGATTCAAAACTCCCTACTGAGCCCGAGTTGATGAAACAATTTGCTGTTGGAAGATCTACAATTCGGGAAGCAATAAAGTATTTAAGTCAATCTGGTTATCTAAATGTACAACAAGGTTTGGGAACATTTATCAAAAGTGTGACCGGACACCATGCACTTGATGCAAAAATTGAAAAAGGTAATTTTAACGATATTTTCGAGGTTAGACACGTTCTGGAATTGAAAATCATTGAAAAAGCCGCAATAAATCGTAGCGCAAAAGGTTTGAAAGATATGGCTCTTGCGCTTAAAAATAGAGCAAAATATGCCATTAGCGGAGATCTTATCGCTTGTGTAGAAGCAGATATCGCTTTTCATAGCGCAATCGCCGAATCTTGTGGAAATAATATTCTAACAGCGTTATACAATACCTTATCGGTTCACGTGAATAAATTTTTTATGGAAATCTATAAGGATACAACACCCTTCATTGCATCACAAAAGCAACATGAGGAGCTGATGGAAGCTATTAAAGATAAAAACATCCAACAAGCTGTTGCCGTCGCAAATCAAATTATCCAACATAAATAATTTTTAAAAGCTTTTGTAATAAAAATCACGAAAACCAAACAATAATAAATAATGTCACAAAACATCAGATGACCTGATGTATTAATTTATGAAAACAGAATCTTTAAAAGCAGATGGTTCTTGGAATAGTTCCCAGACGGTCTACCCTATTTTATTTGCAATTAGTATTTCTCATCTATTGAATGATCTTATTCAATCAGTTATTCCAGCTGTTTATCCGCTGTTAAAATCTAATTATGCTCTTAGCTTTACGCAAATTGGCTTTATCACCCTAGTATTTCAACTGACAGCTTCCATTCTGCAACCTTTTGTTGGACTTTACACGGATAAGAATCCTACGCCAAGATCCTTGGCTATCGGAATGTTGTTTTCCCTCGCCGGTTTGCTTTGTATTGCCTTTGCTTCCAATTTTATCTATATCTTGCTTTCAGTGAGCCTGATCGGCATGGGATCTTCTATTTTTCATCCCGAGGCCTCCCGTGTTGCACACTTAGCTTCTGGTGGCAAAAAGGATTGGCGCAATCAATTTTTCAGGTCGGTGGAAACGCAGGTGGTGCAATTGGTCCTCTCCTAGCTGCGCTGATTGTTATCCCATTTGGCCAACAATACATCGGCGTTTTTGGTGTATTGGCCATTCTAGCCATTTTAATTCTTACCTATGTCGGAAATTGGTATCAATTGCATCTTAAACCAAAAGCTACGGTCAGCGCACTCAATGCGACACAGGTAAAATCGAGTTTTCCAGATCTAAAATCATCTTTGCTCTAGTTATCCTGTTGATTCTTATATTTTCAAAGTATTTCTATATGGCGTCTATGACCAGCTATTTTACATTTTATCTTATCGATAAGTTTGGCATTACTGTACAAGAATCACAAATTTATCTTTTTGTTTTTCTTGCATCCGTAGCGGTTGGAACAATACTCGGTGGCCCATTAGGCGATCGATACGGCCGTAAACTCATTATTTGGGTTTCAATACTTGGTGCGGCGCCCTTTACATTACTTTTGCCACATGTGGGGCTGACATTAACAATGATACTGTCTATTCTGATCGGACTGATTATATCTTCTGCTTTCTCTGCTATATTGGTTTACGCTACGGAATTGATTCCGGGAAAAGTAGGCATGATCGCTGGACTCTTCTTTGGACTTGCCTTTGGGATGGGGGAATTGGTTCTGCCATTTTGGGATGGCTCGCAGATAGAACTTCCATTGAACACGTCTTTAACATCTGCGCCTATCTTCCATTGATCGGTATTGCGACGGGCTTATTACCCAATATTGAACGTCAGAAAAAGGCCTGATAAAAAAACATCTCTCCGATAATTACCGGAGAGATGTTTCTAAAGATATCAATATCCCGGATTCTGAATAAGCTGTGTATTTCTATTTATTTCATCACGATGTAAAGAAGTAAAATACATCTTATCATCCCAGTTTCTATTTTCGATTCCTGGATCAATATTACTTACAAAATATTTGTAATTATAATTGCTCGGATCATATTTATACAATGTCACTGTCTTATTGTCTTTTAGCGTTCCTGTGATATTGATGATGTTGGCTTTACGTCCTATCGTTTCTGCTGCGATCATCCAGCGTCTTGCATCAAAAAAACGATGCTCTTCATAAGCCAATTCAATTCGGCGCTCATTCCGGTAGCGGTTTTTGAGTGCTGCCCCTGTCTCTTCAACTGCGATTGCAGGCATTCCTGCTCTGAATCGAATTCTATTTAACCAAGTTCTTGCTTCCGCCTCTTCGCCTAATTCGATACAGGCCTCCACATAGTTTAATACAGCTTCAGTATAACGCAACATCGGCCAGGGAATACGTTGTCTTGTATTTTGATCTTCCTGAGCAGGATCAGGATCAACAAACTTCCGCATATAATACCCCGTTCTTGAGCCATTCCAGTCTTCAACAGGACTTTTTCTAGTGTCTAAACCAAAATGCGTGACTTTACTACCTTGCGCATTAACAATTTCATATTGACCGGTTTGGATCTGATTGCTGGGATCTCTTTTTGTCACATCGGCTGTCCTTGGTTTCCAGTCGGAACCATCGTATAGAATTGTTGCCTTCAATCTCGGATCACGGTTTTGATAGGGAGCCGCAGCCATGGCAGCATTTGACCAATCAAATTTTTGCCCCTTATCCGTCTCATAATCATCAACAAGCAATTGAATAGGTGTATTTCCCGCCCAGTTGTGATAACCATTTGGCCCATTATCACGTCCAACCCATCCACCGCGTTCGTCTTTTTCATTAATGAAAAAACGGCCCAAAATAATATCTTTTGCCCCTGCAGCATCTGCCATTTTACTTCCACCCCTAGCGACAAAGCCATATAGTTTGCCGTTCCCTCTGTTGCCGATACGGGCTTGGTCATATCCAGTTTATAGGCAAAACTGGCCCGATCCAAGACTGCTTTTGCCGCTTCCTTTGCTTTTTCCAGCGCTCAGTCTGGCTACCACTGGTATACATCAAATATTCCGGTTTTGTATATGCTTTCAAAAGTGCCGATTTCGCACCGGCTTTATTAGCATCATGAAGATCACTCGCGGCATATAACAATACACGTGATTTTAGTGCCAAAGCTGCTGCTTCACTTGCCCTCCCTTTGGCTGGTGTTATATCCTTTAAAAGTAGCGCTGCGCTATCTAGATCTTTGACGATCGCATCGACACATTCAGCGTAGCTATTTCTAGGCTTCATAAAATCCTTATCATTTAAGGTATAGATCTTATTATCTACGGGTACACCACCATAGAAACGTAAGAGTTGCTGATAATAATATCCACGCAAGAAATACGCCTCCCTAATATTTTATTTGCTTTTACTTGATCAAATTTTGCCTGTCTCAAATTTGAAATAGCAATATTGCTTGCCCGAATACGTACATACATACGTCCATATTCATAGGTATCCATGATATAGCCTTGATCAGCTGGATTGGACCGTGATTCAGTTACTGTATTAATCCCACGATTTGGGTGAGTGAATAGTGCTTCATCTGTCATAGAAGCCATCTCTTGTTCGTAGAAACCGCCCACACCAAAACCATTGTATATTTCAACCACAAAAGCATCTGACAGTCCTGGATCAGACCACACCAGTTCGTTAGGAACTTCACTAAGCGGCTTTGTATTCACAAAATCGTCGTTACATGACTGGAGTCCGGCCGATAATACAAGTATAGATAGTGATATATTTACAATTTTTTTCATTTTCTTATCTGATTTATTTTTCTGAGAATAAATTTCCAATGGCTATTCGTTGTACCCAAAACCTATTGGTCCATAAGTACGGACAACTAGCCTTTCTTTATTTTCATAATTTTATACTACTTAAAACGATAACAACACCCCTGCATTCAGTAATCTCGCCTGTGGATAATATTGTCCCAGTGCGTTTACAGCCTCTGGATCGTACATCTTTAGCTTACTCCAAGTGACTAAATTCATACCATTCGCATACACACGCAATGAACCAATACCAATTTTATCGCAGATTGTTGATGGAAGGTTGTATCCCAATTCTACATTTTTTAGGCGTAGGTAATCGGTGCTCCGCATCCAATATGTATTATTGTACGAGTAATATTGGTTACTCCGATCCGTTAGTCGAGGGTATTCACTGCTCGGATTAGTTATGCTCCACCGTTTATCGTAGAATTCTTCCAGAAAATTACCAATAGAACCCGATTCATCTGTACCAACACGAATTTCTCCGCCTGTTGCTCCTTGGAACAAAACAGACAAATCAAAATCCTTATAGCTCAAACTAAAATTAAATCCTCCTTGGAATGTTGGGTCACTATTTTTATCTCTTCTTACTTTATCATCCGGTGTGATTTTCCCGTCGCCATTATGGTCTTTGTATTTCATATCACCCGGACGTAAAGTTTTGGTAATGGCACTATAATCAAGTTTATTGGCAGCGATATCATCCATATCTCGAAATACTCCGTCATATACATAATAGATATCTGTTTTGATAGGCTTGCCTGTACTTTGCTGCCAAGCAGGAGCACCTGGAGCCTCATCCCAGAAAATAATTTTATTCTTCGCATATCCCCATTGACTCCGACTGTATATCCAAGTTCACCGACTTTACCCTTATAACCGAGATTAAATTCCCAGCCTTTATTATCCACCTTACCAATATTTTCAGCTGGTAGAGTCATACCGGTACTTTGCGGAACAGAAGCATTTTTTCGCCATAGAATGGAATTCCGGCGATTTTTGAAGATATCAAATTCAAAATTTAACTTACCCTGTAAAAATTGGAAATCAAAGCCCAAATTATAATTATTGGCAACCTCCCAGGTAACCATTTCATTTGGTACACGGCTCTCAAACAATGTTTTGGCTAGCTTGTCATCCACAACATAGGTTCCAAATGAATAGGTAGAAAAGTATTGATATTCTTGCAGTTTATCTTCCCAATAAATATTGTCATTCCCCATTTGCCCATAAGAGGCACGAATTTTAAAATAGTTGATGACTGGGATATTTTCCTTCCAGAAATTCTCTTCCGATACCACCCAACCAGCCATTGCACCAGGAAAAATCCAAAACGTTCACTTTCAGGGAACATATAGGAGCCATCATAGCGCCAGAGAAACTCCGCAATATATTTACTTTTATAGTTGTAACCGAAACGGCCAAAATAATTTAACCGCGCTCTTTTCCAAGCTGTTCCGTCGTTATTTTTCTCTTGTTCTCCACCTGCAAATAGGTAATCTATACTATTTGAGAGGAAGTAACGCCTATAGGCACTAAACTTGTCGTTATCCGTCGTCTCTCTGTTCACCCCAGCAATAGCGTTTACTTGATGGTCTCCAAATTTTCGGTCAAAACTTAAAATCCCCCTAATAGAATATTGAGCTGATCTTCATTACTTTGATTTAGGTTTGGATCCGCTGGGCCACGTCGGCCAGCTTGCAATAGTGGCGTCTTACCATCCGCTTCGTAAGCACCCGGCCAGGAATACAATGTCCAAGGAGTACCCCAGGTCTTCTGGTTTTTTACGTACTTATCAACAGAAGCATTTAATGTTAGTTTAAGCCCTTCTACCCATGGATTTGTGATATCCACTTGTCCATTTGTCTGGAAGTAATATCGCTTATCCCGATCATATCCGGTGGCATTCGTTGTAATAACGACAGGATTTTCGCCATTCTCAATATCAGGTCCCGGTTTTCCATTTGGCCATATCGCTGGTTGAGTAGGGTTTCCGCGCATCAACATACGAAAAATAGTTCCTGCACTTTTTGTCGGAAAGTTACGGTTTTCCTGCCTCCCCAAGACACCAAACTGCGTTTTGATGTATTGACTTATGTTTGCGTCAAGGTTAATACGTAAATCATACTGTTTGTAACCGGTTGCAGAATTTTTGTAATAAGCATCTTGATTTTGGTAACCCAATGACAATAGATATTTAACATCTTCTGTTCCTCCATTAATCTGGAGATTATGACGTTGTTGAGAGACCAATCTTTCAATGTAGATTTATACCAGTCTGTATTCGGATGTCCCCAAGGATCTGAACCATCTTTAAATTTCTGAATATCGTCAGGTTTAAAAGGTGCTCCCAACACTGTTCCATCCTTTTTGGTATAAGATCCTGTACCATTTATAGCGGTTAATGCTGCTGACCATTCATCTACAGGTAAGTTATAGATTTCAAGCTCATTACGAATTTCCGCAAACTGTGTAGCGTCTGTCAATTTGGGAATTACCGTTGGTTGAGAATACCCTTGATTGAAGGTATAAGAAAACTGTGGCTTACCGGTTTCCCCCGACGTGTTGTCACGAGGATAACGCCATTCGCTGCCCTTGCACCATAAATTGCTGCTGAAGCATCTTTTAGAACAGAAATGTTTTCAATATCGCGGGGTTAAGCCGCTCGATTCCCCCTTCACGGGCCGGAACACCGTCAATAACCACTAATGGGCTACTATTCCCTAAGGTATTTGTACCACGGATCTTGATCGTGGATCCATCATTTCCGGGCTCCGCACTACCATTTGTAGCAATAACCCCAGGAATTCTTCCCGTCATTGCATTGGAAATGTTCAATGCCGGTGACTGGGCAAGATCACTCCCTTAACTGTAGCTACTGCACCGGTTACTGTTTCCTTCCGCTGTTTACCATAACCAACCACAATGACTTCATCCAAGCTGGATTGAGAATTTAGCAGTGTTACATCTATGGCACGTCGTCCATTGATCACTTCATCCATAGTCTGTTTACCAACCATGCGAAAATTGACCGTACTATTGGGCGGAATTTTGTCCAATTTGTAGCGACCCTCATTGTCCGTTTTTGTCACCAAATTAGTTCCATTAACCGAAACGGTTACTCCAGAAATTGGCATTCCTGATTCATCTCGCACGATACCAGTGACACTTAATTCTTGTTGAAAGAGATTTCCGTAAGACGCTAGGCTTACAGCATCTACAGTTTGGGGCTCAGTGCGACGATTGAACACAGTGATCCTGTCCAAAACGCTCTCTTCCATTGATTTGAGAAATAATGGCAATTAATCATAAAAACTGTTTAATGGTTTAAATTGTATGTTTATTAGTTATTTATTTGCTTTCACAAGATACTCGGTTTAGGATCTTATCAAAGGCGGTTTATAATTGAATTTTGAATAGATGAAAATACAAAAATAAATAAACAATGCAAGTGTTATTTTAACACTATTTAAAAATACACAAGCAGACAACTCATTTACAAGTCATTAAAAGAAAATATATGGATCGCTACAGCTTGATAATACCGGGTAAAATCGATCTGGTTGAAGCTGTACAATAACCAATTTATAGTTATATAGCCCCTATTTGGTAGTTTCAAAAAAATATCGTCTAAATACATAGACGTCTGATCTTTTACTTAAAAATAGAACAGTTATATTTTGAAAAAATCACATGATAAGTTTTAATTATAATCGCTATAGAATTATATGGAAATACGTATTTTTACAAGAAACATTGTTATTGGTTAATTGCGGATAGCAATAGAAATAATAATGTAGAAATATATCTTTCGAAAAAAATCTGCCTCAATCATGAAGATACACATTAGACAAGAAATCCCAAGTGATTATCAAGCCGTTTTTGAACTCGTTCAGAAAGCATTTGAGCAGGAAGAATATAGTGATCATCAGGAACAGTTTCTGGTTGAAAAACTCCGTCAATCGACTGGATTCATACCCAAACTTGCACTAGTTGCAGAGATCGATGGTAAACCAGTTGGCTATATTTTAGTGACAAGGATTAAAATTGTTAATGAAGAAAATCAAGAGAGCTATCCTTCTCTTGCTTTAGCCCCAATTGCAGTATTACCTGAATTTCAGGAAAAGGTATCGGAGGTAAACTAATTGCAGAAGTCAATCAAATCGCAAAGCAACTTGATTTCGGATCTATTATCCTACTAGGGCATGCAGATTATTACCCAAGATTTGGCTATGAACAAACGGTCAAATATGGTATTAAAATGCCATTTGAGGTTCCAGATGAAAATTGCATGATTATCGAACTCCACCAGGGAGCATTAATCGGAGTTAAAGGAGTGGTTGTCTATCCAAAAGAGTTTGGAATAACATAAAAGGATTGGCTGTAGATGACAGCCAATCCTTTTTATTTAATATTTAATGGGGTAATCTTGCATAAGCTCGAATTGGTATCCATCGCTTTTAAGTGCATCGATTAATGAAGATAACTGTTGTTGCCCTTTCTTAGTCTGAAACATGTCATCATGCATTAAAAAAACTACATTATTCGGGACCATGGAACTTTTATTGTTCATAAAGTTGCGTATATGGGATAATGTCGCTTCTTGGCTCACTATCGCATTACCTGTAATACTATTCAAACGCCATTCCACATCCCAACCAAAAATACGATAACCATTTTTATGAAGCATATCAGCTGTTGTAGCGCCATTTTTTAAATCTATCTTCCGGATATCATCATACATCCAGATATTTCTACCCGGAAGTCTAACAATTTTATGCTGAAGATTAAGATCCTTTTCGTTCTTTTCAAAATCTGCAAAAGCTTTTTCCGGATTATTATAGAATCGTGAATATTGGTTATTTGCATGCGTATAGCTATGATTATAGCAAGCAATTAATGGATTACTTTCATATTTCTGAAGATCCCGTTTTCTCCCCTGCTCATGTTGGCATGCTTACCGATTAAGAACACACTTACTTTTATATTTTCTCTTTTGCCAAAGAATCTATCGCCGCACTCCCGATCAAAGGTCCATCATCAAATGTCAAATAAATATGCTTTGGATGTGCATCAAAAGCTCTTCGCAACGAATCTTTCAGGTTACGTTTTTGTTGCTTTACAGGGATAGGATGCAAACTATCAACTGTAAAATGGAGCTGATTTTTTTGAAGAGAATCCCATTTATTCAAAAGAACAGGTACTTTTTCCTTTTGGGTTAACTTTTCGTTTAAAGTATCCCTGCTGCCCTCTTTGCCACTACCCAATACCTTGTTGGAGAAATCTTTGCACGACACATTACCTAAGATCACACCACATGTGAACAATGCGACCAATAACCTTCTACACTTCATATCTATCCTAATAACTTAAGTGATTTTTTTACATTTCAAAAATACTACAAAAACCTACTTAAAAAGTATAATATTTTATAAATCCCTATTTTCCGGGATAATCAGCTACAAAAACAACAAAAATATTTGTCTAAACAGTTTAATATCATTAATTATCGTCTAATACATGACCGCAAAATTTTGAAACAATAGAAGCTATTTCTTCTTAAAGATTAAGGCTCTATTATATTCAAAGTTCATCCTGGCGATATTTAAGACAGATATACCTTGTGGACATTCAACCTCATGCTTCTGTATTTGAACAGTGTCCAAAAGATTCCGCATCCATTTGCTTGACCATACTGAGTACACGGTGATTTCTTTCCTCCTTTCCCTGTGGCAGTAAGGCCATATGTGTAATCTTTGCTGAAGTAAATAGCGCTGCACTCCCATTTTTACAGGTGGCAACACATGCACCGCATCCGATACAAGCAGCTGAATCAAAAGCTTCTTCAGCGAGTTCATGTGAAATGGGAATAACTGTGGCATCCGGTGCCTGACCTGTATTGATAGATACAAAGCCTCCCAGGAAATAATTCGGTCAAAAGCGGACCTATCCACTTTAAGATCTTTTTCACCGGAAATGCTGATGAACGGAAGGGTTCTATCACAATAGTATCATTATCGTTGAACGAACGTAGATGCAACTGACACGTAGTCGTATGTTTCAACGGACCATGCGCAATACCGTTAATCATTACACCGCATTGGCCACAGATCCCTTCCCTACAATCATGGTCAAATTCAACAGGATCCTCTCCGTTCACAATGAGCTTTTCATTTAAGGTATCCAACATTTCAAGAAAAGACATATGTGGATTAAGGCCCTGTAGATCATAGGCTACCAGTTTTCCTGCTGTTTGATTATCTTTTTGTCGCCAGATTTTAAGATGTAGATTCATAATTGTTCATTTTATTTGTAGCTTCTTACGGTAGGTTGTATTTCTTCGAAAGTCAATGGTTCTTTGATCAATTCAGGTTCTTCCCCTTCTCCTTTCCAGGCCCAGGCGGAGATAAATTGAAATTCAGCATCATTTCTCAGCGCTTCTCCATCCGCTGTTTGGTATTCTTCCCTAAAATGTGCGCCACAGGATTCTTCACGGGTCAACGCATCATAGCACATCAATTCACCGATTTCAAAATAGTCTGCAACACGTCCAGCTTTTTCTAATTCCGTATTTAATGAATTTAGTTGCCCACTAACCATAACATTGCTATAAAATTCCTGCTTAAGCTTCTTGATTTCCACTATTGCATATTTAAGTCCCTGCTCATTTCTAGCGAGACCGCAATAATCATACAACAGCTTCCCAAGTGTTTTGTGGAAATAATCGACGGTTTTATTACCCTTAATCTGTAATAATTCATCAATTTGCTTTCTAACCGCTAACTCTGCCTTTTCAAACTCCGCATGATCTGTAGAAATCTTTCCGGTGTGAATTTCATTCGATAAATAATTGGCGATGGTATAAGGCGCAATAAAATAACCGTCCACTGAAGCTTGAAGCAACGAATTTGCCCCTAAGCGATTAGCGCCATGATCGGCAAAATTAGCTTCACCAAGTGCAAATAGCCCTGGCAAGGTGGTCATCAGCTCGTAATCAACCCAAAGTCCGCCCATCGAAAAATGGGCCGAGGGTGATATCATCATCGGTTCAGAATACGCATCATAGCCCGTTATTTTATGGTACATATCAAAGAGATTACCATATTTCTCTTCAATTTTTTGCTTCCCCTGTTCCTTGATTGCTTTCGCAAAGTCAAGGTAGACGGCATTTTTAAAGGACCTATACCAAAACCAGCGTCAATCCGCTCCTTGGCCGCTCTAGAGGATATATCCGCGGTGCAAGATTCCCGAATGCGGGGTATCGACGTTCAAGGTAATAATCTCGATCTTCTTCTGGGATATCATTGGCCGCTCTGTTTTCATCCTGTTTTAATGGAACCCAAATGCGACCATCATTACGTAAGGATTCTGACATCAACGTCAGCTTGGATTGATAATCGCCTGATTGCGGTAAAGAGGTCGGATGAACCTGAATCCAACTTGGGGATGCCATCAATGCCCCTTTTTTATGTGCCCGCCAAATTGCCGATCCGTTACAACCCATTGCTAAGGTAGATAGATAATAGATTTTGCCGTATCCACCCGTTGCAAGTATAACAGCATGTGCAGCATGTCGTTCAATCTCTCCAGTATCTAAATTGCGAACAATAATACCACGCACTTTCCCATCGATGACAACAACATCCAACATCTCATGGCGGGAAAAGAGCTGAACAGTTTTTTTACCGACCTGCCGCATCAAGGCCTGATAAGCTCCCAATAGCAGCTGCTGTCCGGTCTGCCCCTTGCGTAGAATGTTCGACTCACCTGAACCCCACCAAAAGAGCGATTGTTCAGATATCCCCATATTCACGTCCAAAGGGAACACCTTGCGCCACCGCCTGATCTATCAAATTCAACGAACATTCAGCCATTCGATAGACGTTAGCTTCACGCGCACGAAAATCGCCCCCTTTTAAAGTATCCACAAACATACGATAGACACTATCGCCATCATTCTTATAATTTTTGGCAGCATTAACTCCCCTTGGGCTGCTACAGAATGGGCTCTTCGGGGACTGTCCTGAAAACAGAATGATTTGACCTGATAGCCCATTTCGCCAAGAGATGCCGCTATTGAGCTTCCCGCCAGGCCCGTCCCCACAACAATGACATCCAATTTTTTGCGATTGGCGGGGTTAACAAGCTTTGCAGTTTTTTTATAGCGTGTCCACTTTTGCTCCAAAGGTCCCGCTGGTATTTTTGAGTTTAAAGTCATGTCTTCGCCTTTAGTTAACAGTAAAAAATATATAAATTGGCATTAAGGCAAACCCTATGCTGATGACAATGGAGTAGGTTGTACCAATTACCTTAAACCAATGGACAAATTTTGGATGATACAGTCCGAGGGTTCTCACCGCACTATGAATCCCATGGATAAGATGATAACATAAGGCTACCATGGACAAAACATAAATAAGCACATACCACCATTGTTGAAACACTGCAATAACCAATACATAGAGATCCTTATTTCCTTTTGCATCCAGTGGTGGAGCTCCAAACTTATATACGTACCAAAAATTTTGAAAGTGGATAACCAAAAATATCAGAATAAGTGTACCCAGAATTCCCATATTTCGGGAATACCATTTGCTTGCCCGTCCACGCTGGTCTGACTGATATTCCCCGCCTGTTTTTTTATTCTTTATAGTAATGGCCAATCCGTCGATCGCATGCAGTATAATACTCAGATAAAGAACATAGGAAACAATTTTAATCAAGATGTTTCCAGAGAGAAAGTGTGAATAGGCATTAAACTGTAAATGTGCCTGCTCCTGAGGTAAAAATAGCTGCAAATTTCCCAGAAAATGGATAAGCAAAAAGAAAGCGAGAAATAACCCCGTTAAGCACATAAGTATTTTCTTTGATAAGGTCGATAACATAAGCCTTTTATTTAATAATAACCAATAACTTTCATCCATAAACCACCTACACCCATATAGATAATCAGCAGCACAATCCCGATTTCCAGACCCCGCAACCACCAGGACTTAAGATCAACATAACCGCTACCGAAGAATACGGGTGCCGGACCATGACCATAATGTGTTAACACGCCATAGATGGAGCCCAGAAACCCAAGCATCATGGCCAACAACATGGGCGGGATGCCTAATGATACACCCACTCCCAATAATGCAGCATACATTGCGGCAACGTGAGCTGTAGCGCTCGCAAAGATGTAATGGCTAAAGAAATACACCAAAACAATTACGGGAATGCGATCTGCCAACTCAGCCCGCCAATCTGTACCTTGATCAAATCACTAAACCAACCTATAAATCCAAGTTCATTCAGCGAACTGGCCATCATGACCAAAACGGCAAACCAAACAATGGTATCCCAAGCGCCCTTCTCCGCTTTTACATCCTCCCAGGTTAGCACCGAAGTCAGCAAAAGCAAAGTCAATCCAATAAATGCAGTTGTAGTCGCATCAATCGACAGCGAACCTCCAAAATCCAAAGCGCCAGAAGTATAAAAATGCCAATAACATCAACCACTCATTTCTGGATATGGGGCCCATCTCTTTTAATTTTTCCGCCGCCATTTTGGGTGCATCACCCGTCTTTTTTAGTTCAGGTGGATACAGTTTATAAAGTACAAGTGGAACAACAAAAAAGCAACGATGCCCGGAACAAAGCCTGCAACGGCCCAAGACATCCACGTAATATCAATCCCTAGATTAGCAGCAAACTTTTGACACATCGGGTTGCTCGCTGTTCCGGTTAAAAACATGGAGGAGGCAATCAAATTCATGTAGTAGCTATTCAGTGTCAGATAGGATCCCAGCTTTCGATGCGTCTCTGGTTTGTCTGGAACAGAATCAAAACTGATGGCCATAGATTTCATAATCGGGTAAATGATACCGCCACCTCTGGCCGTATTACTAGGTATCGCGGGTGCCAGACACACGTCAGCCAAACCTAGACCATAGGCCAGTCCAAGTGAACTTTTTCCAAAAACTCGAATAAAAAGAAATGCAATACGATTGCCTAAGCCCGTTTTGATAAACCCGCGTGCGATAAAAACGATATCCCTATAAGCCAGATAACCTTATCCCCAAAGCCGGTCAACGCTTTCGTAATAGATTTACCCGCATCTCCGGGAGCTAAAACCTGTGTAAGCGCCGTAAATCCAATCGCCATCATACACATGGTACCCATTGGCGCCGCCTTCAGAATGATCCCGAGTATGGTCGCAGCAAATATGGCAAACAAATGCCAAGCTTCAGGACTAACGCCCTTAGGAACTGGAATAAACCACAAAATGAGCGCAACAATAAAAGTGATGGCAACATTTTTGATACTAATTTCCTTCATAATAATTGAGGTTTAAAAGATTAGAATCTACTTTGTACTTGTACGATAAATAAGTTTTTATTGTATTCATTGGTATTCTGAGTCTGCTTCTTATAGCGATCGAGTTGAAGACCAAGCTGTATCCGCGCACCATAATTTTTCAAAAACTCCAGACCAAACATTGGCGTAAAAGTTTGCCTTGCATTTGCATTTAACTTATAATTTGGGTCGATATACTCATAACGACAGGAAAGCTCAAATGCACTGAGGTTATAATAGTTGACTTCATACCTTAAATTCGGCAGAAAATAGATACCGCGAACGAGGTAGTCACTTAATTTTGAAGTACGCGCCCCTCATCCAATGCATAATATAAGTTATGATTGATAGCCTGTTTTGCTTCCAGTTGCATATCCAGGTTCCAACGTTTCCCAAAATCTACGTTTCCACTCAGATCTACCCCAGTGCATGTACTTGCTTTTTCATAACCTCACCCACACCGCCATTTAGCCCAAGATTGACCCCATATTTTTTTGAAAGCCCAAATACCAAGCGTGTTGAATATTGCTTTCCATTATCATTGTCGACGACTTGGTTTTTACCATTTCCATTGACTACGGAAAAAGAATAACTAAACGGCATATCTCCTAAATTGACCTCCCCTGTTGCTGCCATTCCAATCTGAAAACTCGCCCAACCCAATTTGCCAAATTCAAGATATTGATTTGACCAATCCAACGATTTAATAATATCTATTGGATAAGTTTCCTCAATGCCAAACCAAGGTCGAAACTGACCAACTGTAATGGCCAGCTTAGGGCTAAACGTATATTTTAAATACGCATTTTCAAGTACCTTTGTTTTTGGGTCACTTTTAAAATCAGCTAAATTGGCAAGGACTGCTACTTCAGTTCGCTTACTGATCTGTGCACGCATCTGCACCCGCATATACTTCACCATAAAATTATTGTCCGTTCCAGAACCATCACTATGGTGAAGCCCGTTCACGTCAACATCTTTAGTTGTGCTCACAAGGTACCGCGCCTGAAAAGACCCTTTATCTGCAGTTTGGGATAGGTGATTTCTTCTTTGATTTGCTGTACAGAATCTCTTTTTATCGGCTCAACTGGCCCCGGTTCTTGTCCTTTTACAGTCGTGTATAGCAATAAGTATAAGACAGAAATTGGAATGTAAAGTTTCCTCATATCTAAAACAATTATCTATTCGCCAGTAGCCCAGCGCACTTTTCAATGTCAATAATGTATATTATAATTTATTCTTTCTCTAGTAACATCTAAACGGGTGAATAGTTTTAATTCTCTAATAAATTTTGTAACTAAAAGAAAGTTTCCTCCCAGAGAGTTCAAATTGATTAAATTCCGCGTTTTTGTGTATTTTCACGGTTGAATATATCCAGATTTCAATCTTTGAATTAGTAAAAATTTCAAGATTCAAACAAATACTAAATATCCAAAGAACAAATTATAGATAAATTTTAGAATCAATAAATCATATGAAAGAACAATTAATCAGAAAATGCTGTATTTGCCTCGTACTAATTATCTATGGGTTTTTCATTCCTGTCTCCAAAGCAGCGGAGCGGGAGAAGCCGGCAATGTTTTGGACTTGGCTAGATTATAATCCAACTACAAATTTTGATTCCATCTGCCGTGAGATGAATTACCTGGGTATTGATGGGGTCATGCTAAATGCAGCCAGTCCTGATGAATATAGAGTCGCCATTCCTATTGCAAAGAAATATGGAATACAGGTGATCGCCTGGCTTTGGACGATGAACCTAGAGCATGATCGGGACAAGATCCTAAAAGAACATCCAGACTGGTTTAGTGTTAATAGAAATGGAAAAAGTCTGGCTGATACCACTGCGTATGTTGGCTACTACAAGTTCCTATCACCCGTTGTACCAGGAGTAAAAGAATATATTAAACAAAAAATCCAGTCCTATTGCGAAGTTGAAGGGCTCGATGGTATATCAATAGACTACAACCGCTATGTAGATGTTGTATTACCAACCACTTTGTGGCCAAAGTATAATATCGTTCAGGATCGCGAATACCCAGCGTGGGATTATGGATATCACCCCATTGCCATAGAAAAATTCAAAAACAATATGGTTATGATCCAAGGACACAAAAAGACCCATCAAAAGATCTAAAATGGAGACAGTTTCGTTGTGATCAGATCACTGACATCGCTAATATGATTGCTGAAGTTGTCCACAGTCATGGAAAGACTATGGCAGCCTCGCCTTTTCCTACACCAAAAATGGCTTCAAGAATGGTTCGTCAAGATTGGGGTAAATGGAAACTGGACGTTGTATTCCCTATGGTATATAGCAACTTTTACACCGAGGATCCAAGCTTTATAAAAGATTGTACCCTAGAAAATGTCAGAGATAAGGCTGCGAATACCACTCTGTACTGCGGATTGATGGCTAAAAACAATGATGAAATGTTTGTCGATATGGATGAGGCTTTAAATAATGGTGCTCAGGGAATCTCTATTTTCACCATACACAGTCTCCAAGATCCAAAGATTAAAGAGCGCTTCAGGGCCTATACGACAGCCGCTAAATCCAAAAAAGAAAAAAACAATGGAACCTTACCTCGTATTTCAACCAATAAGGTAGAAAACGACCCTTTTAAGAAAGCTGGCATCATGAAATTGATCACCCAAAAATTCAAGACATGGTAAAAGCGGAAAATCCGGCAGCAAATCCTGTGGTATTATCTAAGTATAAGCAAGTTGATGCATACGATGTCACAAAAAATATCTTGTAAAGGATAAGGTCAGTAACAAAAACTTTTATGTAACTTTCTTTTTCTATGGTGACATACTTTCGGGCTGGAATGTTGATCCTGCACCCTCGAACAGCTAAAGTATCGATACTTTCCTATCTTTGGACTTTCATAAATAGATTGAAGACATGAATAAAACTTTTGGTTTGATAACAGCTTTACTTGTCCTAAGCTATACAGGGCGAATAGATGTGTGCCAGGCGCAGCAGACGACAAGTACCGCAACGGTAAAGGATGCAAAAAGATAGATCAAGCAACATTAAATAGCATTCTTGAAAAGAATAGTCAGCGCTTTAAACTGGGAAAAGTAGCAGATTACATTCCAGAACTGGGCAAAGCAAATGCACAATCCATTGCACTATCTGTTGTAAATAACGATGGTACTCTGGTAAGTGCCGGAGATATACATCAAAAATTTACGATTCAAAGTATATCAAAAATAATTGCGTTGATGATCGCGGTACAGGAAAGTGGTGAAAAAGCTGTTTTTGAGAAAATGGGATATTTTGGAACCGACAAACCTTTCAATCACTTTGGCAATTTAGAAACAATGGGTAAACCGCTTAACCCCATGATGAATGCAGGTGCTATATTGACCACAGCCCTTATTAAAGGGAATGCTGAAGAACCCTTTGCTAAAATCCTTAAGATGATTCGTTTCATTACAAACAATGAACAGATAGATTATAGCCATGCGGTATATAACTCAGAAAGAGAAACTGGTCATCGGAATCGCGGTATGTTCTACATTATGCGAAATAATGGGTTAATTGATGGTGAAGGGAAGAAAAGCTCAATAATTACTTTAAACAATGTTCCATCGAAATCACAGTGGAAGATCTTGCCAAAATAGGCTATTTTTTTGCCAATCACTGTGTCCGTTATGATGGAAACAAACAATTTCAAGATCCTAATCTATCACAGCTTATTCAGTCACAAATGCTGATTGCCGGCATGTACGAATTCAGTGGTGAATATGCCCGTACGGTTGGGCTACCGAGTAAATCCGGTGTGGGCGGAGGAATCGCTGTCAGTGTTCCCCGTAATATGGGAATAGGGGCTTTCAGTCCGGCTTTAGACCAACACGGCAACTCACTGGCAGGTTATCATATGATCCTAGATCTGGTGAATGCCAAACATCTGAGCCTATTTGATTAACAGATCAAATAGCATAAATTAAATCGTTGCAAAACCGAATCCCTGTTTTGCTTGTTAATTCCTAAGTCTGCATAGCTATATGCAGGCCTAGGAATAAATTAAAATACCAAAAATAAACCAATGGTAAGAACAGAAACAATAATCGCTGTGGAAAGTGTTTCTAAAAGTTCAACCTTTTACCAGGATTTGCTAGGTTGTACCAGCGAACATGGTGGCGAGACTTTTGAAATTCTAACAGTTGAAAACAATGTAATTTTATGCCTTCACAAATGGGGTGAACACGCACATCCCACCATGCTCCAACCCAAAAATGCCGGAAATGGTCTAATCCTATTCTTTCGGGTAGATAATCTCCAGGAAGTGTTTGAAAATGCCACCAAACTCGATGCCATGTTCGAAAAAGAAATTCACTACAATGAAAATTCATTAAGAAATCAGTTTATCCTCCGGGATCCTGACAATTATTACCTGATTATTTCAGAATAAGAAGTTCTTCCGTAACTACATGCGTTGGTTTGATTTAACAGATGTTCATTTGACATGTGCTTTCTTAAACCAGTTTAAGTTTATTATTCAATCTTTCCTGCAACTTTGTAGTATCAAAATATAAAACAATGACAGCACGATTAAATATTGCAAAAGTAGATGCAACAGCTTATAAAGCGATGATGGGTTTAGAAACCTACCTCGCTAATACCTTTCTTACCCCTGTCCAGAAAGAGCTTATTAAAATAAGAGCATCCCAAATTAATGGATGTGCTTTTTGCCTTGACATGCACACCAAAGATGCATTAAAGTATGGTGAAACTCCCCAGCGTATATTCTTGCTGAACGCTTGGCGTGAGACCGAATTATTTAATGCCGAAGAACAGGTTTTATTGGAGATGACTGAGGAGATTACCTAATTCATCAACAGGGCCTGACGGAGGAAACTTATCAAAAAGCGAAGAAACTATTTGACGAAAAACAACTTGCACAGATCATTATCGCTATTATCACAATCAATTCATGGAATAGAATTGGTATAAGCACACATTTAGAATTATTAAAGTAGGTAGACCCCGGACATACCCGCTAGGATGCGAATTCAATCGCTCCCGTTGGGATGTAAATGAATCTATAAAAATGGGGTCAGTCCAACGCGAACGGCCCCATTTTCGTTTAAAATAACTAGTCGATAAAATCTTAAATCTACCATCCCGCAAATCGCATTAATCAGCTATCTTTAATCCGAAAAAGTTTATTAAACCAATTAAACTCAGAAAAATGAAAATCGTTAAAAAATTTTAATTGTTTTGGTTATTCTCATTGCCATTCCCTTAATTGTGGCACTTTTTGTTCCTAAGGATTTTGATGCTAAAAGTGAGATTACCATTGACAAACCTAAACAGGAGGTCTTCAACTATGTGAAAATGCTTCGAAATCAAGATCACTTTGGGGTATGGCAACTTTCCGATCCACAAATGAAGAAATCCGAACAGGGCACCGATGGTCAGGTTGGATTTAAATACAGTTGGGATGGCAAGAAAGTTGGAAAAGGTTCACAAACCATTACGCGCATCGTAGATGGAGAAACGATCGAAACATCACTTGACTTTGGATTCGGCGAACCGTCAAAAGGGTATTTTAAGCTGAAAGAAATATCGCCCAATCAGACATCGGTAACCTGGGGTATTACCGGTAAATCACCTTACCCCTGGAATCTAATGAGCCTATTTATGAATATGGATAAGGATTTTGACCAAGGACTCAAAAACTTAAAAGATGTCTTGAAATAGCTTCATACATCATAAAAAAAGGTATTTAAAGCATAATCAAATGATCTTTAAATACCTTTTCTTCAAAAAAACGAATTGAATTAACGACGACTCATCAGAATACGTAAAATATACCAAAACAACAACATGATAGAAGAAAATAGCTGTAATGCTGCCCCTACATATTGTTCATTGCCGTAATTATATTTCAGACTTTGCGTTTGGTACAAAATGCTTCCTGAAGCAATCAACACCATGATGATAGAAAACCAAAGTCCCAATTGAAATCCAAATAATGCGCCCGCGACAATGGCACCCAATGCTAGGAAGCCACCAATAACAAGGATGTTTTTCAGAAAAGAGAAATCCTTATTTGACATAAAAGCAACTGCTGTAAGTGCTGTAAACAAGGCCAGCGTCATTATACTTGCCTGGTAAAGCAAGCCCGCACCATCAGTCATCGAAGCGGCAATAAAAATTATTGGCAGGAAAATAATAGCTTCAATACAATGTAAAATGCCAGTCCAAGATACTGGGTCTGACGACTCTGCGCTAATGTCCATCGAGAAGACAATGAAGCTCCCAACCAGAAACATCCGAGGAGAAACAACCAAATAAACTTCCCACTGACCATCCATACAATAAAATCATAAGGAACTAATTTTATCAATAGGGTTTCTAAAACGATAAATGCTAAAATAGAAAGGGCAACATGAAGATAAGTTTTTTTGTAAAAAACGCCCTTTCAGCCTCATCGTTAACAAGTAAATACTCTTGTGATTCCATAAAACAGTTAAATAAGATGTATTAATATACATTAAAAATAAGCATTAATTCGATTTTCACAAGAAATAATTTAAGCAGAGCCTATCGAATTACCTCGCATTGATACAAAAAAAGAGGACCCCGCCTAGCAGGGTCCATTCAAACAAACAACTTATTTCCAGCCTCCTCCCAAATCTTTGTAGATATTCACAACAGCATTAAGCTGTTGCTTCTTAGTTTCTATCAATTCAAGTTTTGAATCCAATACATCGCGCTGAGTCATCAGCACTTCCATATAATCAGCACGTGCCGACTTAAACAGATCGTCTGATACCGTCACAGAATTATTGAGCACTTCAACTTCCTTGGTTTTGAAATCATAACTCTTGCCGAGGTTTTCGATATTAGACAGTTGGGTAGACACTTCCAAATAGGCATTTAAAATTGCCTTCTCATAATTATAGACTGCCTGTATCTGCTTCGAATTTGCGGTATTGAATTCCGCTTTCAATCCATTTTTGTTTAACAACGGAGCTGCCAACTCTCCTATTATGTTGTACAACATCGATTCGGGCATTTTAAACAAATAGGATGGCTTAAAAGCTTGCAGGCCCAGCGCAGCCGATATTTCCAAGGAAGGATAGAATTCCTTCCGCGCAATCTGTACATCCAATTTTGCAGCAGCAAGTTCATATTCAGCCTCACGGATATCAGGTCTATTGCTCAGGAGTTGACTCGGTATCCCCGTTTGTACTTTCGCAGGTACCATATCCACGAAGCTACTTTTATCACGTTTGATTTCCTGTGGAAAACGTCCTAAAAGGAAATTAATTCGGTTTTCAGTTTCCTTAATCTGCTGGCGTGTCTCAAATTCCATTCCTTTGGTTTTTAATACTTCTGCCTGGAATTTTTGAACAGCAAGTTCTGTCACACGCGCCGCCTGCTTCTGTAGTTTTATGACCTCCAGTGCATTGTCCTGCAACTCGATATTCTGTTTGATAATCGTTAGCTGGTTATCCAAAGCCAACAATTCATAGTAAGATCGTGCAACCTCAGCGATAAGACTGCTCAGGACAAAGTTTTTACCTTCCACCGTAGCAAGATACCTGTTCAATGCAGCCTGTTCAGAATCTTTCAGTTTTTTCCAGACGTCGATTTCCCAGCTTGCATAGGCACCTATCTTTAGATCACCCAGTGGATCGGGCATTTCCTTCCCTGGCGCGATCTCCGTACTGGCATCCCCAGCTCCCTGGCTTGTATAGCGCCCGACCTTCTCCACACCGCCGCCGGCACGTAAACCCACACTCGGTTTCAATGCACCTTTTCGCAGCAAAATATCATTCTTGGCAATAGCCAATTCTTGCAAGGTCACATTCAGCTCCTGATTATTTTTTAATGCCGTATCAATTAAAGCAACTAAATTAGGATCACTAAAAAAATCACGCCACTTCATATTGGCCGAATTCGTTGTGTCCTGTGCAAGTGCTTCAGCAAATTCCTGTGGCACTTGCTTGTTTTCCTGAATCTGAGTCGCTTTAGGAACCTTACAGCCTGTCATTGCTGCGGACAGCAAAACCCCTACTACCCAATATTTATTTGTTTGACTAGCCATTGTTATCGATTTCTTCAGTTAATGGATTTTCATCTTCATGTTTGATAAGTTTACGTTTGGAAGCGATTGTTCCAAAATAAAGTAGAGCCCCGGTATGACAAGGATACCAAAGACAGTTCCAAACAACATCCCTCCTGCCGCTGCAGTACCAATGGTCCGGTTGCCGATCGCTCCTGGCCCAGAAGCCATTACCAATGGAATCAGACCTGCAATAAACGCAAATGATGTCATTAAGATGGGTCTAAACCTCACCTTGGCTCCTTCCAAAGCGGCTTCGATGATACTGAGTCCCTGCGCATGTCGTTGTGTGGCAAACTCAACAATTAAAACCGCGTTCTTACCCAATAATCCAATGAGCATGACCAAGGCCACCTGTGCATAGATGTTGTTTTCCAGTCCTAGAACTTTGAGTAGGAAAAAGCTCCAAAAATACCAATTGGCAATGATAACAGAACCGCAAATGGCATGATAAAGCTTTCGTATTGTGCAGAAAGAATAAGATAAACAAAGCCTAAACAGATCAAAAGATATAGATCGCTTGATTACCACGTCCCACCTGATCTTTGGAGATACCAGCCCAATCAATACCATAGCCCTGTGGTAAGGTTTTCGCAGCGACAGCATTGATCACTTCAATAGCCTCACCGCTACTATATCCAGGAGCAGCAGAACCTGAAATTTCAGAAGCCATGTACATATTGTGACGCGTGATCTCGGAGAGTCCATATACCTTTTCCATATGCATAAAAGCCGAAAAAGGCACCATCTCATCCTTATCATTTTTTACATATAATTTCAAGATATCTTCAGGAAGAGCCCGATACTGCGGTAATGCCTGTACCATGACCTTATATTGCCGGTCATACTTAATGAAATTGGTTTCGTAGTTACTCCCCACCAGCGTAGAAAGCGTATTTAGGGCATTGTCAATAGTCACCCCTTTTAATTGAGCCATATCATTGTCGATATGGAGCATGTACTGCGGAAAACTAGCACTATAAAATGTAAAAACTGAGGACAACTCCGGTTGCTTATTCAATTCACGGACAAAATCCTTACTTACGGTCTCCATTTTCTTATAGTCACCGGAGCCCGCTTTATCCAAAAGCCGCAACTCAAATCCCCCTGCGGCACCATATCCCGGTACTGCCGGTGGCTGGAAAAACTCGATGGAAGCCCCAGGGATATTTTTCGCTGCATTTTCCAGCTGTTCGATAATTTCCTGCGAGGATTCCTTACGCTCTTCCCAACTTTTTAAATTGATCAGACAGGTTCCGGTATTCGCACCAGTTCCCTCAGTCAATATTTCGTAACCGGCCAATGAAGAAACGGATTGTACACCATCGATGTCCTCCGCCTCCTTCTGCAAAGTTTGAGCGGCCAGATTTGTCCGTTCTAAGGTCGATCCCGGTGGCGTTTGGATAATGGCATAAATCATCCCCTGATCCTCGTTTGGAATAAAGCCTGCTGGCACGGAATTATTTAAAAAGTAAGCGCCAATACAGAATCCGATCAATACCACAAAAGTAAAGAGACGCTTGTCAACGATACCTTTCAGTAAGAAAACATATTTGTTGGACATCTTATCAAACAATCTATTGAACGCATCCAAAAATTTGTCCACGATAGATTTCTTACGAGGTTTTCCATGATTGTTCTTAAGCATAATCGCACACAACGCTGGTGTCAAGGTCAATGCAACTACACCGGAAAGGATAATAGATGTCGCCATCGTGATGGAGAACTGGCGGTAAAAAATACCGACAGGCCCCGACATAAACGCAACAGGAATAAATACGGCCGCCATCAGAAATGTAATAGCGATAATAGCACCGCTGATTTCATGCATCGCTTTCTTCGTTGCCTTATAGGCTGAAATATGCAATTCCTCCATCTTGGCGTGTACGGCTTCGATGACGACAATGGCATCATCCACAACGACACCAATTGCCAATACCAGGGCAAATAGTGTGATCAGGTTGATTGTGATACCAAAAACTGCATAAACAGGAACGATCCCACTAAGGAAACCGGTACGGCAATGGTTGGAATCAAAGTAGACCGCCAGTCCCCAAGGAATAAAAAGACAACAATCGCCACCAGTATAAAGGCTTCAATTAAGGTATGGATAACTTTTTCCATGGAAGCATCCAAAATTTAGAAACATCATAACTGATTTCGTAATCCAGTCCTTTCGGAAAAGAAGACTTTAGTTCCTTCATTTTATTTTTAACATCCTGAATTACCTGAGAAGCATTGCTACCATAGGATTGTTTCAGGACAATAGCGGCAGAGGGCTTCCCATTCAAGGTAGAATAAATATCATACATGGCGGATCCAAATTTAATATCGGCAACATCGCGCAAGCGCAACATTTCACCGTTTGCATTTGTGCGTAATACGATATTACCATAGCCTCCTGTTGTTGTGAAACGCCCCGGATATTTCAGGACATATTCAAAAGACTGTGAAGTAATCCCGGAAGACTCGCCGGCCTTGCCCGGAGATGCTTCCAAACTTTGCTCTGACAGAGCTTTCATCACCTCCTCAGCGGATATTTTATAGGCGGTCATGCGATCAGGTTTTAACCAGATCCGCATCGCCAATTCCCGTGTTCCAAGAATATTCGCAACCCCAACTCCGTCTACACGTCTCAATTCTGAAACGATATTCATATCGGCGTAGTTATACATAAAGTTTCCATCAAGGTCTTTATCCTTGCTATATAGGTTGATATACATCAACATATTGGATTCTTCCCTTGTAATTTTCACCCCTCGCGTACAACGATAGGTGGAAGCTTATTAACAACAGAAGCCACGCGGTTCTGCACGTTCAATGAAGCTTGATTTGGATCTGTACCTAGATTGAATACCACCTGTATGCTGGCTTCACCATCGTTACCGGCATCTGAAGCCATATATTTCATTCCCGGAACCCCATTGATGGCGCGCTCAAGCGGAATGATAACAGATTTTATCATGAGTTCCCCATTCGCACCCGGGTATTCTGCTGTAATGTTTACTTTAGGTGGCGATATGGATGGAAATTGAGTTACTGGAAGTTGTACCATCGAAAGAACCCCAGAAACACAATGATCAACGATATAACAATCGAAAGTACAGGTCTATTTATAAAACGACTAAACATAGTAATTTAAGAGTATGGAGATTTATTCTGTTTTTAACTTCAAATTAGAAATGGCATCTTTAGGCTGAACAAAACTGTAGTTGATCTTTTCATCCTCTTTCACTTTCTGTATACCGTCCAATAGGAATTTATCATCTTTTTGAAGTCCACTGCTGACCACATAAAGGTCAGGAAGGGAATTGCTAATTGTGATATAACGCGCTTTTAACTTGCCTGCTTTATCCACGACATAAACATATTTCCGGTCCTGTAACTCGTAGGTTGCCTTTTGTGGAATAATCAATGCCTGCTTCAATGGAAAATTCATAACGACTTTACCACTTTCACCATGTTTCAATAATCGATTGGGATTTGGAAATCTCGCCCTAAAGGCAATGTTACCAGTTTCGCTGTCAAATTCACTCTCTATGGTTTCAACCACACCATGTTCTGGAAGCAATTCGTTATTGGCAAGCAATAATCCAACATGGGTATCTCCGCGTTTACTCACGTTTGTCTGATAATTCAGGTACTCTGGTTCCGACACATTGAAGTATACCAGCATTTGGCTATTGTCGGAGAGGCTTGTCAATAACTCGCCCTCATCCACCAAACTTCCTAATTTTAGCGGGATACGGTCAATTGTACCATCAAATGGAGCTCTTATTTCTGTAAAAGAAAGGTGCAGTTTGGCAATTGCGGAAGCCGCCTTGGCTTGCTCCAGTTTTGCTTTCGCCATCGCAAGTTCGTTGGGGATACGACATTTTTATCGGCTAAGCTCTTGGTGTTCTGCACTTCAATCTCGGCAACATTCACTTCCGCCATAGATTTTCTAAACTCTGCTTCATACATTTTGGGCATAATGCGAAACAGAAGCTGTCCTTTGTGCACAAATTGTCCCTCGTCGACAAAAATCTGCTCCAGGTATCCTTTCTCCTGTGCACGTAATTCGATATTACGAAAAGATTTAATCTGAGAAACAAAATCCTTACGGATTGTTGTATCCACCTGTACAGGAGAGGTAACATTGAATTTTTCCTTTTCTTCTTTCTCTTCCTTTTTGAAGTACACCCAATTTGGCATAATACCATAGCCAAATTAACGAGCATAAATACTCTTTTCATTTGTAAGCGTCTAATTAAAAATAAGTTTGATTGTTTGTTGATATGGTAGTTGAAACAACCTAAGCCTTAGATTATTGTAATACAAAAAGAACACAGAATCATTAGTCTATCAATGAAAGTCTGAATTATTCGGAATACAACGAAAATAAAGTTGGGCTATTTCGGGGATTGGCTATTAAATTCTCCAGTTTTGTTGAAGAATATACCTTTGGGGGTGTAAATAAGCGACAAAATTGCAAAAGGAATCTTTTTGCAAAACGAAATACAAAGATAAAAAGTACAACCGCACAGAACAATAAAGCGACTAAATTAGAAGCTGCTTCGAGGTCTTTGGTCAACTGAAAATTCTCACTATTAAACTCTTCGATAACGGGGTTCTCATCATGTAAGTTTCCAGCTATTAGAGGATCGATGTGGACACTTAGCGTATTAATCCTGTCCTTCAGGTTGGCATTATTGTGCTGGTACATAAAACTGACCGTAGGGCGATCAGATTCGTTAAGCACAGCATGGCTATTACCGCTCCTAATCAATAGGAACCCTATAAAACATAGAATTGTAATAACCGCTTTCATTTGAGGGCAAATATACTAGCGTATAAATAATTTCAATAAGGTTTAACACAATTTAACAAAATGATTACAATCCAACAATAATGTTTAGAAAAGTGACAACTGTTGCCCTATGTCACCACCCTTTGGAGCTTTTGCCTCACCAAATACTGTTCGACCATTGTACCTCCAGGAGTCTCTACGTTCTTCTGCTATGACCTGTTGAATATCAAACTGGGGTGTGAAATTATGCTCAGCGTCTAATATGATCTGATGGAGTTTATGCATGGATTTTAATTTATCGCTATTCCCCAGTTTTGACCTTTCGATACCCTTTTGTAAGATTTGAATACTTTGGTCGTAAATATTCAAAGGGACAGGAAAAGGATGACCATCCTTTCCTCCATGGGCAAAAGAAAAGCGCGCGGGATCTTTAAATCGTGCCGGAGCACCATGGATTACCTCACTGACTAGTGCCAAGGATTGTAATGTACGCGGCCCCATTCCCTTTAACAGCAAAAGCTCCTCAAAATCCTGAGGCTGATTTTCCCGTGCAACATATAACATCGCTCCTAACCTTTTGAGATCAACATCTGCAGCACGTACATCGTGATGGGAAGGCATGACCAATTTTTTAAAGTCCAATAATGCACGGGAAGAATCTTCGTTAACGATAGCCATAATGCCTGTTCTGTTAGGGGCTGCACCAGAAGCGGTCAAGTTCAAAATAAGGCCCTGCGAACGTCCTTCAATACCAGCATGAGGTTCGTCAATGAAAGAGCGAACTTTCTCTGAATGCCAATGATAGCGGCGGGCAGTTCCATCATGATTATGCATACCCTGTTGTACCACAGCCCAATGACCGTCCTTGCTGACAATAAAATTGTGGAGGTATAACTGATAACCATCTTGTATAGCCGTATTATCCACCTTGGCCACTAACTTACTTGTTCGAACCAATTTATTCCCGTCCAAACCGGTTTTATCTGCCAAATAAAGTAGCTCCTGGGGTGTGTCTTTAGAAAATTTACCCTTACCGCCACATATATAAAGGCCGAATGCATCCGCACAGGGATTGATCGCGCGTTTTAAAGCGCCCATGACCGATGTTGTAATACCTGATGAATGCCAGTCCATGCCGAGTACAGCGCCAAAGCTTTGGAACCAAAATGGATCTGCCAATCTCCTCAGCACCTCGTCTTGCCCATAATCCATCAGGATGACCTCCACAATGGATTTGCCTAGTGAACTCATCCGTTCATACAGCCAAGCCGGTACCTTTCCATAGTGTAGCGGCAAATCCGCCGTTCCTGAATGCCTCATAAATAAAACTAAATATATTAGCACAAATGTAACTCTTTTTATTTGCTAAACAAGATTTTCAGAGAATTGGGATTTATCGCTTACAATACCAAGATCCTATACATGCCTAAGGAAATCAGCAGCATGTAAAACCAGGACATCAGACTAATATAAAGAACCGATACTAAAAAGGCTGTATAATCGTGTGATTATACAGCCTTCTCGCTATTTCATATTGCCGGCCAAAGCCGGTTACTTACTATCTATCAATAGTTAAAGATTTACTTTCCAGTCAAAGCCGATATAAATCCAGCACGGAATGATGGATCTTTTTCGGAAAATTCAATCGAGTGTTTATAGGTATCCACATTAAAAACAATTCCGCAGGTTCCGCCTTTTTATTCTCTAAAAATAGTTTGAAACTATAGGCAGTTTTCTTTGATAGATCAACATTCACTTTATTGGATGAAAATACATTTGGCAGAACAACTTCTTTTGTAAAACCATCAGTAGTTGGTATTTGAAACAATTCACCTAAAGCTTTAACTAAGTTGTCAGATTGCGTTCCTAGGGTAGTAATTTTAATTTTTCCTTTCGTAAAGCCCACATCATCACTTGGCTGACCATCGATAATACCTGCTGGGATAAAATCAACGACTTCAATTTTAGCACCTACTGTATCCTTATTGTAAATTGATTTCGTTGTATAAATGCGACTTGAATCGGTTTTAACTTCGTCGGTAATACGCAGAAAGAAATTCTTTTTTCAGGTCCTGGAGTACCATTCGTCAGTTGTTCGATGCGTACCCGCTCAATGGTGTTCGCTGTCGCAGTATCACTTCCATCAGTTTTCTTCTGATTGAATTTCCACAAGCAGCCACCATCATCGTAGCTGTTGCAAGAAGGGCTATAGATTGAATTTTGTACATGGTGAATTGTTTATTATCAGTAATCATTGAAATATTGTTCCTATAATATTACTACTATTACTGATAACAAACAACTATTCGCAATGTTTTTATTTTATTTCAATAAAGCATCGTATAAAATTTCAACGGGGTGAAAAGATTTTCTTCCGGTACCATCTTTGATCTGATGTCGGCACGAAGTACCCGCAGCAGCAATTAGAGTTGCTGTATCTGTGTTACGTACAGCCGGCAATAAAACCAGTTCGGCCACTTTCATTGAGACATCATAGTGTTCGGCTTCGTAACCAAACGAACCTGCCATGCCACAGCAGCCCGACGGAATCACTTCAACGGAATAATTGGACGGGAACGCTAAGACTTGCTGGGTAATGCCTACCAGATGAAAAGCTTTCTGATAGCAATGTCCATGCAGCTTGATCTTCTTTTCCACAGCTGTAAACTGCTCCTGATGAATACGGCCCGCCTCGATTTCCGCCAATAGAAATTCGTCAATCATAAGTGCATTTTTAGCCACCAACTGTGCATGAGTACGAAGATTTTCATCAACCAGACTTAAATATTCATCTCTAAATGTAATGATACCAGATGGTTCAATACCCAACAACGGCGTTTCGTCGGTAATCAGGCCTTTTAGGAAATTAATGTTTTGATTGGCAATCTTTTTGCTTCTTTGACAAATCCTTTGGAGAGATAGGTCCGTCCGCTTTGTACATGTTTTGGAATAATTACTTCGTAGCCCAATGCCGTTAGTAGCTTGTAAGCTGTAATACCAATCTCAGCATCGTTATATTCTGTAAACTCGTCGGAGAATAGATAGACCCTGCGTTTATTCTGCGGTGTTATCGTTTGCTTCCTGACCCATTGGCTCAACGTCGTTCCATTCACCGTAGGAAGAGAGCGTTTAGGTGCAAACCCTACGATTTTCTTTACCAAACCGGATAAAAAGCCATTCTTCACAACAAAATTATAGATTGAGCGACGAGCGATCCCAGTTTCTGGGAATCAGTAAAATTCGCGATCAATTTGGTCCTAAAGCCAGCCCCATGTTCATCGTAATAATGCTGTAAAAACTCGGCTTTCATCTTGGCAACATCCACACTCGACGGACATTCCGTTTTACAGCCCTTGCAACTCAGACATAGATCCATCACTTCTTTGATTTCCTCATGGTCAAAGCGATTTTTTTCGTGGAGTTGGTCAAAAATTGACGCAACATATTCGCTCGTGCACGCGTAGTATCCTTCTCATCCCGTGTCGCCATAAAAGATGGGCACATCGTCCCGCCGGTAATTTCTGTTTTCCGGCAATCACCAGAGCCCGAACATTTTTCAGCCAAACGGAGAATGGATTCATCTTTGGAAAAATCAAAATAAGTTTTTATATCCGTCCTATTTTTGTCATTGTCATAACGCAAATGGGCATCCATTGGTGGAGTGTTGACAATCTTATTTGCATTAAATACTCCTATTGGGTCGAAGATTACCTTTACTTCCTCCAGAAGTTTATAAACCTTTTCTCCGAGTACTTTACCAATAAATTCTCCCCTCAAACGTCCGTCGCCATGCTCCCCACTCAACGATCCATTATACTTTAATACAAGGTCACTTGTTTTTTTTTCCAATATGGAGCGGAAAGTGCGCTTACCTTCTTCTGTTTTCAAATTGACAAAAGGCTCGATATGTAGTTCACCCGCTCCAGCATGTGCATAGTAAGATGCATGCACCCCTTCTTCAACCAAAAGTTTCTGGATGTCACTGACATAGGCCGGAAGATCCTCTGGAGAAACCGCACAGTCTTCGATTAAATTGACCGGTTGGCTGTCCCCAGGAAGATTACGGATAAGCCCTAATCCAGCTTTTCGGACATCCCAGACAAGATTAGTCTGCTCGACTCCAATAATATAAGGATAGGCATAGCCCAACCCTTTCTCAATCAGTTCTGCCTTTAAAGCCATCGCCTTGGCTTCGGTCTCCGCAGCAGTATGACCTCTAAATTCTACGATCAACAGTGCCTGAGGATCACCCTCAATAAAAAAGCGATTGTATTTATAAGTCGGATGCCCGACCGTAAAATCCATGATATATTTATCGACCAGCTCAGACGCCTCAGGCTGATGATTCAATGCGATGACATTTCCATGCATACATTCAACCATATCAGCAAAATGAACACATAATAGTCCAAGCTCCTGCGGTGGTAAATCCATCAAGTGAAGCTTTGCCTCCGTTACAATCGCCAAAGTTCCTCCGAACCCGCCAAAAGGTTACACATATTAAAGGGCTGTGTACGGTCACTCAAAATATCTAAGGCATATCCCGTATTCCGTCGCGTAATTGAACGCTTGGGGTAGCCTGTTTCAATCGCTGCTAAATTTTGAGGATCTGTCAACAAATCATTCATGTGACGGTAGATATCCCCTTCACGATCTGCCTGTAAAAGTTTTTTGAAATAACTTGCCTCATCCAGCGAAGCAAAGCTCACCTCTGATTTATCATCTAAAAGTACATTTGCTGCAATTAGATTATGACGGGTATCGCCCCAGACAATGGAATGTAGACCCGAGGAATTATTACCAATCATACCACCAACCATAGCCCGACTTGCCGTGGATGTCTCCGGACCAAACATGAGCCCAAAAGGCTTCAGGTAACTATTCAGATCATCACGAATCACTCCCGGTTGTACCCGCACCCATTTCTCCTCCACATTCAATTCCAGGATACGGTTAAAATGACGGGATATATCCATAATGATACCATTTCCGACAACCTGTCCTGCCAACGATGTTCCAGCGGTACGGGAATTAAGGTTGTTTGGTTTGCTCGGGCAAAATCAATTAGATTCTTTATATCGTTTATATCAGATGGAATGGCCACCGCCAACGGTTTTTCCTGGTACACCGAAGCATCTGTTGAGTAGGCAAGTAACATGGTTTGATGCGATGCCTCATCTGAATAATACAACTCCCCTTTAAGTTGAGTTGCCAATAAGGCTAACTGATTCTGATCTTTCACTGAATTTGCTTTTTATATAGAAAACAAATTTAGTCAAATTTCTCCTTTGGAAAAAGGAAGAATTGCAAGAAATACACAATTTCTTTTAACAAAACGCATAAAAACGCAATAACAAAATGCAACAAACCGGTATTTTATTTCGCTTCTTCATCAATTGCTTGTATTTTTGCAGCAGCAACACGGTTTAATGAATTAACATCCGCTCTGTTATATGCGTAATCTTATCCTTCGATACACATTACATTCAGATTTTATTATATATTCGATACGGGTACTAGTAGGATTTTTGCTAGGCTACATCCTATTTGTGTCCTTTCCGGAATACTCTGTTTCCTGGACACTTATTTCAATTATCCTAGTGATATCCCCGCAGGAAAACGAGTCCAAAAAAATTGCCATTGACCGTGCCAAATCCAATTTCATTGGCTCTGCCATCGGCCTCAGCTTATACTTCGTACCGATTCCGCAGCTATATGCAATGATTATCGGGATGCTTGCCTCCTCATCATCTGCAAAGCACTGAATATTATGGCTGTGGCCCGCACATCTATGGTGGCTTTAATTATTGTCTACTTACATGAGCAGGAAAGTCGTTCCTATTTTGCAGCCCTCGACCGTTTCGGTTGTGTTTGCGTGGGATGTTTGATCGGCTTAGGTGTCATCCTATCCACCCGGAATATTATTATTAAATTGAGAAATCGGTATAATTGTTGACCATCATAAACTGTAGACCACCTGCAACTCCTTTTCAACCAACAAATTAAAGCAAACAAAGAAAATCAGCAGAAAGGAAAATCGAATAAAATTCACAACAACAACTATTCTTTCAGAATAATATTCATAATTAATACTAATATTTTGAATATTATACTTTTTCCTTACCTTTGCAGTCGAAATGACAAAAGTAGAATATAATTTAGATCAGGTAGATTACAAAATCCTTCGTTTAATGCAGGATAACGGGCGTATCAACAATGCTGATATCGCCAGAGAATTAGGTATGGCTCCTTCAGCAATACTGGAGCGGGTTAAGAAGCTTGAACAGAAAGACGTGATCCTAAAATACAGCGCCAAGATCAATCCAGCGGCTGTTGATCAGAAACTTTTATCATTTATTTTCATCAAATCCAATGATATCATTGGCGAACAACGTGTAGGTCTCGCCCTCGCGGAAATCCCGGAGGTACAAGAAGTACACGACATTGCTGGAGATGACGGTTATCTTATCAAAGTAAGAACGGCAGATTCAACAGGTTTGGTTGATTTAATGCGCAATACACTGGGCAAAGTAGAAGGAATAATTTCTACACGTACCACAATTGTACTTCAGACGGTAAAAGAAGATCAACAGGTTGTTATACCTGAATAACAGAAAGGAGGTTTTAATTATGTTGCAAGGACACAAAAAAGCTGCAAGCCCTTTAATGGTTGTAGTTGCTTATTTTATTATTTATGTGGTATGGGGCTCCACCTTTTTCTTTATAGAAAAAGCACTACATAGTTTTCCACCATTTATATTAGGCTCGTTTCGGTTTGTTACCGCAAGTGCCATCCTGATGAGTTATTGTGCCATAAAGGGTTATAAACTGTTTAACAAACGCTCCATATTGGAAGCTGCCTTTGTAGGCTTCCTACTTCTATTTGTGGATATGGCCGGAGTCATCTGGGCCGAACAATATGTTTCTGGTGGGGTAGCCGCGATTATTGCCGCCGCAGCTGCAATCTGGTTTATTTTACTTGACAAACCCAAATGGAAAGAAAATTTTAGCAGTGTCACCACAGTAGCCGGTGTTGTGCTTGGATTTGTTGGAGTTGTTATGCTATTTGCAGAACAGATCATGGCTTCCAACGACAATGCCAATGGGAATTTGAAAATCATCGCACTTTGTATTTTGGTATTGGGCTCCATCGCCTGGACAGTAGGTTCATTAGCGTCTAAATACTTCAAAAAATCAGAAGCACAAGAAAAGGAAGATCTGCACGTTATGGTCAAAACAGCCTGGCAGATGGTCACTGCAGGTGTTCTTTTAATATCACCGCGCTATTCACAGGCGAGTACGCATCATTTGAATTAAGCAGTGTCGCTCCTGTCGATTGGTTTAATTTGGCATATTTGATCACATTTGGTTCTATCCTTGCATTTAGCTCCTATATTTGGCTTTTGCAGGTGCGCCCAGCGATGGAAGTAAGTACATACGCTTATGTAAATCCGATCATTGCGTTAATATTAAGTCATTTTTTCACTTCACATGCCGTGACTTCCTTACAGATTGTAGGTTTGGCAGTTATTTTGTTCTCTGTTTTACTGATGAACTGGAAGGCTTACCGCACCAAATTGTCAACTAAAAATAAAAACAAAAAGATCCTGCAAGGAGGCACATTGGATACTTTGCCAAAGCATGATGATCGTCAAACAACTATAGATGATCTTCCCGAAGCAGAATTAGTACACTAGGTTGTTATTTTTCTAATTATATGATAAAGCTTAACGTAGATCTATGTTAAGCTTTTATTGTTTTTATCTTTTAGCAAAATTAGACGAGCAGGAATAAGATTTCTTCATATTTAATTGGCTAACTTTGCCCCAGTATTTGGCTAAACTAACTATAATGAATATATCAAAGCAAATTGCCTTTATTGGTAGTTTTGGAGTCGCTTCGCTTTTGATGGTCACAGGTTGTTCAAAGCAACTCCACCCTACACAAAAGGATTTCAAACAATACCATATCAACAAGGATGTACAAGCAGATCCTACCGTCGTTTCCATCTATGAGCCATTCAAGCAAAAATGGAAACCGAAATGAACCGCGTTATCGGACATGCCAATAAGGCGTTGACAAAAGAGAAAACACCTGAAACATTAATGGGTAATTTCTTTTGTGAAGCCTTGTTGTGGATGAGTGATCATTATGCCCACAATCCCGCCGACCTTGCCTTTGCAACAAAAGGAGGAATTCGCAATGATCTCAAAGCCGGGAATATCACAGTAGGACATATTTTTGAAGTAATGCCCTTTGAAAATACATTGACGATTATTGAGCTAAAGGCAGCCAAATACGCCAGCTAGCTGACTATATCGCGACAACCCATGGCCAGCCTATTGCGGGCATGACCTTAACGATAACAGGAAATAAGGTACAGGATATCAAAATCAAAGGACAGGCAATAGATGACAATAAAGCGTACAAACTCGTTACCTATGATTATCTGGCCAATGGTGGCGATAATCTCGTCCTATTGACACAATCGATCGCTAGAACCAACTATCCCCAACGGATGCGTGAAGGTTTGATAGAATATGTAAGTGAATTAACAAAAGCAGGTAAACAAGTAAATGCGGAATTAGATGGAAGAATTAAAATCAATTAATCGGAGAACCTTTATCAAGCAAGCCGGTGGATTTTCTGCAGCACTTGCTTTGGGTTCATTACCTTTTCAGGCGGCAGCAAAAGTAAAAAGATCAAATTGACCATTTTACATACCAATGATGTGCATAGTCGCATTGAGCCTTTTCCAATGGACGGTGGTAAGTATCAGGGACTGGGTGGCGTAGCTCGTCGTAGCACACTGATCAATAAGATCCGTAGCGAGGAAAATAATCTGCTATTATTGGATGCAGGTGACATGTTTCAAGGAACACCGTATTTCAACCTCTTTGGCGGTAAATTAGAGCTCGACCTGATGACCAAATTGCGATATGATGCCGGGACATTTGGTAACCATGAGTTCGATAATGGCCTGGATGGACTCGTGAAATACCTAGATCACGCCAAATTTCCATTTCTGACGGCCAACTATGATTTTAAAGGCACCGTACTTGAAGGGAAAACCCAGGATTATACGATATTTCATAAAGGCGGCATTAAGGTGGGTGTATTTGGACTGGGAGTTGATATCGAAGGGTTAGTAGATCCCAATAATTATAAAGGGATGAAATATCTGGATCCGATTGAAATATCCAACAAAATTGTTAAAATCCTGAAAGAAAAACACAAGTGCGACCTTATTATCTGTCTTTCGCACCTCGGGTATCAATATGAGAATGATAAAGTTTCAGATCTGGTTCTGGCAGCCAAAACATCAGATATCGATCTGATCATTGGTGGACACACCCATACTTTTTTAAATGAACCGACCTTGGTCACAAATTTAAAAGGAACACAGACAGTGGTCAACCAGGTTGGTTTTGCAGGTATCAATCTTGGTCGCATTGATTTTATTATGGAACCGGGATCAGACAAAAAGCAGATGATAGCAAGTACCTATCAGGTCAACCCGTCAATAGCAGAATCGCAACTGGCATAATATTATCCATTTATAATAGATGCCAAATTGACCAAATCAATTTGGCATTTTTTTGACAGAATCCGTTGAAGTTTTTGTGAGCCAAAACCAGCCCATACCGGAAAGATGGAAGCGCTCATAATAAATGACCAGCTTTTAAAAAGCAAATTATTTGCATGAAAAAAATCATATCCATATACCTGGATTCCTTCAAAGGCCTTTCACAGGCCGCATGGCTCTTGGCAGTTGTTATGTTGATCAACAGAATGGGAAGTATGGTCATTCCATTCCTGGGGCTCTATATGACACAGGTCCTTCATTTTGATATCAAACAAGTTGGGATTGTGCTTATGAGCTATGGCATAGGCTCAGTTTGCGGCTCCTACATCGGTGGGTGGTTGACAGATCGGATTGGTAGCTTTAAGGTACAATTCGGAAGTTTAGTATTGGCTTCGCCCCTATTTCTATTGATTCCTTTATTTAAAGAGGTTCAATCCCTGTCTATCATGATCTTTACACTAAGTCTAATTTTTGATGCATTTAGACCTGCGAATTCTGTTTCTGTTGCCAGTTACGCTAAACCCGAGAATATTACCCGAGCTTTTTCGCTCAACCGTTTAGCGATTAATCTAGGTTTTTCAATCGGTCCTGCTGCTGCAGGTTTTCTGGCGACGATCTCGTTTAACTGGATATTCTACGGAAATTCCTTTGCAGTGATGTGTGCTGCAGTAATTTTCTTTATCTTCTTTAATAAAAGACAAAAAGAACAGATGTAAAAGCAAAAAAGAAGCATTGGCAAACAGCAATATAATCGTAAAACAAAGTCGCAATCCTTATACCGATATTCCCTTTGTATTATTTAATATATTCTGCTGCATTTTCTCGTTTTGCTTTTTCCAGCTAATTACGACCTTACCAATATTTTATCGTGAGGTACACCACCTGGATGATCATCAGATCGGATTTCTACTAGGTTGGAGTGGTTTTGTGATTGTGCTATTGGAGATGTTTGTCGTGCATGTCGCCGAAAAGAGGTTCTCCCTGATTAGTACATTGGTGTTTGGTACCGCTTTATGCGCCCTCTCCTACGCCATGTTAAATTATATGGGTGGACTTGGCTGGTTATATTTCACATTTTTCATCTTCGGTCTTGGCGAAATGCTGACACTTCCCTTTATGGCGACCGTATCTGTCAATCGTTCTACACCCAAAACTCAGGGAGCATATATGGGCTTCAACTCCCTGGCTTTCTCTGCAGCAAATATCTTTTCACCATTGCTCGGAACTTCTATTGTTGACTCCTTTGGATTTACAACATTGTGGTGGGCTACAGCACTGACCCTATCCTTTACAGGACTCGGCTTTTACCTTGTGCTGAAATGGATGCGATAAATAATAAAGGGACATTTCAAATGAAATGTCCCTTTTATTATTTAAATAAGATCGGTGGATTTTCTTACCAGATCTTAATACGTTTATCTGTAGGGATAAACATTTTATCGCCATCTTTCGTTTCCCATGCAGCATGGAATGCATCCAAATTGATGATTGGAGCGAATGCCCTATATTGTGCAGGAGAATGTGGGTCCGTTTTCACCTGATTCACAACAAATTCATCCGTTGTCTTCGTTCTCCAAATGGTTGCCCAAGAAAGGAAAAAACGTTGATTCTGCGTAAAACCATCGATTAAACCAGGATTTCCTTTGTCTTTTAAATACAACTGTAATGCATCAAAAGCGACCGAAGAACCACCCAAATCACCAATATTCTCACCTAAAGTGAAACGACCGTTCACAAAAACTCCCGGAACTGGTTCATAAGCTTCAAATTGTTTAACCAACGCATCCGCTGCAGCTTCAAATTTAGCCTTATCACCATCAGTCCACCAGTTGTTCAAATTTCCATTACCATCGTATTTTGCACCCTGATCATCAAAACCATGGGATAACTCATGTCCTATGACAGCACCGATGCCACCAAAATTAACCGCTGCATCCGCTTTGTAATCATAAAACGGAGGCTGAAGAATTGCTGCCGGAAATACGATTTCGTTAAACAATGGACTATAATAAGCATTTACAGTCTGTGGTGTCATTCCCCATTCAGATTTATCAACTGGCTTACCTTGTTTTGCAAGGTTCTCATAAAAAGCCCACTTGCTGGATGATAAAACATTCGCGTAAAGTGATGTTCCAATATCAAGTTTGCTATAATCCTTCCATTTGTCCGGATAACCGATCTTCACTTTAAACTTCGACAACTTTTCGAGCGCCTTCACTTTTGTATCTGCAGACATCCATGTTAGACCATTGATATGTTGCCCGAATGCTTTTACAAGATAGCTTACCAGCTCCTCCGCGTCCGCTTTGGCTTTTGGTGGAAAATTCTCCTTAACATATAACTTACCCAAAAGCTCTCCAGCGATAGAATTAACGAACTCTACCCCTCGTTTGTCCAGTGCACGTTGTTCCTTCTGCCCTTTTAACTTACGACCCCAAAAATCAAAAGAAAGATCATTTAATTCCTGCGTTGTATATGAAGCAGCGGTGTTTAATAAGTGAAATGTCAAGATATCTTTAATAATCGGAAGGTTCGCCGGATTGAAGATTTTATCTAAATTTTCATAGTATTTTAGTTCGGGTACAATAACGGTATCCGCTTTGAATCCTACATCGCTTAGATATTTAGCAATGTCGACGTTTTTTACCATCTTTTTCAAATCAGCAACCGCCACCGGATTATAGCGGCCATTTGCATCACGCGACTGTTCGACAGTTTTTAGATTAGCGGCCAATTCTTTTTCAAATGCAACAATTTTAGGACCTTTTAGATCTCTTGTACGTTGCCCCGATTTGGCATAAAGCGCAGAGATATATTCCGAATAATCCTTTAACGTCTCTTCATTCTTTTGATCCTTAACTTGGTAATAAGAACGGCCTAAGCCTAGACTTCCACCTCCCAAATAAACCGTATTGACATTAGAATTTTTGAGATGCGCATATACATATCCACCAAAGAAAGGGTTTCCTCCGATAGGAGCCACTTCTACCAGATATTTATAAAGATCATCAAAATTCTTTATCGCATTAATTTTTGTCAAATAGGGCTGAACAGGTTCTAATCCCAATTTGTCACGCGTCTTCATATCTACAAAAGACCGATACAAATCCCCTATTTTCTGGTTATCTGTTCCTTTTGTAAACTGGCCTGATAACGATTCCTGCAACACTTTCAATGTAGCGATGTCTGTATTTTCACGCAACTCATCAAAAGAACCCCAACGTGCCTTATCCGACGGAATTTTAACCGTTTTCATCCATTGACCGTTCACAAAATTGTAGAAATCATCCTGCGGACGAACACTTTTATCCATGTAATTTACATTGATTGCATTATTTTGCGCATGGCCGGCCAAAGAACCACATGCCAACAAAGCAGCCAAAAGTATATTTCTCTTCATATAAATTTTAGTTTGTTATGTATCTACACAAACTTAAGAAAAGTTTCGCTATTGTTCCTAACACAAAACATAGTTTTGCAGACAACTGAAATAATAGATATTACACTATGTCTGTCTTTTGTTTTGAGTCGATTTACGGAGCAGGAGAAAGAAAATCACCAGGAAGAGTGCCACTCCACCCAGCCAAATCCAGGGGTTGGCATACCACAACGTGCCGTTTGCCTCCTTGAGCTTTTGATTTTCCTCAATCGGCACCTCAGCATGGAGTATAATAATGGAAAATAGCAAACAAAACAGTAAAGACATTCTTTTCATATGATCTACTTTATATAGATAGAATGCTCCGCCAGCCTATTTTGTTTGCTTAGGATAAAATTTGTGTTCAGTCTTTTTGTCTGATCTCCCCAGATGAACGACATCTTTTAAATCAAAAGGCGTTTCCTGGTATACAAAATAGTTGAGCCAATTATTAAATAACAAGTTCGCATGGCTCGTCCAACGCACCAAAGGTTGATTTTCTGGATTGTCATCTCTATAGTAGTTCTCAGGCATGCGAATGGCCTGGCCTTTTTCTAAATCCCTTTTATACTCTTCATCCAAAGTAAATGGTGCATATTCAGAATGGCCGGTCAGGTAAAATTCCCGACCGCCGCGGGAAGATGCGATGGCAATACCTGCCTCAGGAGATTCGGAAAGAATTTCTATCCCGCTTTTAGCAAGTAAATCGTCTTTCTCCATAGTTGTATGCCGGCTATGAGGAATAAAAACTCATCATCAAATCCACGAAATAACGGGTGTCTTTTGTCGAGAGCAGTATGTTTGAATACACCAAAAAGCTTTTCATCCAACGGTTTTTTCTCCACATCATAAAAATGATACAATGCCGCCTGTGAAGCCCAACAGATATATAAGCTTGACGTTACATGCGTTCTTGCCCAGTCAAAGATCGTCTGAATTTCATTCCAGTAGGTCACTTCTTCAAATCTGACCATCTCAACCGGAGCGCCTGTGATGATCATACCATCGTAGAAGTTTTCCTTCACTTCACTTAGGCTTTTATAAAACATCTCTAAGTGTTCCTCAGGAGTATTTTTTGAAACATGGGTTTCCAATCGAAGAAACTCCATCTCAACTTGCAAAGGATTATTGGAAAGTAAGCGGATAAAATCGGTCTCCGTTGTAATCTTAAGAGGCATCAGATTGAGGACCAAAACACGTAATGGTCTAATATCCTGCTCATTTGCTCTTAGATCACTCATGACAAAGATATTTTCCTTTTTTAAAAGCTCTATCGCAGGAAGGTTATTAGGAAGTTTGACTGGCATATATAAATTTCTCCTTATACAATTAGCATGCAAAATTAACAAGAAAATGGCAGAATACTAAATGAAACCGCAAATTTAAGTTTGCACCAAATCATAGCTTTTTTCCCTTTCAGATTACTCTTCGGTTAATTGCCTTAGGGCTTTTTGAAACTTCGCCGAGCCAAAATCCATCCCGCCCACGTGCTTATTGACCAGTTTGCCCGCTTTATCTATGATAATGGTCGTGGGGATACTCGTCGTACTAAGATCTTTTGGTAAGGCGGAGTTCAGCTGATAGACCGGAAGACTATATTTTCTTTTCTTTAAAAACTTCTCTGAGTATTTCAGGTTACCGTCTACGTCCACCGATAAAAACACAATTCGGCTATTCCCTTGAAAGTCTTTATAGAGTTTGTCCAAAGAAGGCATTTCTGCTAAACAAGGTGAACACCATATCGCCCAAAAATTGATCAAAACAACTTTACCTTTGAGCTGATTCAACGAAATAACCTTGCCTTTACTATCTTTAAAACTAACTTCCTCATTTTTGAGTCGTATGCCAACATGCGTTGTCGGATCATCTCCATACGCATAAACCGATGTGTATGTAAATAGTAATAGCAGTAAGATGCTGATCGCAATAGATCCGACGCTGTTTTTTCTTCTCATATTGTTTCTTTCATGAAGGACACACAATCAACGTTTATTGTATAAATTGATTGTGTTCATCAAGCACAAACTACAATAAAATTACATTTATTCTCGTATTTTAATTCAATATCCATGTCAGCAAATTGACCAAACTTGATGGTTTAAATACATCCTACTGATCCAATGCAGTCTATGAACACAAGAAAAAACTGCAAAATCAGAACATAATAAACCCAGCAGCTGGGAATTAAACCCACCAAAAACAATTTGCTCATTAGTCACCACCCCAATTTATTTTGAGGAAACGATCAATTGAATGCGATGATTTGTCTAAAAGTTATTACAAACAAATTGGCGGCTATGATTATTATATAGTATATAATAAGTAAATCAATATGAGCAAGGAAAATCAATCCAGGAAATCGAAATCAATGGAAAAGTTTATCAGTATAGTTCCCTAAGAAATCTACCGGATGGTGATATCGAACATCTGCCCTTCAGTATTCGGATTCTCCTGGAAAATGTCTTACGTAACCATGATGGATTTAGTATCACGGATGAGCATATCGCCACATTAATCAATTGGTCTCCTCAGCCTGTCGACAAAGATATTCCATTCAAACCAGCACGCATTCTCATGCAGGACTTTACCGGTGTCCCTGCAGTGGTAGATATGGCCTCCTTACGAGCTGAATTTGTTCGACATGGCAAAGATGGTCAAAAATTAACCCAGCGATCCCTGTTGATCTGGTTATCGACCACTCCGTCCAGGTAGATTATTTTGGCACCGAATATTCTTACGACAAAAATGTAGCCTTGGAGTATGAACGTAACCGTGAACGGTACGAGCTTCTGAAATGGGCTCAAAAAGGCTTAAAAATTTCACTGTTGTCCCTCCGGGGATGGGAATCTGTCATCAGGTAAATTTAGAATATCTTGCCAAAGGTGTTATTTCCCGTGATAATTGGTTATTTCCCGACACCTTAGTCGGCACGGACTCCCACACCCCTATGGTCAATGGCATCGGTGTCCTGGGTTGGGGTGTTGGCGGTATCGAAGCCGAAGCAGCGATGTTGGGACAACCTATCTTCTTTACCTGTCCGGAGGTGATCGGACTTAAGCTCACAGGTAGTATTCCTGATATCTGTACAGCGACTGATATGGTACTTTCCATCACAAAAATTCTACGGGATAAAGGTGTTGTCGGAAAATTTGTTGAAGTCTTTGGAGACGGATTAGATACACTGTCCGTCACAGACCGGGCCACCATCTCCAATATGTCACCTGAATTTGGCTGTACGGTCACCTATTTTCCGATAGACGACCGCACACTGGAATACATGCACAGCACCAATAGAACCGAGCAGGAAATCAAGATTGTAGAAAAATACTGTAAACAAAATCTACTCTGGCGCACAGGAAAAGAACAGATCATATACTCCTCCGTTGTCGAATTTAATCTAAGCACACTCGAGCCCACAGTTTCAGGCCCCAAACGTCCACAGGACAAAATTTTGGTTAAGGACTTAAACAATAAGTTTTCACAGCTACTCGATAGTGAACACCATCGACAATACATCCCGATGCCACAACGTTCGGAATCAGCTTGGTTAGCAGATGGCGGATCGGGTACCGAATTTACTTTTGGGAAAGTACCTGTTGAACATGATTCACCACATCAAGTCATTTCAGAGTCTATACATGCCGTAAGAATAAAACACAATCATAAGGAATATATTGTTAGTGACGGTAGTATCGCTATTGCTGCAATTACAAGCTGTACAAATACCTCTAATCCAACAGTCATGATCGGTGCTGGTCTATTGGCCAGAAATGCTATTGAACGTGGGTTACGGACAAAATCTTGGGTAAAACCTCCTTGGCGCCAGGTTCAAAAGTGGTCACACAGTACCTTGAACGATCGGGGCTCAATGCAGATCTTGACGCACTCAGATTCCACACTGTAGGCTACGGATGTACCTCCTGTATCGGAAATTCAGGCCCACTCCCACCACAAATTGCGGAAGCAGTTGAGAAAGGTGAGTTGATTGTGGCCTCAGTATTGTCAGGGAATAGAAATTTTGAAGCACGGGTCCATCCGCAGGTAAAAATGAATTTCCTAATGTCTCCGATGCTGGTTGTTGCCTATGCCCTTGTTGGCCGCGTGGACATCAATTTGATGGAAGATCCTCTTGATTATGATCCGAATGGACAACCCGTTTATTTGAAAGATATCTGGCCAAGTCGTGAGGAAATTACCAAAACAGTCAACGAATGCGTCAAACAATCTGATTTCCAAGAGGTCTACGACGTTATCTTTGATGGTTCTACGGATTGGCAGGATCTAGCAGTCAATCTTGATCAGAACTATCAATGGGATGACACATCGACATATATCAAAGAATCCCCATTTTTGAGAATTTACAGGCTGCTCCGGCACCTATTCAGGACATCCAGCATGCGAGAGTCTTACTTTATTTGGGAGACTCAGTCACAACGGACCATATTTCTCCTGCCGGATCTTTTAAAGAAGAGACTGCAGCAGGAAAATACCTCAAGTCTCACCAGGTCAATAAAGAAGACTTCAACTCCTATGGCTCCCGACGCGGTAATCATGAAGTCATGATGCGTGGCACCTTCGCCAATGTGCGGATTAAAAATAAAATCACCGACCAGGAAGGCGGTTTTAGTAGGTATTTCCCGACGAATGAAGTAAAAACAGTATACGATACTGCAATGGAATATCGCAAAACAGATACGCCTTTGATTGTCTTAGCGGGAAAAGAATATGGATCGGGCTCATCCCGTGATTGGGCAGCCAAAGGCACTTTTCTCCTTGGTGTACGGGCTGTGATTGCCGAAAGTTTTGAACGCATACATCGAAGTAATCTTGTCGGTATGGGCGTAGCTCCACTCGTTTTTATCAATGGAGAAAATGCTGAAACACTCGGACTTGATGGCACTGAAGTCTATACCATCACTGGCTTAGCAAATGCGCTAACACCACATAAACTGCTCGATGTAAAAGCTGTACACGACAATGGAAAGACAACAACATTTCAAGTCAAAGCGAGACTGGATTCAGCCATAGAAATAGAATACTTCAAGAATGATGGTATCTTACAATATGTACTAAGACAATATTTAAAAAACAATTAGTATTGACATTGCTGAAGAAGCATGAAATGAACAAATAGAAAAAGGGCGCCATTAAACGGCGCCCCTTTCACAACCTATATAAAAACCTACCAGAGTTCTATTAGACGATATTCTAGCCACCAAATATACAACGATGAAGCTAGGCCAAAGTTACACCCTTTACCACCTGTTTTCCTCCCTGAAGTCAGCCATTTTTTATCAACGCCCCTTTCATTATCCACGATAAAAATGTATTTTCGCAGGTAATCAATCCCAATATTTACGCAGCAGAAAAATCATGGATGAACTGGTAGAACAGACGATTTCTAAAGTAAGCTTCAATAGCGAATTGCAGCAAATTAAAGAATTTTATAAATGCACGTTTGAATATTGCGATTTCCAAAATGCGGCATTGGTAGATCTGATCTTTACAGATTGTGAATTTAAATCCTGTAATTTATCCAACATTAAGCTCAAGGGAACTCAATTGGATCATATTGTTTTCCAAGACTGTAAGATGTTGGGGATCCAATTCAACGAATGCAGCTCCTTCTCTTTCCATATCGAAGTGAAAAATAGCATGCTCGACTATGCTTCTTTTTTGAACGAAATATGAAGAAATTCAAATTTGAACAGTGTTCATTACAGCATGTCGATTTTGAAAAAGCGAACCTTCAACAGGTAATCTTTAAAGATTGCGACTTTCTGCGTGCCCGATTTGAACAATGCAACCTGGAAGGCTGTGATTTTCGTACCTCCATGAATATCCAGCTGGATCCAGAAACAAATCATATGAAAAAGAGCAAATTTGAATCAGAGCAATTACCCGGTTTGCTCGCCAAATATCAATTGCTGATCGACTGATAAGATTTTAATCATCTCGCTCCAGAAGAAATCTTTAGCAAGAAATTACGAAATAACGGATTTCAGGGATAAAAGAGCCTATTCTAAATCATCATATTTGCCTATCAATTTTAGGTAGATGAAAAATGTCATGCCCTTACGATAGCGAATATACCTTGTGCATATGAGCTCATGATAATTTCCTCACCAAAAAAGCAAATTTATATAGATGAAAAAAACATTCTTATCATTCGCCGTATTAATGGCCGCCAGTACGGTATCTTTCGCGCAGGTCAATAAGGCATTTAAAATTAGTTATGCTATTGTATTCGCAAACAACAGTGGCGGCACGGAGCAAGAAGGCCCTGTTTCACTTTATGAGGCATACGTCAGTAACGACAAAATAAAAGTTATATCTTCGGCGGAGGGACAAGAGTCCATTTTCTTGCGAAAAAGAATGAAGATAAATCAACGATCCTTTATCCCTCCCTATCGAAATACACCGTACACGAAGAGGACGCAACCTCCTTCTCCATAAAATTAGTTCCCGGTCAAACTAAAACCATTGCGGGTTATCCTTGCAAACTGGCACAGATTGAGCTTCCCAATATGGAAGATATTGAAGGTAATACCAACTTGTCCATCTGGTATAGCGAGAAGCTACCTGTTATCTATTGGGAAGGTTTTGATATCTTCAAAAAAATTCCAGGCGCCGTACTTCAGGTAACCACACCTCTTGGCGTAGATATTGTCGCACAAAGTGTCGCAAACAGTCAGTTAAATGACAATGACTTTATTGTTCCCGAAGACTACGATCAAGTGGAATCTATCTACGAAGAAGGCCAAGAGGGTGAGGAAAGCAATCAAATGGCGGAAAACCTTTACCTATTTGAAGACAGTACCTCAGGTCTTATGGGATTGCAAGATAATGCGCAACAAATCATCGTGCCTGCCCAATATCATTACATTACACCATTTGTAGGTGAAATCAGTGTGGTCCAGTTTAAAAATGAGAAATATGGTGCAATCAACCTTGCAGGAAAAGCAGTTATCCCCTTTCAATACGAATATTTAAGCTATGATGATAATTCGGCACAATTTCTATTCGGTCTAAAAGAAAAATATGGGATACTTGACAAGGCAGGTAAAGTCCTTATTCCGGCAAATTACGATATGATCTCCTTTATCAATGGTGGTTACGCTGTTTTTCAACAAAATGAAAAATATGGCATTTTAAATCAAGCTGGAAAAATAACTGTACCGGCTAGCTATAGTTTCATTTCCGAGAATAATAGCACACATTTTATTAGTGTCGAAAATGACAAATACAGTCTCGTTGATATTAAAACAAACAAAACATTGGCTCCGGCTTATGATTTTATTTCAATAACCGAAGAACCGAATCTTTTCCTTGCGAGTAAAGACGGCAAATACGGCTATTTAAATGGTCAGGGAAAATTGCCATTCCTTTTATCTACAGCGGTGCAACAGCATTTAGCGATGGTGTAGCATCCGTCTCGAAAGAAGGCTCAGATGACGTCATTCTAATCAATACAAAAGGTGAACAGGTCGAATTGGATGCAGCTGCTGAAGCGGTAGCCGAAGAAATCTAAAGCATAACCGGCTATTCAAAAAAATAGGGCTGGTAAAGATTACCAGCCCTATTTTTTTATCTATTTACGCTATTAATTCGCGCTTACTGTCTTCTTTTTGCCGAAAATTTTCTTACCTACTGTAAAAAGCAGCACCGCGATAATACCACCGCCCAAGCCGAACAAAAATTCCTTAGCCATACTTGGAAAATTAGGTAATGCATGGTGTAGAAAATCTATATAATGCGAAAAGATACCACCCGAAACCAAAATCAAGGCAATCGTACCTACCACAGCCAATAATTTGATAATAAAAGGCAAAGCGCGAACCAGCAATCTGCCTAAACTGGCCAATGGCCCTTTTTCCTTTGCACTTTTAATCAACTTATATCCAGCATCATCCATCCTGACAATCAATGCTACAATGCCATAAACGCCAACTGTAGCAAGCAAAGCAACCACACAAACAGTAATGATTTGCAAGGTCAGACTTTTATCAAGTACCGTTCCCAATGCAATAATCACGATTTCCACAGAAAGAATAAAATCAGTCGTAATAGCTGCCTTGATTTTTGACTTTTCAGCATCCATATTATTCTCTTCGACAACCTCCTCAACATTGGATTCGCCGGTCTCATGTTTACGATGGAACAAATACTCGATAATCTTTTCAACCCCTTCAAAGGCCAGATAAAATCCACCCAAGATCAAGATATATTTGATGGCTATTGGAAAAAAGACATTCAGTAGTAAAGCTATGGGAACGATAATCAGTTTATTCACTAAAGATCCCTTTGTAATGGCCCACAGAACGGGCAATTCCCTAGATGCTAAGAATCCGGTAGCTTTCTCCGCATTCACGGCCAAATCATCACCCAGAATTCCAGCTGTTTTTTTGTTGCTATCTTACTAGCAACTGCAACATCATCCATTAAAGCCGCAATATCATCTAATATTGCAAATATTCCTGAAGCCATATTTTATTAAAAATTTGAACGTAAAAATATAAATTTAATTCAATTCCCAAATAAGTAATTTAATTGGATTACAATAATCGACTATAAACAGATTTATTTTAATTGTGTATTTTAGATTCAAATTATACCAAATATGAAAAAATCACTTTCAGCTACGGATCAGGCAGCATTATACAAAGTGCTGAAGCAGCGGTTTGATACGAATATGAACAGACATCAGGATCTTGTATGGGAGCAGATACAACATAAACTGGAAGAAAACCCGACCAAGATCTGGAGCCTACATCAAATGGAGCAGAGTGGTGGCGAACCTGATGTTATCGGAATAGATCCGGTTAATGCTGCTTATTTGTTTGTTGACTGTGCCGAGGAAACCCCAAAAGGAAGAAGGAGTTTGTGTTTCGACCAGTCCGCATTGGATTCCAGAAAGGAAAATAAACCGGTAGGCAGTGCCATGGAAACAGCTAAACAGATGGGAGTCGAATTGCTAACGGAAGAACAATATCGACAGTTACAAACGCTGGGGCAATTTGACCTGAAAACATCAAGCTGGATACAGACACCGGCCGATATCCGTAAACTCGGAGGCGCCCTATTCTGTGACCGCCGGTATGATCATGTTTTCACCTACCACAATGGCGCTATCTCCTACTATGCCGCACGTGGCTTTAGAGCAGTATTATACGTTTAACCAAAAAAGAATAAAAAGCTAACTTAAAATAGATTACATCAAAAAATGAAACAGTCTATCATCTTATGGTTTAGCCTCATCTGCATCTTGTTTTCGCGATCAGTATTCGCGCAAGCCCCCTTTCCCGCGTTTCTCCAGGGCACCTGGAAAGTAGCCGATAAAGAACGCTATGAACACTGGGATCGCATGAGCGACGGTGAATTAAAGGGTGTTTCTTACAGCATTAAAAATGGCCAAAAAATCGTCAGTGAGTATCTGAAAATCAAAAACTCGGCGACAAAGTTATTTACACCGCTTTGGTAATCGGTCAAAATAATGGAAAAGAAATAGACTTTGAATTGACTTTTAAGGATAGCACCTATTCGTTTATCAATGAGCACCACGATTTTCCCAACCGAATACGTTATAAACAGCTTGCCGGAGACCGTATTCATATTTCAGTTGAAGGGAAATCCGGAAAAGCACATGCTTTTTATGTCCACAAAATAAAAACTGACAGTCTGAGTGAAAACCCCAATTATGATCGCGACTTAGCTACCAAGTTGGGCGCTGACGACTATGGGATGAAAAGTTATATTTTCGTGCTGTTAAAAACTGGCCAAAATAAAACCACAGATAAACAACTGATCGGCGAAAGCTTTAAAGGACATATGGAAAATATTGGCCGTTTGGTCAAGAATGGGCAGCTGATTGTAGCTGGCCCATTTGGAAAAAATGACAGTGGCTTTCGAGGTCTTTTTATCCTCAATAAGGTTGCAACAATTGAACAGGCCAAAGAAATACTTCAGACAGATCCAGCAATTAAAAATGGTCTTTTGGAACCCCTATACTATTCTTGGTACGGCTCAGCAGCATTATCCGAATACCTACCTTTTTCTGAAAAAATATGGAAAAAGAACATTGATTTACTACCTACCTAAGATTTTGGATCCATTGGGAAGAATCTATTTTTTCAATCCAGCATTCCCTAATGACATGCTGTTGTCAGCTGTCAAATCTATTTTTGAGAAAAATATAAAACGCATGGAAAATAGATCTATACCTTCTTTCAATATTATTGGAATTGCTATACGTACAAGCAATCAGAACAATCAAGCCGCCAAAGATATTCCTGAACTATGGGCCCGGTTTTTCGAAAATGATATCATGAACCGGATTCCAAATAAAGTATCCAATGAGCTCTATTGTGTTTACACAGAATACGAAAGGGATCACACCTTGCCCTACACAACTTTATTAGGTTGTAAGGTCGCTCATCTTGATGATCTCCCGGAAGATATGGATGGCATACGCATCGAAGAAAGTCTGTATCATCATGTTGAGGCTGAAGGAAACCTGGCGGCAGGTATTGTTTACGATGCCTGGTTAAACATCTGGGAAGCCGGTCTTCCAAGAGCATTTTCAGCAGATTTTGAAATATACGGTGAGGAAGCACAAAACCCAGAGCAGGCAAAGGTTGATATTTTCATTGCACTCCAATAGCCAAAGATTTTGTTACATCATTCAGGGCAATAACAGTCAAGCCTGTTATTGCCCTGACAATTTTTATTTATGTAACAAAACGTATGTCGGACCTTTCTTGCATTTATTTTAGCCAAAATATCTTTTACCTTTGTGCCGATTTAATTAAACTAATATGCAGGACACCACAGCCCACCGTAAGAAAATCGTACGATACAGCTACATAAAATTAATCGGAAGTTCAGTTTTCGTAAGCCTGCTATGTTGCCTACTCGCTTTCAGCCTGAAACATATGACCGGATATGTACAGGAAAAAATAGCTGAAGGCGTTTTAAACTGGGATCCTAGACTATTTATCCTATTACCAAGTGTAGGTATTACGGCAATATATTTTCTACGAAAGTATGCTTTTCAAAACCGGAAAAACAAAGGAATCAAGGAGATTTACACAACGCTGGAAACACGAAAGGATCATTTGCCTTTTTCAAAATACCATCCCACTATATCAACGGCTTTTTGACCGTTATTTTTGGCGGATCAACTGGTATTGAAGTTTCTACTGTAGTAGCCACAGCCACTGTAGGAAACCAGGCCTATAAGCGTCTTCACCCTGCTTGGGCCTATAAAACAGAACTGATCTGCGCGGGTGTTATTGCCGGTGTAACACTATTGTTTGGCAGTGCGCTTGGTGGCTTGTTATTTGCCTTTGAAGTCATCGCCAGAAAATACAACAAAACACTATTGATCAGTGGCATCAGCTCCATGTTGGTCGCCTCGCTATTCGTACACTATATGGATGACAGTCCTTTGTTCAACTTTGCAGCGAAGCAATGGCACTGGCAGGCCGTCCCTTTTATCGTCTTACTAGGCCTAATCGCTGGTCTATTAGCCTTGTATTTCACTAAAATTGTGATCTATGCAAAATCTTTCTTTGCCGGAATAAAGAATAATTTTATCCGGGTCAATTTGGGAGCCATTACAGTGGGAATCTTGATCTTCTTTTTGCCAGCCCTATATGGAGACAGCTATCACGGTCTCGGAGAAATCCTGGAAAGTAGTTTACATGGATCTATCAATTGGCTCTACTTTCTTCCCGTTACTGCTATTAGTCCTATTAAAACCGCTTGCAGCAGCACTTACCCTAGGGGCTGGTGGTGATGGAGGTGTCTTCGCCCCCAGTATTGTAACAGGCGCACTTTTAGGTGTATTTTTGCGCAACTGTGCAATCACTATCTGGGCACCCATCTTATTGTCATTAATTTTGCACTATTTGGAGCCGCAGCGATGCTTTCTGCTGCCATCCATGCACCATTTACTGCGATTTTCATTATTGCCAGCATCGTCCCTTCAGGTTATCTACTATTTGCACCCTTATTAGTGGTAAGTGTCATCGCCAAAATACTTTCCAAAAGGATCTATCCTTATAATGTATATACCTACAAGGAAGTCGCCCATAACTAACAGCCAGCATTGACTTCAAGGGGTCTGTCTCCAAATTGAAAATACTAACAGACAAGAAAAAGGATCAAAATTCATTAAGAATTTGATCCTTTTATTTAATTTAATAAAGCTTCAAAATACCCCTAATCTTCGCGGCTACCATCATCAGCCATACGGACAATTTTTGGTGAGAACTTTGCGACGACGTCCACCAACTCCTCTTGCGAGGCCATGACGGTATGGATGTCTTTGTAGGCCATGGGTGCTTCATCCATCCCGGCTCCCAAAAGTGTAATCCCCCGATCAGCAAGCATATCTTTCAACTCAGCAGCGGAAAGCGTCTTGATTGCTTGTGTACGGCTCATCAATCGTCCTGCACCATGAGATGCCGATTGGATAGCAGCCATCTCCCCTTTTCCGCGCACCAGAAATCCAGGAGTAGCCATGGAACCCGGGATAATTCCCATTACGCCTTTTGCCGCAGGAGTAGCTCCTTTTCGGTGTACCACAACCTCCCGGTCATTCCAGGTCTCTTTCCATGCAAAATTATGATGGTTTTCAATTTTGGCTAGTAACTCCGCCCCCAAAGCATCTTTGATCTTGTCATGAATAACTTCATGGCAGGCCGAAGCATAATCACCAGCCAGATTCATTGCCAACCAATATTCTTGTCCTTCCATTGTATTTAAATCCAGATAAGCCAGATTTTGAGCTTGATAGGGTAACTTACATAAAGTCTTCGCCAATTTGGTGTAATGAGCAGCCACAGTTGCGCCTAGACCCCGGGATCCCGAATGTGTCAACAAACCCAGGTAAAGTCCTTTATCAACGTTCAGCACCTCGTCCTTTTCAACAAACTCCACAATCCCAAATTCCACAAAGTGATTCCCTCCACCGGAAGAACCTAACTGTGTCCATGCCTTATCTTTTAAGGATTTAAGCAGATCATTTTCTGCAAACAATTTATTGTCCAGGACGGCATGATCCACACGTTCATGCTTCAGATAGCCATTTCCGGCACCAAATCGCGTATGTTTCAGAATAGTCTCTTTTAATGTCGCCGCATCTGTATCCAATAAGGATGCTGGCAGATCAAAGATGGACAAAGCCATTCGGCAACCAATATCAACGCCAACTCCGTAAGGAATTACAGCATTATCAGTGGCCAATACACCGCCGATCGGCAGTCCGTACCCTTGATGGGCATCGGGCATCAAAGCGCCAGCAACAGTAACCGGCATCTTCATGGCTACTTTCATCTGTTCTTTAGCTCCTGCTTCTATTCCGGACGCGCCATAAATCGTATACTCCACAGGATCTTCATTCAATGCAATTAATGTCGCATCAACAATATCCTGTCCTAATATGGCCTCTGCCAACACACTGAAAATAATATCTTCAGTATACGCTGTTGGATTTTCCAGCACAGATTTAAATTTGGCTAACATTTCTGCTCGCGTAAAACCATGTCGCTTGCTGTTGATTTTCAACGCAGCACCCAATGTATGGTTCTCTTTATATCCTAATGCAATCAGATCATTGCCATTAATTCTTTTATTTTCCATTTTCATCTTTTTTAACAAGGGGATCTTTCCAATCCCAAGCAGGTAGCAATACCTCTTTACAATTGCTACCCGCACCTCTTTTATCCTCAATTTTATTAACTTCCCTTTGTTGTTACTTCACAAACAACTGCTTTAATTGATCTACAATCTGCCCATTTCCCGAAATAGAGATGTTATTGATCCTTTCGGCAATTTTCTCCACATACTCCATTTCCTTCAATTTAAACAACATTGCATTCTCCTCCATAAGTTTTGCAGTATTCAGCAAACTTCTAGTCGAAGCAGTTTCTTCACGGCGCATAATAATATTTGCCTGAGCGCGCTTTTCAGCGATCAACACCTGGTTCATGATATCACGGACATCCCCTGGCAGAATAATATCTTTGACTCCGCAAGTTAATAGACGTAAGCCTAATCCAGCAATATACTCCATCGTATTTTGCAAAATATAAGTGCTTATCTCTGTCTTCTTGTCCATCAGTTCATCCAGCGTCATCTGACCGATATATGTCCGAAGGTTTAATTGCATCACAGCATACAATTGCTTCTCATATTCCTTATTATCCAATAACGCTTTGACGATATCAACGATTTGATATTGCAACGTGAAATTGATCCGTATTTGCGCTTTGTCCCGCGATAGAATCTCCTGACCTACCACATCCAAAGTTAACACACGCATATCTGCTTTTGACACCGCAATAGTCTTTGCGTTCTTCCACCAGTAATACGTTCCTGAATCCAAAATTTCTGTAAACACGCCATCAACAAAAAGTAATCCTTTTTCATTTGGTTCAACTTTGTATTGACGGATATAATAAGCCAACGTTTGCTTTTCAAACAATTGACGGTTGACAGAAACTGGTATTTCGATCTCCGAAATATCCTCCAGCTGAAATTTGCGCACTTGCAACCCTTTCCAGAACACATGTCTACCTGCTGCCAAGGTCTTTTCAAAATTATTGTTTAAGAAAACCAGCGCAATTGCCGTATCCGCCACTTCGACAATATCCACCAGTTCACGAAAGCCCTCCACCTGCAAGAGCACATCAATGTTATGGTTAGACGGAAACGAATTTGCCCTATTGTATACCTCCAGTTTTTCACTGAAACCCAACCAGTACTTACCGGCTTCCAATACACGGATAACTTGGTTATTTTTAACCACCAATCCAATTTCATTGACATTTACTTGTACTCTTTTCATCATATTTATTGTTTATACTATTTTCTAATGACAAAACTTGCTATGAGCTGTCCATCAATGCCGAGCGGGATCAAAAAGAGCCCATACGGAGCTTTACCGTAGAAGCGCTCGAAATGGCCGCCTTAGCGATCCACGACAACGCTCTTCCTGTATCGTCTCTGTATGAGATGTTCCCGATCACGGGCTCCACACCGACTGCCATGAAGAAAACGAAGTTCTCCTCAGTGCCGGACAGACTATAGCAAGCTTTATTTAAGTAACCTTTTTAAAGAAGGTATAACTTTCAAAACCAGAACCTAAATTCTGTGCAATACCCTTATGCTATTCCATCCGAAAATGGAAGTGGGATTCGAACCCACACGATTGAGTTGTTGTTCTAACCAAGCTGAACTATCCTGATTGCTCAGGAGCAGGAGTCGAACCTGCGACCTACAACGGAACTGCCGTGCTCTACCCTTGAGCTACCTCTTTCGAGGGAAGGATTCGAACCTTCAACCCTGGCAACCTTCTCTCATTCTCCTCTTTTTATCAGTATATTGAGTCCCATGGGGAACAATACTATCCTGCTATACAGAAACAGGAGACTAGGATGCAAATCAAAGAATAAGAGTCTTTTATACTTCTCCTAAAAAGAAGTACATATCTTAAAAGCATTTTGCTAGTTTCATCAAAGAACGTTTATCATTGCTGACATTACAAAGATCGCTCTGTTAACATGCAGACCATTTGCGCAATAAAATAAAACACAAATAAAATAACAAAAACAAGCACAACATACTGATAATAAGCTATAAAAATTTAAAAACAAATGTTAGCATTAAAAATTAGAGCCCAAATTGCGCATTTATATTGCGTAGATTAACAGTGACTAGACGAGAGATTTGCATAGATGATCATTAGATAACAATAAATATCACTGATTTCCATGAGAAAGCTTTCTGATATAAGTGCTATTTTTACACCGTTATAATTAATTGGAATTTACTAAATGAGAGCAAAAACATTATTGGTTATACTGGCTATCTATTTTGTCGCTACAAGTTGCACGGGTTCAAAGCCTAAAAATAATACTGTAAAGCCCGCTGGCGACAGCCTAACAACAAAAAGTAGCACTGATACTGCCAAAGCCAGCGATCAGGTAAAGTCAACAACAGATTTTGATCCAGCCAAAGTATGGCTGGAGCACATTTTTCACTGCAATGATGATAAATCAGGGAAGTATTGCTATTATCTGGACAAGGAAGAAGCCCTCTGCACGGCACGTTTTATGGAGTTCTTAGCAGATGCCAATGAAATCTATGGCCCCTCCAATCTAACAGACGCAGAATTACCGGAGGCGGAAGCGCGATACAAAGCGAAGTGGGGAAAAATTTACCCGCTCTACACGCAGGAAATGTGGTTATTCGGCCGAGGTAATGATGATGCCCTAGCCATTAATACCGTCGAAATAAAGAAGCTAAGCACAGACAAGTACAGCGTATTTATAGATTATGGTAACAATATAAAAACGCAAAATGAGGTTCAGCTGGTTCTTGAAAACAGCAACTATAAAATAGATTATTGCAAGACAAGCTTTGTACAATAAAATCTTCGTGCTTTCCGCAGCACAGCCAGAATAATCAACGTAAGGTTCTTTCTGACCAGTATACCGAGCTGACAGACAATTCAAAAAAGCCACTTTTTATCACTAACGGATAAAAAGTGGCAATATAATAAAACAATAAATGGGGCGTGTAGGCCGATTAAATTTGGGGCGAATTGCTCCACTTGACGATATTCCCTTTGTGCAGTAGGCCATCGACAGCTGAGATACGTGATACAGCTTCAGCAGAGCAGCTTGCATCCACCAATAGGAAACTCGCTTCATCTCCTACCTTTGGCCATACTTGTTGACCACTATCGTCCAAAGGTAATTTTCCATTTGTCGCATAGTGTAGGCAACGGACAGATCAAATTCCGTCTCATAACCATAGAGTTGCGCAGCAAGGTTTGCTTTTGCAACATATTGCCACTACCAAAGGTCCCCAGTGATCCTGTACATTATCATTTCCGGTAAGTACCTCCACTCCTGCTTTCCGCAGTTGAGGCAGCGGCATCAGCATATTGCGAAACGGGACTGAACTCGCAATACCGACCTTGGCGGAAGCCAAGCGTTCAGCTGTATATTGAAGATCTTTTTGAGACATATAGCCCAATGCAAAAGCATGACTGATAAATGTCCGTCCCTGCAGTGCGGGATTCTCAAGTACTTTATCTATTAAGTAATGGATCGTTTTGACACCAGATTCACCCCCTCATGCAGATGGATATCGATTCCCTTTTGTTGTCCAAAGCTAACTGAACAGTCAAGTCCATGGGTTTTTCGATACTTCCATCGATACTATAGGGATCTAGACCACCTATAAAATCAACCTTATCCCAAGCGGCAATTTCCTTCATCAGCCCAGCGGAGTCCGTATAATATAAGCCATGTTGTGGGAAAGCAACCAATTCTGCGCCAAAGGAATCTTTCACATGTTCCAATGCCCGCAATAGATTTGCTAATGATTTGCTTCCAGAGGTTGGATCGACATTAAAATGTGTTCTTGCAAAATTAGTTCCGTAACCCTGTAGCAACATGATTAGCTTTTCAGCCCTTTCCACCGAGGTTTTAAGCAGTTCCGGAATAATTTCCTGCTCGCGGGCAATCATATCCTTCACGGTTCTATTTTTAGGAAATACAGCCTTCCAAGGTAGACCATAAAGGGTTTTATCCAAATGGATGTGCATATCCCTAAAGACGGGTAATGCCAATTTTCCTTCGCATCAAATCCACCAGAGCCAACTGTAGTCTGACCCGGCCGAATTTCCTTTATCTTACCGCCCGCTATTGTTACCGTAAAGAGTGCCGTATCAGTTCCAACAATTTTCCCTTCACGATAGAGAAAACCTGTTTCCAATCGTACATTTTCTAATGTATACTGTTCGCTGTGCTGATTGAGTTCATTCATGAAAATATCATTTTTTTCAAAGCTAAGCTATTTAGCCCCTTTTGCTTTGTAGATATTATCACAACATTTGTAAATATTATGGCTGTGGTCGAAAATATCAAGTCTGCATGAATTTTCTCTTAATCCTGTGTTTAATATAAAAATATAGTTACTTTGAACTCGTTTTATAAAACACCACTTTCGTAATATGCAGATTGAAATTGATCACAATTTTTATGAAATAGTCAGTTGGGACAAAGATTATATCCAAATTCAAGGGACAGATTCCCCCTTTCGTGTGTATGCACCGCCTTTTATGATATTGCCTCCCTCAAGCAATATATCAGACTCCATCCGCCAACACCTTCCGGACATGATCAGTCCTATTCCTACCTGGAAAATCCCTATCATTTATTTACAAAACCCTATCTGGTTAAGGTTTTTCATACCTCAGCGGCACCTGTTATTGAACTTAAATCAAGCAGTATCTGCGTTCACCAACGAAAGATTGTAAATACACTCAAGTTGCTCAAGTCCTGGAGTCAGGAATTGTTATACAATGAACTGATCAAAAGGATAACTTATTGGGAAGAACAGCTGGACAACTACGCAATTTCAGCAATCCGTATAGGCAAGCTATCTAACAGGAATTATAAAATCAAGGGCAATGAAATCCATTTTTCATCCCGATTGATCGATTTTGATAAAGAACAGATTAATCTGGTTGTTTTAGCAGCATTTTGTAAATTTTCCAAAAAAACAAGAAAGAATCAGAAGCGATCTATAACTTGTACATCCCTAACTGGAGAGCATTTAATGTATAGTAAGACATGGCAGATATCAGCATACAATTAACAATAACAGGAGACAGCAACTTTGAATCGCTGCGAAACGATCCAATACAATTCTCAGACTTATTAGGCACCGAACAGCAGCGACTGATTAATGATCATGTTGTTGGTCAACTCGATGATCAAGATGGTGCTCCGACACTGACAGATTTTAGCATCAGCAATATTCTCTTTGATCGCATGACACTAAAGGGTTCCTTTCGCCTTCATTTCAAAATTTCCCGACAATTCTGCTGTAGCGATATCTCTTCCTGCCAGACAGATTACATGGATTTTAACTTTACAAAAGAAGATAAAAAAATCTATGCAGAAGGAAGTTATACACTATGGACAATTCAATAAATTCATCCATTTAAAATCGATAACAGATCAGTTGATTCCAAGTTAGGTATCCCATTTAAAAATGAAAATCCCCGAGCGCTATAAAATTAACACAACCTCCTTTTCCTATTATTGGACTAAGGGTATCGGTGTTAAGTTGCTAGATAAGTTGCCCAATAAACCAAATCTGGCCGATGCGGATCAGTATATTCCATTGTTATATCAGTACGATGAGGCCTGCGACCGATTGGTAGAACATTTACATCTGAAAATTGGCTTTACAAAAGGGCAACAATTGATTCGGGATTACCTGCAGGGCAAAGCCATCGAAAGCATTTACGATAAACTGATTTCGGATTTTATGAACACCTTGACTATAGAGCCTCAGTGGCTCGATTGGCAGAAAGTACAACAGGGAATTGCGCTCAGTCAGCGCTCAGGATTGACTGGACTCATTGTATTACGCGATTATTGTCTCATGGGTGGTTATGAATCCAGCGCGATCAATAAACCCTTGATTTTTACTGGAGCACTTAAAAAGGTGCCGTCAAACGCTTAACCGAGACGGTAACATTTTGGGTCGACATCACCGCTGACCAGGCATTACGAAAAGGTGGTATTGGCTTTGAAGCCATTTTATTGACGCGATGTATCCATTCCTTCGCTCGCTTGAATATATTGAAACATGGCGATTGGGACACTGACAAATGGGGTATCCCTTTAAATACGTGGGATATGCTGGCAACAAACTTAGGTTTTTCATTAGTTTATCTAATAGGTCTTAAACAAATGAAATTCAATTTATTAGAAAGCGAAATAAATGGAATTATGCACCTTTGGAAGTATATCGGGAGCTTATTGGGTATTCCATTGGATCTGCTTCCAGACACGGAGGAAGAAGCCATCAAAGCCCTATACTATTGGACCATGACCCAAAAGAAGGCGATCAGGACAGCATTGCATTAGCCCGGGCCCTTATGGAAGAACCCGTACATGCAGCTTACCCGACAAGCAAGTTTGGCAGAAAATTAATGCGGGAGGTACATTTGTACTATAACAACTATCTCCTAGGAAATTACTCCTGCAACCTATTGGGACTGGAAAAGACAACGATCGGTAAGATTGCCTACTTCAACATTCTTAAAAACAAAAAGAAAATAGCCAGATCCTAAAGGATGAGGTTAGGCAACAACAAATACGGAAAGGCCGAAAAGTCCATGAGGGAGTCAAACAGATCTATTTGAAATACAACTAGCCAACATGACGCTCGTAAGGTACCCTGGTGGCGATTGACCGGCCCAAGGTGAGCTCATCGACATATTCCAATTCACCTCCAAATGCGATACCGCGCGCGATTGTTGTAATCTTGATATTGAACTCGCGCAATTTCCGGTACAGATAAAAGATGGTTGTGTCCCCTTCCATCGTTGCTGAAAGCGCTAAAATAACCTCCTCAACACCACCTCGTTGAATACGGTTGAGTAGTCCTTCAATTTTAAGGTCAGCAGGACCTATTCCGTCCATTGGCGAAATCAGCCCCCTAATACATGATAAACACCTTGGTAAGAATTTGTGTTTTCAATGGCCATAACATCACGTGTATCTTCCACCACGCAGATGAGGCTCTTTTCACGTTTAAACGATCCACATATTTCACAGGTCGCATGATCCGAAATATTAAAACATTCCTGGCAATATTGAATGTCTTCTTTCAAACGGTCGATGGACGCCGTAAAACGGGCCACCTCGGGATCGGATTGCTTCAATAAATGCAAGACCAACCTTAGGGCTGTCTTTTGTCCCACACCCGGTAATTTACCAAATTCCGCAACCGCGTTCTCAAGAAGTTTAGAAGAAAAATTCATAATGCAAATGTAAGAATAATCGCAAAAAGTAGCTAGTATTAAAAAAATAGCTATATTGTATTCCTTTTGAAAAAAATGGGTTTTAGAAATTAAATGTATAACGTTATATATGGACATTACAAAAGAAGATAAAATTATCCGCGCTTTTGAGAACAAAACATGGCAGGAAATTAAGGTTAAAGATTCATGGCAGATTTTTAAAGTCATGTCAGAATTTGTGGACGGATTTGAAAAATTGGCTAAAATTGGCCCCTGTGTATCCATATTTGGTTCGGCACGCACACCACGTGAACACAAATATTATCAAATGGCTGTAGATATCGCCGCGCTACTAACTGAACGTGGATATGGTATTATATCTGGAGGTGGCCCGGGATTATGGAAGCAGCGAATAAAGGTGCTTATGAGTCTGGCGGAAAATCCGTGGGTTTGAATATTGAACTTCCATTTGAACAATTTCACAACAAATATATTGATCGGGATAAACTACTTGAGTTCAAATACTTTTTTGTACGAAAAGTAATGTTTATGAAATACTCCCAAGGTTATATCGTTATGCCTGGTGGTTTTGGAACAATGGATGAACTCTTTGAAGCGATTACCTTGATTCAAACAGGTAAGATTGCCCGCTTCCCAATTGTATTGGTTGGTTCAGAGTACTGGAAAGCCTTATGGACTGGGTGCAAAATACCATGTTATCAAACAAATATATCAGTGAAGAAGATCTCAAACTTTATCGCATCGTTGATACAGCTGAAGAAGCAGCAGATCATATTTTCCGTTTCTATGATAAGTATCTGTTGAAACCGAACTTCTAATCGCTATAAGATTAAATAAAACACAAAAAGAGTATCTAAACAATTTGGGTACTCTTTTTGTGTTTTCATGCACACGCCATCTATCCGCAGCCTTCCATCCTAATGAAAATCAGGCCTATCCTAGCATTAAAACTTTTTATTCGCATTGATACGACTACTTCACTTCGTGTTTGTCAGGCATAAATAAACAGCATTTTAACCTTAAACAAAAAGAAATATTTCAAATACATCAGTTAAAAAAAAGCACAACTTATCAGTTCGTTCGATGCAGGTATATAGCGGTCTCACTTCCCCAGTACGGATATAGTACCTCTTAAGTACAGATGAAGCACAGATAAAGTACTATTTTGTTACAAAACGAAATGTACTTTAACAGTGCTTTAAACGAGATATTAGACTACTGAAAACAGATAAAATACAAAAATTGACGCCTTTATCCATTTTAACTACTAGATAACCAAACCTAACACAATAAAGCGCATTCAGCTGTATATAAGAGCAGCGTCCACCGCTACGATTATTCATCCTTTCAGATCTTCTAACCAAGCTCAACGCCTAGCTTATTTACTGAAAAACGAACGAACTATAGGCCGAGAGGCCAAAACAGACAATACCTTATACAATTGGGCTGGCAATATTAATTTTAAAAATTGGAATATTCCTAATTTAGTAACTACATTTACAACACAAATTATATAGTCAGATAACATAACCGAAGAAAAACAGATTATTGTGTCAGATGAAAGATAGTGGGAGCCATTCGGATGAAGAGTTGATTCTATTGATTCAACAGGATGATAATATCGCTTTTGAAGCATTGTATGAGCGCTACTGGAAGAAGCTCTACTATCAGGCTGCCCGAAAAACAGATTCGCTGGAGGATGCACAGGAAATCGTTCAGAATATCTTCACTTCTATTTGGCTCCGAAGACAGCAATTGCATATAGAGAGCAACGTCTCCTCCTATCTCGCTGTCGCTGTGAAATACAAGGTCTTTAAATATCTGGCACAGCGTTATAAACGAGAAGCCTTTCAACAGGATAACGATTGGGTAGATTTTGATAACTCCACCGAAGATTGGCTTCAATTTGAGGAATTGCGAGCCCGGTTGGAACAAGTTGTCTCAACCTTACCCGAGAAATGCCAGCTTATTTTCAAACTATCCCGTGAACAAGGACTGACTTACAAACAAATTGCGGATGAACTTGATATCTCCGTGAAGACAGTTGAAACCCAATTAAGTCGTGCCCTAAAAAAATACGCACTGGTATTCAGCGTTTTCTGATTACTTTATAATTTTTTTCACCCGACTGTCAGGGTACCGCCATATTTCGGGAACTATATAGAAAATACCCCTAAATATGGTTGATAACAATCAATTTGATATTAAGCAATTAGCTTATAAATGGCTTCAAGGCACCTGTACGGAAGAAGAAGAGGCGTATTTACTGCAATGGTATAAAGAAAACAATGAAGCCCCCTCCCTATTCCCGAGCAAATCGCAACGAGTGAGCAAGAGCTTAAGGAACGTTTATTTTCGAATATCAAACAGCAAATAGAAAGCTCCAAAATCGAACCGATTTCCAGATGGTACAAATTGGCTGGAATTGCTGCGGCATTGTTACTCCTATTTGGACTTCCGCTTTATCTCGTACAGCACACGGACTATGAGCAAGTAACGAAAATAGCTACAGTTCAAAAAGTGGTTCATCCTGGGACAAAAGCTGCTGTATTAATCTTGGCAGATGGAACCAAAATAGATCTATCCGACAATAAACAGCATATTCTACATCAAGATGCAAAGGTAAAGATCACGACGACCGCCGAAGGTACGGTTCAATATCAGTTTACCGCCGGAAACAGCAATCCTGGTCATAGAACAAATACCATAGAAACACCGATCGGTACAGAATATAATATCATACTTGCAGATGGCAGTAAGGTATGGTTAAATGCAGGCTCCAAACTGACCTTTCCCGAGACTTTCGCATCCAACAACAGGGAGGTAACATTGTCCGGTGAAGCTTATTTTGAGATTACACCAGATAAGAAAAAACCCTTCTACGTCAATGCAGACCAGCAGATCATCCGGGTTTTCGGAACGCATTTTAATGTACAGTCTTATCCGAACGAGAACAACAGGACCACCCTTGTCGAAGGCTCAGTACAGGTGACACAATCCGGTCGATCCAAGATGTTAAAACCAGGTCAGGCCGCATTCAGCAGGAATAACAATTTACTTGTCCAGGACGTGAACATTGAAGAAGCGATAGCCTGGAAAAATGGCTTCTTCTATTTCGAATCTACACCGGTCAAGGAAGCCCTATCTGCTATAAAACGCTGGTATAATGTGGATATCATCTACAAAGGAACCAATGAAAAACGTGAACTGACCGGAAAAATAAAACGCAACTCCACCGCGCAACAATTGATTGAAACACTCAACTTCCTCGATATTAAATGCCAATTAAAAAACAACAAAATTGAAGTAGAACTCTAACGTATAAAAATATAGAACACATTTACCAACTAAATTATGTATAAAGTTACAACGAATCATTTTGCGCATAAACGGGCAAAACTATTTGGTGCCCTACTTGCCATCCAGTGCCTAGCGACTGTCAATAACAAGGCTATCGCCTTGGTGAGTCAATCAAAATCAAATTACATGACAAAGAATATACATTAGCAAAGTTTGCGCGAGAAATCGAACGGCAAAGTTCCTACGTATTTCTTTACGACAATTCTCAGATCAATGACAATCAAAAGATTCTGATCCATCATACGGACGGCTCCATTGAAGAGATTTTGAATGACAACCTAAAAGAACTATCGTATTCGTACAAAATCGTCAACAACACCATTGTATTAAAGAGGAAAATTGATATAGCCCAGGCAAATAATCAAACTGTCCAACAGCTGATCAAAGGGAAAGTGGTTGATATGGACGGAAAACCGCTAGCGGGCGTCACCATCCGAAATATAGATAATGGCCGTCAGGCCGAAACCAACAGTAAAGGCGAGTTTAGTATAGAAGGCGCACCGACACAACAACTAAGCTTTAGTTCTGTAGGTTATGAAACGGTAAATAATACGATCAGCAACAGCAACCCCTTGACGGTTCAACTGAAAACGGCAAATAACCAATTGGAACAGATCGTTGTGATAGGTTTTGGAACGCAGAAGAAGAAAGATATTACCGGAGCGATTGCTACCATGAACACAAAGGATATTGAAGACAGACCGGTAACCCAGTTAGCTAGTGCCATGGAAGGGAAAATGGCTGGGGTAGAAATCGTCAAATCCTCGGGTCAGCCACAGGCTGGTTTCTCTATCCGTGTACGCGGAACGTCGACAATCACTGCCGGTAGCAACCCCTTGTATATTCTGGATGGTGTTCCTACCGAAAATATCTCCGAACTCAATCCTTCAGATATACAGAGCATCTCGGTGTTAAAAGATGCCGCATCCGCAGCTGTCTACGGTTCTTCGGGTGCCAATGGCGTCGTCCTCATTACAACCAAACGTGGGAATAATGGTAAAACATTAGTAAATTTCGAAACTTATCAGGGTTTTTCAACAATCTGGAAAAGACCAAAGGTATTAAATGCTGCGCAATACAAAGATCTGATGACCGAAGTTGGAGAAACAACCGATTGGTCCAAATATTCAGCCGATACCAATTGGCCAGATCAATTGTTCCGCATGGGGCATAGCCAAAAATATCAGGCCTCTGTACGTGGCGGCGATGAAAAGACCGGGTTTTACATCTCAGGATCGTATCAGAAAGACAATGGTACCGTCATTACAAATACAGTTAACAAAGTCAATTTCAAAGTCAATCTCGATCATCAGATCAACAAGATATTCAAAGTAGGAACGAGCATGTCTTATAACCGCTGGTATGATGTGGATATTCCCGAAAATACACGGAATGGTGTTATTATGAATGCTTATTTAGGTTCCCCAGTGATTGGAATCTACGGTGACAAAGGCGCATTTACCGTAGACCCTTTTTATACAGATCTTGATAATCCTGTAGCATTGGCTACCGGAAATGAACATTCTTATGTCAACAATAGATTTACCGGAAATATCTTTGCTGAGGCGAATATCCTCCCTGAACTAAAATTCAAAACTTTATTTGGCTACGAGAAATACAACAACCAATACCGCAGTTTTGTCGATCCATTTCGTACCACCGAAGGCCGGAAATATAAGGGAATGGCCCAGCTCGACCAACAGGACAATCAGTATTGGATGTCTGAAAATACCCTAAACTATGATAAGACCTTTAATGAAAAACATCACTTCACTGGTTTATTGGGGTATATTACCACCAAAACACAAACAACAGGTTCAAGTATAAGTACACAGAACTTTGCTAATCCAGCGATCCATACCGTTAATGGCGGATCGATGATTACAAGGATGCCTACTGCAAAGGATGCTACAATCACGACCGTTTCTGGTATCGCCAAAATCGGTTATGATTATAATGGCACCTATTTATTTACGGCCAATTTAAGAGCAGATGCATCTTCGGTATTTGGCCCCAACAACCGCTGGGGCTATTTCCCTTCCTTTTCAGCAGGCTGGCGTATATCAAATGAGGGTTTCTTCGAAGCCTGGAAAAATACTGTCAACGATTTAAAGATCAGAGCGAGCTGGGGTAAAGTCGGAAACAGCCAGATACCGGCCTTCGCCTATCTTGGCTTAATAGATGTGACAGGATCGTACGTCATTGGTGATCAGGTTGTACCGGGCTACACACCAATCACGCTGGACAACCCCAGCTTGAAATGGGAAACAACCAACCAGACAGATATTGGTCTTGATGCGAGCTTTCTAAACTCCCGATTGACTATTGCGGCAGACTATTACGCAAAGAAAACAGTAGGACTTTTACTTGATTCGCGTGTACCTTATAGTTCGGGATATGCCAAAGTCCTCAGGAACCTTGGCGATCTACAGAACAAAGGTTTTGAGTTTGAATTAAGTAGCCGGAATTTTGTCCAGGACTTCAAATGGAATACAACCCTAACCTTTGGTCTCAATCGCAACAAAGTTCTGAATATTGATGGCGGCACCTATTACGATGGTAATATTGACGGTCGTGGAAACAGTACCATCGCCAAAGAAGGCCTTGCTTTAGGCACCTTTTGGGGATACGTAGCCAAGGGTGTCAATCCGGAAACGGGCGATATGATCTATCAGATGGCTGATCCCGATGCAGGCCTTCAGACGAGCGATATGGCTGTTATTGGTAATGCTACACCTAAATTTTCTTACGGGATGACAAACGATTTCAGTTACAAAAACTTTAATTTATCTTTTTTCTTGCAAGGTGTACAGGGTAACGACATCCTCAATGCAACACGTATTTATACAGAAGGTATGTGGGAGCCTCGAAACCAAAGTGCGGAAGTCCTTAACCGTTGGAGTCCAACAAATAAGAACAGCACGATGCCACGTCCCGATTTAAACACCACGGAGGATAATTACAATACCAAAATCTCTTCCCGATTTGTTGAAAAGGGTTCCTATCTCCGATTAAAATCGTTAACACTCGGCTATACCATACCCAAACAGGTCCTGGAGAAATGGAAAATTAATAAGCTGCGTTTCTACGTGACCGGTGAAAACCTATTGACTTTTACCAAGTACTCCGGTTTAGATCCCGAGGTCAGTATGTACAGTGCAACCAATCAAGAAGTTGTGAGCTCCAATATGTCTCCGGGTATTGATTTCGGTACTTCACCACAAGCACGCACCTTTATTGTTGGTTTAAACTTAACCTTTTAACCATTTAATTTGAATAACATGAGATCTAATCTATATACGTCGCTCACAATAGCCTTAATGGCATCCCTATCCTTCACTTCCTGTAAGAAGTTTTTGGACGTACAACCAACATCTACGGTAACCAGTGAAAATGCTTACCTGACAGGTGATAATATCGAAAAAGCGATGAATGGCGCTTATAACTCATTCATCGGAAATGGCACAAGACCAGGAAGTAATGCCAATTACTACCAATGGGAGATGATTTTACAAACTGATATCCGCTCTGACAATGCACACGCTGCGGGTGGTGGCGAGATTGACTTTGGACAAATTGATTTCAACACCATCACCAATACCAATGACATGGTTCGAAGGGATTGGGAAGAATTATATGGAGCCATTTCAAAATGTAATATTGTCATTGACAATGTGGGAAAAGTCACTGACCCCACCTTTTCAGAAGAGCGGCGTAAACAAATTTTAGGGAAGCCTCCTTTTGAGAGCTTTCCATTACTACCAGCTGGTCAAATTGTATGGTGGTGTTCCACTGGAAAAACACTCGAACAGCACAGACCCAGAAGTCATCCGTATCAAAAGATCAACTGTAGAAGAGGTTTATGACTTTATAGATTCGGATTTGCAAGTTGCCGTAATCAATCTACCAGACGGATTTGGCCAACCTTCGATCGACAAAGTTCGCGCAACAAAAGGTGCCGCAAATGCCCTCCTGACCAAGATATGGGCACAGCGCCCGGATCGGGATTACAACAAGGTTCTCCAATACGCAAATGCAGTAATTAACGGAAAAGGTGGCTATCAGCTGCTTCAAAACTATGCTGACCTCTTTGATGGCGCACACAACTACAACAATGAGTCAATTATAGAAATCCCATATGTTGCCGGAAGTCCCAATTTAAGTTGTTGGGGAGGTGCCTTCTTTTTCCCCGATCTGGATGGGAATGGACTGATCAATGAAAATGAATGGCGCAGATATGGCACTCCTTCTAAAGATCTTGTAGATGCTTATGACAAAGCGGGTGACACCAAACGAAAAAATGCCAATATCTGGTTCTTTTCTGTCCCTTGGGCTGATGAGTTTTGGAACCCTTGTGCTGATAGCAATACCAAAATCCCCTTTAATGTCAAGCAAAAACACGCCAATAGTTTTCAGAGTGGAGACCATTTCTACCTGCTCCGTCTGGCAGATATTGTTTTGTTAAAGGCTGAAGCTTTAAATGCCTTAGGCAATTCAAACGAAGCAATGAATACCCTTAACATCATCCGTCACCGTGCTGGGCTGCCCGACATCACAACAGGCAACGCAAGTCAGCTGAAATCTATTATACTCAATGAGCGCCGATTGGAACTTGCTTTCGAAGGACAACGTTGGGATGATCTAAATCGCTATGGTGTTACGGTGGACGTTATGAATAAGCTGAACGAGCTCAAGTTTACCTGTAACGAAGGAAATGTAAGTGCCCCTACTCCAATAAAATATAATTTTAACCAAAATAGCCTCCTACTACCAATACCATTATTGGAAATGCAGGCAAACCCTAGCCTGACTCAAAATCCAGGCTATTAGTGACCAACCCGAGGCCGCTTTAGTTGAACTGAATTTACTAAAGCGGCCTTTTTTACATCAATTTATGAACCGCTTTAAATCATTAGACATATTTCGTGGATTTACCGTTGCAGCCATGATACTGGTCAATAATCCAGGAAATTACCACCATGTATATCCGCAGCTGGAACATTCCGCTTGGCATGGCTGTACATTTACAGATCTTATTTTCCCCTTTTTCCTGTTCGCCGTAGGAAATTCAATGGCTTTCTCTTTAAAAAAATGGAAGAAATCCCATCTGCGGTATTTCTAAAAAAATCAGCAAAAGATTTCTATTATTATTTCTGATCGGCTTCTTATTAAATATTTTCCCTTTTGTGGAATGGAATAGCCAGCATCAGCTGGAGTGGCTGTCCATGGAAAAATACCGCTACTTTGGTGTTTTACAACGTATTGCCTTATGCTATTTTTGCAGTGCACTATTAATCTATTACCTCAAAGACAAGGGAGCCGTTATCACGAGTATCTTTCTGCTACTTTTCTATTGGTTAATCTGCTATATAGCCAACCCCAATGATCCCTATAGCTTGGAAGGATGGTTTGGAACAGCTTTGGACATCAAGCTTTTCGGTGCATCTCACCTTTATCATGGTGAAGGTAAAGCATTTGATCCCGAAGATATCTGGAGCGCACCCGCTGCAATCAGTCAAACTGTTTTTGGTTATATTACCGGAAAATATATTATTCAAAGATTAGCGGAAAGAAAGAGTTGATCAGGCTATTTGCCTGGGGACTGGCCTTGATGGTAGCCGGATATTTATGGTCTTTTGCCTTCCCCATCAATAAAAAGATCTGGACCAGCAGTTATTGCCTATTCACAACCGGGATAGCCTTAGCTTTTCTGAGTCTGTTAATTTATCTGATTGATTTTCTAAAGATCAAAGGTCCGCTATACAGTGTGTTTGACGACTTTGGTAAGAACACACTTTTCATCTATTGTCTGAGTGGAATTGTTCCCAGCCTATGTGCCCTTATTTTGATACCAAATACAAAACAAAACCTCTGGGATTTTAGCTATCAGGCGATATTTGGAAACTGGACAAACCAAACACTAGGGTCAGTACTATTTGCCCTATTGTTTGTTTTCCTCAATTGGTTAGTAGCCTTATTCCTCAGAAAAAGAATATCTACATCAAAATCTAGGTTTATTGAAGCAAAAAATTCGGTATTTTCTACTGTCTACAAAGTAGACAGCTCCAGCAGAACGACACAAAAAAAAAGGGCCTAGGCCCTTTTTATATATAAAGATATGGATAAGATATACCGTAGCTACTTTTAGAAAACGCCCCATATTTGTTTACTAATTCCGCCATTACAGTATGCATGTACTAAAGTAAGTCAAATTAACCCTATAGAGAAAAAAAACAAGGGGGACAAAAGGGGGACAAATCGCAATAATTTGATATACAAACCATTACTGTTACAAGATAAAATAGCCAAAAGTGCTTTTTAACAAAAAGAACTAGGTCTAATTTCATCTCGCAAGCACTTTCCATCTATAGGAGCAACGACAGACGCTGTCTCTGTATATAAAAAAAGACCTGAGGTTGGGAGCCCCAGGTCTTAACTAACCAATTATTAACCTAAATTATGAAAAGTCTTTTTTATTATTCTACACAAGGAATATTTCAACTATTAGACCAAAAAGAGTGTCGATTTTATATTTCACATTTTTTTAACAAATTGCTGAGATTGATATGACGAATCTCCCCTTTCCGGATCGCCTGACTATATTATCGAATAATAGATCAACTTATTGGAAGAGCTTGTCTGTGGCAATTTTGTCATAATCAGTGTCAGGTTCAGCAGCTATAAGCCCAGCCGGATTTTGAGTCAGAAAATGCACCTTATTGGGATAGCGTTCGGCCATTTGCCTGACCAGCTCCATCATATAATGATTGCTTGGATAAACCTTTACCTGGGTTCTGATATCTGCTAAATCAGCATATTGACCATATAGATCAATATAGCCCATGCCATAAAACCGGCCATTTTCAATGACAATACAGCTCTTTTCTTCTATACTCCGCCCCTTATCTATAAATACATAAGATGGCCTTTGTTTTAACCATTCATCAATACAACGCTCCACACGTGTATTATGCAGTGCTTTGTCAGGCAAATCAGCTCGACTGACGGATTTAGCTGCCAAACTAGCAGTGCCAAAATGACAAAACTGAGCGCTAATCTCTCCTTCTTTCATAAAGGACTGTAATAATTGAATGGCATCATATTCCCGTTGAAATAACTGAATGCAGTCCTGGATCCGATTCATTTTACCTATTGCCAAATGGAGATACCCATTTTGATCCTCATAGCAAAACAAACCAAATTTTGGTTCATACCGTTTGAGTGCCCGATTATATTTGGGCCAAAGTCGTTTAATCTCCGCACATTCCAGTAGCAGGGACATTAGTTCTGTGCCACAAGACTCGTAACTAATGTGATAGATCTCTTTAAAAAATTTTGTCGCTGCGCCTGAATATTGTTACCTGTAAAGTGGGATAACACCCTTTTCTTGATATTGACCGCCTTCCCCACATAGATCACCTTCCCATTTCTATCATGAAAATAATAAACACCGGCGGTATCTGGCAATTGCTCAAATTCCTTCCGATCTAAATGCGGCGGAAACCGCTGATCGATCGCCTTGTGTTTGATCATTTCCTGAAACACCTGCGTTGTATCGAGCGCACGAAGATAGGCGAAAAGAATCGCTGTTGCATCGGCATCACCACCTGCCCTGTGCCTATTTTCGATGGGTATGTCGAGGTAATCACACAAACGTCCCAAACTATAGGATAAAAGCCCCGGTTTGATCTTACGGGCATAGCGTACGGTACATAATTTAATGGAAGACCAGTCTATTCCGGCCTCCTGAAGCTGAAAACGAATGAAGGAATAATCAAAATTGACATTGTGGGCAACGAAAACACGATCTTTCAATAATGTATAAATTTCTGGTGCAACATCCTCAAATAATGGCGCATCCGCAACCATCTCATTGTCGATACCCGTAAGTGCAAAAATAGAATTCGGAATTTCAACCCCTGGATTTACCAAAGTCTCCCAACGATGCAGCACGCGATTACCGTCGTGTATAACGATTGCAATTTCAGTAATCCGGCTGGATTTTGCATTACCCCTGTGGTTTCTATATCCACAATGGCAAACTCTTGTTTTTTGCTCCGATTCATAGTCATTCCTAAAACAAATATACTAACATATTTAGTATATCTATATATTTTAGCATTTATTTGGCAAAAGAGCAGACAGCCCTTAGCACAACGTTGATTAATCCCGATCAGCCTAACATCACTTGGTCAATTTTCAGCAATATTCGACAGGATAAACAATTCAAGGATAATGTTGACCAGATTTTGTTTATTTTGGATATACTTTTATATAACACATCAAATTATCATCAATGGAAGTAGTACATAAAAACGACGAAAAACATGGCAGTTTTGAGGTAGTAGATCAAGGAAAATCAGCTGCACAAATGACATATACCTGGGCTGGACCAACAAAGTTTATCATTGACCATACCGAAGTCAACGAAAACTATACCGGCAAGGGATTAGGCAAACAACTATTGATGGCTGCCGTAGCCTTTGCCCGAAAAGAACATCTCAAAATCCTCCCCTGTGTCCCTTTGCAAAGTCAGTCTTTGACAAACAAGCGGAGTTGGCTGATGTACTTTTCTAGTGCAACGAAAAAACATACAAGCAGGTTAGATCTTTCTATGAAAGATCTAACCTGCTTGTATCATTTAGACAAGTCTTATTTCACCAAGACCTATCCAAATACAATCGATTAAAACCTATTTAAAAATTTAAAGATAAGATCCGCCGCCAGTTTTGCTGTACGGGCATCGATATCAAAATATGGGTTTAACTCTGCGATATCCATGGATTTCAAATTAGGCAGCCCCACAATAGCACTGTACAAATCGAAAAATAGATCATCCGGAACAATACCATTAAAGGCTAGTGCACTTACGCCGGGTGCATAAGGAGCCGCAAAAGCATCCAGGTCGACAGTTAAGTATATATAATCAACCTGACTGGCAAATACTTCAATTTGCTCCTTAATAGCATTAAGCTTACCTGGAACCAGATCTCTTCGTTCGATAATCTGCGTATGCTTGGACTTTGCATAGTTGATAAGACCACTTGTATTACTGATCTCCTGTATACCAATCGCCATATAATGAAACGATTGGCCCATACCTTCACGATCCGCTTCAATCTGGTAAAATCCTGTTCCTGAATTCCCCTGCCCTCCAGCAAGTGCACGCATATCCAAATGAGCATCCAGGTTGATAATACCGACCTTATGTCCACCATCAGCCACAAAATCTTTTATGCCGAGATAATGCCCATAAGTCACCTCGTGTCCACCCCCAATACAATAGGAAATCCACCTGCTTTAAGAATTGAAGACACAGCATAACCAAGCGCCATTTGACCAGACTCTAAATCACTATCTTTAAGCAAAATATCACCAGCATCTTTAAGCTGTAGTTCAGATGAAAAATGTACCGGCAGATTAGCAAGTACGTTTCGTATAGCGCCAGGTCCATCTTTCGCACCTACCCGTCCCTGGTTGCGGGCGACACCTTCGTCACTGCAAAACCCCAAGAACACCACTGACCGATTCAAATTGGGATCGACCAACAGGTCCGTACATTCCATCAATTGATGCCAGCGCATCCAATCCCTTTGTTCGCCGTCGATTCGCCCTTTCCAGACGGCCTGGTCTCCCCTTATATATAAGTCCCGCTGGTTAAGTAAAAGATTCATTCGTTGTCATTAAACAATTCATCAATAATATGGTCGTCCACCAGTTGTGCCCGGGTAACCTGTAGCGTTGGATTACTTGCCATTGCACTATCCAAGGCTTGATTTGCCTCTTTATTACGTGCCCAGGCACGCCTAGCGATACCATTATTCACATCAAAGTACAACATTTTCTCCAGTTTACCATCTGCGGCTACCGAACCATCAAGCAACATCCCGAAACCACCATTGATTACTTCGCCCCAGCCAACACCGCCGCCATTGTGAATGGAGACCCAGGTTGCACCTCGAAAACTATCACCTATTACATTATGTATCGCCATATCCGCGGTAAACTGGCTTCCGTCATAGATATTACTCGTCTCCCGATAAGGGGAGTCCGTTCCACTGACATCGTGATGATCTCGTCCCAATACAACTGGACCAGCAAGTTCTCTGTTTCGAACGGCTTCGTTAAATGCTTTGGCAATAGCGATACGGCCATTAGAATCAGCATACAGGATACGGGCTTGTGAGCCCACAACCAACTTATTCTTTCCGGCCTCCTTGATCCATTGGATGTTATCCAACATCTGCTGTTGGATCTCCTTTGGCGCTATCGCCTGAAGCGATGTCAGTACATCCATTGCAAGCTGATCTGTCTTTTCCAGATCTGTAGCCTCTCCGGAGGTACATACCCAACGAAAAGGACCAAAACCATAGTCAAAGCACATGGGACCCAAAATATCCTGAACATAAGATGGATATATAAATTTATCTCCTTCCGAATCCAATATTGCCGCTCCGGCACGACTACTTTCCAGCAGAAATGCATTGCCATAGTCGAAGAAATATGTACCCTTGGCAACATGATTATTAATGGCATCTACATGACGAACTAAAGTTGCCTGAACAAGCTGCTTAAATCTATCCGGATCGGTGGCCATCAACACATTGGACTCGTCAAAAGATAAGCCCATTGGATAATAACCTCCAGACCAGGGATTATGAAGCGATGTCTGGTCAGATCCAACAGTCACATAAATATGCTCACGGTCAAAGGCTTCCCAGACCTCCACAATATTACCAATATAAGCAAAGGATATCGTCTGCTTTTTATCCATCGCTATGCGAACCTGCTCCACCAATTGGGCAATATCTTCCACCAATACATCTACCCAACCCTGCTCGTGTCTTTTTTCGCGGCTGTAGGATTGACCTCAGCACAGACGGTAATGCAGCCAGCAATATTACCCGCTTTTGGCTGTGCACCACTCATCCCCCAAGGCCGGAGGTCAAAAACACTTTTCCTTGGATAGACTCTCCAACTGGAAGCTGCCGACGGAAAGCGTTCATGACCGTAATTGTTGTTCCGTGCACAATACCTTGTGGGCCAATGTACATATAGGAACCTGCAGTCATCTGCCCATATTGGGTGACACCAAGCGCATTGTACCGCTCCCAATCATCGGGTTTCGAATAATTCGGAATCATCATACCATTGCTGACAACAACCCGGGGAGCATGTTCCGAAGATGGAAATAAACCCATTGGATGACCACTGTACATATGCAACGTCTGTTCATCCGTCATCTGCGAAAGATAATGCATCGTCAGGCGGTATTGTGCCCAATTTTGAAATACGGCACCATTACCGCCATAAGTAATCAACTCATGGGGATGTTGGGCAACAGCAGGATCCAAGTTATTCTGAATCATCAGCATAATGGCTGCTGCTTGTTTACTTTTTGCCGGGTAGGCTGCTATTGGACGTGCATACATTTCATAACTTGGCCTAAAACGATACATATAGATCCTTCCGTACGCTTTTAATTCGGCCAGAAACTCCGGTGCCAATTCTGCATGCCATGATTTTGGGAAGTAACGCAGGGCATTTCTGAGCGCAAGCTTTTCCTCTTTTTTAGAAAGAATATCTTTGCGTCGTGGTGCATGACTTACAGTCAGATCACGCGCTATCTTGGGGGTAGCTGCGAAGGGATACCTTCTGCGACTACACGACTAAATACATTGTCCATCATCGTTCAATTGAAAACACTTCCTTACCATTTTTCCAGACAGCCGAAGGCTGCATACTTCCTTGATAATAAGTGATATTTTGATAATTATTGGTCTGAAATAAACTAAAATCCGCTCGCATTCCCTTTGCCAGTTTCCCGCGATCATGCAGATTCAAGGCATGTGCTGCCCGGAAGGTCAATGCTGACAAAACCTCCGCGTTGCTGAGCTTTTCCATTGTTGCCAATATACAGGCACTGGTCAGCAATTGGCCAATCGGCGCGGACCCCGGATTCCAGTCACTTGCGATTGCTAAACTTGCACCAGCGTCCAACAGTTTGCGTGCCGGTGTGAAAGCACAACCGATACCAATAGATGCCGCAGGCAATGCCACCGCAACGGTATCTGAATGTGCCAAAAGCTCAATTTCGATTGCAGTAGACGCTTCAAGGTGATCAGCGGATCGTGCTCCTAATTCCACTGCAACTTGACTTCCGGAGGTGCTGAACTGATCTGCATGAACCGTCAAATCGAAGCCCATTTCTTTGGCCCGTTGCAAGTACGGTCTGATCGTTTCGGCGTCAAATGCTGTTTTTTCAATAAAAGCATCCACCCGATTGGCCAACTGCTGTGCTTTCAATTCTGGGAAGAGAGCTGCCTCCATCAAATCAAGGTAATCTTTTGCCGATCCCTTATAGTCCCGTGGCAGCATATGTGCTGCTAGACAAGTCGGTATTAAATCCGCAGCAGTTTGGTCATTTGCCCTCTTAATAGCGCGCAAAATCTTAAGTTCTTCTTCAACTTGAAGACCATAACCACTTTTAACTTCGATAGTTGTAATACCTTGCCGCAATAAAAACCGGAACGATCGATAGTCAGTTGTACCAGTTCATCTTCAGCACTGGCTCTTGTCTGGGATACCGTACTCCAAATTCCCCGCCGGATTCCGCAATTTCCAGATAGGAAGAACCTGCGTTACGAAGCGCAAAATCATTTGCCCGCTGCCCTGCATAGCTAATGTGGGTATGGCAATCCACGAAGCCTGGTAAAGCAACCTGATCACCTTCAAGATGGATGATGGTAGCTCTTTCCTGCCATTGTTGACATAAAAGCTCAAAATCACCTATCTCTTGAATGATTTCTCCTTCAATCAAAATGCCAGCATGATCAATGATCTGTAATTCGTTATCCTTTATAGCACCTTTCAATGAAATATGATCCATTGTCAATAATTGCCTGAAAGGACCTATAAGTTTTAAATCTTTTTCCATGATATGCCAATCTAAAATGTATCAAAACGTTCTACCAACGCGGTCTCAACATCTTGCTGCGGATTAGTCTGCTGACGTAGGGTAATCAGTTCACCCGATTTGACCAATTCCAATGCATTCGTTAACAAAGCTTCCATTGGCTGATCGGATTCAATATGTGGAATAAACTGCCGTATGCGTTCATGAACCGCTTCCAATGCCGGAGTAGACCGCAGCGGGTGATGATAATCCTTCGCCTGTGCTGCGCATAACAATTCAATACTTAGTATTTTATCCACATTGTCGATCACCTGTAGTAACTTTCTACCCGAAATGGAACCCATACTCACATGATCTTCTTGTCCCAGTGATGTTGGGATACTATCCGCACTTGCTGGAAAACACAAACCCTTATTCTCACTTGCAATAGCAGCCGTACTATATTGGAGAATCATAAAACCAGAATTAAGTCCTGTCGATTTCATCAACAACTTAGGCACCCCATTGGTTTGCCCCTCCAGGGATAAATACACCCTCCGATCTGATATATTACCTATTTCCGATACGGCAAGTGTCGCATAATCCAAAGGCAAAGCAATGGACTGTCCATGGAAACTGCCGCCACTGATCGTTAATTCATCGTTTATAATAACAGGATTATCTGTTACCGAGTTGATTTCAACCTCGATCGTGTCCTTTAAGTGAAGCCATGCATTACGTGAAGCGCCATGCACCTGTGGGATACAACGTAAAGAATACGGATCCTGAACACGCGAACAATCTTTATGACTTTCTAAAATAGCTGACCCATAAAGTAGGGAATGGATATTTGAAGCAACATAGCGATTGCCAGCATGTGGACGCAGTTGGTGTAATTCGGAAAAGAAAGGTTTAATGGATCCATTCAGCCCTTCGATCATCAACGCAGCAATAATATCCGCATTTTGAAGTACTCTGTTGAACTCGCTTACAGCTTTCACACCATGAGCAGCCATAAACTGTGTCCCATTGATCAAGGCCAATCCCTCCTTAGCACCTAATTGAACAGGCTTAAGACCATGTTGCACTAAAATATCTGCCGTTGTATAAATCTCACCCTTGACATTCACTTTGCCAAGCCCAATCAGGGGCAGGAAAAGATGGGACAATGGTGCCAGGTCCCCGAAGCACCAACTGACCCCTGTTTGGGTACAACAGGAATAACATCCTGCTCGATATGCCATATTATACGTTCCAATGTACTGTACTGAACACCCGAAAAGCCCTTGGCCAATGCATGAACTTTCAATATAAGCATCACTTTGGCCAAATCATTTGCGATGGGCTCGCCCATCCCTACAGCATGGCTCTTCAGGATATTCTCCTGCAGCACCTGCGTCTGATCCGCATCAATCAGTGTTGTACAAAGCGGACCAAAGCCGGTATTGATACCATAAACCACCTGCCCACGTTCGACAATCTGGCGTACATAGGCTGCACTCTGATCGATAGCTGCCTTCACTTCTGCTGAGATCTCCCCTTTAACTTCCCCTTTTGCTATTGCCAAGGCAATGGAACTGGTTAAATGTCCACTACCGTATAAAAATTTTTCCATTGTTATAAAGCTTTTCTCAAATTTAGCCGCTATATTTAATAATTAGAAATACCATTTTTATCATCAATTGATAACCATGAATTATCAGATAGAACTTAGACATCTTCTCTATTTTAAAGTATTAGCCGAAGAGCTCCATTTCAGAAAAGCTGCTGAACGGCTGTTCATTGCCCAGCCGGGGCTGAGTCGACAGATCAAGCAACTGGAAGAAAACTATCACGTAACGCTGTTTGAGCGCAATAAAGAAATGTCTCCTTAACGGAGGCCGGAGGTTATCTCTTTGACGAGGTGAAAGAACTGTTTAGGCATCTGGATCAGATTGAAACGCAGCTCCAGAGTTTGGCCAACGGCAAGATCAGCACCCTAAAGTTGGGCTTTATCGGATCAGCAGTACAAACAATATTACCTCAGTTGTTGCTCACCCTCAAACAAAAGCAACCCGACATCGAACTGTCACTACACGAACTTGCCAATGAAACACAATTGGATCTTATTCAAAAAAAAGAACTTGATTTCGGTTTTGTCCGTCTTTCCGAAACACCGATAGGACTGCATAGCCTTCCTATCCATACAGAACATTTCAGTCTGGTGCTACCAAACAATCATCCCCTGTTAAAACAGGAGAAACCTGATCTATACCAATTAAAGGACGAATCTTTTATTCTGTTTTCCAAAAATTACAGTCACTCCTATTATGATTTGGTCATGAGTATTTTTCAGGATCATCAGTTTACACCAAAAGTTACACTCCGGACAGTAAATGCATTAACCATATTTAATATGGTGGTACAAGGACTAGGCGTCGCCATTGTACCGGCGTCTTTAAAAATGGTTATCAGGTTGATGTACGTTTTCTTGAACTAGATGGCCTAGCACAACGAACTACCTTATCTTTGGTTTGGAATGCCGAAAACCGCAACCCAGGGATACCTTTCGTTTTAGACATTATTGCTTCTCAGGGCCTGAAAGCTATCATTACTGACACTTAGACCTTTTTTATCGTGGAAATATTTGATATATTTACTTGACTATATATTTAAAAAAACAAATTATGATTTTAGAAGTAGCCGTACTACAAATTATCGAGGGACAACAGTCTAATTTCGAACGTGATTATAAAACTGCTTGCCAGTACATTAGCGCCAGCAAAGGGTATATAACACATTCACTCCGCAAATGCCTTGAAAAGGATAACCAATACATCCTATTGGTCGAATGGGAAACTTTAGAGGATCATACAGTAGGTTTCAGAGAATCTCAATTATTTAAGGAATGGGAAAAACTATTACATCACTATTATGACCCCTTCCCGACAGTGGAACATTATGAAGTGTTAAAATAGTTTTTTCATCCATCTTTTCAATAATATCTACTACCTTTGTAGGAATTATAAATTCAACTTTTAACCCCTGTAAAGTCCTGGACTTTATAGCTATGTACAGAATAAGATGTATACAAAAGAAAAAGCAAAAGTAAATAGTTTCACGGTAGACCATACCAAATTGAAACAAGGGATATATGCTAAAGCTTCCAATACCAATAGTAGCGCTATTGAAAGCTATACGACTTACGATATCCGCATGATCAGACCGAATTCACCGGAACGCATGTTGTCTCCGGAGGTGATGCATACATTGGAGCATTGTTTTGCGACAGAAATTAGAACAATTTTGGGAGATGAAGTCATCTATGTTGGTCCAATGGGATGCTGCACCGGATTTTATGTGGTCTTAGCGGGTACAGACAGAAGTCCCCAAGCTGTAGCCGAATTGATGAAAGAAGTGCTCGAAACGATTTTGACTGAAGGATACGAAGTACCTTTTCAAAATCCGATCAGCTGTGGTAACTACACATTCATGGATTTCACTACATCGAAACAAGCCTGTGTCAATTTCTTGCATTTAATCAATGCTGGAGAGCTCGCTTTCGAATACCCTTATATTGAAGAAAATTAAATGATTCTTAACAAAGAGATTGAAACAATCATTCTGGTAGCAAATAAAAATGAATTATCTTTTACTACCGAAAATAAATCAACCTTCATCTATGAAATAGGTGTTGGAAAAGTAAACGCGCTTTTGTCGTTGGCAACGCTCTATGAAGACATCAAAGCACTGGGCATCAACCCTGTTCTACTGAATGTTGGCACGGTCGGATGCACAAGATACCCAATTGGGCATGTATTGTATCCAAACTACTATGCTCAAGGTGATGCTTATACAGATGGATTCTTTTTAGAAAATACACTTTTCCTAAAAGGACAAGGAGTAATCGAATCGGTTTCCCTTGACAAATTTGACTACGAAGAGGCACTGCTGACTTCAGACCGTTTTATCAATGTCAATACGGCCTTCTATCAAGATATCAAACACCTGAACCCTTTGGCCTTTGATATGGAATCCTATGCGCTGGCAAATTTCTGCTTGCTCAAAAACCTGCCTTTTCACAGTATCAAGATCGTTTCAGATAACTGTGATGGTACAGTAAAAGATTGGGAAAGTATCCTTGGTGAAATTTCGGGGCGATTGGGGACAATCCTGGATGAGTTTATGAGAGACCGACTGGTCAAGGAAAAAATAGACATCCCGAGCGTTTCATAAGACTGAACACGCCATAAAAAGACCTGTAGCGAATACTACAGGTCTTTTTTGAAATAATTATCGACTCTATTTACAGCTAAAAGTAAAGCGGAACTAACTATTACCTAAATTTTCTATTTAAGTCCGATAAAAATCACCAATAGACTTTATTTGAATTAATCAAAACGATTTTGAGCTAGGGTTTGTTCAGTTATATGGATACGCACCCATCGTTATATTCATTATAACTCTTCTACACTGCAAATAAATCGATCTAATATTTTTATGAAGAATAAAAAAAAAATAATAATTTCAAATAGACTGCCGATACAAATAGAACGAAAAAAAAGACAAGCTTATCATCAAACCTAGTGCTGGTGGTTTGGCTACTGGCCTAAATTCGGCCTTTGACTCTACTGAAATCTGCTGGGTTGGCTGGCCTGGAATAGTTCCCAAAGATGACAGTGAAAAAGAAAAATCATCGCACTGCTCAAGCCGATGAATCTGCTCCCCGTTTTTTTATCAAAAGAAGAAATCCACAATTTCTATGAAGGTTACTCCAATGAGGTCCTATGGCCAATATGCCACTATCAACCGAGCTATATCCATTTTGATCGGGAATACTGGTCAACTTATGTTGCTGTAAATAAAAATTTTGTGATGCTGCGCTTTCGGCACCGCATTCTCCCGATTTTATCTGGGTACAGGATTATCAGCTCATGCTGCTGCCACAATTATTACGTCAAGAAAATCAGGAACTCAATATTGGCTATTTTCATCATATCCCCTTCCCTTCAGAGGAGCTATTTATGAATATTCCCCAACGGAAAGAGCTTATTGAAGGTTTACTCGGCGCGGATCTTATTGGATTTCACACCTTTGCAGATAGCCAAAATTTTCTTAATGCCTGTAAAAAGTATTGCATGTACCTTGTGGTCACAATCAGCTCAAATACAGCGATAGACATATATTTGTAGAATCATTCCCCATGGGAATAGACTACGACAAGTTTGTCCGCACGAGTTCCCTTCCCGAAGTTAATGCCATCGCCACCCAATTTCGCAGTCATTTTCCAAACCAAAAATAATAATATCAGTAGACCGGCTTGACTATAGCAAAGGCATATTGGAAAGACTACGTGCTTTCCTGACCTTCCTGGAAAAATATCCGGAATGGCATTCCAAAGTCGTACTGTATATGCTGATCGTTCCTTCCAGAGATAAGGTGTCACAATATAAAAACTGAAAGATGAAATCAACCGAAAAGTCAGCGAGATTAATTCAATTTATGGCAATCTGAGTTGGACTCCCGTACTCTATTTTTATAAATCCCTTCCTTTTGAAGAACTTATAGGACTCTATATTGCATCTGATATATGTATGATTACTTCGACGAGAGATGGCATGAATCTCGTTAGCAAGGAATATATCGCCTGTAAGACCAATTCTGATGGTGTATTGATTCTGAGTGAATTTGCAGGTGCTTCGAAGGAACTCGTAGATGCGCTTATTGTCAACCCATACAACCGAGTTGAAACTGCGGATAGTATCTATCATGCGATTAGAATGCCACCAGAAGAGATTCGCGAACGTACAGAAGCTAATCGCCAGATTATACAGAAGTTCAACGTACATCATTGGGTTCGCCTTTTTCTAGATCGAATGGCAGAAACAAAGGCCATACAACGTGATGAATGGGCAAGGCGAATTTCAGATAAAGTTTTTAACAGTATCGCTGAACGGTACAGACAAAGCCATAACAGGCTCTTTTTTTTGGATTATGACGGCACACTGGTCAAATTTCAAAATCATGCCCAGAAAGCTAGCCCAACGGTTCTTTTGTACAATCTCCTGGATAGTATTATCGCCGATCCGCTCAATACGTTGGTCATCATCAGCGGGCGTTCGCAGGAGAGCTTATCTACCTGGTTTGATGGGCGCTCCTACTATTTGGTCGCTGAACATGGGATATGGTCTAATTTTCCCAACTTTAACTGGGCCTACAAAAGGGCTTGGCACTACACTGGATGCCAGAAGTCAAAAAGCTGATGGAAAAGTTGGCTGATCAGACACCCGGTGCCTATATAGAAGCCAAACCATACTCCTTGGCCTGGCATTACCGTAAAGTGGAACAAGGACTCGGAGAACTCAAAGCCGCAGAACTGAAGGAAATTTTAAATCCTATGTTAAATGACTATGGATTACAGCTCCTTGATGGAAATGCCGTAATTGAAGTTAAGAATACCGAAGTCAACAAAGGAAAAGCTGCCCTAGAAATCGCGGGGCATATTAAAGCCGATTTTCTATTGGCTATCGGTGATGATGTCACCGATGAAGATCTTTTCAAATATCTACCCCGCTCTACTATTAGCATAAAAGTTGGCAACAATAAATCGGCAGCAAAATATTATTTGGATCAACAGGAAGATGTACTTCAATTTTTAAATCAACTTATTATAAATCATGAAGGAAAATAAGACAGCAAACAGACATATGTATCAAGCGGGTATCATTGGCAACTGTTCCTATATAGCGCATGTAGACATTAACAGTAATATCTCTTGGTTATGTTGGCCATCATTTGAAGATAGTTTCGTTTTTGGTGGTCTAATAGATAAAAACCAAGGGGCTGTTTCGTCGTAAAACCCGAAGAAGAAATTGTAGAAACGAAACAGTATTACATCAAAAATTCAAATATACTCTGTACAGAAATCCATACTGAATCTTTTGCCTATCGCATAACAGATTTCGCACCCCGATTCGAACAATTTGGACGATATTTTAAACCGCTGATGTTGATCCGTAAAATAGAACCGCTACGCGGTGCACCCAGCGTTAATATCCAATGTCAGCCCACGGGAAATTATGGTCGTAATGCGTTAAAAGCCACGCGGGAAGCAACCATATTCTCTATAGTAGCGCTGATATCGGTGAACGCATTCGCCTGACGACAGATGTACCGATATCACATTTTTTTCAAGAGGACAGCTGGACAATTATCAGCGAGAATAAATATCTTATATTGACCTATGATGCAGCTTTCGAATCTGCGATTGCCAGCACATGTGAAGACTTCTTTGTCAAAACATTGAGCTACTGGCAGCGCTGGATTAAAAGATGTAGTATCCCCAATATCTACCAAAAAGAAGTGATTCGTTCGGCCCTGGTACTCAAATTGCACCAATATGAAGATACAGGAGCTATTATTGCCGCATCGACCACCAGCCTACCCGAATTTCCGGACTCAGGAAGGAACTGGGATTATCGCTATTGCTGGGTCCGTGACAGCTATTATGTATTGACCGCATTGACGCATATTGGTCAGTTTGAAGAAATGGAAAGTTTTGCCAACTATATCGCTGGTATTACACATCACAACCCGGGCAGGCTTCAACCCCTATATGGCATACTGGGGACCTCCGAATTAACAGAGCATATTCTACCCTATCTAAAAGGATATCAGGATAGCGGCCCCGTTCGCATCGGCAATCAAGCATTCGAACATATCCAAAACGATGTATATGGACAGGCAATGATAGCCTTACTCCCACTGTTTACAGACCAACGTTTCAAAGTCCACGAGAACAAAAATGTACTGGGCTGGGTAAACTTTATTCTGGAGAAAATCGAAGCAACGATCGATGAAAAAGATGCCGGAATCTGGGAATTCAGAAATTTTGCCAACCACCATTGTTATTCCAACCTTTTTCAGTGGGTCGGCTGCAAGGCTGCTTTGCTTATCGCCCGCCAAAATGGTTATCAAGATATGGAACAGCGCGCCTCTGTTTTGCTCGAAAAGGCAGCCACTTATATTGAAGCTTGCTATGACGAAGAAAGAAAAGTTTACCAAAATGCGTTGAACAGCCGAAATTTAGATGCCAGCACACTACAGCTGATTGTCATGGATTACTTAGATCCCAAATCAGATCGGGCTTGGCAGCATCTCGAAATGCTTGAAAAAGAACTGAAAGGTGAAAATGGACTCTTTTACCGTTACAAACACCAAGATGATTTTGGCAAACCCAAATCTACCTTTTTAGTTTGTGCATTCTGGTATGTGGAAGCTTTGGCCTGCGTAGGAAGAGTTGAAGAAGCAAAAGAAATACTGGAAAAGCTGTTGACCTACAGTAACCATCTGGGCTTATTCAGTGAGGATGTTACGGAAGATAATGGTAGCCAATGGGGCAATTTCCCACAGGCATATAGCCACGTAGGACTGATGAACGCTGTATATCGGCTCGCCATTAAATTGACAAGCCCATCTTTTCATTATAAAGCACAAAAAATGCGGTCAACTAGATTGACCGCATTCTCTTCTTATATGTAAGTTTACAATTAATCGAATGCTTACATTTTATCTAACCAATCTTCCACCTCTTCTTTTGTCTTACCAGTTTTTTGTTGCAACTTACCCAACAACTCATCTTCTTTACCTTCTGCATATAACAAATCATCATCGGTCAAATCAGCATATTGTTGCTTTACTTTTCCTTTTAACTCGTTCCAACGTCCTTTCCATGTTAAATTACTCATAATACTTCCTTTTAGTTTAAAAATGAAATGATATACTATATATTATATTAAAGTTTTTATATCAACGTTTGTTTATATTCATCGAAATGTTCACATATTTCTTCCATTCCGATACTTTTACCCATTAGATCAATGAAGCGGTTTTTATAAAGTGAAAAAATATACAAACCTGTAGCAATATTCCCGATAACAAATATGCCTTCAAGTTCGTTGCTTCTAACGATCTTATCCTTCAAATGACATTCCTTTAGCAATGGAATATTGTAGGAAGACCATTTTCCCATTCGATCTCTAAGTATCAATCCAATATCTTTTGCTTTTACCATTGTTATTGTGTTTTCTAATGATAGAACAGTTGTCAAAGGTTAAATGTTTCAAAAATTCAACGACTAAAAACAGAACAAGTGTTTAATTTTAAGTCCACCGTATTTATACGTCCGTTTATCGTTCGACTACCTGGCCTGACTATGGGGTCATGGCAGGAGTCATACTATTATTACAGGCCCCTACCTAGCATTTCCGATTCCCTAATTGCATTGGGAATACCCTGATTAACATGGTCGATTGAAAAAAAGTTTCCAAACCTTTCGGAATGGAAACTTGATGTTAAAGGTCTCCCATGGAGTAAGGTTTATTTTTACCTGGCAAGTAGATCTGGAACCCAACGCCTACACCCAAACCACTCGCTCCAGTACCGGTATTAATGCTGGCCTTGCTATAATTGTAACCGAAAGTTGCTTCCAAGGCTACAGTTCTGGTAATAAAATGCGCATAACCAACATTTGCTCCTAATGCCAATGCAGCACTTTTTCCAACTGAGCTCCCGAGATACCGATGTCACCCTGACCGAAAAAACGTCCTGTGGACGAGCCACCTTGAGGAAAATAGTATCGAACAAAAGGTGCTATACCATAGGTCCATTCGTTGTCCGCATCCTTCTGTGTTCGCAAACCCAGGTTAGCCTGTGCACCGATTGCTAAACCGTCTGACACAAAATAGCCTGCGCGCGGTTGCAATGCGGCATTAAACGACTTTCCTTCGAAACTATAACCCAGACTACCGATTGATCCACCGACCATCCAGTTGCCTTGACGGATAGGCTCAACACCGACATCGGAGGACATCTGTGGTGTAGTTTCGATCTTTTGCGCGTTTGCCTGTAAACAAATACCGCCTGTAACCAATAAAAGTAGTGCAAATTTTCTCATAGTATCTTTTTTAATAAATTACTTTAGTTTAATAACAAGCTACATGGTTGAAAAGTTTTGTATTTATTATTAATTTCATTTTTAGTACAGAAACTATCTTATCCCATCCAATAGCAGCTCCATCGCACAAAAAGACAACGATTCGATACTGACAGCTGTTCATTTAGTAAAAAGGAATGATGAGAACAACAATTCAATTTCGTAGTGGTGCGCCGATGACATTTGAAGATGCTTTTATACTACTAAACGAAATAGACCCTATCGGCAATAGTCCAGGTACGGATAGCGGCACACCCGTACGCAAAGCTCCAAAGGTTCCTGACTTGAAAGAAGTAACACCGGATAACTATTATCCGGAAAGTGCTACCGGCCCCGACCCTACAGAGGAAGAGCAACGTGAAAGAGATGATCTGGACCATATCGATCCAGAACATGAAAAACATCCACAGAGGCCGGATCATGAAGAGGAGGATATCTATCCGCCCGACGCTGACCAGGAGGAGGACGTGGAAGAAAAAGGCATATAATCAAGAATTAAAAATAAAACGATATGACTAAAAATCATGGCAAACAGATCAAAGATGATGCGAAATACGAAGCTTTACGTCGTGAAGGTTACAGTAAGGAAAAGTCCGCGCGTATAGCCAATACGCCCGATTCAGGAAAAAAAGGTGGAAAAAGCGCTGATTTGGATGAAAGAAGTAAAGCAGAATTGCTTACGGAAGCAAAGAAAATCGGAATAAAAGGCCGCCATAAAATGACTAAGGAAAACCTAATCAAGGCGATTCGTTCATAATCAAAAACTCCCTTCGTAAAGGGAGTTTTTTATTAACGGTTTCCTATTGAGGCGCTGATAGCATGTCTAATGTTTGACATCCTTTGAACTATCCTTTTGTGTGGAGTCCAGCAAGGTCGTATCCTTCTGCATACTCATCTTTTGCTGCTCACTCAAGTTGTACCTTGTCTCATCGGCATCACTCGGGGCAATATTATCCGATTGTCCGCTTCCCTCCTGATTATTTTTGGAGGAATTTTTACAGGAAAACAAGGTTGTGCTACCTAATAGTACAATAGCAATCATAGGTATTAATTTCTTTAATTCTTTCATATGTAATTATTTTTGTTTGCTAATCTTTATTAAAATAACCCTGTTCAAGAATCTTTAGTTCAATAAAAAATGAAAAACTGTTCCAATTGGCTACAAAGGCAGACAGTTTACCTGATTAAATTTTCATTATCAAGCCCCGTAATTAGGACATTTTTTTAGGGAATAAATACCCTATTGACCTGCAAAAAAAAAGTTTGGGCAGACAGTCATAAAGGCTTTATTTTTCGAATAAACTAGCCTTCATTGTAGCGTTTCAGCTACAAGGTGTCAAAATACGGCTATACGTATTTTCCGCAGTTAGCTGTTTAAACAAACATTAACAGCTCAATTTCAGAAAAAATTAGCACTCTAATTGCACCAATCTTTCAAGAAAATCAATCATTTTAATAAACGAAAGATATCATGAACAATTCCAATTTAAACTTGCTGGTCGAAGAAAAAAGAAGCTTATTGAAACATTTCGCGGGAAAATTCACTACTGATCCTGACGAAAAGGAGGACTTGATTCAGGAGACACTTATTCGCGCATTGAAGTCGATCGATGACTTTATTAAGCATCCCAAATTAATGTCCTGGCTGTACGTAATCATGAAAAATGTTTACATTAATCAGTATCGCAAAGCCAAGCGAACGAACGACATTCATGAAACCTACATTGGCCTCGAAGCCTACAATACAACTGAATCGAATAAAGGTGAAAACAAATTCGTATCAGACGACATCGAAAAGGCGATGTGCAACCTTTCGGAAGAAAATTACCAAATTTTCCAGTTATTTCTGGAAGGTTATAAATATCATGAAATTGCCTCCTATTTTGGGATGCCAGAAGGAACAATAAAGACGAGAATACATATGACACGTAAGAAATTACAAAAGCAGTTAAAAGTATATCAACTTAAATAAAACCAAATATCATTTTTATTGTTAACATAAAACAAGTCCTTCACAAAATTTAACAGTACAAAAAAACAGCTATATGAAGTCTAAAATCATAAAATTCGATCAGTACTACATGCCGGTTTTGCTGATTATTTGTGGTGGTCCTATCGGAAAGGGAAATAATAAGACAATCGTTCTGCCAGCTTCAACCACTGCAACAAATAAAAAACAAACTAAGGGCAATATGGAAGAGGAAAAGAAACCTGCTTCTTTAAATAAAACAAAATAAAATACATGCTAAAAAAGAGATCGCTTTAGCTAAATAAAGTGATCTCTTTTTGTCTGCGCAATACCCCAACTGATTGATAGATCTTAGCACCGGCATTTTGCCTATTGATCAACAGCGTAGAAATACCTGTCCTTCTTTTTCCCAACGGAACAGTTCCTGCTTCAGTTCTTAGGTGGAAAGATAATTTAATCACATAAAAATCATACGACATGGAAACGATAACAATCAATGATAGTACTTTAATCAATGATTTGATACAAATCAATAATGACCGTATCGCCGGGTATAAAAAAGCAATTGAAATAGCAACACGACTCCATATTGAAGGCTTAAATGACATCTTTGTCGAATATATGAGTCAATCCGAGCTATTTATTGAGGAACTCAAACCTTATCTGGAGCAACAAGCTCAGGCGGCTACCGAGGGTACAATGGTCAGTGGCAAACTCTTTAGGGTATGGATGGATATCAAATCTGTCGTTTCAGGAAACGACGAAAAAGTTTATTATCAAGTTGTGAACAAGGCGAAGATGCTTTTAAAAAGACCTATAAAGATGTTGTTGACAATCAAGATTGGGAAATTACACACGATTTATTACTTCTGATTGAAAAACAGCTCGCCATACAACTTGAAGCACATGAATACATCAAAACATTACGGATAATGCATCTTAATTCATCTCGCTTTTATCCGAAGACCTAAGATCCTTATTAGCTCAATAAATGAGGATCTTTTTATTAAAATACAGCATCATTAAGCTCCATAAACTACCTGTATGAAGATAATAAATACCAAAGGATACACAAGACGTAAAGTTAAACAAAGCTTTAAATACTTTGATGACTCAGGTAAAGCGATTACCGATACAAAGGTATTGGACAGAATAAATCATTTGGTTATTCCGCCAAACTGGAAAGCTGTGTGGATTTCAAAAAATGCCAGGAGTGATCTACAAGCTTATGGTTTTGACCAGAAGGGCCGTAAACAATATATCTATCATCGCAAATTTGTTCAGCAAAAACAGACAGAGAAATTTAAGCATATACTTTATATGGGACAGTATCTGCAAGAGCTCAGAAAAATAACCTCCCGACATTTGAAACATCAGGACTGGGATATGGAAAAACTATGTGCAATTGCCTTTAAGATAATGGATAGCTCGCTTGTACGGATTGGAAACAAGCGTTATACCTTAGAAAATAAATCTTATGGACTCAGTACACTCGAAAAAGACATGTAAAAATAACCGACAATACAATCATATTAGCCTATAAGGGTAAAAGGGTGTCTTTCAGGAAAAATCCTGGAAAGACAAGCAGCAAGCGAAATTACTTAGCGAACTACTCCAGTTTAAAGGGAAAAGGCTTTTTCAGCTTGATAAAACATCTTGTGAAAGTAGATTTTGCGGTCGCATATTCAATGCTTATCTACGGGATCATTGTCCCGGCCAGATCAGCTGTAAAGATATCCGTATTTGGGGCGCCAGCCGCGAAGCGTTCAACCTTTTATCCCAAACAAAGCAAGGGGAAGATTTAAATACGCGAAAAAAACAGCTGAATGGGGTTATAAAGACAGTCGCCAAGCAGCTGGGCAATACCAAAACAGTTTCTGAAAATTATTATATCCATCCAGCTATACAGATGACATTTATGGAAGGAAGATTTCCATTTATCAAGGAAAAATTGACGCTCAGCAAGCTAGAAAACAAACTGTTTCGCTTCCTGTTAAAATATAGCTAATCCGCTATCGTCCAAATTTAAACCATTCGGACAAGGGATGCTTTCTATTTTCTAACCAAAAGGCCACCATTTCCATTGCAGTGACCGAAAATGTAATCCCATTGCCACCAAAACCACAGACAAAATAGCTGTTTTTAAACGCCTTATGTTCACCAATATACGGCAAGCCATCTTTGGTTACCCCAAAAGTTCCCGCCCAGCTAAAATCTCTAAAGAAAGGTTTATTGAATATTTTGTGAAAAGACTTTTCTAGCTTCTCCGACTTTTTGGCAATTAAGGCATCTCGCTTCTGTGGATCGCGAAACTCTTCATCCTCCCCCGATCAAAAATCGACCATCATCGGTCGTTCTCATATAAAGGTAAGGGTCGGAAGTGTTCCAGATCAATACGTCTTTATACGGTTGATACAATGTAGAGTCCACTTCGGAGACAATCGCGAAGGTACTTAACAAGTCCACAAACTTCTCAGGAATAACCGAAACAGTCTCATAGCCCGTGCAATATATAATTTTTTTGTACGGATCGTTGCACCTGTAGATACGGTGACCACAGTGCCCTGCCCATTGCTTTTAACAGAGACAAGTTCCGTCTTATCAAATACCTCCAATCCCGCTTTTACATTATAAACCAATAGTTCATGGGTAAAGCAAAAAGCATCCATACTAGCGCCCTGTCCGGAAAGTATCCCACCATACACATTGGCTAGCCCATATTGCGCTTGAATTTCGGCCGCAGATAGCCAGTTGACGGCAAATCCTGCAGATTCCCGCGCATGAAATTCCTGTTTTAGCCATGGAATATCCTTTTTACGTGCGGCATAATATAAGGATTCCTTTGCGCGAAAACCGGCTTTAGATTTGATTTTCCGTGTAAGTAAACCAATGTCATCTATTGCTTTGCTACAGGCCTTATAACTGGCAATAGCGCCCTCTTCACCGATTAGTTTCTTTAATTCATAGAGCGGTGTATCAATCTCATATTGCAACATGGACGTTGTTGCTGCTGAGCTTCCATTAGCGATCTCCCGTTTATCAATAAGCACACAGTTCTTCCCCATCGCCATACATTGATGGGCAATGAGGGCGCCAGTGATTCCGCCACCAACAATTAAAATATCGCAGGTTTTGTCCTGATGCAGGGAGGGATAAGTCGCCAAAAGCCCATTTTTTATCAACCAAAAAGGTTCGTTAGATTTTAAATCCATAATAAGTGACAAGCAAATGCCTTAATAACCAAATACAAGAGGAAAAGTTTGGATTGCTGTTTCCTAAAGTTACATTTAACATACTCCAACGCGCCATGGTAGGCCATAGGTATTTCGCAGATTTGGCCTTGTCAGAAAAAGATCTTGCCAATAGATAATTTACAATTGTTCGCATCAAACCAAATTAAATCGAATTATGTTCTTTAGTAAAAAGGCATGAAAAATATTATTCCTGAACAGAAAGAAGGAAAGAAACTGGATTGCTTCGAATCCATTGATTTTGAGAGTACGGCAATGGCTGACCTGGCCTTTGATTCTGCATGTTCCAGTCTCTCGAATGTCAATCACTGGTATGAGCTAGCCACAATTCCAGCGACGACTTTTCAATTAACGAACAGTGTTGGACTGCCTATTGACCGCCCATTGGCGCTACATGACTATATTAGGCTGAATATCCCTGGTCCCGGTCTTCCCAGTAGTGCTGGATATAACTGGGTCAATGTCGTTAATATCATCCAGGATTCAACGGCCGAATATAAACTATATGCCTTAACCCTAAAACCTTGCCCAGACCCACAGCATCCGGAAAATAAAGATACCGCCCACTTTTTTGAAGGGGTCTCCTCCTCTACCTTTCTTGTAGAACAACGACGCAACAGCATTTTAATTCAGTATGCGGGACGAAACGAGATTATCAACGTGGAAAACCATAGCCTTGGAGACAATATCAGAAACTTAATCATTGGGATGGCTGCTAAAATAGGTGCATCCTATCCGCAGTGGAAACTGCTCGTCAAAGGCCTTGCAAACCATATCCGCAGCGAACAGAAATAAATATAGCAACAAACTGCCAGGTAGAATACGATTTTTTTAAAAGAAAATAATTTTAAATATTGAAATCTAACCAATAAAAACATCCGATTTGCCACAGATAACCATTCAAATTGTGTTAATTTTTTCGTATATTTAGGCTATATCATAAGGAGTTTTTGGGTTACGTATGAATACTGCTTTTCAATCTAACAATCAAAATACGATCAATCTTCAGCATTTTGGTAGTCTTGTTGTTTTGGATGAACAATTTACTATTGTGGGTTTGAGTGAGTTTGCAGCTGAAAAAGCTGCCCTTTCTACTTCCGCACTATTGGGAACAAACTTTTTGAAAGTTTTGCTGTAGCCTTTGGCGATGCTATTCAAAAAATAGCGACTGCCTTGAGCGAGTTGCGGGAAAATGGACAATCACGTCATATTCTACCTATTAAAATATTCCAAGAACGTGTCTATTTTAAACTTAAAATATACCAAGGCCATTTTTATATTGAATGGGAGCAACAGCACAAAAAAATATATATCCGCAAGAAAGATAAACGAATTCAACTTTTTACTTGACACCATCCAACCTAATAATTGGGACCGGGTCTGTTTGGCCATCAATAAATTATTGAATTACGATCGTGTTTTTGTTCTTCAGGTTCAAGAAACAGGATATAGTGAAGTGATTGCCGAACATACTTCTGATGGCAAACCTTATTTTAGAGGGAAAGAATTTTCTAAAGACTTCATGCCCAAAGAGGCAATGGAATATTATAGTAACTATTCGTATCGATATATCCCCAATGTTAAAAAAAATGACCAGAATTTTGTTTATGTAGAAGACAGCATCGATACGCTCTCCAGTTTGCTCTGCCCACTACCCCATCTCCATCGTCTTTTTCTGGAAAAGATCAATGTTCAGAGCGCCTTATTTTTCCGTATTTGTATAGATGAGGAATTTTGGGGGCTAGTTATAGCTCAGCACGCAGAAGAAAAAGTGATAGATCTGCAACAACGGAAGCTTTGTACTTTTGCTATTCAAGCCGCTACCAACAAATATGAAAGCCATGTTAAACAGAACCTGCTTGAAAGAACAGAACTCCTTAATAGCGCAGAAGTAGAATTAAAAAAGCCTATCTGAGAATAAAATGGTCAATTGTGCTTTGGTTCAGCACATAGATACCCTCATGCAATTAGTCAATGCGGACGGTTTGTCTATATTTAATCAGGGTGATGTATTTAACCATGGGCATACACCACATAAAAACTGTTTTATGAAGTCATTCAATTCCTGCAAACGCATAGCGATAAAGCTTTATTCAAGGATTACAATTTTACATTAAATCATCAGAATCATTTTAAAGAAAAATTGAATTTTGCGGGTCTGATGTACCTCAAGGTCGGCATAGAAAGTGATTATTACCTTGTATGGTTCAGAAAAGCAAGCCAAAGTCGTGTCATGCAAATCCGGCAGGATCAAAAACACCGTCGAAAGCCGGATTATTTGGAGCTCTGGGAGGATGTTCGTTATGATGTGGCAAAGCCATGGAATGATGCTGAAGTCAATTTTGTGCTGCGATTGAACCAGATTATCAAAGAATCTATATTTAGAAAACTGAGAGAAAGACAGTTACTCAACGAAGAACTGTTGAGCCTGAACAATGAATTAGAAATGTTTACTTATACCCTATCGCACGATCTGAAAAACCCCTTGTCAATCTTAAAAATGGGTATACAATTTCTACAGCAGCATTCCGAAGATATTGATCTTTCAAAAACTAACAAATGGTATCAAAATTTCAGCAGGAGTGTTTCCAATATCGAAGACATCATCAACAATATGGTCCAATTGAGTCAACACCGTGCGAGCGTTTTGGACAAAGAGCCACTTCCCATGGCTTACACACTGCAGCGTATTTTCCAGGAAAACAAAACCCTTTATAATACACCTGATTGTCAATCATATTTTGGGCAATTACTACCGATTTGGGGTGAAAAGAGTGCCGTCTATCAGATCTTTACCAATCTTATTGTTAACGCGATCAAATATTCCGCCCAATCAGACAAGCCTACTATTAAAATTGAAAGTACAAATCAGGAAGATATGACTTATTATCGCATAAAAGATAATGGTATAGGCATCCCTGAGGAGCATCTGCCACATATCTATGAAATGTTTTCCCGTGCTGACAACGTCTCGGGTATTCCAGGTACAGGGATCGGACTATCCCTTGTTAAACGCGTCATGGAACGTTTGGGAGGTACAATAGAGATCGAATCCACAGTTGGTCTAGGAACAACAGTCCACCTATATTTTCCTATTGTGGCACCTTTTCCTGATCATATGCTCAATGATTGATTTACGTAGCTTCGGAGAATATGACTGCTACAAACCGCTCCGGAGCTAATCATATTGCTGATGATTGTCGGGTTGGAGTTCTGCCCAAAAAGATCAATGCTAGTTCTTCTTCGTTAATTTTCGGTAAACAACCAAGGTTATCACAAAAATAAAAATGAGAATAAAAAGCCAAATACCTGGTTCGGCATACCATTCATTTGAATTCCCGCTATTTAACGCTTCTGTTTGTTCCGATGGTTGTGTTACTAGAGCTAGTATATAATTTAAAACATAAGGTACCTTCATCATAATCTGTTTCGTTAATCCAACATCTATAGAACCCTAGTCATGCAAAAGTCGTTTGAATTGGATTAGTTTAAACCAATTGCCCTTTGTAATTGTTCCTTTAATAAAAGCTATAGTTATAAACGATATAGCAATTGCATTCAATCATCAAAATAATGGAAAAGACATTACAGCATTCGATAGTGAAACAAGGTTTGATTATTTTATATTATTTCAGCAATAGATGGTATCGTAAATGTCTCCTTACGGAAGGCCATATTACCGCTCTAAATGCAACTCCCGCCATGAAAACGTCAATAGAGGACCTCGAAAAAACGAATACACTTAGCGAAAAAGAACTTAGGTGCAATCATCAAGATGCAGACAATGATAGCAACAATAGGCTACATCAAATTGATAAAAATCAGGTGGAGATAAGGATTTGAAAAAACAGTTAACCCCAAAAAAATACAGATTAACCCCTAAGGTCAATCTGTAAGAACACGTAGCTGATTGTTTTGGCTAAAATCAATATCACGGATAAATACCATCCGTTTATCTCCGGTTTTTGTTGTTCGTCCATGATAGACACATCGGAGTTTCCCCTCGCGGTCTTTAAAAATGCTGTTGTGTCCTGTACCTGACACGGTCCCGCCTCTATCCGTATTTTTTCAATAATCGGATTCGTTTGTGATTTTTCATAGCTTCCCAACGGAGATTTAGCGGTAGCATAACCAACAGCATAATTTGCTCCCGCAAAATAATTTGCAGAATACATCATATAATACTGTCCTTTTGCGTGGATTAAGAAGGATCCCTCTGTCCACCTTCTGTTAATTTCGCCAGAAGACACCGACCGACTTTCCCATTCCGATTGTGCATCACACATGCGCGCGGGAGGACGTATTAAAAGTACCGGCTTTCCAATCACATGCTGCATACTACTATCAAGTTCGATACCATAAACCCAGCTTTCTTCAATAGCATTGTACCCCATTTAGACTTGGCCCAATCGGCAATTTCGGAGGTAACGGGATGTTCATAGCAGCAACGCGAGTAAAATAAATAATTTCTATTGTCGACATCCCGAAAGACATTCGCATCAATAATAGGATATCCAGGGTCAAATAATGGTTTACCTGTCAAATCTATAAATGGTCCCAAAGGACTATCCGCTACGGCAACACCAATACGATAATTCTCCAGCTTATTTCCAGGGTTTTCCTTCCAGTGCGCACTATAATACATATAGTATTTATTATTGATGGCGTACACCTCTGGCGCCCAAAAGTCCTTGATCCCCATCCTTTGGCCTGGTTGCCATCATACACTTTCCCAGCTTCCTTCCAATGCCTAAGATCTTTAGAACTGTATGCTATGAACCCATTTTTTGTACCTCCCGTTCCGTATAGATAATATAGATCCGTAGGTTGATCATATAAAATAAAAGGGTCACCAAAAGCGACATCAATAGGCTCGTCAGATTGGTTGACAAGTTCAAGCAACCTGAACTTGGAACTGTCAAATTTGGGAATTGCAATACCACTTTGTCTATCAGAAACAAGATCAATAGGTATAATAGCTGTACGTCTTGGAGCAACTTGAGTGTCAGAATAATGTGTATGACATATATAATACCATTGTTGTCCTTTTTGGAATAAATCACCATGGCCAGTACCGGCAAATCCACTTGTATGCTGGCTCAATAAAGGATTTGTTTCAATTTTTTTCCAGGGACCATACACGTTGTCCGCTACCGCAACACCTACGGCATAGTCTTTATTTCTAAAATCATTGGCCGAATAAAACATATAATAATGATTGCCTTGCTTTACAACAGTAGGTCCCTCACTGACTGACCATGTTGAACCAGCAGTATTCTCCCAAGCTTTTTCAGCATGCAAACATTCTTTTAAGGTTTCTGTTTTGATTCCTGAATAGTCATCTTTTAATTCCGCAACGAAGATGCGGTTTCCTTCCACCAATCTCACATGAAACAAATATTTCTTACCATCGCTGTCCCTAAAAACATAGGGATCAATCTGCTTTCCGCCATCAATAAGCGTTTTGGCAATGCCCTGTTTAAAAGGGCCCATCGGAGAATCGCTGATAGCGATGGCAATTTGCTCATCAGCCGTATAAGCCATGTAAAATTTGCCTTGCTCCGACCAGACTTGAGGTGCCCAAAAGCCTTTGGTTCCAAATACATCTTCTTTTACCAATGCAAATCCGGCTTTTGCACCAATGGGGCCCGCCCATTGTTTCAAGTCTTTAGACCGAAATACTTTAAAGCCTAACTGTTTATCGCCATCACCATTGGTACCATATAAATAGTAATAACCGTTATCGTAGAAAATGGTGGGATCCGCCTGAAAAAGACCATTTTCTAATGTCAGTGACCTGACCATAGAATCGGTTTGAGACTGTGTAAAAATACCATGCCCTGTTGCGTAGCTCAACGAATCTATCGCACTGAGAATAAAAAGCAATATAAAAATTTCATCTGTTTCACCTGAATACAATTTAAGTTCACACTAAAATTGAACAAATAATTTTTATATCACAGGTATTATCGTATCAATGAAAGATCAATTTGTATCTTTTTCTTATTATCAGGGTTAATTCAATATCCCATTTTCGAAGGCAAACTTCACTAAATGTGCTGTATTTTTCACACCCGCTTTATCAATTAAATTTTGACGATGGCCCTCCACTGTACGCTTACTCAAAAAGATCTTATCGGCAATTTCAATATTTGTATAGCCTTCAGCGATAAGCCCCAAGACTTCAAGTTCACGTTCAGAAATTTCAAAATCAGCCCGTGATCCTATCGGATGCTGCGCATAACGTTGCCCCGAACGTATATGTTCCAAAAGCAACATGGAGATCTCTTCACTCATATATCGGCCACCAGCTGCAATGTGGTTGAGCGCAAAAAGTAATTCGTTATACCCAATGTTTTTCACCAAATATCCCATAAGGCCATACTCAAACCCTTCGATGACATAATTAATCTGGTTCAACATCGATAGGATGACGACTTTTATATTTCCATACTGCTTATATAAGACCCGCAAAAGCTCTATACCATCCATTTCCTCCATGCTGATATCCGTCAAAATAATATCTGGAACTGAATCTGGATTCGATTGCAGGTAATCTAGCGCTTCCTTACCATTGGAAGCCTCCCCAACAACTTCAAAACTATCCTGGGATTCTAAAAGCAATTTAATACCATTGCGCACCACCATATGGTCTTCTACCAATAGGATTTTTATCATATCGTCTATTTAAATAGTTAATTTAAGAATTATACCCTCTTCGAGGCTGTCACTAACAATTTGAGCACTGTAAAGCTCTGTTATTTTTATTAAACGCAATGGGCTATCCTCACGTTTGGGTCTCTGTAATGAATTGTCTTCTTTAAAATAGGGTAACACCTTAATAAAGATCGCAAAATCGATGAGCTGCACAGATATCGAAATTGCCTGAATAGGCATTTCCTCCTTCAAATATTCAAATAGTGCCGTAAGCAATTTAAAAAGGCGAACTTGAATATGACGCTGAAGTTCCTTTAAATTTGGATCGAGAATAATATCTATGGTAAAACTAAGCTTTTGTTTATAGGAAGCCACTACTTCATCAATCGCATGGAAAATCCCAAGATCATTCAAAATTGGGTTATAGAGCAAAGTCGCTTTATTACGCAACTCAATTACTAGAGAAGCCAATGAATCACGTAAACAATGTAGCTCTTCAAAATCACCGTGTCTGTTGGTGAAATTCTGGAGCGAAATACGCATACCATACACTTCTTGCAAGCTCGTCCCTAAAGTAACGCCCAATACGCCCGAAATCTTCTTGTTGACTCCGGATAATGGATTTGTAAAATTCTTCTTGGTTCCCACCCCAAATCTGATTTAGATCATGCCCCCTTCGTTTCGCTGTGATTGATCTATATATAAATTTTCGTCTTCGTTCCCCATAGTATTATGCTTTTTTGTACCTATGTTTAATAACCATTATCAAACTCGAACAGTTTTTAAAAACTGATAAAACGTTAAAAGATGGCTGTATAGTTTATAGTACTACGTATAAATACGTAGTAATACGGGATAAAGAATGGATTTAAACAAGGTAAACACTTGTTGTTAAAGTAAAAAACACCTTAATTCTCTCCCCGAATCAGACGGTATAACTATTGAAATAAATAGCAATAAACACTGATTTACAATAGCTTACAATAGAAACAAAATTACTCAACGCGATTTTAAATTTAAAAACATTGACTTTTATCTTTTTTTTCTAGCACCCTAATTGTAGTAACCTTGGCACTGATAGACACTTAAAAATTGATAATATGGAAAATACAACAATCGATCAACTGTTTAAGGAAAAGAGACCTACATTAAAATATTTGGCTGCTCAATTTACAAGTGATCCAGATGAAAGAGAAGACTTGGTGCAAGAAACTATGGTTAGATCATTATCTTCCATAGAAAAGTTTATAAAGCATCCTAAACTCATGTCCTGGTTATATATCATTATGAAAAATACGTATATTAATCAGTATACACGGAATAAGAGACTGGAAAATTACCGCAATGAATATATAAGTACCGGTTATGTCAATGAAATTACACGTAACCGTGGCGAAAATAACTTTGTGGCATCGGATATTCAACATGCGCTCAATAATTTACCAAAGGATTATTACAATGCTTTTGCGTTATTTTTGGAAGGGTTCAAATATTATGAAATTGCGGAGCACTTGCAAATACCTGAAGGAACTGTAAAGACACGTATCCATATGGCGCGCAAGTCCTTACAAAAGCAACTTAAAACCTACTCGAAGAGTATTTATTAAAAATAGCAACCCTTTATATAGTGAAGCAGGCGCTTATCGTGCCTGCTTTTTTGTTTGCCTATTTCCGATTTGATTTTTTTGAATCAACAGCAGCTCTCCCATTAATTTAGTATATTAGACTAGGTACTAACTAAATACAGATTAATAATTATAGATATATGAAACCATCATGATTTATTCAATCACATAGGGAGGATGAATAAATCTGATAGCTTCATCACAAATGAAAAACAAATTTAAACGGATGAAAAATAAAATAAAGTTCTTATCGCTAGTTGTCAGTAGTGGTTTCTTATTTATGATATCCTGCCAGTCTGTCTCCAATGACAATCAAAACAGGATACGGGTCAGCGGTGAAGGAAAAATTAGGATAATGCCGGACCAAGTTACACTCACTATAAATACGGCATTTACAAAACCGAGAATGGTGGACGCTGTAAGGGAAACACAAAATACCGTAGATAGTGTCATTGCCATACTGGGAAAATACGGGAATAAAAAGGAAGATATAAAGACAAGCAGTGTATCAGCCAATAAAGACTATCAATATATTGGAAATACGACTAAATTTGTCGGCTACCAGGCACAGCAGACTATTGATTTTGTCCTACATGATTTATCCAAATTCACTGAATTAACGGGAAAATTACTTGAGACAAAAATAAGCGGAATCGGTTCCATTTCATTTGCCCACTCCAAAGCCGACAGTATTCTACGGGAAGCTGACCTGATTGCCTATGACGACGCACTAAAATCCGCCCAAAAGCTCGCTTCGAGAGCTGATGTAAAATTGGTAAACTCTTGTTCCTGTCAAACGATGGCAGCCCTTCCAATGAATCTACCGGTAATAGAACAGGGATGGCTTTAGAAACATTTAGTAAAGCTTATGGCGGGAAGGTTTTAAAATAGCACCAGAGGTGCTCGAATTTAAAAGAACAATCTACACCGAATTTGAAATAAAATAGTACACTCGCTATACAATACATTCGGTCCAGCGTATAATAAAATGTCCCCAAAAAGTTGAACACTTTTGGGGACACGGTATTTTCAGTATTTTTTATTGCAATTTTGCTAGAATTTGAGACTCAGCTCGGCAGCAAAATTCCTCGGCATTTGGGCGACAACCACCCCTTGTCCAGAAAAATAATGTGCATTGCTGATATTGTTCATCTTGACACCAAAACGATAGAAATCACGTTCAAGAGAGATCGAAGCATTAATCAACGTATACGCCGGAAATGTAAATTTCCCTGTTATAGAATTATCAGCCGAAACCTGCTTTCCAACGTGATTGACACCAAATCCAAAACCCAGCCCCTGTAGTTTTGGAGTCTGTAACACATAGCTGATCCAGGAATTAAAAACTTGTGCAGGGCCTGCAGAAGCAGGACGCCGCCCTTCTACCGTAGAATCTGCCCGTTGAAATCTACTATCATTGTAAGTATAGCCCGTAAGAATATTTAACCCTCTTATCGGATTGGTAATCAGTTCCAACTCAACGCCCTTGCTGCGCTGCTCCCCATCCTGAATTGTTATCTTAGGGCCGTCATTGGCTGCCAGACGAGTCATATTATTCACGACGATATCGTAATAAGAAGCCGTAAAATTAAAACGGTTATTCCAGAAATTGGTTTTGATCCCTGCTTCCCATTGATTGGCTAATTGCGGTTTCATCTCTCTTTGTCCCTCAGGATTCTCTAGAGCCGGGGGCACATAACTAAAGCTATTCATATAATTACCATAGGCCGACAATTTATCTTTAAGAACCTGATATACAACCCCAAACTTAGGTGAAAGTGCCGTTTGTTTGAAGTTTGCCTCTCTTATATTTGTACTTAAGTTCAATTGACCACGGCTATTATAATGGTCTACTCGTAAGCTCAAAATAGTTGTTAGACGATCTGTCAGAGACAGTACATCGGATATATAAGCACCATAGATGTTGCTTGAAGAATAGTTACGTTGTAGTGGTCTTGTAGACAGTTGTATTTTTTGCGAGGCCAGTTGATTGGAAATAGGCAAATAACCTTTTTCTAAATCCAGCGCATTGATAGTATCAAACACAACAATAGGTGAATTATTATTCCGTAAGGTCTGGTTCAGATAATCTAGCCCGATCAAAATTTTGTTTTTGACACTTCCGATCTGGAAGCTTCCATTGAAATTTTGCTGGATACTCGTAGAACTTCCTTCGGTATTCTGCCATTGGACATTGCGTTCAAGTAGAGCATCACTTTCCTTGCCCCGAATAAATTGGTATTGGTAGATACCTTCTGTTTTTCTGAAATTTCTGGAGATCAACGTCTGCGAAGTCCAATTATCTGAAATCTTGTAATTTACCTCACCTTTGATATTGATGGACGGGGCTTTCAGCGTAATATCATTATTCGAATAGGATCTATTCCAGTCAAATCCAAAGTCTTGAGGTCTCTTTGCAAAAAACTGGCGTGTGCGTGTGAGAAAGATTATGGGGTATTGGTACCCTCATAATTGTATAGCTGGGCTCCCAGATTAAACGTTAATCGATCATTGACCTCATAGTTAAACGTTGGTGCAACAAAAATGATTTTCTAAATTCCGAATCACGGAAACCGTTTTGGTACTGATAGGCTGTATTTAAACGAAACAGCGTCTTACGGTTGCTGGTGATAGGTCCGAATACATCGGCTGTAAGGCGGTTTAAGTTATAGCTACCAAATAAATAAGATACTTGGCCGCCGTAGTAATCCTTAGGTTTCTTCGTGACGAGGTTGACCAAACCACCGAAAGAGGTTGCTGCTCCACCATACAAAGTACCTGAAGGACCTTTTATAACCTCGATACGTTCCACATCCGCAGGATCAATTTCACCATTCGTGTTTGCAGGAGGCCATCCACCAAACCTATTTTCGTTGGGAATCCACGCAGATTGTAATAAATAGCACCATCTGACCCACGGCCTGGACTTCCTTGCACTTTTACCATCCCCACGACGTTTTTAACAGCCTCCGACAAATCAGTGGTCAACTGTTCTTTCATCAATTCTTTGTTGACATTGGAATAGGACTGTGGATTTTCCATATAGCCCAACTGTACCTTTGCAACTTTTGAGCTATCGCGTTCTAAGAATTTATTGCGTCGATAACCATACACGGTCACCCCATCCAGATAATAATTGTTTTTAGTCCCGTAAATCGTCGGAAGGACAGTTGTCTGCTTGTCAACATGAATATTTTCCCGCAATAACTCAATATCATTTAGACTGACTTGTAGAATATAATCACCTGGAGGAACATGGTCTAAATAAAATTCTCCATCAGCGTTTGTCCGCCCCTGGTAAGATGTATTTAATAGCCGGACAATGGCATCCTTGGCAACAACAGACTGGTCTACCATGATTTTGCCGGATATACGATCGGCCTTCTGGCCAAATGCTGTGAAAAACAGCAGGATTGAGACGATAAAAGTATCGATCTTTTCATAAAAATTGTAATGGTTTTAAATTCTATTGAAAATTTTATTTAGACAAATTCTAAACAAAAGTAATCTATATTTTTAAAATTCAAAACAAGCTTATAAATTCAGGCTGACAACAAGCCTTTCGCCATTCACTTATAATATTTACTATATAAAACAAAAATACCTAATGAGTATAATTATTTCCTCAAAATACTTTCAAACAACAAAAATAGACTATTAGCACTTATTTATATTCAATAAATTTAAACCCAACTTCCACAAAAAAGATAAAAAAGCTGTCTAGCGCACTTATTTTTAGATTAAAAAGCCGCCCCTACTTGCTATCTCATGGTATATTAATAAAAAGGCTACTCCCAGAAATTTCCGAGAGTAGCCAAAGTTTTAGATTTTTTTGGAATAATTAGGGCACGATAGTCAATATCGTATTCGTACTCCGGGCATTAACCCCAGGATCATACATAGATTCTATTGTCGTGATTCCCGAATTAAAAGTCCCCAGGTTATTCGCTTTAACCTCATACTCGTAAATAGATCTCCCCTTAGATAAGCGATCCATAAAATAATTCGTTGAAGCATCTTTCGAGCTGAAATAGTAATTCTTCCGCCATTGATATCCCGAAGGACTATACACCGGTTCTACACCGGCTGGACGGCTATCTTTCAGATGAATGTATTGTATCGGCTCATCATTGATTACCGTAATCCTAACTTTGATACGTTCCCCAGTTTAGCTTCCTTAGATTCTACCCATTGCCCTTTTCGTTCCACTAGATATACTTTCTGAACCGAAAGTGCATTTGTACTTGATTTTATCTGATCAAGATCAGCAAAATACTGATGAACAACAGCTCCATAAACCGTTCTTTCGTTATGATTTTGAACTTGAATATCGAGATCGGTCTGCAAATCGACTTTATCGAACTGCTTACTGACTTCGCCCAAAACAATATTGCTCAATTCGGCCTTTTTGTTGTTAATCGAGATCTGTACCGTATTTTCAATAACAAAGTCTTTTGGATTGTTGGCCAATAACAGTGCATAAATCGCATCTACAGTCATCCATGTACTATACCAATGATTTACCTGTTTGTTATAATAGATCCATTGGGTGACTTGATTTAGCTTAGCCGGATTGTTTATTTTGTAAGCTTCCACAAGATAGGATTGCAAACTGATCTTATTGTACTGGTTCACATTACTTTTCCAGTACATTCCTTTCTGTACATCGATCACAGCTTCCTGATCAAGTCTATTTTTGATCTCCATACTCTGCTTGCTCTGACCAAAGATCTGACTCACAATCCATGTTTTCGCTGCCAACCCCGCGCTCCGACCAGCGCTACTTAACGAAGAATTGACCAATTTGCGTTGCAATATCTGAAGGGAATCCTTTGGTAAAGGATTAAATTCAGTCCAATACCTGCGTGCATACAAATAGTCTATTCCCACATCAGCACTGGTCTTGGGCGAAAATATAACAGGATCCCGGTCAAGATATTGGGTAAGTTTTGAGGCCATTGCACGGATATCACTATTGACCAAGGTTTTGTCCAAATAGAGCACCTTTCCAATGATTTCCAGCATACGGATACTAATTTCAGTATTGGGCTCTCCCCATCAAACCATGAAAAGGAACCATTTGAGGATTGATTATTTCGTATTTTTGTTCAACAGCATTGATTTCCGCTTGTATATCTGTTCCAAAGAACGTAGCAATTTTCTTCAATTGTTCGGCATCACCCTGTATGTCACGCAGCCAGGGCATTTCTTCCATTTTGAACTCATTCAAACCACTATTCTCTTCCAATCGGCCTTTTGTTACATCTACATTCAATTTCTTGAAGTAGGCTGCCACTGCTGGATAATGCAACTGGATATATTGGGCCATCTTGAGACCAAACCACTTACTGCTCAACTGTTCGTTGCATTCGTAAGGATAATTTTTCAGGTAGTCCAGTGCGGAGAGTATTTCTAAAATGGGATTGCTTTGTACCTGGATTCTCCCCATCAGATTGTCCTTCGTACTTCCCTTTACCGTAAAATTTTTGGATTCACCGGCTTTTAGGACAATCTTTTCTGTATCGCCAATCAGTATCTTATTTGGCAGCACGGGTATTTCTACAATCTCACCATCCGAAAACTCGCCACCTGCTGCAACGATGCGGATTTGTATCGTCGGATATTCCGCCGGAATCTTTAACGACCATTCCACTGTGCTGTTATTGGATGGCTCGACACTAAAGTTTTTTAGTACTGAATCGATCTGGAAAGCAGTTGAAACCACTTGATTATTTCGTGGATCGATAAGCTCTATTTTTGTATTTCCCTCAATACGTTCTTTGCTCAGGTTTTGAATCTGTGCCTTGATTGTCAACTGGTCATTCGTTCTAAAATAACGCGGGATATTCGGACGCAACATCAACTGCTTTTGGGTTTGTGTAAAATAGGTCCCGCTAGCCGATGCCAGATGCTGATCATGAGCAAAAAGCAGCAATTTCCATTTCGTCAATGCTTCGGGACTATCAAATTCAAAACTGATATTCCCTGCTTCATCGGTATACAAATTGGGATAGAAGAAAGCTGTTTCCTGTAGATTAGTTCGAGCTTTAATATGTTGTAGCTGTTTATCCGCTGGTAAGTCCATCGCACTGCTACCTACTGCCATTGCCCCCATTCCAAACTGAGCTACTTCCTCATTTACCACCATATATTCGCCGTTTGCTGCACCCCCTCAACTTTCGGCTCATACATAATTGCCGAAGTCGGTAAAGGACTTGACTGCTTTGCCACCGTAGACACTCCTCTCACGCGTGTTTGGAGTACCTCACGAAAGAGACTCGGATCCCGTAATTCATCATACATGACCGATGTCATCCTATAAGCTTGCTCGTCGATCAACTCCTCGTATGTGGCATCCTGTTCCAGGAATTTCCAATGAAGCCCCGGCGGGCTGACAATAGTTCATAGTTGTAAATTTCATCCCGCCGATTATCCACATAAACCCCATAGAAAGTCGAAGTAAAAATGTTACCTGAATAGGTTTGCTGTTGAAAAGCGTTTACAATATAGTAGTTATTTGATCTTGGATAATACGGATAACGAAATTGAAAAGAACCTAAAGCGTGGCTAGCGAATGCGTCCAAAGATGCATCATACATTGTCGCTAATACCTCGGTTGCGATTGGTTTATCCTCTTGTTTTATTGTAAAACTCCATTTTCTTTTTGACCGGGTGTTATTTTATCTCTAAATGTCTTGGTTTGGATTGTTAGTTCTTTATTTTGTTGTGAAATAGGAACAGCAATATGGGATAGTGTCATTTTATTATCCACCAAAAATAATGCATTCAGCTGTAGTTGCCCCACGACATCCTGCTCAGTCAGCACAAATTGATAGGCAATACGACCATCTTTCCAACTTAATACCTTTGTCTCTAATTTCTGCGAACCTCGCTCACGAAACAGTAGTAGTTTTTGGCATTTTTAACATCCGTCTGCATATTGATAGTAACCTGATCGCCAATTTTGTATTTGACTTTATCCAACTGGTAGGAGAAAACTGCTGGTCGCTTAGTTTCTTATCTCTCGACCGATATAGACTAGTGTAGCTAATAGCGCGCACCGTATCCCCTTCCTGTATACTGATGGCTTCGATCTGATATCGTCCCCAATCAAACTGTAATGAGTCCAGTATGATCTTGCTTGTATCTGCGTTATCAAAATCATAGCTAGCAATTTTAATTTTTTCTCTTCTTTTTCGAGCGAAGCCGGATCGAAATAAAGCGGAAAATACTTGCTATAAAGATCTTTTGAAAGCAGGTGGTACTCCGCCCTTCCGAAACTTCCCCGATATTCATCTGTCAGCGGGAGGCTTGCCTGTTCCAATTTATAAATGTTGACCTTTCCGCTGAATTTTAATGGAAAACCATTTTGATTCTGCTTTAAAATGGTAACATCCCGCCATTTTTTCTCTTCCATCAGATTCGGTACCTGAATCTGGAGCTGCCATGGACGGGACGAATAGGTATAACCTCCAGAAGCCATCTGCATCTCCCCTGTCTGATTGATTACCTCAGCCTGGTAGACCAATACATAATCTTTCAATCCGGAAAACTGACGATCCATCAATGGTACCCGTATCGTAAAGTTTCCTTGGCATCAATGGTTGTGGTAGAATCACTATGAACGATATCCTTTCCTTCCTTGGTATTATAAAACGAAACTTTATACTTCACTGCCGCGCCAATTAGCGAAACACCCGAAAGGCTCTCCGCCTTGCCAATGAATACTGCTGTATCTTTCGAAGTATAGGTGAACTTATTTGGCTCAAAAGTTACTTCAAATGTTGGACGTTTATATTCCTCAACCTGAAAATATTGCTGATCAAGCTGTTTAGATTCGTGAAAAACCAATAGATTATAATTTCCGTTCAATGCCTTTGATGGCAATTGGAAATTCGCATGGACAGACCCAAATAAATTGGTTGTCAAACTGATCGAGTCAATCTTCTGACGATTGCCATCCTGAAGATAGATTTTCACATTTTGCCTTTCCAGGACTTTGCCCTGTTGTACATGATCATCGTAAAGAATAGTCTTAAAATAGACTTTTTGCCCAGGACGGTAGATGGCTCTATCCATCAAGCTGAGCGCACGCATATTTGTTCTTTTATTGTTCTCCTCTACAGACGTCATCCGATCTTCATAATAAACATTATTTTGTTGTTGATCCAAAGGAATCATCGTTTTTTCCCATGAAGCAACAGCATGTGATTATGTAAATAGGCAGCATTTTTGGGAGAATAGGTGGATTTGTAATTGAACTCGCCCGCTGCATTGGTCTTTAATTGCGTGATCAGTTTAGGCAGGGCTTTATTTCTCAATTGATAAAGTTCCACCATTTCATTTGCGTAGGGAGCGCCGGTTTTCCGGTTCAATAGCAAACCCGTATAGACAAATTCATTTTGAGGTTTTATATTTATACTGCCAGACAAAAATGCGTCAGAAATAATCAGCTGAGAAACAGCCACATCCCGATCCTGACCGTTATCTTGGAATGATTTATTATTACCGATCAAAATCGTGTAGGTACCAGCTTTAAGGGGATTAATTTTATAAATTGTATTGTGCGTCGTATAATCGTTAAAGGCTTTCAATGCCACCTGTTCCTCATAGACCACTGGTGCATTTACTGTAGTCTGATAACTTGCGGAATCATATTTTACCGTAAAGTCCTTTATGCCCTTAGGCGTAGGACTTGTATTATAAATACGGATATATAAAGTATCCACATTCGTGTGGTTAACCTGGAAAGGAACATATTCGTCCGTCGGTGCCGTTCTTTTATAATTTAGCCTGATGAAAGACTTTTTATTTCCCTCCTCAAATTATCTACATTCGAAAGCCAGGGCGATTTTGGATATTCTTTTAACGCTTGTTCAAGATATGTAATTGCCTTTGTCTTTTTCCCGATGTCGTTGAAACTTGCCGCCAACCGATAAAGTAAAAATGCATTGTAGTCACTTTTATAGGTTTTTATATGCTCCAGGTAGTCGCCTTCCTGCTCTTCGATATTATTCCATTTCCAATCATAAGACATGATATAGCTGATTGCATCTAGATAATCATTCTTGGTGCTGATTGCCAACAATTGCTTTTTAAGTTTATCCTTATCAGCCGCATTAGTAGCTTTTAATGTATTTAAAAAATCCAGATATTGATAACCTAAAAAATGGTAAAGAGGGGATTCAGGCTCATATTTCGTGTTTCTACAAACAGCCCCTTCCAGCGCGCTATAGGTTCCGCACTTAAACTGTTTACGTCCGAAATTGAGAGACGAAAAATAGAATCGATCATACCGATTTTACCTTTTGCATCTTTAGCTACAAATTTGTTCTGGCTTTTACTTGCATATCGGTTGATATTTGAAAATAAATAAAGTGCATAAAAGTTTTGGAGAACCGATTTATCCAGCTTTTCGGCAATCCGGATATTGTCTTCAAAATGTTTCTGGATACGCAAAAAAGCGGAATCTTCAGATTGGTTTACTTCCAACACTTTCCCTTCCGCCAAAAATGCACGTACCCATTCAGCCTGGTTTCCAGAGCGCCGGGCTTCGGCTTTAATATCCGCCAATATGGGCAATGTCTGTGTGAAATTTTTAATTGCAATGAGCCTTTCGACATCATTCCACTTTGTCTCCACCTTGCCTGGCTTAAGCTCCTGCGAAAATCCCCAGATTGGGAGACATGTCAACAATAACCAAATGTATCTTTTCATATAATATGACGCTAAATATCTACTAAATATGAGCATTTTTTTTCTGAAAGGATGCAGTAAATAAATAGATTCCATAATCGTTTAAGAAAAAATTAAATAGCACCCTATTTAGCATCCCGAAAGCGTATTTTACTTCTTTTATTTATCTTTACGGCAAAATACAGCATATGGGTTATTTAAAATTTACGAGCATCTCTTTCTTTCTGGTCCTAATCTTATCAGCATGCCAAAATAAGGCTACGAATTCAACATCCATAAAACAAACAGCAGCAGCCGATACAACAATTCCTCCCCAACAATCTCAAGCAGAGAAAGCCCATCCCACTGCATCAACGCCGACGACCAATCCAACAGACTCCATGATAGATGGTCAGGTTTTAGTACCTTTTGCCTATCGGATCTGGGATGATAACAATGTATCCAAAGTGATTAACAACGGCTGGTTGGAACTTCATCGTAAAAACGGAAAATATAACGTTGCACCAGCGAAATATACCATTACTTATGAGAAAGAAGAACCTTGTTCGGGCTTACCCACAGAAACCATAAATCCGCAAAATGATGTGTTGGTATTTTTAACATATCCGCTATACAGAATGGTTCAGTAGACAGTATAGCGCTCCCCAATAAGATTATTCCACCCAATAAACCGGTTGAATTTAACTATAAAAACGACCGCTATGAGTTGCGTGCTACTGGCATTGAATTCTATAAGGATGAGGATCAGAAACCCAATGCAAGATATACATTAAAGCTTTTTATCAATGGTCAGTATCAGCGGACTTTGATCGACCAGACGGCTTATCATGACACAGCGACGGCGCTTGAATTTATTGGCGACCTCGATCGGGATGGCAAATTGGACTTCGTTATCTCCAGTCCCCGTGATTACGAAGAATCGAGAACAGTCATCATTCTATCTACAGCAGCATATCCATTTGTTGGTACAGTACAGTTTGATTGTTAGCTGGTCTTCTTTTAATATGTCATTCCCTTATTGTAACCTTAAAGATCATAATTTACCCAAAATACCAGATCAAAAATCAAACAATTCTGTTGTCTAAAAACGATCAAAATAAAACAGTTATTTTTTTATATATTTAATAAATAATTCATATCCAGTTAATATCAGTTTCGTTCCTTTATAATAGAATAATTAATGCAGTTAACACTTTAATGTATCAATTATGAAAACGATCAACTATTTTTTCCAACGGATTATATTTAGAATCTTTTTAGGTCGGTTCAGTTCATTCTATTCACCACTAAGATTCCACAAAAATTAATTCATATTCAGGTCGGATAGCACATCTGACAGCTATATTTCATTAAATGCATTTAACCAAAGATGCCTTTGGCAAAGATTTTATTTGGGGAGTATCTACCGCCGCTTATCAAATCGAGGGGGCACATGATCAACATGGCAAAGGTCCTTCTATATGGGATATCTTTGTAAAGAAAAGAAACCGTATATTTCAGAATCAACATGGCGATCAAGCCTGTGATTTCTACAACCGCTACATACAGGACCTGGCATTAATGCAAGGTATGCATATTCCCAATTATCGTTTTCCTTATCCTGGAGCCGTATCTTGCCGAATGGTATTGGGCAAACCAATCAATCAGGTTTGGATTTCTACGATCGTCTGATCGACCTCTCACTGGAATTAGGGATTACACCTTGGGTTACCCTATATCACTGGGATCTCCCCTATGCGCTGGAAAAAAAAAGGCGGCTGGGTTAACCGTGATGTCAAAGAATGGTTTGGTGAATTTGTATCCACCTGTGTTGCCCGTTATGGAGATCGTGTCAAAAATTGGATGGTACTCAATGAGCCGACTGTATTTACGGCCGCGGGATACTTCTTTGGTGTACATGCTCCGGAAAGAAAAGGTTTGGGCAACTTTCTTGCGGCGGCTCACCATGCTGCATTAGCACAAGCACATGGCGCCAGAATCTTAAAATCTTTACAACCGGAAAGCCAGGTGGGCACGACTTTTTCCTGTTCCCATGTAGAACCATTCACAACAAGGGAAAAAGATGTGATTGCCGCAAAAAAGCCGATGTATTACTCAATAGATTGTTTATCGAGCCATTACTGGGTATGGGCTACCCCACTCAGGAAATCAAAATTCTCAATCGAATTGAAAAATACATCAAACCGGGTGATGAGAACGATTTAAAGTTTGATATGGACTTTATCGGTATTCAAAATTACACCCGTGAGATGATTCGCTACGCTATGTTTGTTCCCTATCTTCAGGCAAAGATCGTAACGGCCAAGGAACGTAAAGTTGAAATGACCGAAATGAACTGGGAAGTATACCCCAGCTCCATTTACCAAATGCTGAAAAAATTCAGCAGCTACCCCAATATCCCGCCACTCATTGTCACCGAAAATGGTGCAGCTTTTAAGGATCAAATTGATCATGGACAGGTACATGACCCCAAAAGATTGAACTATCTGCAGGAAGCCATACAACATGTCTACCAGGCAAAAGAAGAAGGCGTAAATGTCAAAGGCTACTTTGTCTGGACTTTTTAGACAATTTTGAATGGGCGGAAGGATATCGCCCACGATTTGGGTTGGTGTATGTAGATTTCCAAAACCAGCAACGTATTATAAAATCCTCAGGTCACTGGTATGCTAACTTCTTAAAATAAACCTTACTTCTTTGCTGACCGACTTTTCCATCTATCGACCAGTTTCAACAGCAGCGGAATCAATAGGAAGGGCAATAATAAACTGATCATACTGACGGCCGTATTTCGTCCGTTATCACCAAAAAAGTAAGCCGAAAGCGAACCCAACAGAATTGGAACACCAAAGACCAGAATTTTCACCCATGCTAATTCGGTCTCGGCCTGACGAGTATCGCGAAGAGGAATAGCTTCGACCACTTTAGCCTCTCCTGCATTGAAATAAGCTAAAATTTGTGTTATTTCAGATGCTGTTAATTCCCGCGGTCGCAAAATCTCTCCTTTTACAACAATGAGCAATCCACGCTCGTCCTGTTGAATACTATCAATATCCTTTGTTTTAAAGTATTTCCTATACCCCATTGGGTTAAGAGCGTATCCTTTATAATCACTTCCGGGACAGAGACAGGAGAAGTTATCCGCATTCAGTGAAAAAATAATATCGGTATGATCATCCCGAATAGCCGCTATAAAAGCTATCACAGCGTGAATACAACTTAGTGCCAGAAATTGAATTATAAATATCCAAAAAGACAGCTGTAATAACCAGGATACAAGCAGCGCCAAAGAACCAAAGCAATGGAAAACCATTTTAGGTGTACGATCAGATTTATTTTGCGGTTCAGAAAATAGGTAGCAATCACGCAGATGACAGAAACTATACCTGATTTCCACTCCCAAAAGATGGAAAGAAAACCTATGAAGAAAATAAGGCTATACAATACCAGTGTGAAATAATCCCCACTTTTACCTAAATTTTTCCGTTCGATTTGGATACTATTTCCCAAGTTTCAACGCTTTTAAAATAATGACTACTTTCTTGTTCGCTTATATAGCATTAATTGGATAAAGATATTTATATTTATCCAATTAATGAATATTTAAATAGAGAGATAAGCAGGGTAAATTTGACTTATGAAGACTTTTCAGTTTAAATCACACAATGTTAAAAAGGGCTTAATCTTTGGATTCAGTTATTTGATTATAGTTTTTACTATTTTCTACCTTATCTATGGTGGCATCGATGGGATGGCCGATGCTGTCAATAACTTTGGATCAGCCAAAGCGCTGGGCTTCTTGGTCGCAATCATTGTTATTGGTCCATTTGTTGTGATCCTGCAGCTAATTAACCCCAAAATAGAGGTACTTATTGATCATCAACATATTCTGATCAAACAACAGAAGAAACCGGATCAGGACATCCTTCTAGACGAAATTTATAGCATGAAGATAAACCATACATTGGTCAATCAACTTCAGCTTTTTGATCAGCAAGGACAGTTACTCATAACGATCCACCCCCAACAGGATATGCAAATCATTTACGGATTGCTGCTGAAATAGCACAGCATAAATCCTTCACCCAACAAAAAGGTAGCAAGAAGATCTTTGGTAATCCGATTGAGACCATGTCTTACACAAGGAAGCTTTAAAACTGAAACAGATTAACATTCCTGACTTGATTCAAAATAACACAAAGATTTTAAATAGAATAAAAATAATAGGTGAAGGTATACTATCCCAATAATCAATGGACATTTTATATGATATCCCCGCTCATCATCTGGGTAGGACTTTGCTATTTAATCTTTGTCGAGCGAAATTTTTCCTTGGTTCTTATGGGCTTTGCTTTATTTTCTTTTCTCTTTTTTGCTATTGCCTTTACGAAAGATTTGGAACCAAGTTAACCATCTATGCAGATCGGCTCGAACTCCGCCAAAACTTTCAGCAGCCCCAATCATGTTACTACACAGATCATGAGTTTGTCGTGGGTTTGACCTATGATACCTATACTCGACAGGTGTTTTCAAAAAAATACGCAGGTCGATCACGTTATTTTTTCTATCCATTGGATGAAGATGGCAATCGTGTGAAAATGCTTTCTACTGCGCTTGAACTAAGTATTACCAAGGGTCGATATCGAAAAATCCAAAAGATTTGTCAGAAAGCTTGGAAAAGCTGGATCTTCTAGCACATTTGCGTTATAATAACAACAATGATACTGTTATTGTTAGAAATAGATAATCCTGTTTATAATAGCTGTACCGCATTCAAATTTATTTTAGCTCCAGCAATTCCTTGCCGAATTTTTTTCTCAATAAACGGATTCATCGGTGGGATGCCAAATTTAGTATTTTCTAACCAAAATTTGCTTGTATACCGGCTTTTCAATTCGAGCCAAAGACCCGAAGTAACCTCTTTCTTTACGCTCTTGAATTCTTCTTTCGTCATGAATCGACGTTCTTGCGTATAAAACTCACTCAAAAATCAAAAGGGACAAATTCGGATTTACGACCTCTTTTGATAGCACCGACGTTCATTACCACCCTGCTGACCAACTTACCCTGTTCAGGTTGATCGAGATTTGTCGGCGAATAATTTTCCATGGTTACGCCGGTATATTGCTGCCCTTTGACCTTAAAGAAACTTACTTCTTTTTGGCTATTGGGTGGAATAATGTCAAAATAGACCTGTACATCGCCACGGGCTGTTTTTTGATATAGCCGGTATTCAGATTACCCGTCCGGATGATTCGCCGCCCTTTATCCGGGACCATAACAAATTTTGGCGGAAGATCATTCGCAACAGACTGTGCCTTCATGCGCATCACATGTGGCTTCCATTGCCAGAAATTACCCATCACCTCTCTAAAATTCTGAGTAGCGATGGAATCCTCAAAAATCCGGTAATCCAAAATACGGTGATAGACTTTCCCATTCTTGTTTTTCAACGGAATATAATATTCAATAATTCCGTCGTAGAAATAACGCGTACGCTTATTGAAAAAGTGGTATTTCTAAAATACCCTTTCAAAACCAGATAATCATACCGACTCTTATCTCCGATTGCGACCTCATCTATTTTAATACTACGTGGAATCAATTTGATCAACTTCTCCTTACGTAGCCCCGAGCTCAATTCCTCATAATTATTATAAGAAATATGCTGTAATATGATCTTTGCGCTTGCATTCTGCCTAAGCGAATCTATAGCAAACTCCCCTTTTGCATTTGCCACACCTAATAATGTTCCATCTTCAGCGTAGATATTCACTAGAGGTACAGGTTCACCACTCAAACTATCAACGATACGTATCTGAGCAAATAGAACGTTGCAACTAAAAAAACACATAAGAGAAATAATATTTTTGCCATAAATCAAATTATTGATCTAAAATATAAAATAGTCATTAAAATAACTGTCAAAAATCGTTAAAGAACAGCCGCAACGAAAATCCACTACAGTAAATATAGTCTACTAACTCCCCTTTTATTAAGAGCTTTTTTGCCCTGTATCGTCGTTCTCTATAAACTTCTTTTTATATTTAGCCATTAATCTAATGGTATAATATGGATAAACGCATTTCAGTTAATGAGCTTGAGGGAAACGTATTCTTTTGGTATTATTATTTATGCTGGTTCCGTGGTTATGATGCTGAAAACGAATTAAATATTGATGAAGCACTGGATGTTCTGAAAATTGATGTGGAAGATTTGGTCAATTGGGAACAATTTTTCTTCCCTCCTAATACAGATGATGAAGTACTTCGATATATCGCTGAAGACCTGACAGAGGAATTGTCCATTCATATCCAATTCCGTTCAAATGCAATCGTTTTCTTTCTCAATGATAACTATATCGGTAATCTAGGCGGCCATTTTGAAGCCTGGTTTCTGACCTTAGAAGAATTGAAATCTTTTGTGAAGTATCCGTTTGTATTTTTGTTACTTCTACCGATGCTCGGCATTCCGGCTGCACAGGCACAAGAAACCAGATCATTGATAGAAAAACACTTGACAATTATTCCAATTCTTAAAGATCATGCTTCCTATATAGCAAGCTGTATCACAAATGGATTAGTTATGACAAACGGTTTTGTACGGCAAAATGCACTAGGCCTAACCAATGATCAAAATCACAGTGTCAGAAATATAAATCAATATCCGAGCGATAAAGATGACATCATCGCACTGAATAAAATATTGGAACAGTTTGTTCAAAAAGACTAACCTCTACCAACTTTATTTGATAAGCATAATCACGATGATAAAATTAACGAGAGTCCACTACCTGGTTTTAATGTGTGCAACAATAGTCTTAGGATTATTATCACGGAAAATTACAGGAATCCCATTATCTGTGGGCGATGGTTTATACGCTGTGATGATCTACTGGTTATGCAGGTTTATATTTTTTCAGCGATCCCTCAGCTTTTGCTTTGTAAGTTCATTGATATTTTGTTTTGCAATTGAGTTTCTACAATTGGTACAACATCCACTATTAATCAGCGTCAGAAGTCATCCGCTATTACGACTGCTATTTGGCCAAGGCTTTCTCTGGTCTGACCTGATCGCCTACATCGCTGGATCTGCTATCGCTTTTCTCTTGGATCGATCTTTTCACCGATCCAAGACAAGATAGAAAAGAATAAGGTTAAAAGCATAGCCTATGCAGAACACCGATAATATACTGACAATAAAAAGAATCTTTTCATATTTTGATCGTTTGTTGTCTGTAACGAATGTGGTAATTCAGCCTTTTATAAATTAATTATAGGTGCTTTCTTTTTTACAGGTATAATTTCCTCAAATCGTATTCAGATAGTCATTTAATGACAGCTCCGTTTCTACCTGTAATTTTTTCCGTAATCTATATCGGTGTATTTCAACTCCTCTGACAGTAATATTCTGCAATTGCGCAATTTGTTTGGATGTAAAATGAAGCTTCAAATAAGCACATACTTTAAGATCATTGCGGGATAATCCGGGATGTTTTTCCTTTAACTTATTCAAAAAACCATCATTAAGCTCATCAAAATGGCTGGCAAATTGATTCCAGTTGGCGCTGTTTTTTCAATATCTTTTAATAGGTTATTGATACGCTTTAGATTGGAATCTTCATCGTCACCCGTATCCAGCTTAGCCAATTCATCTCTTACTTTGATCAATGCTCCCGAATTTTCCAGCAGCTGCATACTCGTACTCGCCAATTCTTTTGTTTTGGTGATGACCTCATTGGCCAACCTCTCATTGTTCAGCTTCACAATTTCTTTTTCATTTTTTTCAATTTCCAGCTGATGGATATAACGCAGCAGCTGCTCAATTGTTTTTCATGTTTTAGCTGCTGTTTATGCTGTTCAATTTTTCGCAGACGAATCAGACCCAATACACCAAGTGTAGCGAGTAGAAAGTAACCGATTTTTGCCCATAAGGTTTTATACCAAGGTGGCAAAACGACAAAACTGTATTCCGCTACACTGGATACTTGATTTAGGTTGTTCCGAACCTTAACTAAGAACGTATACTCGCCGTCCTGCAAGTTGGTATACGACTTTTCGGACTGCTGTGTCCAAGAAGACCAATTCTCATCATAACCCGACAATTTATAGCTAAACTCCAGATGTTGATGTATGCCATAACTTGGTGAAGAGAAGTTAAATCGGAAAGAATTGAAAACAGCCGGCAACTGTAAGATACTGTCCTTTCCAGACGCTTCTTTTAGTTTTGACATATTTGAAAAAAACCAGCAAAAATAAGACTATCGCCCTTCCCTGTTGCCATAACTTGTGAGAGCATAGCGACCGGCTTAAAGCTTTGTTTCAGGTATTTGTCATAATTGATATGAAGCACTCCTTTTTCTGCGCCTACATAGATATTATTTTTATCGAAACTATAGATATGCTCAAAACCGGAAGTACTCATGCCTTCTATTTCTGGAAAATTAACCAAATCATAGGTTCCCTTTTTGGCGTCAAACTGTCCAAGACCAACTGTTTTCTTTGTACAAAACCAGATATTACCATCTTGGTCATCCTTTAGATAGCGGATGGTCAGATCCTTAAAAGCAGCAAACTGTTTGCTTGGCACAAATCGCTTGCTATTATAATCATAATTATAAAGCCCTTTTTCCGTTGCAAATACAACTTGATTTTTTATTCTAAACACATAATTTTGATAATCCGCGGGTAGTCCATTCTTTTGTGTATACAGCTCAGCCTGATAAGACTTCTTATCTTTTGAAAGTGTTATGCGGTATATTCCTCTGTAGGGATGTGAAGCCCATATTGTTCCATTTTCATCCTGTTCAAGAAAGCGAAAAGAATCAGATGGTCCATTGAGCAGGCCTTTAGAAGAGAAAACACCGTTATGAAAATGCAATAGCTCCAAGCCCTGATAGGTACCAACTAAACTCTCTTCAATAGGATATACCATATTTAATGGAAGCAATTTCCATGTCCCTATACCCTGTGTTAGTGGTTTGATGGAATGATCCGTGATCTGAAACAAACCCTTATTGTGCCCCAGTAACACGTAGCCATTGAGTTGTTCTAAGCGCCAGGCTTCTCCAGCATCACTCCCTTGAAGCAGTGAAAACACGGCCGGTGAACGGCTTTGATCTATTAGATCTCTTTTTATATTGGCATAATATACTCCATTGGATGAAGAAAGATAAAGTGTATTATTAAAGATGACAGCGGAATATCCGGTAACATCATTGTCCATATTTGGTCTCAGGTAACGAATAGCACTTCCATAACTGATGACCGAAATTACATTATCAGTACCAATCCATATATTCTTTTGCTTATCAACGAAAACGGTGGTGACGTTCTTATTTTGCAAACCTTCCTTGACGCCGATCCGTTGTATTGTATTTCCGGCCATATCACGTATGTGACAACCTTCTTTTGCATTACCCACAACAAATGTTAACTCGTCGATCTGTGCTAAGGATGGGGTATAGCTACCATCGTTATCCTGCTTATTCAATCGCGTCATTTTTCTGCCTTGCAAGGCATAATTTTCATTATTTAAAGTAGATAATAATATACGATCCTTGCCAAAAGGCATTATAGTAGCAATCTTAACATCTTTAAAGGGTAAGTCTGTGATATAGGAGTCCATTTATTATCCCGGAATTCTAAAAAACCATTCTTCCGATCCTGTGCATATAATATTCCCCCGATTGTCCCATAAAATACCATTCCACAGCAGCAGGGTGTACCTGGATCTTTTGTCCTTTTAACTCAAATATAACATCTGTTCCTCGAAAAAAACTGATTGCCCTACCCCAACAGTATTCCAGATATCTGCAAAGTTCCGATATTTTGGAGGAATTAGCTCTTTCAATGACCTGTAGGTCAATCCTGATTGCGAAGAGCGTTCAAAATAGCCAAAATCACCTTGCCCCCAACATATATACGATCATTAACATCAATCCATATGGAGCGAATATTGGTGTGATTGGGCAAGGAGAATGTTTTCCAATATCGTCCGTCAAACGTCAACAATCCTTCGCTATTGCCAAAATACATAATCCCATGGCTGTCCTGTTTGATATCCCATGTTCGGCTCCCGCCTTGATATATCGATTTGCTATAATTATACACCAGTGGTAAGCCAAGCAAATCCTGTCCAACCAGCCGATTTGAAAAAACAGAAAATAGCGTAAAAAATAGGATGACAAAACACTTCATAATAATTCCCTTCAATTGGCTGACGTAAACTTGACGTAGCCCAAATATATTGAATTTTAGCCGAAAAACCCAACATGACGTAGTGTTGTAGTACCTCTAAAATTTAGCAAACCCATCCGTAAGACTAATTTTGGTATTTGATAATTATAAACAATTCCTAAATTTTAATTCATTACACATGAGAAATAATATCAGTATTATTGCCAGTGTTGCACTGTTCTCTTGCTTGACAAATACGGTCATGGCACAGAACAAAACCATCAGTGGAAGGATCACCAACCAAGCGGGAAATCCTATTGTCGCGAGCATCTTTTTGCAGGGCAATTCCAAGATCGGTACCAGCAGCAACGAGAACGGGGATTTTAGTCTTTCAATTCCGCAAAATTCGACCAATTTGGTGATCTCCTCTTTGGGGTATGAAACACAAACCGTTTCTATAAATGGGAACCTCTTAAATATTCAGCTCCAACCCAAGGGTGATTTCAATCTGGACGAAGTAGTTGTTGTCGGCTATGGTACACAACGAAAGGGAGATCTAACAGCTCCTATTGGAAAGGTAGATATGGGTGAAATGGTCAAACGGACTGTCGCCAATCCAATGGATGCCCTACAGGGTGCTGTCACTGGCGTACAGATCGTCAGTTCGGGAGCACCAGGATCAACGCCATCCGTCCGTGTCCGTGGTGTAGGCTCTTTTAATAATGAAAGTCCCCTTTATGTTGTAGATGGGATGTTCATGGATAATATTGACTTCCTGAATCCAAATGATATAGCCGACATTTCTATTTTAAAGGATGCTTCTGGAGCAGCAATCTATGGGGTTCGTGCCGCAAATGGTGTCATTCTGGTGACTACAAAAAAGGAAGCTTAAATATGAAATCAAAAATTACTTATAATGGTTTCGCAGGTTTCCAGACACCAACAAATGTTTTAAAAATGGCCAATGCGCAGCAATATGCGGCCTATGCAACGGCTATTGGTAATGACGCATTTGTTAAGAGTTCTGTACAGAAATTTGGTGGTACCGAAACCAATCCCGCAATGGATACAGATTGGTTCAAAGAACTGTTGCGTTCCAAGGCCCTGATCACAAACCATAACTTGGATATGATGGGTGGAGGTGAAAAAATAACCTATGCGATGGGACTTAATTACGTCAAACAGGACGGGATTATGGATGCCAGCAATATGAACCAAAAATACAATATCCGAATGCAGGTGGATGCTAAAGTAACAGACTGGTTAAAAGCAGGTTTTAGTGCACATTTCAATAACTTCAAAACCTATTCACCTAACAACGCCGCGTTCAGACAGGCCTATTTTGCTTCGCCACTCTATCCAGTCTACGACCCTTCACTGGAACTTGCCAAACCTGAAAAATTTGGATCTAGTACTGCGATTGGCATGCAATCCGGATTTTGGTACAATAATCCGATTGCAACGGCATTCTACAATACCAATCAAACCAAAGGTTTTCAGATTTTACCAACAATCTATTTGGAGGCAGAGCTTTGGAAAGATAAGATCACTTTTCGCTCACAGCTTAGCCAGCGGTATCAATCTACCCACAACATAAACTATAATCCTGTTTATTATATTGATAATGATCAACGCAACGACCGCTCTTTTTTACGATCAGCGCAAGCACGTAACACCAATTATATCTTAGATAACCTCTTAACCTATAAAGATCAGGCCGACAAACACCACTGGTCTATTCTACTAGGCCAGTCTTCTCGTGAAGAACGCTGGCGTGAGACCTGGGTTCAAGCCAATGATGTACCTGCGTCCGAAGAATTTTGGTATGTGGGGGTGGATGCCCAAGGCACTGGTTCAGCTACTGGTTACGGTGAGAGAGGGTCAAGAAATGCAGGTATATCCTATTTCACGAGAGGCACCTATGACTATGACAACAAGTATCTATTGACGGCAACATTCCGTGCTGATGGAAGTTCAAAATATCAGACAAAATGGGGTTATTTCCCCTCGATAGGTTTGGGTTGGGTATTAACCCGCGAAAAGTTTATGGAAAACCAAAAACTCTTCAATCAATTGAAGGTCCGTGGAAGCTGGGGTAAATTGGGGAACGACGGTATTCAACCCAATGCTGGATACGCGACAGTGTATTCGGGCAATAATTATTCGGGAATATTCGGCAGTGAAGGTGCAACAAATGGAACACGTGTACCCGGATATCGTGTCGGCCGATTTTTCACCCAGGTCCGCTGGGAAGTTGTTGAAGAATGGGATGGTGGTCTAGATTTCGCTTTGTTGAACAATCGCTTAACAGGTACAGTAGACTACTATCACCGTACAACAAACGATCTCGCTTTTAGCAGGCCTATCCCCTTTTCCTGGGATCGTGTCTACGGCAATTGGGGCAGCGTAACGAACAGTGGCTGGGAGATTGGATTGCAATGGAAAGACAAAGTTGGTGACTTCGGCTATGCGATCGGCGGAAACCTGACCACATTAAAAAACCGAGTAAAGAACCTCGGTGGACTGGAAAATATCATGAATGGTTATCCCGAATGGTCGGCAGAATTTCCAGCGAGGATTGAGCTCAATCAACCCATCAACTTCTATTACGGTTATGAAGTTGCAGGTGTCTACCAAAATCAAGCGCAGATTGATGCAGATCCCATTGCGAAAAGATATAACCAACAAAATCCAAATACACCGATTTTACCAGGGTATCTTCAATACAAAGATCAGAACAACAATGGTGAGCTTGATGAAAAAGACCGCGTTAACCTCGGGAACTATCTTCCAACTATCGCCTACGGATTTAACCTAGCATTTGATTACAAAAAGTTTGATTTAAGCATCGCCTTTCAAGGTGTAGCGGGCAACAAAATCCATAATCTTAATCGTGCAATGCGTCGAAAATACAATCAGATGAATGCAGATGCCGCTTTCATCGAAAATCTCTGGACCGGAGAAGGTAGCAGCAACACCCACCCTTCTGCAAAAGGATCTGTAGCCCCATGGAATCTGCAAGCAAGCTCGTTTTTTGTCGAGAGTGGTGCCTATTTACGGATACAGAATATTCAGCTTGGCTATAATTTTGATCTGAATAAAATACCAGTACGTGTTTTTGCAACGGCTGACAGACCTTTTATATTCACGAAGTACAATGGTTTTACGCCAGAAATAACTGGAATGGGATTCGATGCCAACGTCTATCCGATTGCTTCGTCTTATAGTCTAGGTGTCAAAGTATCGTTCTAACTGTTAACCTTTTAATTTAAACTGTATGAAAACTTTAAAATATATTCTGATTGCAAGCTGCTTAGGCCTCTCTTTTACCATATCCAGCTGTAGTAAGTTTTTGGACAAACCCTTAGAAAACCAGCAGCGTTCCGAGGAAATCGATTACAGCAATACGGCATTGATGTACGGCCCTGTATCCGGCGTGTACCGTTCGGCTGCAGATGATAATCTGGTTCATTGGATCGACCTTTCCATTCGTTGTATGCGCGATGACGACTACCAACAAGCTGCCCCAAATCCAAATGACAATCCCGAATTAATGGGCATCAAAAATTTTCAAAATGATGTTACAATTCAATCCTATTGGGGACTAAATCAATCTTGGATTAGTTATTACAGTCTCGTTATCGCAGCAAACAATGCCTTGATCGAGTTGGATAATTTTGCAGCGAAAATTCCCACATCCAATACCGCTGACATAAAGCTCAACAAACAATACAAGGCAGAAGTCAAAGTCTTAAGGGCATACGCCCATCTGATGGCATCACGTCTATTTGGCAATGTACCTATTCTGATTGATAGCGATAATATCGGCCGATTAGCTACGATCAATAAAAGCACCGCTGCGGAAGTCCGACAATTTATTATTGATGAAATGAATGCCTGTTCGGAGGACCTTGAAGATGCACGTCCAAACCAGTCTAAACACATTGGTGCTGTGACAAAATACACCGCTCTCCTGTTAAAAGCAAAAGCGGCGGCAGATCTGGCAGGAAATGACAATGGAAGCACACATTGGAATGAAGTGCTTGATGCCACCAACAAAATTATAGCCAGTGGTCGGTTTTCTTTATATCCTAACTATTACGAGCTTTTTAAAATTCCTGGAAAGCTGGCTAATGAGTCAATCTTTGAACTACAATATTCCGATTTTGGATTAGGCACAGGTGATATCGTTCGACCAGGTGTTGACTGGGGACTTTCTTCAAATGGCAAGGTCCTTCAGGTGATCAGAAAGGGAGTCCTATTTCCGGTGCTGGATGGGTTCCCCCTTCACAAAATATTGTTGATTTCCTTACCAATAGAGGCGAAACCGAACGTTTGAAAACGACGATCCAATATTGTGGAATCAATGGCAATCCGGCTACAACCGCGACAACACCAAGCGGCGACGTGGTTTATGGTAATCCTTTTGGTGTCAAATATTTCAACGGCAAGGCCTATCTTCCGAAATCCCAGATGACAGCAGGCCGAATGGAGTATGGTGCGAATAATAATGTTCGTATATTACGTTATGCAGATGTACTTTTATTAAATGCGGAAGCAAAAGTCAGAAAGGGACAAAATGGAGACGAACCTTTTCGTCTGATTCGCGAACGCGCAAAACTAACACCAATTGCCAATGTCTCCCTCAATCAGATCCTTGACGAACGTCGGGCTGAATTTGCCTGTGAATGGTGGGGCGAACGTTTCAATGACTTGGTTCGTACGGGGCGTGCAAAAGATGTCTTTGGTTCAAAATTCATTCCCGGTGTAAGCGAGTTTCTCCCTATACCTCAGACCCAAATAGATGCAAATCCTAACTTTAGATAAATGAAGACAGCAGGAAGATTAATAACATTATTATTGCTAAACCTTCTCTTCGTTCCTATCGTATGGGGACAAAAAGGGAAAGTCATAAAACAGCAGTCGCAAAAACCGGTAACGGCTTTACAATCATGCGTGATGGAAAACCCTACTTTATCAAGGGAGCGGGCGGAACAAGCAATATGGAACAATTAAAAGCCTATGGAGGCAACTCCATACGTACTTGGAGTCCTCAAGGCGCGGATGAAATCCTAAATAAAGCACAGCAATTGGGGCTTACGGTCACCTTAGGGCTGGATGTGAAAACAGAACGACATGGCTTCGATTATAACGATCAAACGGCAGTTGCCAAACAGAAAGAATACCTTCGCACAGTTATCCTGAAATACAAAGATCATCCAGCCTTATTGGCCTGGGGCATCGGTAATGAGCTCAACCTTCATTACAGCAATCCCAAAGTCTGGGATGCCGTCAATGATATTGCAAAAATGATCCATGAATTAGACCCCAATCACTTGGTAACGACCATGCTTGCGGGTATAAATCAAAAAGAGATTGATTATATCAAGTTAAAGTGCCCTGCTCTGGATCTTATTGCCGTGCAGGTATACGGTGGACTCGCCGCTGTTCCCCAAGAATTAAAAAAAAGTGGGCTGGAATAAAGCTTATATCGTCACGGAATGGGGACCTACGGGGCATTGGGAAAGTCTACAGACACCATGGGGAGCATCCATTGAGGAGAGCAGTAGTCAGAAGGCAGCCGTCTATAGATCCAGGTACGAAGCTTCGATCGGTCAGGACAAAAACTGCCTGGGTTCTTATGTCTTTCTATGGGGTCAGAAACAAGAACGCACACCAACCTGGTATGGTTTGTTTACCGAAGCGGAGAAGAAAATGAAGTCGTTGATGTAATGCATTATCTCTGGTCAGGCAAATGGCCTAACAATCGGGCACCGCAGCTAGAATCCTTTTTGTTGGACAACAGGCAGGCAAAAGATTTTATCTATCTTGAATCAGGTAAGAAATATCCGATTGAAGTCTTTGTAAAGGATCCTGATGGGGATAAATTACAGATCCGTTGGGAACTCCTTCATGAGAGTACAGATCTCAAAGAGGGTGGTGACCGTGAGGAGCGACCTCAAGCGCTATCCGGTCATATCAAAAGTAATTCCGATACCAAGGATCTATCACCGCTCCCATCAAAGCAGGCGCCTATCGTCTATTTGTTTATGCAAGCGATGGGAATAATAATGTCGCGACAGCAAATATTCCATTTTATGTGAATTCAGATTCGGCTAAAACAGGAGACCTCACCTATCATTTTTCTCCTTCACCGACCTGGTCCGACGAATTTAACTATTCGGGTCTACCGGATAAGAACAAATGGTCCTATGATGTCGGTTCTTTAGATGACGGCTGGGGTAACAATGAACTGCAATATTATATGGACGCATCATTAACGAATTCCAAGGTAGAAGATGGCCTCTTAAAGATTACGGCGAAAAAGAAAATATAGGCGGCAAATCCTATACTTCGGCTCGATTGGTCAGCAAGAATAAAGGTGATTTTACTTATGGAAGATTTGAGGCCCGTGCCAAATTACCTAAAGGTCGTGGCACCTGGCCTGCTATCTGGATGCTTCCGACCGATTGGAAATATGGAGGATGGCCCAACTCAGGTGAAATAGATATTCTCGAACATGTTGGCTACGAACAGGATGTCGTTCATATTTCAACGCATACCAAAGCTTACAATCATGGTATAAATACGCAAAAACAAGTAAAAGACAGGTTACAGGAGTTTCCGATGAGTTTCACAACTATCGGGTTGACTGGACTCCCGCCTACATCAAAGGTTTTGTGGATGACCATGAAATCTTTCATGTTGACAATGAGCACAAGAGTTTTAAAGAATGGCCCTTTGACCAAAACTTCCATTGGCTCATCAATTTGGCAGTGGGTGGCAACTGGGGTGGCAAAGAAGGCGTCGATGACAGCATATTCCCTGTGACATTTGAAGTTGACTATGTACGTGTCTATGATTTACTAAATTAAAAGTTCATTCGATGTTCTCGTTTTAAAACAAAACCGCTTGTCATAATCGCTTGACAAGCGGTTTTACTTTTTTAGGATTGCTTCATTGCAGATTTAGCAAAAGACGAAGTAATCAGTGATCCCGAACATGTTTTTTTGTTCAAAAGCAGGAAAAAGTAAGAACGTATTTATACTTTTGAAAACGCAAGCGGCGATTGACTTTTTTCGGTTCATCGTTTTGGTATGAAAGATTGGAAAAACTGCAATAGCCATTGCTTAATTAGAAAGACACCTGAGCTAAAACACTTACTATGTACAACTTTAAAAACGACTATTCGGAAGGGGCCCACCCCGTATTTTAGATAAACTTATTGAAACCAATCTCGTGCAGCAATCCGGATATGGAGAGGATGAATATGCACAACAGGCAAAAGCAATTTTAAAAAAAAAATTAAACAATCCAGATGCGGGCATCTATTTCGTCTCTGGAGGAACGCAAACAAATTTACTGGCCATATCGTTCTTATTGCGTGTCCATGAGGCTGTAATAAGTGCAAAAACGGGACATATTGCAGCAAATGAAACGGGTGCAATCGAAGCCACCGGGCACAAAGTCATCACAACCGAAACAGCAGATGGGAAATTAAGGTCTGAAGATATTGCTAATGTTCTGGAGGCCTATGCGCTGGCCCCCATGTCGTAAAACCACGTATAGTCTATATCTCCAATTCAACAGAAATTGGCACAATTTACACGCGTGATGAACTCAAGGCACTCTTTCAATTCTGTCAATCCCATCATTTGTTACTGTATCTCGATGGTGCCCGATTGGGACATGCACTTACTGCTGAAAATAGTGATTTGACACTCGCTGCCATCAGCGAATATACCGATGTCTTTTATATTGGTGGCACCAAAAATGGAGCCCTTTTGGGAGAAGCCATTATCTTTAATAAACCTGAATTGGCTATAGATTTTGACTATGCAATCAAACAAAAAGGTGCTATGTTGGCCAAAGGACGTATTCTTTCAATCCAGTTTCTGGAACTATTTAAAGATGATCTCTATTTCGATCTGGCTCGGCAGGCAAATGCCCTGGCCATGCGTATTGCGTCAGCAGTTCGTGAAAAGGGCTATACTTTTTAACTGAATCCACCACAAATCAATTATTTCCTATTCTTCCAAAGAAGGTCATTGAACGATTGAGCCAGCATTACCAATTCTATAACTGGAAAAATATAGACGCTGAGCATACCGCGATTCGGCTCATCACCTCTTGGGCGACTGATGAGGAAAAGGTTGAAGCTTTTATTCGGGATTTGCAGGAAGCCTAAAAGAAAAGACGATTATTTGCTGAGCGATAACTACTCTATATAAGCAAAAAAAGCGCGCAAGGAAATAATAGAATTCTTGCGCGCTTCTTTTATACCAAAAATTAATCTTTAGGTTCCAGCGCTCTCCACACGCCAGCTGCGACAGCAGCGCCAACTAACGGTGCCACGATAAATAACCACAGCTGCGATAATGCATTGCCTCCAGCAAGAATCGCTGGTCCAAATGAGCGCGCAGGATTAACCGAAGTACCTGTCACCGGGATCGCCACCAAGTGGATCAAAAGCAATGTAAATCCGATAGCTAAGCCTGCCATAGTACCATTACCTACCTTTGAGGTTGTAGCCAATATGACAAAAAGAAAGAGAAAAGTTAAAACGGCTTCGATTAGAAAGGCTGAAGTTTGACCATACTCGTTTTGATAACCTTTTCCCCATCCATTGGATCCGTAAGCCCACTCTCCTGCCGAAAAGCCGGCTAATTGCCCACTCAAAATCTGTTGCAATACAAAGGCACCCAAAAGTGCACCGATAAACTGCGCAATGATATAGACAATCGCGTCCTTAGCGGACATTTTTCCGGCCAGTAGTACGCCTACTGTCACAGCTGGGTTAATATGACAGCCCGAAATCCCTCCAATGGCGTAGGCGAAAACCACGACCGAAAGACCAAACGCTACCGCAATACCCAAGAGGCCTAGCCCTGAAAGTCCCCCATGGTATTGGCTCCAGCAATCGCGGCCGCACCACAACCAAACAGTACCAAACCAAATGTTCCAATTAGTTCGGCAACAAACTTTGAAGATGTTTTAATTTCCATATGAATCTGTTTATAACTTAGTTAACTCTAATTTAATCATTTTTTATATAAAACAAGAACAACGAATAAATTATTGTAGAACAATATCTACATCCCTATGGAATCAAAGCAACCCTATATTTCTAGTTATATTGGATATGACTTGGTTATTTCGGTTCAATCTGTCAGCGCTTCAACTTCCCGGATCAGTGCCTGAAGGATATCCCCTGTCGAACCATCCCGATAGGGATGAATGGATTGCCCTAGCCAGATACCGACAAAATCTATATTTTTATTCGCTTTGGCAGCCGTTCTCAACGCATTCGTCAACTTATTTTGATAGGGATAAGGTAAAATATAATCCGTCCTATCCAAGGTCTCAATAAAAGTGTTCTTTATCGCCCTGGTAAACCGTCCCGAAAAACTCCGGGTCAATACAATATCTGATTCCTTCACCCTACTTAGACGTTGTTTTTCAAAATCCAACAACGCACTTTCCTCAGATTTAAGCAATAAACTTCCGACCTGAAAACCAGCCGCTCCCAATTGTCTCGCCGCAAGCAAGGTATTGGCATTGTATATCCCGCCTGCATAGATCAAGGGTTTACTTATATGATCATGTACTTGCGACAACAATGCCAGTCCGCCAATCCGTGGGATAGCGATATCATTGAAGCTTCCGCGATGGCCACCAGCCTCTAGCCCCTGTACACAAATAATATCAACACCCGATTTTTCCAATATCAGGGCCTCCTCAACGGATGTGCAGGTACCGATCAGGATAATCTTATTTTCCTTTAAAAGGCCTATGCTCCCATCGTCTAGATTGCCAAAAATAAAACTGACGATTTTGCACTGGCTTGCGATAATAGCAGCTACTTGTTCTCGATAATCCGTCAAATGAATTTCCTCAAACTTCGGCAGCAAGACCGCTAGTCCATGTTGACGAGCTAATGCTGTTACAAAGGAACTCACCTTATCATAGTGGGATCTCAGACTTTCTGACACCTCAGGCATGCTATTGACGAAAATATTGACTGCAAAAGGCTGTGTCGTCAGCTTTTTCGTTGCAGCAATGGCATCCATACATTTTCGTAGGATAAATCTCCAAGGGCCAATGTACCTAAAGCGCCAATTCCTGAAGCCGCTGCAACCATTTCGGGGTTGTAACACCAAACATAGGCGCCTGTACGATCGGATATTTTGTGCCTAATAGCTGTGTAATTTGAGTTGACCAGTTCATGATGAAGTGATTTTTATCGGCAAAAGTTAAATCGGATAAGTTGATTATAATTTCAAACTAATTTACCGCTTTTATTGGGCTTTTTGCAAGCATCAACCGCATTTATTCGACAAACTTTAAACCAGATAAAAAATTAATACTGTATATTTACTTAGGAAATACAATTTTATGAAAATAGCTTTCTTTTCAACCAAACCATACGATAAAATATTTTTGAACGGGAAAACGAAACCTACCGTTTTCAATTCAATTTTTATGAAACCCATCTCGGCCCCCATATTGTCAACGCAATTGACAATGAAGAGGTTGTTTGTGTTTTTGTCAATGACAAGTTGGACCGCAAGGTGATAGAAATCCTTGCTCAAAAAGGCGTAAAATTAATCGCCTTGCGATGTGCAGGTTTCAATAATGTAGATTTGGATGCGGCGAAAGAATTTGGTATCCAAGTCTGTCGTGTACCCGCATATTCTCCTGAAGCCGTTGCCGAACACACGATGGCTATGCTACTGACACTCAACCGAAAAACACATAAAGCCTATAATCGCGTCCGTGAGCAAAACTTTGCCTTAAACGGCTTGTTGGGCTTCAATATCCATCAAAAGAAGATTGGTGTTATCGGAACAGGGAAAATCGGTAAAGCGTTTATCCGAATTGCCCTCGGGTTTGGAGCGGAGGTCATCGCGTATGATCTGTATCCTGATCAGGATCTGATCACAGCCGGTGTTCAGTATACATCTCTTGATCAATTATTTAGGGACTCCGATATCATCTCATTGCATTGTCCCCTTACACCAGACAACCATTACCTCATCAATAAAGAATCGCTAGCAAAAATGAAGGATGGGGTTACCATTATCAATACGAGTCGCGGTAATCTTATTCATACCAATGATGCCATTAGCGCATTGAAAGAGCGAAAAATAGGATTGTTAGGAATTGATGTTTATGAACAGGAAGAGAAACTATTTTTAAAGATCTCTCCACCGTTATTATCGAAGATGACACCATTCAGTTGTTGATGAGTTTTCCAAATGTCTTAGTTACAGCACATCAGGCCTTTTTCACAACGGAAGCATTAACCCAAATTTCTCAACGCACATTAAAAAGTATTGCTGATATATTATCCACCGGCACCACCGACAATGAGGTGATCTTATAGCAGTACATCCAAAGGTCATTAATTTTTAACATGAATAATACAGAGAACAATAAAGTTTTGAAAGGCTTTTTATTGGCTGTTAGCGCAGCCATACTTTGGGGTGTTTCCGGAACTTTTGGTCAATTTCTTTTTCAACAACGAGGGGTAAATGTCGAATGGCTGATTACCATTAGAATGTTGGTAACAGGCGCTGTCCTACTAATTTTAGCAGGAGCAAATAACCGAAGGGACTTATGGTCTATCTGGAGCAACCGCAAAGATGCCATTGACCTGCTCTTATTTAGTATTGTTGGTGTGCTTGCTGTTCAATATTCTTATTTTGCTGCGATTAACTATTCCAATGCTGCTACAGCAACGGTGATGCAATACACCGGTCCGGTTATGATCGCGATCTATATTGCGTTAAAAGAGCGGAAATTTCCCAATGGCAAAACATGCTTGGCAATTTTACTGGCCGTATTAGGTACGTTTTTGCTGGTCACCCATGGTAAAATAGGAACATTGTCGATCTCTGGAATTGCGCTGTTCTTTGGATTAGTGTCGGCAGTAACACTGGCCTTTTATACCTTACAACCTGTTCATCTCCTTAATAAGTATAAGTCAACAGTTGTCATTGGCTGGGGTATGCTCATCGGCGGAATTGCATTTTGTTTTGTCAGGGCTCCTTGGGATGTAGCTGGTGTCTGGGATATACAGACCTATAGCTATACATCGTTTATCGTTATTTTGGAACCCTCATCCCTTTTTACGCGTACCTCACAGCAGTCAAATTAATTGGCGGTCAAAAAACCAGCCTTCTCGCTTCCGCTGAACCTTTATCAGCGGCATTACTGGCGGTATTATGGCTTAATACACCTTTTGCCTTTACAGACTGGATGGGTACTGCTTGCATTATCCTGACGATTGTTTTATTGGGGACCTCAAAAAAGAAGAAATGCATACTGTGTAGACAACTACCAGGATGCATTTCCTAATCCTTCCTATACACGCTCACTTTTATAGCTTAACCACCATTCATCGAGCCGCTCTATAATTGGTAACAATGTTTTTCCCAGATCGCTGAGTTTATATTCTACCCGTGGTGGTGATTCTGCATAAATCTGTCGGCACAGGATACCATCGCGTTCCAGCTCCCGTAGTTGTACCGTTAATGTTGTCTGTGCCATATCATCCATTTCCCTACGCAATTCTCCAAACCGCTTAGGACACTCTCTTGCAATGGCCTTGATCAGTAAAACCTTCCATTTTCCACCTATTATCTTGAAAATACCATTGACATCGCAACAACTTCCAAAAAACTCACTTTTTTTTTTCGTCCATAATCACCTCATACTGACCATTAGTTCATAAAACCATACCAAGTACATAATTTATAACTACTTGATCATAAAAAATTTCCAAACTACTTTTGAGTATAAAATTATCAAAAACTTTCTATATGCGCTTCCAAATTAAAGATTTGCTTCATATTTCTATCTTATCCATTGGCATCTTTTTGTTTGTCATCGATCTATTCATTATCAATGTTTCTTTACCGACCATACAGCATGCCTTGGATCTGAGTAATAGTGCAACGCAATGGATTATTATTCTATATATTATTGGGTATGCTAGTCTGTTGATCAATGCAGGCAATGCCGGAGATTATTTTGGCAAAAGAAATTATACCTACTGGGTATGGCCGGTTTTACTTTTGCGTCGCTCTTATGTGGACTGTCAACCAATATCTATTTCTTACTAATCGGCAGGCTGCTCCAGGGAATTAGTTCAGGTATGATGGTACCACAGGGCATCGCATTAATTACCTTACTTTTTGAAGATGCGACAAAACGATCAATGGCATTGGGAATATATGGCAGTATTGCAGGTGTTGCCTCTGTCATTGGTCAGCTGCTCGGTGGCCTGCTTCCGGATCAATCCTGGATACCGGAAAGCTGGCGTCTTATTTTCCTAATAAATATTCCTATTGGTGTCCTTGCCTGTATTGCCGCTTATCGTTATGTCCCCAGTGATCAGGTAAATCCAAAATCCTCGATCTCATTTATACCGATGCTGACTTTGTTTATACTCATGATAGGCATGATATACCCCTTGATCATGGGACCTGAATTGCATTGGCCGATCTGGTGTATCCTGCTGTTGGGGACCGTACTCATCTTAACGCTATTGTTCCTGAAAAAGCAGAAGAAGCTATACCAAACCGGACAACAGGCACTTTTTAACTTCTCACTCTTCCGCAGCCAGGTCTTCAACCTTGGGCTGGTAGCTGCACTAGCCTATTACATGGTTCAGGATGCCTATTTTATTATTAATTCCAATTATTTACAGAATCACAAGAGCTACACGGCTACCATGACCGGTGTCGCTTTCGTTTACCAAGGTATTGGGTACGTCGTTGCAAGCCTTATGGTCAACAAGTTGATTCAACGTTATGGGAAAGCAGTGGTGCTGGCCGGATTGGGCACAATGGTTATAGGACTGTTCTTTCATCTGCTCGTTTTCAACAAAGAGACTATCGCGACGGATCAGCTTCATCTGCTCTTTTTCATTTATGGGCTTGGATGTGGTAGTGTACTCCCTCCCTGATGACACTTGCATTAAAAGATGTCAACAAGGAATTAATTGGTGTAGGATCCGCCATCTACCTCACGATACAACAGCTGTCTATCTGCCTCGGTATTGCTTTTGTTGTTGGACTTTTCCTATACGAAAAAGGAAACACCTTCTTCCAGCTGAATAATGTCACTGCTGCTTATGGTTATGCGACGACAGTATCTATGCTATTACTCATCTTTGTTGGCTGTTGTATCGCCTACTTACCGACAAATCGGAAAAAGAAAGACAACTGTACCACCGCTCAGCAGCATCATGACTGTGAAGTACTGAATTAATCTTTTCCTTCGTATTTTTTGAATAATGCATAATCATACGGTATGTGCATACTGAGGACTTTGCTTCCCATGTATCTCCACCTTCAGGCAGATAGAAATCATAGGCGTTGTCAAGGAAATTCTCCCCATTGGGAGCTTCTTGCCAAGTCTTCTTTTCGCGGTTATAGAGTAATATCATGCAGCTTACACAGTGTTGGTTGCCCTCTTTCTTGGGGTTTTCATAACATTTGCCAATTTTGATATTCAGTTTTTGTTCGATAATAATAGCTGTCAATCGCTTGTTCGTGAGATAGATTAAAGCCAATTGTGCATCTTCATCTGTGGGAGAGTTCTTGGCAGGAATTAATTTATCAAATTGCGCGTTTTTAATCTTTGCTATCTCAGCCGATTTGAATTCAGGAGCAAGAAGATTGGTATCTACAGGACGAAAGTCCTCCACATCAGCTACACGGGTGACACCGGGTTCTAAGGAAGATCCCCGTGCTGCTGTATCAGCATCCAATGCAGCCGTCCCCTCATCATTTTTCCCAAATACCTGAGCTAGTTCCGACAAATGATGTCCGATATGGTTAAAACCAACAACATAACGTAAAAAAACAAAACCTATCACAAGTACAGCTAAGCCTATTATTAAGCCCTTTTACTCCCTGCCCCTTTGCTTTTGTCTTTTTCTACTTCCAAAAAGAAGATGGGACAGGCTCTTGACGAGTAGTGGAATTGCTGTGCGGAACTTCATCGTAATCAACTAAAAACAAGTCTTTACCATCAAAAAGATCAATATGTCCATCTTCGAACATTTGAACAATATCGCGGGCCGTTTTCAATTTTACATTTGCGCGATTGGCGATCAGTTTAATAGCACCATCGTAATTGTCCTGTTTAATTAGATCAACAATTATTTCTTTATCGATTTCTATCTTGTTGACGAGAATAGTTTTGTTCATCTGCTTGTATCTTCTTTCAGTTGATTCCTGTTATACCATGTTCTTTACGAGGTTCAAAAATGAGATTAATAAATGGAAGATCAATGAAAATTCCGTCCTTTATAAAAATATCATTCACCGGCTCATCCTCTTCGGCCAGATTTTTTAATAAACCGGACATATCAAAGCAACGTTCGGCAATGACATGGATCACCTCTCCCTCTACCTGTACTTTTCCGGCAACCATAAACAATTTAGCCCGAAGGATCTCCTTTCGGTATTTTTCGAATATCTTACTCCAGATAACCACATTTGCAAATCCGGTATCATCTTCAATGGTCACAAATAGCACGCCTTTGGATGTCCCCGGACGCTGTCGCACTGTAATTAATCCGCATACCTTTACGGGCATATTATTTTTGATCAGGTTTAATTTTTCAGTTGGAACAACGTGAAGCAGATCCAATTTGTCACGCAGGAAACTTACGGGATGCGCTTTGATGGACAAACCGGTTCTTGCATAATCCGCTACAACATGTTGGCTGGGACGCAACAAGGGTAGCTCAATCTGCCCTTCTATACCTTGTGGTGAAGGTTTCCCTTCAAATAATCCAATGGGACGATCCCCTAAAGCAGTGATTTCCCACAATGCCCTCCGGCGATCGATGCCCAGTGAACGGAAAGCATCCGCTTCAGCCAGCCTTTCCAGGGCAGACAGGGACAACCCAATTTCCATCATCGTTGTGATAGCCGAATATCCATGTTGGCGCGCTGAGGTCAGCAACAGCGCTTCTTCTTCCGAAAATCCCTTGATCTGACGTAAGCCCAACCGCAGCGCATGTGGGCGCCCCATTTCCCCTTCCAGGGTATTATCCCAGTGGGAATGGTTGATATCTATGGGAAGAACTTTCACCCCATGGCGCTCCGCATCTATAACGATCTGCGCAGGCTGATAGAATCCCATAGGCTGACTATTGAGCAAAGATGCTGCAAAAATATCGGGATAATGGCATTTGATCCAGGATGAAACATAGACCAGCAGTGCAAAAGATGCCGCATGGCTTTCCGGAAAGCCGTAACTTCCGAATCCTTCCAGTTGACGAAAAACCCGTTCGGCAAATTCTACGGTATAATCTTTCTTCACCATACCATCGATCATCTTTTGCTTAAACACCGACACCTGCCCTTTTGCTTTAAAGGTCGCCATACTGCGGCGCAGTTCATCCGCCTCGGCAGGTGTAAATCCAGCCGCAACAATCGCAATCTCCATAGCCTGTTCCTGAAACAGCGGGACACCAAGCGTTTTTTCCAAAATCGCCCTAATTTCCTCTTTAGGATAGTCCACAGCCTCTTCCTTATTACGACGGCGCAGGTACGGATGCACCATATCCCCTGTATCGGTCCCGGACGTACAATGGCCACTTCAATAACCAGATCATAAAATATCCTTGGCTTTAGTCGTGGCAGCATGGACATCTGCGCCCGGCTCTCAATCTGAAATACCCCAGGGTATCGGCATGACAGATCATATCATATACCTTTGGATCTTCAACTTCTCCAATCTTGGCCAACGTCAGATCCAGCCCATAATGCCTTTTGGCAAGATCAAAAGCTTTCCGGATACAGGTCAGCATCCCCAATGCCAGTACATCTACTTTGAGGAAACCCAGCGCCTCCAGATCATCTTTGTTCCACTCCAGGTTGGTCCTATTATCCATACGGGCATTTACCAATGGACAGAGTTCATGCAGATTACCCTGTGTAATAACAAAACCACCGGTATGCTGCCCCAGCTGCCTTGGAAACCCGATATACTGATGCGTCAATTCGAGTACCTTACGCAAATGCGGATCGTCGGGATTAAAGCCTTGTTCCTTCAAGCGCTCCAGATCAATATAATCATCCCAATGACTGCTGACCACGCCGGCCAGACGGCCGACAGTATCCATGGATAGCCCCATGGCTTTCCCGACATCACGTACAGCCCCTTTGGCGCGTACCTGCGTTACTGTCGCCACAATAGCCGCACGATTGCGACCATATTTCTCATAGATATACTGAATCACCTCTTCACGGCGTTCATGTTCAAAATCCACATCGATATCGGGTGGTTCATCCCGCGCATCGGACATAAACCGAGCAAAGAGCAACCTGAATTCGGCAGGATTGACTGAAGTAATGCCTAGGCAATAACAAATCGTCGAATTGGCCGCCGAGCCACGTCCTTGACATAAAATACCCCTTTCTTTTGCAAAACGCACATAATCATAGACGGTCAGAAAATAAGAAGCGTAGTCCTTCCGCTCAATAAAATCAAGTTCCATCTGGATGGTATCCCGGATAGTATCAGGGATTTGATCACCAAACCTATCTTTCGCCCCTTTCCATGTCAAATAGACCAATTCCTCCTGCGCGGTACGCCCATTAGAAGACAGTTCATCTGGATAAACATATTTTAGATCATCCAGGGAGAAGCTACATGCTGCTGCTATTTCCATGGTCCGTGCGATGGCTTCAGGATAAGGTCTAAACAGGCGCTCCATCTCTGCTATAGGTTTCAGATACCGTTCGGCATTGGGGTACAATTTAAATCCTGCATTTTGAATGCTGCATTTCTCTCGGATGCAGGTTAAAACATCCTGTAGTTCCCGCCGTTCGGGTACATGATAATAGACATCCCCAAAGCAACAAGGGAATAGCAAGGTTGTCACCCAATTGTTGCATACGGAACAGGAGCTTTGCATCATCACCACGGTATAGCCGTTTGACCCCAAATACAGGGCAGCGCCCAGTTGCTGCTTATATTCCGTTACAAAAGCGAGAAAATCGGCTTCCAGTTCAAATTTGGCCGTTAACCGGGTGGGTGGACAAATGATAAATCGAATTCCTTCCCTATACTGATAAACATCCGACCGATAGAGATGACATTTTCCTTTTTCAGCCCGCAGGTTGCCTACAGTCAATAAAGATGACAACCGTCCATAAGCTTCTTTATCAGTTGGATAAGCCAATAAACTTGGACCATCCTGTAAGTCCAGGCGACAAGCTGGAATAAGTGTAATACCATGCTTCTTTGCGGCAGTATGGGCGCGAACAATACCAGCAAAACTATTCCGGTCAGTAACCGCAATTTTGCGGTACCCCAATTGTGCTGCACGTTCCATCAGTTCTTCCGGATGGGAAGCTCCTTCCAAAAAACTAAAATTGCTCGTTATCTGTAATTCACAATAACCCATCATTATGCAAAAAAACCATGTAAAAACCATTGATTGGGCAAACTGTCGTCGTAATGCCCCGAACGGTAAAGCCAAAATCGCTGACCTTTCTCATCCTCAACGGCATAATAATCACGATGTTCACCTTTATCTATCCACCATTCCCGTTCAATGCGCTCCGGCCCATCCGCCTTTTTAATGGTATAGACTTCCCTTTATAGCGAAATAACAATGGTGGATAATCGGGAATAGGTGCTGTAACCAGAATAGGTTCTGGTATGCTCAACAGACGTGTGGGCCGGGGTCTTTCCGTTTGCCAGTCAACAGTGGCGACTTCCTGGACTGAATTGGCAGTTTTCATGGAGCGCTCAGGCCAATAATGTGCTGCGGGCAAATAACGGGAAATATCACAGCTGGGGTCTCTGCTTTTCAGACGATCCAATAATTCGGTCACCATGGGATTATCTAGTCCAATACGATTGCCCCATAAATTCTCCTGAACAGGATCGGCCTCTTCAACCTTGGGTACCTCCAAGATAAACAGTTCAATACCCAATGCAGGTTCTATTTGTGCGATCTTCAAGGCAAATAACTGAAACAAGTGCTGTTCATGCGCTGTCGCCCGATTGGTTCCGATGTTGATCTGTTCGATTTTTCCGTCAACGCGGTGACATTGCAGTACCGCCTCCCGTACACCTTTACCTTCCCCAATCAGGCGTTTACAGATTGCGTGTAAAAGCTGCTGGAGGGCAAGCTCAATACCATCGGCTGTACGGATCGGTTCCAGACAGGGCAACCGTTCTTCATAGGGAAAGATCGGCTTTATGGAAACAATAAATTCATCTTCATGCCCAATAGCCTGATCCAGGCGAAGGAGCAAATGATTTCCAAAACGCCTCCGTAATGCTGTACGCGGCATGGCCGCAAAACTTCCAATTGTTTTCAAGCCAAGGCTTTGTAATCGTGCTAATACGGCGGCTTCCAGTCGTAATGCCTGGGCTGGTAAAGTCAATAAGGCGTCAAACTGCCTATCCGTCTTTACAATGCTGTTTTCCTTGCCAAAACGGGCTATTGCCCAAGCTGCACCGATGGTATCTGCAATACAGGTCTGTACATCGTAGCCATGTTGCTTAAACCTGGAAACAATATGCTTTAGATAAGATTCTTCTCCACCCCAAAGGTGGGCACAACCACTGATATCCAAAATCATTCCTTCGGGCGGGTCTATCGCTACGACAGGTGTATACCTGATACACCAATGTGCAATGCTTTGGAGCAATTTTTCCGTTAATCCCGGACGTTCATTGATCACTTTTAAGGAGGGTAAAAATGCCTTTGCATCAGCAATGGCCAAACCGGGATATATACCTTCCTGTTCAGCCAGATGATTACTGGCATTGACGATCAGCTTTCCATGGGTGGAAATTGCCAATACAAAAGGTATTCCCCTGAGCTGGGGATGCCCAATCGCCATCCAGTCTGTTTTTAGATGGCGAAACCACAGGGATGCAAATCGCTTTTTCATGCCAATCCCCGATTATGATAAGATGGTGCCCAGCCTTCAGTCTCTTGCCTTGTTTTAGCAACAGGCTCAAAGCCGCCAGCACTCCATGTCATCTGCCATCGCCCCGGATTTCCGTTCCGAACTTTCAACAAGGCTATATCCCAACTTGGATAGCCAATTCCCGGCAGTCCATCTTCCAATTGGCTTGGCAGCGAGCTAATTTTCCATCGTGCAGCACAGGCTGTTGCTCCCAGTAACTTCGGGTTGTGCTGCAGGATAAATCCCGTTACTGCACTTTTCTCCACGGCCAGCTGCAAGCGCCGCGACTGTACGAAGTCCAAATGATGTATCTCTGCCAGTACAGCCGTTATGCCTTCACACTTTAGGGCCTCTTCCATCGCCCATAAAACATCCTTTTCCCGTTCCATACGGACGAAAATGACATTTTCAGGTACAACACCAAACGATTTCAGGGCAGTAGGAAATAGTGTATGAAAGCAACTTATCCAAATGCAGATCCCACCATTACGCATCAACTTGCCCAACAGACCGCTGATAAAACCACAAGAAACGGCTCCTCCTATCCGATCAAAACTAACAAATTCGTGAATCACTCCCTAGGGAAAATTCCATTGGGGAAAGCCCCTCCAATGGACCAAGGCCTATCGGAAGTACATCAGCCGATTTTTGTGGTACTCCCTGCCATACCAACAGGTCCTTTTTCAATTGGCCGATTAAAGCTTTTTTTTGTTAATAACATAGCCACCTCCGTCTTAAGTTTAAGCAAATTTAATACTAATAATTTTAGTATTAAAGCGAAGCTGCTATATTTTTTAGCTTTTCAGAATTTATAAATATGGGTAAGCCTTCTTTTCGGTTCCAAAAGAACTTACGTTCCCATTAGAAATCATTCAGAAATTGCTGAATAACATCCTTCTTTCTCGTCGCTACAGGAATCATTTTCCCATCTGCCATCTCCAACTGACCATCTTTAAAATATTTTTTAATATAGTTTGCATTGATCAGATAAGATTGATGACATCGGATAAACTCTGTTTCGGGCAACATGGTTTCGAAGTGTTTCAATACTTTAGAAACCATCATAGGCTTGTTGTCTTTGATATAAAATGTGGTATATCCCTTGTCGCCATGGCAATAAAGCACGTCGTCGATATTCACAATCTGTGTATATTCAAAAGTACGCAAAGCTATTTTCTTAGGTTTATTAGGCGCCTTTAGATAGCTCTCCGCCATATTTAACTGCATGCTATTGAATCGATATTCAGTATTCTTTTTATAACATTTTTCGATCGCTTCGATAAACTGATCGGGCACCAAAGGTTTCAACAGATAAGCAATGGCACCGATATTAAGAGCTTCAATGGCGTATTGATTGAATGCTGTAATAAAAATCGTATTGATATCCAATTTAAGTTCAGAGAGAAAGGATAAACTTGAACCATCTTTCAGCTGAATGTCAGCGAGAATTAAATCGGGGTTGGTTGCCAGTAGTTCTCGCTCGGCCTGTGCAATGGAAGGGCTGTAACCGACGATTTGAACATAAGGGATACTATCCAGGAGTGACTTTATATACAAGTATATATTATACTCATCTTCAAGAATATAAACTTTCATAATACTGATTTTTTAGTTAAAATATAAAACAAGTGGAATATAAATTTCGACTTTATAACCACGCTGATCATCGCTATAGTTTGGTGTTATTTCAATCCGTGCTTCTGGTTCAGCATCCGCAAACAAAAGCTCCAGACGTTCTTTTGTAATAATCTGGGATAAGGACGTCTTGTGAGAAACCTGTTCCTTATGCACCTGCATCCCCAGCCATTGTCACAGATGCTGACATGCAGTTGGTTTTCATGTGTACGGAAAGAAATCTCCAGTTGTCCCATATAAGGTAAATTCTTAAATGCATGCTCAATGGCGTTTTCCACAAATGGCTGTATAATCATCGGTGGAATCATGACATCATCCAGATCCAGATCGTCGGTCTCAATCTGAAAACCAAACACATCTTGATAACGCATCTGCTGTAAAAGTATATAATTATTTAATGATTTAATTTCCTGATCCAATGAAATATATTCTTCCCTATTCAATTCAAGAATATCACGGATCTGACGTGATAATAAGAGCAGATATTGATTAGCCTTTGCCTTTTGTTCACTACTGATCAATCCTTGTAGGTTGGCGATAGCATTGTATATAAAATGTGGATTTAGTTGGTTTTGCCTTGTTTTTTGTTCTAAAATAAGCTGTCTATTCTCCGCGAGAATACGTTGATTGATATTCTGCAACAATTTCTGTTTGTTTCTGAAATAGATAAAAAATGCAATACTGAATACCAGGGCCAATAGAATAACAAATATCCAGCGTTGTTGGACCAATATCTTATGGTTGAATGCATTCGTCGTTCGCAACAGCGTAATCGCCTGATCCTTTTTCTCTGTTTGGTATTTTGTATTGATATCGTTGATTTTTTCGGCCTCGATCCGCTGTGTGCTCCGTTTATAATCTTGAAAACTTGAATCCAATGCAAAATAGGCCCGTTCATAATCTCCTTTTAATGCATAAGCTACTTGCAGATTCTTATAATAAAACATTTTATTATGGTTAATCTTATGCTTTTTAATAAATCGGAGACCAGCATTAAAATAAAATATGGCCGAATCCACCTGATTATTGTTTAGGAAATTCTTACCAAGATTTGCAAAAATATATGCATTCAAGGTATTGGTTGCCTGTAAATAATTGAAGTACTTTTGGAGGCCTCTAGCGCTTTTGAGTTGTTTTCGATACTAAAATAATACTGCGACTGTAAGTCATACATACGCATGATAATGGCCGAATCTTTTGTTGCATTTGCATAGTGTTTACAACTGTCCAGGGTACCTTTTAGTTTTTCAAAATCATGCAAAGCCATATATTGCATAAATTTCATCTCCTGGTAGGCCTGAGAGACATGTGCATTCGATTTATTGGGATGATAATGATACCAGGACTCCACATCCTTTAGCGCCTGTCGATATTCTCCCTGCCGGTATTCCGCATTGGCCAATAGATTATAAAACAGAAAGGTAAACACACTTTCATGTGCTAAAGCATACTCTTTCGCATCAATAATCTGCTCCATCATCGTTCCGCTGGTTACATCATGAAAACTGAAATTGGCACGAATCCCCAGATAATCCTTTAAAACAGCCAAATCCGAAGATAATTTTTGCCCTTCCAGATTTTTTAGCGCAATTTCGACGGAATCTATATTATCATCCAGTAAATATTCGTAGGCCAACAGAATCGAACTGTAAGGAGAATGCTCAAAATAGCCATCTTTAAGCAGTTCATTTCTTTTCTTGTTTACAAGGGCTGCACTCTTGAAATCCTGTGTTGAAAGATAGCGCAGCATCACATTCTCATAGCTCAGGTCAAGAGAGTCGTTGGCTACGACCGTAGCCTTCTGTGCGTCCTGGGGCTTATTCTGATGACAAGAAAATAACTGGACCAGCAGTAAAATCACAATAAGACAGTAAAACGCTCCAGTTCTATATAATTTCATCAGAATATTTATTAATTCACTTTTGTTCTTCTCCAAAGGTATACGTATGTCCTTCTGTAATTTTCTGTAATTTAAAATAATAATGCCGCTATGATGAGTACGATATTTTAAACGTTAAGGTATAACGCTCATCAGAGTTCCGTCAATAAGTAATCGAATATCGGAATATTCCCAACAAAACAATATACCTGAGTTCAAAAATATTTAACTTTCCTGATATTTAAGTAGACTCATAATGGATAAAGATACACAGAAGTATGCTACCTAAGATTCATCCTTTAGCAGGTAGGTCCACCATCTTTAAATCAAGTTGTTTATAACAAAAAATTTCGTCATGCGGTCTTACTAACAAACAAATATACAGGATCGAAAAAAGATAAATCAGGCATTTTAACAATCGTACGGGCAGCATCAATATTTGTATTGAATGATCGAGTTTTAGAACCAACAACGCAGCTTTGAACTTATTTTCATGATTTAATGTAACAAAAGACCATCTCCTTATACTAATACCATACACTAAATATTTTAAGGCATAATGACGAGTAGCTTAATATTGAATTTCATCACTTGGGATGTCAATAGCGACATCTTTACCATACCGATCATCAATCACCCTATCCGTTGGTACGGCATATTTTGGCTACTTGGAATTATCCTATGCTACAGACTGTTATGGACAATGTTTAAAAAGGAAGGCCGAGCGGTTGATTTTTTGGATCAGCTTAGTATCTATATTGTCTTGGGCACAATTATAGGCGCACGTTTGGGACATGTCTTATTTTATGATCCCTCGTATTATTTCAGTAATCCGCTAAAGATCTTCGCCATATGGGAAGGTGGTCTGGCTAGTCATGGCGGTGGTATTGGTATTTTGGTCGCTATTTTCTTGTTCGCGAAGAAGCAAAAGCTTCCCTTCCTTTGGGTTGCAGATCGAATCGCATTGGTGGTCCCTATCGCTGGAGCCTGTATCCGCCTGGGTAATCTAATGAATTCGGAGATGATCGGTACGCCAACAAACATGCCCTGGGCTTTTATCTTTACTTCTATTGATCAAATACCACGACATCCGGCTCAATTATATGAAGCGTTGTTTTGTATGATACTATTCCTGTTACTACGTTATCTTTGGACAAAACCGATCCTAAAAAACAACATTGGCAATTGCTTCGCTTTATTGTTAATCCTATTGTTTTCCTTTCGATTTTTAGATGAGTTTCTAAAACTCAATCAGGAAGATTTTGAAAATTCATTGTTCATTAATATGGGACAGCTACTGAGTATTCCATTTATACTTATCGGATCTGTTTTACTTATCATCAACAGTAGAAAAAAACACAACAGCAGTTGCAAACCAAAAGTTAGTCAAGCAGGAATCAATTGGATTATTTTAATGGACTATTTGAGAATACCGGATTGAAAGGCAACCTTAACAAGTTCTGCCGTATTTTTTACATTCATTTTTTCGATCAAACTTTGTCGATGGCCCTCTATTGTGCGTTTGCTCAAAAAGATTTTGTCGGCAATCTCCATATTCGTAAAACCATCAGCGATCAATTTCAGCACTTCCAGTTCGCGTTCACTGATATCAAAGTCAGTTAGCGAACGGTTTGGTAAATCCGTATAATTTTCACCAGAGACCACCTGATCAAGCAGCGCCATACTAATTTCTTCACTCATGTATTTACCCCCATTAGCCACATGGTTTAGTCCAAAAAGAAGCTCGTTATAATCCACGTTTTTAAGAAGGTAACCCGAAAGGCCGTGCTTAAACCCTTCTATAACATAATGGATCTGATTCAACATCGAAAGGATGACAACCTTAATGGATGGATACTTGGCTTTGATCACACGCAACAACTCCATGCCGTCCATATGATCCATACTGATATCCGTTAAGATAATCTCAGGCAATAATTCGTTGCACAGGAGTTGAAGTGCCTCATTGCCATCCGAAGCCTCCCCGATGACGACAAAGTCCTCTTGAGATTCCAATAACAATTTAATACCATTACGTACGACCATATGATCTTCAACCAATAGTATCTTCACCTTACCCATCTTTTGCAATATTTAATAAAAATTTATCTTTCTTCTTTCTCCAAACAGTATGCTACTATGGAGTTCAGTTGCATTTTTACCTTGAAAGACCCAGAAACCTCTTGTACCTCCAGCCCTACTCCGCCTACTGTCCAAACTGGCACAACCTGAATAAAGGTACAAAATTCTATCCATTTAAAGGACTTTATAAAGACATTCCATTGGCACTTATTTCAGAAAGAGAAACCATTAAACACTAAATTTTAAAGAAAGTTTCGGAAGGATCTGGAAAGGGAACAATATTTGTTTTAAACTAAATAGCATTTTATTTTTTTGAAACTTTATGATCCGTTCCGACCAAGATATTTTAACTATACTCAGCACCGCATCGGGGGCTTGTGCGATTTATGATAGTCCTGAGCTTTATATATCCTATGCCAGTGCAAGAATGCTCCAGTTGTGGAATTGTGATGAAACTGCCCTTGGTCAGCGGCTGGAAGATTGTATTATACAGGAGGATCTCCATGCTCGTATCTCCAAATTAAAACAGGTGTGGTTTAGCCAGAAAACCCTGCTAGAAGAAAATGTATCAATCAGACTTGGTCTGGAAGGGCAATCCGATAGGTATAACTGCAGCATAAAATACCAGCCCCTTATCAATGCAGCAGGAGAAATGTATGGTATATATCAAGAAATAAATATTATTCCCCATCATATGCCGATCGCCCAACAGTCGGATGAAAAGAATAACATTGAGCAAAAACTTCTTGAGGATCTACTAACTCCAAAATACAGTCTGGAAGGAAACATTCATGCAGTCACCAGTTTAAATAAATATCCATTACCGGACCGGGAAACCAAAAATTTAAACCAGAAACTAAAAGCAGCACTAAAGAAAATCATTGAAAGCGAAGAGCATTATCATTTCGCACTACAATCTGCCGAAATGGGGACTTGGAATCTAAACTGTAAGAGCTACATTGTACACTGGGATGAACGTACACGTGAGCTCTTTGGCTTTGCCAAGGGTGAGGCTGTTCCTTATAGCGAGGTTTTACGCTATATACACCCCGAAGATAGGAACAGAATAGATCGGGAAGTCAAAAAATCATTGAGTTATCAAAATAAGGGTGTTTATGATGTACAGTTTCGTACTATTGGTGCCGAGGATCAAAAGTTACGCTGGCTCCATTGCAAGGGAAAATGTATTTTGATCAGGACCAACAGCCGGAATGGTTTGCCGGCACCACGCTGGATATTACACAACAGCATGTAGAGCGTGAACAACTGGAGGCCATTAATACCTTGATCGCAAAGAAAGACCAAGAGTTTAGAATGATCGTGGAGGTTGCAGGAATTGGCATCTTTTCCATTGACCTAGAATCCAGGAAAATGGAACTCAATGATCAATGTCGCGAACTTTTTGGCTTTGATCACCAACGAGAAATACAGGAAGTGGATTTTTTCACCCAGATCCTACCGCAATACCGGGATAAGATACGTCATATCTTTCAGGAGGTTGTATCCAAACAGTCCCCTTTGACTGTCAATGTGAAATAGAAGATAAAAAAACAGGCAAAATAAAATGGCTTCGATCTGTTGGTGGTGGACAATTATCGGCCGATTCAAACCGACAAATCATATACGGTGCAATATTCGATACAACCAACGACAAAGAGGAGGAAAGAAAAAACTGGACTTTATCAGTATCGCAAGCCATGAATTGAAGACTCCTTTGACCTCACTGATTGCCTACATACAGCTCTTGCTTACAAAGGAGCAGACACTCAGTTCGGAAAAAAAGACTACAATATCTCCATCAATCAAATGAGCAGGCTACACGCATGCGTGGACTGATCGAGGGTTTCCTGAATGTATCCCAGCTCAATGAGGGGAAATTATTGCTCCACAAAAATACATTTCGCATCTGTACACTGATAGATTACATCCGTAACATCTATTCACTAAAACCCATCAAGCATCTTATTCATTACACCGGAGCAACCCATTCCAGACAAGAAATAGTCGCTGACCGTGATAAGATCGAACAGGTGATCATTAATTTCATCGACAACGCCATTAAATACGCTCCCACCAATTCGAACATTATCATGGATGTTCTGGTGGATGACCATTATTTTAATGTAAAAGTCAGCGATCAGGAAGAGGCATCAGTGACAAGCACCAAAAACAGATTTTTAATAAATTCTATCGGGTGAATGATTCAACAGATAGTTACGCCTCTGGATTCGGTATCGGATTGTTTATCTGCCGAGAAATTATCCAAAAACATCAGGGAGAAATTGGTGTGGACAGCACACTCGGTGAAGGTTCGACATTCTGGTTTAAGGTCCCTATCCATTGTCGGGAATTACCTGTAACTGCTACGCATAATGCATCTAAACAGGATTGATTAATGCTTTGCTTACACTGAGAAAGACCATATTTCTTTCTGAGAGCTTGATTCGCTATCACCAATAGGAATCAGCTGTAGCGTATAAATTGTACGAACAGGATTGATGAAGACTTCACTTGTGTTATCACTGCACGGACATCCAGGATCTTAAAAACAATAGCAGTAAGGGCATTATTCCTTAAAAAGCAACAGCTGTACGTCAATTATACAACTGTTGCCTTATACTTTATCAGTCTTCTCGAAAGACTATTTCTTTTTAGCTCCTGCCCAGCGATATCTTCCCAACGGTAATAGTGAAAAGTCTTATCATCGCTCATGGCAACAAATAAACCATGCTGAAATGTATCATTTAGACGGATAGACACGACGTCCGAACCATCACTTTGTGTAGCCATAACGGGCACCGTCTTTAAATGAGTATGTTCAAATGGGTTTGACTTTGTACCCTCACGGCTAAAAATCTGAAAGCGGTTAGCCCCTGATCGGAAACCAAAATATAGCCCGTACTATCCGTCAATTTATAAATTGAAATACCCTCATGGTCTTCTGTGAAACCTTCGGTCGCAAACAAGGCCAACTGTTGATTGCCCTTTGTAGGATCTGCATAATACTGTTTCACCCCACTTGTTCATCCGAATAGTAGATATAGCCGAGTTCATTGTCTACAGCGATGGCTTCAATTTCTTTCTTTCCACTGAATGAACCAAACTTACGGACTAAGGTGGCCTTCACAGCACCGGCACCATTATCCGTCAAGAGATATTGGCCCAAGTACCCCTCTTTGGGACCATTTTTTCTTCCCACAATGGCATAGATCTCCCCTTCGGTGAGGTATAAAGTGCTATTCCCATCAGATCCCTGAAATCAGGTTCTGTTTCCCCTACAAACATATCCAATCCCCCTGATCGATTGGTTTCATATCTGGCAACGAGAATATGCGTAGTTTATGTGTCATACGTTCTGTTGTCACAGCGATATCGACGGGTTTCCTCCGATGATCAAACCATAGGCGATATCCACATTATTTGGGCGTTTCAAATTTGAGGCTACCTTATCTTTAACAATTTTACCTTGTAAATCGTACACAAATAAAGCACCATCCGCATCTTTGTCGGTTGCGATGACCAGACTTTTGCTAGGATCGGTTTTATTGACCCAGATCGCAGGATCATCGGAATCGTAACGTACCGCATCAGTAACAAAAACAGGTTTAATAGATTCCGTTGCGGATGTATTCGTTTTTGGGTTATTACAGGAGACTTGCAGTAATGTCGATGCCGTCAAGCCAAAAAATAGTATTGTTTTTAACGTTGTTTTCATGTTGAATTAATTAAAATTTGGCACCAAAAGCACCAACATAAGTTGCAGGTTGTGGAGAGCTATAGGATAAACCATTTGATAGTGTCAATCCATCTATAAAATGTGGTTTGAATGCTAACGTACCAGCTTTCAAAGCGGATGAATTTCCTTGTAGATGGAAATCCCAGGCTGCATTAAACACATAATTATCACCGGGAGTTTCTAATGGATAGTTCACAAATTTAGGTTGTTTTCCCCTGCCAATTTGCCCCTGACATCATTGGTCCCTTCAACGATATCATTCTTTCCGACCTGAAATTGGTCCACCGTCAATTGATCATAACCATAATACCAATTGTTGCTTGATACCGAGCGCTTATCTTCGGGCTTCTTGGGGTCGCGTTTAACCCCGAATCGGGTATTGGCGAACAGATTATTGTACACTTCCGCTTTAACAGAGGCCTCTAACCAAACCGAACCACCTTTTGCGGTCGGCCGACGCCAGCCCGTATTCAGCATGGTATTGTTGTAAACGATGATATGTGCCTGTGGTATTCTGTCTCCTGAATTGGAAAGCTTTAAGGCATTGGTGTTGACACTGTAGACCAGATTGTAGGCTACATCAGCAAGACAACCAGATTTAAAGTTCATAGCTTCACCTCCAGTGACGCCATTCGAGAAGAAACGATTGTTAGCGAAGATAATTTTACCACCTTCAATATAGGTGCAATCTTCATGAAAATGACTGATTGTGCTATTTTGAACAATCAGTTTCCCATCAATATTGGAAAACCATAATGCGGGTAGCGCTTCACCAGCTGTCTTTTTATATAATCCCATTTTGACAGACATTGAAGCATCGGAGGTAACTGCTCCCCATATTCGATAATGGTATGGTCTAAAACTAACTCCTGACAACTAGGTGCCGCTAAAATACCACCCCAAAGCTTTCCAAATTCATTGGTTTTGGATTTGTATTTATCTTCTACAGTAAATTTCACCGGATTTTCAGCGGTACCTAGCGCATATAGATTTCCCAACACCACGATTTCAGCTTTACCAACAGAGTCCATTAACACCGTCACGCCCTCCTCAATGGTCAATGTTTTTCCTTCGGGAATAATAATATCACCTTTAATATGCTGGATACTCCCCTTACTCCAAACGCCGGAAACTTCACCAATAGCACTACCATTGGCATCAGAAGTATCCACGTCAATATTTGCCTTTTCACAGGCCGCTAACAATGCGATTGAAAGAGCTGTAAACAATAAAATAATGTTATTTTTCATCTGTATATTTCATTATGAGCATGTGCTCGATTTATTTAATTATAATATGCTAAATGCTTCACAAACCTATTTATTCAGATTATAGCGTAGACCTAGGATATAATTTTGGCCATATAAATCCTTTCGAATAAGCGTATTACCACCCTGCACGAGCTTTTCCATAATCTTATCATTCTCAGGATTTGTCCCCTTCACATATAGTTCCATAGGTGTATTTAAGATATTATTGGCTTTGGCGAAAATTGCCCATCCTGCACGGAATTTCTTTTCCACAGAAGCATCAAGTTGAATAAATCCCTTTTGCCATAAATCATTATTCAAAAACTGGGAAACGGTATTGATCCGGGATCCGGTATAAGATCCAGCCAATTGTCCTTCCCAACCTCTGTTAGCATCTTTGTATAACAAGGATAAATTAGCTATATGTGCTGCTTGCCCATAAAGAGGGCGAGTTTGATCCAAAAGATAGGATCGGGATCCTGCGTAACCTCGTTCGTCTTACGGGTCATTTTAGTCGTGGTGATGCTCGAATGCGTATATGTATAATTCGCCTTAACACCAAATTTTTGGATATACTTGATATAATCAACCTCTAAGCCGAAGTTTTTAGCAGTTCCAAAATTTCCAGGTGTATAGTATACGTCCTGCCTGCGTACCTCATCAGGCTGAAAAGTGTACTCGATGGGGTTTTTAATCTTTTTATAAAACATACCCACAAGAAATTGTGATGACGCTTCTGGGAATAATTCGTAACGTAAATCAAAATTATCGGCCAACGCGTGTTTCAAATCTGGATTCCCTCGCTCCATAAATTCCTCATTGACAACACTAGATGGAACAATTTCGTAAAAACCAGGGCGGTTTAATGCCCGATAGTAAGCTGCATGAAGTTGTTGCTTTTTGTCCAAATGATATTTAATCGTTAAACTCGGCAACCATTCGGTATAGACCTGAGATCCCTCAGGTCTCTTTTCTCCAGCAGGGAATAATAATTTATACCCCTGGTTCGTATGCTCCATACGTATACCTCCGATCATTTGCAGCTTGTCATTCTCATAGTTGAACATCCCGTAAACCGCAGTCGTTTTTTCATCAGCATCGTAGGTCAATGCATTAGCCACAGCACCAGTAGCATTACTGACTGTCAATTGAAGATCCGTGTACTTCTGAAAATCAACCCCATACTTATACTTCGCCTCATCAGAGATTGGAGAAAGGTTATAATTATTATAGAAACTGCTCCTTTGTTTGTCACGATATAAACCACCCGTGGAAATCTCCAGTTTGTTTTCTGCCATCGGCACTTTATAAGCGAGGTCCCAATAGCCGGCTCGATCCTCATCGGTATTACGTTCCCAACGGTAAGTCACTGGCGACTTGTTTACGAGAGAAGTCCGTCTACGTTCAAAGTTCTCCTCCACTCCATCTAAGCTAATTGTCGTATTCTGCGGCAACTCATTGCGCGCCGAAGACAAGACACCCGACCAGCGAAAATTCAAACGATTATCCAAAAATGATGGTCGCCTTGGAGATTACCAGTGTAGATCTGTTGTTGTGTCTTCCTGCTCCGGGTCACATAGGTCAACTCGGACTTACCGTTACTTGGATCGTACTGTCCATTGTAAATCGTATTGACCGCATCTCGTAATTGGAGATTGTTCAAGTTCACATACATCTGGTAAAAACTCAGTCGATGGTTTGGGTTGATTCGATAATCAATTTTGTTATGCAGTCCCAAGCGTTGTTGCTGTTCATCATATTGTCGGTCACTCTGTTCGGTAATGACCGCATTGGGATTGATATCAACGACAGACGATTTGTAGAAAATAGAACGACTGCCGCGATGAAGGTTTTGATAACTTGCCCTAGTATGACCCCAACTTATCATCTAAATAGCGATTGCCAATCGTTAGGTTACCGATAAGATCTGGGGATGGTTTTTTATACGTATAGTCCAACGTTCCCTTATCAAAATCAGCAGAAGTAGCATTATAATTTTTCCCATGAAGTTCATAAGGAGATTTTGACGAAACCCCGCTGGTGGAAAAACTACCAAAATCCCGATTAAAATACCGTTGGCTGTATCCTGTAGCCAGGTTAGCCTGAAACAATAATTTGCTTGGAGCAGATTTCATGACCATATTCACGACACCACCAATGGCATCAGCCTCCATATTTGGCGTCAGGGATTTGTAGATTTCCAATCGCTCCAACATATCCGATGGGAATAGATCCAGGGGCACATAGCGATATTTGTTGTCAGGACTGGGGACTTTCACGCCATTGACCAAAGTCGTGTTATAGCGTTTGTCCATGCCCCTTAAAATAGCATACTGCCCTTCACCATTCGAATTCCGTTCGATGGAAACACCCGAAACACGTTGCACAACATTTGCCACTGTAATATCTGGAGAGATCTCAATTGCCCGAGCTGATACGACGTTCATGATCTGTGAGGCATTCTTTTCTAGTCGACGGGCGCTTGGATCATCATCGCCGCCATTTCGCTTTCCTTTGACAGTTACCTCCATTAAAGTTTGTTCACTCGAGGCTAGCTGAAAAGTAAAATGAGGTGTATTCTCTTTTTAATCTCAATTTCTTTAATCAATTCAGTATAGGCCACATGCCGAATATGGACTTTATCTGTACCTGCGGATAGTCCTTTGAATTCAAATGAACCATCCAATTGTGTCTTGGTTGACAAACCCCTTTGTTCAAGGAACACGGTCGCACCGACTATGGCTTCCCCTGTTTGTCCATCCAGGACTTTCCCTTGATCTTGGTTGCATAAGCGGCGCTGATCGAAATACTGGAGGCAAGCAATACCGTTAAAACGTTTTTCATTTTTAATAGATTATTATGAATCTCTGATTGTTGCTGCAAATATGATAGCCTGCAACAGATTCACAAAATCTTTGGCGTTACAAGAAAGAAACAAGCTGAAACAGGGGATCAACCAGAGGGAATCAACAACAAATAAACAACTGAAATAAAGACAATTACAAGCAAAATAAGCGCCGTTAACCTTCAGTTATCCTTATGTTAAGAAATTATGAAATACTAAGCAGATACCCGGCGAGATCCTCACCCTGTTCCAGTTTTAGTTTTTTCCTTAACCGATGTCTGGCCACACGAAGACTATCCTGTGATATCCCCAACAGGATCGCGATATCTGTATTATTGAGATTGATTTTCAGCAATGCGATCAGGCGCATGTCGGCTGCGGTCAGATCAGGAAATAGCTTGATCAGTTTTTCAAAAAACTATGATGTACGCGTTCAAATGTCCCCATAAACTCTTTCCAATGGATGCCTTGCGTAATATGTTCACTGATCTGTTGTACCAACCGTTGCATAGGTTTCTTTTGATCCCGTCGATCGTCTTTGACTAGCGCTTTCAATTCGTCGCGAAGTTCTTCCAGAAATTGGTTACTGCGGATGAGGTTGAGCGTATGGGATGTGAGTTCCTTTTCCTTCAGCGTTAGCTCCTGCTTGAGCTGCTTATCTTCCAACAGCTGATTTTTGAGTGCTATTTCCGCCAGTTCACGCTCCGCTTCCTGTTTCCGTGATTCAGCGATCTGAGTTTTGATCCTTATTTTCTGCCGGCTATAAAGAACATAGGATAATACACTCAATAAGATCAATACCACAATCGTACCGAGCAACAAGATCGAATTGATCCGTTTGTTTGTCTGTAGTTTTTCTATTTCCTCCGCCTTTTGATTCATATCATACAGTGCCTGGAAAAATGCTGTGTGCCGCGCCCCATCCACACTATAAAGCTCCAGCACGAGTTTTCGGCTCCGTTCTGCATAGAAATAAGCACTGTCCATTTGTCCGCTTAAAGCATATGTCTTACTGAGATCTTTTGTCGTTGATGCCATCTGATAGACATCTCCAAGATTCTCCGCTAGGCGAAAAGCGAGTTGGGTCAGCTGAATACTTTCGGGATATTTATTGGTTTTTCGAAAGATATCACCCATATTATTGATCACCACAATCCTTCCATAGTTATCCTGTGTTTCCTGATATAAATTCCTCGCCTTTTCAAAATGCAAATAAGCACTATCATATTTCCCAAGATCTTCATAGATACTGCCCAAGTTTTCATGAATCTTAGCTTCCCCATTACGATTTGTCTGCTCACGGTAGATCACCAAGGCCTGTTTTTGATAGACAAAAGCCGAATCATAATGTCCCTCCTTTTCAAAAAGATGCCCCATATTTCCCAGGACAGAAGCCTCACCATTTCGGTCATTTTCGCTTTTGAATGTGTGTAGCGCCTTGTTAAAGTATTCCTTGGCCAACTGATGTTGCTTGTTGAAGATATTGAGTTCACCGATATCACTCCAGTTGGATCCCAGTGCCTGTTTCGCGTTGAGCTGGGTGTAGATGCGATCTGCCTGGAAGTAATAGTCCTGCGCCTGGGCATAATGCCCTTGATTCACGCATAACCAACCTATTGTCTGCAGGCAATTTCCTGTAGCAGTAGATCACGGTCGTTTATGGCTTTCGCATAACGTTTTTTCACTAAGGTAATCGCCGAATCTGGATAATTTTGGCTTAATACCCGAATCTCTTTAAATGAATCAGCTTGTGCCGTAGTCAACTGTGAGAAAAAAAAGCTGTACCAGAAAGAAGGTCGAAAATATAATATTGTAAGAAATTCTCATTTTTGCCGTAAATAGTCGCCGCGTAAATTTAAGCGTTAGCATGTTAAGAGAATATTAAATCAGATTAAACTTAATATATGTCTGCTGTCCTATTGGCAGGATATTTTATACGAAAGTGCTTCTTTTCTTTGCTTGCTTATTGCTATTTCTTTGGTGTTTCATTGCTGTTTCTTTGGTTATTTATGGGTTGTTCTTTACCGTTTCTAGGCCTGTTCTTCGAGACTTCTTCGTACCTTCTAGGGACCTGGCTTGGGACTGCTTTGCTATTTCTTTGCTATTTCTTTGGTGTTTCTTTGGTGTTTTATTGCTGTTTCTTTGGTATAACGGCAATAAAACACTAAACAATTAACCTCCAACAGGCCTTGTTGGACGCAGCTTGCCTGCACCAAAGTTCCTATCATATACGAAAAAACGACCTAACAAGATAAAAGCAAATAACTTAGGGCTGAACTATTGAAAAGACCCTATAAGGGACGACATCCAGAAACAGTAAAAAATAAGGGGTATCCGATCTTCCTGTCAGATACCCCTTCGTATTTATTGATTTATTAAATATTAATACAAGCGCACTACATGACCTTTTGCTCAATCTTAGTTAAATATCACTAATCCTTACAGAGAAGCCGATCTAAGCCAAAAGCAATATAAAAGGAAATCATATTAGCTATCAATCACCAGATTTGAGTTCGATCAGCGGTGTTATGCGTTCTAAAATATCAAAAGCAACTTCCGCCATCTTATTCCCTTTATTGTCCAACAAAGGGTTTACCTCAACGATTTCCAGACAGCTTACCTTTTCAGATCGTATAATTTCTTCCAATATCAGGACGATTTCCTTTGGCATAAAGCCCTTGGGAACAGGCGTTCCGGTACCATCTGAAATCAATTCGCTATCCATGCTATCCACGTCAAAAGAGATATAAATCATATCGCAATCCTGCAAACCGAGCAGTGCTTCAGCCACACAGTCTTCAATTCCACGTTGGCGAATTTCTTCGACACGGTAATTTTTGATCCCCAAATGCGCAATCAATAGATCTTCAGGTTCCTCGGTATCTCTGACTCCAAAATAGATTAAACTCGCTGGTTGTATCTTTTCTGCCGGACCAGCAATACGCTTCAGCTTATTCCAGAATTCCTGCGTTGATTGATCAATTTCATTAATTTTACAGGACAGGTTATCTTCGTTCAACATGGCCGCCAAGGGCATGCCATGCATATTGCCAGAAGGTGTTGTATAGGGTGAATGAATATCCGCATGGGCGTCAACCCAAATCACACCCAATTTTTTATCAGGATAAGCCGACTTGATACCGCTTATTGTCCCCATTGCCGAAGAATGGTCACCCGAAAATACCAAAGGGAAATTACCCGCCGACAGACTATCTTCCACTGTAGAGGCCACCTGCTTACACTGCTCATAGATCTGTTGGATATGTTTACCGAAAGGATGGTTATCATTTTGGTAAATGGAACTATTTCGTGTAGGCACATCCACAAAGGGATAATTGATAAAATACTGACTTCCTTTGTTGATCGCCGCAATCTCAATAGCATCTATACCAAGGTCAGAACCTCGGGTACCCGCACCAATATCAGATCTGTTTTTGATCAATTCAATCATTTTCTTCATCGTGCAGTCGCATTAGTCAACGATCGTTCGATTATCTCCAGGCAGCTGTCGATTTGACTTTCCGTAATCACCAATGGTGGCGCCAAACGGATCTTGTTGCCATGAGTAGGTTTTGCCAAAAGACCATTTTCCTTAAATTCTAGGCAAATATTCCAGGCTAGATCACTCTCTTCGCTGGCATTGATCACAATAGCTGTCAATAGTCCTTTGCCCCTGACTTCGGTAATCATATCCGATTTGGCCGCAATTTTTCGTAAACCCTCCAAAAACCGATCCCCCATTTGACGGGCATTGTTGATCAGATCTTCATCCAGCACAACCTGAAGCGCTTCCATCGCTACCGCACAGGCCAGCGGATTACCACCGTAGGTAGAACCATGCTCACCCGGTTTGATACACAACATAATAGCATCATCTGCCAATACCGCTGAGACGGGCAATACACCTCCAGATAGGGCCTTACCCAATATCAATACATCCGGTTTACTCGCACTATCCACATCATCAATGGCATAGGAAGCCAACATACTTCCGGTTCTTGCTATACCTGTCTGGATTTCATCCGCAATAAAGAGTACATTATAGGTTGTACACAACTGGCGTACACGTTTCAAATAATCTGCATCCGGAACCACAATTCCCGCTTCACCCTGAATTGGCTCAACAATAAATCCGGCAATATTTTTATCCTGTTTAAACAAGGCTTCCAATGCCTCGATATCATTGTAGGGCACCAATGCTATTCCTTCCACGAAAGGACCGAAATCGTTGGTTGCAGTCGTATCGTTTGAAGCAGATATCACCGAAATGGTACGTCCATGAAAATTATCTTTGGCAAAAACTATTTTAGCTTGATTTTGAGCAATACCTTTGACTTGATATGCCCATTTACGACAGAGCTTCATCGCTGTTTCAACAGCCTCTACACCCGAGTTCATAACCAAAGCTTTATCAAATACGAACAGCTTACAGATCATTTCCTCAAAATCTCCCAGCTTATTGTTATAGAAAGCACGTGAAGTCAAAGTCAACTTCTGAGCTTGATCTGTCAACGCAGCAATAATACGCGGGTGACAATGCCCCTGATTGACTGCTGAATATGCCGACAGGAAATCAAAATAAGACTTACCATCAACATCCCATACCATGACACCTTCTGCCCGCTCCAACACAACCGGTAAAGGGTGATAGTTGTGTGCTCCATATTTTTCTTCCTTGGCAATAAATGCCGCGCCGTTTCCTTGTTTAGATACAATACTCATAATTTGGATTTTATTTCAAATAATAACAAATATACAATTTTTACTATTTTTAAGATAAAATAATAGAATTTAACGCTATTTTAGCGTTAAAATATTAAAATTAACTTTTAAACCTACATAACAATGAACGGAATAGATGAATTTGACCTTCAAATTTTAAAATACCTAGATGCGGATGGCCGAATGGCGTACTCCGCTATTGCAACAGCATTAGGCGTATCCAATACCATGATCCATCAACGTATCAATCGTCTCATGGAGCAAGGGATATTAACAGGTATAAAACCCGTATTAGATGAAAAAGATTAGGTTATGATTGGGGGCTTTTACGGGGCTCAGTCTGGAAAAAGATCATGATTCAAGTCGTATCATTGCCGAGCTGAAAAAGATCCCTGAAGTTACGGAATGTTATTACATCACTGGAAACTACACTTTATACGTAAAGATTATCGCCAGAAACCATGAACATATGCGTCAGTTGCTTTATGAAAAAATTGACAACATTCCGGGCATCGCAAAGACAGATTCTCTCATCGAATTAGGATGTGCATTTAAACGCAATATTATCCTTTAACAACAATAGCAAGCTCAACTGGTCTTGGATCTCAGACAGCAATCTTGGATTCAAGACCTTGTTATTGTTTCCCGATATTTGCCAGCTCCTCCTCTGTCCAATAAATCAGTTCCCGTAATACAAACACATTTTCATAGCTTCCCAACCCATCAATATAATCCCACAGATTGCCTTCAACTTTAACCGGCCTGCCATGGTGCAGTATATCATACCCATTATCCAACCAATTTTGTATCTGCTCTTTATCCATCTTTATATGATCTTATTGTTAATATTTATTTAAAACGATTACCTCAAATATAAGGCATTTTTGTGAGGGAAATAAGTCTCTATACAAGAAAATTTAAATATGATACTTTATTAAAAAAACAACATATCGGTGACAAGTTTTCAGTTCGAATTAGGCAGTTTTAGGATTAAATAAAGTATATTCGTATAAAACCAAATTGTATAATTATGGCAGATTTTTTTCTATGTTGGCTATGAAGGTGAAGACGAACTACTCGAACTCGTAGCAGTATCAACCATCCAATCGCTATTGTATTTTCAGGACGCCGATCAGGAAGATTTTACGACAATAAAAACCTCTATCGATCAAAATTTTATTGTGGAAGAAGATCTGATTACTGTAGCAGACGCCCTGAGACTGGATCAATCCATCGTACGTTTTACACCCGGAAAACCAAATTACAAAGATTAGGGATTCTGCTGTAAAACTATTGTTTATCAACAGCAGTATTGCTGTCCCGATTGACAGGGATAGCCTGTCGTTCATTTGATGTAAAACAAAAAAATCAACAACATGAGAGCAGTTTTAATTGGTGGTTCCGGTGCCACTGGAAGAGTACTTGTTCATGAACTATTAAAATCTACGGATTTTACCGAAGTCGTCGTCCTCTTACGGCGCAAGAACTTTGATGAGCAACCCAAATTACGGCAGATCGTTGTAGACTTCAGTAAACTCCAAGAGTTTGAACAGGAAATTCACGGCGATGTTGCTTTTTCCTGTCTGGGCACCACAGTCAAAGATGCAGGTAGTAAAGAAGCGCAATGGAAGGTAGATCATGACCTCAACCTGCAATTCGCAGCGCTGGCCAAGAAAAATGAAATCCCCTGTTTTGTATTACTTTCGGCGGTCAACGCAGATGCTGAATCGAAGATTTTCTACAATCGGATGAAAGGGAGTCTGGAGCAACATGTGAAAGCACTAGATTTTGGTAAACTTATTATTGTACAGCCCGGCGGCTTGATCCGTCCCAATACAGATCGTTTAGGTGAAAAAATCGGCATAAGCGCATTGCGCGCTTTTAACCGTATCGGCCTTTTTAAGAGCTATGAAGCGCTACCTGTTGCCCTGGTTGCCCAAGCAATGATAAAGTCCATTCACGCCCGCAAAGAACGCATCAATATCATCTCAGTGGAAGATATCAAACAGCTATCAGACAAGGTGAACCAAGGGTAATGTAAAAAGTATTCATAACAATGAATTAACAATAAGCTAATCCGGGCTTATTAATTTGCTGTCATTTATTTTATCTATCACACTAATGAAAAAACGCGTTTTATTCCTTTTTCTCTTTGCTTTTATTTATGTATTTCCGGCTTTTAGCCAAGAAGCAAAATATATCTTTTACCTCATCGGTGACGGAATGGGACTTAATCAAGTCAATCTGACCGAAATACACCGTGCCGAACTCCAGCAAAAAAACAGTACAGTACCTTTGGTCTTTACCCAGTTTCCCCATGTTGGATTTGCTTCCACGCACTCCCAATCCAATGGTGTTACCGATTCTGGCGCTGGTGGTACAGCTCTTGCCGTCGGTAAAAAACGAAAAACGGTGTTATCGGAATGGACAGTACCGGAACAGTGCCACACAAAAGTATCGCTTATGCAGCCAAGGAAAAAGGAAAGAAAGTCGGTATCATCACCACTGTGAGTATAGACCATGCTACACCTGCTTCGTTTTATGCCCATCAGCCTGACCGTGATATGTATTACGAAATTGGCAAAGAAATTATCAGCTCAATTTTGACTTCTTTGGTGGATCCAATTTCCTAAAACCCGAAACAACCTTTGATAAACAGCCAGCTCCTTCCCTTTTCCCTTTGTTTGAAAAAGCAGGATACAAAGTTTTAAAGGGAAAAGAGGCCTATACGCAACATCCCCGCAAGTCTGACAAAATTATCCTTATGAATACAGACGGAACTGCAACAGATGCGCTAAAATACGCCATAGATCAAAAACCATCTGACCTCAAGCTAGCGGATATTACCGCTGCTGCCATCCAATCGTTGGAACAAAACAATAAAAATGGATTCTTTTTGATGGTTGAAGGTGGAAAAATAGACTGGGCCTGCCATGCAAACGACGCTGCTACCACCATCCAGGAAGTATTAGACTTTAATTCGGCAGCAGAGCTTGTGTATGAATTCTACAAGAAACACCCCAAAGAAACACTTATTGTGGTGACTGCTGACCATGAAACCGGTGGATTGGGTATCGGCAACGGTAGCTCTACTTTAAAGACAAAATTACTGGCTAATCAAAATTATCGCATGCCGAGCTTTCAAATGAAATCGGTAATCTGCGCAAAAACAAAGCAAATGCAACTTGGGATGACCTAAAAATCTGCTTTCCACGCATACAGGCCTGTATAACCAGGTAAAAGTCAATGCGGATGACGACAAATCACTACAGGGAGCTTACCAACGTAGCTTCGTTGACCACCAGAATGAAACAGCAAAAAGTTTGTACGCCAGTGATGACAAAATCGCGGCTTTAAGCATTGCCATACTAAACCGTATGGGCTCAATTGCCTGGGCTTCCAACAACCATTCAGCAGCTTACGCGCCCGTTTATGCCATTGGTGCAGGCGCAGAGCAGTTCAACCAAAAAATGGACAACACCGATATACCGAAGAAAATAGCGATAGCCGCCAAGCTCAGCTTAGACTAAAAACAAAAAAATCCCCAAGAAATTCTTGGGGATTTTTTTGAGCCTCTTATCGGAATCGAACCAATGACCTACTGATTACAAGTCAGTTGCTCTACCAGCTGAGCTAAAGAGGCCTTCTAAATGAATTTTAATGAGTATCGCTCAAAGAGCCTCTTATCGGAATCGAACCAATGACCTACTGATTACAAGTCAGTTGCTCTACCAGCTGAGCTAAAGAGGCTTTTTAAAGAAGTTTGATGAGTAACACTCGAAGAGCCTCTTATCGGAATCGAACCAATGACCTACTGATTACAAGTCAGTTGCTCTACCAGCTGAGCTAAAGAGGCTTTTTACTTCTTTTCAATCTTAAAACGACCTCCGTTTTAAGATGCTGCAAATATCGAAAGCCTAAATCAAAAATGCAAGTCCCCGCTATAATTTTTACCCGCTTTGATGCCAAATATTTAAAAATCAACAGCATTATTTTTTAATACTGAAAATTTGTCATGAATCAATAAATATTAATGTCATTTTTTCCGAATTAACACATAAAACCCGAATGGCATTTCAATTGTTATACCCCTACATATCAACAAAATTTTAATTAAGCGATACAGAATGAACTTTAACAATTACACAATCAAAGCCCAAGAGGCTATACAAAAAGCGTCGGAGATAGCCGCTGGAAATCAGCAACAGGCCATCGAGACAGCACATATATTAAAAGCATTACTTACTGTAGATGAAAATGTTGTCAGTCACCTCTTAAAGAAATTGAACGTCAACATCCCTTACCTTGGCGCTGAGCTTGATAAGCAAATCGAGAGCTTCCCCAAAGTAAGCGGAAGTAACATCTATCTCAGCAGTGATGCAAACAATGCTTTACAAAAAGCACAAGGATATCTCAAAGAATTTAACGATGAATTTGTCTCGGTCGAGCATGTACTACTGGGTATATTGGCCACTTCAGACAAAACTCAACCCTACTGAAATCACAAGGGGTAACGGAAAAAGATCTCAAAACTGCCATTAAAGAATTGCGGGGCAATAGTCGCGTGACCGATCAAAATGCAGAGGCAACTTACAACGCACTTGGAAAATATGCCCGTAACTTAAATGAATACGCCGAATCCGGCAAACTAGACCCGGTCATCGGTCGGGACGAGGAGATCCGACGTGTCATGCAGATTCTTTCACGACGCACCAAAAACAACCCCATACTCGTTGGTGAACCGGGGTTGGTAAGACCGCTATTGCCGAGGGAATCGCCTATCGGATTATCAAAGGTGATGCGCCGGAAAACCTAAAGTCCAAGATTGTATTTTCATTGGATATGGGAGCCCTCGTTGCGGGAGCTAAATACAAGGGGGAATTTGAGGAACGCTTAAAGGCCGTTGTCAAAGAAGTAACGGATTCCAATGGTGAGATCATCCTCTTCATCGATGAGATCCATACTTTGGTTGGTGCTGGTGGTGGTGAAGGGGCTATGGATGCCGCAAATATCCTAAAACCTGCCTTAGCCAGAGGTGAACTACGTGCCATTGGAGCGACCACACTCAATGAATACCAAAAGTATTTTGAAAAAGACAAGGCGCTAGAGCGTAGATTTCAAAAGGTAATGGTCGAAGAACCAGATACACAGGATGCCATTTCCATCCTGCGGGGACTCAAAGAACGTTATGAAACACATCATAAAGTACGTATCCTAGATGAGTCTATCATCGCAGCGGTAGAATTATCGCAACGTTATATCGCCGACCGTTTTCTACCGGATAAAGCAATTGACTTAATTGACGAGGCTGCCTCCAAATTACGCCTGGAAATGGACTCTGTACCAGAAGCCGTGGACGAATTAGAGCGCCGTATCATGCAATTGGAAATCGAACGCGAAGCATTGAAACGTGAGAATGACGATAAAAAGGTGCAGGAACTTTCTGAAAGCATTGCCAACTTATCCGCTGAACGCGATACCCTAAGAGCTTCATGGCAAGAAGAAAAAAAAGCCTGGTGGACAATGTAAATCAAGAAATTGAAAACATTGAAAACTATAAACTTGAAGCCGAACAGGCCGAACGCTCAGGTGATTATGGCAAAGTGGCCGAATTACGTTACGGACGGATCAAAGAAGCACAGGAAAAAGTGGAGAAACTGAAAGCTGAACTGGCTGAAAAACAGGAAAGCAAACGCATGCTCAAGGAAGAGGTAACTTCTGAAGATATTGCTGATGTCGTTGCTAAATGGACTGGAATACCTGTCAGCAAAATGATTCAGTCTGAACGTGAAAAGCTGCTGAATCTGGAAGAGGAACTTCACAAACGGGTCGCAGGTCAAGATGAAGCCATTGAAGCGATCTCTGATGCAATCCGTCGTTCCAGAGCAGGACTGAATGATGCAAAACGCCCGATAGGTTCATTCATCTTCCTGGGTACAACCGGGGTCGGAAAAACCGAACTCGCAAAAGCCCTGGCTGAATTTCTATTCGATGATGAACAGTCTATGGTCCGTATCGACATGTCCGAATATCAGGAAAGACATGCCGTGTCTCGTTTGATCGGTGCGCCTCCGGGATATGTCGGTTATGATGAAGGCGGTCAGCTCACAGAAGCCGTACGCAGACACCCTTACTCGGTCGTATTACTGGATGAAATCGAAAAAGCACATCCGGATGTATTTAACATCTTGTTGCAGGTATTGGATGATGGTCACCTGACGGACAACAAAGGTCGTACGGTCAACTTTAAGAATACGATCATTATCATGACCTCTAATACAGGATCGCATATCATCCAAGAGAATTTCAGTCATTTGGATGATGACAACAAAGAGGAGATCATTGCAAAAACGCGGACGGAGGTATTTGATCTGCTTAAACAGTCGATCCGTCCAGAGTTCCTGAACCGTATTGATGAAGTAATTATGTTTACGCCATTGAGTAGAGATGAGATCGGTGATATTGTGCGACTTCAATTTACACATGTCCAAAAACAACTGGCCGAACAAAACATCTTTATCACAGCCTCAGACGAAGCAATGGATTGGTTGGCACAACTCGGATACGATCCGATCTATGGCGCCAGACCATTGAAACGTGTCATTCAGAAACGTATTCTGAATGAGTTGTCGAAAGAAATCTTATCCGGCAAAGTCAGTCGTGATTCGATTATCAGACTGGATGTGTTTGATGGAAAATTCGTCTTTATCAATAAACAGGAAGATTGATAGTTTATGAATAATCATAAGAGCCCCACTCCATTAGCGGGGCTCTTATGTTATAAACAGGTATTTTACAGGTAAACTATCTTCTAATTCGAAACCCCTACTGCTTTCAGCAATTTCTTCACATCGTCCTCCCCATCAAGATGCTGCACTAAGGCTTTCGTCTTAGCATCATAAACATACAGTGAAGGATAATTACTGGGGCTAAATTTTTCAATAAACTGTGTACCGGAGTCGAACAAAATTTTACATTAGCAGCACCTTTCAGCGCTTTGGCATGCATATTAATAAACCCATCCACGTAAGGTTTGTCATTCATCGAGATAAAATAAAAACTAACGTTTTTTAGCTTTTGCAAATTCTGTGCGATGCCCGCTCCCATTTTCTGACAATGACCACAACCTGGATCATAGAAATCCAAAACGATATAACCTGTCTTCGGCAATTTGTCCGAATGGAACTTGCCCGACTGATAGACCTCATCAAACGTAAATGCCGGAATTGTTTTTGGAGCCTGCGCAAATAAGGGTTGAAAAAGAAAAAATGCACATGCAAAAAATAGGGAGCAGAGTAACTTCATGTTAAAGAATTTTAAACTGACAATGAATATTCAATTAATTTTAATCAATAATAGCTAAAAATGCGGTTCTATTCGTCAATATTTTAGTTTTTTTACAAAAAATGCGTAAGTTTGGACTAATTTTTAAATCGATCAAATCTATTAATACTCATTAATCGTGAAAAAACGAATTGCCATTTTTGCTTCAGGTTCAGGGTCCAATGCTCAAAAAATAATGGAACATTTCAAATACTCAGATGAAGTTGAGGTTGCGCTGATCCTGTCCAACAACCCTGATGCTTATGTTATTCAGCGCGCTGACAATTTTGAAATTCCAGCACATATATTTGATCGCAATGAATTTTACAACACGGACAATGTCGTTAATATCCTTAAAAATTTAAATATCGATCTGATCGTCCTGGCAGGTTTCCTATGGCTTGTTCCAAACAATCTTTTAAAAGCCTATCCAAATCAGATCATCAACATCCACCCTGCTCTCCTCCCCAAATATGGCGGCAAGGGCATGTATGGCGACCATGTACATAAAGCTGTTTTGGCCAACAAAGAGGAAGAACATGGCATTACCATTCATTTTGCCAATGAGCACTTTGATGAGGGCGAGATTATTTATCAAGCAAAATTTAAGGTAGACGCCGGTGATACCCTGGATATCATTAAGTTCAAAGGACAGCAATTGGAACACCAGCATTTCCCGAAAGTAATTGAGAACCTAATCAAAAAATGTAAAAACAACATTTTTATTTAGAATTATTTTAAACAAATTGTAACTTTGCCTTATGAACGAAGTTATTGAATCCTTTGTGGAACAGTGTGAGGGCGAGGGCAAAGCAAGCCCATTTCAATTTAGAAGTGCCGCAATGAATCCTTTTTCTGATTTTTCCTGTGTTTGTTTCAAAAAATGCTGTAAAAAATATAAAGAAGGAAAACGTTGCAAAAAGTGCCCCGGCCGAAAAAAATAGGCTGCTAGTATAGGCTGTCTGTTGTGATATATCTGAGTTTACTCCTCTAGATAGTTCAGGTCCTTATCAAAGCTTTCTTCAAGCTGTGTCAGTGAATACATGGCAATACCAGAAAGAAGCAAGACCATCGTAATTGCCGCGGTGACAATACCAAAAGAATCCACCAAAAGTCCATAGATCATTGTTGACGGTATCAAGGCACCTCTGACAAAATTAGGCGCTGTGGTAGCCACAGTAGCCCGCAGGTTGGTCCCGAATTGCTCTGCCGAAATAGTCACAAATGTTGCCCAATACCCTACTCCTAACCCCATGATAAAAGCCAAAACCAGAAATTTATTGGCTGTAATTCCAGTACTCAAAAGATACCATAGCGAACTACCGATAATAATCAACTGGCAGATAAAAACCACCTTTTTCCGGGATTTTAGAATCTGTGCAAACACACCTGCCAACACATCACCAATGGAAATTCCGATATAAGCAAACATCACTCCTTTACCCGCGCTCAGGGTTTCGGATGCCCCAAGTGCTTTTCCTATTTCTGGAGCCTGCGTGACCAGCACCCCACCACAAACCAGATTGGCAAGCCTATACAGAGACAATTGATATAACGTTTCAATCGGCCTTTATCGGTAAAGAGCATCCTAAAATCACCTTTGGGAACATCCTTTTATCCTGTTCCTTAAATAGACCAGATTCAAAAGAACCAACACGCAATAGCAACAACAATAAACCCATTCCACCACCAACAAAATAAGCGGTACGCCAATTAAATTCCTCCGAAACAAAGTAGGCTAAAATAGCGCCCAACACCCCGACACTGGCAACCAGCATCGTTCCATAACCGCGCTTTGACTTATGCATGCTTTCCGAAACCAAGGTGATCCCCGCTCCCAGTTCCCCAGCCAATCCAATCCCGGCTATAAAGCGGATAATTCCATACTGCCACACATCCCCTACAAAACCATTTGCAATATTCGCTAAGGAATATAGTAGAATGGAACCAAACAACACTTTTAAACGCCCGTATTTATCACCGATAATTCCCCAGATAATTCCACCCAGCAACAGGCCGCCCATCTGCATATTAAGGACAAACTCTCCTTTTACCCGCATCTGTTCTATCGGTACTCCGATATCCGTAAAGGATTGAATGCGGACAATAGAAAAAATAATGAGGTCATAGATATCGACAAAATACCCCAACGATGCGATCGTTACCAATAGCCATACCTTCTTGCTTTCAGTCTGTTTATCTTTTAATGTTGACATTTTAGGTTCTTTGATGCCGTAAAAATACCATAGTGAAATAAGAAAACCAAGATTTCGGAAAATAATCCGGTACATTGTTCTATTTTTGTATCATGAGATACAGTCCGCGTGCATTAACATGGCTATTGCGTTTTTACCCTCCTTTTTTATTTCAGGGAATCTGGGTAAAAAAATCAGTCCTGGCTTTAAAGGAGCCGAAGTGAAAATTTACAAGACTCCGTTCAATATCAACACCAATAAAACCTTGTTTGGTGGAACAATTTTCGCTGCTGCAGACCCTATATTTCCAATCCTAATCGATCAATACCTTCAAAAACAGGGTTTAGAAAGACTGTAGCCTGGCTCAAGTCATCTCGGATTGATTTTAAAAAACCCGGCAAAACAAGTGTGGGCTATTCTGTTCAACTTTCGGATGAACTACTGGACGAATGTAGCCAAACCATTCGCACGAAAGGCAAAATTGTCAAAAACCTGAGTCTGGAAATCAAGGATAAAAATGATGACTTATGTGCTGTAGTACATTGTGAAACCTACATTCGTGACTTGAATTTTACATTCCCGGATAGAAATCGAAAGGTCGAGCAATAAGAAATTGATATCTTTGTCCAATTACCAAAAAAATAGAAACATGAACAAAATCGCTTTCATGGCTATCGCATCCTTGGCAATAGCGGCATGTGGAACCACTGGCACAAACAATGTAAAGGTTTTACAAGATTCAACAATCAAAATCCATGATGAAATCATGCCTCAGATCGCTCATTTTGACCGCGATGCAGTCAAAATAGACTCTATCTTGAATAATCTAAAAACACTGAAAGCTGCTAAGGCGGACTTAGACACCACAGCAACAAAAAAGACCTTGGTATATTGAAAGCCAATCTGGAAAGTGCAACAGACCATATGATGGACTGGATGAAAGCATATAAGCCTGACAGTACCGATATCAAATATTTTGAAGTCGAATTGCAAAAAGTATCCGACATGAAGAAAATATTTGATGCTGTCTCCAAGGAAAGCCAGGAGAAATTAAAGAACTTCTAGGTGAACAGCCCTGCTCAATACGACCCTATAACAGGATAGAAAAGCCCAGTAGGGCAAATTAATAATGAAAGAATAAAAACAGATGAAATCTATATTTAAACTTTGTTGTGCTACGGGCCTATTGCTTGGTTTATTTTCTTGCAAAAACACGAGCCAGTCCAACTTACCAATTTATGGTGAACGGGAAGCCGTCGAAAAAACAGTTGACGGAAAACAAGTGATAGATACAGTTTATCATACCATACCGGCATTTAAATTTTTGAACCAGGATAGTGTGATGATCTCAGAGAAGGATTTCGAGGGAAAGTATATATCGCAAACTTCTTTTTACACATTGTCCAAGCATCTGCCCAACAATGAACCGTAATTTGCTCAAAATCTATACACAATATAAGGACAATGATGCTGTTCGCTTTTTGTCCCATAGCATAGATTTTAAATATGACCAGCCTTACGTGTTGAAAGATTACGCAAATAAACTAGGCGTAAGCAATGACCATTGGCAATTTGTTTCAGGTACAAAGGCAGATATTTATGGTATAGCCAACCAATACCTGGTTTATACAGCTGAGGATAAGAATGCCCCGGAGGTTATGATCACCAAGGTTACCTTGTCTTGATTGACAAGGATAAACGCATCCGTGGCGCTTATGATGGTACTAATGATGAGCAGGTAAAAAAACTAATGGAGGACTTACCAAAGCTATTGAACGAAGCTAAAAACTAATATGCGTACCCTCTTAACGACCTGTTTTATTATCGGTTGCCTAATATCGGCTGTGATCGGCTGTCAAAGCGAAATTGATATCCGGACAGCACAATACAGCGTAAATGGTCAAAAAGTGTATATAGCACATTGTCAGAATTGCCATGGCGAAAAAGGAGAAGGATTGGGAAACCTCTACCCTCCGCTTACAGATACCAAATTTTTGGAAACAAATCGTCAAAAGCTTGCCTGTATCGTTAAACATGGCGCAACAGGGGAACTCGAGATCGCAGGCAAAAATTCAATAACACGATGCCAGCTTCAAATCTTTCCGCCGTTGATATTGCTTATGTACTGACCTATATCAATACAAAGATCAATAAGGGTAAGGAAATATTTCCCTTAAATGAAGTGGAAAAACAATTAAAAAATTGTCAATAAAAAAGAGGAACTTGTAAAAGTTCCTCTTTTTTTTTGGCCTACTGCCAGAGAGACACGTTAAATCCTGCCGACTAAAAAATAATCATCCAAAGCCAAAACAATTTAAATCTTTTTTCCTTATTGTATTATTGGTCCAATTTGTTTTTGTATTTATTGATTTATAACAATAATTTGACATTTTGGATTCAAATTAATCACTAATTTTGCAACCGAATGAACGTTCGATTGATGCAGACAAATGAAAAAATTGCAGCTGTCTTTGCTGCCACACTTAAACTGATACACACAAACGGTTTCCATGGGACACCAATGAGTAAGATCGCACAGGAATCTGATGTAGCGATAGGAACTATCTACCACTATTTTCCCTCTAAAGATGATTTGATCTTTGCATTGTTCAAACATTGCCGGTCAATCTTGAACGATTACATATTTGATGGGATAAAAGAAGACTTTGATTATAAAGCTTCTTTTTTTTCATGTGTGGCGCAACTTTGTTCAGTTCTATTTAGAAAACGGACGAATCTTCAGTTTTTTTGAACAGTTTTTTCCTCACCTTATTACGAGAAGAATAAGGCTGAGATACAGGAACCTGTCGGTGGCCAAAACAAGGTACTTGACTTTTTGCAGGAAGGCATTGACAAAAAAATTTTAAAACAAGTAAATGTTCACCTATTGGTGGCAAGTTATATCGGTGTGGCTTTGTCCACAGTACATAGCATCAAATTCAAAGATCTTCACTTCTCCGAACAGAATATGAAGGAGTTAATGGAAATAATTTGGGATGGTGCTGTCAATAGAAATAAAAATAATTAATGAGATATATGAAGTTTAATAAAATCGTTTACTCCTTAGCGACACTGTCGCTGTTGAGTAATACAGGATTTGCACAACAGCAATCTGAAAACTTGCCGCCAAATGCGACGCTTCAGCAGCTGATAGATTATGCACTACGCAATCAAATTTCTGTAAAACAGGCACAATTGGATGAGGCCATCGGTGAAAAGGATATCGATATCTCCCTTTCAGGTTGGTACCCACAATTAGGTTTGAAAGGAAGCTATAACTATAATGTGATTGTCCCCGTGGTCAATATCGGTGGAAATAATATCAAAATGGGGCAGAATAATGCCAGTGCATTGACGCTACAAGCCGATCAGCAATTGTTGAATCCCGAATTGATACAGGCAAAAAGGCTGCCTCATTAGTTCGCCTAAGCAACAAACAAAACACCGAAAGCAAAAAAATAAATGCGGTTGTGGAAGTCAGCAAAGCTTACTATGACATCCTAACCACAGAGGAAATGATTAAAATTGTCCGCGAAAACATCGCTAGGCTCCAAAAGCAGCTGAAAGACGCAAAATCGCAATATGATGTCGGAGTGGTTGACAAAACGGATTTTAAAAGAGCACAGATCGCTTTGGCCAATTCCAACGCAGACGAAAAACGGAACGTCGAATTACGAAAATATAAATATGAATATCTGAAACAGCTGCTAGCATTGGATAAAGGCCAAAATCTTACTTTATCATTCAGTAATAGCAACATGGAATCCGAAATTTTATTGGATACCACAGCTGCTGTAAGTGTTTCCAATCGGATCGAATTCCAACAATTGGAAACATCGAAAAAAATTCAGCAATTGAATACGCAATATTTTAAATGGACCTATTTACCTAGCGTAAGTGCCTTTTATAACTACGCATTCAATTATCGGAATGATAAATTTAGCAAACTCTATAACGACAATTTTCCGGGTTCTGTCGCAGGTTTGAATCTCTCTTTTTCTATTTTCGACGGATTTAAACGAAAAAACAAGTCAATAAATCCAGGTTGCAGGAGGAACGTATTGACTGGGATATCAAGAATCTGGAAAACAGTATCAATACGGAGTATGCCTTATCAAAAGCCACATACAATGCCAATCTAAATGATTGGAAAACGGCAAAAGAGAATGTAGAATTGTCCAAAGAGGTTTATGAAACAATCAAATTGCAATACGATGAGGGAATCACAAAATACCTGGATTTAATGACAGCTGAAAATGATCTCAAAATAACGCAATTCAATTATCTGAGCGCGCTCTATGCATTGCTATCAAGTAAATTGATGTTCAAAAAGCAGTTGGGGCAATCCAAACTAATTAATCAATTCAAACGGAAACTAATACAAATCATGAATAAAAGACAATTATTATTCGCTTTCTTCCTTGGGACGGCTTTAGTATGGACCTCTTGTGGAAATAAAGATGCAAAAAAGCAAGGTGCAGCACAGGCTCAGGCCGAGAAGGTTGTTCCTGTTACCTTTGGCGCAGCATCACATGAGACTGTTACGGAACCATAAGTTACCCAGCAACAGTCAAACCGTTGAACGAAGCAGACCTATTTGCAGAAGTAAGCGGTTATATTACCAAAATATATGTTTCAGACGGTGCTGTGGTCTCTAAAGGTCAAGCCTTATATGAGATTGACGGAACACGTTATAATGCAGCGGTACAACAGGCCAAAGCAAGCCTTCAAATCGCACAAACAGATCTCGACCGTCAAAAAGAGATTTGGCCCGTTATCAAGTATTGGCTGACAAAGACGCGATCGCTAAACAGGTTTATGATAATGCCGTATCAAATGTTGCTGCTTCGCAAGCACAGGTAGAATCTGCGCGCGCGGCATTGGTAACAGCCAATACCAACCTGTCCCGTTCTACGATTCGTGCGCCATTCTCCGGAACCATTGGTATATCACAAGTACGCTTAGGTGCTTTGGTCAATCCTGGTACTACACTATTGAATACATTATCCTCAACAAGCCCGATTGCCATTGAGTTTCAGGTCAACGAAAAAGATATCAGCAAATTTGCTCAAATGCAAAGCAGCCATTCTTCTTCGGATCTTTCGCTTTTATTGCCGGACGGAAGTACCTATGAAGGTAAAGGAAGCATAACGACCATTGACCGTGCTGTTGACCCAGCGACAGGAACAATTAAAATACGGGCTACATTCCCCAACAATGCCAATGCGTTAAGAGCGGGCATGAATATCACCATGAATGTATCGACCACATCGGCAACTGAAGAAATCGTTGTCCCTTACAAAGCTGTCTTCGAACAATTGGGTGTGTTCAATTTATATGCCGTTAACGATAGCAGCAAAGCTGAAATCCGTCAGGTAAAATTGGGTATTAAAGCCGGTGATAAAATCGTCATCAAAGAGGGTGTCAAAGACGGTGAGAAAATCGTTGTTGATGGAGCTATGAATGTCCAAAATGGTGTTAAAGTTGTCGATGCTGCCACTGCTGCCCAACAAGCTGCAAAAGGCGCTCCGAAAGGAAAATAACAGCATTAATTTTTAAAGAGAATCTAAAAGATATAGAATGATTTCAGAAGTATTTATTAAGAGGCCAGTTACCGCAATCGTTATTTCGATATTGATTTCAATCATCGGAATTATTGCTGTATCTACGTTGCCAATTAGCCAGTACCCTTCTATTGCACCGCCAACTGTAACAGTTACAGCAAACTATACAGGCGCAGATGCACAGACGGTTGAGCAGACCGTGACAACGCTGATTGAGAGTCAGATCAATGGTACACCTGGCATGATTTATATGTCGTCAAATAGTACTTCAAATGGTCAAGCAACAATTACTGTCACATTTGAAGTAGGTACCGACATCGATATCGCAACCCTAGACGTACAAAACCGTGTCGGGATTGCAGAACCTGCCCTTCCAGAAGCTGTTAGACGTTTGGGGATCACTACCCGTAAAGCCAATAACGATATCTTGATGTTGGTGGCTTTAACATCACCCAAAGGAACCAGAGATGAAAATTTTCTGGCCAATTACAACAACTTGTACGTCAAAGATGCGTTATTGCGTGTCAAAGGTGTCGGTGATGTAACGGCCTTCGGTCAACCTTTCTCCATGCGTGTGTGGTTAGATGCCAACAAATTGGCTAATTTAAGCATGACACCTGCAGATGTTTCCGCAGCTATTGCCGAACAAAACACCCGTATACCAGGGGGAGTGTCGGAGCACGTCCACAAGAGTCTTCGACCGTATTTGAATATCCTATTATTACGGATAGTGACCTTTCCAATCCCGAGGACTTTGAAAATATTGTCGTCAAAACCAATAAAGATGGATCCATTGTACTCTTAAAGAATGTCGCACGTGTAGAACTGGGACAATTTAGTTATGGAACTTCTTCCAAAGTAAATGGAATGACCTCGTCAGCGATGATGATCAACCAGACACCGGGTGGAAACGCCGTTGAATCCGCAGAAGGTATTGTTGCTGCCCTGGAAAAATTAAAGCAATCTTTTCCAACTGACGTTGATTACACCATCAGTTACGAAACCGTTTCTGTGGTAAATGCATCCATTTCTTCGGTAATCCATACCTTGGTGGAAGCGCTACTTTTGGTAACCTTTGTGGTATTCTTCTTCCTACAAAGCTGGAGAGCGACATTAATCCCTGTTCTAGCGATTCCAGTGTCGATTATTGGTACCTTCATCTTCTTCCTGATGTTTGGTTTCTCCGTCAACAACTTGACGATGCTTGCCTTTGTACTGGCCATCGGTATCGTAGTGGATGACGCCATCGTTGTGGTGGAAGCGGTTCAGCACTATATTGACCATTATAAACTGGATGCTAAAGAAGCAACACGTCGTGCAATGGGTGATATTACTGCACCGGTTATCGCAATTGCCTTGATCTTGGCCGCGGTATTCGTTCCGGTAGGATTTATTCCGGGGATGGTGGGTAAACTGTATCAACAATTTGCGATTACCATTGCTGTATCAGTTATGTTATCCGCATTTATTGCCCTTTCCCTGACACCTGCGCTATGTTCAATTTTATTGAAACCAACGGCTGTACACGAAGGTGCAAAAGGATTGAACAAGTTCTTCTACAAATTCAACGTTTGGTTTGAAAAAGTGACGATCAAGTACTCACGCGGTGTAAAACAAGCCATCAAAAAGGCGCCGCTTGTGTTGATTATCCTTTTATGTATCTTTATCGGTACAGGTTATATGTTTACCACCAAGCCAACAGGATTTATTCCTTCTGAAGACGGTGGTGCATTCTTCGCTGGGGTCACTTTACCTGAGGGTTCATCCTCTGCCCGTACCAATGAAGTATTAAAAGAGATCGAGGACGATTTACACAAGACCTTCCCTGAAATCAAATACGTAACAGCCATCTCGGGTATCAATATTTTGAACCGTGCCTTCAAATCAAATGGTGCAACGCTATTCGTCTCCCTAAAACCTTGGGAAACACGTACACGTACCGCCAACGATATCGCTGGTATGATAATGGGTAAATATATGGGCTATACCAAAGCAAGGGTATTGGCCGTAACGCCACCGGCAATCCCGGGTTTAGGTACTTCCGGCGGTTTCTCCCTACAAATTCAAGATTTACAAACAGTAAATATCAAAGATTTTGAAGCCACTGTAGGTAAATTCCTGATGGCGGCCAACCAACGTCCTGAAATTGAATGGCCTATACCATGTTTAACACCAATTCGCCAAACTACAAATTGGAAGTCAACCGTGAACAAGCAAAACGTATGGGCGTACCGATCTCAAGTATCTATTCGACAATATCGGCCTATTTAGGAAGTAGCTATGTCAATGACTTTACGAAATATGGCCGTAGCTATCGTGTCGTTACACAAGCCGATATCCCCTACCGGATGAACATTGAAGACATCAATAAGCTGTATGTCAACAATACGATGGGTAATCCAGTGCCAATGGGTACATTGGTGAAATATGAGCTGATTACAATGCCGTCGATCATCAACCACTACAATATCTTTAGAAGTATCGAGATCAATGGTAGTTCGGCCCCAGGCTATTCTTCTGGAGATGCGTTGAAAGCCTTGCAAGAAGTAGCTGCTCAAACATTGCCTGAGGGATTTGACTATCAGTTCTCAGGTCTTTCACTACAAGAGATGCAGTCCGGATCAAAGACCGTTCAGATCTTTGCGCTATGTATCTTATTTGTATTCCTACTGTTGGCAGCATTGTACGAAAGCTGGTCTGTTCCATTCTCTATCCTCCTATCAGTTCCTTTAGGTGTATTTGGAGCGATCTTGACTCTGACGTTGATACCAACATTGGATAATAATATCTATGCACAAATCGGTTTGGTGACCATCATTGGTCTTGCGGCCAAGAATGCGATCCTGATTGTGGAATTCGCCAAAGAGCGGGTTGATATCGGAATGAATCTCTATGAAGCAACGTTAGACGCTGTAAAATTGCGTTTACGCCCGATTATCATGACCTCTTTTGCCTTCATCCTAGGTATTATTCCATTGATGTTGTCACATGGTGCCGGTGCCATATCCCGCCAAACAATCGGCTGGACGGTATTCGGTGGTATGACTGCGGCAACACTTTTGGCAATCTTTATCGTACCGGTTCTATTCGTTGTGATCACACGAATGGCTTACGGTAAGAAAAATTGGCTGAATTAGAAGCTAATTTTGATGAAGAAAAAGCGAAGAATTTAAGTGCACACTAAGCAGATAAAATTTGCCGTATGTGCTAAGACCATACCGTAAATGCTAAGACGCCTTTCCTTCTGACGAAGGAAAGGCGTCTTGCTTTTTGCTCTTCCAATTATAATTTTTAATTTTACCACACACTATTAAATACATATGTCACCTGAATCACAACGTAAATTTGAACAGCTCAACCTTCTTGCCGAATCCTATGACGCCCTACTATTCGACGTCGACGGTACTTTGGCCGACAACATGGATGCCCACAAACAAGCATATCAAGCTGCCGCCGAACAATATGGTGTCATTTTGGATGTCAATCTTATTGACGAAACAGCCGGCTGGCCTACGGTTGCCGTTGCCGAGGAAATCAGTAAACGCTATGGCGTAGACTTCGATTATCAGGAATTTTCAACGCTAAAGTCCACCATATTTCGGGATGAGTATGTCTTTAAAACAAAGCCTGTGGATTATGTTGTTGAACATTTAAAATATCAAAAGGGTAAAAAACATATTGCAGCTGTCTCGGGTGGCACTAGAACAACCTTGTCGATGACCCTGACAACCATAGGCGTATGGGATGACCTGGAAACATTGGTCTGTGCGGGTGATACAGCAGAAGGCAAACCCTCGCCCCAACCGTTCTTACTTGCTGCTTCACAGCTGAATATAGCTCCTGAGAAATGTTTAGTCTATGAAGATGGTGTCCCTGGTGTAGAAGGCGCAAAAGCCGCTGGAATGGGCTGGGTCCGCGTAGATGAGCTATAATTAATCTAATAAAAACGCTACAAAAAGCCCCGAATTTTCTATTCGAGGGCTTTTCTTTATTCCTACGTTCCCTCCTTTCAGACTGTTCAATTCTGGGAGCGATTCGCTTCTACTTTCGCATGACTTCTTTCTATACTAGAAGCTGGTGATAATTTTCACACCACCATTACTATAATTCAGGTCAGATGACCGTAAGCCGCCGACCGGTATTTTATAATAGGGTTCCACAGAAATGGAAAGTTTTCCTACTTTCTGTTTTCTTCCAACCGAGAAATTAACAAAACCATTTACACCTTTATCATCCACATTCTTTTCGGTGGACTTTTGCTTATACTCCGTATTATTGGTTTCATAAATGGTCGCGCGCTCCTGATCCAGTACACCAACATAGGAAACCCCTACAGAGGTATAAAAATTCTTTGTGATTGCATAACGAACATCAACCGGAATATCCACTGTTAGAATTTTACCAGAGACACGTTCGTTGCTTTTGGCATCTTTCGCATCGGCCAAACCCTTTGCAAAAGCATTACTCAAACCATTGGGTTGTGAAAGATAACTTGGTGCGTTCATTTCAAAAGAATTGGAAGCCATCGCCGGTGTGATGGGCGTATTTCCCGAAACAGCACCATAGTGTTGGATCGAAGCACCTGAACGAATGCTGATCTTACTTGAAACATTATAGGCAAGGGCAACTCCCCGCCAAGCGTGATGCTTTCAGAAGTGGAGGCTGGAGACACAAATGCGCCCATTTCCCACTTTCTATCGAGGTCATTGTTGGATTTCAACATCACACTACCCCTCCGGTTTTCCTGTTGTCCAGCATATAGCGCAGCAAGGCGTGCAGCTTCACGTTGGGTCTGTGTGGAAGAAACCACAGTATTTGAGTTCGTTGGTGTCACATTTGATTGCGTTGTTGTGGCAACCTGAGTCCTTGTCGTGATATCGGCCGAAGCAGTGACTGTAGGATCATCCAAATTGATCTGTGCGGATAATGTACTATTTCGCAATTGCATAGTCTGCCCATCCAAAGCGGCGAAATTATTTGATACATTGATATTATTTCCACGCACAGTCTTTCCACCAAATAGGACAAACTGTTGTTGCTGACTATTATCCGTAGGCTCACTTTCCGCCTTCGAATAAGTAAATGGTCTATCCCGCAATAACTCCTGTGTACTTAGCCCCTGCTCTCCAGTGACAGCAGACAATGAGCGTTGAATAGACTCTTTTAAATCTTTATTATCGGCGAGAACCTCGCTATTTTTATCATTTTGTGTTAAAACTGCAGAAGACGGAGCTACCGAAGAATTATTTTTTAAACCCCAATACCCCACACCAAAACATAAAATTACAGCGGCTGCCGCACTCCAATATTTCCAAGCGGAAGAAGGCGGTGCTGCTACCCCATGCTTTGATGCAAACTTTTCCCAGGAGCCTTCCCGATACGGTAGCTCATGGTCTTTTAATTGCCCAATGATTTCTTCTATCAATTCTTTTTTCTTATTGCCTTCCATTGTAACAACAATATTTATCTTATTTCTTGAACTACACCGGTATAGTCCAAGTATAATTTTCTCAGTTTTTGTTTTGCCCTTGTCAGATAAGTACGCGAAGTACTATCGGGTATATTTAGCATTTGGGCAATTTCATCATGTGAATACCCTTCTATTTCATAGAGATTAAAAATAGTTTTTTGAATTTCGGGAAGCTGATCCAACAGACTCAGGATTTCATTCACCTCTAAGCGGCTTTCCAATTGAACCGACGGCGTATGCATATCCCCTTCAGCCATATCCTCAACAGAATACATTTGTTTTTTACCCTCAAAAAATCAATAGAGATATTGGCAGCGATTCGACCGATCCAGGCCCTAAATGACTTTTCAAGGTTCTCCGCATCGATATCCATATTAAAGGATTCCAATTTTCGAAAAATCCGCACAAAGCTCTCATTCACAAGCTCCTCGGCATCCACATCCTGTTTGACATAGCGGATAATGATTGCCATGAGGTAGCCATAATATTTTTATAGACGAAAGCCTTTCCGTCCTCACGATTTCGCAAGCAACGCTCCAGGGCATCATGTAAAGATGATAGCTTCTTGTTATAAAAATATGACTGAATAATTCCCACTTAAACTATTTAAATATTAAGCTTCAAATAACGAAAATAAAATTATAAAACTTAAAATCAAATAGTCGAATGTCCCCGCTTAATATCACTATTTAACTATTTTTATTCTCCTAACGGTTCCTATTTATATTTCGCTACACTGCTTTCAAAAAAATCAATAAAAAGAATTGAAAAAATGGCTATTTTTGCATGATTTTCACATTTTAAATATTATTCAGACCGAATGAGTACTGTATTATCCGAACAGGAACAACTTAGAAGACAGGCGATGCAATCGTTGTTGGATATGGGAATCGAGCCTTTTCCAGCAAATGAATTTGTCGTCAACGCACACGCTGCCGATATTTTAGAAAACTACGATAGAGATAAATTGAATTATAAGAACATTACCATTGCCGGACGTATCATGAGTCGTCGTGTCATGGGAAGTGCTTCATTTTTGAAATTCAAGATTCTACCGGACGTATCCAGGCCTATATCAAGCGTGATGACGTATGTCCTGATGAAAATAAAGATCTCTATAATGTCGTTTTCAAAAAGCTATTGGATATTGGTGATATTGTAGGTGTCAAAGGATATGTTTTCACAACACAGACCGAAGCTATCGCAGTACACGTTGAGGAACTTACCGTATTATCCAAATCTTTGCGCCCACTTCCGATCGTTAAATCTGCCGAAGGCAAAACTTTCGATGCCTTTACAGATCCGGAGCAACGTTACAGAATGCGTTATGTGGACTTGATCGTGAACCCTGCCAATAAAGATATATTTGTAAAACGTACCAAGCTTTTCAATGCCATGCGTCAATTCTTTAATAATGCGGGTTATATGGAAGTGGAGACACCTGTTTTGCAGTCTATCCCTGGTGGTGCAACGGCACGTCCATTTATCACACACCATAATGCACTGGATATCCCATTATACCTTCGTATCGCCAATGAGCTTTATCTAAAAAGATTGATCGTGGGTGGTTTTGACGGTGTGTATGAGTTTTCAAAAACTTCCGTAACGAAGGAATGGACCGGACCCATAATCCCGAATTTACGGCAATGGAAATCTATGTAGCCTACAAAGACTACAACTGGATGATGGATTTTACAGAGCGCCTGTTGGAATATTGTGCTGTAGCGGTCAATGGTACCACTGAAGCAACTTTCGGTGAGCACAAAATTGATTTCAGAGCGCCATATAAGCGTATTTCCATGACCGATTCCATTAAAGAATTTACTGGATTTGACATCACAGGAAAAACCGAGGATGAAATTCGTATTGCTGCAAAAGGCATGGGAATCGACGTCAACGAGACAATGGGTAAAGGCAAGCTGATCGACGAGATTTTCGTGCTAAATGTGAGGGGAACTATATCCAACCAACCTTCATCACGGATTATCCAAAAGAAATGTCACCATTGACAAAGAAACATAGAGACAATCCTGATTTAACAGAACGTTTCGAGTTAATGGTCTGTGGAAAAGAGATTGCCAATGCTTACTCGGAATTGAATGACCCTATTGATCAACGCGAACGTTTCGAGGATCAATTACGCCTTTCGGAGAAAGGTGACGATGAAGCGATGTTTATTGACCAGGATTTCTTGCGTTCTTTGGAATATGGTATGCCTCCTACTTCTGGTTTGGGAATAGGTATGGACCGCCTGATTATGTTTCTGACTAATAATGCTTCTATTCAAGAAGTATTGTTCTTCCCGCAAATGCGTCCAGAGAAAGTGGCAAAAGTTGCTGATGTGAAAGACTATGAAGAGCAAGGCATCCCAGCGGAATGGGTACCAGCTCTACAAAAAATGGGTTTTACAACCATTGAAGCATTGAAAGAAGCCAACCCGAATAAAGTTTTCAATGACCTGGGTGGTATGCGTAAAAAGCTAAAACTAGAGGTTGCGATGCCGAGCAAAGAAGATGTACTTGCTTGGTTTAACTAACCGACTACAAGCATATAAAAGGCGTGTCTAAAAAATTGGACGCGCCTTTTTGTTGGTATAATTAGGAATGTATCACTATTGCAGTTTAATCCAATCTATTGCCTATATTTTTATTACAAAAACCTTACCCAAGAAAGGGTACGCTAAATTGTAAACATTTTCTATATTTACGTATCTTGAAATAAAAATTGCTTTAGCGTATGAAGAGCATACTTGCCCTTGATGGCGGTGGTATTCGGGAATTATTCCGGCTATGATACTTGTGGCTTTGGAGGAGAAATTACAAAAAAACAATGGATCCCAATGCACGCATCGCCTCCTATTTTGATTTTATTGCCGGTACAAGCAGTGGTGGGATTCTGACAAGCATTCTACTATTCCCAGAAGAGGGAAATCCCACGCACCCCAAGTTTTCAGCACGTGACGCCCTAAACCTATTTGTCAATCACGGGACAGAAATCTTTCACACCTCCAAATGGCGACGTTTTCTAGGTGGATTTGGTCTGGTCAGTGAATTGTATTCCTCAGTTGCCTTATCAAATGTGCTGGACAGATATTTTCAGAATGCACGGTTAAGCCATCTCATTAAGCCATGTATTATCACGGCCTACAATATTGAGCTCCGTAAAAATCATTTTTTCAGACAGCAAAAAGCCATTACACATGGCGAAGCGCGTGATTTTTATCTAAAGGACGTCTGTAAGGCAACCTCAGCGGCTCCAACCTTTTTCCCGTTGCTGAAATATATTCGATATCAAACACCAGATACCCGCTCATAGATGGTGGCGTATTCGCGCAAAACCCCTCCATCTGTGGTTTGCTGGAAGTTTTAAAAGCGTTCAATAGTACGCAAATCAATGATGTATTTATGGTATCCTTGGGTACCGGCGTTTCAAAGACAGCATATAATTACGAACACTTCAAGAAAAAGCTTGCGATCCAGATAGGCCCTGCCCTAGTCGATATCATGACAAGTGCTTCTTCTGAAAGTACCGAATTTTTTATTCAACAATTGTTCAGGAACAATGGCAAACAGCAGAATTATGTTCGCCTGGAGCCGGCAAACCTGTCCAGTATCAACGCTTCCCTAGATGCTGCCTCGCCAAATAATATTCAGAAACTCATATCCTTATCCGATAAGCTGATCAGCGAGCATGAGGATACGCTGGATTATATCATCGAACACCTCATTAAAGAAAAGAATCAGAATAAGAAGAAAAATCCATGGAGCCAGTTGATGGATAAATTCTAAAAGGTTACTTTTACGCATATTTAAATCTATTATGGCATTAAACTACGTTTGGGTTGCATTTTTCTTAATCACATTTGCCGTAGCCCTTGTAAAACTTATCTTCTTCGGAGATACCGAAGTTTTCCAACAAATTGTCAACTCCATCTTTGACAGCGCTAAAAACGGAGCTGAAATCTCCTTAGGGCTGATTGGGATGATGAGTTTTGCCTTGGGAATCATGAAAATTGGTGAGAAAGGCGGCATGATCAATATCTTCGCAAAAATCGTAGGGCCTTTTTCCATAAATTATTTCCCGAAATCCCTAAAAACCACCCGGCTCTTGGATCTATCCTGATGAATTTCTCCGCCAATGCACTTGGCTTGATAATGCAGCAACGCCTTTGGGGCTTAAAGCGATGAAAGAGCTTCAGGAACTGAATCCCAATAAGGAAACGGCAACGAATGCACAGATTATGTTTATCGTACTCAATGCCTCCAGTTTGACCTTATTACCGATTTCGATCATGGCTTATCGAAAAGAAGCCGGTGCGCCAGATCCTTCCGATGTATTTCTTCCGATTTTGATTGCAACCTTCTTTTCCACCTTGGTCGCTTTGATCCTTGTTGCCCTTTATCAGAAAATAAACCTATTTAACCGTGTGGTTTTGGGCTATTTAGGTGCGATGGGGTTATTTATTGGCGGATTACTGTATTATTTTTCGGGACTACAACAAGCTGAAATCGAAGTCTTCAGCAAGGTGTTTGGCAATGTGATCTTGTTTAGCTTGTTCACTTCGTTTATAGGATTGGCCTTGTTCCGCAAAGTCAACGTTTACGATTCCTTTATCGAAGGTGCCAAAGAGGGCTTTGAAGTTTCTGTCAAGATTATCCCCTATCTGGTGGCGATGTTGGTCGGTATAGCTGTCTTTAGAGCTTCTGGAACGATGGATTATATGGTTGCGGGAATATCCAAAGGTATTGCTCTCTGTGGTTTAGATACGTCTTTTGTGGATGCTCTTCCTGTTGCATTTATGAAACCGTTAAGCGGTTCGGGTGCACGCGGACTTATGGTCGACCTGATGAATGCCAAAGGCCCGATGGACTTTGCTGCCCGCGTTGCCTGCGTGATCCAGGGTTCTACCGAGACAACATTTTATGTACTGGCAGTCTACTTTGGTGCCGTGGGTATCAAACGGACAAGACATGCCCTGCCTTGTGCGCTTTTGGCTGAGTTGGCCGGTGTGGTAGCAGCAATTATTATCTCTTATATCTTTTTCAAATAGTATTTATTGTTGGCAATAATTAAACAGCGATAGCAAATAAACACTTAATGAATTAAACCAAGAGATCTCTATAGTAGACAAATAACGATAATAGACAGATAATGGTCTATGTGTATTCAATCAGTCAGGAATCGCTTCGAAGGGTTTGAATGCATAGACAAATGAATAAATAATTAGAGACGAATGAAAAAAACAATCGCACTGATCGCCCATGATGGCAAGAAACCAGAAATGGTTGCCTTTGTCAAAGACCACCAAGATTTGTTGGAACATGCTAATATCATCGCAACGGGAACAACAGGTTCCTATGTGCGCCAAACCGGATTACCTGTGGAGCTAAAATTAAGTGGTCCTATGGGCGGTGATGCACAGATCGCTGCATTGGCCGCTGAAGGTAAAGTGGATGGTATTATCTTCTTCCGTGATCCCCTTGGCAAACATGCCCATGAACCCGACATTCAGATGTTAATGCGTGTATGTGACCTCTATAATGTTCCATTGGCAACAAATCCGGCTACTGGAAGCTTAATTATTGAAGGATTATTGGAAGATCTCGTTGACTAACAAAAAGCTATTTTATTAAAAATGATGGAAAATGAAGTTATTGTCACCATAGGTGAAACCCCTTATACAACGACTGTACAATATGGCAAACACCAGATTATTGTCGACGAGCCGGAAGATTTAGGTGGTCAGGATCAAGGGATAAGCCCCACACCACTTTTACTTTCTTCTTTAGGTACATGTAAAGCTGTCACAGTAAAAATGTATGCTGATCGAAAAAACTGGCCCCTAGAAGAAGTTATGATCCGTCTTTCTCACGAAATCAAGACCAGTGAACAGCAACAGACGACCTATATACAATGTCACATTAGCTTCAAAGGGGATTTGGACGACGAACAAAAAAGAGGTTATTTAAGATCGCTGAAAAATGTCCTGTACATAAAATCTTAACTAATCCTATTGTAATAACTTCAAATCATTTGTAATTGTTTCTTGGGATAACGGACAACACTATTTATATTTGTCCGCACAAAAATCTTCCCATAACAATCCATGCCTTTGAGGCAAATGGATACAGAAGGTTCTATTTGGCCTTTGAATTGAGTTGAAAGTACTCAATTTTGAAAGAATAAGCAGGAATCAATAATACATACACGTTCAATAAAAATAGCAAACCAATGCAATTGGATCCACAAATAGCAATAGACTCTCCTTTTAGATCAATTAAACGGGAAGACTGGAAAAATCTAAATGGAAAAATATTGCACAACTTCAGTTCCGAAGATCTTGAAAATCTACATGCGCTCAATGAGCCATTGACAAATCAGGAGATCGAAGAAGTTTACGTTCCTTTGAGCCATTTGCTAGAAATTCACATTGACCGTTTCCAAAGCCTGCATCAACGCACAAATCGCTTCTTTGGGAAAGAAGAGAGCAAATTACCCTATATTATCGGCATTGCCGGATCTGTGGCCGTCGGCAAAAGTACAACAGCAAGAGTACTGCAACGGGTACTGAGTATGCTGCCTTCAAACCAAAAGTAGATCTGGTGACAACAGATGGCTTCCTCTACCCCAATCAACAGCTGATCGAAAAAGGTATACTCAACCGCAAAGGATTCCCGGAAAGCTATGACGCCAAACGGTTGATTCATTTCCTCTCTGCTGTCAAGTCTGGAGCCCCTAAGATTACTGTTCCAGTTTATAGCCACTTGGTTTACGATGTCCTGCCAGACGACCAACAGCAAATCATTGAACAGCCGGATATCCTGATTGTCGAAGGTATTAACGTATTACAGGTTAACTCACAACGCCCCGCAAGGGACATAGTGTTTTCGTTTCCGATTTCTTCGATTATTCCATCTATGTACATGCCAGTGAGAAAACCTCATCGAATGGTATACCAATAGGTTTGAATCCTTGCGCGCTACAGCCTTCCAGAATCCGGCTTCATTTTTCCATAAATATGCGAATATGTCAGCCGAGGAAAGTCATGCCATGGCCGTGAACATTTGGAACGAAATCAACAAACCCAACCTGATCAAAAATATCTTACCGACCCGCTATCGGGCCGACCTTATCCTCGAGAAAGGCAGCCACCACTTTGTCAAGAATGTGAAAGTCAGAAAGATCTAATTGAGCCGCCCCTTAAATTGAAGCACTTCATTCAGGATCTTGCTCTGCACCTGCTGGTGAATCCGATTGCTTGAAGATATGGTGCTGACTTCAACTTTGTATTTCACAAAGTCTTTGGCCAGATCCGCTATTTTCACCGAGAAGCCCTGTCCATGGTCCAAATTGGGATTATTCTGAAATAAAGGTTTAAAATACTGCTCCAGTTCTTCCACAGCGACGGCATGGTCAACCGGCAGCTCGAATTTCACGACTATTTTATTGGACTTCTGTGAGGTTTTGTTGACCAAAGTCGCGGTAAACACCAAGTTATTCGGAATCATCACAGCATCATCATCCTCGTCCCGGACAACCAGATTGGCTAAGGTGATATCAACAATTTTGCCCTGATACTCCCCGATTTTAATGCGGTCACCGACAGAAAACTGATCCGAAAACATAATGATCAGACCCGATATCATATTTGTAATATATTCCCTAAAAATAACAGCAATGGCCATGGCAACGATTGTCATACTGGTGATAAAGTCCTTCGGATTGATACCTAAAGCAATCATCACACTCACAATAATGAAAAATACATTTCCTACGGTCGCCACACGTGTGATGCCGAGCACGAAGTTGCCACGCACAACCTGATGTTCATTTCTACTGTTGTACAGTTTAACCAAAATAAAATGACCGATCGAAATCAGTACGCTGGCTGTCAGAAAGGTATTCAGTCCGTATGCAATATTTAGTATGCTATCTTTCTGCTTATAAAAAGCTTCAAATTGCACAAATGAAGCCGTCAGTGCAACAAGTAGTATGATCCGTACAATAAAAGAAATTGAAATAGATTTCGTCATTTTTAAACGTTGATGATTTGCAAATAAAAACAAATTTATCGTTTTCTCCACTGTCACCAAAGATTTTTTTTGCGGCATGGGGAACTAAAAATGTTGCATAGCTAAACAATTTTACTTTACGTAAAAACCATTATCAGGAAATACCTATCTTTGCCTAAAGACATTACATGCTATTAAATGAAGGAATCCAACGTGCAAACTGAACTCAACGTCACCGGAATGCATTGTACAAATTGTGCTATTTCAATCCATAAATACCTAGAAGACAATGGTGCTAAGGAGATTTACGTTGATTTCGCTTCAGATGAAGTAAAGTTTTCCGATATTCCGCAGGACCAGGTTCCAAAGCTCGTTAAAGGCATCGAGTCTCTGGGATACAAAGTCATCAAGGACAAAGATGTCAGACTAAGCTTCTGGAAATCAGTTGAGTTTAAATTTCTGATCTGTCTGCTCTTTACGATTCCACTCTGGAGTCACATGTTTGTGGATCTCCCCTTACTTCATGACCCCTATGTACAACTGGCCTTATGTACACCTGTCTATCTTGTTGGTTGTATCTACTTTGGCAATAGTGCACTACGCTCACTATGGAATAAAATGCCCAATATGGATGTACTTATCTTTGTGGGTTCTACGGCAGCATTCGTCTATAGCGCTATTGGCACATACTATAAACTAGGGCACGATTACCAATTTTACGAAACCTGCGCAACCATCATTACCCTGGTTTTTATGGGGAATGTACTTGAAAAACGTGCTGTTACCAAAACCACATCTGCCATCAAAGATCTGGTTAAATATCAAGACATTAAAGCGATTAAAATTCTCGACAATCAGGAGATTGAAATTACCGCTAGAGAGATTAAATCCGGAGATATCCTCAAAGTAAATACGGGAAGTCTGATTCCAGCAGATGGTGACATCCTGGATGGACACGGCTGGATAGACGAATCAATGATCACGGGCGAGAGCATGCCTATCGAAAAAACAAAATATGAGGCTGTCATTGGTGGAACACTGCTGACTGCTGGCAATATCAGAATCACGGCAACGAAAGTAGGTTCAAAAAGCGTTTTGTATCAGATCATTCAATTGATCAAAGATGCACAGAGCAAAAAACCGCCTATCCAAAAATTTGGCGATAAAGTAGCGGCCTATTTTGTTCCTATTGTAGTCACAATCGCCTTTTTCACCTTTTTTATTGCTTACTTTATTGCCCAGTTGCCCCTGCAGCAAGCCTTGATGAATGCCATAGCGACACTTGTTGTGTCTTGCCCTTGTGCAATGGGCCTGGCTACACCAACAGCAGTGATGGTAGGTCTCGGTCGGGCGGCCAAGCAAGGTATCCTCATCAAGGGTGGAAGCACAATTGAAGAGTTATCCGAACTCAAACAGATGGTCTTTGATAAGACAGGGACACTGACAACGGGCGATTTTAACATCAAGGCCATTCAGACCTTTGGCATCGAGCAATCCCAGGTTGAATCCATTATTGCACAACTGGAAAGCTACTCCAGTCATCCAATTGCCCAATCCATCCGCAAGCAGCTCAAGGAAATAAGATCCTATCGTATTATCTTCAAGGAAGTCAACGAAATTAAGGGACAGGGAATATTTGCTACAGACAGCAATGGGAACAGCTATTCAATCTGTAATGCAAAAATCGGTAAGAAGGATTATTCCAATCGATACGACCTGACGCTGACGATTAATGAAGTGGTCATTGCAGGCATCGTTTTGGAAGATCAGATCAAGCCTTATGCAAAAGAACTTATTCAATATTTAAAAGATAAAGGGATCAGACCTATTCTCCTAAGTGGTGACCGACAGAGTAAATGTGAGCGTGCTGCACAAAAGCTTGGCATAGCTGATGTCTATTGGGAAAAATCGCCCAGCGAAAAGCTGACGATTCTGTCCAAACTAAAAAGACTGCCCCTACAGCGATGGTCGGTGATGGCATCAACGATGCTCCTGCCCTTACGGCAGCTGATGTCGGTATTTCGCTTGGCGATGCAACACATGTCGCCATTCAATCCGCGAAAGTGATCCTATTGAACAATGATCTGAAATCAATCGAGAAACTGCTACAGATTGGGCATCACACTCTCCTGACGATCAAGCAGAACCTTTTTGGGCATTTGCATATAACATCATTGCGATTCCATTAGCCGCTGCGGGGTTTCTGGGCCCTATGCTAGCAGCGTTAAGTATGGCCTTCTCCGATCTTATTGTAATTGGCAACTCGATCCGCCTACGCTTTAAAAAAAAATTGAAATAAAAACAATACAGCATCAGTACCAAGACAATCCATAAAAGATTGTCTTTTTATGTATATTAGGCTTCAATTCATTCGCTTTTGAGGTTAAATTTTTGTAACTTCGCATGCGTAGCAAGCCAATTAAAAAGGCTTGCTTACTAGTTTTATTGAAACCAAATTCATATGGCTGAAGAAACAGAAAACGACAACAATCTTGTTCCGGCAAACGACCGGATTATCCCAATCAATATCGAGGATCAGATGAAGTCTGCTTACATTGACTACTCCATGTCTGTCATTGTATCCCGGGCTCTTCCTGATGCACGTGACGGCATGAAGCCTGTACACAGACGTGTACTTTATGGTATGTTGGACTTAGGGGTTACCAGTGGCAAGCCTTATAAAAAGTCTGCCCGTATCGTTGGTGACGTATTAGGTAAATATCACCCACACGGTGATTCTTCCGTTTACGACACCATGGTTCGTATGGCTCAAGATTGGAGTTTACGCTATCCGTTGGTAGACGGTCAAGGTAACTATGGTTCCATTGACGGTGACCCTCCTGCGGCAATGCGTTATACTGAAGCAAGATTAAAGAAGATTGCCGAAGAAATGCTTTCCGATATCAACAAAGATACTGTTGATTTCCAAAATAACTTTGACGACTCCTTACAGGAACCTACTGTATTACCGACCCGTATCCCTAACCTTTTGGTTAACGGTGCTTCGGGTATCGCTGTAGGTATGGCAACGAATATGGCGCCACATAACCTATCTGAAGTAATTGATGGTACCATTGCCTTCATCGATAACCGCGATATTGAAGTACCTGAGTTGATGCAGCATATTAAAGGTCCTGATTTCCCAACTGGGGCATTGATCTATGGTTATGCTGGTGTTCAAGATGCTTGTAATACAGGTCGCGGCCGCATCGTTATGCGTGCAAAAGCAGAAATTGAAACAACCAAATCTGGAAAAGAACAGATTATTGTAACCGAAATCCCTTATCAGGTGAATAAGGCCAATATGATCGAGCGTACTGCTGATTTGGTTAACGAAAAGAAACTGGAAGGTATTTCTGCAATCCGTGACGAGTCTGACCGTACAGGTATGCGTGTCGTTTATGATATTAAACGTGATGCTAACGCGAATGTTGTCTTAAACAACCTATTTAAATACACGGCGCTACAAACCTCTTTTTCAGTCAATAACATTGCCTTAGTTAAAGGAAGACCTGTACTGATGAATCTAAAAGATATGATTCGTGAGTTTGTTGAGCATAGACATGATGTCATCGTCAGACGTACACGTTACGAACTGGCGGAGGCCGAAAAACGTGCGCATATCTTAGAAGGATACCTGATTGCACTGGATCATTTAGATGAAGTCATCAAATTAATCCGTAACTCCGATACACCTGAAGATGCGCGACTTGGATTAATGGAGAAATTTGGTTTATCCGATCTTCAGGCACGTGCGATTCTAGATATGACCTTGCGTCGTCTGACAGGACTGGAACGTGATAAGATCAAAGAAGAATATGCTGAATTGATGAAAACAATCGACTATTTGAAATCTATATTGGCAGATGAAGATCTCCGAATGAAGATCATCAAAGATGAGTTGATTGAGATCAAAGAAAAATATGGTGACGAACGTAGATCGCAGATTGTACACTCTGCAGAAGATATGCGTATGGAAGACTTTATTGATGACGAAGAAATCGTGATCACCATCTCCCACAACAGCTATGTTAAACGTACGCCATTATCAGAATATAAACGCCAAGGTCGTGGTGGCCGTGGATCAATCGGAACAAATACACGCGAAGAAGATTTCACAGAGCATATCATTACAGCTTCGGCGCACAACTATATGCTCCTATTTACCGAAGCAGGTCGCTGTTTCTGGTTACGTGCATTTGAGATCCCTGAAGGAAGCCGGACATCCAGAGGCCGTGCGCTTCAAAACATTATCAATGTACCGAAGGAAGAGAAAATTAAGGCGTTTATCTTAGTGAAGAACCTGAAAGACCAAGAATACCTGGAAAACAACTTCATTATCATGTGTACTAAAAAGGTACCATTAAGAAAACGTCTTTGGAAGCTTATTCCCGTCCAAGAGCAAATGGTATCAATGCGATCAACATCAACGAAGGTGATCAATTAATCGAAGCTTGTTTAACTACAGGAAGCAGCGAAATTGTAATGGCACTGCGCTCAGGAAGAGCAATCCGCTTTAATGAGTCTACCGTTCGTCCAATGGGTCGTACAGCTACAGGGGTTCGCGGTATTACCTTGTCTTCCGAAAGTGATGAGGTGATTGGCATGATTAGTGTCGATGATTCAGAAACAACGGTATTGGTGGTTTCGGAGAAAGGCTATGGAAAACGTACAGATATCGAAGACTACCGTGTCACAAATCGTGGTGGTAAGGAGTCAAAACAATCAATGTAACCGATAAAACGGGTGAGTTGGTTGCGATAAAAGGTGTTACAGATGCCGAGGACCTTATGATCATCAATAAGTCTGGTATTGTTATCCGGATTGCTGTAGAAGGATTACGCGTAATGGGCCGTGCAACACAGGGTGTGAGACTCATTAATCTGAAAGACAACGATGAGATTGCTTCCATCACGAAAGTAGATCGTGAAGAAGAATCTGACGAGGAATCTGGAGATATCGAAAATCCAACAGAAGGAGATAACGAAGGATCAGCTTCCGAAGAAAATATAGATTCAAACGAAGAATAAACTGCATGAAAAACTTACTGATATCATTGTTAATATCTGCAAGTAGTTTAACTGTTGCTGCCCAATCAAATTTGAAAGAGGGTAGCAACAGTTTTGCTTTATATACCAAAACTGGTGATTTCAAACATCTTGAAAATGCCAGAAAATTTGCTGACGCCGCATTTCTAACAAAAAAGATACGTCTGCTGTCAACAATAACCTTTTAAGGGCTTTGGTATATAGCTCACTGGCAGTTGCAGATTCAACTAGAAAACAGCAGTATAAAATAGACCCGATAGATATATCCATCAAATCGCTAAAATTGTTGGATGCAAAAAAGCGCGCCGGAATTTTCCTGCAGAGATGGACTATGTTCGTCAAAATCTTGCTGGCGCAATCTCCTATCAGGGCGGTATCGCACTAAAAGACAATAAATTTGATAAAGCTTATAAGGCTTACCTTCGAATAGACTCCCTTGGTTTTAAAAATACCGACCTCAAATATAATCTTGCCGTACTTGCCGGAAAAAATAAAGATTATATGAATGCTATTAATTACTATAACGAGCTTATTAAAGCTGAAAATCCCAAACCAACCTACTTTTTGAATTGGCACAAATTTATAGCTTAGGAGGTACTAAACAGGATGTCTTAAACGTTCTAGAGAAAGGACATGTTATATTCCCGGAGAATAAGCAAATCCTTTTTAGATTAATAGATGTGTATTCGGCCAATAATTCGTATGATGCAATATTGAACGTTATTGCTGATGCAATTCGTTTGGAACCTGAAAATGTAGAATTAAATTACATTGCCGGTTATTCTTACGAAAATGCGAATGATCTAAAAAAGCAAAAGAATATTATAATAATGTATTACGATTAGATCCAAATAACTATGAATCTAATTTGGCATTGGGCTTAATTAATCTCGAAACGCTATTAAAAGATCCGACAAACCAGGATATCCAGGATTTAACGGTCGAATATCTATTAAAAGCAAACGAAATCAAACCCTACGATGTTAATGCCTTAAAAGCCTTAGCAAAATATTATACGCTTATCGATGATGCGTTACAATTAGACAGGGTGAATTTATTATTGAATCAATTAACAGTTAAATAGATATGAATTTAAAATCTCTATTATTATTAGCGGCAATAGGTACTGTATCTACATCAGTTTCTTTTGCCCAAACGGGTAACGTAAAAAAGGCAAAAACTGGTCTCGCTAAATTTCAGGAATTAAAAGATGCTGGTACTGCACAATTAGGCTTACCAAATCTTAAATCAGCAAAAGAAGCTATTGACGCTGCTGTGATCAACGAGAAGACAAAAGATAATGCAGAAGCTTGGACAGTATATGCTTTAGTTAACGCAAACTTATCAACTATAGATAAATCCGCTGAATTGGCAAAATTAGCAGAAGATGGTATTGCCAAAGCAAAACAATTGGATACAGATGGAGCAAACAAAGCAAACATCACTGTAGCTGAGCAAATCCTTGGCCAATACAACTTCAATATTGGTGCAGAAGAATACCAGGCACAAAAATATGCCGATTCCTATAGTTCGTTCACCAAAGCATTGACGTACCTTCCCGGGGATACACTCGTGACTTACTACAGTGGTGTAGCGGCATTGTCCAACAAGGATTATAAAAATGCGATCGAACGTTACAAAGAATTGATCCCTAGAAAAGACTTCTCTTCACATAAAACAATTATGGTTGATTTACCGAAATTGTATTTATCATTGCAAGACACAACTTCTGCTCTAGAATATGCGAAAAAGCTGCTGAAGCCTACCCGGACGACAATGCAGCGATGACGCAAAATATCGAATTGAATTTGATCACAGGGCACGAGAAAGAGACCATTGATGCCATCACGACACAATTGGCTAAAGATCCTTCGAATAAAAGCTTAAACTATTATTTAGGTATCGCACAGGCATCAGCAAAAAATGATGAGGCGGCAGTTGCGGCATATAAAAAAGCACTAGAAATCGACCCTAACTTCTTTGAAGCAAATACAAATTTAGCGATCACGTTGATGAATAAAATTCGTGAAAAACTAAATGTTGTTAACAACAACAGAAAATTGACGCAAGCGCAATACAACACAGAAGTGGACAAGATTAAAGCAGAATTGAAACCTGTATTACCATACTTAGAGAAAGCTGTTTCTTTGCAACCAAAGAATGTAGATGCTTTAACAAATCTAAAGAACTACTATGTTTTTATGCAAGATGAAGCTAAAACTACTGAAGTCACTGCTAAAATCAAGGAATTAGAATAATTTTAATAAATTCTTCTAAAATAAATAGAAAATCCCCAGCGTTTGTTGGGGATTTTTTTATGCTTGAACCGTAATTATTGTCTTCTCCAGGGATTAGCCGCCCACCAGTTGGAAACTGGTATTTCCAATCCGCTATTATAGAATTGCGATCAGTTCAATCTGAAATACCAAGGTGCACTCCCCTCCTTTTCGGGGCATTAATTCTTCCTTGCCATAAGCTAAGTGTGGTGGAAGGTAAACTTGCCAGATTGATCCAACAGGCATCATACACATAGCCTCCTGCCAACCACGGATAAGTTCATTGATATAAAATGTTTCTGGTCGTTTATGCCTATAGGAGCTATCAAATACCGTTCCGTCCAATAGCTCACCCTTATAATGACAGATTACTTTTGAGGTTTTCACCGGAATTTTACCGGCCCCCTCCGTCAATATTTTATATTGTAAACCCGATGGGCAGACTGTTACATCTTCCTGCGTAGCATTCTCTTTTAGAAATGCAATCCCTTCCTCCTTATTCTTTTCCAATAACGCTGTCGCGCTTAGCTTATTCTTCTTTTTCTGTACCAAAGTAATATCGTTTAAATGCTAACGTAATGATCAGCACTGCGTATACAGCTGCAGTATCCGCGATAGGTTTTATTGCAGAATACCAGGTGTTGACCAAGGTCCAAAGTAACGGCTTTTTATCTTTTTAACGAAAAAATGCAGCGATTTTTAGGGAATCCTAAAACGTCACTGCATTCATCGCGTAGATCTACAGTGATCTACACCAATTTTTATATTCCAAACCGCTATACCAAGGCAGCATGCAATGTTTTTTCAAAGCTAAATGCTTTGCTGACCGGGCAATTCTCCTTTGCTTTCTGAGCAAGCGCTTGAAATTCGGTGTCGTCAATGGAGGGTACTTTTGCAGTCAATTCAAGCTCAGAACGTACGATTGCACCATTTTCAAATACAATGGTCGATACCGTTTTGAGTTCATCGGGGACAAAACCAGCTTCGGTTAAAAACGCGCTCAGCTGCATCGTAAAACATCCGGCATGGGCTGCGGCCAATAGCTCTTCCGGGTTGGTACCAATACCATTCTCAAACCGTGTTGAAAACGAATATTGTGCCTGATCCAATACCGTACTATCTGTGGTCAGATTTCCCTTACCTTCTTTTAAACTCCCATTCCATTGGGCTGTTGCTTTTCTTCTCATGATTATTTCTTTGTTGTTATATTTTATTATCCTTCGATACCAGCTTTATTCTCAAAGTTTTGTTGAAAAATAATACGCTAGATCCATTTAAGAACGATCTATATATACAACAAACCTGCCTATAAAAAGTTGTATTTAATTGTATAAAATCATGTCGCACTTCCTAAGAAAGTCTCGTTATTTAATACAATAAAACTAAACTCATGAATAAATTAGCGTATCTCCTCGTCTTAGTAGCATTCACTTCCTGTAAAACTCGTCAGAACACGCAACAGGCTCTAATTCAAGATTGTCCCGAAGAAAAAATTGTCAATAAGATCCCCGGACCACCAGTAAAAGGAGAATCTGAGAAAATCTACTATATCTATCAGGGCAAAAAAGTATCACCTAAACAATTCGATCAGGAATGGCTTGAAAAAAATTGTGAGATTAAGGAGACAGTCGTCTACTAATTTTATTTCTAAAAACAAGCCTAAACACGTATTTTTGCCTAAAATTTTTTAAAATGACAGTTTCTCTTCGGGAGGTCAATAAAAAGATTTTAGGCTATGTTTCTTTAACTTTCCTCGGTTATTTCACGATAGGCTTATCACTTGCGACCTTACCCATTTTTATTCATCAAATTTTAGGATTTAATACAATTATCGCCGGATTGGTCATCAGTGTCCAATATATTGCAACCTTTTACTACGGGGTTATGCTGGAAAAATAGTGGATACCAAAGGCCCCAAGATATCCGTCCTGCGCAGTATGCTCTTTTTTGCACTCTCGGGGATCTTACTTCTATTCGTCTTTTTATTCAAATCACAACCTTTCATCAGTCTAGGTTTATTGCTGATCACGAGGTTGTTCACAGGTATTGGTGAAGGGCTTGTCGGCGCCAGTCCGATCAATTGGGCGCTATTGGAACTCGGCGATGAACATGCGGCCAAAGCCATCTCCTTGAATGGTATTGCGAGTTATGGCGCACTTGCCCTCGGAGCACCACTGGGTGTATTGATGGTGGACCATATCAGTTATGAATCATTGGGACTGCTCACCTGTGCCATTGGTATCTTGGGCTATCTTTATAGCAAATCAAAAACTCCCTTTCGGGTGATTGCCAAGAAGACAAGTACCGTCAGTTTCAAACATGTACTTTTGACTGTCGCTCCATTTGGAACCTGTCTGGCGCTGGGTGGCCTTGGTTTTGGGAGTATATCGACCTTCATGACACTATATTATGAACATTTTAACTGGCAGAATGGTGCCGCCTGTTTGACCGTTTTTGGTATTTTCTTTATCCTGACAAGACTTGTGTTCAATAAGGTTATTGATCAATATGGCGGTTTGAAAGTCGCCTTGGTCAGTCTTTTTGTAGAATCATTAGGTTTATTGGTGATTGCCCTCGCACTCCATCCTCTTTGGACACTTATTGGCGCAGCATTGACAGGCCTGGGCTTTTCACTTGTTTTTCCTGCCCTAGGTGTGGAGGCCATCAAAAGGTTGATCAAAGCCAACAAGGTTCGGCACTGGCTGCCTATGGCTTATTTATTGATATTTCTCTAGGGATTACAGGGCCATTGATCGGCTTTGTTGCTAATAATGTTGGTATGACTGGGATCTACCCCTTCAGCGCCATAATAGTGTCTATTGGTTTTGCAGTCGTGGGCAATTTATTATATAATCAGAGACCGAAGCTTGCTTGACGTCCCACAGATAAACTACAGGGGATATGCAAATAGAAGAAACGAAAAAGGCTAACCATCGGGTTAGCCTTTTTATATTACTCGTATCGCTAGCTTATATTAGTTTTCAATGCTCGGTACAGCTACAACCTCATTGGTATCAGCATTGTAATCTATACCATCAAAGTTAAAACCAAATAAGTTGAAAAACTCATTGCGGTAACCTTCGATATCGGAGATCTCAGTCAAATTTTCTGTATTCGCTTTCTCCCATAGTGCAGCTACTTCAGCCTGAACATCTGCACGCATCTCAAGGTCGTCAACACGGATTCTGCCTTTATCGTCAAGCAATACTTTGCCATCAGCAGTATAAAGACGCTCTGCAAATAAACGTTGCATTTGTTCAATTGTACCTTCGTGGATTCCTTTTTCTTTCATCACCTTGTATAATAAGGAAATGTACAAAGGTACCACTGGGATCGCTGAACTAGACTGTGTTACTAAAGCTTTGTTTACAGAAACATAAGCTACCCCATGAAGATCACTTAAGATCGCATTGATTGCAGGTACAGTACCTTCCAAATCATCTTTCGCACGGCCAATCGTTCCATTGCGGTAGATCGGATAAGTCAATTCAGGGCCGATATACGAATAAGCAACTGTCTTTGCACCTTCGGCTAAAAGGCCTGCAGCTTTAAGATCTTCGATCCAAAATTTCCAGTCTTCCCCACCCATTACGGCAACTGTATTGGCAATATCTTCACTATTTTCTACGGGTTGGATCGTAATATCCGAAACAACGCCCGTATGGAAGTCGACCGTTTTATCGGTAAAAGGTTCCTGTATAGGTTTTAAAACAGAAGCGTGTGCAACACCTGTTTTCGGGTGCGTACGACGCGGAGATGCCAAACTGTAAACCACTAAATCTACTTGACCCAGATCCTTTTTGATTAATTCAATGGTCTGTTTTTTGATATCGTCCGAAAAGGCATCACCATTGATACTTTTGGCATATAATCCAGCTTCGTGGGCTTCTTTTTCAAAAGCTGCAGAATTGTACCAACCAGCGGTACCTGGCTTACCTTCTGCCGCAGGTTTTTCAAAAAAATACACCGATTGTAGCAGCTCCAGAACCAAACGCTGCAGAAATCCGGGATGCAATACCAAATCCTGTTGAAGCACCGATCACCAATACTTTCTTTGGACCATTCGCGATCTCACCCTTCGATTTCACGTATTCAATTTGATTTTTAATGTTTTGCGCAGCCCCTTGTGGATGCGAGGTTAAACAAATAAAACCTCTAGTTCTTGGTTGTATAATCATCTTGATGAATTTTCTTACTACTTGTTTTATTGATTAGGCAAAATAAGGAATTTTAAATGAGAAAATCGCCATAAAAATCAATTACTTTTTGTTTCATTTCCGATTAAACGGGCATTTGCTTACTTTCACTGTATTAAATTGACAGCACATCCATTTTATTTATGCCATTCCAATTTACAATAAAAAACAATAAAAATACGGCACTTTTTTTTTAGAATAGTTGCCGCATTATTTTTCGCCAGCACCTTTGTTTTAAACCGCGTTATGGCTGTTTCGGGAGGAAGCTGGCAGTGGACAGCATCCTTACGTTTCATCTGGATGCTTCCCATCTTGTTTGTTATCGTATTCATTAGAGGCAATTTAGCTCCGCTCTTTGATGCCATCAAATCCAATCTGCCGCAGTGGCTGCTATGGAGTACAATAGGTTTTGGTGTATTTTATGCCACCCTTACCTTTGGTGCTAGTTTTGGCCCTCATGGTTGGTCGCCAGTACCTTTGAATTCACCATTATCGCAGGTATGTTTATCGGCCCCTTGCTGGAAAAGAAAGAGAATCGAAGCAGAATTTCCAAAGCTTCACTCCTGTTCTCGATCATTATTTTTTTGGGAATTGTCCTGATGCAAATCTCAGAAGCACGTGCAAGCTCCATAAAATCCATGTTATTGGGAACCATCCCTGTATTGATCGGGGCGATTGCCTACCCTTTGGGAAATCGCAAGATGATGCAAATAGCGGGAAATAAATTGGATGCCTTCCAACGAACACTGGGCATGACGTTATGCAGCATGCCTTTTTGGATTCTGCTCAGCATCTTTGGCTATATGGACAGTGGACTCCCAACTGAGAGTCAGTTGTTCCAGACCTTCATGGTTGCCATTTTTTCAGGAGTAATCGCCACCCTCCTATTCTTTACGGCAACAGATCTGGTCCGCACCGACCACAAAGCCCTCGCGGCGATTGAAGCAACACAAGCCATGGAAGTAATCTTTACACTATTGGGCGAAATAATACTATTGCAGGCTGGTTTTCCAAATAGTTACTCCTGTATGGGAATTGCCCTCGTGGTCATTGGAATGATACTCCATAGTCGTGCAAATTAAAGTCCGGAAGCATAAGAGATCAATTTTCATCAGCCTGTAGGGTCTTGCTGATCTTGCTTAAATTCAAGCTATTGGCCATAGCAGAAAAAAAAAATTTCGTAGTAAGTACCTTTCTGCATATAAAGTTCCTCATGTTGCCCCTGCTCGACAACATGGCCTTTCTCCATCACGACAATTGCATTGGAATCAATAATCTGGGAGATACTGTGCGATACAATAATTACCGTGCGATCTTTCTTGATCGCATCAAGGCTATTTTTAATCTGCTCCGTAGCAATGGCATCCAGATTTGCTGTGGGCTCATCCAGAAAAATAATAGGGGATTTTTCAGAAACAAACGTGCAATCGCAATACGCTGTTGCTGTCCACCGGAAAGCAATTGCGCATCAGAATCGTAACCTTTTGGCAACTCCATAATCTGCTGATGGATATAGGCTTTTTAGCTGCTTCCACGATTTCTTCCCGCGAACTCCCCATCTTGCCATATTCAATATTTTCAAATATTGTCCCTTTAAAAATATGGTTACGCTGCAGCACCATGCCAATATGCTGTCGGAGGAATGCGGTATCATAGTTAGCCAAATCTACACCATCCAATAAGATCTGCCCACCTGTCGGTTCGTAGAATTTATCCAACAAGTTGATAATTGTACTTTTTCCCGCACCACTTAATCCGACTAAAGCTGTAATTTCATTGGGTTTAATAGCAAAGCTAACATCTTTTAGCGCTTGCGTCCCATTGGGATACTCAAAGAAAACCTGACGCAATTCCAAATGACCGTGAATTTTTTCCGGCCGATACGTTCCTTTTGACTCAATCTGATCATCCGATTCCAGGATCTCAAAAAAGACTCCGAATAGATCAGGGCATCATTGACCTCATCATAAATGCGGTGCAATTGGCGAATCGGTGCCGAGACATTGTTGAACAGCATGATATGGAACATAATGGCCCCAATTGTAATTTGTCCAGATAGCACCAAATAGGCCGTCAATACAATAATGATAACGACCGCAATCTGCTCTACAAAATTCTTTATGCTATCGTAAAAGAAGCTCGTCTTTCGCGTTTCCATTTGATTTTCGGTCATCTCAAATTGAATCTTCTCATGTCGTTTTGCTTCTTCGGGCTCCCGTACAAAAGATTTGATCACGAGTATTGATTCAATAAGACTGATAATTCGATTATTTTTAGATTCACGGTAATTACGCATTTGTCGCCTGAATCCTGTCAGTTTTGAGGCTTGAGTCTGACTAATGTAAAGGTATAATGGAATCACTGCAACCCCACTAGGCCGACGTATACATTAGCATAGAACATACAGCCAATGCGATGATTGCATTGGCAAATAAGGGCAAAATATCAATAAAGAAGTTTTGCACCAAACGAGTAAGTGAGCTGATTCCAGCATCGATACGTGTGGCTAACTTTCCACTTTCATTATCTGCAGAAGTATAAAAGGCAAGTTTATAAGTCAAAATGCGGCTGACAATAGACTGAGAAAAATCCCGTGCAATATAAATCCGGAGTTTTTCTCCATAGAATTTTTGACCAAACTGCACCAGCGCATAGACAATTTCCTTCAGCAACAGTACTGCACTAATGATCCCGACGATATACAGCCCCTTAGATAATGGTTCCTTGGCCACCATCATTGCATTGATGGTATCCACTGTATATCGAAGAATAAATGCATTGATTTGAGCAGCAAATGACCCTACCACAGTCAAAAGTAAAGTATAAACAATCAGCTTGCGATAAGGGCGGGCAAAGGGAACAATTTTTTTAAACAGCTGTGGAATAGTCATGGAGAAAGATTATGATAAGCATGGAACAAGTAAGCATTACGCTTTGTTTAAAAGTAAATAGAAAATCATATAAATCCTATACAGCAAAACTGAAATACCAGGGCAAAAAAAGTCGTACCATAAACGATGATACGACTTCAATATACTGTGCTTTAAATGAGCTTATCCAAAAATCCGGTTCAGCACCTTAGCCAGACGCAGACCACCTTTGAGTAAACATTGCTCCATGGTATCTTTATTTTGATAAACATAGGAATAAGACAGGTTAGCATTGTTGGCTACATCAGCATAAATCTTTTCTGCAAGCTGATTTGACTCATACAACCAATTGGACAATTCACCAGCGGCCAATTGTTCATTTTCCTTTTTGCCATTGATATCCAATACTGTTGCGTACTCCGTATAACTATATTTCTCATTATCCACCAGATCGCTGTCCCAAACGCGGTGAATGTTCGATTTTTTTCCAAACCAGCTCACTTCGATCTTATTCCCACCCTGATCTTCTGCTCGGCTGACGTGCATAGGTTGATGCGCATCCCCAAGATATGGATCAAGAAATAAAGATTCTGTTGCTGTTGATCCAACGAAATATTTTTATCTGCAAAAGATTGCTCGATACGGATTGCTGTTTTGTATAAATTTTCATCAGCCGAATTTTCAAGTCCCAGTTGAAACTCGGCCCAAGGTAAATTAGAATTTAAATTTATAAAATGAGAATTACCTAACTTCTTAAATTCTGGATTAGGATCCGACTTGATAAAGTCCCCCAATTTGCCCAATATGCCAACTTTTGCTGTCCAATGATTTTTCCAATATTCTTTTTGCTTTCTTGTTCAAATGACGCTCAGCGATCTCAGCGACGACACGATGCCCAATGGTTCCCCAGGCAAATACCGATGAAAGTTGAAAACAAAAAGCCACAGCCAGCAAACCCTTAATCATTTTTTTCATTGTTGTATCTATTTAATTGTAATTATTTAAAAATATCGAACGCATATTTTGCCGAAGACCAAAACTCGTCGAGTGCGATTATCCGTGGTTTAAAGAACGTGATCAGCTCCCCCACTCCGTTTCCTTAAAAATACTATGGCCTTCCAGTGTGCTGTAGATCTGACAGATCGGCTTGCCATATTCGTCACAACCTTCCATATCCCATTCCCATTCTTCTCCCAGAATATCATGAAGCAGATTTTTGTACTGCAGAAATTGCTCGGCCATCAACGCACGGATTCCAGCATCGGTATGTGACCAGGTTATCGCAATTTTCGCAGCTTTCTTGTCGGCATCCATTTTAAAATACAGCTGTTTGATCCCTGTTTTATAGTTAACCCAATTTACTTTTTCACCATCAGCGGATGCATGCAGGGACATGAATTGCCCAAACTTGGTCCAGAACAGCTGTTTTAATTGTTTTACCTCTTCTCTAGAATACACAAATACAATTTTTAAGTCAACAAAATTAAGAAAATAGCTCGGTATGCCTAAACCTTATTGGTATTAAAATTGTTGTTTTATCAACAAACAAATTCAAAAGATGAATATAGACAAGAAAAAATCGCTCTTACTGCTGGCCGCTGTGGCTTTGGGAACTGTTGCATATAATGCATTAAAGCCAGTGATATCGCGTCCCGATGTAGTGGACCCTTTTGACTTAGATAAATACCTTGAAAATGGTTTGAAATCGCTCGACTCGATTTCCGTTGGGAAAGAGGACTGAGTCAGGTTTCAGCAGAATACAGCAAAAATAAAAATGGAACGATCCGGGTAAATAACCAAGGCTATTCGGAGGAAAAAGAACAATGGAAACAATCCATCGGAAGAGCCAAATTTGTTAATGGTCCTCATGAAGGCGCATTGAAAGTCTCTTTTTCGGTCCCTTTTACAATGGCTATAATATTGTAAAAATAACCCCAGATTATAAATATGCACTCATATTTGGAGACAATCTCGATTATATGTGGATTTTGGGTAGAGATACAGCGATTCCTGAAAAGATCCGAAACGAGTTTCTAACCTATGCATTACAATGTGGATATGAAACCGGCAATCTGGTCTGGACAAAACATTAGTCGAAAATCGGCGCCAGTACCTGATAATTGAGAGTGGGATCCTGTGCTAAAACATCAGCAATCTCCTGAAGATCCTGTTGGTCGATGGCATTTTTGATTCCAGCATTGTATAGATTCGCAAGAAATAGCGCGGCATCACGCTTTTCAGCTAGCGCTAAAATAGAACTTCCAACATAGAAATTGAGAACAGATGTGGCATAATCGCCAAATATATTAAAACCAAAATCGCCATTTTTCTGTAAGGAATAGCGCATCATTTTCTCAAAATCCGAACGTAAAGTATCTTTTGTAGTATCTTTCATAGCATAAACTCAAATATTCCAGCCTATTCAACCTTTGGCAAAGGTGCAAAAAAATCCCAAACAATGCTGTAAGGAAAAGCATTGTTTGGGATGATTATTATTCCGGTCAAAGGGCCTAAAGAGCCTCAGCGTGCTGAGAAACGTCCAGACCAAGTTCTTCATCTGTTTCTTCCACACGTAAAGGAGAAATCAGATCCGTTACTTTTAATAGAACCAAAGAGCCTACAAAGGCAAAGAAAGATACGGCGAACAAGGCAATGGTATGCACGAAAAATAACTTCGTTTCACCAAAGAACAAGCCATTGTCAACGACCAAAGGATTGACATTATGGTGGGCAAATACCCCAGTCAGCACCATCCCTACCATACCACCTACACCATGACAAGGAAATACATCCAAGGTGTCATCAATACTTGTTTTACTTCTCAAATAGACAACCAGATTGCTGATCAATGCAGCGACTAATCCAATGACCATGGCGTGTGGAATACTGACAAAGCCTGCTGCTGGTGTAATTGCAACCAAACCCACAACAGCACCAATACATGCACCCATCGCCGATGGTTTTTTACCTCGGATAATATCAACAAATATCCATGCCATTGCTGCCATCGCCGAAGCCGTTGTTGTTGTTGCAAATGCATAGGCCGCAATTGTATTGGCCCCACCAGCCGAACCGGCATTAAATCCAAACCAGCCGAACCACAGTAAGGCTGTTCCAAGGATCACATAGCTTATACGGGCTGGATTATGCGTCTGTGATTTACGGCCTTTAAATAAATGGCTGCCGCCAACGCTGCCCAACCTGCTGACATGTGCACGACAGTACCGCCGGCAAAATCAAGAACACCAAGTTTCGCCAAAATCCCCTCAGGATGCCAGGTCGCATGCGCCAAGGGCATATAAATAAAGATACCGAATAAGATAATAAACAACATATAAGAGTTGAATCGGATACGCTCAGCAAATGCCCCAGTAATAAGTGCTGGCGTAATAATCGCAAATTTCAGTTGGAACATCGCGAATAAAACCAATGGAATAGTTGGTAATGCTCCCCAGGCGATATTCCCTAAGGTCCCCTTCATCATAAAGAATGTGCGCGGATCACCTATAATCCCACCGATATCATCACCAAAGGCCAAACTAAATCCGACAATGACCCAAAGGATTGTCATCAGACACATACAGATAAAACTCTGCATCATCGTTGAGATCACATTCTTTTACTGACCATCCCGCCGTAAAAAAAAGCCAGACCTGGGGTCATAATCAACACCAACGCCGAGGAAGTCAATAACCAGGCCGTATCACCTGTATCAAACTCCGCTTTGTCCAGTGCAGACAAATCTATAGATGGAAATACAAGTCCCAATACGCCCAAAAGTACCAGAACTAAAAGTGGAATAATTTTTTTCATTTGTTTAAACTGATTAGTCTTTATTAATACATCAATAAATTGTTATTTAAAATACAAAAACAAAACAAAAACCCATTTTTACTTATTGTTTTGACAAATATAAAGTGTTTTTATTGAAAAATTACTATCAAATATTATTTTTTGTAATATTTTTTACATAATTTCACATCAACAAAGACAAAAAACAACAAAAACCTATAAAAAATCAGTTAAAAATCAACCAAAAATCCAAAACAAATCAAACTTTAAACCTCTTAAACATGAAAAAAATCTTAACATTCATTATTTTTTCAATAATTTTCATCAAAACATCAAAATCACAAGAAGAAAACAAAGAAAAATCAGTAGAAATATCAGGATCAGTAGACACCTATTGGAAATATGACTTTCAAAACAAACCAAATATCAATACTTACTTTACTGAAGACAATAATTCAGTCTCCATTGGTATGGTTGATCTGGCCTTAAAGAAGAATTTCAAAAAGCATCTTTTGTAGGAGAACTATCTTTTGACCCCGCGGACAATATCGATCTATTGTAAATGGAGACGGCCAACCCGGAGACGACAAAAACAGCTTCCACATTCAAAATCTCTATGTAGGTTATAATCTAACGGACAAGCTCAATCTGACCGCCGGATTTATGGGAACATTTGTCGGATTTGAAGTCATCTCACCTACCTACAATTTTCATTACTCCACCTCTTATTTATTCGGCGCCGGTCCTTTTCAAGATGCCGGACTGAAAGCAACCTATAGTTTCTCCGACAAGTTTGCACTAATGGTCGGTATATTTAACGATTGGAATGTATACCAAGATCTAAATGGGGTATCGCATGTAGGTTCGCAATTAACTTACAGACCTAACGATAAAGGCAGCTTCTACCTAAACTTCCTAACAGGCTCCTCCGTTGGTGGTAAATCAAACTACAGCTCAGGCACACTCGTAGATTTTGTGGGCAATTATGATTTCACACCCAAATTCTTTCTTGGCGTAAATGCCACACATTACAAGAGAAGAGCCGAAGGCGGTTACACTGGGATAGCGCTCTATCCAAGGGTTCATCTCTCCGAGCATTTTGGAATAGGATTACGTGAGGAATTCTTCCAAACGCACAAAGAGGAAAGCAATGGCATCCCAAGTTCAAATATGTTAGCAACTACCCTGACAGCCGAATACAACTACCACGGCTTCAAATTCATTCCCGAAATTAGATTTGACAAAAGCAATACCGAAAAATTCATCAAGAATGACCTATCCCCAACAAAATCGGCCGGACAATTTTTGTTAGCCTGTGTATATAGCTTCTAAATGAAGTATTATCCAAACTCTTTTTACCTATAAATGCTTGCAAGAATGATTTCATATCCTCGCGAAATCAATTAGATATCCATAAATACAATCTCTGCAAATAAAAAAGCGGATCTTTTGGATCCGCTTTTTATCTCTCCTATCATATCTAGAATCTCGTATCTCAAGTCTAGCATATCACAACTCAAATCCCCTATTACCTTACGCTAACCGCAACATGTCGGTCTAAAATCCGGTCCGTCTCTGGTGCATCTGCTGGGTATTTTGCAAATTGCGAGCCATAGCCTTCCGCTCCGATCACCTGTTTAGACAGCCCCGCCTTGTCCAGGTAGTCCTTTACCGCATTTGCCCGATCCAACGATAATTTTTTATTATACTCTTCATTTCCGGTTTTATCTGTATATCCACCAATTTTCACATTAGCAGCAGGGAAAGCTTTGAGAATCTCGGCCAGATTACTGAGCTGAGCCTGACTTTCAGGTAATACTTTCGCAGTGCCCGTTTCAAAATTCAGGTTATCAAAATCAAACCACGTATTTTTCAATGAATCCTCTCCCAAAGATTTATAGTCGGATTTTAAAAATTGTACCAACCGATCTTCTATACCACTTTTAAATGCCCCCAGCTTCCCGCCATTTGGCAACATCACATCCAAATGCTCACGATCGACCGGACTAGCCGTACCATTTCCCATTGCATCCCCTGAGTTCATCGGCCCCTGATTAACACTGGTATCTGTAACAGCACCATTTTTATTGCCACTACAGCCTTTTCCAAACAAAAACCAGAGCAATGCGATAACGATCAAAGCAATCAAAATTTTCCACCAGCCTCCGCCTGAGGAACCCGTTGACGCGGCGGCCGTTCTGGCTCCATCTGCTCTAGGCAATGCCAACGGCTCCTTATGTGCCTCCAACTCAGTAGCAGGATTAATGACTGTTGCTCCGGGACGGTTTTCAATATGTTCTACAGGAGTATCCGGTATGACCTCTTCAGGCACTATCTCCTCAGGTTTTACTTCCTCAGGTGCAGAAAAATGGCCACCATCAAATAATTTCCCAAAAGCGCCCAAACCCAACCCCGCCGGAATAGCGGCAGCAAAAGCTGTTTTATTATCCTGTAAAGTTTGATTTATGGTATTCGCATCCCACTGTTGACCTTTATTGGTCAAAGTGGAAAATATAGCTGGCAGGGACAAACCCATCAATTTTTGTACCGACTCAGCGCTGAATCCCAGATAACCTGCCACTGTACCCAATACAGTCTCTAGACCACCACCAAATATTGAAGTCAGTATATTGCTACCTCCGGATTCTCCCGACTGCCCCTCAGTATCTTCACGAGCTTCCTGTCCGCCCAGAAGTTGATTCAGATCAAAATTCGAAAAACGCTGTTTCGCCTGCTCCAGAATTGTAGAAATCCCACCCCGCCTTCCGTCTGCTGACTCAATCCCAAAAACAAAGAGGGAACAACAACATTTAAGCCCTGTTTTACCTGTTCATTATCCTGGTTTAGACTTTGTCCGATCCGAGTAAGAACCTCATCATCAAAAAAGTCTTTCGCTGATTTTAAAAGCTGATTTTCCATAACCTTTGTTTATTAATTGTTTATATATAAAGCATTAACAAACAAAGCCTTAATTTGTTCACATCATGCTATCCAACATCAAAACTCTCCTGACAGCCACTTTGGAATGACGAACTCTTCGGCTAGATGTGCCAGCCGATAATCTTGCCAGTTGGCCTTATTGATCCATTGCACTTCTTCCAGTTCGGCCTGTGGTTGAAAATCAAATTTCATAGCGAATTTGATCAAATAAATATATCCTTCTACCAGCGTATCACGCTCATTCACCGCCTGCGTCACATGCCGACCAATAAACTGCAATGTCGCAGGCTCTGTATCAAACTGCAACTCTTCCCGGAGTTCCCGAACCAAGGCTTCCGAATCGCTTTCTCCCGCAGCAATCTTACCGCCGGGCAATTGAAAATATTTTGAGCCCTTTTTCCTAACCATCAATAGTTCCCCTTCAGGGTTCAGCATCATAGCCGAACAAATTACAATCGTATGCATACTTTATACTTGAAATTACAAAACTAACTTTTTGTCAATCATTTAAAAATGTGTTTTATTCTTATATTTAAAGAATAAAACAATAATTTACATAATCCATATATGCATCAAGGATTAACATGTCTCGTATTTAGCCTATTATTTCTATCGTTGGGCTGCCAGCAGGAAAAGAAGAATACAGCAGAAAAAGAGCAACCAATTAGACATCAAGACACCGTCACTGCCAAAAACAGGACGTAAAGCCTAAACTAGTGACAGCAGCAGATATTATGATCAAAAAGATCTGCTTTACAAAAATACACACTTGAAGATACCTATCCCTATAAGGATACCACGGTAGCTTTCAATGGGATAAAATAAAGGAACGTTTAGCTTACGTTGAAAATTTTCAGCAGACACCGTCATTGTATGCTGTTCTTCAAAATTATCAAAATGAAAAAGGTGAAGCTCCTACGATCAAAGATTTCAAAAGGGATTCTTACAAACGTGTGTCAGACAGTTTCAATGTCGAGCGTTATCAGGCAGCACCATTGTATGACCCAACAACAGACAAACCGGTACGTTATGGACGTGATGGCTGGCTGGTCCGTGTAAAGGGTTCAGACACTTTGGCGCGGGTACCTATTGCCGGAGTATCATTTGAAGGTGAATATACCGTCCCTAAGCGCTATCTGCGACTCATAAGCGATAGTGTACAATTTAATATTATTAATGTTGTTGATGTCAAAAACCAAAACATCTGCACATTGGAAAAAGTGGGTAAAGAGTGGCTCGTGCGCAGTATGAACCCGGTTACCAGTGGCCGGCACAAACCGCCCCATGCCCAAGAAACACCCACCGGACTTTTTGTGGTCCAGGAACACAAATCAAAAATGTTCTATTTTGAAGATGGTACGCGAACCTATGGCGGATTTGCTCCTATGCGACCCGGTTTACCGCTGGAGCATATATTCATGGTGTACCGGTCAATAATCCGAACGGTAGCATCATCGAATACAGTGAAAGTTTGGGCACAACACCTAAGTCACATATGTGTGTCAGAAATGCGTCATCTCACGCTCAATTTGTCTATAAACGGTCAAAAGACCTTTCCTCCTTGGTCATTGTTATTGATTAACAATATTTAACATTCTGTAAATCAAATATGTATTAACTTTAATAATTATTTTTGTAAACATCTACACAGAAAAGGGAGGAGAATGGGAAATACGATTATGTTTCTTTTAATGGCACTTAATACAGCATTGTCATCAAAAGAAGAATTAAAAACAACAGACCAACAAACCAATACCCATCATATAAATGTAGAACGTCAACGGACAGCCGTTGATTCTTTATATGATGAAATGAATCTAGGCCCAGTATTAAAATACGAGGCATTTCGACAAGCAATGGAAGGTAGAAAAGAGCTTTCCATCCACAACAAAGATATTATGACAGTCATCGACTTTTCCATGGCATCCACGGAAAAAAGACTTGTTGTACTTGATCTGGAACACAAAAAGTGCTTTTTAACACCTTGGTATCACACGGAAAAAATAGTGGTGAAAATTATGCTACAGATTTTTCGAATCAGCAGGAATCATTAAAAAGCTCATTGGGATTTTTTGTTACCGAAAACACCTATAATGGTGAAAATGGCTACTCCTTGGTATTGGATGGCCTTGAAGAAGGTATAAATGACAATGCCAAAGCACGATATGTGGTGATGCATGGCGCAGATTACTGCAGCACAGGCACTATCTCAAGCTTGGGAAGGTTAGGCAAAAGCTACGGATGTCCTGCGGTTCCCCGGGAATATGCCGGACCGATCATCAACACAATAAAGAATGGAACACTCCTCTTTATCTATGCGGACAATCCGGACTACCTTGCCAAAACGCACCTGATCCATCAACCAAATGTATTGATGGCGCAATTCAATCGAAAACAACGACTTGATATTGCAGATGAAGGTTAACATAAAGAAAATTTAAAATGTAAAAACGAAGCCCGAGAATTGGCTATTTAAAACTAGATCTCAAAGGGTTAGGAACAAAATTCATAAAAATGGGATGTCCAGATTCTTGTTGAACATCCCATTTTTTATAACATTATATTTTTAAGGGAGCAATAGGCCACACATAAAATAGCTATGCCATCCAACCTAGGATTTATGCTTTTTCTTAAATTTTAACATCCAGTCATAGATCGCATCATCGTGGAATAAGCGTTCCACACTACCATGTGTCCCTCCTTTTATCACATTTAAGCTCACATCAGCTTCAGGGTCCACCTTTTTATGGCTTTCATAATTTTTCTGGATTCTGAAATAGGTACGGCACGATCAGCTGTTCCATGATGTAGCCAAATTGGAACCTGCGTCAGGTTGGAAGCATATTGGCTCGATCCGCCACCACAAATCGCCACGGCTGCAGCTATCCGCTCCGGATATTTTCCAGCAACATCCATGGTCCCATAACCACCCATACTCATACCACAGACGTAAATGCGGTCGGGATCAGCATTATAATGCGCGATAACATAATCAACGATCTCTATCACTTTATCCGGATCCCAGCCACCGCGGGATTGGGGAGCAACAATAATTCCGGGCACCTCCTGCCCTTTATTAATCGCATACAGTAAACCGTAACGTTTTACCCGATCCAAATTCGTACCTGACAGACTTCTACCATGCAAAAACACAAAGACAGGTTGTTTTTCCGAGGTTGCATCATCGGCATCAGCTTCTTTTAATAGAAAAGGATAAGCTGTCTCCCCTTTGATCGCTTCTATTTCCTGCGCATTTATCTTCATCAAAAACAGAAAGAAAACACACAAAAACAGGTATATTTTACGCATAAATTTATTTTATCTACGATTACTTAGCTTAATTCTGGAGGACTAAAAATACAATTAAACTATTTTTTACCTGCCGCATTTAACAACTTTTAACATTTTCAATGCATCAAACTAGGCGCTTCAAACCTGTGTTCCTACAAATTTGGTCTGATATGCAATTATAATTGCATATCAGACCAAATTTATCTTAGTTTGTACTATTACGTAAAAAATAAGGGCTCATCATGAAAATACTGCATACTGCCGATTGGCATTTAGGGAAACGACTGGATAGCTTCTCTCGGATGGACGAACAGCTTTTGGTCATGGAGGAGATTATTCAGCTAGCAGACCAGCAAGAGGTCGACCTGGTTCTTATCGCAGGAGATCTTTTGATACGTTCAATCCCGGTGTAGAGGCTATCGAGTTATTTTACAAAACGATCAAACGATTGGCAAAAATGGCACCCGACCTGTTATCGCTATTGCCGGAAACCACGATTCACCCAATTTGATTGATGCACCAGATCCTTTAGCCCGGGCATCTGGCATTATTCTCATTGGTCACCCAAATGCAGTTGTAACGCCATTTACGGCCGAAGGTTTTTCGGTCCTAAAGTCAGACAATGGCTTTATCGAGTTGAACCTGGAAGGCTATAACTATCCTATCCGTATACTCCATACCGCTTATGCCAATGAAATCCGGCTGAAACAATATCTTGGTGAAGACAAAGAAGTTCAATTAAATAAAGCTTTGGCCGACAATTGGCAAAAATTGGCTGAGACCTATTGTGACGAAAAAGGCGTCAATATACTGACGGCTCACCTTTATATGAATAAAATCGGATCCCCATTAATCGACGAACCTGATGGGGAAAAGCCAATTAAAATTGGAAATGCTGACCTGATCTATTCAGAATCCATCCCGGCTCAGATTCAATACACCGCACTCGGCCATATTCATGGATTCAAAAATATCGGTTCTCCGGAAAAACCTGTTGTATACGCCTCATCTCCCCTTTGTTATAGTTTCGCCGAAGCTGGCCAGACCAAATATGTAAGCATTGTCAATGCTGTACCCGGTGCAAACGTAACATTTGAACGAATTGCACTCCTACAGGAAAACCCTTAGTCCGGAAATCCTTTGATGATATCGACCAATGTATCACTTGGCTCTCCGAGCATCCAGAAACATTAGTGGAATTAACACTCAAATCCGAAACCTTCCTCAAAGCCGAAGACCGTAAGCTGATTTATCAGACACATCCGGGTATCGTCTATTTAATTCCGGTTGTACAGCACGACAAACAAAACCCACTTGATGCAAAAGAAATTAATCTGACCCAAGATATATCCGCACTTTTTCAGGATTATTTCAAATCCAAAAACGCCAACCAGGCGCCCAATGACGATATACTCAACCTTTTTCGCGAAATACTAAATTCTTAAGCCCATGATCCCTTTAAAGTTAACTGTAGAAGGTATATATTCCTATCAAGAACGTCAGACAATAGATTCACAGCCTTGACAGATGCCGGTCTTTTTGGGATATTTGGTGCTGTTGGATCTGGTAAGTCATCTATCCTGGAAGCGATCACCTATGCCTTATATGGTGAAACCGAACGGTTAAATGCGCGGGACAAACGCGCTTACAATATGATGAATCTGAAATCAAACCGTTCCTATATCGAATTGGATTTCATTAACTTCGAAAACCGTACATTCAAAGTAACAAGGGAATTTAAACGCAATTCCAAAAATTTTGAAGATGTCAAATCTCCTACGGTTGTATTATATGAAAATATCAATGAACAATGGGTTCCATTGGAAAGCAGTAACACGCAATCGATCATTGGATTAAGTTACGAGAATTTCAAAAGAACAATCATCATTCCCCAGGGGCAATTTAAGGAGTTCATTGAGCTGGGTGCAAAGGAACGAACTGATATGATGAAAGAAATCTTTCAGCTCCATCGTTTCGATTTGCAGGACAAAGTTGCAGCCCTTTATAAAAAAAAAAAATCAATCCGAACTAGATCAGCTCAATGGCCAGTTGATGGGTTTCGAAGAGATCAACACTGAACGTATCATAGCGACACGTGACAAGCTGAATGAAGAGCGGAATCTTTCAGCAAGGCGCAGCATACAAACAAGCTGCTTCAGGAGAAATTTCAGGCATTGAAAAGTGTGAAAGAAGATTTCCTGGAATTGAGCAAAATGAAGGCCCTATTTCAACAGCTGACCGATCAGCAAGCCGAAAAGGAAGCTTTGCGCCAACGGATGATACGCTTTGAAGAAGCGCATACAAACTTTTTCACATCCTCCAGACACAAGAGAAATTGAATCAGGAAGATGCGCAGGAACAAAGCAAGTTACAGTTAGAGGAAGCAAAATCTGTAGAGCTTCAACAAGCTATCCAACAGCTATCGCAGCAACTGCAACAGGTAAAACCACAATATGAGCGATTGCCTGAACGAAGGATCAGTGAATTGGATCTGGAACTTATTCTACAGCTGATCAATTTTTCAACTGAGATAAAAGGTTTAAAAGAAAGTGCACAGAAAGGACGGGATTTTGTCCAAAAGGCTAAGGAACAACAGCTGCAATGTAAAAACAACATTCAGGAAACCGAAACCCTACTCCTTCGGCTAAAACAATCCAAACCGTCGGCAAATGAGCTGATGGAACTGGGACAATGGTACACCAAACAGCTGGCCATCCAGCAACAGGAGACCGAACTCAACCATCAACTCCTGGAGCTCAAAGCTTCCATAATCGATCTTCAAGTTGATTTGCAAAGCAAAACTTCGATGCTACCGCGTTTGATTCTGCGTATGCAGCCGAATTACAGGAACTTGAAACCCGGCTCAACACGCTAAACGACGAGAAAGCACATCTTCTGTTACAACAGAAGCTCACGCAATTCGCGGAGAACCTAAGTGCGGGATCTCCTGCCCCTTATGTGGAGCCCTGGAACACCCCGCTATCGCGGAAGGAATGGATATCACACAAGAGCTGACAGAAAACCAACGGGCGACAGCAGAAATCAATGCGCGCATAAAATCCAAGGTTGATCAAAAGTTCGAGATTGAAAAGCTCCTACTTCGCCTACAATCCCTACAAGTACAACAAAATGATGTCACAAGCAAGATCCAGGCAAACAAATCTCAGAAGTCCGCTCATCTACTTCAATTTACCTGGCCAGCGTACAGCAGCACGGATGAGTCAATTTATACACAAAAAAACAGGAGCTTTCCAACATCGAAGCGCAGATCGTAGCTACAGAACAGATTGCTACGACCCATCAGACCGCCTTGACAGATATAGAGAGCAAGCTGGAAAGAGCGAATATAAAATTAAGTGGTCTTGAAATTGAAGAAGCGCAAAAGCAAACACAGATCAATCAAAATATAGGCCATCTAAAACACCTGAACTGGGCAGATTATCAATCCGGGGAGAGAGCTACGGTCGAAAACGAATATCATACATTAAAAGCCGAAAATCTTCGTATAGAACAGGACTATAATACCTTGACAGATCGCTTAAACAAGCTAAACAGTCAATTTGCTGCACAAAATAGCCTGGTTCAATCCATTCAGGAACGGATTATCAATATAAGGTCTGAAATCCTACATATTAACACGACGATCGAACAACTCCTCCAGGCTTCTGTATTCAACGCGATAGATCAGGTAAAAGAGACATTAGCGGAGAATCTACCTGTACAGAAAATCCGTGCTGAACTGGAACAGTTTCAAATCCAATTTGAAACCCTGAAAGCCCAGATCATGCAATTAGACAAAAAGTTAGCCGATAAAGTCTACGATGAGGCAGTCTTTATACAGCAAGAAGCTGCTTTGGAAGAAAGCTCCCATCACCTTAAAATCATGACCGAGAACGTTGCTAAATGCGAACAGGAGTTGAATCAGTTGGAGACAGCCTACGAAAAAAAGGAAACTTTACTGCAACAACAAATGCAATTAAACCTTCGTAATGATAATCTGAAACAGCTATTTAACCTATTTAAGGGAGCGGGATTTGTGCAGTATGTTTCCTCAATCTATCTACGCCAGCTTTGCGACCATGCCAATATCCGTTTTCACCGAATGACGCGCAACCAGCTAAGTTTACAGATTAATGAAAACAATGAATTTGAAATCATTGATTATTTGAATGAAGGCAAAAGCCGGAGCGTAAAAACACTCTCCGGCGGTCAAGCTTTCCAGGTATCCCTGAGTCTTGCGCTGGCCCTAGCTGAAAGTGTACAGTCAATACCAAAGCCGCTAAAAACTTCTTTTTTATCGATGAAGGCTTTGGCACCCAAGATATCGCTTCTGTCAATATTGTCTTCGAAACCTTACTTGACCTGCACAAAGAAAATCGAATAGTCGGCATTATCTCGCATGTTGAAGAATTGAAAGAACGGATCCCAATATCACTTTCCATCGAAAAAGATGAAGAGCATGGCAGTCAAATTTTCATTAATTAATTGTAAATCCCAAAGTAATTTTGTAGATTAGTTATAGTGACAGAAGCCAAAAACTGTCGCTATAACCAAAAACAAAAGATTATGGGCTTATTTTCAAATAACCGAAAAGGAAAAGGGTCTCATCCTTTTTTTTCATAAAGCAGCTAAATCGACAATTCATTTAGCAGCAGAAAACAACAATCAATCCACTGAACATAGGACAACCTCATCTATGCTTTTTGTCAAGCAATATGATATCATGCGTATCTTAAAGGATATTTTAATGCCGCAGAACCAGAATTAGTTTTTGGCGAAAAATTTATATGATTCAGGAGGCAAGGAAATTTCTCGCCCTCCCCTGCCATGATCTGTATCTGGTCAGTACTGTTATACTTAATCTATCGCTATTCTTCAAGAGGAAAAGAGACCATTTCCCAGATAAACATCCCTATCCATTCGGGTGATCTTCAAGGCCCTATTCTCTCGCTTTACTGCCCTTAAAAAGAAATAAAAAAATCATTGAAATTCTAAAAAGTAAGTTTAATTTAACGATATAAAACATTTATAAAAAAATATTGTCATACGTAAAATAGAAATTAAAGCGGTACTTATTCCAGACACATGAAATACAAACAGATAAACAACAACTCCATTAACCAGATTATGCTTATCATCATTATTTTGCTGATATGCATTTTGATATTTACGAGTCTATTCTACTATCTTCCTGGCTTTTTGGGAGCAATAACATTATATATCCTCTTCCGGAAAATCAATTTCAAATTAACAGAAGAGAAAAAATGGAACAAATCCGTCGCGAGTATATTGTTAATCTTGCTTACGATTATATTTCTAGTCGGACCATTGTATCTCCTGATCAATTATATGGTACCGCAAGTGACTGATGCAATCAGCAATAAAAATGAGATTATGGAAAAATTTGATTCCATTAAAACCTATTTCAAAGATAGCCCATATCTCAGCAACATTGATCTATCGGACACAGCATTGATGGGTGCACTTCAACGGGCGGCCAAGTTTATCCCCAACATCCTAAATTCCGTTGCAGAGGTAGGCGTAAATGTTTTAGTCGCATTATTTGTACTTTACTTTATGTTGGTCAGCAGCAAGCAATTGGAGCGGGCTATATACAATGCCATTCCGTTTTCTCCGGGAAGTAAGACAGAGTTATGGCAAGAGTTTGATATGATGGTTAAATCAAATGCCATTGGTATTCCGATCCTTGCGATGTGCCAAGGTATTGTCGCGGGTTTAGGCTACTGGTTTTTCGGCTTGAAAACCCCATTTTTTAGGTATTCTGACCGCTGTTTCCACCATAATCCCAATTCTGGGTACGATGGTTGTTTATCTTCCAGCAGCGGTATTTCTCTTAGCAAATGGACAATCCGGTAATGCGATAGGGTTAGCACTTTATGGTATCATTATCATTGGAAGTATTGATAATATTCTTCGCTTTACAATTTTGAAAAAACTTGGAGATGTCCATCCTTTAATAACCGTTTTTGGGGTGTTATTGGGATTAAATCTCTTTGGTATGTTAGGATTGATATTTGGTCCACTTATCCTATCCTGTGTGGGTGTCTTACTCAAAGTATATAGCAATGAATTTGGTCGAAGTACACCAGAAATTATACAATCTACGACGTTGATAGACCCCAATAGTCCCAGCAACACCACAGATACAATGGAATAGCTTAAAATTTGGAGACATATTACAGTGGGAAGCATCAAAGATGATAACCAGTAAACTGTCATAACTTGAGTTTGGACGCTGCATAATCCCATTTTTTTATAGTTTTGGTTCTTCAATGGCGTCGTTGTGGAATGATCTATCCTCAGTTCAAGCTGAACGGTATAAATATATTCTGCTAGCACGCCTGAAAAAGAATAACAAATCACTAAAACTGGTTTAAAATCAAAGGTAGTCTATGAACAAAAAAATAATCTTAGGAGTAACTGCTTTACTCGCGGCGGGCATGCTTTATTCATGTAACAACAAGGGCAATCAAAAGACAGCCGGCACGGAAAATAGTACCACAGAAAATACGGCCGAAAATCATGACCATGCGGGTCACGACCACGCCGGTCATGATCATGCGCAAGCTGCCCCTACCCAGTCTTCTGGTCCAGCTGCAATTCTTCCTAATTTCACTTTTTACCAACTTCGATCCGGCATACGTGTCAGCAATGAGAATCTAGCTAAAGATAAGAATACAGTCTTCATCTTATTTGATCCGGGATGTAGCCATTGTCAGCATGAAGCAACTGAACTCGAAAAAATATTGACCGCATAAAAGATGTCAATATTTTCTATATTTCCATGAATGATCCAGCATTGGTATTAGGATTCTTCGATAGCTTCGCACCAAAACTATCCAAATCTTCCAATGTGGAAGTCCTGATTGACAAAGATCAAACCTTTATCCAAAACATACATGTTCCTTCACAGTTCCCAGCAAATTATGTCTACGGTGCTGATGGAAAACTAAAAGCACATTGGGAAGGTGAGAAAATATCAATGAGGCAATAAGCCAATTTCATAAATAAGCTGAAATGCTCAATATAGCGATAAACGGATTTGGACGCATCGGAAGAAACACATTACGTAATATTTTTCTTCGCGATGCTTTTGATCAATTGCAGGTGGTCGCCATCAATGATTTGGCTGACACCAAGACTTTGGCCCATTTATTCAAGTATGATTCGGTGCATGGACCCTTCGCTGGTACGGTCACACACGATGAACATCATATTATCGTGAATGGCCATTCTATTTTAGTGACCAATGAAAGAGATCCGGCCCTACTACCCTGGAAATCCTTGCATATTGATGTTGTTGTTGAATCCACGGGGCATTTTACGAACCGTGAAAAAGCAACGCTTCATCTAACAGCAGGTGCGAAAAAGTTATTATCTCAGCTCCGCCAACTGACAAGGATATTGCAACAGTCGTATTGGGTATCAACGATAATGCTGTCGATCTCTCGGCTTCGATCTTGTCCAATGCTTCCTGCACAACCAACAACGTCGCCCCACTGGTCAAAATATTAGATGACAATTGGGGATAAAAGACGGATATATCACTACGGTGCACTCCATGACGGGAGATCAAAACCTGCATGATGCACCACATAAAGATCTGAGACGGGCACGTGCCGCCTCTTCGGCTATCATACCGACAACAACAGGTGCCGCCAAAGCAATTACCAATGTCTTTCCACATCTACAGAATAAGTTGGGCGGAGCAGGTATACGTGTTCCTGTACTGAATGGTTCGCTAACAGATTTTACCTGTACGTTAGAAAAAGAAACAACGGTTGAAGAAATCAACAAAGCTTTTAAAGCTGCAGCGGAAAACGAATTAAAGCAGGTATTGTTTTATACAGAAGACCCAATCGTGTCTGTTGATATTATCAACAACCCCTATTCTTGTGTTTTCGATGCACAATTGACCTCAGTAGTGGGTGGATTAGTGAAAGTTGTGGGTTGGTATGACAATGAATTTGGTTATTCCAATCGTTTGGTGGACCTTCTGATTAAGATTGACCGACTTGTTTAAGCTAAGTAGCTAAAAATAAAGAAAGCCCGTATCCTAAAAATACGGGCTTTTTCTTTCAAACTTTTACACGCCTATTTGCGAGGTATCAGTACTTTAGACCAAGCGCAAGTAAAGCACGAGAAAAGCACCTTTCGTTTTGTTTAATATCAGTCAATAGCTGCTACCCTAAGCATGGATATTTTGGGTGATCAGTACCCCTAGGTGTACCGTCTGTTACCTAGCATATCCGCTGATTACATGCCCTGTTGTTGGGGTGATACTGGTATATTAGTATTACATCTGTGTAACGTCTGTACTGGAGTAAGGCAGTTGAGGGGACTTGAGCGGACTTGAAGGGACTTGAGGCGACTTTACAGTTCCCGTTCTACCCCAAGCCGAAAAGCGCAAAATCATATTTTACCGGATCGTTGGGATCCAATAAACGAAGATTGCCCGTTAACTCTTGTGCGGTCTTCCAGTTGACCTTTTCCAAGGTAATCAGTCCAAATTTTCGCGCTACACGTTCGACATGTACATCACAAGGACAGATCAGGTCTTTTGGTGATAAGCGGTTCCAAATTCCAAAATCTACCCCTTTCTTGTCCTTTCGGACCATCCAGCGTAAAAACATATTGATACGCTTGACAGTAGATTTTTGGGCTGGGCTACTGATATGTTTACGCGTTCGGTGCGGATAGTCCGGAAGCGAAAAGAAATAGGTTTTAAATGTATTCAGCGCCTGCTCCAAATCCACCTCTTTTACGGTCTCCTGCCCTACCAAAAAAGCATCTTCTAAAGACGCAAAGTGGCTATAGTGGTGCCGAAAAAAAGCAACGAAATAAAGAATATCCGTATCATTGAATGTTCGGTGCTTAAAACCAAGCAGGCTTTTGAGGTCCTGATCGCTATGGTTCATGATATAATCATATGGCGCGCCGTCCATTCTTGCGATCAATTCATTACATTTATTGATGATGGTTTTACGTTGTCCCAAGCCATTATTGACGCTAGGAACCCGGTAATCTCGATATCATTCTTGCTTGAAAATTGATGTGGAATGGATATGGGATCATTGGGAATAAAATTAGGTTGATTATATTCATCAACCTTTTTGTCCAAAAAATCTTTTAAATTAAAATCTACTGCCATGGTCTTTGATTATCGTCCTGTCTGTAGTATACCTTTACAGATATTTGCGATCAATCCCGGTCCTTCATAAATAAATCCGGTATAGACCTGAATAAGACTAGCACCGGCATCAAGTTTTCAATAGCATCTTTGGCAGAGTGAATACCACCTACGCCAATGATCGGAAATGCTTTGTTGGATTTTTCGCTGAGGTAGCGGATCACTTCAGTTGAACGCTTGGTCAGCGGGCGTCCACTCACCCCTCCGGCCTCTTGTATCAAATCCGGCTGGCTCTTTAAACCTTCTCTTGAGATTGTGGTATTGGTTGCGATAACTCCTGCTATCTGTGTTTCCATAACGATCTCAACGATATCATCCAGTTGACTATCTGTTAGGTCAGGTGCGATCTTAAGCAGAATTGGCTTAGGAGCCGGTTTTGCTTTATTCAGATCCTGTAGTGTATTTAATATATTTTTAACGGTTCCTTTTCCTGCAAATCCCTTAAGCCAGGTGTATTTGGCGAACTGACATTGACAACAAAGTAATCTACATAATCAAAAAGTGCATTGAAGCAATAAATATAGTCGTTTACTGCTTCTTCGTTTGGTGTCACTTTATTTTTTCCAATGTTACCACCGATCAGAAGCCCTTTTCGATCTTTTAGGTTCTTCAATCGGGTTGCAGCGACATCTGCCCCTGATTATTGAACCCCATGCGGTTGATCAGCGCTTCATCCGGCACAAGGCGAAACATGCGTGGTTTATCATTCCCCGGTTGTGGTTTTGGAGTGACGGTTCCGATTTCAATAAAACCAAAACCTAAATTAGTCATGTCGGAGATATATTCGGCATTTTTATCGAAGCCTGCCGCCAGGCCTACTGGATTTTTAAATTTCAGTCCAAATACCTCACGTTCCAAGCGAGGATCTTCTACTGTAAAAATAGCATTCAATAATTGCTTGGCACCCCAAATTTTTGAGAAGACATTCAATCCACTGGTCACTTTATGGTGAGCCATCTCCGGATTCATTGTAAAGAATATAGGTTTGACTAATTTATACATAATCGCAAAGTTAGTCAAACAAGAAGAAATATTCATTACTTTTGTACTTTTGCATTTGAAATGATATCAATAAATAATTTAACATTTGAAATAGGATCCCGAGCGTTGTATGATGAGGCAAACTGGCACATCAAACCAGGTGATAAAGTAGGTTTAATTGGTGCCAATGGAGCCGGAAAATCAACCTTATTGCGTTTGATCGTTGGACAATATGCGCCGACTTCGGGAACAATTTCCATGGCAAAAGATCTAAAGATCGGTTACCTTAACCAGGACTTATTATCTTACCATTCGGACAAGAGCATTCTATACGTCGCTATGGAAGCGTTCGAACGCCAAAATCAACTACATGCCGAAATCGAAGACTTACTTGCGAAATTAGAAACAGATTATTCGGACGATATTCTCAATAGATTAAGTGATAGACAACTGGAATTTGAAGCGCTGGATGGCTATAATCTTGAATTCAAAGCACACGAGATCCTTGCCGGTCTAGGTTTTCAGAAGAAGAACAAAAAGGCCACTGGCAACATTCTCCGGGGCTGGCGTATGCGTGTGATGCTTGCAAAAATTTTATTGCAGACACCGGATATCCTATTATTGGATGAGCCGACCAACCACATGGACTTACCTTCCATCAAGTGGCTTGAGAACTACCTACAGGCGTTTGATGGGGCAATCGTCATTGTATCGCATGACAGGTACTTTCTGGACCGCATCATTAAAAAGACGGTGGAGTCGCGCAAAGGAAAATTAACACTTTATGCAGGTAACTATAGCTTTTACCTGGAAGAAAAGGAGTTGAGAAATGAGCTGCAGGCCAACCAGTTCAAAAATCAGCAGGCTAAGATCAAACAGGAAGAAAGACTTATCGAGCGTTTCCGCGCCAAAGCATCCAAAGCTAAAATGGCACAATCCCGGATTAAAGCTTTGGATCGAATGGAGAGAGTTGAGGATGTCGATGACGATAATCCAACGGTCAACTTTAGCTTTAAGTTTTCAAAACCTTCTGGCCGTCATGTGGTGACATTAGACAATATTTCTAAATCCTATCCGAACCTGGAGATATTAAAAACACTTCTGCGATTATTGAAAAAGGTGATAAGATTGCTTTGATCGGTGCGAACGGAAAAGGTAAGTCTACCCTACTACGTATTGTGGCGGGCACAGATACTCAGTTTGAGGGAAAAGCAGAACATGGACATAATGTATCGCAAACGTTCTTTGCACAGCATCAGCTGGAAGCGCTCCATCTTGAAAATTCGATCTTGGCCGAACTACAGGCCTTTGCGCCAAAACATACGGAGACTGAATTACGTTCGATATTGGGTTGTTTCCTATTTACGGGCGATGATGCATTCAAGAAAATTAAAGTGTTGTCTGGAGGTGAAAAATCCCGTGTAGCCCTTGCTAAGGCCTTGACCGCAGACGCCAATTTCTTGGCACTCGATGAGCCTACCAATCACTTGGATATGCAATCGGTTAATATTTTGATTCAGGCCCTACAACAGTTCGAGGGAACATGTATTGTTGTATCCCACGACCGTTATTTTTTGGATCACGTGGCCAACAAAATTTGGTATATCGAGGACAAGGAGATCAAAGAATATCCGGGTACCTATCAGGAATATGAAGAATGGGCAGCTAAACGTGTTGTAAAAACAGAGGCAAAACCGGAGAAAAAAGTCAAAGAAGAGCCAAAGGTTAAAAAAGAGAAACAAGCACCATCTGAAGACCGGACACGATTACTAAGCAAAAAGAATAAAGAGCTTGCTGCATTGGAGAAAAAGTCGAAGAACAGGAAATATTGGTCAAAGATTTAGAATTGAAACTGGCTGATGAAGCTGTATATTCGGATGCGACTAAGTTACAGGAAACTACGCGCGCATACAATTCTGCTAAGGCCCAATTAACCCAGTATCAAGAGCAATGGGAGCAATTGGCCGAGGAAATTATGGAATTGGAAAATGATTAATTTTTTTGGCTTAAAATCAGCTTTTTAAACAAACAGCTACGATTTTAAGCCAAAAAAATTTGCAGGAATAGGATTAAAGCCCTACTTTTGCATCACTTCAAACAAGGAACGGTAGTTCAAAAAAGAAGTACGATTCCGTAGCTCAGCTGGTAGAGCAATACACTTTTAATGTATGGGTCCTGGGTTCGAATCCCAGCGGGATCACAAGAAAAAAGCTAATCGCAAGATTAGCTTTTTTGTTTTTTAACAAAATCAGGATTCGAAAGAAGTGTCAGCTGGGTTCGATCCATTCGAGGCTCAGGAAGGCTTGCGGGAACCGTGGGACTTACCCAATTCTAGCGGGATCACAGCGAATCAAACAAAAGCGTACTTAATCTACCAATACTTGCTTATTTATCGGGTTGCAATTTGTTGGCATACTGCCCCATAATGCTCCATATTTTTTCGAACCCTGTCATTATATTTTTATTAACACCATTGAGCCCTTCCATTTCCGTATTGGCAATGAACAGCATGCCATAACCTTTGGCAGGATTAAAGAACAAGAACGCAGTAACACCGCCATCACTACCGCTATGACCAATGATGCCACTTTTTTTTATGGCATAAAATACGCCGATGTTTGGCTCTGCAGGGTTTAAATTTTCTGGCTTATAGGAATCTGAAAAAGCCGGCTGCAGCATCTTGGCATAACTTTCGGGTTTAAGGATTTTTCCTTTCCCCTGCTGCCCTGCAATTACCTCTTTCAGAAAAAGACTAAGCTCATGACATGAAGTTGTAAGTCCTCCATCGGGATAGGTTACGGAACTATATTTGGGATAGCTTTTTTGTCGCCGTTATATAAGGTCGATAGTTTAGCCTGGTCTGCATTAGTAGTAGACCAGGAGGCATCTGTCATCTGTAGTGGAAGCAGAATATGCTTTTGCGTGTATTCCGCAAAGGACATACCCGATTTGAGCTCGATCAGCCAGGCAGCTAAATCCGATCCAATATTTGAATATTCGTACCTTTTACCTGGTGCCTGTTTATTAAAGTTTTTGTTGGAATAGTAAGAACCATCAGTGCTTAAATAATCCTGTAAGAAAGCAGCCAAAGTAGTGTCTTTCCTTCGGCGCCATATCCCTTCGATTTGAGCAGCCTGTAAATTGGATTATCCTCATTAACCGGTGTATTATACAGGTATGTCTTTTTGTACGTATCAGCATGATCAGTAATTCCAGAAGTATGTGTAACCAGATGTCTCAAAGTAATTGGTACTTCGGGAGTGTAAGGATGTTGTAATTTAAAAGGTAATATACTGTTGATCTCCATATCAAGCGTAAACAGGCCCTGTTCTATGGCTTTCATTACTGACATTCCAATAAACAGCTTACTTAATGATGCAATGGGCTGTATGATGGTGGTTGTATAAGGAGTTTTCTTTTCCAGATCAGCGAAGCCAAAGGCATTTTCATATAAAATACTATCGCTGTTTACAATGGCAACACTGAAGCCTGGAAAGTCATTTTGTTTATATGCTGTAGTGAGTGCAGCTGTCAGGGATTCTGCAGCGATTTGCGCTTTAATTTGACTAGCGCAGAACATAAACAACAAAAGGAGGACATTTCTAAAGACGCTTTGCACTTTGTTTGAGCACTCCGCTCCATGGTGAAAAATAATCTTTGCTGACATAATATGAAATTATAAAACAATGTACATATATTGATTTATATTTCAATGTATTATAATTCTTTATCCAAAGAGTTTTGCGTGGCAATTTTAGCTTTCCATTGCAGCAATCACCCTACGCCTCTCCGATCAGGCTTTATCGGCATCCTTCCGCATTTGATGATATCTTATGACGGATTCATATTTTCAGTATATTTACCTTTGGGTTCGGTAAAATAATAACTCATGTATAACTCTTTAATCGAATATATCAATTCGCGGGTCTCCAGGCCGTTGGAAGCAAGTGAAATTAACATTCTCAAAAATAATTTTGTACCGCATAAACTCAGAAAGCGACAGATCTTTTTACAGGAAGGTGATGTAAGTAACCATATTGGATTTCTAGTCAAAGGCTCCATGAAAAAATACAGTACAGATACCAAGGGTACCGAACACATCATGAGCCTCTATATTGAAGGCTGGTGGGTCGTCGATCGCGAGAGTTTTGCAAAACTCACTCCTTCTTCCTTCAATATTGAGGCCTGTGAAGCTACTGATTTACTAATCTTAACCAAGAAAGCCGCAGAAGAAGTATTCTCCTTCCTATCATGAGTGAACTCATACGCCAGTTGGATGAAAATTATTCTTTTGCCAGTCAAAAAGAATCAATGCCGCCATAAGTATGACAGCTGAAGAACGCTATAATATGCTTATTGATAACTATCCTGAATTTGTGCAGCGATTTCCACAGCGCATGATTGCATCGTATTTAGGTATTACGCAAGAAACCATTAGCAGAATCCGTTCTAGAGCAGTCAAAAAATAATCAGGATTGATTTACCATAGGAATTACCTTTGTCCCGATTAATTCTATGGCTTTGAATATATCTTCTTTGCTAAGTCCTGGATTGTCCATCTGAAACGTAAATCTTGATATACCACCCAACGCCTCACTATGTCGTAAAATCTTTTCGGCAACTTCCTCAGGGTTACCAATAACGTACGCACCTGTGGGGTTGGCCTGGACCTCAAACATTTCTCGTGTAGGCGTAGACCATCCTCTCTCTTTGCCGATCTTCCCCATCATTTCCTGGTATCCTGGAAAGTAAATATTCTTCGCTTTCATTGTTGTATCCGCTACAAAGCCCAAAGAATGTAGTCCTACTTTAAGCTTCTCCCTCGCATGTCCTGCTTTTCTCCGGCCTCATAATATAAGTCTATCAACGGACGAAAACGGTGGGTTTCACCTCCAATAACGGCCACCATCAATGGAAGTCCCAATACTCCGGCGCGTATAAAAGATTGCGGAGTTCCTCCTACCCCTATCCAAACAGGCAACTGCTCCTGCACTGGCCTTGGATAAATGGCTTGTTGCTTCAGCTCTGGGCGGAATTTTCCCTTCCAGGTTATGGTTTCATTATCACGGATTTCAAGAAGCAATTTAATCTTCTCTTCAAAAAGTGCATCATAATCTTGGGTATTGAACCCAAATAAAGGAAATGAATCAATAAATGATCCTCTTCCGGCTACAATCTCAGCCCGGCCTTTGGAAATAATATCCAATGTTGCATATTCCTGAAATACCCTAACAGGATCTGCCGCACTTAGTACGGTAACCGCACTCGTTAGACGAATATGCTGAGTTCTGGCTGCCGCTGCTGCCAATATTACTGCCGGAGACTCATCCAAAAACTCCTTTCGATGATGTTCTCCAAGTCCAAAAACATGTAATCCCGCCTGATCCGCAAACGCTATCTTTGACAACAAAGCTTCCATAGCCATCATATTTTCCTCAGGACGCAACCCGTCATTATATGCACCGGTGGCAATAAAACTATCTATTCCTATTTCCATGATTATTCATTTAGTTTTGTAGACCTCCCATTATTGAAAAGCTAACCAAATTTCTATTTTTTTGATGGTTCATAACGATGATCTATGTCAAAAAGAATGCCGACAAATCATAAAAATATCTTCTATCTCCGTAAAAAGATGCAGTACCATGCGCTGCAATTGTAGGATTAGACCAATGTTGTGTGACAGGCGCAAAAAGCTTCGCAAGATAATTTGCTCATTTTTGCAATTCGACCAGCTTAATGACAAAATCCATTGGTCTGTCAAATCCCGTTCGCAGGTCATTGGGTTGTGCTTGTATTCGAACATCGGGCTTAATTCCTTTTGGATCATTGATAAAATGAACTGTTCTCATTTTGTATTGAAAAGTAGCCATCCAAACCAATGATTTGGAATAGGGCAAAACAAATGCTTGTCCACCAGCATTACTATAGTTACTCCCCTGCGTATATTCTCCATAGAATTTTCCGATCTTATATTCTCTCATCAAAGCTAATAGATGTCCAGTGGTTGAAAAGTATCCACCATTTATCAAAACACTGATCTTACCTTTGTAAAAATTTGGTTTATTTTGTTGTTGTTCAAACCACCAATAGTCTGTACTGTCAGTTTCTGTATAGTAATTCAATCCATCCCTGAGTTTTGTTTCATTCAGACCTATTTCTTCGATATTATCTGGATATCGCGCATAATGCCGCCATTCTTTTACGCTTCCATATTTTGCGCCGACATAATCAAAATAGTAATAAGGGCTGCTGGTTTGGTTTTCAACTAAACATTTATAACAGGCGGCCTCGATTCCTATTGGACTAGCCCCATGAAGTATTTTTATGATTTTTTCTTCTGAAAGCTACAAAACACAAAATTCTGTATACTGTCCGATGGTGTCCGATGATCCACAATCTGGCAATTGATCTTATCAAAATAAACGTTAAACGGATTGACCAAACTTGTTTCCGAATACTGTTTGATCTCAATACCACTGCATTTTTGGGACCTTGTTCTGAAAATGTACCGATGACCAAAATACCATCTGGGTTTATTTTCTTTTACGGTTTCTACATAACTTGTAATATCGTCTTCATCTGTCAAAAAATGAAAAGCGGCACGGTCATGCCAGAAATCATAGCTTTCAGTAGGCATAAAATAAGCGATATCCGCCACAATCCATTTTACCTTATCAGCCCTATCGGCCAACCGTTGTTTTGCCCTGTCGATGGCCTTTGCGGAAATATCCAGTACTGTAATATCTTTATATCCCAAATCTAACAGATAATCTACCAGCAAACTGTCGCCACCACCGATATCAATGATTTTCGCAGAGGTAGGTATATTACATGCGCTTAAATAGTCCAAGGATGTTTGGGGTGTTTGCTGATACCAACTTGTCTCGTTTGACGCCTTTGTTTGATAAATATTTTCCCAGTGATTTTTACGATTGAATGTTTCCATCAGTATTTTTTGTGTTATGAATTTATTAAAATTTGTAAACTATTGCCTGCATCTTATACCAGTTATGCGCCCTCCTAGTAAAAAAGATAATAGTTAATATAAATAAAACGTCCTATATTTTATCAATTTTTATGCTCAGAATTAGTGTAAAGTCACATAAAAAAGCCCGCGGTTTCACCACAGCTGGCAACTGAAAAGTTAGGTACTCAACCTAATCGTATAAATGGGACTCCAATTTACTCCAAAAATGATCGATAAAAGATTAAAATCAATCCACTTGCGATTAATTTCAATTTACTTTAGGTTTTAAATAGACAACAACTATAAATAGCGGTGAACTATTCTAAAATTGGAGATAGTGTAAAAAGTAATTATTAATGATTTTAATAATAGATTTAATAACCCACGATATTTTACGAGGCTAAATGCATCTAATTTAGGGAGTATAAAAAGAGGACAGTTTATTAAATCGCTTTTGGCATTCGCATTTTCCACGCCCTTGATATGGAGTATAGCTTATAGCAAGGATAATGGTCATATTTCTGATCGAACGGGAATTTTATTGTTGATTCCACAAATCGCTTTTCAGGATAGTCTTGCTGCCTCAATGTACACGAATGGTCAGCAATTTGGGTATTAGGGCGCAAAAGAAGATTTGACGGAACTCGATCCAATTATTTCATTTTTGTATATTTAGAAGTAATTTAAAAAGCAACCATCATTTGGAAAATATAATAAACCATTTTGAAAAGTATCTTCCCTTAATGATGAGGAAAAACAGGCTTTGATGAGTCGTGTTACGGAAAGGAAAATCAAACGCAGGCAGTTCCTGTTGCAAGAAGGAGATGTATCAATAGACACAACATGAGAAAAGCTAATCATAAGGTTAGCTTTTCTTAATGAGTAGTTCACCCACTTTCTTTTGCGCGATCTACTCAATAGACAATTCGCTGGGTAAAGAAAGTGATACTGCAACAGATCGATATACAGGATTATTTTAAACTACATTCCAATTTTTATTTACTGTTATCTGAGGATTGCTTTGCAGGGCTTCGTCTACTAGATTTAGTACTTTAAGAACATTTCCGCTCAAACGAAAACGGTATGTTTCTTGTGCTGTTTGAATTTTCACGGTAGCACTGTACCCTCTGTAATGTGTTTGTGAGACATGAATGTTTGTTATATTCTTAAAAGCAATGGTCGTTTGTTGCAGGTTTGTAAAAAACAAACCGCATCTCCTTTACAATATAAGGTGGCATGAATTTTTCATAAAAGGAGCGTTGTCGTTGTTTTTCACAAGCTTTTCCATATCTTTTTCAGAAAGTGTAATGATAAACTGCCGATAATTATCAATATATTTTTTAATAAAAAGAATAGCTGGAATTACCAATAAGAGCAAACAGCCAAAAAGTCCGAATGTGTAAAGATAACTATCGTTTACCCTTGCATTATAACGATCTTCACCCAAAAGTGTCCTGCCATAAGAGTCCGTTTCCATCATAGTACCAATAAAAAAATGATGGGAAGAATTATGATTATTGACAACATAATGCCGATAATTATCCGGCCACGGCGTTGTAGCTCATTTATGAAAAAATTATTCATTGCCTTTTTGATTATATTTCAACGTTTTCATTATACCGCAAGCGTAGTCTCTATTTGAATATTCACTATTTTTTAAACGGAGTGTCTAAACCCAAAAATCCATCCGGACTTCCTCCCAGTCTAGCAACAATAAAATTCTGCTTAAATGTATGTTATTTCTTATTACTGATAATTAAAATTTAATATTCGAAAGTCCCATTTTACAATTCGCATTAATGGAATATTTATTTGCGCTGCCAACCATATGGTATAGAGGTCAATATTATTGACATTGCTGGAGTTTGCTGGCATTTTATTAAAGAGCAAATTTAAAATAAAGAAGAAAAAATCGGCTAGAAAAGTAAAAAGATCGGACATAAGACAGAGAGCTGTTACAATTGCAGTGCATAAGCCATTTTTCACTAAAATAAAAGTGATTTTTATTAAATTTGAACTTATACGTTAAGATAATGTTGAGCCAGTCGGAAATATTAAAACATTTGGAATCCCTTCAGCAGCTGAATGATGAAGAACGCCTCGAATTGTCCAAAATATGCAAACCGCTATTTTTGGCCAAAAAGACTAAACTTGTGGAAACGGATGACCGATTTGATTCCGTCTTTGTGCTCACGGCGGGTCTATTACGTTGGTATTTCTATTCGGATGATGGTACCGAAAATAATGTTTTCTTCTCCTCGGAAGCAGATCATGCCTTTATTGCCAGTATCCCTGAGTATTATGCTGACCAACGGGAAACAAAATACACCATCGAAGCTGTTGTAGATACACAGTTACTGCTATTTCCGAAAGAGTTATTTGAAGATTTGGCTTTTCGACATAGAGGGATTTTCCAGTTCTATGTCAAATCCTTAAAAATTATTATTGATACCTTACGTATCCGTACAGAGCAACTGTGTAGCGATTCTCCAAGCGCCCGCTATGAGGTTTTCCTAGAAAACCGTTCGTACATCACCAGAAACACAAATCGTAAGCATATCGCTAATTTCTTGGGTATTACACCTAATTCTTTGTCCAGATTAACAGCCCGTATACAAAAAAACGGCCACCAAAAAACTAACTTAAGAATACTTTTTTAGCCTGTATTCGTTCTAATTTTGCTTCGTCAAAAAAGCTGTAAAACAGCCATTTGTACAGATAGTATGATTTAAAACGAAAACAAAATGAACAAATTTATTGTAAGAATAGGTGTCTTAAGCTTATTCGCACTTTTAGAAACGAATGCAGTACATGCCCAATCTCAGGAAGCAGAAAAGGTTGGCCTGTACATCACCCAAGAAATGTCATTTTTAAATATGACAACAACGCAAGCCGAACAGGTTTATCAAATAAACCTTCAGGCAGCCAATGCTGTAGAAAACTTACGCCAAAATAGCAATGTTCAACAAATAGGCACTTCGGAGAACATCGAAGGTTTTACAGATATCCTAAAACAAAGAAACCTAGCTGTACAGGAAATTCTATCACCGGTACAATTTCAACTCTTTAAGGAAAACAAAATAATAAGAGCAGCTACTTTTAGAACTATTGTCATGGCTAAAATGTTGGATTTAACCCAAGATCAGCTCGATCCAGTTTTTGAGATCAATCAAACAGTCGTAAAAAATGTAAGAGAAGACCTAGACATATACTTTTCTGCAGATAATAATCGGGGTAAAAGAAATGCACAACGTAGACTGCATAAAGCACTAAAGAAAACGGACAAAGCATTTGACAAAGTCTTAAGCCCGCAGCAAACTACGATTTACCATGAAAATGTTGATCTTTTGCGAAATGTACTTCGCGAAGAATATGGAACTCAAGACTCGTTTTAAATCATGTTTTCATGATGCTCGGCTTTATCTTAATTGATATTGCCGAGATTTTTATCACCAAATTTATTTTATCATGCAAAAATTATTCGCAACAATTTGCTTATTGCTGTTGTGCCGCGTTTCGCATGCCGCTACTAGCGGTGCCGAAGACACGATCGCAGATGTAGCATCATGGCTTATCATATTTATCTTACCTATTGCCGGAATTTTTCTGTTTTGGAAAGTACATATTTATCCTGAAAAAATAGCGGAAGAAAAAATCATCCACAGCTAAGTGCCATAAAAAGTATGTGTTTACTTTCATTGATATTCGGTGGTCTTCTCTGGCCAGTTGCTTTGATATGGGCAAATTACGATTACAAACAAGATAAAGTGCCTGCTCCAAATTTAGGCGAATCGGACTCTTCTTCAGGTGAAGAAAGCTTACCTTTTGAAGAAAAGAAATAAATTCTATAAGAAATACAGAATCATCTAGAACAAAAAATTATGTTAGAATTACTAATAGGAATATATGCTGGTATTTGCTGGCTTCTCATCAAAAAAATTAAAACTAATCCCTTGGAATTTCAATACGCAAGTTGTTGTATACTCGTTACCTATTTTTGGGTCTATTGCACTGATATTGAGTCTCAACTATTTTTGCCCCATTACATCGGACGTAAAAGTGGGTAACCGCAGTGTGGATATTACAACTCAAACCCTAGGGAAGGTCAAAAAGTATATGTAAAAACAAATCAGGAGGTAAAAAAGGAGATACACTATTTACGATAGATCCGGTACCCTACGAACAAGAGATAAAATCGTTGGAGGCTCAGCTTAGCAATATGAAATCTACCGTTTCCTCCTACACTTCGGATATCGATGCTTCCCGCAAAAATATACTGAGTTTACAATCTCAGCTTGATTTGAGCAATAAAAGAATAAAGCAATATCAGGAACTTGTAGCTGCTGGTGCTGCCAACAGATTTGACCTGGAACAAGCTATCGCAACATCGCAGGATCTGCAATCGCGAATTAGTGCTGCTCAGGCACAAAAGCGTCGTTGGAAGCCAAATATCATTCGACTCATAACGGTGAAAATGCGTCTATTGCAGAACTAAGGGCTAAATTGGATCAGGCAAAATGGAATCTTTCCCAAACAGTAGTTTTAGCACCTACCGATGGTCTGATTCCGAATGTACAGCTGAATGAAGGGGCTATGATGGCACCTTTTAAATCTGCTTTCGTGCTGATTCAAAAACAACAATCTATTATCGCCTTCTTCTCCCAAAATGAGTTGGAAACGGTAAAAAATGGTAATGAAGTAGAGCTTGCTTTAAAAACAGCTCCAGGAAAGTGGTCAAAGCCAAATTGGAATATGTAGTTGATGCAACCAGTCAGGGCATTATGAACAATGCCGGTGGGATGCTTGGTGGTAATGCCACAACTTCAGGAATTCCTGAAACAGCGCGACAAGTGCCTGAAACGGATGGAAAGCTCATCGCAAAATTTGTATTGATGAAAACGAGCAACCGCTAACTGTTGGTGCTAGAGGAACGGCTGTCATTTATTCCGACCATATCAAACCATTGCATCTTATCCGTAAAGTAATGGTGCGTGTGAGCAGCAAAATCAATTACTTAATTCCAAAACTGCATTAACATGATAAAGAAAATAAGTATGGGGGCTCTCCTCCTATTCAACTTGACTTCTTGTATCGGTTACAAAAATGCAACGCCTGAGAAGATTGAAGAATTAAAAACACAAGCGCGATAAAGGCCAATGTTGAAATATCTGATAAATGGATTCAGGAACAAGGACAGAACCAACCGGCTTTTTCCTATGCTTGGATGAACGAGCTACTCACGCCGGAACTGGAAGCATTAATCAAAGAAGGGCTTGCCCACAATGCGGATATCATCATCTCCAAAGAAAAACTGAATCAAGTTGAATTAGCAATGGATATCGCCGGAAGTAGCCTTTATCCAAGTGTTAATGCATTAGCAAATACAGGGAACAATCTTGTCAGTGGAAGCCACATCGGAAAGTTGCAATTAAAAGCCAACTGGGAACTTGATCTCTGGGGAAAAAATAAATCTGCGGAAATGGCGAGTGTTAGCCAATACTTTTCGGCAACGTTCCAGCAAAAATGCTGGAGCAGTCCGTTGCTGGGATGATTGCTAAGGCATATTACCTGAATATTGCGGGCCAGTACCAAGAGCAAAAAATCAGCGAGTATATTAGGAAAACCGAAGACTTAAAAAGGATTTTAACTGTTCAGAATAAAGTTGGAACGGCAAACGCACTCGATTTGTCCAATATAGAGAGCGAGTCTATTCTCCTGAGCTCTTACCTTGAGAAAATCAAAAATGCGAATTCGCAATCAAGAAGAAGTTTAGAAATGCTCTGTGGAAAATACCCGGAAGGTTTGATAAAAGTAAGTGCGAAATTTTCGGCCTTACAACAGGATATCCCGACAAATTTTCCGCTTAATGTTTTGGAAAAGAGAGCCGATATTATGGCACAACAATTTCAAATAGAATCCAGTTTCTATGAAATTCAGGAAGCAAAAGCCGCACGACTACCTGCTATTAATATCAGTGCTGCTTTTGGAGCTGCGGAAACAAATGTTGAAGGGATCAGCAATCTGTTTTCCAATCCATTGATAAAAGTTGGTGGTGGTCTAACAACCCCTATTTTTAACGGTGGGAAACTAAAAAAGAATGTAGAAGTAAAAACCTCACAACAAAAACAAGCTGTTGAGCAGTATGCAAAATCAGTGCTATTAGCTTTAAACGAGGTGGAATCTGCCTTAGCAAATTTAGGTTCAATCGACAAGCAAGAGGTTTTCCAGCAACGGGCAATTTCTTCGTTGGAGAAAAATATAGATTTAACAAAAAAACAGATCAATGTCGGCAGCAGCAATAGTTTCACGCTACTCCAAAAACAAAGAGACCTGGTAAAAAGAGAAATGAACACTATCGATCTCCACCTCCAACAGCGCATTGAAAGGATCAACCTTTACATGGCATTGGGAGCAAATGGGCTTGCTAATTTTTAAATAACTCAAATTCTAAACAGTAAAAGCTAATCTTTTGATCAGCTTTTACTGCTTCCCTCCATTACAGCAATTTTATCAGGGCAATACCACAATAATTGTAGATGTCATAAAAACCGATTATTTTATACCTAAGCATATATTTTTTCTATAATTTAGGGGCTTAAACCATTTCGCACATGAAGAAAAGTGAAATAACCTTATCTGCCTTCCATAGTAAATATACTTTTGGGGCATCGCTAATTACCATGTTCATTTTATTCCCGATTTCAATCGTATTCATTAAAGCTATGGATGTTAAATATACAGTAAATCAAACCCAATTAATTATCGCATTCCTGAGTTTAGTTTTTGGTTTTTTAATCGTTGTAATGAAAAGTACCATGCAAAAATTTCATTCATAAAATCTGAAGATCAATTTTATTTGAAAGATGAAAAGGAAAATGAAGTTCCCCTGCCTAATAGCACAACCTATAATATTTACAACTATAATTCGAGAAAAGCGTTTATGTTAAGAATTACAACACAAGCTGGCACAAAATATTTTTTGTCTCCTGATATGAACATAAAATCTGATATTGAAGATTTTTTTGCCAAGTTCTCGAAAAAACCGAACAGAAAGGACTTTTATATTAAGGCTTATCCATACCTGATTTGTTGCGCCTATGTTATAGTAAGTATTGTGCTCGTATTGTTTATTTAATGATTGATCGTTAGCGTAATCTCGCTATCCAGGTTAAAAATAGATACGAATACTGTTTTAGTACATTAACCTTATTTCCGGTCATCATATACATGTTCAACAATGCTCTTCCATATCTTATTATTATAAGCATTCATTTTTGAGATGGTATCGACATCACTTATAATAATAATCTGGGTATCAACGCCATCCACGGGCTGAACACTTTTACCTTCCTCTAAGACCGAAATTCTGCTAAATTGATTTGAGCTGTCAGGTCTTTCCAATCTTTGGGCACTGTTTTCTTATGATATTCTGAATTATCTGCTGGATTAGCCGCAACAGTTAGCCTATAATGTGTGGAGTCCTTATCTATTAACATACGCGAGTGAGAGCCCAGTTGCCCCCTGTATTGATGACTTCAATAGATTTTATTACCACATCTTTCATAACTCCAGGCGAATTTGTAGTCTTGTTCTTTGTTTCGGTACAGCCGATCAAAAACAAGGATAAAATAACTAATTTATACATTTTTCAAAATTTAAACTTTTATTACAGTACATGCACATAATTAGATTTGTCAAGTCGCCAACCAACTTTCTCCGGAGACTCTCTATAGCTGTACATTAAGGTCACTCGGTGTTATCAGGCGCTGTTTTTTCTCTTACAGCGTGGTAGGCTTTTGCATCGCAAATTACAGGTTCAGATTCATAGCCAACTTTATAGTATTGAGACACAGGTTTAATATTTCCTGACTTATAAAAGGTCTTTTCGATATAACTTGTTATCGCATGACAGCCTGTCTCTTTTTCGTCTTTGATATGGACATATGTTGAGGTTTCGATGAGCTTGCCTTTCCTATTGAATAAACTATCTGTCCCAACCGGAACACCACAGCCCATAAATATGCCCTGATGTGTAATCGATTGAATGTTTCCATGTTCATAATATGTCCTATATGTTTTTGTCTGCGCCAGGCTACGCGCAATAAAAATGAGCTGTATGATGATTACGATAAAAACGACAGGTTTCATAATCAGATTATTTTAAATTTTGTTACTAAATAAACAATACTCAGCTACTATCTATTTCAAGTTTATAACTCCAACTAAGTTTAGCCAAAAAATATGCCAACCTGCTATAAATCATACCAGCAGAAGGCGTGCCTTTCTTATGCTCTTTCCCATTTGATTAACCATACAAACTAAATTATAAGATCAAACTTTGATATTTTATCTCACTATTTAAATACTTATTCTGTTATTTATGATATTTTTGGGCTATTATTAAAGATTATTCCAAACTTATTAAACATTTTAAAGCCAAAATTAATGACTAAGCTTATTTGTGCTGTCTTTACATACTTTTTCCTCGTTATCTGCTGTGGTACTGTTTGTGCCCAAAATAGTAATGAGCTTATTACGGAAACATTATCTCATTTGAAACAACAAGAGAGGGACAAATTTGAGAATGTTCTCATGAACATTTTTCCAACCTACTTAAAGGAAAATTTAGCCAACTATCAAAATTCCATTAAGCTATTGGGAGAAAAAAATATAATGAAGTTTATCAAAACCTAGATAGTCTGATGCATGACGATTATTTTTTGGAGGAGATATTAACCGATGAGAATTTTAAAACATTGCACAACCGCAATGACTGGAAGACCTTCAAAACAGGTTTAGAAAACAGGCTTAATCAATATGATAATACAATCCGTATGCTATTGAAAAAAATACAGTACAGCGATCAGGGTATCCGATTAATCCTTTTGTATCATCAAAAAAATCAACCTCAAGATACTGCTTTGACTGTTTTGCTAAATAGACAAATGAAAAAAATTGACCTTGAAAGCGCCGAGTCTGTAAAAAGATCATTGATGATCATGGTTGGTTAGGTAAGCATCAAATTGGAAAAGAGGCTAACGAAACGCTCTTTTTAGCTATTCAGCATATTGATGACTCTGTTGTTCAGACGAAATACCTACCAATTCTGTCTGAAGCTGTAAAAATAAAGCCGCAGAACCTTGGCAATATGCTTTTTAACTGATAGAATTTTAATGAATCAGGGAAAAAAGCAGCGTTACGGAACTCAAACAATTATTTCTGATAAGGAGTATGGTGGTTATGTTGTTCCTCTGGAAAATCCGGATCAGGTCGATAAATTAAGACAAGAAATGGGATTAGAATCGTTAAAAGAATACTTGAATGAATTCGACATTGAATGGGATCTTGAAAAATATAAAAGAGATGCGGTGATTATAGAGAAACGTTTTAAAGATCGGTTTGAAAGTCTCAGAAAAAATAAATAGTAGGTTATTATCTATTTGGCATTTCTGATTTAAAATAACTCTTTATGAAACAAGGGGCATGATCAAACCAGAAAATGAGACTAATCAGCGGGAATTTGATATGATTTGGAGGAGTTCTGGTACGTTATTTTTTTAATTTCATCAACTTGATGAAATAGCAAATTATCAACGATAATCGAACTTAAATTCCATATCCAACAAGCAATGAACCAAAGTAGTCTTTCTACAAAATCCCATTACCCTATCCTGGATGGATTGCGTGGTGTCGCGGCCATCATCGTTGTCACTTTCCACCTCACTGAACCTTTAGGCACCGGACACCTGGATATCCTAGTCAACCATGGTTATCTCGCTGTTGACTTTTTCTTTCTCTTGTCAGGTTTTGTCATTGGCTATGCCTATGATGACCGTTGGCAGAAGATGAGTGTCGGTACCTTTTAAAACGCCGAATCGAGCGACTTCAGCCCATGGTTATATTAGGGATGACCCTTGGTGCTGTTGGATTCTATTTTACAGATTCAACTATCTGGCCACTTATTCATACAGTTCCTCTTTGGAAAATGTTGCTGGTGATGGTTATTGGTTATACCATATTACCCATCCCCTCTCTTTGGATATTCGCGGTTGGCAAGAAATGCACCCTCTTAATAGTGTGGGTTGGTCGCTATTCTTTGAATATATTGCCAATATCCTCTATGCGATCGGCATTCGAAAGCTGTCAAAAACCGCCCTCGCTATTTTGGTGCTGATCTCGGCCGTCGCCCTCGCCCATCTTGCCATTACAAGCCCCAATGGGGATGTCAGTGGTGGTTGGACACTCAATATGGAACAACTACGCATCGGCTTTACCCGGACCATGTATCCATTCTTTGCCGGTTTATTACTTTCAAGGGTAACCAAAGCCACTCGAATAAAGTATTCCTTTTTGTACTGTAGCCTCTTGCTCGCTATTGTATTGTATATGCCTCGCATTGGTGGTGCAGAAAATCTTTGGATGAATGGAGTCTACGAATCAATCTGTATAATCATTATTTTCCCCTTATTGTTTACTTGGAAACCAGCGGAACAACACAGACACAAAGAGAGTACAGGATTTGCAAATTTCTTGGCGATATCTCCTATCCACTCTATCTCGTCCACTACCCAATTGTTTATTTTTACGTCGCCTGGATCAGTAATCATCAAGGGATGACCCTCGCGCAGGCCTGGCCCTATGCGCTGCTCATCTTAATTGTCAGTATATTATTAGCCTATATAAGTCTGAAATGGTATGATGAACCCCTTCGCAGATGGTTAAAAATCGTAGATCTTCCAAGACACAGTAATGAAGATTCCAAGCATAACTTCTGGCATAAAAAGGTAGATATTTTTTAGAAAGATTTTAGTTGAAATTTTAATATTAAATTTTATAAACAATACAATATCAAAACTGGCAATACCTTTATGCTGTGTTTACTTTACCCTCCTATAAATAGGAGGATAAATTTCACGATTTATCTGTATTGTAATAATTGAAAATACTTAATACGTTTGTTAACGTGTTAAAATCAGTCTTTTAAATCATTGAAAAGCATACAATTAAAATACCTCAGATGAAGAAACTGCTTTTCCAATTTACCTTAACAATACTACTGCTATCCCCGGTATATGGCCAAGATACCAATGCGATAGATAGTTTAAGAAATGAATTTACGGCAGCAAAATCAGATACTGCCAAGCTATCGCTCTCCAATAAGCTTGCTCGGGAATATTTTATCCGGGGACAGCATTACAGCATTCAAATATGGATACACATCGCTCGCTCTTGCGCAAAAAACTAAGGTTCGACTGTATCAAGCAAAGGGTAACCAGATCATGGGTTATCTGCATACCATATTGATTCATATGGATAGCGCAAAATATTACAATAATCAGGTTATCCAAATCCTAAAAGATGCAAAATCAACGGAAGAAATACGGGTTGTTGCTTATGCCAAAAATAACCTGGCTGCTAACTACCAAGTCACTGGACAGCTCAAAAAGACGGCCGAACTTCTCATCGAAAATTTGCCAAGATTCGAAAAGATCAAAGACAATAAACTCTACCAAGTCACTTTAGAAAATATCGCTGTCACATTTAACGAATTGGAGGATTTTGAAAAAGCGACCTTTTATCTTAAAAAAGGAATTGAGTTTCTAAATAAAAATAATTTTGATGCCGAGCATAAAATTGGCAATTACCTTACAGGCGCTTTGATTACCTACGGACAGAATGATCTTGTGCGGATGAAAACCTACCTCGATCAAGTAAAGTCTTACCTCGATGAGCTGGGCGTTACCTCATTATATTCAGGTCGATATTATGCTTATTTGACCTGGTATTACGTCAAAAAAAAGGATTTAAAAAATCAAGAGAAGCACTCGCACAAGCAGAAAAGTCACTCCAGCATCTGGAGAGCCGCACCAATTATTACGATTTTTACAATTCACAATATGAGGTTGCCAAATTGGCCGGGGACCATCAGGGGCATTGAAAGCTTCGCATATATTATTTGACATGGCAAAGGAAGATAACCGAGCTTCGATTGCTGCAAGACACGCAAAGGACATTGCCCTTCTGGCCAGCAAACTCGGTGATTATAAGACGGCCTATGCCTTTCAGCAACGATACTCCGCTATTTCGGATAGCACGAAATTTGAAAATATGGAGGTTGAAATCCATGATCTGGAAATCAATTATCAAACTGCCGAAAAAGAGAAACGTATTGCACTATTGGAAAATGAGCAACGGGAAGCGGTATTAAAAAGTAAAAATCAAGTTTTACTGAATTTGGTTTTGGGTATTGGTGCCCTTACTTTCCTATTGGTCATGTTGTTTCTTTTCTATGTATTGAGGACAAATAAAAAGAATAATAAAAAACGCTTGGAGGAAATTGATCGGGATCAAGAACTTAAGATATCCCAGGCGTTACTGGAGGGCGAAGATCGTGAACGTATGCGGATAGCGCGTGATTTACACGATGGTATCGGTGGGACATTGAGTGGAATAAAACTAAAACTTTCAGATCCAACTGCAGATAGAGAATTAATGGTCCAAAGGGCAAATGAGCAACTTAGCACCGCCATTGGGGAGCTCAGAAGAACCGCACGGGGAATGATGCCCGAAAGTTTACTGAAAAATGGGCTAGAAACAGCACTACATGACCTATGTACAGATCTGATAAGCTCCGAGGTACAGATTGAATTTCAATACAGTGGTTTGCCAGCTGATCTTTCCATGAATAACACTGTTCATATCTACCGTATTGTACAGGAATTATTGACCAATGCCATCAAGCACGGTAAGGCAGAAAATATTCTGGTACAACTTATCCATGAACAAGATACTATCTTGATCACCGTAGATGACAATGGTAAGGGATTTGACCTAGCAACAATGTCAAACGCAACTGGTATAGGTCTTAAAAATATCCAGAATCGCGTTGATTTTCTCAAAGGAAAATTGTCAATTGGTAGTGAGCCAGGAAATGGCACCTCCGTAAATATCGAGATTTATGTATGATAGAGAATTGGTTATAGTTATACTAGATGATCATCCAATGGTATTGGATGGCATTCAAGAAATTATCAGGAGGAATATCGCCAATGCAACAGTCATCGGTTTTCAGAGTATTATCCTATTTAACGACTTCATCAGGCTCAAGCCAGTGGATCTGCTTTTGGTGGACATGTTTCTCAGTGATGGACGTGGAATTGATGTCTGTAAGGAGGTTAAAGAAAAGTTCCCTTCGGTTCGTGTATTGGGCATGAGCAGCGCACTTGAGCGAAGTATGATCATTGAACTTTTGCAACAAGGAGGATCGGGTTTTATTCTCAAAAACACCGAAGCTACCGAGATCTTGGAAGCTATTGAAAAAGTGTTGCGCGGAGAGATTGTCTTGAGTCCTGAAGCAGAAAGCTTGTTAAATAGATCTGTAGACAATCAAAGTCCGCTGCCTACACTAACTAGGCGCGAACGAGAGCTATTGCGCTACCTGGTTCAAGGGAAAACAATAGCAGAAATTGCTGACATCTTGCTTTTAAGCAACTCAACGATAGATACCTATTGTAAGTACCTGCTACAGAAATTTAAGGTATGCAATACGCCTGAGTTGTTAACACTCGTTTCCAGAGAAAGTATATTGTAAAAAGTCTTACTCATTATTATTACTATACTTTCCTATCTATTCGTTGTTGTATAATTTAAATCCAAAATTATAGTCATCTTTTTAATTCAATCTAGATTGACGAAGCTTATTGGGGAATCAATCCAGCCTAACTATTGTCCACTTGATAGAAGTTGAATCTATCAATCATAAAATACCAAAAGGTAAACAAAAACTTCTTACAAGCAACCTAATAATTTTATAAAAAATTGAATGTAAATTAACAAATAACGGTTATCTTCATAGTGCATACCTTGCTTTCCTTAATCCATTTCGGAAGTCATGGCATTAACGAAAGGAATTGGACTGTATTTGTTTGAAAGACATTCCACTACATTACTGGGAGCTATCTTTTAGATGTTAACATATATTCGGCATAGGGAAAATCCTACGTTTAATGAAAGCAATATGATGAAAAAATCTGTATTAACCATTACATTAAACCCTTCGGTAGACAAAAGTACAAGTGTTCAAAACATTGTTCCCGAAAAGAAGCTGCGCTGTGATACCCCAAAGTATGAAGCCGGCGGTGGTGGTATTAATGTAAGCCGCGCACTCAAACGACTTGGTATATCTTCAAACTCACTTTTTACTGCTGGAGGAAAAACAGGCAATATGTTGGAGGTATTATTAAAACAGGAAGAGCTCGATATTACAGCAATCCCTATCAGTAGTGAAACAAGGGAAAACTTTATTGTGGTAGATACGACCAGCAATCAACAATACCGATTTGGATTTCCAGGAGAAGCCTTTACAGCGGAAGAGAAGGAAAACATTTTGGGGACTGTTGACCAATTAAATCCAATCCCTGATTTTGTTGTCATCAGCGGCAGTCTCCCAAAAGATGTTCCCGCAGACTTTATCGGATTACTTGTCAATAAATATAAAGCTAAAGGAAGCAAAGTAATCGTCGATACTTCCGGAGATGCGCTTAAAGTTGCACTGGAAGAAGGGGTATATTTGCTGAAACCAAATGCGGGTGAATTAGCTGCTCTTGTCGGAAAAGAGGAACTGGCAAGCACAGATCTGGATCATGCTGCCCAGCAAATCATTGCGCAGGGCCAAGCTGTCCTCGTTGTGGTATCTCTGGGCGCTCAGGGAGCAGTATTATATTCCGCAGCAGAAAAAATCCAGATGGTTCCACCACTTGTAAAAATACGTAGTACGGTTGGTGCTGGAGACAGTATGGTTGCAGGCATGGTATCGATTCTGGCCAGGAGGGTACAGTCGAAGAACTACTTCGCATGGGAATAGCTTGCGGATCGGCAACCACCATGGCCGAGGGAACCGCCCTCTTTCAAAAGAAAGATGTGGATAGACTGTATGACGAAGTCAGAAAGCTATAGCCCGTAGATAAAATAGGCACGATTTAATTTTTTGAATACCTGTTCAGTTGTAATAAGCCTGTCTTCAGCAATTCGGGAAGAGTCACGCTATACGAAACTTTTTAACCTAATCTTTATTGTAATTATGCATATCAAAAACATTCAGAACCACAATCTTTTTGCTTATAGGAGATTACGGCGGGCGATCGGTTATTTGGGCATCTTTCTACCCATTGTTTTGGTTTTGCTGTCCCTATTTAAGTTTTTTGGCACCAACATTCAACCATCCATCAGTCATTACTATTTTTCAAATCTGAGAGAAATTTTTACGGGCACTTTATGTGCAGTTGGATTATTTCTAATCTGCTATAAAGGCAATGGGAATAAAGTCATTTGGAAAAATGATAACGCCCTCACAAATCTTGCCGGATTTATGGCGATTGGAGTTGCATTTATACCCACCGATCCAATCGGTAGCAGCTGCATGCAATGCACGCTGGTTGCAATTGGTTTAAAGGAACTGCATTACGGTTTTGCAGCCGTACTTTTTCTAACGTTTGCATTCCTTTCCATCAATGTATTTACTATTGGTCAGGAACCCAACAAAGAGATTCCGGTTAGTATCATGAATGAAAATAATATCTACCGTTTTTGTGGCTATGGTATAATCCTTTGTATCGCTTTGATTCCCTTTAAACTCTTTGGACATGCAACACTTGTCTTTGAGGCCATTGCACTTTTTTTATTTGGCAGTTCATGGCTTATTAAGGGACGAGCTTTGGGTGATAAAGGTGTAATCGGCGAAAAATTATACCGTGAACATAATACCACAGAAACAGAAGATATAGGGGCTGGATAGGAAGCAGTCTATTTATTTTAAAATAATTGTTATTTCAAATACAATTCGGCAATAAAAATCCAAGGCCGACAACCAATAAAGGTAAAGCGATAGATAACAAGATAAGTGGCCAGGCGAAAACGCGAAAATAGGTATATAGTTGTGCCTTAGTGGGATCAGCCGGATCATAAATAATCGTTTCTGTTTCGCCAACAGACCAGCTTGCGGGGTTACTCGCCTCGGCTAGTTCGTACTCATATTCATTTTCATCCCATGTACGGAAACGGAAAATTGGAGAATAAACCTCACCATCGGATTCTATTATCCGGAGCCTAATAACGGTAGCTGTCGTTTTTTCCGCCTTTTCAAAAATAAAAGGACATTTCTAAAAGTAAGAAAAGCGAAAAAAGCAGTACCAATCCAAGGCCGACCATTAGGTAATATTGCCACATATTTTTTCTATTAATGTCAAACATACAACGCCAAATAGCTGGGCTTTACAAACCATAAGTTACACGATACGAATATAGTATAAATTCCAATACCACTAACTATTGCTTAGCATGCGACAGGAATCTATTTGACCCCAGATGCATGTATAACAAGAATCCTAGGTCTTGGGATCATCTACCGGATCGGCCTCTACCCGCTTCTCTTCCTGCGTCAACGGAGCTGGAGGAATCTCCCCTCCTGCACGTTCGATTTCCTGGGTCTCCACATGTACGGCAAATTGAGCTGGTTCGATCGGAATCCCCATCACCGTTGCGTATTCTCTTGTGTAAATCGCTCCAAAATATAAGATAGCAGCGGTATAGTACACCCACAGCAGAATCAAGACAAATGAACCCGCAGCGCCATAGGTGTCCTGGGTCGCTGAATGTTCAAGATATATTCCGATCAGATAACGACCCAAGATAAACAAAACCGCTGTAAATAGCGCTCCTGCTCGAACTGTCCGCCACTGAATATTCACGTCGGGAAGTACTTTAAAAATAATACTAAAGAGTAAGAATATAATACCAAATGATAGCGCAAAGTTGATCCCGTCAAGCAGTACAACTGTCATGTCGGGAAAATAACGCTGCAACTGTCCTGTAAGGGCCAAGATGACACCGTTGATAATCAAGGTGACAACTAGTAAAAATCCCAGACCAATGACTAAGGAAGAGGACAACAAGCGATCCTGAATCAGTTTTAACCAGCCTTTCTTGGGCTTGGCCCGTACATGCCAGATTTTATTGATTGAATTTTGGATATCTCCAAATACACTGGTTGCTCCCAATATCAAGGTTATACTACTAATTAGCAGTGCCATATTGGATTTGCCCGACAGTTCAAGATTTTGAATAACTTCCTGAATCTGTTTGGCGGCACTGTTTCCCACTAAGCCACGCAGTTCCATAAAAACCTTCCCTTCGATGGCGTCTTCGCCATAAAATATACCTGCCAATGCAATTATTAAAACCAGTATTGGGCCAATCGAAAAAACTGTATAGTAAGATAAAGAAGCACTATATTTCATTGAATCTTCATTCAAAAACCCAGCAACTGAGCTTTTCAAAATTCGCCAGTAGGTCTTTATCTTACTTTTACTTTTAGTTCTTATATCCATATTGATCATTTTTGTCAATAAGAATAAACCAATTTCTGGTAAAGAATGTTTTTGGATTTACAAAGAAACGGCGGTAACCTGGTGCTGTGCTACCACATTATTCATGCGAATAGTCCCGAATAGTCCCCTGGAAAACAAGTTGTTTGGTACCCGCGACTTTTAAGGTGAAATCCATATCCGAAGCGATCGCCTTCAACATTAAAATCGGAGTGACTTTTAAGGCATTCGGCCAATCCACAAGATGAATTGCGACATGTGAAAGACTATTGGTTTTCATATATTTTGCCTGCATCTTGCCTATCGTTGAGGCCGTCGATAATATATTGAATTGACCATCATTTTTCTGAAACCATTGATAAAATAGCTTATTGGGAAGAAACTTAGGTAAGCTCTCATCTCCCCGAATTCCAAACCTAACATTTGGCACTTTACTTTCATAGGCAGTTTTTTCTTCTACTGTTTCAAAATCGTCATTCACAGCATAATTAATAATGGTATCTGTCTGTACGACCTGGTTTTTTAAAACTTCGATATCAACATAATTCCCATTTGCATGGGCCATAATCGAATCTGCCGAAACCGGTAGATCAACAAGCATGTCTTTTAAGGCTGCCTTTAACTGTTCATTTGGAAAATTGATCCAGCCTTTGCTGATGTAGTTTTCGTTTACCAATTCCCGGATGAGATATTCCTGTGGAAAATTCCAAGTATCAGATTGGAGTTCACCTGCGATCTCAATACGGCTACCTTTCAGGTCAAATTCAATAAAATTTTTGGAAGAAATATCGTTATAACGCAATGATTTACGGGTTAGTTCGCTCGGGTGATTGATGAAATTCTCAATAGAGACCCGCTCTGTATCCGACTGGATCAACCGGATCATTTCATCTTTCTTTTTATCGAGATTAAAACCCAGTCCCACCAACAGGGTGTTACCCTTCCAAACAAATGCAATTTTATTGGTATCCTGATAAGCATAATTTACTCCGGGAGCGACACTATTTTCAATGGAATCAACTTCCAGCCCCTTTTTTAAGAATGTCAGAAATTGCTTCTCATCTTTCAAATTAAAAAAGCATAAAAGTTCTTTGTCGTGTCTTCCAGAGAAAAAGGAATACATTGGCCATGATATCTATTCCATTGTCTTTTAGCTTAGTCAATTTTTTAGCAAAGTCCTGCCCTCCTTTCGGTGCCGTTTGCCATTTATCGAAGAATTGATTCAGAAGGATATCATCCAGAGAAATTGTCAATAAAGCCTTACTCTTTTTATGGACGACAGACTTATACGACTGCTGTTGTCGCATGATATAAGTTCCCCAGCCTATTATCACTAATCCTATGATAATACCTAAAGTCCAAATTATTCCTTTTTAATCATTGTCAGTTATATCAATTGGGTTGTCCAGTTCAGGTTGTTCATTCGGCACAACGCCATCGAGCAGTTGGTTGATCATAAACTGTAAGCCATTGTTTGCGTTTGTTGGCAGTTCAAGTTGCAAATCAGTTTCCAGTCTATCGCCCACAATTCCTTTAGAACTCAAAGTAAAATTACCATAATTATTCAATTCTGCTAATGTAGAACGCCAGCTATTGCCCAACACGAGATTCAGATCTTTTGTCAGTGCTGGTATTTTCTTTGTTTGGAAAGCTGCCGAAAACTTACTTCCTTTCATAAGCTTAGCAAAAGATTTATTGGGCTTGGTCGGATAGTTATCCTTGTGCAAAATTTTATTTAACTGCAGGCTATCGTTGCTGATCATCACTAGATCTTCATTGAACATCAGGTATAAAGGAAAATCTTTGCCATTACCTTGTTTGATTTTATAGATCCCACCCGCAAAACTTGCATCGGACTTTGATACCGCGACATCCAATGCCTTTTTGATAATCCTTTGATCTTCGGATGTAAACATCCAGATAAAAGACACCACTTTCTCTTCCTTTGTCTTATTAACTTCCTTTACGTCATAATTATCATCATAGTCGTAATCAACGTAGTCGATCTTCAGATTAGTGATTCCATTGACAACGACCAAATTGTCCCCGGGCATAATTTTGGCAACGGCTTTTTCATCCAGTGCAATTTCAAGTCCAAGGGCCATCAACTCAAGTACCTCATTCTCCTTTCCAAAATATTTTTTCATATTTTTTGTAAAAATGCCGGTATTTCTTTTAGGTACGCTTCGGAATTCACATTGACATTAAAATATCCTAATGTTTCCTCTGTCAAATACTTTGCGAACTTCGAATTAGGCTTCCTTGCATACAATTGTTTAGTCAGTTTCACTAAATCTTTGCCCAAGGTTACACCTGCTTTTAGCGTAATTTTATTTTCCCTTTGTGTCAGGTCAAAGAACATGTCCTTATAGTCATTTCCCAAAGAGAAACTGCTTGTATGATAATACGCATCTACCATAGAACGCACGGAACGAAGTCCGTCATAGAGACCTTCGACTTTAGGCAGCCATACACGTGCAATATCCACATTCTTTAGAAAACGCGCTTGCTCATGTGTAGGTATATTTGGATAGTTACCGCTCAATAATTGCTCCTGCTCAAGCAGTAACCATTTTCCAATAATATATTCTTGATAGAATCATTTCGTCTGTTCACTTCCTCAAAAGCTGTATCAAGTGAATCGTAGTTGATATGATTTTCATAGAGACTTGTATCAGCATCGGTTGTACTGGCATAAACGTCCAAAGGTTCCCCCTCCTCTTGCTGTAACTCAGCTTGCAATGTATCAAAATCAAATGCATCCCACTCCATCGTTGTAGAATCCATTAGTACAGAATCCGCACAGTTAGCTGCGGCTTCGGCCTCATCTGCCGCCGCACTGGCTGCAGATACCGCAGCGGCGGCATAATCTATATTTTCGATACCATATAATGCGGCAATGGAATCGTTGGCAAAATAGGTCGTACCAACCTCACCTTTTAAAATTCTAAACTCCTTTGCATTCCAAGCGAGCAATTGACCATCCGCGGTTCTAAATCGGCTATAACCGTTCAAGGCCGGAAGCGAAGTCCCCTGCATATGCAGCAACTTTTCAAAACGGCTGACCGCATTGATCGGGATAATCATCTCTCCATATAACAAACTATCCCTATCATTTCTGTAGTATATAGCCATTCCCTTCGAATCAATTCCTGTCTGCTGGAAATCCTTTTGCAGGTTAATACTTTTCTTTTCAAAATATTTGAAAAAAGCAACCCGATCCAGTAACCTATTCAATGTGGAAGCTTCTGCGTATTCCACGACTTTAGCCAGATTAATAGCCACTACTGTATTTGATCCTTCGGGTATTTTAGTGTCAAAGCTCTGCGCTTGCACCGAACCAAAACCCAAAGACAACATAACCCCAAAACAATAGGGAAGTATTTTTTTCCCCGAACGGCCTAATAAACTAGCTGATATAACCATATACATTTGATACTTTCTCTTATTTATCTATACCATCAAAAGTATCAAATGCAATAGGCTATTCTCATCCCTGAATTCAGGTAATTCGGGAATTTCTACTAAGCTTCGCGTATCAAACCATATTCTATAGCGGATTTGACCGCGGCAGTCACACTTTTCGTCTGAAATTTTTCCATTAAGTTTTTACGATGACTCTCCACGGTATGGGAACTAATAAACAGGGATTCGGCAATCTGATTGGTTGTCATTCCTTTGGCTACAAAGGTCAATATCTCCTTTTCACGACGTGTAAGTTTAGGAACTTGTTTCAGTCCGGAATCTGTTTTCTTGTTGAGTATAGCCTGGGTTTTCTCACAGATATACCGCTTGCCCACCAAAACATCGGATATAGCAGTAATGATTTCATTACCGGTGGCATTTTTTTGAAGATAAGCATCTGCCCCTCATTCAAAATACTATTGATAACCGCCAACTCATTATGTACACTAAAGGCTACTATTTTCAGCTCTTTATGTGCTTCTTTCAATCCCTTGACCAGATCGATTCCATTTGCATCGGGAAGATTGATATCCAATAACAATACAAGCGGTGCGTCTGTTACAATGTTTTTAAATAGTTCTGCTGAACTTGCATACATCCCTACAACTTCAAAATCTTCGTGGGAATTGATTATATTTTTAAACCCTCCAACAACAGCGGGTGATCATCTGTAATGGCTATTTTTATCATCTTAAATTATTAATTAAACAACAGGCATTTCAATTTCAATGGTAGTTCCTCGCCGATGGCGGATATAACCTTCATATCACCATGTAGAAAAGAAAGTCTCGACTGTATATTGTGCATGCCTGCTGAATGTTGTAAATCTATCTTTTCGGTATCAAATCCCTTGCCATCATCTTCAATAGTAATATGTAAACGCTCATTATATACAGAAAGTTGTATAAAGATATTACTTGCTGCAGCATGCTTCAATGCATTGTTTACCAGTTCCTGGATTATTCTGTATAAGGAAATCTGATGTTCTACACTTAATTTTGATTCAAATTGGATGAATTCACATTCTACCTGACAATTCGGTTGACTCATCCGTACGGCATAATCCTTTAAGGCTTCCTCTAGACCATATTTGACAATTAGATCCGGCATCAGGTTATGTGCAAGTCGACGCAATTCATCCACAGCATCATCCAGCAGCTCGATACTCCGCGCAATACCATCCTTAACCGAAGGCTGTTCGGCCCCGCCATCGCTGATCGAGGATAAGCCCAATTTTGTACTTGACAACAATCCGCCTAAGCCATCGTGCAGGTCTCTAGCCAAACGTGTCCGCTCCTTCTCTTCCCCTGCCAACATCGCCGTTAGATTTTTAATGGCATGCTGTTGATTATTTTTTTCGATTTCAAGCCCATGCAAGTGTTCCTTTTGCTTTAATGTTTTGGAGCGTTGCCAATAAGCATAGAACAATAAAATGACAGCGATTAAACAGCTAATAAATAACCAGATATAAATCGAATTCATACGTGATTTAAAGGCAATCTCTTGTTTAGAAACATCAAGTTCCTGCAATCGCTGTTCATTCTCCAAGCGGCTTAATTGCAAGTCCTGTTCCTTTTGTCGCGCTCAAGTTGAAGCACTTTCAACTGTTGGGTACGTTTAGTTCGTTCAATTTTAAATTTTCAACCAGTTGATTCTGTCGATCATTTAGCGCTTTCATCAATTTGATCTGCTGTTCCTTTTTCTCCCCCTCTAAACGAAGACGCATTAATTTTTGATTTTGCAGTTCCCGCTCATATTTTATTTCAAGTTGTTTGGTTTTATCCAATTTATCCGAGTTGAATGCCTCCTCGAAAACATTGATATAACTCTTTTGATATTGAAATGCCTCTTCATATTTTCCCTCTTCGACACTCACTTCAGCCAGTCTACTAAAAAGACTTAATCCCATTTGGTAATCATAATGTGGCTCTCTTTGCAAGTGGTAAAGCGCTTGTTGCAGATACTTTTGCCCTGCTCCCGATGGCCGCTTTTAAATGCCTCGTCAGCCAATACACCATAGGCAGGAATAGAAATGGCATACTGTCCCGTTTCCTGTGCAATTTCTAAGGCCTGCTGGGCAAATGAAATCGCTTTTTTAGCACCATTTTCAGGATAAAATTCATGATACAGATTGGCTAGATTCACCGAGACATAGGCCATATCTGTCGGGTTAACAAGATTTTTCTGGTTAGTTTTTGCTATTCGGTAAGCTTCCAGATAATGTTCTTCGGCTTTCTTCAAAAGTTGCTGATCTGCTCGGTTTGACCGATATTCCTCCTCAAATAGGTAACCAGCTTGCATATAGGCATCAAATAAACTGTTCGCATTCTGACCTGCTTTTGCTGTCTCCAATAGAAGGTTCGTATACTTCTCCTGAAATTCGTAATTCCGCTGATTGGCATAAATAGCCGTCAATTCTTTATATATCGCCAATTTGCGGGCTATATTTGCATCAGTCTGGGGGCCTTTTCCAAAAAGAAATTGCTTTATGAAACTGCGAAACAGCCTGATCCTCCTTGTTCTGCCTTGTCATAATCCAGCCATCACAATAATGAATATATCCCTTGATACCGTTATCATTGATTATGGGAAGAACAGATTTTGCATGTTCAAGGTAAAACCGCGATTTCTCAAAGAGGCGATCGTTATAACTATTCATTGCTGCGATGCAATTCAAATAGGCGTAGTATTGTTTGTCGGGGTAATTTTTGGCCAATTGAATATTATCATTGAGCAACTGACTTGCCAATGCTTTCTCATTGGCGAAATATAGGGCCTGCGCATATTTTCCGGTCAACAGAAACCGTTCCTTACTCCCTAGCGGAAGATTGTAGTATGATTTCTGTAGCTCCTGCAACTGCTCTTGGGCATACAGCTGACAGCAAGAGAATAGAGAAACTAAGCATATAATAAAGGTTTTAAAAAAAACACGAATATACCTCATAAAGTCTATTAATTCCCATTAGTGGATTGGTCAAACTTAGATAAATTTACCCTTATAAACAATTATAATTACCGTCAAAATTACCCTGATCGCTGTAAATGCACTGTATTTGTACCAACTCAATAACTGCAATTTCCTAAATACAATACCATTGAGGCGAAGTGAATAGCAAAAAGTGTAGCTTTGCATATAGTACTTCACTTGATCAGAAAAGAATCTGTAATGATAAAATATTTATACCTGTTTCTTGCTATTGCGGCAGAAATTTTCGCTACGACTTTCCTAAAGAAATCTGAGGGATTTACCTTATGGAAACCTACCGCTATCTGTATCATTGGTTACATTATCGCTTTTTATTTCCTGAGCATCACATTGAAATACCTTCCTGTCGGAATATCCTATGCTATTTGGTCGGGGTTGGTATCGTTGCCATTACATTGATAGGGATGATTTTGTTTAAACAGATTCCTGATACACCAGCAATAATCGGAATGATATTGATCGTCGCTGGAGTAATTATTATCAATGTCTTTTCAAAAATGGGCGCACATTAGCTGATCTAAAAACTAAATGTGTATTTTTGCAACTTACATAAACTAAAGGATACGTGTCGTTAGAGAAACTAAAACTAAGCAAAAGATTGACTGCTACGATGACCGAGCTCGGTTATTTGGCTCCAAAGGAAGTTCAGAGTAGATGCATTTCCAGAATTCTTGGCGGACAGGATGTTATTGCGATTGCTCCTGAAGGAGCGGGCAAGACCACAACTTATGTATTATCAACCTTGATGAAATTAAAATTCACGGATGATGAAGCGCCTAAGTTTTTAATCTTGGCTCCCAATGAAGAACGCATCGACGAGATCGTTGAAAAATTCTACCAACTAAGCAAAAATAGAGATCTTCGTATTATTGGATTGCGTGCAGGGGAAGTATGGAAGAAGAAATAGAAGAACTAGTTGCTGGAAAGGACATTGTAGTCGCGACACCGAACCGTGCAAGGGCAATCTATCTGAAATTAGCCCTCAATCTAAACCGTATCCAAACGTTAATTATTGATGATGCAGAAGAAATCATCAAACAGGGCATGCAAAATCCTGTAAGAGAACTAGCAGAAAGTTGTGGTAAAGTACAGCACCTGGTCTTCAGTACTGTTGAACATCAGAAGCTGTATGACATGATTGATAAGCATCTAAATGAGGATTATGCTGTGATTGAAGTGGATGAATTGGAGAATGAAACCATTGACACTTTAGATCTTTTATTGTACCATCTTCCCAATTTCACCACAAAAATCAATCTACTGAATTACCTTCTACAAGACAAAGAGGTTTTTCAAAAAGTGATTGTTTTTGTAAATTCAAAGCTTACCGCACAAAAGCTTGCTACTAGCCTATTTCAACAAGGGAAAGAGGAAATCGCTATTCTAAATCCGCTATTTTATGATGATTTTGGTTTTGAAACAACAGCAGATTTTATAGAGAGTGAGCAAACTCGTGTTTTGATCATTGCCCGGGAAAACACCAATGCAGTTGATCTCGCAAATATTCCTTTTATTTTTCAGTTTGAATTGCCAAATGAAAAGAGGAATTTTTAAACCATTTAGTCAAAAATGACGAAAATGAGGACTCCGTGGTATTGACATTTACGACCGACCTTGAACTTCCGATGGTCAGAAAAATAGAACAGGCTGTGGGTAAACGAATGGATGTCCTGGATCTTCCTGAGGATCTGCAGATTTACAATCCCACAAGTGATAAAAAGAAAAAAATCAACCAAGGAGGAACAAGAAGATAGTTCCCGTGGTGGAGCTTTTCACCAAAAGAAGGAAAGTAATGCCAAAACTTTCAATTATGGAGGTGGTGAAAAAGCAAAAATGACGATGAAATTGAAAAGAAATAAATAAAAAGGGAAGTTTAACTTCCCTTTTTATTTAAATGTCAGCTTTTTATTGATTCTTTGAGGCATCGATGAGCTCGTTACGCTGAGTTTATTGATCAGAAAGAAAACCCCGGCGAGTTTCAAGGTTAGGACTGGCTGCAAACATATAATAGCTTTATTTCAACACCTTTTTAACAACTTAATATAGGCATTTGCGATATGTTCCATCCCCTGATCGTTGGGGTGCGCATAATCTACTGTTGAGTTTAGGTCCAACCCCAGTTCCCCGCTCGATAGCATAAAAATCTGCCGAACACCCTGTGACTGTAATTTCTCGTAAGTTGCTTTCAGTACCCGGCTGCTTTGCTGATATTCTTTATTTTTGTCTTCGTTAAATACAGTATTGATATTTCCAGAACTATGCTGTGTCAATACGATCGGTGTTGTCGGATGTTCCTTTCTTAAAAAGGTAACCGCATTGACCAATAGCGAATCCAATTGTTTTTCGCTGAGTGATTTAGTAATCGCGAGATTGGGAATACAATCAAAATATAACATGCGGCGTCCACCTGATTCATTACATTTAGGATAGGCTGTTCAAGACGACCGTTACCCGAAAAACATAAATTCAACATCTCGTTATTAACAGCTCTACCTACCTGACTTGTCCAGGCAAGACCCGGCCGGCTGGTACATGCCCCTGTCCTATAGAAGTGCCATAGACCACGATAGGTTTCGAGGTAGCGGTATGTGTATATGTTAACTTCGCATCACTAGGAACACCTATTTTCAACCATTTAACCGTATTATATAAAGGCAGATACAAGCGATAGTTAAAGTTACTATTCTTGCCTATATTCTTCCAAGTATAAGAAATCGTGTCTGAAAAATCATAATTACCGTAAGCCCATTTCCAAACTTTATTCGTTGTATCATAGGCATAAAGATCCAGTCCACTCACACCGGTAGTAGGCATATGGGGCATATTCAATCCGCCGGAAACTTGATATTGCACTGTAATTTCCGAAGCTGATGTCCGAAAATCAATATAGAGTCCAGCAGAATTTTGTCCCAGTTCCCAGACTGGTTTGCGTACCTGCTTTTCCAGCTCATCCGGCAGTCGACCAAAAGCTGTAAGCTTCTGATTGTCAAGTCGGCCTTCAACATGTTTATCATCAAGAGGTGAAAACCAGGTATAATTTTGCTGTCCTTTGACAATCGAAAGCGAGAACAGCATCAAAGCGATGAGAGAAACTTTTGAAAACATACGATACTTTAGGTTTAAATTTGAATTGATTAAAAAAAGGAGCCTAATTGGCTCCTTTCTATTACGATTTATTTATTATACTATAAAATAGCTTGTCTTACACGTATTAGTTTTTCCATCAATCCTTCAAGTAGATCGAGGTGCAACATATTTGCTCCATCAGATTTTGCATTTGCAGGATCAGGATGGGTTTCTATAAATAGGCCATCGGCCCCAACAGCAATCGCCGCTTTGGCAATTGTTTCGATCAAGGCAGGCTTTCCACCTGTTACCCCTGAAGTCTGATTTGGCTGCTGAAGTGAATGTGTACAGTCCATTATAGTCGGCACATTAAAGGCACGCATTTCAGGAATTCCCCTATAGTCAACGATCAGATCCTGATAGCCAAATGTATTACCACGATCGGTCAAAAATACCTTTTCATTACCAGACTCTACAATCTTGTCTACGGCAAACTTCATGGATCCTGCACTTAAAAACTGTCCTTTTTTACGTTAACGACTTTATTGGTTTTTGCTGCAGCGACCAATAAATCCGTTTGTCTACATAAAAATGCAGGAATTTGAAGAACATCTACATAGGCTGCTGCCATTTCCGCTTCATGACTTTCATGGATATCCGTTACTGTAGGAACGCCGAAGGTCTTCCCTACTTTCTCCAAAATTTTCAGCGCTTTTTCATCTCCGATACCCATAAAAGAATCCAAACGAGACCTGTTGGCCTTACGATATGAACCTTTAAAAATATAAGGGATATTGAGTTTATCTGTAATAGTAACAATCTTTTCAGCAATCCGCAAAGCAATTTCTTCCCCTTCAATTGCACATGGCCCTGCCATTAAAAAGAAATTCTGCGAAGTTCCATTCTTTATTTCAGGAATGTATTTGTTAATCATATGAATTATATAAAAATTTTAATTACCCAATTCCGATAAAAATTTGATACGCATCAATTGAAGGTCTTCAAAACTATAATCGTCTCCTCCTAATTCCTTAAGCGCATCATTGATCGAATCAGTTTCAGCTGTTTTAAAGTAATCGTACACTTCGTCCTGACGGTCTTCATCAATAATTTCGTCAATAAAATAATTGATATTTATCTTGGTACCGGCATTAACGATCGTTTCAATTTCCTTTAATATTTCCTCGTAGGTAATCCCCTTTGCAGCGGCAATATCATCCAGCGCAAGCTTGCGGTCAATATTTTGGATGATCGCCACTTTCAACGCAGATTTATTTGCTGTACTTTTGATAACTAGGTCTACAGGTCGGTCGATTTCATTTTCCTCCACATAGTCCTTGATCAGCGCAATAAAGGAAGCTCCAAATTTTATCGCCTTACCATTCCCTACCCCTTGAATCTGTTTTAATTCATCGATATTGACCGGATAATGTGTACACATTTCCTCTAAGGAAGGATCTTGGAAGATCACAAATGGTGGCAATGATTTACTCTTAGCGATCTTTTTACGCAGATCTTTGAGCATACCCAGTAAGGTCGTGTCGAGTGCTCCGGTCCCATGACCAGCCTCGTCTCCAGCCGTACTTTCTGCGCTCTCAATAGGGCGGTTTAAAACAAACTTTAACTGGTAAGGATTTTCTATATAATTCCGACCGATATCCGTTAATTTCAACAAACCATAGTGATCAATATCTTTCTCAACGAAGTTGTCCAATACGGCTTGTCGTAACAGTGATTTCAATAGATAGTACCTTTTTCTTTTCCTGAACCAAATAGACGGTGTTCGTCATGTTTGTAGGAAGATACAGGTTGATTGTTCTGCCCGATCATCACGTTAATGACATGGTGATCGTCAAATTTTTCGCCCTGTTCTTTAATAAAGCCCAATACATCTTTTAGGGATTCTTCGGCTTCAAAATATTCTTTTTCCGAACGGCAATTATCGCACATGTTACTACAGCCCTTTTCGTCAAAGTTTTCTCCAAAATAATGAAGAATCTGTTTACGACGACAGACGGCAGATTCGGAATAATCGATGACTTCTTTCAGGATCTGTGTACCGATCTCACGTTCGGCCACAGGTTTATCTTTCATGAATTTTGTCAGCTTTTCAACATCTTTCTCCGAATAGAAAGCCAAACAATAGCCATCGCCCCCATCACGGCCAGCGCGCCCTGTTTCCTGGTAATAGCCTTCCATGGATTTTGGAATATCATGGTGGATAACATAACGGACATCCGGTTTGTCAATCCCCATACCAAAGGCGATTGTTGCGACAATCACTTCCACATCCTCCATCAAGAATTTATCTTGCGTATCAGCCCTTGTTTTCGCATCAAGGCCTGCGTGATATGGTAGCGCTTTAATACCGTTTAGGTTCAATACCTCGCTTATTTCTTCAACTTTCTTTCTGCTCAAGCAATAGACAATACCTGTTTTGCCTGGTTTTGTCTTGATAAAGCGCACAATTTCTTTGACCACGTCTTTTTTTGGGACGTACCTCATAGTATAAATTGCTCCGATTGAATGATGATTTAAATAGCACAGCATCATTCATCTGTAAGTTTTTACGGATATCGGATTGCACTTTTGAGTCGCTGTTGCTGTCAAAGCAATAATTGGAATATTAGCGCCTATCTCATTAATAACTTGACGTATTTTGCGGTATTCCGGTCTAAAATCATGTCCCCATTCTGAAATACAATGTGCTTCATCTACGGCAACAAAAGACACGGTAATCTGATGCAAGAACTCTACATTATCTTGCTTAGCAAGTGATTCTGGAGCTACATAGAGTAACTTGGTCTTTCCTGCAAGCACATCCTCCTTTACACGGGTGATTTCACTCTTGTTCAGTGAGGAGTTTAAAAAATGAGCGATACTGTCTTCGCCGCCAAACGCGCGAAGTTGATCTACTTGATTTTTCATTAAAGCAATCAACGGGGAAATTACAATTGCAGTTCCCTCACTCATGAGTGCTGGCAGTTGATAACAAATTGATTTCCCCCCCGGTTGGCATAATAACAAACGTATCCTTCTTTTGAAGAATGCTGGTTATAATAGCCTCTTGATCTCCTTTAAAAGTATCAAAACCAAAAAAATCCTGTAAATTGTCGAAAAGTGATTTTTCTATTTCCATTGCGCCTTGGGCAAAAATAAGATAGATAAATGAAGAAATAATCCTGAAAAATAATCTATTTTTGCAATCTATTCTAATACATAAAAGTAAGAGTATTTTTTTGTGAAAAACAACTACGAAATAAAAAATATAGCTATTCAAGCTATTCAAGAAGAAGCCAAGGCAGTAGCTGCTCTGGCTCAATATATTGACGATGATTTTGTTACCGTTATAAATAAAATCCTGCATCTTCAGGGGCGAGTAATCGTCACAGGTATAGGAAAAAGTGCCATTATCGCACAAAAGATTGTTGCAACATTAAATTCGACAGGCACGCCTTCTATCTTTATGCATGCAGCTGATGCCATCCATGGGGATCTGGGTATTATCCAACAGCATGATTTAATTATTGCCATATCCAAAAGCGGTAATACACCTGAAATCAAGGTCTTGGTTCCATTTCTAAAACAAACGAAAAATACGTTGGTGGCTTTGGTTGGTAACACGGAGTCCTACTTGGCGAAAAATGCAGATTACATACTAAACACCACTGTTGAGAAAGAAGCTTGTCCAAATAATTTGGCACCAACCTCCAGCACAACGGCACAATTAGCTATGGGTGATGCTCTAGCTGTTGCGCTACAGGAATGTCGTGATTTTACAGACCAAGATTTTGCGAAGTACCACCCTGGTGGTGCCCTGGGCAAAAAGCTTTACTTAAAAGTGGCGGACTTATCTGATCAAAATGGTAAACCTAGCGTACAATTGGATGCTAACGTCAGAGATATTATCATCACTATCACCCATTTCAGACTGGGCGCAGTAGCTGTCTTAGACGGCGCGCAGATCCAGGGTATTATTACCGATGGGGATATCCGTCGCATGCTCGAAAGACATACTGACCTCGCAACGGTCAGTGCAGCGGATATTATGGGCAAATCACCAAAGGTGATCGATAAAAATGAACTTGCAGCCAATGCGCTTCATATCATGCGGGAAAACAACATCACGCAATTATTGGTATCAGATCAAGGAAACTATGATGGGGTGATCCATATCCAAGATCTGCTTAAAGAGGGGATAATCTAACTGTAATAAAGTTGTTAGATGTGTAATAAATTGACAATAAATATTACATTTGGCATATCAGTTGTACTAGTTTAATCACAAAGTAATATCTTAGAAGCATGAAAAAGTATATAACAATCTTAGCAGTGATCATTTCCTTTATCGGTTTTTCGTCTATGCAAGCTGGACAAGGGGAATTTAAATTTGAAAAAGAAACACATGATTTCGGCAAGATTCCGGCTGGAACACCTGTATCATATAATTTTAAATTTTCAAACACAGGCAGTGAGCCTATTATCATTTCGAATGTAGTCCCGACTTGTGGTTGTTCGGTAGCCGAGTTCACTAAAACTCCAATCAAACCAGGAGAAACAGGAACAATCAAGGTAACTTATAACGCCGCGGCCAAAGCGCCATTTACCAAAAGTTTTACGGTACAATCGAATACCAAAACACCTGTAAAGACGCTTTATATTAAAGGGATTGTGGAATAAAAATCCAACAGATAAAACGAAAAAGCCACATCTAGATGTGGCTTTTTTCGTTTTATTTTGGTTAGCTTTGCACAACTAATTTTAAAAAAACTATAATGCCAGTAATATCAGAAAAAGGGCTAAATATGCCTGCGTCACCCATCAGAAAACTGACGCCTTATGCTGATCAAGCAAAAAAGAAGGTAAAAAATATACCACTTAAATATCGGGCAACCAGATATCCAAACACCTGAAATTATGCTTAATGCTTTGAAAAATATTGATTTCAAAGTATGGGCTTATACACCTTCTGAAGGTACCGCCACCTACCGAAAAAAATTAGCCGAGTATTATAACAAGCTAAATTACAATATTGAACCTACTGACATCCTGGTAACCAATGGTGGCTCAGAAGCGATCACAATCACCATGCAAGCCTGCTTAAATGAAGGTGAGGAAGTGATTATCCCAGAACCGTTTTATGCAAACTACAATGGTTTTGCCTGTTCTTCGGACATTGTGATCAAACCGATCATGTCTTATATTGAAAGTGGATTTGCACTACCTTCCATTGCTGAATTTGAGAAAGTAATTACCGAGAAAACCAAAGCAATCTGCATCTGTAATCCCAACAATCCGACAGGTTATCTTTATTCGAGAGAAGAGCTGGAAGCATTAAGAGAGCTTTGTCTGAAATATGATCTCTATCTTTTCTCCGATGAGGCTTATCGCGAATTTTGTTACGATGGCAGAGAGTTTATATCTCCGATGCACTTGGAAGGCCTCGAGAATAATGTTGTTATCTTTGATACGGTTTCAAAACGTTATTCAGCATGTGGTGCCCGTATAGGCTGTATTATCACCAAAAATAAAGAATTATATCAGACGGCATTGAAGTTTGCTCAGGCACGCCTAAGTCCATCTTTGGAGGGACAAATTGCCGGCGAAGCTGCTGTGGATACTCCAGACAGCTACTTTGAGGCAGTATCTAAAGAATATACGGCCAGAAGAGATGCATTGGTCAGTGGATTAAATGCAATTGATGGTGTATACTCTCCTAATCCGGGAGGTGCATTTTATGTGGTTGCTAAGTTGCCGATCGACAACGCGGATAGATTCTGCCAATGGATATTGGAGGAGTTTTCCTACAATAACGAAACGGTCATGATGGCTCCGGCAACAGGATTCTATAGCACAGAAGGTGCCGGAACCAATGAGGTTCGCCTAGCTTACGTCCTGAATCAAAATGATCTTAAAAACGCATTGATCTGTTTGGAGAAAGCACTAGAAGTATATCCAGGAAGAACGATTTAAAAAACAACAATTATATGTTGTTAGAGCCAGTCCCTTTTTGGACTGGCTTTTTTATGCCTCAGCGCTATCATAAGGGCAGTTTTCTTATCAATTTTAAAAAAACAAAACAAACTTTCTAGCGACATTGTTCTTATTACAGTATAACTAAAGATATTGCATATGGATAAATTGAAGAAATTCCAATTGATGGAAAAAATAGCGAGAGAATTAGAAGATGTCAGAAATAGCCAACAAGCTGTTTTAGAAAAGATAGGCAAAATCGAAGTTGATAACATCGAACTCGGTGATAAGAAGATTGAACAGACAATTCCCGAAATCTATCAACGTACAGCAGATAATTCAGACGCTATCAAAGCGCTTCTGGAATCTTTTCAAGAACAGACAGCAGAGTTTGGTGAGAAAAACAATGTAGAAAAGTTATTGGAGCAACAACAAATCAATAGTATAAAATAGTTGTCTTCAAAATACAAAAAATGCCGATTTTTCAATCGGCATTTTTTGTTATATCGCGTTTAAGCTTGTATTCTTGCTGCTTTGACTTTCAGATACTCCTCTTCAACAAAATGTAGTTGTTGTTCTGGAGTCAAATTTGAGTTATCCAATACGATAGCATCTTCGGCTTGTCGCAGTGGGCTCTCAGCGCGTGTACTATCAATACGATCCCGATTGGCAAGATTTTCAACAACCTCTTCGAGTGTGACATCCTCCCTTTCTCGGTCAATTCCAGGTATCTTCTAGCTGCCCTAACTTTCGGATCTGCAGTCATAAAGATCTTCAGATCGGCATCAGGGAAAACGGTAGTACCAATATCCCGGCCATCCATAATAATATTTCTCCGGCTACCCAATTTTTGTTGTTGCGCCACCATTGCGGTTCGTACTGCTTTAATTGCACTTACATCACTGACTTTATCAGAAATGTACATTTGACGGATTTCTTCCGAAATATCTTCATCATTGAGGTGAATCTCCGTTTTGACAGCATTTGGAATAAAGTCAATATGGATCTCATTTAATGCCTGATCAATTGCTTCCTGATCATCCAGTGCAATAGTATGACGAATAAAATAAAGCGTTACCGCTCTGTACATCGCGCCGCTGTCAATAAAGGCAAATTTCAGCTTTTTAGCTAAAGCTTTGGCAAGCGTACTTTTTCCACAAGAGGAAAAGCCATCTATGGCGATAATAAAATTGTGTCTTCCACTCATTATTCATTTCCTCCTATGATGACACCGGGCTTATTCACTAAAGGTACTTTAGTTAAATTACCATCCACGATGCTTTCTGGTAAAAAGATATATTTTTTATCGTAAATAATATTGTCAATATAAAAGCTCAACCAATATTCGTTGGTTAGCCCAAATACCTGCTCATCGATCGCTTCAACCCGATCAAAGGATTTAGGCTCTATATTTCCGATGAAATGCCGTAATGTTGTTGTGGTGACCTGTCTCCCATCCTTTTCACCATACCCTTTTGAACTGATCAGCACATTCTGTATTGCGATATTCTTATCGTTGATAACATACACTGTCCAGTTTTTCGTCTCCACGGTCTCGCCCTCCAAAACCACGGCTATCATGATATCTTTTACTATATTTTCTGGCAAATCTGCTTTCATCCTTATTTAGACTTTGTCGTTTTCTTAGCTGGAGCCTTCTTTGCTGTTGCTTTTTTAGCAACTGTTTTCTTTTCGGCAGTTTTTGCTTTCACGGCTTTCCCCTTCGGAGCATCCGCTTCGGCCCACTTCAACACATCTTCGTAGCTGATCTTTTCGATTTCCGTTCCTTTCGGAATTTTCAAATTCTGCTTACCAAAACGAATAAACGGTCCCCAACGGCCTTGTTCAATCTGCGCATCCGGATTTTCATCGAAAACGCGGATCACTTTTTCAATATCTTTCTGACGTTTTTCTTGAATGATCTGAATGCATTCCTCTTCGGTTACATCCAAAGGATCTACTCCTTTTGGCAAGGAATAGAAAGCCGAGTTATGACGGATATAAGGCCCAAATCGACCAATAGCAACGGTCATTTCCTTTTCTTCAAATACCCCAACTTTTTTGGGCAATTTGAATAACTCCATCGCATCCTCAAAGGTGATTGTTTCAATCATCTGTCCTTTACGTAGGGATGCAAATCGAGGTTTTTCTTCGTCATCAGGAGAACCGATCTGAACCAAAGGCCCAAATTTCCCAATACGTACAGAGACTGGTTTACCTGAAACCGGATCTACACCTAGCTCACGCTCATTGTTGGCCCGATCAGCATTCTCCAATGTATCTTCAACTTCAGAGTGAAACGGCCCATAGAAATCGTGCAACATTTTTGTCCATTCGGTCAATCCATGTGCAATATCGTCAAACTCTTTCTCCACATTCGCAGTAAAGTGAAAGTCTACAATACCATTGAAATGCTCTACAAGAAAATCATTCACAACAATACCGATATCCGTTGGGAACATTTTCCCTTTTTCTGCTCCTGTTATTTCCGTCTTAGTGACAGCTTTTAATTCCGTGTTCTCTAGTGTCAACACACGATAATCACGTGATCGCCCCTCTCTTTCTTCTTTCACAACATAGCCACGATTTTGGATCGTAGAAATTGTTGGTGCATAGGTCGAAGGTCTTCCGATACCCAGTTCCTCTAATTTCTTCACCAATGCAGCCTCAGTATAACGTGCCGGAGGTCTTGTAAAACGTTCCGTCGCAGACATACTTTTTAAGGTCAGTTGTAAACCAACTGTCAATGGTGGAAGGATTGCATTATCACTGTCCTCATCAAGGGTTGTCTCCTGATCATCATCTACAGATTCCATATAGACTTTCAGAAAACCATCAAATTTCATCACCTCACCCGAAGCGTTTAAATCTTCTGAACGTGTAGAAATCGAAATTTTCGCTAGTGTCCGCTCAAATTCAGCTTCACTCATTTGGGAAGCAATTGCCCGCTTCCAAATCAGTTCGTACAATCGCTTTTCAGCAGAATCGCCTTCAATGGTATGTTCAGAAAAATAAGTAGGACGTATAGCCTCGTGCGCTTCCTGTGCGCCCGAAGTTTTTGTTTTATATCTTCTTACTTTATGGTATTGGTTACCATATGCCGATTTAATTTCTTTTTCAGCTGCGTCTATTGCAGTATCACTCAAATTGACTGAGTCGGTACGCATATAGGTGATACGTCCGGACTCATACAGACGCTGGGCAACTTGCATGGTACGTGCCACAGAGAATCCAAGTTTTCTACTCGCTTCCTGTTGTAAGGTAGAAGTAGTAAATGGAGCTGCTGGCGAACGTTTCGATGGTTTTGTCTCCAGATTTTTAACGGAGAACAAAGCCGCCTTACAGTCTTCCAAAATTGTGTAGCCTCCGCTTCTGTCGCAAATCGTTGTGGAAGTTCAGCTTTAAAACTATCTTTAACCTTACCTGTATGAAAGAAAGCAACGATCTTAAACGCAGCCTCAGGTTCAAATTTGTTAATCTCACGTTCCCTGTCGACGATCAACCTCACGGCAACAGATTGCACACGGCCCGCAGATAAAGATGGTTTCACCTTTTTCCATAAAACGGGTGACAACTCAAAGCCCACCAATCGATCTAATACGCGTCTCGCCTGTTGTGCGTTAACGAGATTATAATCTATTTTACGGGGATTGTCGATGGCTTTTAGTATGGCTGGTTTCGTGATCTCATGAAACACAATACGTTTAGTACTTTCATCTTTCAGTCCCAATGTCTCAAATAAATGCCAAGAGATAGCTTCCCCCTCCCGGTCCTCATCGGATGCGAGCCATACAGTTTCTGCTGCCTTAGCTAATTTTTTCAGCTCGCTTACGACAGCCTTTTTATCAGAGGGAACTTCGTACTTCTGTTCGAAATTATTCTCTGTATTAATTGCATCATCGGTTTTCACCAGGTCACGGATATGTCCATAACTTGACTTTACCAAAAATCACTACCTAAATATCCTTCTATCGTTTTTGCTTTCGCTGGAGACTCAACTATCAATAAATTTTTCGCCATCTAATTTGAGATTTGTGCAAATAAAGGGAATTCTAAAAGGAATGACAATAATTTCTTGCAAAAAAGACAAAAAAATAGATTTCGCCTTAACATATAAGTGTACTATCCGATTTTCGATTCCGCTGTAATCGTTCCGAAAAGGCTTTCTTCTTGTAAAGAATGATATTTAACAGACCTTTAAAACTTCGTTTTTCTTCACTTCAATAATTTCAACGATTCATTTTAGTTTGTTCTGTTTCGAAAACACATTCGAAAAAAGATAAAATCAAGCATGCGAAACCTTCAAAGTAAAATAGGTTATGTATATTCGCCTATTCAAAACGGGGTAATTCACCCTTATTTTGTTTAAATATAATAATAATGAAAAGAAGTCTTCTTAGAATAGCCTTTTTGGTCTGCTATTATCATCTGTGTCTTGTTCAGTTATGAAAGATTCCCAAAAAACAACCAACAGCTTCCCTAAACTCAGTTTGGAAGCACATCGTGGCGGACGTGGCCTCTACCCCGAAGAATCTATTGCTGCCATGAAAATGCAATTGATCTGCCCCGGGTAACAACACTGGAAATGGATTGTCACATTACAAAAGATCGGAAAGTCGTTGTTTTTCACGACGATTATCTCAATCCCAAATTTGTATTAAAACCAGATGGCACTGAGATTTCCGAAAAGATAAATCATTGAAAATATATGCAATGAACTATAAAGACCTGATCAAGTACGATATTGGTTCCAAATTTTATAAGGAGTTTCCAGAACAGAAAAAACAAGTTACGCGTATTGCAAAACTCGCCGACCTCATCGATAGTACAGAAGCCTATGCCCTCCAAAAGAGAACAGCGCCTATGTTTTATAATATTGAGGTGAAAAGTAAAGAGGATAAAGACGGCATCTATCATCCCAGAGTAGAAGAATTCGTTGATTTAATGGTACAGGTGATCACAGAGAAAAAAATTGCAGCTCGTACCATCATTCAATCCTTTGATATTCGGGCAGTCAAGTATCTAAACAAAGCCTACCCACAATTAAAAGTTTCTTATCTTATCGATGGCAACTATACAAAAAATGCACAGGAGACAATCGCAGCATTAGGTTTTACTCCTTTCATCATTAGCCCACACTATAAGCTGGTGACCAGCGAATTTGTCAAACAATACCATAAAGCAAATGTCAAGGTAATTCCGTGGACAGTAAATAATAAAACAGAGATTGAGCAATTGAAGGTACTGAAAGTAGATGGAATTATCAGTGACTATCCCAATCTGTTTTAATCCTTGATTTCTTGACAACGATCAAAGAGCTCCCTGTTCAATTCTTGATGATCTAAATATGAAAGACCAAAATAGAGTAGTGCACAGTGCACTACTCTATTTTGGTCTTACTTTTAAGGGCTTTATCAATGTATTCCCTGCCTTTTTGAACTAAAAACTCTGCACGGTGGTAGTCCCACAAATTACAGATGTTATAAGGGATGTTGACAACAACATCCGGACGATAGAGATCAATAATCATACGGCTCATTTTTCTGCGCATCACATAATAGGAAGCTTGTAGAATATCCAGCGAATTTGAGGTTTTTGTATCCAATTTTTTGATAACAGAATACTGTTTATCCGGTTTTGATTCCAGATTGACCGCTATAATTAAATTTTCTTTTCGTGTGACGTGGTTGATGGGTAATGGATTGAGAACTCCGCCATCCACATAGACATGCGTGTCTTCCTCTACTGCTGTAAAACAGCCGGTATTGCAATAGAAGCCCGTATTGCGTCATACATACTTCCAAAATCGAGTACGACTTCTTTTTCATAATTCAGATCAGTAGCAACAGCCTTGAATAAAATAGGAAACGTTTCTATATTCGCATCGGGAATAACCGATTTCAAGGCATTAAAAACCTTAATCCCTTTCATCATTCCCAGACCCTTCCAGCTGAAATCCATCATATTGAAAACCGATTTCTTTGTTAGATTATGCATCCAGTCTTCCAGCACATCCATCTTTCCCTGGGCATAAATTCCGCCGACCAATGCGCCAATGGAACAACCCACAATTTCATCGATCTCAAAGCCCATTTCCTCTAGTTTGCGGATAATACCGATATGTACCAATCCTCTCGCTCCCCGCCCCCGAGGACGAGTGTTACTTTACGATTTAAAAAATCTTTCTCTGACATATACTTAGACCTGCAATATAATGATGTTGACATTGACCCAACAATGTAATCCGATAATCACCGTTATTATATGTATTTTTGATTACAATATACGGAGTAAAATAAGAAATATGAAAATAGAAATTTGGTCGGACATCATTTGTCCGTTTTGTTATATTGGCTTGACAAAGCTTGAGTCGGCCCTACAGGAAGTTGAGCAAGATGTACAAGCAGAGATTACCTGGAAATCCTATCAGCTCAATCCAGAATTTCCCGAAGACGCTCCGGGAATGCCAACCTACGATTACCTTGTCCGTACAAAAGGGATGAGTATGGATGATGTCGTGGCAATGACGGCACAACTCAGTGCGCAAGGTAAAGAACTTGGTATCGCATTAAACTTTGATAAAGCAATTGTCGTCAATACCAAAAAAGCACATCGTCTTCTTCATTTTGCGCAGACCCATCAAAAAGGAACTGCTTTGAAAAAATCATTATTCAAAGCCCATTTTACCGACGGTTTAGATGTCAACGATAATGCAACCCTTGTTGAACTGGCGAAACAAGTAGGTCTCCCTGTTGAAGCGGTTCAGGAGCTTTTAGCGTCTGACAACTATGCTTACGATGTCAGTCAGGACATTCAGGAAGGTGTCAACCTCGGTCTTCGTGGTGTACCATTCTTTGTCTTTGACCGGAAGTATGCAATTCCCGGTGCACAACCTATGGAAGTTTTTCACAATACGATCAAAGAGTGTTTGGCAAGCCAATCCGTCCCATTACAACAAAGAGGTGAAGAAGGGCCTTCTTGCGATCCTGAAACAGGAAAATGTGAGTAAAGAAAGAAAAAAGTTTTATTTTAATTTACTATTTTCGCAAGCTTATAACGACAAACAAATTTGGTATAAATGCAGTTAACCAAACTAGAAATAAAGGGATTTAAGAGTTTCGGAGACAAGATCACGATCAACTTCAATGACGGTGTTACCGCGATTGTCGGACCAAATGGATGTGGGAAATCCAATGTGGTGGATGCAATACGCTGGGTACTTGGTGAACAAAGTACAAAGATGCTGCGTTCGGATAAAATGGAAAACATTATTTTTAACGGAACAAAGAACAGAAAACCAGCTAATCTTGCGGAAGTTTCCTTGACCTTCAATAATAACAATAATATCCTCCCAACAGAATTCTCTACTGTTACGGTAACACGTAAACTATTCCGAAATGGGGATAGTGAGTATCGTTTGAATGATGTAAAATGTCGTTTAAAAGATATCACGGATTTATTTTTGGATACAGGGGTCGGTGCAGATAGTTATTCCATCATCGAGTTGAAAATGATCGATGAGATCATCAATAACAAAGACAATTCACGTAGAAATCTTTTGAGGAAGCATCCGGTATTTCAAAATACAAGGTGCGCAAAAAACAGACACTAACAAAATTAAAAGATACGGAAGCTGACCTCAGCCGGGTAGACGATTTGCTCTATGAGATCACGAAAAATCTTAAATCGTTAGAAAATCAAGCTAAAAAGGCGGAGAAATATACCCTACTCAAGCAGGAATATCGCCAAAGTAGCATTGATCTTGCTTATTATAGAATTGCTGATTTCTCGACTGAACTTGATCGACTTCAAACGCAGGAATCTAAAGTCCAAAAGGATTCCGCAAATTCCCAGCAATTAATTCTCCATGCGGAAACTGAACTTCAATCACTGCGTCAGGTAAATTTGGAGCAGGAGAAGAACCTTTCTGTACAACAAAAGGCTACACAAGAATTTGTTAACAAAATCCGTGGCTATGAATCGGAAAAGAAGATCAAAAATGAGAAAGTCAAAAATCTTCAGGATAAAGAAAATCGATTAAATCTTGATGTCAATAGCGACAAGCAACAACTGAATCACGTCCTTTATACCATTAAAAGACTGAATGAGGAGCTATTTGATGAACAGAATAAACTTGATTCACTCAAAGACAATCTGGAATCCAATAAATCTGAGGTAGATGCCTGAGGGGTCAACAACAATCTGCCAAGGGGAAATTGGATATCTTCAACAAAAGCAATGCGGAACTTCAGGCTAAGATTTATAAACTCGAGAAGGATCTCGCTGTTTTTAATATCCAAAAAGAAGCCCTTCTTCAGGAAGCTGTCCGCAACAATGTGGATACCGAATCGAAGGAAGCAGAATTACAGCAATTTAACAGTGCTGTAGCGGAATTGGAAGGTCGTGTTGAAGCGCAGCAGTTGCAGTATGATTCGTCCAATCAACTGGAGGAAGAACTGCAAATGCAGATCCTTCAATGTCAGACAAATTTGGAGGAGTTTAAAGCACAACTTGCGAAAGACCTTAGATTGGTTGATGCCAAACAGAATGAATATAATCTGACAAAATCCCTTATTGACAATTTAGAGGGTTTCCCAGATTCTATTCGATTCTTGAAGAAAATGCGGGTTGGAAAAAGCAGCCACCGCTCTTCTCCGATGTGCTATTTTGCCAGGAAGACTATCGTGTTGCAATTGAAAATTACCTGGAACCGATCATGAACCATTATGTTGTCGAGACCCAACAGGATGCCGTACAGGCCATCCAGTTATTGAGCGACGCCGCAAAAGGCCGTGCCAATTTCTTTGTTCTGGATGCCATAGATACAACCGTTAAACAGCCCCTTCCTTCACATGACAATCTCATGTCCGCTCTGGATGTGATCACTGTGGATGAAAAATATAAAGCGCTTTGTACCCTACTCCTTCAGCATGTCTTTATTTTAAAGCAGGAAGGCGAAAAGGAAATGGAGCAGAAACTTCCTGAAGCTGGACAGGTCATCCTACAGAAGAATGGCCGTTACGCCAAGCATCATTTAGGCCTTTCGGGCGGATCGGTCGGATTATTCGAAGGAAAACGTATCGGCAGAGCGAAAAACCTGGAGGTTCTCTCACAGGAAATTAAAGCGCTTAATCTGGAGATTGCAAAACTTGAAGACAAAATAACGGCTGAAACAGCACGTGTGGAGACTTTGCGTGGCAACTCCCAAAAAGAACTTATTGATGAACTACGTTTTCAACTGAACAGACTCAACAATGAGTTGATTACGGTAAAAACCAAACAGGAGCAATATCAAGCTTTCATCAACAATTCGCAAATACGGAAAAAAGATATCCAGGAAAAAATTGCAACTATCGAGTCGGATCTTACGGTTGCCGAACCTCAGCTTCAGGAATTACGTATAGAAAAAGATCAAAGTGTAACTGAACTTTCCGAATTACAGGATCAATTCCATGAAATTTCAGAAATATTAAACGAAAAATCCATTGCCTATAATCAGGAAAATATCAGTTATCATCAACAACTGAATAAAGTCGCTAATATTAGCAAGGATCTCGAATTCAGAGAGACCCAAAAAGATGATCATGAAATCCGTATCGAGCGAAATAGTATTGAACTCGTTGAAGTACAGGAAGCATTGCGAACTACGATTCCATTTGAGGACGAAGAAGATGCAGATCTTATTGCTATGTATGAGCAGAAGATTTCATTGGAAGACGGCCTAAAAGAGCTAGAGGAAACGTATTATGCGGACAAGCAACAGATCAATAATCTGGAAGATTCATTGACGCAGCAACGCCGCTCAAAAGAACAGAGTGACTTTCTTATCGGTGAGATTAAGGATAAGAAAACAGCCTTACAAATTGATCTCAATGCACTAAAAGAACGTCTATCGGTCGAATTTAATATCGAATTGAAAGATCTGATCGAACGTGAGGATGTACCTGAAATAGCCGAAGATCAATCCAGTTTAGTGACAAAATGCAGCAAACTCAAAAAGCAGCTCGATGAGTTTGGAACGATCAATTTAATGGCCAAAGAGGCCTTTGATGAGATGAATGAGCGTTATGACTTTATCAATAAGGAAAAAGCAGATCTGATCGAAGCAAAAGGTTCATTAATGGCAACAATCAAAGAAATAGATGATACCGCAAAGGTGCAGTTTATGTTTACCTTCAATGCTGTACGGGACAATTTTGTTAAAGTATTCCGTTCATTATTCAATGAAGAAGACAGCTGTGATCTCGTTTTGACTGATCCAAGCAATCCATTGGATTCGGATATTGATATCATAGCTCAGCCAAAAGGAAAACGCCCATTATCCATCAACCAGCTATCGGGTGGTGAGAAAACCTTGACCTCTACGGCATTGTTATTTTCCTTGTATCTGTCAAAGCCGGCACCTTTCTGTATTTTTGATGAGGTGGATGCTCCGCTGGATGATACCAATATTGATAAATTCAACAATATCATTCGTGATTTTTCCAAAAACTCACAGTTTATTGTTGTATCCCATAATAAGAAAACAATCGCAAGTACAGATATTATCTATGGCGTGACCATGGTTGAACAAGGTGTATCGCGTGTAGTTGCAGTAGATTTAAGAGAAGTAGCTTAACGTTATTTTATTTAAAAGAATAGTAAAGCCCTACAAGCAAATTGTAGGGCTTTTTACGCCACATCATATTCCCCTCTTTAAGTTAGGCTTTTTGAGCAACCTGAATAAGTAAATATTAGGATAAATGAACTTTATTTTTTAATTTCTAATTATCAACGGTTAAATTATGAAATTATTAGCTGCGCTATTGACCTGCGCAATCTTACAGTCTTGCCAAATAAACAAGCTAGGCAAAAAGATAAATACACATTGTATATCAATACAGTGGTCCCAGCACATAAATTCTTAAAGATTTCGACAGAGAACGCGAGCACATTTTCTATCGAGGCCGTCAATAAATCGAGCAATACCATAGCGTTAGCGACTGACACCAGTGAAATCATCATGAAAAAGACATAGAATATTCCCTGAACATCGGGCATAAAGGAAGTGTGTCCATCAAAAACCCCTCCGGGCAGGAAGTTGGCATAAAGCTGAAAGTCTACAATCACTCTTCGAAAATTATCCAGCATACGGATAACCTATAAACGGATAATCTATAATAGGCACGACTTCCTATTTTTATTAGAGGCCATTTATTCTTCACTAAAAGACCATTCTGATTAATCAAAAAATAAAAAGCTCAGAGTGGGGAACCCTGAGCTTTCGTTAGCCATATATTAACCTATTTTATGAAAAGTATTTGAAATTAAAACGAAGCATATCTCAATTAATTATATGATTACCATTTCTTTAACATTTTTTAACATTTAAATAATAACTCTCCTATCCTTCCTATTTTTAGGAGAGCATACAAACCAAAGTCGTTCGTCGGAGGCTCAGGCGGGATATTCGAAAACAATATATGCCCCTCAGCCTTGGATAATTATGGGGACCTGCGAGTCGAAGACGTTTGCTGGAAAGCAAATTGAATACCTGAAAACGATTCAACAATACACGATCCTAACCTATGGTATATTCGTACCAGATTTAAGTTCAAGTCTTTCACCGGAGAGCTAATTGGATACCCGAAAACTTTACTGCATAAAAACAAAAAGCCCGAAGTTGAGAACTCCGGGCTAACCTAACCAATTATTAACCTAAATTTATGAAAAGTCCAATTCTTAATCAAAGCATCCTTTTGCATTGCTTTTCCTTATAACGTTGGCTTTTGGATCAATATTACATGTGTTGGTCTGATTTATTTCAATTTTGACATTTTTAACAATTCAATAAGTAACTTTAGGTGAACGAACTTGAAAAAACCAATTAATATGGCAGAATACGATTTAAAAGAGCTTGAAAAAATCCGTCAAAACAAAGATGTTCTTGACTATTTAGAGCAACATGGGATTTTGGAAATCAAAAATTTAACGATGTCTATGACTATGAAAAAGAGCTCTATGATCTACAGGTAACCTTGCTCAAATTACAATATGATATCATTGAAAAAGGAAACGTGTTGTCATTATATTTGAAGGAAGAGATGCTGCTGGAAAGGGAGGTACAATTGGTCGGGTGACCGAGCATTTAAATCCCAAAAGGTACGTGTTGTGGCATTACCTAAGCCAACTGTTGAGGAGAATGGTCAGTGGTACTTTCAACGCTATATCAAGCATCTACCCAATGCCGGTGAAATGGTCATTTTCGACCGTAGTTATTATAACCGTGCGGTGGTAGAGCCTGTATTTGATTTTTGTACAAAGGAGCAGCATGAATTATTTATGCAACAGGTACCGGAATTTGAAAAGCAATTGATTGATGATGGTATTATCCTAATCAAGCTGTTTCTGAGCATCAGTAAAGAAGAGCAGGCGGAACGCTTAAAGGAGCGACAAGAAGATATCCTAAAGCACTGGAAGGTTGGGGTTTTGGATCAACAGGCACAGGAAAAATGGGATGTTTATACGGGTTATATTGAAAAACTCTTTAAAACGACCGCCACCAAAAAGTCGCCTTGGTTTGAAATCGACAAAGACAATAAAAGAAAGCTCGCTTAGCAGCTTTTCGGATAATTATCAATGCAATTGCCGGAAATGAACAGGAGAAATTGGATTCTTTTGTGAACAAACACAATTAAAATGCGTCTATAAAAAAGCCTTCAAAAAGACAATGTCTTTTTGAAGGCTTTGCACGCTAATTAATGCTATACTTTTAAACAAGTATTGTCGTTGCGATCCGAGGACCAGCCATCTGTACCGAAGCTGGCATTGAATGATCAAATTTTTCAAAATTTTCGATAAACAATTTTGCTAATCGTTTAGCTTGCATGTCATAGGCTTCGTTATTGTTCCATAATCCTCTAGCGTCTAGAATCTGTTCAGGAACAAATTCGCCACAGCTGGTCGGATAATCCAATCCAAAAATCTCATGCTTATTAAATTGAGCCTCCAATAGTGAGCCATCCATTGCAGCACGAATTAGAGCCCGTGTATAGTTCAGTTTAATACGACGTCCGATACCATAAGGACCGGCAATCCAACCTGTATTAACCAACCATACTTTGATCTTGGGATTTTGCTCCAGTTTAGCCCGCAGTAACGCAGCATACTTCGCTGGGTGTAGAGGTAAGAATGCTTGACCGAAACATGTTGAGAAGGCTGCAGTAGGTTCCTTCACCCCTACCTCGGTACCAGCTACTTTTGCCGTATAACCACTCACAAAATGATAGACTGCCTGATCTACTGTTAACAATGAAATCGGTGGCAATACACCAAAAGCATCTGCAGTCAGAAAGAAAATATTTTCAGGTGCATGACCTATTCCCGTCATCTCAGCGTTTTCCATGAAATCGATCGGATAGGAAACCCGCGTATTTTCGGTTTTACTGATATCGTCATAGTCTGGTCGATCAAACTCATCCAGAACAACATTCTCAAGCAAGGAACCAAAACGGATAGCATGGTAAATCTCAGGTTCCTTTTCTTCTGTAAGTCCTACGCATTTTGCATAACAACCACCTTCAAAGTTGAAAATCCCCTTCTCGCTCCAACCATGCTCGTCATCACCGATCAATTTCCTGTTTTTATCCGCAGATAATGTGGTCTTACCCGTTCCGGAAAGCCCGAAGAATAAGGCTGTTTTACCATCTTTGGACGTATTCGCCGAGCAGTGCATGGATAATACATTATGTTCATGCGGTAGAATAAAATTCAAAATGGAAAAGATACTTTTCTTGATTTCACCTGTATAACCCGTTCCCGCAATTAACACCATCTTTTTTGTAAAATCAATGGCTACAAAATTTTCGTTGCGAATACCGTAGTGTTGCGGATCCTCGATAAGTAATGTCGGCGCAGCGAGTATTGACCATTGCGGTTGACTATCGATATCACCCACAGATCTCAAAAACAGATTGTTGGCAAAAATACTCTGATAAGCTGTCTCTGTGATAACACGAATGGATAATTGATATGCTGGGTCAGCCCCTGCTGCACAATCCCGAACATAAATTGTTCTGTTACTCAAATGTGCAGCAACCTTTGAAAATAATGCATCAAAATTGGCCGAGGTCATCGGCTGATTGATTTCACCCCACCATACAGCATCCTTAGTTAAGGAATCCTCAACCAAAAACCGGTCTTTGGGGATCTTCCAGTAAATTTCCCTGTATCAGCGGCTAATGCTCCAGTGTCAGACAGTCTTCCCTCTTGATTCGCTAAAGCATGTTCGACCAACTCTGAAACAGGTAATTGATAAAATACATTTCCTGTATAATCAATTTTCAAATATTTCAAATCAGGCGCGTTTCCAATGTTACCCTTTTTCATATTTTTTGTTTGTTTTAAAATGTGCCCAAAGTTAAAGGCAAATTTCGCTAAAAACAAAACTTAATTATCTAAAAATCAGGCTTATTGTATAAAAAACACAAAACCAACAAGCTAACTATCAGTTATTTATAAAGGTAAAATAAATTAAACTTTTTAGCATATTTTTTTAGCACAATCCGTTCGTGTACCGTCCATATAATTTATATTTTTCGTAAATTGTTCCAAGCTTTACAAATATTAATAAGATGAAATTACATGCGATAGAAACAGGCTTCTTTAAATTGGATGGCGGTGCCATGTTTGGAGTGGTTCCCAAAAGTATCTGGAATAAAACAAATCCGGCTGATTCCAACAATATGTGCACATGGGGCAATCGTTTACTCCTCATTGAGGAAGGCAACAGATTACTGCTGGTGGACACAGGGCTTGGCGATAAACAAAACGAAAAATTCTTCAGTTATTACTATTTACACGGTGATGCTACCTTAGACAAATCTCTTAAAAATATTGGTTTTGACAGAAACGACATTACGGATGTTATCCTGACACATTTGCATTTTGACCATTGTGGTGGTGCGATTATCCGCGAAGGGGAAAATTATCTCCTGCTTTTAAAAATGCAGATTTTTGGAGCAATAGTGACCATTGGGCCTGGGCTACAGCCCCAATCCGAGAGAGAAAGCATCATTTCTAAAAGAGAATATCCTTCCTATTCAAGAAAGCGGCCGATTGAAATTCGTTGAAGATAGTGAAGATCCCTTTGGTAAGGAGATCAGCATCCGCTATGCCAACGGCCATACCGAAGCGATGATGTTACCACAGATTCAATATAAGGGAAAGACGGTGCTTTATATGGCAGATCTCTTGCCTTCTGTTGGTCATATCCCCATCCCCTATGTCATGGGCTATGATGTGAGGCCACTAGTCACGATGGAAGAACGTAATAGCTATTGGAATGAAATCGTCGAAAATGAATATATTCTCTTCTTTGAGCATGATCCGATTAATGAATGCTGTACCTTGCAACATACGGAGAAAGGAATCCGGGTAAAGGATATCTTTAAATTAAGTGATATTTAGGAAAACCTCGATTCGCTTATGAAATGATCTTGTTTCCCGATGGAAATATATCATAAGAAAGGGGCTGTTTTTGACAGCCCCTTTCCTATGATAGTATAAATTGAAATCGTTAGAATCTAAAGCCCAAGGCCCAATAGTTTTCAAAAAACCAGATTTGCTGTGTTGCTTTGTCAACACCTCTTCTACCGGTTGTGCGAATATTGTACAAATCTGTCCAACCTGTTTTAAAGTTTCCTTGTAAATAAAGTCCTTTATAAAAACGGTAGTGTAAACCAACTTTTGCCGAAGCACCATATCCGGCGATATTCCAGAAGTGGTTACCGCCTTCACCAAAAAGATGTACATCCGAACGCGGAATCAAAAGTCCTACGTCTACGCCAGACTCCATGGTGAGTACCTGTTGACCTTTACGGTTGTTGATAATATCATCGTATCGCTCCAACCCTACTGAGGCAAAGTTGTAGCCATCCGTATGTTCAAAAGTCAACATTGCAGAATCCACCGTGATCTTTTCGCCATTATATTGTCCCGCACGATTTCCGGTCGGTATGCCAGGTTTTGAGATTTCGTCACCAATATAACCTGTAATCTTAACCTGTTGTGGAATATCCACAACATATTTCATATGATCCCAGCCTAAGGAAATAGAGTAATTGTCCTTGATATAGTAACCGAAATGCAGATTAAATTGTGGAATAGTCAAACGCCCTGGATCAAAATAGGTCGATCCAAATTTCGTCGGGCGATCACCCGCTTTTACATCATGGAGGATGAAATCATAATTTGGACCTGTAAAATGTATATCAGATTTTGCGTAAGAAGAAAAGTTATACCCCAAAAAAAGAAAAAACTTCCCTTTATTACTTTCTGTCCTTAAATTCCTTGGTTTAAAAATGCTTTTTCCTATTTCTGGATTTTCCTGTGCAAATAAACTCGAAACACTTAATGCAAGTGCTCCAATCGTCAAAAATATTTTTCTCATATCGGCGCTAAAAACGTTGGGCAAAAGTACCCTCATTCTATTTTATAACCAAATAAATTATATGGAAATTAGGAAAATATGACGAAGATCACAGAAATGTTTCATCGCTTGAACTTGCATAAAAAAGCTGCTTTCGGATGAAAGCAGCTTTTTAACTAAATTTTTATGGAATCAATTTATTTCGCTTGATTCTTACGGATGATATTCAAAGCACCACCGGCTTTAAACCATTCGATCTGTTGTGCATTGTAGGTGTGGTTTGCCAAGATTTCCTCTTGCGTTCCATCTGCATGGTGCAAGACAAGAGTCAATGGTTTGCCAGGAGCAAACTCCGTCAAGCCAAGGATATCAATTGTATCATTTTCTTGAATTTTGTTATAGTCATCCTTGTTCGCAAAAGTTAAGCCCAACATACCTTGTTTTTTCAGGTTTGTCTCGTGGATACGGGCAAAAGATTTAACCAATACTGCGCGGACACCCAAATGACGAGGTTCCATCGCAGCATGCTCACGCGAAGACCCTTCACCATAGTTCTCATCCCCTACCACAATTGATCCGATGTTATGTGCTTTATAGTCACGTTGCGTTGCCGGAACAGGACCATATTCACCTGTCAATTGATTCTTCACATTATCGGTTTTCTCGTTGAAGAAATTAACCGCACCGATCAGCATATTATTGGAAATATTATCTAAGTGACCACGGTATTTCAACCAAGGACCAGCCATAGAAATATGATCCGTCGTACATTTACCTTTTGCTTTGATCAATAATTTCAAACCTTTTAAGTCTGTACCTTCCCAAGCTGCAAAAGGTTCCAACAATTGGAGACGGTCTGATGTCGGCGCTACGTCAACAACAACAGCACTTCCATCCGCTGCAGGGGCTTGATATCCCGGATCATCAACAGCAAATCCTTTTGTTGGTAATTCATCTCCCACAGGAGGATCCAACTTCACCTGCTCACCTTTATTGTTCGTTAATGTATCCGTAACAGGATTAAAGCCCAAATCACCGGAAATTGCAATTGCAGCAACCAATTCTGGAGAAGCAACAAATGCGTAAGTATTTGGATTCCCATCTGCGCGTTTTGCAAAGTTACGGTTGAACGAGTGAACAATCGTGTTTTTCTCTTGCTTGTCCGCACCCACACGATCCCACATACCGATACATGGACCACAAGCGTTTGTGAATATCGTTGCATTAAGATCTTCGAATGTTTTTAATAAACCATCGCGATCTGCAGTAAAACGAACCTGCTCAGAGCCTGGGTTGATACCAAATTCAGCTTTGGTGATCAATCCTTTGTCAACAGCTTGTTTGGCAATAGAAGCGGCGCGCGACAAATCCTCATACGAAGAGTTTGTACAGGATCCGATCAATCCCCACTCCACTTTCAATGGCCAGCCATTTTTATCAGCCTCTTCGCGCATGCGTGACACTGGCGTATATAAATCTGGCGTGAATGGGCCATTTAACGAAGGTTCTAGTTCCGAAAGATTGATTTCAATCAATTGATCAAAATATTGCTCCGGATTAGCATAAACTTCAGCATCGGCGGTCAAGTGTTGTTTGATGGCATTGGCAGCATCCGCAACTTCAGCACGACCTGTCGCACGAAGGTAACGCTCCATGGAGTCATCGTAACCAAATGTTGAAGTCGTGGCACCAATTTCGGCGCCCATATTACAGATTGTCCCTTTACCTGTACAAGATAAAGACTCTGCACCATCGCCAAAATATTCAACGATAGCGCCAGTTCCCCTTTTACAGTTAAAATACCAGCAACTTTTAGGATCACGTCTTTTGCAGCAGCCCAACCACTCAATTTACCGGTTAATTTAACACCGATCAATTTTGGAAATTTTAGCTCCCAAGGTAAACCTGCCATCACATCACAGGCATCAGCTCCACCCACACCGATGGCAACCATACCTAGACCGCCAGCATTTACAGTATGTGAATCCGTACCGATCATCATACCACCCGGGAAAGCATAGTTTTCCAATACAACTTGGTGGATAATACCTGCACCTGGTTTCCAGAAACCTATACCATATTTATTTGAAACAGAGCTCAAGAAGTTAAATACTTCCGAACTTTCGTTTTTAGCACGAGCTAAATCTTTATCTGCACCTTCTTTCGCCTGGATCAAGTGATCACAGTGAACGGTAGAAGGAACTGCTACCTTTGGACGTCCAGCCTGCATAAATTGCAATAAAGCCATTTGTGCAGTTGCGTCTTGCATCGCGACACGATCAGGGGCAAAATCAACGTATGAAACGCCACGTTTGTAATCTTCTGTCGCAGTACCATCCCAAAGGTGGGCATATAAAATTTTCTCAGATAAAGTCAAAGGTTTGTTCACCACCTGACGAGCCGCAGCAATGCGCTCATCATAACGGCTGTACACCTTTTTAATCATATCTACATCAAAAGCCATATCTCTCTTATTTATGTTATTTAATTAAGTTACTGAAATCCTGATAGCTTTTTACTTTGTCGGAATGGGTGCAAATTTAGTTAAGTTAATACCCTCGACAGCAGCTTTGTATTCTTCAATATTAGGAATACGTCCTAAAATAGCTGAAAGTACAACAACAGGTGTAGATGCTAATAGGGATTCTCCTTTTTTACCATCTCTATCCTCAACGACACGGCCTTGAAACAAACGTGTTGAAGTAGCCATCACCGTATCACCTTTAGCAGCTTTCTCTTGGTTACCCATACACAAGTTACAACCAGGACGCTCTAGGTACATAATATTTTCGTATTCCGTACGGGCCGTGCTTTTGGCAATGCATCACTGAACTCAAATCCAGAGTATTTTTGCAAGAATTCCCAATCGCCTTCAGCCTTCAACTCATCAATGATATTATAAGTCGGAGCCGCAACAACCAATGGTGCCTCAAAAGTAACAACACCTTTTTGCTGTTCGATATTCCGCAACATTTTCGAAACGATTTTCAAATCGTCCTTATGCACCATACATGAACCTACGAAACCTAGATCTACTTTTTTGTTTCCACCATAGTAAGAAAGATCACGAATGGTGTCGTGTGTATAACGCTTAGAAACGTCTGCGTTATTTACATCTGGATCCGCAATCATGGGTTCTTCGATAAGATCCAAGTCAACGACAACCTCAGCATAGTATTTCGCATTGTTATCTGGTGTCAACGCTGGTTTAGCGCCAGATCTGATTTCTTCGATACGCTTGTTCGCTTTATCGATCAAACCTTGCAAAACGTTGTTTTTATTTTCCATACCCTTATCAATCATGATTTGGATACGGTTTTTAGCAATTTCTAACGATTCAATTAATGTATCATCCTGTGAAATACAGATGGATGCTTTTGCTTTCATCTCCGCTGTCCAGTCCGTAAAAGTAAAGGCCTGATCGGCAAGTAATGTACCGATATGAACCTCAATGATTCTACCTTGGAAAACGTTTTCTCCAGCGAATTGTTGCAACATCTGTGCTTGTGTAGCATGTACAACATCACGGAAATCCATGTGTTCCTTCATGCTACCTTTGAACGTAACTTTTACAGATTCAGGAATCGGCATCGAAGCCTCACCTGTAGCCAATGCCAATGCAACAGTACCCGAGTCAGCTCCAAAAGCAACACCTTTAGACATACGTGTATGGGAGTCACCTCCAATGATGATTGCCCATTCATCAATCGTAATATCATTTAATACTTTGTGGATCACATCTGTCATGGAGTGATAAACTCCTTTTGGATCGCGTGCTGTAATCAAACCAAAATCGTTCATAAATTTCATCAATTTTGGAATGTTCGCTTGCGCTTTCTTATCCCAAACAGATGCCGTATGACAACCTGATTGATAAGCACCGTCAACCGTAGGAGCAATTACTGTAGCAGCCATTGCTTCCAACTCCTGTGCAGTCATTAAACCTGTCGTATCTTGAGAACCGACAATATTCACTTTCACGCGAACATCAGAACCAGCATGCAATACTTTACCTGGTGTTACACCTACTGCGTTTTTGTTGAAGATTTTTTACAGCAGTTAAACCTTGACCTTCAATGGTGATTTCTTTCGAAGGAGCAAATACTGTAGCTGCTTGTATACCTAGCGTTTGCGCTGCGAAAGTTTGGATTTTTTTACCAAATACGATAGCATAAGAACCACCCGCTTTGATAAATTCCATTTTTTGTGGTGTCAATGCCTTTGAAATATCAATTAGCTCCTGCTCACCATTATATAATTTTTTTGTTTTTGTATTGATCGTTAAAACAGTACCTGTAGCAACAGAATAAACCTCCTCTAAAACAGGCTCATTTTTGTCATTGCGAACTACATTTCCGTTTTCATCAACTTTCTTCACCCAGTTTTTAAGATCGATACCAATACCACCTGTCACATCCACTGTTGTCAAGAAAATTGGCGAAATGCCATTCGTACCACCTACAATTGGGGCGATGTTTACAAAAGGAACATAAGGGCTAGCTTGTTTACCAGTCCATAGAGCCACATTATTCACACCGGACATCCGTGAGGATCCCACACCCATTGTTCCTCTTTCGGCGATCAACATCACACTTTTACCTGGATGCTGCGCCTGTAGATCCTGGATTTGTTGTTGTGCTTCCGGCGTAATCATACATTTACCGTGCAATTCACGATCAGAACGCGAGTGTGCCTGGTTACCCGGAGATAGTAAATCTGTAGAGATATCACCTTCACCTGCGATAAAAGTAACCACCTGAATTTCTTCCGTTACTTCAGGAAGTTTCGTGAAAAATTCAGCTTTCGCGTAGCTTTCAAGATATCTTTTGCGATAGCATTGCCTTGTTCAAAAGCGTCCTTCAAGCGAGCAGTATCTGCATCATATAAGAAAACCTGTGTTTTAAGTACTTCCGCAGCTTGACTTGCGATCGCAGCATCAGCACCTAAAGCAAGATCCAATAATACGTTGATAGAAGGGCCTCCCTTCATATGAGACAATAGCTCAAAAGCAAAATCAGGTGTGATCTCAGCAACAACTGATTCACCCAGAATAATTTCTTTTAAGAACTGCGCTTTAACACCGGCTGCAGGGGTTGTGCCCGGCAAGGTATTATAGATAAACAATCTTAAAGATTCTGCTCTATTTTCATTATTTAAATCTTTAATCTGAGCAATTACTTCACTTAGTAATTCTGCTCCGTCAATAGGCTTAGGATGTAATCCTTGGCCTTCTCGTTCTACAACCTCTTGTACGTAATCGTTGTAAATACTCATAGATATCAATCTTTCTATTTTAAGGGTAGTTTAGCAGATATACTCCTATCTTCCTACACTACCGTGTCTGTAATATAATTAAGCGAATATATAACCTGTGTAGCCTTCCTACATTTAAATTATAAATTGCCCGTTCAGTTCGCATTTTTAAGTTGACTCATTTACCGTAAATCAACTATATTGACTAAATACAAAAATAGTGAAAATCCAACTTTAAACGCATGCATTCCATTTATTTAAATCAATTTGGAATTGTTCTAAACAGAACTTATGCAATCCAGCCATTTTTTTTGAAACTATTTTTTTCGTGTTATCCATCTAAAAAAAAAGAGGCGATTTATTTTACTAAATCACCTCTTCTTATCTTTATATATTTTCTATATTTATATCGATATCTTTCAGCGATTTAATGGTATCCAAAGGCGCCGCAGCATTGAATACAAAAGAACCTGCAACCAATACATCTGCACCAGCTTTTAATAGTTGAGCGGCGTTAGCAGTGGTAACTCCTCCATCAATTTCAATCAGCAAACCATCGTTGACACCTTTAGCCATTCCACGGAGTTCCTGTACTTTGGCATACGTATTTGTAATAAACTTCTGTCCACCGAACCCAGGATTGACAGACATCAGGCACACAAGATCTAGATCGGCCAAAACATCTTTCAAAAGTGCTACAGGTGTATGTGGGTTCAATGCAACACCAGCTTTACAGCCTAACTCTTTGATTGCCGCCAATGTACGGTGCAGATGCGTACAAGCCTCATAATGTACGGTAATTATTTCTGCTCCTGAATCCTTACATACCTGTAAATAACGATCAGGATCAACAATCATCAAATGTACATCCAATGGTTTGGTGGCATGTTTCGCAATAGCTTGCATAACCGGAAATCCAAACGAGATATTCGGCACAAAAACGCCGTCCATAATATCGATATGAAACCAATCAGCCTCACTATTGTTTACCATGATGATATCATCGTATAGTTTTGCGAAGTCTGCAGCAAGAACGGATGGTGCAATTAGATGTGATTTTGTTGACATGTTGTGTTTTTTTGCAAAGATAACAAGTATTTTCCGTTCAACACAGCATTCACTACATTTAACATGATTCAAATCGCATTCGGCAGAATCCACAAAAAAATAAATTATAACTACATTTGTATATTAACTTTATATAAAAACATCGTTCACTGTGGGAAGATTAAAAATAAAATATAAAAGAGAATTAAACACGACCGAAAATCTCATCCGAAAAATTGGACTAATATTGATCACCATCGTTCTGATCTGTATTTTTCTTCCCAAACAACCGCGATTCCGTTATGAATTCCAGAAAGGGAAAGTATGGAACCATGAAAATTTAATATCCCCTTACAATTTTGCGATCCTGAAGACGCAGGAGGAGCTCAATGCGGACAAAAAGGCATATTGAATACGATCCAGCCAATTTATAACGCCAATACAACAACAAGCAAAGAACAGATTGATCAGTTCAATACGGATCTGTCCGAAAAATGGCAAAGTAGCAAACTCGACACGACACATGAAAATATAAACGATTACCGCAGTGCCGGAAATGCGATATTAAACCATCTCTATGGAAAAGGGATACTCTCGTTGAATAATCGGTTTCAAAACCGCAACAACGAAAAATCTCCGGCTTCAAAACATTACAATTTTACCTTAATACAAGATAAAGTTGCCTCGCAAAAAAACACAGCGGATTGCTATACGATCGAAAGCTCCTATGGCTATATGGACGAATTAATGCCTAAGCTGACCAAAATAAAACAAAAAGGCTGGTTAGAGGAAACATTAAAAAACTATATCACGATTAATTATATTTATAACGACCAGCAGACCGAAGCCTTGGAACAAAATGCCATCGCCAATATATCCGCTACCCGGGGTTGTCCAAAAAGGTGAACTGATCGCTGAAAAAGAAAAGATTATATCCAATGAGACTTACCAAAAGCTAGAATCGCTACGCAAGGTATATGAAGACGAAGGGAAAATAAGTGGAAATCAAAACTATGTAACCCTAGGGCAATTTCTCATTATATCCCTTGCTCTTTCCATACTCATGGTATTTCTGTTTCTTTTCCGTAAAGACATCTATTTCAACAACAGGTTATTGATGATTATTATGATCGTCATCATCGGTATGCTTGCTGTGCTTTCCTGGGCTATCAAGATCAAAATACCAAACCTATACTATATTCCATTTTGTGCGGTCCCCATTATCATTCGTATCCTATTCGACACCAGAGTCGCATTGAACATCCATCTATTGATGGTCCTATTGGCGGGGCTATTTGTACCAAACAGTTTTGAGTTTGTCTTTTTACAATTTATGGCGGGCATCGTCGCGATATACAGCATCAAGACATTGGTCAAACGGGAACAGTTGTTCGTTTCATCAGCGATCATCCTGGGGACATACTGGATCGCTTACATTGGATTAGTGGTCACAAGAAATGGCTCTATTGATACCATTTACTGGACAGACCTCCTTCCTTTCCTGGTAAGTGTTATGATCACGCTGCTCGCCTATCCAATGATCTATGCCTTCGAGAAACTCTTTGGCATTGTTTCCGATTTAACTTTGATGGAACTTACCAATAGTAACTCCAAATTATTGCGGGAACTTTCTTTTAAAGCTCCAGGCACTTTTCAGCACTCCCTACAGGTAGCCAACCTGGCGGAAGCCGCAATTTATAAAATCGGGGTAATCCCTTATTGGTCCGTGCTGGTGCCTTGTACCATGACATCGGTAAATTGACCAATCCGCAATTTTTCATTGAGAATCAAAAAACAGAGAAAAATCCGCATGATGAACTCTCTCCCGAGCAAAGTGCACAGATCATCATCTCCCATGTCATCAAAGGTGTTGATGTCGCCAAGAAACATCAGCTTCCCGAGGTTATCCTTGACTTTATCCGAACACACCACGGTACCACACGTGTAGACTATTTTACAATTTATTTGTTAAAAATAATCCAGACAAACTCGTGGACGAATCTTTATTTACCTACCCCGGCCCCATCCCTTTCTCTAAAGAAACGGCAGTACTGATGATGGCCGACTCAGTTGAAGCAGCATCCAGAGCTTTAAAAGAACCCTCGGAGGAGTCTATCAATAATCTGGTTGATAAAATAATTGAACACAAATTGATGCGCGGACAGTTCAACAATAGTAATATCACATTGAAAGATATCACCGAATCGGCCGTTATTTTCAAGGCTATGCTCAAAAGTATCTACCATGTTCGGGTGGATTATGATTTGAGTAAAAAAACAATGTAATTTTAATTGCTAAACAACAAATTGAAATTCAAATGCTTATTGTAACGTTACGTTTTTTTGCATTTTTTTGATATTTAGGCTTTGCAGATTCAAATAATTGCCTTATGTTTGCAATGTCAAAACACGGAAGGGTGCCTGAGTGGCCGAAAGGAACAGTTTGCTAAACTGTCGTACTGGAAACGGTACCGCGGGTTCGAATCCCGCCTCTTCCGCCAAGACTACAAAAAGCTCAACTAATGTTGAGCTTTTTTTGTTTCTGCTGTAAGAAGCAAATGATCTGCTAAACCTCCTCTTCCTTTAACCTTTTTACAGCACATGATTCATGTTCAATCAGCGGTACTAGTTCAGCTTTCGATAAGGATGAGATGGCAGGGATAAATACAACTTTAGGATAAGCGATATATCGTTTGTAAAGAATTTGAGCCCTTTCAATATGAAAGTCAGACGTTATTATAATTAAGATGTCCGGGTTTTCCTCTACAATCAATTTCTTCGATAATTGAAAATCCGTTATGGTATTGGTCGAGGGACACCTGTGGCGATAGCATGATCCGGAATCCCTTTTTCGATAAGGAATTTTTGTGCATAAAAATAATGTGGTTTTTCCGTGGGATTAAAATGCGCTCCAAAACCTCCGGTGCATACAATCCGAAAACTACCATTTGCCTGATATAAATTGTAGGCACAATTCAGCCTGTCCTGAGCGATCTGAGATAGATTGCCCCTAGCATCATTTGGAGCACCAAGCACTATAATTATATTATTCATACCAGTAATCTACAGAAATTACTAAATTTTTGCAATGCCTTACCAAATCTGACATCGCCTGTGCAGTGGGAGTACCCAAAGACTTAACAACTTTATTCTTTAGATTTAGGTGGAAAAAAGAACGACTTGGGATTCATCTTAAAATAAATCCATACCGCTTTCGCCATTTTCGTCAGCTCTTTAGAAGACAGGTTTCTCGAACGGAATGCGAGTACCAACGACAGTCCAAAGCTCACCAAAAAATTAAAAAGTCCGATAATTCCTATACCCAGAATTCCCCATATCCAGATATCTGTGGATAATTCCATCTGATGCCCAAAAGACCAAGCGCCAAATTACCGCTTGCAAAAGTGATATGCCGAATATCCAAATTTAAACCGAGAAACATGCCTATGGAAGCTGTTGACCCCATAAAAACACCAAACCAAAGATTTGATACAATTCCGGCCCATTTCTTTTCATAAAAGGCGGCGATCTTATCGGTCTTTGTTTTTCCGAACAACTTCTTCAACCAGGGATGCTCCTGAATCCTATAGTAAACCGAATTATGTTTATCGCGATTTGAAATACTGCCGGCGATAATCCCCGACAGAAATAGAAATACGCCGGCAATGGAAGCATGCAAGATGACAGGTGTTTTGGCGGGATTTAAATCATCGACCAAATGCAACCATTTGGCACTTGCAATATTCACACCTGTGAGTTGCTGTATCCCCATACGAACAGCAGGCTGACGGGAAATGCCATAATCACGTTCCCTACAAAAGCGATAAACTGCGAGCGAAATAAACGCGCGAAATATTGCGCAAATATCAATACCGGTGCCTGTCGACACCTTGATCTGCCGCCCCCTGTTCGATAGCGCTCACCAGCGATGAGGCCGTCATCGCCGGTTGCTTGGTCGCTAAGGTAGCGCCAAAAAGATAAATAACCGTGAAGCCAATCGCATAATTCAGGCTATACAAAAATGCATGTCCGAATTCACTCGTACCGACTTTTCCCAACAGTAATTTCACAATACACATCCCACCAACAATTACGCCCCTCCACAGGCAGAGCGAAACATCTTCCAATATTCCTGGTTGGTTGAGGTAATATAATGTTCACCTGTCTGTGCGGTATGATGCGTAATTTCGTAAGCCAACAATTGAGTACTCTGCCCTATTAATTTACGTATATTGCTTTTTCTCGAATTATAACCAATAACCGTTTTCGCCAGATGAATCGTCTTCTCTACTTTTTGGGATTCCATATCAATCACCAAAAAGAGATCATCTCTTTGATACGCTCAAGTTGCTGACGGATCCGCAATAAGGACTGATTCACCTTAATAGAAATACCAAAACGGTGCGAATTACCAAATGCGGTTTCTATATAGGCCTCACATTGTCGATGAAGCACGAGTAACTGTTTATACGAAAGATCTTCTGAGCTGATGTATTTCCTCTCCGATTGCAAAATACGGTCATTTAACTCCGTAAACTCTCGCATAATTGCGATAAAGGGGCTATCGAAATTCTGAAACTCGGGCACCATTTTATTGACGTCAGTTTCCATTGCCCGGCCAGTAATACGTTGTACCAACAGCTCGATCCCATACAAGATCTCAATCATTTCAAAACCCGTTTGATCATCATAAATGGAATTAAACTCACATAGCCGAAATAGTTCATACAATTGCTCGGCTGAAATAGTGGATATCCAATCCGCATCTTTGGGGAGTAAAATACCTGATTCAGCAAATATTGTAAGGTTGATTTTGCTGGTTGATAGGGTAAATAACGTTCTGTTATCCGCTTCCTGAGCTCATAGATAAAATCTGCATAACTGATAATGCCCGTATCAGACACCAGTTGATCAAGATCTCTTTGCCTGAGAACCCGTTTAAGGTAGTAAATAAATTGATTCCTGCAATCCGCTGACTCCTGTAGAAAATCAAGAAAAAACTGGATATCAACCTGATAGAATAACTGAACTTTTTTGGGTCGAATTATCGCGACAATTAAAACCAAAAGTTCAATTTCTACATATTCGGGATTATCTAATTGATTCCTATAACGATCAAATAGCGCACTTACTTGCTGTTTTTGACCTTTTTTTTCTTTCATAAATTCCTATTATTCGTCTAAAATAGCATTTATTAGCTGTATAAACTTTCACGTCTTAAGATACCACATTTAAGACAAAATTGTTTTGAAAATCATAAAATCTATTTCCGCTGACCTGTTATCTTACAAGGCTTGCGATGCGTTATATCACTGGCAAGAAAATACCTGAAACCAGTGATAAGCATGCCCCTAAATTCTACTATTTTTGCAATAGTGAACAGAATAAAAATGAAAACGGCAAGTTTTGCGATACTATGTTTAGGTCTATTTCCCATGCTATTAAAAGCACAGGACGGCATCACATTTGAAGATGATTTTAACTTATGGAATATCGAAAAGGACAAACAGCTTCCATTTTTGTTGAAAAGGCCTACATACGCTCTGGGCCGGGACTCAACACGAAAGTGGTAGACTCACTGACACTTGGCAAAAATATCACCATTGCCAGTGCCCCTTTTAAAGGTAATACCATCAAAAATTTTTATGCTCCATGGTATCAGATCAGCTATCATAGCGATGGTCAGCTTAAACAGGGTTTCATCTGGCTCGGGTTATTGGCGCTCGGTAAGCAGACCAACAATGACGGCCTCCAGTATTTATTCGGCTTTGAACGTTTCATCAAACAACAAAATGAGGGACAACAGGACCACTATTTAACCACAGTTAAATTATTGGATGCACATGATTCATTAATCACCAGTCAATCTTACCCATTTGTATTCTCTGGTCAGCTAAGCTCACAAAGTAAGTTGCTACCAGCTATGGGACTAAATAACGTAAAGCAAATCTTACGCATGGAATTTTTATCCGGTGCCTGCGGAGTTCCCACCGAGTATAATTACATGGCCTGGACTGGTCAGAAATTGATCAACCTCCCCAATAGGTACTCCGTTAGTGATGCTGGCGTCTTTTATTACGATGAAAAAATCCTATTTCCCTCAGAACACAAAAAAGAAATAACCAATTGATCTATAAATACATCGAAGAAGGTGAAGCGAAAGATGATAGCACCCTTGACCCCGACTATCGCATTTTGAAAAGAGAAGAATATTTTCAATGGGATGGTGATAAGTTCGTAAAACTTACCCTATCGAAATAACTTTTCAATAAAATTTAACATATTAGTAAAAACAACAAAAGAAATAAGCAAATAATGGAAGAGAAAAATATTTACGATTTGTTCTACAGTGGTGACCTTGATCTGTTTATTATAGAAGGTGAAAATCAATTAAAGCAAAACGACCAGGATGTCCCACTCTGGACACATCTCGCGGTTGCCTATCATGACCAAGTATTTTACGATGGACACGAAGCTATTTTTGATATCATACAGGAGAAGATGATCCCCTACCTCCAAAAAGCACTCCAGGTAGAGCCAGAAAATGAAACAACGCTCTATCACATGCTCAATTACGTCTTAGGCAACCAAGCTAGCTTAGCGCAGATCAATCGTCCAAGAAAACACATCGACGAGAACAACAAAGACCAATTTATCGGTTACGCAAAAAAGTTGATCGAAATACCTAAAATGGCTCCCTATGGCTACGGCTTCCTTGCAGATATTTATGAGAGCCTTCAGGATGATACCGCCCTATTAGCTTTATTGGATGAGGGGATCGGTTATTTCAATGAAACTTTTAAGGACGATCGCGAAGCTGCCGATCAAAATTTCTCCATATTCTGGATAAAAAAATATACCTTCTAGACCGCAGCAAACAGATTTCAGGTGCAGCGCTAACGGCTTTAATAGGAGAGCAATTTGATCGTTTTGTCACTGGTAGTGAAATGCAATATGTGGACCTTGCAGAGATCGCTTATGAAAACAAAGATATAGATCTGGCCTTAAAAGCATTATTAAAACTTATTAAGGGCGATAATTCAGCGGCCCATATCCATAAGGAACTGGTCAAATGGCATGGTCGCTTTGAAGAGCTTATTGCCGACGGTTATGAAAATCCTGAGGTGTTCTATTACCAGCTTATCATTGAACGCAATTATTCAGAAGATATTGGGATACCGCTAGACTATTATTATCTACACGCACTAAAACTGATTGACGAATATCCCGACTTATACGTCGGCTATCATTTGCTGCCGCATACCTTTATGACGATGGACAACATCAAGCAGCCTTACCTTACCTCTATCAGTTGGGCGAAAGACATTGGAATGCAACATCTTGGCGCCGTCTTGTCGAATGTACGTACTTAGTAAAAGGCGAAGTATATACACAGGTTCCAACGTTCGATGACTTACCACGTGATCTCTATAATGAAGCGATTCACTTGTCTGACTTTGTCGATGAATTAGATACCCTGTCAGCTGAAGATACACTGGCGCTGAGACAGCTTTACCTTGCTGTTTACCGCCAAGCCTATGATGCCTTTGCAGCTTATTTCGAACAGGAAAATATGAAAGTGATTATTTCGGTGGAAACCACAATCGTGCAATGAATTGCAATAACCTGGCAATTGCATTAAAGAATGTGGATCTCCTCGAAGAGAGTTATCAAGTCGCAACTGAAGGGCTAAACTACTCAGACTTTGAAGAACTACATCAGACACGAACAGACGCATTGTCGAAATTGGAGGATTATGACCGTTTAAAAGACGCCCTCGTACTATATTTCGACACTTACCAAGTCACTTTGAGCGACCTTGATGAAATGCGTAATGAGCTAATGGAAGATCAATCTACTGAGGATGAATCAGATCTGGTATTCCCAAGTTGCTATCAAATGTTTGTGTATCAGCTTGAAGTAAATTATCATCTGGGACTTTCTTCTGATATACAGGGAGAAGCACAATATCTTCTGGAGCACATCTATCAGTTCTACATCAATCACCCTACGCTAAACGACTATCATTATAGGGATTTTGAGGCCGCTAAAAATGGAGTGGAGGGTATTATTTATGATATCCTTGAGCCTAACGATCGTGATTACCGTATCCAGTATTATTCAGATATGGCACAGCAATATCCGCATGAAGCACAACCGCAGTATATCCTCATGCAGCTTTACAATGAGATATCCGACTATAGCGCTATCGTTGCTGCAGCACAAACTTACCTCAAAAAAAAAGGAATTTATCATCGATGACTTTGACAAAGCAAAGACTTTATATCTGATTATCAAAGGGCACTATTTTCTCTCCGAATTTAGATCGGGTGCAGAAGTATTTCAACGTCATGATGCTTGGGTTGCCACCGTCATGGATCCCGAAGATTATGTACTTTGGTTAAAATTCGGAATCATGTTGCTTGCTGAACAGGAAAACCTGGCCGAAATCAATCGCAATGTAATGGTCTTTAACGGCATCTATGCACAAAATGAATGGGGCTATGATGACGACTGTGAATCCATAAAGTTGGCTGAAGCACTTGTTAATTACAAAACGGGGAACCTAAAAAAGCACACAGTTTACTCAATGAAGTACTGGCTTATTCAGACCATAGTGCACTGGCAGACGAATATAAAAAGACCTGGAAGAAACCGGGTTTCTTATCAAACTTTAAGTTCTAACGAATTCCTCGCCCAACTTAAATAATAAAAGAAGCGTAGTAAACCATTTGATCTGTTTACTACGCTTCTATGTAATATACCCCTCTCATTCCTACCCAGATTCTCCGCCCATAACATGCGTTTTCCATACTGCAACCACGAGCACTGCAAAGTCCGCACCTGGAATAAGAAACAGCCATCTCGATGGCGGATTTAATACTTATTCAAAAAAGCTATATTTGAACTGTGGTGGTACTAAAATATCTCATCGGACTAATTCTTTTTCTTGGCTTATGGGCCAAGCCGACTGCGGTATTTTCCTGCCATCAAAGCAAGGCAGAAACCTGTCCTATAGACAGTCGGGATCATGCAAGCAAAAAACTTGATTGCTGCCAAAAAGCGAAGAAAAAGCAGTTATGTCAGCACCACAAACAATGCCGGGATTGTAGTTGTCATTGCGCCTCAGCGACAAGTATATTAGCGATCTCTACTCCTCCCGTTCAGCTGCCAAAATTTCCTTTTCAATCTTTAAAAGATTATATAGCAGTCTATTGTCCGTCTATCTTTCAGATGGTTATTTTTACCCTTGGTTCCCCTAAAATAGCCTAGATAACACAGAGAATGCTTTTTTGGAAAAGTAAATCTCCTTATTAATTTAAAGAACCTGCCCTATCCCGATCAACGAAAACAGATCGCATTCCGCAGGGATCCATACACGTATTACAACATTCAGAACACATGAGACTTCTCAATAATATCATAACAGCCTGCCTTTTAGCTACCAGCATATACAGCTATGCACAGGATAATACGATGACAACCCAAACCGTCAAAATAAGCGGCAATTGTGGGATGTGTAAAAAAACAATAGAAAAAGCTGGAAACTCCGCGGACTCCAAAGTAGTTTGGAACGAGGATAACCAGACAGCAAATGTCTCCTTTAATGCCGAAAAAACCTCGCTGGATGCCATTTTGAAAAAGGTTGCATTGGCGGGTTATGACAATGAAAAATACCTGGCTCCGGCAACGACTTATGCCGACCTGCATGGCTGTTGTCAATATGACAGAACCTTAAGTGCTCCTCCCGCCAACCCTGAAAATACTCCTGAAAGCAAAGAAGAAAACATAGGATCCTCATCTGTCGCTAAGTCAGGCAACTTCCAGCCGATTTATGACCAGTATTTCCAATTAAAAGATGCACTGGTTGCCTCAGATCATAAGACAGTAGCGACAGGTGCTGCAAAACTTGCAGGCCTCCTGACGACGTTAAAATCGTCTGACTTAACTCCTGCCGAGCAACAAGCATGGAAAGCACAGGCAAACAGCATAACACAGCACAGCAAGGCGCTCCAGGAGGCGAATGATCTTGCAAAACAACGCGTGGCATTTGTATCGCTCTCCGAAGAGGTCTATAAGCTGGCAAAAACTCCAAACCTGCACTGCCAGTTTATCAACAAAAATGCCCCATGTTTAACGGTGGCAAAGGAGCAACTTGGTTGAGCCTCAATAAGGACGTCAAAAATCCATACTATGGCGCCCAGATGCTAACATGTGGAAGTACAATCCAAACGATACAATAAAAGAGACCAATATCTCGAAGAGATCGGTTTCCATACCAAAGGTTCGTCCGCAACGCAGACGGACCTTTTTATGACCTCTCCCATTTGGCCACTCTATCTTGACAGGGAAATATCAATTACCAACGAAATCCTTCAAAACTGTTTTTTTTGAAAGATAAACCTTAAATTATCCCTTCATTTATTGATTCAAAATAGTATATTAGGAGGAGCATCAGGCTAACCATACAAAAGATAATTAGGGAGAATAATAAAGATATCGAGATCAAATAAGTTGAGATTTAACCCATGGAAAAAGTAATCATTACAGGAGGAACAGGTGCCATTGGCCTTCATTTGACCAAATTACTGGTCGCCAACTTCTATGAAGTAATCATCTTCACACGGGATCCGAAGGCCTATCCTCCACAAGCTAACGTTCGATATGTTCATTGGAACCCCAGAAAACAAGTTATTGATATAAAGTCGATACAGGAAGCGGATTATATCATCAATCTAGCAGGCGCCCATCTCAATGGATCACGTTGGACCAAGGCCTATCAACAAGAAATTATATCGAGCAGAGTGGAAAGTGGACAACTGCTTTATCAGACATTAAAACAGGTCCCAAACCAAGTAAAAGCCGTTATATCAGCATCAGCAACCGGCTGGTATGGCGCCGATGACAGTTATCATAAAAAACCCTTTGAAGAGGAGATCCCCAAGGTGGTGATTTTTTATCCTGGGTCTGTAAGCTTTGGGAAGACAGCGTAAAGCCTATTGAAACCTTAGGAAAAGACTCGTTGTCTTCCGATTTGGTGTAGTGATCAGTAAAGACCAGGGATTATTGAAAGAAGTCAACCAACTGTTACGTTTTCGGGTCAACCCTATCCTGGGCTCAGGTAAACAGATGTTAAGTTGGATCCACATGGAAGACCTCACCCGAATGCTGCTATTTGCTATACAAAACAATGCCCTTGTTGGTGTATACAATGCCTGTTCCTCTGATCCGATGCCGCTTGGTCAATTCACCAGACGCATTGCAAGGCGGCGGTACGGAATATGCTACATACCTTTTCCTGCTCCTGCATTCTTGATTAAGCTGTTTCTTGGAAAAAAGGTCAGGAAATGATACTCAATGGCACATGGGTGAGTAATAAAAAGATACTTCAGGAAAAATTCCCCTTTAAATACCCGACTTTGGACAATAATTGTATAGATAATTTACACATCGGTTAACTGTTAATTCGCCTTAATTTCGACCCTTTTTGGGACAAAATCCGTATATTTGCGGCTTATGAAGATTTTTAGATATGGCGCAAAGGGCTCCGAAAAGGCGGGAGTCATTTTAAATGAAAAGAAATATGATGTTTCAGAAGGAAATTTTCAATATAACCGTGATTTCTTTGCAAATACGGCAAATTTGGAGAAACTTCAAGTATATGTAGAACAGAATCGTGAAAGTCTAAAAGAGATCGCTGCAGATGAACGTATCGGCACTCCTTTGGAGGCTCCTTCCAAAATTCTCTGTGTTGGACTCAACTTCGACGATCACGTTAAGGAAACCAAATTGCAGCAAGCAGCAGAACCTATTGTTTTCATGAAATCTGTTTCGGCATTTAACGGTCCTTTCGATGGTATTACACTACCTAAAAACTCCGTGAAATCCGATTGGGAAACAGAACTTGCTATCGTTATAGGTAAGAAAGCTTCCTATGTTAGTGAAGAAGAAGCCTTGGATTATGTTTTTGGCTATGTGCTGCATAACGATGTTACTGAACGGGAGTTTCAGATCGAAAGAGGCGGCACCTGGGACAAAGGTAAAGGTTGTGATACATTCGCTCCTATTGGTCCTTTTATCGCCACAAAAGATGAAATTCAAGATGTCGATAATATGAGAATTTGGCTTAAATTAAATGGCGACTTGATGCAAGATGGCAACACAAGCGATTTTATTTATCGTGTTCCAAAGCTTATATCGTATTTAAGTCAGTTCATGTCCCTACTTCCGGGTGACATCATCTCAACAGGCTCACCAGCCGGTTCGGGTATGGGAAAATCCCCACAACGCTTCCTTCGCGATGGCGATATTATTGAATATGGTATCGAAGGACTTGGATCTGGGAAACAAGTGATATCTGCTCACTCCCTATCCTAACATCCTGCTGCTATAGACCGATCTTTCCTGTTTTTATTTTTTGTCCGGAAAGATCGGTTTACGGCTATTTTTTTCGTCATTTCATTGTAATTTATCAACCGCATTTGTGTACATTTATATCGGCATCCACTTTGTTAACATAAATGCATAAATCCCTATAGGGTCAATGATTCAACTAAACAACATATCTAAATCATTCGAGGTTAAATCCAAACGAATAGATGCATTGAAGAGTCTCTCCTATCCATTGCCAAGGGAGAAATATTTGGCGTCATAGGGGCTTCAGGTGCCGGCAAAAGCACATTGATTCGTTGTGTCAATCTCTTGGAAAGACCGGACACAGGTCAAGTCATTATTGAGAATGAGGATCTGATGTCGATGTCTTCCAAAGATTTAATGATGAAACGAAGAATATCGGAATGATCTTCCAACATTTCAATCTCTTGTCATCACTAACAGTCTCTGAGAACATATCTTTTCCATTACAACTGGAACGTAAATCAAAGGCATTTATCCGTCAAAAAGTTTCAGAGCTGCTAAGCCTGGTTGGACTGGAAGATAAAGCGGAGAGTTATCCGGCAAATCTATCCGGAGGACAGAAACAACGGGTCGCTATAGCTCGTGCACTGGCAAATGCCCCCATATTCTACTCTGTGACGAGGCTACCAGCGCCCTGGATCCTGCAACAACAAAATCCATCCTCACCTTATTAAAAAAATCAATAAGCAACTTGGACTGACCATCTTATTGATTACCCATGAAATGGATGTGATCAAAGAATATGTGATCAAGTCGCAGTACTGGATCAGGGAATTTTAATTGAGAGCGGTTCTGTTGAAACCATTTTCGCAAATCCGCAGCAGGAAACTACCAAAAACTTTATCCAATCTTCTTTGCAGGTCGATATTCCCTTAGGTTTTCAGGAGCGGTTAAAAGACAGGGGCAATCCACTTGTCGAGATTTACATGACCTCCAGTGAAGATTCTATTCCGTTTATACAACATTTGGAACGCCAATATCAGGTTAAAACAAATATTATTACCGCACAGATCGATTACATTGGCGAAATGAAGTTTGGCGTTATATTAGCCGAATTGTCAGGTGATACCGACAACATAACGGCGAGTCTCTCCTATTTAAAAGAACAGCATCCGCAAACTAAAATATTAGGTTATGTCTGATCAAGTACTAGATTTACTATTATCAGGAACACTCGAAACATTAATGATGACTTTCCTGTCAGGTTTCTTTGGTTTTGTGCTCGGACTTCCGCTTGGAATCTACCTATTCTTGACCAGAAAACATCAGTTGTTGGAAAACAAAACCATGCACCAGATTGTTTCCTTGCTAGTGAACGTGTTCAGATCTATTCCATTCATTATTCTCATTGTATGGATGATTCCATTTACACGTCAGCTCGTAGGAACATCCATTGGTATGTCAGCAGCATTGGTCCCTTTAAGCATTGGCGCAGCTCCTTTTATTGCACGATTGGTAGAGAACAGCTTATTGAAATCCCCATGGATTAATTGAAGCTGCCAGAGCCATGGGCGCAAGTACACAGCAGGTGGTCTTTAAAGTGTTGCTTCCGGAGGCATTACCCTCACTGGTAAACAATGTGACAATAACGTTAATTACACTTGTAGGTTATTCGGCTATGGGTGGCGCTGTTGGGGCCGGCGGACTGGGACAGATTGGCTACCAATACGGCTATGTTGGTTATGATACCTTCATCATGAATGCTGTCCTTATTTTATTAATTTTAATTGTATTCCTGTTGCAATATACAGGCGATTACATAGCTAAAAAAGTAAACCATCGTTAACATTAATTGTATCATATGAAACCATCTTGATTTATTCGATCATACTGTAGAGTGAATAACCGAACAAAGCGAACTCATGAATCCCGCTTAAAACATACACTCGATGATTAAATCTGATAGCTTCATCACAACTGAAACCGCCGAAGGCAGCATGAATGCCTTAAAGGGAAAATTGATTAATGAATAAACAAATTAAACAGATGAAAAAAATTGAACTATGCATTTGCAATTCTAGCCTTTAGTCTGACGACTATTGTAGCTTGTAACAACAGGAAAAGAAAGAAAACACCCTTAAAGTTGGTGTGGTGACAGGTCCTGAAAAGGAACTTGCGGAGACGGCTAAGAAAGTTGCAAAAGAAAAGTTCAATCTAGATGTGGAACTGGTTGCCTTCAATGATTACGTCGTCCCCAATGAAGCCCTGAATCAAGGTGATATCGATGTCAATGTATTCCAGCATCAACCCTATCTTCAGGAACAATCCAAACAACGCGGTTTCACCAAACTGACCATTGTGGGAAATACATTTGTATTCCCGATTGTTGCCTATTCCAAAAGATCAAAACCATCACCGAACTTCAGCCCGGTGCGACTATCGCTATCCCAAATGACCCAACAAACGGCGGGCGTTCGTTATTACTTCTTCAGCGTGAGGGAATCATTGGTTTAAAGGAAAATGTTGGCATACAACCAAAAGTAACAGACATTGTAAGCAACCCAAAACAGGTTAAAATCATTGAAATGGAAGCCCCTCAGCTACCTCGTGTACTTGACGACCCTCAGGTTGTTGTTGCGATCATTAATAACAGCTTTGCCTCACAGGCCGGATTAGACCCCGAAAAACAAGGTTTATTTACAGAGGATAAAGAATCTCCTTATGTCAATTTAATTGTTGCTCGGGCAGATAATAAAAATGATGAAAAAGTACAGCAGTTTATACAATCCTATCAGTCACCTGAGGTAGAAGCAACAGCAAAGAAAGTATTTAAAAATGGTGCCATAAAAGGCTGGTAACCCAAAAAAGCATGATAGCAGCGACTCATTCATGCCCATGTGGCTCGGGTGCAACTTTTGGCGAATGCTGCCTACAAATTCACCATACCCATGCCAAGGCAACTACAGCCGAAGCGCTTATGCGAGCTCGTTACAGTGCTTTTGTTGTGGGAAACATTGACTTTTTGTACAACACATTCCACCCTACAACAAGAAGATTCCAAAATAAGAATGCTATTGAGCAATGGGCTAAAGAAAATAAATGGATGCAGTTAAGTATCCTGAAAGCTACCTTTTCAACCGTGGAATTTGAAGCCCATTATCTGGATGCAACAATGGAGGTACAGATCCATTACGAAAAATCGACATTTAAACAGCAAGGTAACCTTTGGTACTATGTAGATGGCCGATAAATTTCTGGCTTCAGTCTCCAAAAAAAGCTGCTCCAATACATTACGTATTGGAGCAGCTTTTTATAAGGTGATTGGCTGTATTAAACCAATTCTTCTGTATCTTCTCGGTAAGGTGCTTCTTCATCAAACTCACCCTCCCATTTGGCGACAACAACTGTTGCAAGACAGTTACCAACAACGTTGACAGAGGTGCGCGCCATGTCCATCAATTCGTCAATACCCAAAATAGCAGCGATAACGAAGGTTGGCAGACCGAACTGATCAGCTGTTGCTATTAGGATAATTAATGAAGCACGTGGCACTGCTGCCACCCCTTAGAGGTAATCATTAATGTGAAAGCAATCATGAGCTGCTGTCCAAACGTCAAGTGAATACCAGCTGCCTGCGCAACAAAAATTGCAGCTAATGATAAATAAAGGGATGTTCCGTCTAGATTGAAGCTATAACCAGTGGGGATAACAAATGAAACGATCTTACGCGGCACGCCAAATTTCTCCATTGCGCTCATGGCTTTAGGTAAAGCAGCATCCGAACTTGTCGTTGCAAAAGCAATAGAAACCGGCTCTTTGATAGCGTTGATAAAACGTTTGACAGGAATCTTTAAATAAAGTGCAACAGGAAGCAACACCAACGTCAAAAAAGCAAAACAAGGCAAAATACAACGTTGCCAACAGCATAAATAATTTTTCAAAATATCAACACCGAGATGCCCCACGGTGTATGCCATTGCTGCTCCTACCCCAACCGGAGCAAAATACATGATAATGTTCGTAAACTTAAACATCGTCTCAGACATACTCTCGGTAAAATCTACCAGTGGCTTCCGCTTCTTCTCATCGACCATCGCTAGGCCAATTCCGAATAACACCGAAAATACAACAATTTGTAATACCTGATTGTCAGCAACTGACTTTACAATATTCTCAGGAAAAAGATCACGGACGAATGCAGTGAATTTATAAACTGGATGTACATTATCCGGAAGGGATTTCAATACATGCTCGTCCAAACTTTCTTTAGGCACTGGCAGCTCTTCATGTGGCATATGGGCAACGTCTACACCTACCCCTGCCTTAGTCAGATTGATTGCACCTAAACCAATAAAAATAGCACAGGTAGTGGCACAAAAGAAATACAGCATGGACTTCCAGGCCATACGTCCTACTTGTTTCAAGTCAGAGTGGCCTGCGATACCATAGACAAGCGTTGCAAAAAGAATAGGCCCAACAATGGTCTTTACCAATTTGATGAAACCTTTACTCAGTGGTTGCAGGGAAATTGCCAGATTGGGAAAATCCAGTCCAACAAAAATGCCCAGGATCATACAGGTTAAAATCCATGTGGTCAAATTTTTCTTATAAAGCGCATTTACAACCAAAACGGTGGCAACTATCCAACGGACAGCCATTAGAAATTCATGCGAAAAGCCCACAACTTTAAATTCGTACAATACTGCAATGATACAAGCTAATGTAACTGTGATGAGGGTGATTAACCCTATTTTGGTTTTTAACATTTAAAAGATTTTAATGGTCAAAAGAACAAAAATAAAAAAATACTATGCTTTTGCAAATATTATTATTTAAATAGCCCAACTTTCGCAACAAAATACCGATTTTAACAAAAGCTATCGTACAAAAAAAAAAAAAAGCAGGATAATTTCTTACCCTGCTCTATATTTTAACGGAATAAAAAATTATTCCGCGTGTAACCAAGCTTTTTCGCTAGTAGTTCATCGTTGGATTCACGTACATCTTCGTCATCCACACAACAATCTACCGGACAAACAGCAGCACATTGTGGTTCATCATGAAAACCTACACATTCTGTACATTTATCCGAAACAATATAATAAACTTCATTTGAGATCGCTTCCTGTGATTCATTCGCGTCAAGCGTAACGCCATCGCCAAAATCAATAACACCGTCCAAAGCCGTCCCATCTGAGAATTTCCAAGTTACACCAGCATCGTATATTGCATTATTTGGGCATTCCGGTTCGCAAGCACCACAGTTAATGCATTCGTCTGTAATTTTAATCGCCATTTATAACCTCACAATTATGATAAATAAACTATTTTGCATTATCAATATGAAAACAAAGTCTGATTGTACAATAAGGCTAGTTGATTCACGTTGATTAATGTTAACAGCACAAATATAACACAAATTTGTGTATTCATCTTTTAAAAATTTAATATTTTGACAAAGCAACAACGAATAAATGCGTTTGTAAAACTGGGTGAACTGTTGAAAAAGCAGCCTGAAGATCTTACTCAGATCATTCAACTGGCGCAACATAAAAACCCTTGGTATACCGTAAAAAATGTTGAAAGTGCCCTTCTTGCAATCTCATCGAACTTAACACAAGAGCGGCTTAATCATTGGCTGCAAGCCTATCCAGATAGCGAGTCAGCTAAAACCGTAGGTTTAATTCTCGCTGGAAATATTCCACTTGTTGGTTTTCATGATATCCTTTGTGTCCTAATCAGTGGATTTAAAGCGAAAATTAAAGTATCCTCAGATGATGCCGGTTTAACGACTTGTGTACTCAATAGCTTAAAACAAATCGAACCCGCTTTTGAAGCAGCTTTTGAAATTGTTGATAAACTCAAAGACTTCGACTTGGTCATTGCCACTGGCTCAAACAATACAGCCCGTTATTTTGACTATTATTTTGGTTCTAAACCCCACATTATCCGGAGGAATAGAAATAGTGTTGCTGTCATTACAGGACAGGAATCTCCAGCACAACTGGAGGCCTTAGGTCACGATATCTTTGATTACTTCGGTCTCGGCTGTCGCTCGGTTTCCAAACTTTTCATTCCAAAAGATTATGCCGTAGCACATTTTTTCGAAGGAATAGCAGGTTTTAAAGATGTATCCGAACACTATAAATACAATAATAATTACGACTATAATAAATCGATCTATCTGATCAACGGAGACAAGCATTTTGATAATGGATTTCTTTTGCTCAAACAGGACCAACGTGCAGCCTCTCCACTATCCGTGGTTTATTACGAGGAGTACAACCGTCTTAAAGATGTCGAAAACGAGCTGAATCAGCAAGCTGAAAATATTCAGTGTGTTGTCTCCGAAGTCCAGTTGAACATACAGTCGCCAGTCTTTCATTTTGGTGAAAGTCAATGTCCGGCCCTGGATGATTATGCAGATGGCATAAATACGCTGGACTTTTTATTTGCAAACCAGTAAGCTTCCGTTAAATTCATAGTAAAGAAATTGCATTAAAAATACTAACTTTGAAATCATGTATATCATTAAAGTAAAAGGTGTCGCCAAAATTCCCGACTATGTTCAGCTGCGAGATGATGCCTTCACCTTGTTGGCATATTTTAGAGTGGATCGACCTGACAAATCCCTTGACAAAATCGGATTGGGAGAAAAGACGGAATATATCATGCAATTGGTAAGAGAAATGCCTTTTGGTCAAATTAAAAAATTAGAGTTTTAACGCCCATGATTGAAAATAAAGTAATTACATTAAAGAACGTTGATATCTTCCAACAGAAACATTTAGTATTATCCAATGTCAATTTAAACATCGGGAAGGGAGAATTTCTCTATCTTATCGGACAGTCTGGCAGCGGAAAAAGTAGTTTATTAAAAATCATCTATGGCGATTTATATATCGGTAATGGTGAGGGAATGATCGCTGGATTTGACCTCAAGAAACTTCACGAAAATGATGTTCCTTATTTACGCCGGAAATTGGGAATTGTTTTCAGGATTTTCATTTGCTATCCGACAGAACGATCGAGAAGAACCTCGAGTTTGCGTTAAAGGCGACGGGCTGGAAAGATAAAAAAATGATTGATGGACGTATTCTGGACGTGTTGGAAAAAGTTGGACTTCGTTCTAAATTAAAGAAAATGCCCCATGAGCTTTCCGGTGGTGAGCAACAGCGGATTGTTATTGCCCGTGCCCTACTGAATAACCCAGAGATTATTCTTGCGGATGAGCCTACCGGAAACTTGGATCCTGCCACCTCCGAGGAAATTGTCCTATTGTTGCGCGATATCGCCAATTCTGGAACAGCAATTTTAATGGCTACTCACGATTATACAATTATTCGCAATATGCCTTCCCGGATTATCAAAACTGGCGACGGCATTCTGCAGGATAATGTCAGCATCTAAACGAAAAACTGACAAGTAAAAGACATTTTTGCAAATTCCGACAAATTGTTAGGCTTTTTATTAAAATCTGACAAGCTGTCGGAATTTTATTGTTTGGCAAAAACTTTGAGAAAAGAAGATATAGAAAATTTTTGAATCTATTTTAGCATTGAAGATATGAATGAGCAAGATAATTATTATGATGAGAGTCAAGATCAAGTAGAAACTAATTCTTCTGATCAACAAGAGCAGCCTTCGGATAATCAGGTAGAATTGTCTACTGAAGAGAAGTTGGCAGCTGAATTGGCAGAGGCGAAGGATAAATACATTCGTCTTTCTGCTGAATTTGACAATTATAGAAAACGTACAAGCAAAGAACGTGTTGAATTGATTCAATCCGCAGGAAAAGATGTGATCAGTAAATTATTACCTACGTTAGATGATTTTGACCGTGCATTAAATGCGATGGAAACAGCTACAGACGTAGAATCCGTTAAAACAGGGATGGATATTGTCAACAACAAATTAAGACAAACCCTGTCTCAATTGGGATTAAAAGAAATGGAAACTGCCGGCCAGGCATTTGACCCTGAATTACAGGAAGCTATTACATCTATTCCGGCACCTACAGCAGATTTAAAAAACAAAGTAGTGGACGTAATCGAAAAGGGATACTATTTGGGTGACAAAGTGATTCGTCACGCTAAAGTAGTTATAGGTCAATAATATTAAGACGATGTCAAAAAGAGATTATTACGATATACTTGGTGTCGCGCGTTCAGCGGACGAGAAGGAGATTAAATCATCCTATCGCAAATTAGCGATTAAATATCACCCGGACAAAAACCCCGGTGATCATGAAGCGGAGGAAAAATTTAAGGAGGCTGCTGAGGCATACGATATCTTGAGCAATCCACAAAAACGTCAACGCTATGACCAATTTGGCCATGCTGGTAATTCAGCTAGTGGTGGCTACGGCGGTGGTGGTGGCATGAATATGGATGACATATTTAGCCAGTTTGGTGATATCTTTGGTGGCGGACACCCCTTCGAAAGTTTCTTCGGTGGTGGTGGCGGAGGTCAACGTGGTGGCCGTCGCGTAGCACGTGGAAGCAACTTGCGTATTAAAGTTAAATTAACTCTTGAAGAAATCGCTAAAGGTGTTGAGAAAAAGTCAAGGTCAACAAACAAGTTTCCTGTCATAGCTGTGATGGCTCAGGAGCGAAAGACAAATCTTCTTTCCATACCTGTAAAACCTGTGGTGGATCAGGATCAGTACGCAGAGTAACAAATACCATCCTGGGCCAAATGCAAACCACCAGCACCTGCCCTACCTGTAATGGTGAAGGTGTTGAAATTACCGCAAAATGTACAACCTGTAGAGGTGAAGGATTAGAGCGTGGTGAAGAAACAATCGCAATCAATATCCCCGCCGGCGTAAGCGAAGGAATGCAACTCTCTATGAGCGGCAAAGGAAATGCAGCTCCACGTGGCGGTATACCAGGGGATCTGATTATATTAATCGAAGAAGTTCCACACGAAAGCTTAAAACGTGACGGCCTTAATGTGATCTATGATCTGTACATTAATTTTGTCGATGCCACATTAGGTACAAGCGTAGAAGTTCCGACAATTGATGGAAAAGCTAAAATAAAAATCGAACCTGGAACACAAGGTGGTAAAATATTACGTCTGAAAGGAAAAGGTATTCCTGAAGTCAATTCTTACCATAAAGGTGATCAGCTTGTCTACGTGAATATCTGGACTCCAAAAGCGGTATCCAACGAAGAAAAAGAACTATTGAATAAACTCAAAGAATCACCAAACTTTAAACCACAACCTGGTAAAAGTGAAAAATCATTCTTTGAACGTATAAAAGAATATTTCGAATAAATTCGATTAACCCGATGTCAAAAGAGCCATTGATCCAATTGATCAATGGCTCTTTTTGCTTTCTTACATCAAACTGACAAATAATAACAAAAAGTCAATACAATATAGGCATTTAAAAATGAAAGGCCTATCGGTCAAAAAAATAGCAAAATTTAAACAATTGAACCACTATCAATTACGAGTTTGACAAAATATCTAGACAATCCAGTGACAATAAAATAAAATAACTTTCCGACATTTGACTAACAAATTAAAAAAGTCAGGAAGTAATTGCTGGCTTATTAGAACAAACTATTAAAATAAAAACACATGAAAAAAAGTTTTACTTACATTAGCTGCCATTGCAGGTTTAACAATCGCAGCAAACGCACAAACTGAAAAAGGTAAAATCATGGTTGGTGGTCAAGTTGGCTTCCAAACTTCTAAAGTTAAAGATACTGACTTCAAAAATAATTCATTCTCCATCAACCCCACTGTTGGTTACTTCGTTAGCGACAACTGGGCAGTAGGTACTGGTGTTGGTTACGATTGGAGTAAAAATGAAACGAACAAAGACAACAGCACAAAAACAGATGCTTTCCAAGTATCTCCATTCGTTAGAAAATATACCGCTGAAGGACCAGTGAGATTTTTCGCTCAATTGTCAGTTCCAATGGCATGGGGAAAAACAACCGTGGAATCAAATAACGTTGAGACAAAAACAAATTTGAAAGATACGGTGTTGAATTGGCTCCAGGTTTGGCGTACTTTCCTACGAGCAAAATCGGTATCGAACTAAAAGTTAGAGGTTTATACTACAACTACAACAAAGACAAAACTAACGATATTACAACAAACACATTCGGTTTGAACGTAAACTCTTTAGCGCCGACTTTAGGCGTGCAATTCCACTTCTAGTCAGTAGTTAATAACAAAAAAGGCTATAAGTATGAATACTTATAGCCTTTTTTATGGCTAGCGATAACGCTTCACAATACGTAGTTTATGCGAATATTTATTCAATTCCCGATTAAAGATCCCTTCATTATCCATTCGATCAATACGCACTTTAGCTGAAGCATGAATAATGGTATCCCTATCCAACATGATACCCACATGTGTAATGCGTCCATCCGCGTTGTCAAAATAAGCTAAATCTCCCGTCTTAATTTCCGAAATAAAATCAACAGTCTCCCCGATTTCCGCCTGCTGATATGCATCTCTTGGCAGGTTGATCCCAAAGCAACTATAAATCAGTTGAGAAAAACCTGAGCAGTCTATTCCCCATTGCGAGCGTCCACCCCACAAGTAGGGTGTATTCTTATAACTCATGGCGAGTTCAGCAACCTCAGTCTCAAAATCAGATCTGGAAAAGGGATTGACATGGCCTTGGTAAGCTAGATCCAGCTCACCTAAAGTAAACCTATTAGCCTTATCCATATAAAGTTTTGTGCCGTGGCATAGATGAAGTTGATTCTCATCATTAAAAAGCAATCCGCCTTCCCTTCCGACCAAACTTGGCGTTCCTGCAAAATAGTGCTCAATTTCTTCTGGATCAACGACTATAAACTGACCATTCTGGATCCAGCCCTCATAGTTTGTTTCCAACATCCTTATCGCTGTCCAGTCAGTCTCAACTTCCATAATTTCAAATAATTCACCAAATAACACCTGAGAAACCATCTCGCTCCGATGTGCCTGCTCCGAACGCAAAGGAACCAAAGCAAGTGTACAAATGCCATATTTCATAGGCCAAATAAAAACAAAATTGTCAAATCTATGATTATATATTATAAAACGAAGATAAATTAATTATAGTAGATATGGAGAATACAAATTTAAAATTCAAAAGAATACTCGTTGCAGTCGATGATGCTCCATGTTCTGAGAAAGCCATTCTATATGCTAGAGAAATGGCTCAGGTATTTGGTGCCTCTGTTGCCCTTGTCACTGTTATTCCCCCGACCTCCCCAACAAATTTCGGAGCAGATCCACTATTGGGTCAGCAGCCTATTATTGTGCCGGAAGTATCCGAAATGGAGCAGGAAAATGCGCAAAAATATCTTGAAAAATTAAGTCGGGAATTTACCGATTACGGTGAAGTATATCTTTTCAACCGAATTGGGTCCATCAAAGAAGAAATTCTTGCAGCCTCCCATGAATGGTCGGCAGACCTGATCATTATGGGATCAAATGGGAGAACCGGATTTGATCATTTCATTTCGGGTTCCGTATCTGAATCTGTGATTCGCAAAGCAACCTGTCCAGTATTGGTCATACCAAGCAAATGTGATTAATGGATATGCGATGATGAAATAGCTGGCACTAAAATAAAGCGCCTATTCTTTTTCTAAGAATAGGCGCTTCTATATTTTTAGGCCAATCTGGCTATTTTTGATCAACCGAGCAACAAACATGCTATCTGCTCTTTCTGTATAACCATCCAGACAACGCATACTTTCCAGTTCAAATCCCAAATTGTTTAAGATATAGTCCACAACATCCTCGTTCTCCGCTTTAAATACAGAGCATGTAATATAAACCAGCGGCTTACCTACTTTCACATATCCCGCAACATGGCTAGCGATAGTTTTCTGCAATGCACTAAATTCTTCAATCTTAGCCGTTTTAAATTCCCGGATCATCTCTGGTGTACGTCCCCAGGTACCCGAGCCTGTACAAGGTGCATCCAATAGTACCCCATCAAATTTCTCGTTCCCCAATATTGGATAAGGGTCTTTTGTCAGATCCAATATTTTCTTACGGTAATGTTTAATACCAGCATGATCAAATCGCTCATCCAGGTTACGAAGGATACTCATGCGAAGATCAGATACCAATAAATTAACAGAAGGGCATACATCCATTAATAAAAGAGATTTACCTCCCGATGCAGCACAAGCATCCCACCAGGATTCTCTATCCTCGGGTTTCATAAATTCAAGCGTACGCTGTGAGGATAAATCTTGTACTTCAATCAGTCCTTCCAATGTTGAAAAGCGCTGTAAAGAGGTACCATTGGCCAAAGAGATGGTCTGATCACTCAATTCACTATAAGGAATCTGATTTTCGTCCAAAATTGCGCGAACGATCTTAGTCTTACCTCGTTTTACCCGAATATACAGATGAGGCTGAACCAGTTGGCTCTTCAAAAATAGTTTGGTATCAATCTGAGGCGAAATAGGCTGTGAAAGGAAATAGGTCCTCACGTTTTAGCAGTCCTTCAGATTCAAGAAAAGCAATCTTCTTATCTAAAGATAGGCCCAGCTTATCACTATAAGCAGGTTCAAGTAGATTGACCAAAGGGCTCTCGTTTTCACATAAAAACTCCGCAAGCATCAATCGTCGTTGCTGTGACAACTGTGAAGCTGCTAGCCCCAAGCGGAAATAGTTATAACACAGACGGGAAGTGGACCGACGATCCGAAGACCCCATCTGTTTATTCTCCTTAAAAAAGTTGTTAAATACCGCGAAAACGGTTGATCTCCTTCGAAACCATCCATCGCCCGCTCAAAATTACGTATTTGTTGGTAAACACGTTTTTCACTGAATTCAGCCATTCAAAGATTATTTTCTTTCAAATTTCTTGTTGTGATAAACCATGATCCCCAAAGCTCTATTGGCATACCCCACTTCGGATAGAACTCAAACCTATAATCGCTATTGAGTCCAGAGAATTTCTCCTGAGTCATATGGCTTACATAATCAACACCGTATTTATGAAGTAGACGGCCAAAATAAACTGCTGCATCATAACCCTTATAAGAAAACTCAGAAGGATCTACTTTATACAGTGATTTGTAATTTGATATGAACTTTTTCGTATCACCATCGGAATCACTAGCTAAGCTCGAAGAAGTAACCGTCAAACTATAAAAATCCATGTTTTCAAAATTTTCAAAAGAAAGTTTTGAAAGATTTGGATGACCATACAACTTAAATTGGTTGCCAGAACTCAAAAACGCTCATCCATAGCATCCAACAATCCTTTTACCAAGTTCTTATTAGCGGTTCCGGATACAACATGATTTGTTCCAGTCTGCACGAGACTATTATTGAGCTCATTAACGCTCATAACCGTTTTTACTTTTGCTTGTGTATTCGCTTTTGTGACCTCGCTGGCAAAATTGACCAGGAATTGTTTGCTTTCATCATCTCCGGCATCATAGATCAAGATCTGATCTCCATTATAATACTGATCAGCGACATATTTCGCCATTGTTTCGGAATGCGTCCGTATCGATGGTGTCATGGACACCAAGTTAGGAACACTAAATTCCGAAGCCATGGTAGCTGCTAATGGAGACACCTGGAGAACATTTTTATTCGCAAAGGTCTGTGCAAAACTTCTGATTTCCCGTGGGTAAACGGGACCAACAACAAGTACAGCATCTTTTACCGTTGCTGCTGTCCCCAAAGACGCGTTATAAGCTACATTATCGCGCGAGTCGATGACCTGCAGATCAAACAGCATTCCATCTTTAGCAATCTTGTCTAGACCTGCTTGAAAACCTTGGTAAAAGTCCAATGCCAAAGCAGATCGCTCGACATCTTCAGTAGTCACCGTTTTAGCAATGCTATTTAGTTCAAACGGTAAAAGAAGTGCAATTTTATTGTTTTTAACCGAATGGCCGTTTACATCTTGCACATCGCCTACTTTGACAGCAGGCTTATCTTTCTCACTGTTTGGTTTGGTGACAGCAGTTTGCTGTTCGCCCCGACTAGAAGAGGGCGAACGCAATACCGTGCTCCTTTTGGTTGTACAGCTGGCAAGGCATAATGCCACGACTGCTGCAACCCATATTTTATTCCCACTCAATCGTAGCGGGTGGTTTTGAACTGATATCATATACAACTCTGTTTATTCCTTTCACATGGTTGATAATTTCATTTGAAATTTTTGCCAACAGGTCATATGGTAGATGTATCCAATCTGCAGTCATTCCATCAAGAGATCCTACAGCTCTTAAGCTCACAACATGCTCGTAAGTACGTTCGTCACCCATTACCCCTACCGAACGCACAGGTAAAAAGATTGTACCAGCTTGCCATACTTTATCATACCATCCTGATTCCTTCAAGTTACTGATAAAGATTGCATCTGCTTCCTGAACAATTCTTACTCTTTCGGCTGTAATATCACCTAAAATACGAATGGCCAAACCAGGACCTGGAAATGGATGTCTACCTAAAATCGCCTGATCTACCTCTAATGCCTTCCCAACTCTTCTGACTTCGTCTTTAAATAAAGTCTTTAATGGTTCAACAACTTTCAGTTTCATAAAATCAGGCAAACCGCCGACATTATGATGTGATTTTATTGTTGCGGAAGGTCCTTTAACCGAAACTGATTCTATGATATCGGGATAGATTGTACCTTGTCCCAACCATTTCGCTTCGATGCCCTCTGGCAATTCTTTTTGAATTTCCTTCGCAGCTTCGTCAAACACATCAATAAAGGAATTACCAATGATCTTACGTTTTTCCTCAGGTTCAGAAACCCCTGCCAAGCGACCATAGAATAGGTCTTTTGCGTTAATTCCCTTAATATTTAAACCCATATTTTTGTAAGAATCCAATACTTGCTCATATTCATCTTTACGAAGCAAACCATGATCCACAAAAATACAATGTAATTTTTGTCCAATTGCATGGTGTAACAATACTGCGGCAACAGTAGAATCCACACCTCCAGATAAAGCCATGATCACATGGTCATTACCCAACTGCTCTTTCAGTGATGCTACAGTAGTCTCCACAAATGCATCTGGAGTCCAGTCTTGCACACAACCACAGATACCAACAACAAAGTTTTTTAACAAGATAGCACCATCTGTACTATGTGTTACCTCTGGGTGAAACTGTATACCAAAAGTACGTGTTCCTTTAACCTGATATGCTGCAACACGCACTTTGTCTGTGCTAGCAATGATATCAAAATTTGCCGGCACCTCTTTGATCGTATCACCATGCGACATCCATACCTGAGACTGCACAGGTACACCTGCCAATAATTCATTTTCACTATTGACAAATTGCAGATTTGCACGACCATACTCACGGATTTCAGATGGTAATACATCTCCGCCCGATTGTTGAGCGATGTATTGTGCTCCATAACAAACTCCTAAAAGTGGAAAACGCTTCTGAATAGCGACAAAATCAATTTGAGGTGCATCCTCTTGTCGAACGGAAAAGGGACTTCCTGAGAATATAACACCTTTCACAGATTCGTCAAAATCTGGCAATTTATTAAACGGGTGTATCTCACAATACACATTTAGTTCTCTGACACGTCTTGCAATTAATTGCGTGTACTGAGACCCGAAGTCTAGAATGATAATTTTTTCTGGCATGCTGCAAAGGTAAGTATTACGAATGAATTATTAAATGTCAAATCAGGAAATAATACCGGCTTTTAACAGTTCAATTTCCATTTCTTTTTGTAGTTTTAGGGCCTCTTCACGTGCGCGTTCCGCAAAATCACGTCCTTTTGAAGCATATATAATTCCTCTAGTGCTATTGACCAAGAGTCCACAGTCTTTATTCATCCCATATTTGCAAACATCTTCTAATGAACCACCCTGTGCACCGACGCCCGGCACCAATAGGAAATGTTCTGGAGCATGCTCACGAATTTTAATAAAGCCCTCGCCTCTGGTTGCACCAACCACATACATTAAATTGTCGATATTGCCCCAGGTATTTACTTTATCAATGACTTGTTCAAATAACTGAAGACCTTTCTTATTTTCAAAATTCTGAAAATCTAAACTTCCCTCATTAGAGGTCAATGCTAATACAATGGCCCATTTATCTTTGAACTCCAAAAAGGTGTAACGGAATCTTTTCCCATGTAAGGAGCAATGGTTATACTATCGAATCCTAGACCGGAGTTTGACTCATCAAAAAAGCCATGGCATAACGACCTGAGGTATTTCCGATATCACCACGTTTGGCGTCAGCAATACTAAAACAATCTTTAGGTAATGCTGCCCAAGTTTTTTGAAGCGACTGCCATCCCTTTAATCCGTAACATTCATAAAAGGCAATATTAGGCTTATAAGCGACACATAAATCAGCTGTAGCATCAATAATAGCTTTATTGAAACTATAGATCGGATCCTCATCATCCAAAAGATGCTCAGGAATCTTAGTAAGGTCTGTGTCCAGTCCGACACATAAAAACGAACGTTTCTCTTTAATTTGATGAATAAGTTCTGCTCTGGTCATGCTAATGTATAGATCGTAATTATTTATTGATTAAATCTTGAATAAAGGTTGCCACATCGGGTGTAGAATAATCGGCCATACCCTCGTGCCGTGTAGCAAGGTTACCTCCCTTGTCCAAAATCACGGTACTTGGAATAGACTCTGAAAGCCATTCTTTGGGAATATCGCTGTTTGGATAACTGATCGGCAAGGTTAACTTCTCATTCTTGACAAAAGCAGCAGCTTTTTCCTTGTCACCCTCTATCTCCACAATCAGAAATACAATATTCGGATTGTCCTTAAATTTATCGTAAAGCACATTAATAGAAGGCATCTCAGCTCGGCATGGCCCACACCAGGTTGCCCAAAAATTGATAAAAACGACCTTGCCCTTTAAGTCTGCTACCTGAACGGTTTCGCCCAGATGGTTAACAAAAGAAACGGTATTGCTGGCAGATTTCCTCCAGCATCAATCGGCTCAGCAGCCTTTTTGGCACTTCCAATGTCGGTTTAAATAAACCAATTTTCATCAGCATCTGTTGAAAATAGCTCCTACTCGTTGGCCATATTAATAAACCAATAAGTATCACAAATACAACATTCCCGATTATCTTTTTTGTTTTTGGATTCATAAAGAATAATTACGGCAGGTTAAGCGTCAAATTTATCCAACAACTTGAGCAAAGTCGCGAAGTCTTTTGGATAAGGTGCCTCGAACACCATCTTCTCACCGTTCAATTCAAACTCCACATGTTTGGCATGTAGGGCAAAACGTTTCATGATCGGTTGCTCCTCTTCATCTTTGGATAAGGTATAGCCTCTTTTCTTTATTTGCGACAAATAAACAGGTTTACCACGGTACATACTATCTCCTACAATGGCAGCGTGCTGCGTTGCCAAGTGGATACGGATCTGGTGCATACGTCCAGTGATCGGTTTACACTCGACTAAGGTGTAATTCTTATAATATTTAAGCGAATTAAAGATAGTTTCAGCAGGTTTACCATTGGCACGGTCAATAGAAACACTTTTGTTACCCTGATTCAAAATAGGCAAATCAACCACGAGATCCTGAAAGGTGTGTGTACCACCAATGATTGCATGGTAGATTTTGTTGACTCTCCTCTTTTCGAATGCGATGGAAATCGAGCGGTAAGTTTCCGGATTTTTCGCAATCAACAAAATACCTGAAGTCTCCTTATCCAAACGATGGCAGACTTGAGCATCAGCATGATATTTCTTTGCCAAACGGAGAATGTTAATCTCTCCGCCTTCCCTCTCGTCCAAAGAAGCAACAAAAGGTGGTTTATTTATAACAATCAAATTTTCATCCTCATGGATTATTAATTCTGAAAATTTAGGAAATTTAAATAGACGGGTTTCATTCTGTATCATTTTACAAAAATACAAAACACAAGGCAGAATATTGGCCAATGTATGATAAAAACCTTACTTTTGGGCATATAATATAAGTTAAGATGTCTGTAAACAAAGAAATAAAACGAGTAAGCACAGCGATGCTACAAGCAATGAAAGATCGTAAAGAGAAGATTTCTATGCTGACGAGCTATGATTACTCCATGGCCAAAATGGTGGATAGCGCTGGCGTGGATGTCATTCTGATCGGAGATTCTGCAGCCAATGTATTCGCTGGTTATGAAACTACCCTGCCGATTACCCTCGACAATATGATCTATCACGCAGCAGCAGTGACCCGGGGTACCGAACGCGCCATGGTCTTAGCAGACTTACCTTTTGGTAGCTATCAAGGATCAGCCAACGAGGCTTATAATGCTGCTGTTCGCATGATGAAAGAATCCGGTGCCCATGCATTGAAATTAGAAGGTGGCCTGGAGATCATCGAAAATATCAGAAAAATTATTTCTGGTGGAATCCCTGTTTGTGGACATCTGGGCCTAACGCCACAATCCATTAATAAGTTTGGAAATTTTGGTGTACGTGCCAAAGAGGAACAAGAAGCCGCTAAACTTATTGAAGATGCCCTAGCTTTGCAAGAAGCAGGTTGTTTTGCCATCGTATTGAGAAAATCCCAGCTGCTCTGGCAAAGACAGTAACCGAAAAATTGGCCATTCCAACCATTGGAATCGGTGCTGGCGCCGATTGTGATGGACAAGTGCTTGTGATCAATGACATGCTGGGCATGAATGCTGACTTTAAACCTAAGTTTATGCGGCATTTCGCCAATCTACATGAGCAGATCACTACGGCAGTAAGCAATTATGTTGCTGAAGTCAAGGCAGTGCAATATCCTAACTCTGAAGAACAATACTAAGTAAAGCGCCATGAGATTGTTGATCATAGGACTAATTCTCCTTGTCGCCTACCTGATGCTTCGAAAAAGTTTAATTTTTTCGAAGCATCAGATACGAATTCCAAAAACTTAAAATCGGGTTTTCAATTGATAGAAGCACCAGCTGCGCTTATTCAATCCACCTTAAAGAAAACAATCTCCAATGTCATTATGGGCCTGGTGCTGATTCTCATCACGGTATTACTCTTTGTCAAAATTAAAATCGTGTTGCTTCTCCTCCCAATTGCCTTCTTTTTAATTGGGTACCTTTTTCTTTTCAACAATCACTTCAGCAAGATCAAAAGCCAACAAATTTGGTTTAACGCCAAAACAAATGAAGTTTTTGTTGAACAGCTTAAAGCGGAAAACTATGCTTTTAACATTTTCCAGGATGTACAGGCAGTGCAAAAAATCGAATCTGTTCAAACAACAAGAGGCTTGCTCTATGGCTATTATCGGATAAAACTAAAAGATCAGCTTTTGAAATCCCCTATTTGCTGGCTGAAAACAAACCGGCCAACAAGCTGTTTTTTGATACCCTCTCCCAAAACTTTAAAATTGAAACACAGAAAAGAATTTTCCCAATCATTTAACAGTTAGCTGATTGCAGATACAAAAGAAAAATGGTATATTTAGGTTAATCAAAAGTACATTGTTAAAACCAAAATATTTTATACTATGGGAAAAGGTGATATCAAAACCAGAAGAGGAAAAATATCAAATGGTTCTTTTGGAAAAAGAAGACCACATTTATCGAAAGCTTCCATCAAGCCAAAAGTAGGTGATGCCGCGCCAAAAGAAGTTGAAAAGAAAGCAACTAAAGCGAAAAAATAGTAAGCATAAAGCTAGAACATGTTTCTAGCTTTTTTTTTTTTTTTTGTTCTATGTAGTCCCGTTAACGGATATGCGGGCAAATTCATTGTTATCTTGCAGTCTGTATTGTAAAATCCTTTTGACAACCGGTATCATCATTAGAATAAACCTATCTTTATCCGTCAAATCAAAAAACCACATAAGGACTATACCGCATGAATAAAAAAACGACCCTCTACATCATTTTAGCCTGTGCTGTCATTGGAGGGGATATTTCCTCTTAAATCCAAAAAAGATAAGAAAGAAAGCGATAAATCTGCTGTCAAAAAGGATGCTCCTATCCCTGCACAGGCGATTATTGCAAAGTCATCTGTAGCGGATCGTTCCATCAATTTATCTGGAAGTATTGATGCCGAAGAAAAGGTGGAGATCAGAAGCGAAGTTAGTGGTCGAATTACAAAAATCTACTTTTCTGAGGGGCAGCGGATCCAACAGGGACAGCCCTTGATCAAGATTGATGATATCGAGTTACAGGCACAGCTTAAACAGGCGCAAACAACAAATCAGCTAAATGCTGAGAATGAGCGGCGCGCAAAACTGTTGCTTCAAAAAGGCGCGATCAGCCAGGAAGAATTTGATATCGCCAGTGCTGCACTTAAAACTTCACAGGCGCAGATCCAGCTGATTCAGGCGCAGATTTCCAAAACAACCGTACGTGCACCATTTAGTGGAATGATCGGCTTAAGGAATATTTCTGTTGGTGCTATCGTCTCATCCAATACACTGATTGCAAATTTAGTCAAGGACAATTCAGTTAAGATTACCTTCGCTATTCCAGAGAAATACAGCAACGTAATCAAACTAAACACCCCATCGAATTTAGTGTTGCCAATGACCCTACAGTCATCAAAGCGAATATCTATGCCATAGAACCCGAGGTATCCCTGAATACGCGTACCCTGACTGTCCGTGCACGGGCAGCAAACGAACAAGGTCGACTTCGGGTAGGCTCTTTTGTCAATGTCATCCTTCCGATAGAAGTAGAAAATGACGCCATTGCTATCCCAACAGAAGCGATAGTTCCAGTTCAAGATGGCAAAAAGTCTTTATATTACAGAATGGGCTGGCTAAAGAAACCAAAGTTGAAACTGGTGCCCGTACCGATAAGGAGATTGTTATCCTATCGGGTATAAGTGCTGGAGATACTGTATTGACAACAGGTGTTCTCGCATTAAAAGATGGAGTGAAAGTTAAAGTATCATTAGCTAACTAACTGTACATGAATTTATCTGCCGTTTTTATTAAGCGCCCTGTGCTAACCATTGTCGTCAATATTACGATTATTCTATTTGGCTACATTGGCTTTAGCTTTTTGGGTGTACGTGAATACCCTTCTATTGATCCGGCGATCGTATCGGTGCGCACCAATTATGCTGGCGCCAATCCCGATATTATCGAATCCCAGATCACCGAACCTTTAGAGAAAGCAATCAACTCCATCGATGGAATCCGCAACATATCATCCTCCAGCAATCAGGGATCCAGCAATATCACCATCGAATTTGATTTAAAGAAAAATCTGGAAGAGGCTGCCAATGACGTCCGCGATAAGGTATCCCAGGCAGTGAGAAGTTTGCCGCAGGATATCGATGCTCCGCCCGTAGTCTCAAAAGCAGATGCAGATTCCGACCCCATCATTACGCTCACCCTGCAAAGCGAAACGAGAGATAAACTTTCCTTGAGTGACTATGCCGAAAATGTTATCTCCGAAAGATTACAGACCATCCCTGGCGTCAGTAGCACGCAAATCTATGGCCAAAAACGATATGCCATGCGGCTCTGGCTCAATCCTGACCGGATGGCGGCCTATGGTATTACCGCCTCGGATATCCGTACCGCATTGAATAACCAAAATGTCGAATTACCTTCCGGTAAAATTGTTGGTAATACCACTGAATTAACCGTAAAAACCGTAGGTAACCTTTCCACACCCGAGCAGTTTAACAATATTGTCCTAAAAGCAGATAGCACGCGCTTGGTTAAGTTTATAGACATTGGCCGTGCAGAAATTGACGCCGAAAACTTGGAGACCAAAATGGTCAGTAATGGCAAACAACTGGTCGGCGTTGCCATTATTCCACAGCCCGGTACAAATTACCTTGATATCGCCGACAATTTTTACAAGATGCTCGATCAGATGAAAGAAGATATTCCACAAGATATCAGTATCAATATCGCATCTGATAACACCAAATTCATCAAAAAATCCGTTGTAGAGGTTGCTGAGACCTTACTGATTTCCATCATCCTGGTTACGCTGATCATCTATTTCTTCTTTCGCGATTGGGGAATAGCCTTGCGACCGCTATTGGATATCCCGGTTTCATTGATCGCAACTTTTTTATCATGTACATTTTTGGGTTTTCAATCAATGTACTTACCCTGCTTGCGATTGTATTGGCAACTGGACTCGTAGTCGATGATGGGATTGTCGTTACCGAAAACATTTTTAAGAAAGTTGAGGAAGGCATGTCCCCTATCGAAGCTGCGTTAAAGGGTTCAAAGGAGATTTTCTTTGCTGTTATTTCCATTTCCATCACACTAGCTTCTGTTTTCTTACCTGTCATATTTCTGGAGGGATTCGTCGGGCGACTGTTTCGGGAATTCGGTGTGGTCATCGCGTCGGCCGTACTGGTATCAGCCTTTGTTTCACTGACGTTAACTCCTATGCTAAATGCTTATCTGATTAAGGGCGGCGGCCACAAAAAGACCCGCTTTTATGAATGGACTGAGCCGATGTTTGTAAAAATGAACAAAGGTTACGCCAATTCCCTGGATAAATTCATGAGATTCAAATGGATAAGCTTTCCGATCTTATTGATCTGTTTTGTCATCATTGCGGTGATTTTCTCCTCGATCAAAAAAGAAACAGCTCCTTATGACGACCGGAGTGCCATCATGGTCAATGTTACTGGCCCCGAGGGCGCAACCTATGAATACATGGATCGCTATATGCAGGAATTAGATAAACTGGTTTACGATTCGATTCCCGAAAATAAGATCAGTTTGAATATCACCTCTCCAGGTTTTGGAGCCAGTTCGGTCAACTCTGGACGTATTCGGATGACCCTGGTCGATCCTGAAGAACGTACAAGGTCACAAGATGATGTGGCGAAAGAGCTGACCAAATGGACAAAAAAATACGATGGTGTTCGTGTCAATGTATCGCAAACACCAACCATTTCGATGAACCGTCGAGGCGGCTTACCTGTGCAATATATTATTCAGGCACAAAATTTTGAAAAGCTTCAGGAAAAAATACCGGAATTTATGAATGAGGTGAATAATGATCCAACATTCTCAACAACGGATATCAACCTGAAGTTTAACAAACCCGAACTTCATGTCGAGATCGATCGCTTAAAAGCCTTGAGTATGGGTGTATCTGTACTCGATGTATCGCAATCCCTTCAATTGTTGTTAAGTGGTCAGCGTTTTGCTTATTTTATGCGCGATGGCAAGCAATATCAGGTGATTGGACAGGTTGATAACAATAGACGGGCAACGCCAACAGATCTGACCTCAATTTATGTACGCAATAATATCGGACAGCTCATACAACTCGATAACGTTGTCAATGTCAAAGAGGAAAGTAGTCCACCCCAACTATACCACAATAATCGGTATATGTCAGCGACAGTTTCTGCAGGTCTGGCTCCGGGCATGAGTATGAGTGACGGTATTGCGGCGATGGACCGTATCAAGGAGAAAGTATTGGATCAAAGTTTTACCACTGACCTCAGTGGCGAATCCCGATTTTGTCGAAAGTAGTTCCAATACCCTATTTGCTTTTGGATTGGCCCTACTGTTGATCTATTTGATATTAGCCGCTCAGTTTGAAAGCTTCCTGGATCCTTTTATCATCATCCTTACCGTTCCAATGGCCGTAGCTGGTGCACTGATCAGTCTATGGTTATTTGATCAGACCTGGAATATATTCAGCCAGATCGGAACCATCATGCTGATAGGTCTGGTGACGAAAAACGGGATTTTGATTGTTGAATTTGCCAACCAGATGCGTGAAGAAGGAATGGAAAAATTTGAAGCAATCATGCATTCGGCCGAATCACGCCTGCGGCCGATCTTAATGACCAGTCTAGCCATTGCGCTGGGTGCATTACCCATTGCGATGTCCCTGGGTGCAGCTTCTACGAGCCGTATCGGCATGGGGGTTGTCATCGTCGGTGGCACCATATTCTCACTGATATTGACCTTGTTTATTATCCCGGCAATTTATTACATGTGGTCAAGACCAAAGAAACACAGACCTGAATTTGATAACATTAAAAGCTACGAATAGATCAGACATGAAGAGAAATGTAATCATAACACTGCTGCTTAGTTTCATCCTAATTCAAGCTCGTGCACAACAAATGTTGACGCTAGAAGAAGCATTAACAACAACTTTGAGCAACAACTTTAATATCCTTTTGGCGAAAAATGACAACAAAATAGACATTGAAAACACAAGCCTCGGTAGTGCCGGCATGCTTCCAGCGGTTACGGGTAATTTCAGTCGGAGCAACTCGATTCAAAACTCCCGACAGGTACGGGCTGATGGTCAGGTACAACAGATTTCCAATGCGAAAAACGACAATATGTCCTATGGTGTAAATCTCAACTGGACTGTCTTCGACGGGTTCGGTATGTTTGCCCGTCGGGATAGATTCAAAGAAATACAGCGCCAGGGTGAAGCCGAAATCAAATTTGAGGTAATCAGCCAATTGAGTGAAGTTATCGCTACCTATTACAGTCTAGTGCAACAAAAACGTTTATTGAATGCTTTAGACACGACCATTACCCTGTCTCAATATCGCGTTACCCTAGCCGAGAACCGTTTGGAGATCGGAAAAGGATCTAAATTAGATTTACTGAATGCAAAAGTAGATCTAAATACCGATCAGACGAATTTATTGCGTCAACGGGAAAGTTTTCAAAATACGAAGACCTACCTAAACCAGCTCATGACCCGTGATCTGGGCATAGATTTTCAGGTTGAAGACGAAATGAAACTGGATACCGACCTTAAGCTGGGCGATCTGATCCAGATTGCTGACCAACAAAATCCGCAGGTACAGCTCGCTCTTATCAATAGACGGGTTGCCGAACTGAACCTAAAATCTGTAAAGGCGGAACGTTATCCCAAAATAGGCCTGACTACAGGCTATAATTGGAATGAATCCCACTCCTCACTGGGTTTCTCCACCGAAAATAAAAATAAAGGTCTCAACTATGGCGTCACCGCTTCCCTGAATATCTTTAATGGATTTATTCAAAACAGGAATGAACGGATTGCCAAATTTCAGGTACAAAGCACCGAAATACAGATTCAACAACAAAAACAAAGTATACAGGCACAAGTTAGGACCCTATTTCAAACCTATATCACCAACATCGAATTAGCGGATGTAGAAAAAAGAATGAGGAGCTCGCCAAAGAAAATCTAAATATCACCATGGATAAATTTCGCATCGGAACAATCACGACACTCGAGGTTAGAACAGCGCAATTAAATTACATCAATGCCATGACGCGGAGCTATACCGCGCAATACGATGCAAAGGTTTCGGAAATACGTTTGAAAGAATTAACAGGCGAAACCTATTAATTCGCCTGAATTATTAGGCCGCCACCGGCCTGCAAAACCAATCCGTTCGCATTGAAATTAGGCAAGAAAAAAGCTCCTGAGAATTTCAGGAGCTTTTTTTATCGGAAGTCGTTCTTATTAATTAATAGTCAATTGCAATAATAGACCGAAGTGGGATCAATACGCCACTTTTGATCTGAATATATCTATCGGTTAATGACCACGGTGGTTTCGATACGCTTTGGTCCAGAATCTGTTTGAAAGGCTATTTCAGTTTTGGATTTAAATTCATTTCCCAACCGAAGGGCCCCTTTCAATTTATCCATAAAACTCGCTGACTTATCTTCACTCGCAGGGATAAATTTAAATTGAGGAATTTCCTCTTTAGCTATTAGTTCTCCAACCATAATATTAGCATTTAATGTGTAAATTTAATATTTCGCGCTATACTAGATATAACGTGATAAAACCAATCTTATTTTATTATTTTATGCCATTGGCTTATTTAAATCTACCTAATCTGATGATAATAATCAATTAAATAATTGAAAACTATCATTTATTTTACAATAAAAAAACGATTGGCAGCTTTCCGTTTTTTTGTCTATTTATGCCCAAAAACAGCCCAACAGTTCATATTATCTGAATATCTTAAAATTATGTCATTTCATTTTGAATTTAAGGCACAAATCAGTCATATTGCCTAATTTTGCAAAAAACTAAACAACAGATGGAAAAATCAGTCTTTGAGAAAAACTGGGAAATTTATTTCACACAATGTTACTCAATGGTCGTATCCGTTTCTCCGACTTGTCAAATATTCTTCAACTTACTGCGGGTGAACATGCAACCAATGTTGGTTTCGGTTTTAAAGAAATGGCCAAACACAACCAAACTTGGGTGCTCAGCCGAATGCGTATTGAAATCAACAGACTGCCCAAATGGATGGACATTGTTCAGGTAAGAACATGGATACAGGAACTGGAAGGTGCGCGCTCTACACGTAATTTTGAAATTTTGGTGAATGGACAGGTGTATGTTACGGCCACAAGCTATTGGGCGGTAATCAATACCGTAAAAAGAAGTTCCGAAGATCTGGCCATTTCAGCAGCAGGTTTTACAACTTACCCCGATCGCCCTGCGACACAACGACCATTCTCAAAACTGGATATTTCTCAGCTTGTCAAAAATATAGATCAATATATCGTCAAGTTATCTGATCTTGATATTGTTAATCATGCCAATAATGTCAAATACCTGGACTGGTGTATGGATAGACTCCCGATCGAACTCGTTCTGACCAATCAGATCAAGTCGTTGGAGATGAACTACCTCAGAGAACTGCGTTACAATGACACTGTGGACATTAACGGTGATTCGACGGATAAAGGCTATTTTATGACTGTGACGAAACAACAACGTATTCATTTTGCCCTCGAAGTAGAAACTAAATAACGATAAAATAACAAAGGAGGCTTGAGCCTCCTTTGTTATTTTCCGCAGCGCATAGTTACTATGCAAATGCTTTGTCTCCTTTTTGTAAGGAAAGTTCCCGTCATATTTTCCAGGAATTTTGACAAAACGTAGTGCTTTTGTACAACCCAATTCGGAGTTAAAGAAACCTGTCAATGTCAATTGCTTAAACATCGTGAACCAGTGTGGTGGATCATTTTCTACATAATTATACAATTGATTTTGTTTTTCTTTGTTTTCTCCAGGATGTCCTTTTGATCTTCAGCTTGTTTCTTATTGAACTCATTTGCTTCTTTATCCAAAGCTGCTGCTACTGCTGTACGATCTGCAGCCGAAAGCTCAAGGAAAGGTTTTCCTTTGACTTCTTTTGCTTTACTATCCAAGCTTGCAAGACCAGTTACAAATGCTTTCTGTTGTTTTTCAGTGTAACAGTCACGGACCATCACAGGAATAAAGCTTCCTACACCAGCTTCTTTAGCTCCAGGAGTAGCGGTTGCAGGTAAAATAGCCTCAGCTAAATCGCCCAACAAATCTGTCGTTTTTGCTTCAAATAAGCCTTCCACATCCTTTGTAGCCGAACGCGTACAGCCTTCCAAAAATAAATTGGCGCCGATAACGGTACCTCCTAAAATCAAGGCAACTCGTTGTAATGCTTCTCTTCTATTCATACTACTAAATATCTTAATTTTAGAAATTATATTTCATTTCCCAACCTTGTCTGTAATTACGTTTGACATATTGATTCACATGATCAAAGTTTGTCACACGCATATTGTCATTATCCCATAACAATTTTAGATTACGTCCTGGATATTTTCCATCTAAACGTAAATCAGCACCTCTGATCGCAAGGTTCGCCATCAACAAAGCTTCAGTCAATGGACCAGCAATTTCAAATGGTGAACTCACTTCTTTTTACCATAACCAGCTTGACAAGCTTCCACCCATTGTGCATAGTGACCAGATTCTTGTCCCGGTACACGTGCATATTTCTGCGCCACTTGATCTTTTCTTGATGTTGGTAACAAACGTGCATTTTGACCGTAGGTATCCGCAAGGATCTTACCTTTGGTACCGACTAGCAAAATACCATTACCACCATCACCGAAGATTTCATTTGGACCCAATTCATCCGGACGTGCAGGTTGAATACCACCATCCATCCAATGTAACGTTACAGGACCATTTGTACGTGGTGTTTTAGGGAATGTCAATGTCGCGTGACTCGATGGAGGGCAGCTCTCAGGGAAATAACCACGTTTGAACTCATCCACATAAACAGAACCTACAGTTGCCTGTACATCTTGTACGTAAGTCAGACCTAAAGTACTAAAAGGAACTTCCAGCAAGTGACAACCCATGTCACCCAATGCACCAGTACCATAATCCCACCAGCCACGCCAGTTGAACGGCACCAATTTATCTACATACTCCTTGTGAGGAGCAGTTCCCAACCAAAGATCCCAATCCAATTCTTTCGGAATTTCAGCTTTACCTGTAGGCCATGCAATACCAGAAGGCCATACCGGACGGTCAGTCCAACAATATACCGTATGTACATCACCGATTAAACCAGCTTCATACCATTCACGAACAAAACGTGGTCCATCATTGGAAGCCCCTTGGTTTCCCATCTGGGTGACAACTTTATATTTCTTCGCTGCATGTGTCAGTGCTCTTGCTTCCCAAACATCATGAGTCAATGGTTTCTGAACATAGACGTGCTTGCCAAGTTGCATGGCAGCCAACGCTTGAATTGCATGTTGATGATCTGGAGTAGAAACAGAAACAGCTTCTATGCGTTTATGCTCTTTGTCCAACATCTCACGATAATCTTTATAATATTTTGCTTTTGGGTAACGTTTCAACGCACCTGCAGCACGACGATCATCCACGTCACATAGGAAAGCAAGATCCGCTTTACCTGAATCATGAAACGAGTTAATGTCGCTGAACCCTTTACCCCCTACACCAATACCAGCTATTTGTAACTTATCACTAGGAGCGATGAAACCATTTCCTCCTAATACATGACGAGGAACGATCATAAAAGCTGCCGCAGCGGTTGCCGCAGTCTTTAAGAAATCTCTTCTGCTCGACTTATTTGAGTTATTTTCCATTGTTATCAATCTTTAGCTATTAGATATTACCTTTTTCAATTCACTAACCGCATAATCGACCGCACGTGCAGTAAGTGCCATATAAGTAAGTGAAGGGTTGACACAACCAGCAGAAGTCATACATGCACCGTCTGTAACAAATACATTCAATGCATCCCAAACCTGGTTATTACCGTTCAATACCGATGTTTTAGGATCGAGACCCATACGCGCTGTTCCCATCTCGTGGATACCTTGGCCAAGTCCATATACATTGTCATATGTATAGGTATCTTTTACGCCAATACTTTCCAGCATTTCCTTCATTTCATTTTGCATGTCAGCACGCATCTTCAATTCATTATCTTTGATTTCGGCATCAAATGATAATACAGGTAAGCCCCATTTATCCTTTTTGCTTTTATCAAGCGTAATTTTATTTTCATGGTACGGTAAGGTTTCTCCGAAAGCCGTGAAGCCCACGTTCCAGTCACCTGGTTCACAGATCGCATCTTTCCATGCGCCACCAACTTCCATCTCTGCGACAGCACCAGACCAACGGCCTCTGCCTGCAGCACCTTGATAGCCAAATCCACGGACATAATCACGTTTCTTTGTATCGCCATCAACGTTTACAAACGTGGCACATATAAACCTGTTGGACGACGACCAAATACATAACTGTCCAGGTAGCCCTCGACCTTACCACCGGCACCACAACGGAAGTGGTGATCCATTAGGTTGTGACCAAGCTCACCGCTGCTGCTTCCAAGACCACCCTCCCATACGTCGGTAGCAGAGTTCATCAATACCCAAGTCGAATTTAGTGCTGATGCGCACACAAAAATGACCTTCGCAAAGAACTCATAGGTTTTGTTTGTTTCAGCATCAACAATTTCAACACCCTTCGCCTTTTTCGTATTTTTATCGTAGATAATCTTTGTAACAATAGAAAACGGACGTAGTGTTAGGTTGTTCGTTTTCTTTGCTGCTGGTAAAGTTGCTGATTGCGTACTGAAATAAGCACCAAAGTTACAACCCAACCAACATTGATTTTGGTATTGACAGTTGACACGGCCCTCATGTGGCACGGTGATATTCGCAGTCCGTCCCATAATGAAATGACGCTTGCCACCATATTGTTTTTTCAATCGTTCAGCCAAATCCTTCTCGACAATATTCATTGGCATCGGTGGCATATAATCCCCGTCAGGAAGCGAAGCAACCCCGTCTCTATTTCCAGAGATACCAGCAAATTTTTCCGCGTAGCTATACCAAGGTGCAATATCTTTATAACGGATTGGCCAATCTACCCCATGCCCATCTTTCAAGTTAGCTTCGAAATCAAGGTCACCAAGGCGATAAGATTGTCTACCCCACATTAATGATCTACCACCTACATGATACCCACGGTACCAATCAAAACGCTTCACTTCTGTATAAGGACTGTCCTTCTCATTCACCCAAAAGTCAAGGTTCTTTTCGTTCAATGGATAATCTCTGCGCAATACTGGATAATCCTCAATCATCTGCTGGGTACGACCACCAGCATGAGGCCATTCCCATGGCATTTTGTTTGGCGCAGTATAATCCTTAATGTGTTCGATGTTACGACCACGCTCTAGCATAATTGTTTTCAGTCCTTTTTCTGTCAATTCTTTCGCAGCCCATCCACCACTTATCCCAGAACCGATTACAATCGCGTCATAAGTATTTGTTGCCATCTCTCTTCTAATTATTTGTTTTTAAATAGTTATTTTTTCTGTTTAGTGTGCAGCGTTGGCATTATCTACCTTCTCATCTTTAAAGAGCGCTAAAAAGATAAAAACACCACTGCGGCAATAATTGCGGAACGACCCAAGTATGATTCCAAAATGCAGCTAAATCTGTTGCTTTCAAATCTTTGTATTTATCACCTACATAACTTGCTACCCAGAAGCCGATCAACTGACCAACACCGTATGTTGCCAGTGTAATCAATCCTTGTGCTGCAGATTTGTATTTAATACCAGCTTTGCTATCTGTATAAATCTGTCCTGAAACAAAGAAAAAGTCATAACAGATTCCGTGTAATGCGATACCGATAAGCAACATGAACGAAAGTTCACCGGCATTGCCATAAGCAAACAATAGATAACGGATCACCCATGCCAACATTCCTACTAGGATCGTTTTCTTGAATCCGAATTTTGTAAAGAAAACCGGAAGAGCCAATAAGAACAAGACCTCTGAAGCCTGACCGATCGTCATCTTACCAGTTGGGTTTTCCAAACCAATTTCTGTAAGGAATAGATTCGCGTTTGAATAATAGAATGCTAAAGGAATACAGATTAGAACGGAGGATACAAAAAGATCAAAAAGTTTTTGTCTTTCAACAATTTGATGGCATCTAAGCCAATGATTGATGCAAATGATGGTTTCTCACCTTCATCCAGTTTAACTGGAGGTGTTTTTGGTAAAGCAAAGGAAAATACCCCTAATACCAAAGAAGCTACACCCGACATCAAGAATGTATTCTTCAGCGCGCCATCAGAAGCTGCCGCATCCCATTTGAAGATATAGCTAATTGCTAGACCTGCCACAATCCAACCAATTGTTCCCCAGATACGTATAGCCGAAAACTGCTTTTCTGGATTTGTTAATTGGCGAAATGAAACCGAGCTTGCTAAAGCTAATGTAGGCATATATAAAACCATATAGGCCAATACATAGGGATAAAAAGTAGACATATCGGCCGCACCGTACATCTGATACATTAATACGGCACCGACCAAGTGCAAAACACCCAAAATACGCTCGGCATTAAAATAACGATCGGCAATCATTCCTACGATAAAGGGAGCGATGATCGCACCCAATGACTGCGTCGAAAATACATTAGCCATTTCGAAATCCGTTGCGTGCAGATTTTTGCTCAAAAAAGTGCCTAATGTGACAAACCATCCCCCAAATAAAAAAATTCAAGGAACATCATGAAGGATAGTTTAAATTTTATTGTTGATGAAATCATAAATAAATGGTGTTTTACAATACTACTAATTGGTTTTACCTGCTCAATTTAAGAAATTAAATCTAATTGTCAATAGTACACTATTAAAATATTACAAAAAGCTATCGACCTCACGGTAGGCTGTTACCAATCTATCTTCACCCTCTTTACCAGGCTTAGAATTACCATGCTCCATACCCATTATACCCTTATATCCTTTACTATGAATATGTTTGAATACGTTTTTATAATTGATCTCTCCTGTAGTTGGTTCTTTACGGCCCGGATTATCACCAATTTGAATATACGCAATTTCATCCCAACAACGGTTCATGTTAGCAATCAAATCTCCTTCTGTACGTTGCATATGGTAGATATCGTACAATATCTTACACGAAGGACTGTTGACAGCCTTACACATGGCATAGGTTTCATGCGTTTGCTGTAAAAATAATTCCGGTGTATCACTTAAAGTCTCCAGTACCATCACCAGACCATGTGGTTCGAAGATCTCTGCTCCTCTACGCATCGCCTCAAGGATATTGCTGAATTGATTTCCCCAAGGTAATCTCCGCTCATAGAATCCGGGAACCACCGTAAGCCATTTTGCGTTACAGCGTTTGGCCGCTTCCACCGACTTATGACAGGTTTCACAAATTTATCTAAGAACTCCTTTTTGCCTGTTGCTAAGGAAGGCATCCAGTTTTGACCACCATCAACGACAAATACGCCCATCGTCATTCCCAACTTGGCCAGTAGGTCCCCTACTTTCTTTTGCTCATCCAATGTGCGGCCGAGGTAACCGTTATCTTCAATTCCCCGGAAACCCAAATCATGCATATAACGGATTTCGTCCAGGAAGTTGTCCCCTGCATGATTCTTGAACATCCCCTGATGTGGTGCATAATTTAGATTGAATGTCTTTCCTTTATCCATCATATTGGTTGCATTTTGGTTTGTTGAGGCAAATGTATGCCCAGATAATCCGGCTCCAGCGGCCAAAAGGCCACCTTTGATAAAATCAGATCTTTTCATTTTGTTTATAGTTGATTAATTTTTAAATAATTTACCAAATCCTTCTGAATAAATCGTCTGAATGGCTTGGTTTTTATTTTTATAAATGACAAAAACTTCCACGTCTTTCATTTTTTGGCCTTCGCGATAATCTCTGTCGGTTCCATTCCCATAAAGTAGTTGTCCAAAGCATCAGCATCCATGGCGGTTCTGGTATATACTGTAACACTTAATACACTAGTTGTATAAGGAAAACCTGTCACCGGATTGATATGATGCCCCATTTTTTTATCCTTATATTTAATAAATTTCTCAAAACTACCTGCTGTGGTTAGTGCACCGGTTTTGAGTTGGACAACCGCTGTCATGATATCCTCCTGCTTACTTTCGTCGGGTTGGACAATCCCGATGGAAAAGCCCTTTGTCCCGGCGGAGTTCCAGAAGTTCTAATTTCACCACCTACTTCCACCATATAATTGGAAATTCCTTTATGTCCGAGATAATCAGCCAGTACATCGACAGTATACCCTTGTGCGATACCATTGACATCAATCTTAACCCCTGCTTTTTTTTGATTAGCTGCTTGCGCTTGACTTTAAGATAATGCATACCTACAAATTGCTTGGCGGCATAAACTGTTGCCGAATCCGGAGCAACCGCGCTTTTTTAATACCAAAGCCCCAAAGGTTGACCAATGGGGCAATAGTAATATCGAATTGGCCTTTAGATAGTTTGTTGTATCGGAATGAAGCCGCAATGACATGAGCCATATGCTTATCCATTTCAATCTGCATAACGCTGTCTTGATTAAACAAGGATATTTTTGAATCCTTGCGATAGATCGACATGGATAGATCGATAACTTTTAAGATGCTATCAATCTCCGAGCGCCTAACAAGACTATCCGAGGCGAAATAAGTAACGTGAAATTGCGTGCCTTGTGCAGGGCCTTCCAGGCGAATCTTGCTTAACTCTTTTGAACCAGTCTGTGCCTGTAAACCAAGCGCTCCAATAATAAAAAGAATATACAGCAGATTTCCCTATTTAGCCCCATCACTGCACTGCTATTAAATATAAAGGCTTGTATTTTGACCAGGGTTTGCCACGGCATAAAAACCCTCTGTATCAGGAAGCAACTTTGGTTTAGCATCCCAAGCCAGTACATCTGGTCCCAATTTGATTGTTGATTTCAATGCCTCATCCCATTTGATAACCTTGCCTGTATAACAAGCAATACGCCCAATGATCCCCGTTAAAGTACTATAAGCGCCATACTCTGCGTTGTCAAACTTGTACTCGCCTTTCGTGATCGCTTCAAAAAGTTCCTTGTGCTCTTGTTGATATGGATTTGGATTACCTTTCGCGTCATGGCGATAGATCTCTTTACCTTTCCAATCATACAATACAGCCTGTCCACCAGCCGAAAGATATACGCGGCCTTTTGTTGCCTGAAACTGCTCATCAACACGGTTTTGTATCCCTTCAAAATGTCGACATTGGCTATACACCACACTGTTGTCCGCATAAGTCAGTTCAAGTGCAAAATTATCATAGATTTCGCCGTATTCTTTACCAGTACGGTGTGCTCTACTTCCTGTCCCCTGGATGGATACCGGATAAGAACCTTTCACCCAGTTAGCAATATCGATATTGTGTACGTGCTGTTCTACGATATGGTCACCACACAGCCAGTTGAAATAATACCAGTTGCGCATCTGATATTCCATTTCTGTTTGCTCCGGTTTACGTGGACGTACCCATACACCACCTGAATTCCAATACACCTGTCCAGAAGTAATATCACCGATTGCACCATCGTGAATACGCTTGATCGCTTCACGATAGTTGGTCTGATAACGACGTTGCAAACCGACGACAACATTTAATTTTTTGCGCTTAGCTTCAGCAGCGGCACGTATAACTTGTTGTACACCTGGAATATCAACAGCGACAGGTTTCTCCATAAAAACATGTTTTCCTGACGAATTGCCTCTTCAAAATGTGTTGGTCTAAACCCTGGAGGCGTTGCTAAAATAACAACATCTGCTAATTTGATCGCCTCTTTATAAGCGTCAAACCCTACAAATTTATGATTATCGCTGACATCGATTTTATCTTGCCATTTCTCTTTAAGCGTTTTATATGTACTATCTAAATTATCTTTAAATGCATCAGCCAATGCAACAACTTTAATATTTGCTCCTGAGCTTAAGGCGTCAAATGTAGCACCGGTACCTCTACCCCCACAGCCTACTAAAGCGACTTTGATAACATCAGAACCAGCAGCATAGGCTCCGGATAAAGGCAGCGAGCTTAACATGGCACCGCCAGCAACCACGGCAGAAGTTTTAATAAAATCTCTTCTTTCTAGATTTTCCATAACAGTTTTATATTGATTATTTTATTTTTTAAAAATCTTTAATTGGTTTTTTATCATAATAAGCCATTATTTCCTCATGGCTAGGTGGATTCAATGGTCGTACTAAACGCATACCGACAAATGGTGCCTCCGGAAACCACCAATTACTTTTTGGAACCTGAGGGTCCAATTGTTTCCAAACCGGGTCTGAGGCGTTCCGGGCAGCTGAACGGAGATCAGCTGCAACGTTATCGAAAGCTCCCCACGGACAACATGCGGATATAAGGTTGTTGGAACGACAACAGGATTCGTTAACACCTTATCCTTACCTTCATTATAGCTATCGGCTTTGTATTGATCATAGGTCCATTCACCCACATTACCATAAATATCATAAAGGCCCCATGGATTAGGTTTCTTCTCTCCTACAGCATGTGTTTTTTGCTCCGAATTATCTTTATACCAGGCATACTCACCCAGTTGAGCTTCTTTATCGCCAAAAAAGTAAGCAGTCTTAGCACCGGCGCGTGCAGCATACTCCCATTCCGCCTCAGTTGGCAGACGATAGAACACACCTGTACGTACATATAACCATTTACAAAATTGGATCGCATTATAGTGCGTCATGGCAAGTGCTGGATGCCCTTCTTTACCAAAACCAAAGGTCATATCAAGGTAGGGCTTCGTAGGTCTGGTTACAGCGTCTATTTCCGGCGCAACCTTCCCGTCCTTGCTTTTTGCGATTTCATAATCTTTGTACAGAAAGGGCTCAAACAAGTCCCAGGTCACTTCATACTGCCCCATCCAGAACGGATCGAGTTTAACCTCATGTACTGGCTTTTCATCATCCTTCCTCCAGTAACAGACCCCATTTTGAAGCTTCCGCCCGGAATTGCCACCATTTTAAACGAAAGATTGGTCCCTTCAATGGTTTGCTCATAAGGATCGAACTTCTTTTGAGCGATAGCATGTACCCCAGCAAACAGCAAAACAGGAATTAAGAATCTTTTAACATATTTAGGTTTCTATTTAAAGACTAAAATATAAAATAAGGTGTATAGTTTACACTTTGACATTATAACTTTTTATTACAGTTTAATTCTTAACAAAAGTAACCATTCGTAATAACGGTTTAGCAAGCAGACTTGGCCACTCCACAGGAGGCTTAGGTTTGTTAAAAATAGTCCCTTCACTAAAACTTTCATGCTCCTATAAGCACCAACAGCCATGAAAGTCAACTGAAGGTTCTTTCTGACCAATAGAAAACAGACAATTCAGAAAAAAAGGTTTTCCATACGAATGGAAAACCTTTTATCTCTTTACTGATCCGTATCCTTTATAGCAGGATTTTTCGGCTCACCGTCTTGTCTATGGTAATATATCCAGGGTAGAATACCGATTGGCCAGCAATATTGATCGAAGGTTTAATTTTTAACGTAAATATTCCCTTTTTATTCTCATCGCTGGACATTAAAAATTTTGTAGGTCCGAATTCACCAAAAGGTCATAAATATTGGTTGCAATACGTACATTAGCTACGGTAGACTCGCCGGGTTCAATTTGCAAGGATTGATTGACAATTCCTTCGACAAGCTGCTGACCACCATATAGAATGATATATTGAAACTTATTGATTGATGCTTTCTTTAGTGTTGGATTATCTATTTTAAGACGAATTACGGCATCCAAAGGAATATCCTTTCGTAAGTAGGCCAAAGCCAGACTCGGTGCCGCTCCGAGGTCGATCTGATTATTTTTGATCAAACGCTGCAGCGATGTTCCCGCCAATCGAATACTGTCTACTGATTCCACGTCAAACTTACATTTCGCCAAGTTCTCGATCTGTGCTTTTTGTCTATTTACTCCGCATCCGGAAATGAATAAACCCAAAAACACCAAACATCCAAATAAAATTTTCTTGCTCATAGCTGCTATTTTCCTCCAAATTTATACAAAACTCCCAGTGTAAACAATGGGTAACCAGCTTTTAAATACGTATTGCTTTTAAAACCGAAAACCATGCCATTTGTGTATTGCAACTTCCACCCTTTTCCAAGCCCCATTCTGGTATAAAACACAGGCTCAATAAGCATATTATCTTCTTTCTCGACAGGAAGACCATCAATCGCAAAATTCTTCATACGCATATTGCTCAGCCTAATGATCGTACCGTAGTCGATATCATGTCTATTACCAAACAATTTCAGGGCATCTTTTTTTTCCGATGAAAAGTTCACCTGCACGAAAACTTTGTCAAAGTCCATGTCTTGCGTTTCCACAATTGCCTGCCCCATTGTTGACGACCTTTTATCAATTACACTTGTGGTCCCTAGTCCATACCCACCATATACTTCAAATACCCGATTATTTTTTTACCAAACCGTGTATAGTAACCTATCCCCGCTTCCCCCATTTTCTGTGCGTAGTCCTTAGTATTGGATCTATTGTCCACATAGGATCCATTAGCAATCACAGCAACGTGATCTGTTACTGCAACCCCTAAATTTGCAGATACATTTGCCTTTGTATTGATATTTCCGGAAACATAAACCTCACCAGCTTCTGTAAACATAGGTGCCGAAGGCACATTGGGCATATAGATCGAACTACAGGAATATAATGAACAGGCAAACAACCCAGCACACAAACCATATCCAAACTTGTTGTATTTCATAAATCGGTATTTATCTTAAAAACACATATCCCTTATAAAAATTGTACCAAACCAGTTACATTTAACAGAAAATAACAGATTACTTCATAAATAAAGGTCCGGTTTTTTCTCTTATGAGAGCATCTACGAGCTTTCGAACCAGCAAACAACTCTGATCCAATCAGATGGAACATTCCCTGATTTCAGTCGGACATTGAATCTGTTAAAAATAAAATTTGACAACAAAAAGTAATACACACAAAAAAAGGCATCAATTGCTTGATGCCTTCTTCAAATATTGTTGCAAACCTTATGCTTGTTCTGTAGGAACTACAGATACATAAGATTTATTGTTAGCTTTTTTACGGAAAACTACTTTACCGTCTACTAGAGCGAACAATGTGTGGTCTTTACCAATACCAACATTTGTGTCAGGATTGTGTTGTGTACCGCGTTGGCGTACGATGATGTTACCAGCGATTGCTTGTTGACCACCGAAGATTTTGATACCTAAACGCTTGCTATGTGACTCACGGCCGTTCTTAGAACTACCCGCACCTTTTTTGTGTGCCATTTCTTTATCTTAATTTAAGACTAATGTCTGATTAAAAATTCAATTATAACGTAATACCAGTAATCTGGATTTTAGAAAATTGTTGACGGTGACCGTTTTTCTTTTTGTAGCCTTTACGACGTTTTTTCTTGAAAACGATAACTTTATCGCCTTTTAAATGAGACAAAATTTTAGCCGAAACTTTTGCACCAGCAACGCTAGGTGTACCAATGGTAAATTTACCACCGTCTTCTGCTAACAATACATTGTCAAATTCAATACTAGCGCCTTCATCTCCTTGTAAACGGTGTACAAAAAGGAACTGGTCTTTTGCAACCTTAAATTGCTGTCCTGCTATATTTACTATTGCGTACATTGTTAATTAATTAAATGTGTTATTAAATGAAGGGCAAAAGTAATTAGTTTTTATCACAATTCAAAGATAAATCTATCTTTTTCCCTTCATTTTTCGTCAATCCGTATGTATCTCCATCGGAAATAACAGACTAGCAAGCATTAACCTCCTACCAGACTAAAATTCTTTTTCCGGCGCAACATACATTTTAGCCGTAGGTTGCACATTAAATGCCTTATAAAATGCTTCCATGTTATAGACAGGGCCATTTACACGGAACTGCTCCGGGCTATGTGGATCAACTTTCAAACGTAAACGCATGCGCTCATCGCTGCTTTTCACCCGCCATACCTGTGCAAAACTTAAAAAGAATCGCTGATCACCTGTGAAACCGTCAATCTTCTCATTCCCCTGCCCTTGTTTGGTCAGTTTAAATGCATCATAAGCAATGTTCAATCCACCGATATCAGCCAGATTCTCACCAAGCGTTAATTCTCCATTGACATGTTGATTATCCAATAAGGTGAAGCTTCCATACAATTTCGTTACCTGATTTGCACGCTCGGTAAACTGTTTGGCATCTACGGCTGTCCACCAATCATTTAAGTTGCCCGCTTTATCATACTGCCTACCTTGGTCATCAAAACCATGTGTCATCTCATGACCGATCACAGCTCCAATAGCACCATAGTTGATCGCATCATCCGCATTGGCATCAAAGAAAGGGAATTGTAGGATTCCCGCAGGAATACGATCTCATTATACGGTGGATTATAATAAGCGTTTACGGTCGGTGTTGTCATGAGCCACTCCTTCTTATCGACAGGCTTACTTATCTTGCCGACCATCTCCTTATAAGCATGCTTAGCCGAAGACTGCAGATTCGCATAATATGTATCTTTTGCAACTTCTACATCGCTATAATCTTTCCATTTTTCCGGATAACCGATTTTCTTGACAAAAGCTTCCAATTTCTCGATTGCCTTTTTCTTGGTTTCCGGTGTCATCCAGTCTAATTTCTCAATTCTGGTCTTGTAGACTTTTTGCAAATTATCGACCAATTCCATCATGCGCTGTTTTGCTTCAGGCTTGAAATAGTCATCGACATAAAGTTTACCGACAATCTCACCCAGGTTTTCATCCGCTGAGCTTACCATCAACTTCCAGCGTTCTTTTTGTTGCTTTTGTCCATTGAGCGTCTTGCCGAATAGTTCAAATTTTGCATCGCGAAACTCCTTACTCAGCGCAGTTGCAGAAGCGTTTGCCAAATCAGCTTTTAGTTTTGTTTTCCAAACATCTACAGGCTGTGATTTTAATAAATTGTTTAAGGCGAGGTAGAACTTAGGTTGCTGTACCAAAATCGTATCAGTCTTCACCTCCAATCGCCCAAGAATATCTTTCCAGTTCAAATTTGGGGTTTGCTTCTGGAAATCCTGAACGGCAAATTTATTGTAGTTTTTGATCGGATCCCGCAATTCAACAGGCGTTAAATGTGATTTCGCGATTTGCGTTTCCAGTTTTAGTACCTCTTCAGCAGATTTCTGCGCATTGGCCCCCTCACCGATTAATCCAAACAATTTAACTAAATAAGCCACATAAGCTTCCCTGATCTTTTGGCTTTATCATCCTGATCCAAATAGTAGCTGGCCTCTGGCAGATTCAAACCACCTTGAAAAAACTGAAGTGCATTTTTATTGCTGATCCGATCATCGGCCGCCACATAAAAGCTAAAAAGGTCACCATCGCCATCTTTAAATCCATCAGCCGCATAGGCGATCAGTTCATCGACAGTTTTCAATGCATTGATTTTCTGAATCGTTCCTTCTATCGGCTTGGCGCCAAGTTTATCAATGGTGACGGTATCCATACCGCTCGCGTAGAAATCACCGGCTTTCTGCTGATCTGACCCTTTCGCACTGTTCGACTGAGCGGCATTTTCCAATACTGTTTTTAATTTCTGCAAATTTTCATCTGCTAGAATATAAAATGAGCCCCAGCCCGTTTCGGAAGCCGGTATCTGGGTATTTTTCATCCATGCACCATTCGCATATTGGAAGAAGTTGTCACCAGGATTGACTGTTGTGTCCATGCCAGAAACATCAAAAAAATTGGTTCTGACTTCTTGTGCACCCTCCTTGCTCTTATTGGACTGACATGACAGCATCATTAAGACGATTGAGAGCGTCCCCATTTGACTTTTTGTATCATACTTTATTAGATTAAAGAATATAATTAAAGCTAAGCATATTTTGAAGCGCATCAAAAATACAGCGTAATTATTTCAAAAGTTTTACTTCATATAGGTCTTTGCGTCGATCTTTTTGACTTTTACAGTACCATATTCATGTAGATCACGTAATGCATAAAGATCCACATCCGCGATCAGCACCATTTCTGCATTGGGGTTGCTTCGGCTTTGATTGCATTATTTGGAAATGCAAAATCTGATGGCGTAAAGACCGCGGATTGCGAATATTGAATATCCATATTATTGACGCGTGGCAGGTTACCCACAGACCCCGCAATGGCCACATAACATTCGTTTTCAATGGCACGAGCTTGTGCACAGGTTCTGACCCGAATATAGCCATTCTGTGTATCGGTCATAAAAGGTACAAATAGGATCTGCATTCCCTGATCGGCCAGAATGCGGCTCAGCTCCGGAAACTCTACGTCATAGCAGATCAACAGGCCAACTTTACCACAGTCTGTATCAAATACCTTTACCTCACTTCCGCCCACCATGCCATAATATTTAAATTCATTTGGTGTAATATGAATTTTCTTAAATTCATCCAGCTTACCATTTCGATGACAGAGGTAAGAAACATTATAAAGCTTCTTATTTTCCATCAGTGGCATAGATCCGGCAATAATATTCACATTATAGGAAACTGCAAACTGCTGGATACGATCAATAATATCGGAAGTATGCTGTGCCAATCTTTCCATCGCCAATCGTTCGGGAAGGTCATTATAGGGGCTCATTAGCGGTGTGTTAAAAACTCCGGAAACATGATGAAATCTGTTCCATAATCACTAACGGTATCCACAAAGAATTCGATCTGGTCATAGAAAGCTTCAATATTATCAAATAAGCGCATCTGCCACTGCACCAGTCCTAGACGAATGGTTTGTTTTGTTGTCGAAATCGAACGGGTCTCCGATTCATAATAAATATTATTCCATTCCAGTAAGGTCGCAAATTCCATCGACTCAGCATCCTCCGGCAAATAATGTTTCAGGATCTTTTTGACATGAAAATCATTGGAAAGTTGAAATGTCAGTGTCGGATCATAGATCTCCTTGCGTTTTACCTTCTCAATATAAACCCTTGGACTCATTTTGTCCGCGTAATTATGGTAGTTGGGAATCCGGCCACCAGCGACAATACATTTTAAGTTCATCTGTTCACACAGTTCTTTCCGCGCATCATATAGACGACGTCCTAAGCGCAATGCACGATGTTCTGGATGTACAAATACTTCAATACCATACAAAGTATCACCGTCATCACTATGTTTGGTAAATTTACCATCATCAATAATATCATAATAACTGTCATAGATATTATTCTTTTTAGAATTGAGGATAATAGATAAGGCACAGGCAACGACTTGGCCATCTATCTCCACACACAATTGTCCTTCAGGAAATATTTCAATCAAATCCTGAATATTTTCCCTTGACCAGGTCTCCCCACGCCATCATAAGCTTGCTCCATTGATTTCTTCAAACCAACATAATCTTTCTTTGTCAAGTTGCGCACTTGAATATCCATATAAATCTCCTTTTGAAATAAGTTTTCCTAAAAATAGCAAAAGTCGGGCCCAAGCCCAAACATCAGGGTAGTATAATACCCACAAATGGAGACAAAAAAAGGCGCCAATTGTTTTATTGGCGCCTTAATTATCGATAGATTATGCTATTGACTATGCTTGACCTTGAGGAGTTCCGAAAGGAAATGCTACTGTTGGATCACCACCTTGTTGTGGTTGTTCAGCAACACCCATATCCATTTTAATCGGACCGTTCAATGCTTCGAAACGATTCACGTTATCAACCAATGCACCTAACAAGCGTTTTGCGTGCTCTGGAGTCAAAACGATTCTTGATTTCACTTTTGCTTTTGGCACTCCTGGCATCACACGGATAAAGTCAACCACAAATTCTGTATTAGAGTGAGTGATAATCGCAAGATTTGAGTAGATTCCTTCTGCTACTTCTTCTGTCAACTCGATGCTCAATTCGTTTTGATTTTGGTTATTTTCCATAATAATTCTAAATGTAAGTTAATATAATCCTAAATTTTATTTTGTAAATGTTCTAAAGTCCTGTCCATCCTCGATATTCAACAATGTTTGATAGATCAAACGGATCACATTGTCAACATCTTCTTTATGCACCATCTCAACCGTTGTATGCATATAACGCAACGGCAAAGAAATCAACGCTGAAGGCACACCACCATTGCTGTATGCAAAAGCATCTGTATCTGTCCCCGTGTAACGTGAACATGCCTGACGTTGGAATGGGATATTGTTCTCCTCAGCAACTTTAACCAACAGTTTATTCAAATTGACCTGAACTGCTGGCGCATAAGACAATACCGGACCTTTTCCGGAGAATAAATCTCCTTGTGTGATCTTGTTGATCATCGGCGTCTGGGTATCGTGTGTCACATCTGTCACAATGGCAACATTCGGTTTTATACGGTCTGCAATCATTTCAGCACCACGCAAACCAATCTCTTCCTGCACCGAATTTACGATATATAATCCAAATGGCAATTTCTTTTTATTCTCTTTTAACAGGCGTGCAACCTCAGCAATCATAAAGCCTCCTGCACGATTATCCAGGGCCCGTCCGATATAGTAACGGTCATTTAAGATTGAGAAAGTGTCTTCATAGGTAATCACACAACCCACATGTACACCCAAGGCTTCTACCTCTTCTTTGCTGCTGCATCCACAATCCAAAAGATATTTTTCAACGAAGGATTCTCTTCTTTCTCCCCGAACGTGTATGAATGGCGGGCCAGCCAAATACTGCTTTCACGATTCCTTTTTCTGTATGAATGTTCACGCGTTTGGAAGGTGCAATCTGATGATCAGAACCACCATTACGCACCACGTAGATCAATCCATCCTTTGTAATGTAATTAACAAACCAGGAGATTTCATCGGCGTGTGCTTCGATCACTACTTTATAACTTGCTTTGGGGTTGATAACACCAACTGCGGTACCATAATTATCCACGAATGTTTCGTCCACATAAGGTTTCAGATAATCCAGCCATAAACGTTGACCTTCCCATTCAAAACCTGTGGGAGAAGCGTTGTTTATATATTTTCAAAAAATGAAAGCGACTCTTTTGTTACGACCGCAGTCGTTTTCTGTTCTTTTTCTTATTCTTTTCAGCCATCTTTTCCTTTTCTATTTACTTTCGTCAAAATATGAAAATTTCAATGAAATGCAAAAGTAAAAATGTTTTTGGAATATTCCTTTTACATTTAACTTTGATTTTATTGAAAAATAAGATTAAACCTTATCTTTACCATGGTAATTTAAACAGACATAAAATATATGAATTCAATACTAAGTGCTATACATTGGAATATTGATCCCGAGATGTTCAACCTTGGCGCGTTTGCCCTCCGTTACTACGCCTTATGTTGGCTCCTCGCTTTTTTGTTTCCTATGTCATTATGTTGCGTATTTTCAAAAAGAAGGCCGCACACAAGAACAACTGGATCAACTTTCCATCTATATCTTCCTCGGCACGTTGATTGGCGCACGACTTGGTCATTGTCTGTTCTACGATTTTGACTATTATAAAGACCATATTCTAGAAATTTTCCTTCCTTTCAAATGGGATAAAAACGGATTTCAGGTCACAGGTTTCGCCGGATTAGCTTCTCATGGTGGGGCTATCGGTATCCTCACGGCACTTTACCTCTTCTGCCGCAAAACAAAAACAGACTTTTTATGGTTGGCAGACCGATTGGTTGTGGTCGTTCCTATTGCTGGTGCACTGATCCGTATCGGAAATTTTTTCAATTCTGAGATGGTCGGTACCCCTACAGATTTACCTTGGGCAATCATTTTTGACCGTCATGACAACATCCCTCGCCATCCAGGTCAGCTCTATGAAGCCATCGCTTATATTATCATCTTTATTATTATCGGCTCCCTATTCAAGTCAAACCCGAATCGTCAAAAAGGAAAATTATTCGGCATTTTTATGGTCTTGTTATTTGGTGCACGGATGGTATTGGAACATTTTAAAATTGATCAGGAAGATTTTGAACAAAGCATGCTACTCAATATGGGGCAATTGCTGAGTATACCTTTTATTTTGGTGGGGATCTATTTTATTTTCCGCAAACCAAAAGCGTAAAACAGGCTATAATCGACTATTGTTCGCAAAACACCTCTTTCACAAGGCACCTTTTATGAGAAAGGTGCCTTTTTTTAGTCCTATTCGAAAGCTAAATTTGCTTCGTCAATGCTTCGGTTTCTGCTTGACCACAGTAGCAACCTGCTCCTGCACAGCGTCACATCTTGGTCGCCATGAAACCGTACTGAGTCCACCATGAATCCGTGTTGAGTCCGTGTTAGACACGGATTAAGTGTAGACTGATATTGTTTGCACCATGCTCAAACCTGCTTCTAGGGGCGAATCAGGGCCGAATCAGTCTCAGATAAGGTACAAACAATTGTCAAATAACGCTTGGAACACGGACTCTATAAACTAATTATATATAATTAAAAATAATAAGCATACATTTATATAACAATACAATTCTTTTGAATAGAAATAAAATACACAAAACACGTATTATTTAGCTTTTTCTATACAAATAGATAGTATATAAGTCTTGCTAATTATATTGAAATTCCTAAAATCGTTGTGAAGGAATGAACCTGATTCAACTATCTACATCCAACTCATAAACATATTTTGTTGTTTTTATCCAAAACCTACAAAGATTACTATATTTAGGCTTCTTTTATTATCAAACATTTTTACAACAAGAAAACTTAAGCCTAAAATGAGTCTAGAAAAGTGTGCATCTGTGGAAGCGAACGAAAACATGCTTCAATACAATGGTAAATATGGTGAGTATGGCGGATCTTTTATCCCACCTGTTCTGGAAAGTCAGTTAAACAAGTTAGCTGAATTTTTCGATAGCCATGTACAGAAAGAAGAATTCCAAAAAGAATTTATTTCCATCCTTAAACACTATGTAGGACGTCCATCACCTTTGTATTTTGCAAAGAACCTAAGTGAATATGTTGGTTCCAGAATCTATCTAAAGCGGAGGATCTAAACCATACGGGTTCACACAAAATAAACAATTGCATTGGTCAGATTTTATTGGCCAAACAAATGGTGCTACCGAGATCATAGCTGAAACCGGTGCAGGGCAACATGGTGTTGCAACAGCCACAGCGGCGGCATTGTTAAATATCCCCTGTAAGGTATTTATGGGAGAGATTGATGCTGCCCGTCAGGCATTGAACGTAAAACGGATGGAACTATTGGGCGCTCAGGTTGTCACAACAAACCTCGGAAGCCGTACACTTAAAGACGCCGTTGACGCAGCATTGATGTACTATGTCGAAAACCCTTCTTCCTATTACCTTTTGGGTTCACATGTCGGACCACATCCCTACCCAAAAATGGTTGGATATTTTCAGAGCGTTATCGGGAAAGAAGCCAGACAACAGATTCTTGAACAAGAAGGACGTCTTCCAGATAGTATCTTTGCCTGTGTAGGCGGTGGATCAAATGCCATTGGATTATTTTCAGGTTTCCTAGAAGATCAGGAAGTTGAAATCAATGGTGGCGAAGGTGGTGGTTCGGGAACCTACCCTAAAACAGCCGCTACCCTATCTTTTGGTAACCCCACTGTATTCCAGGGCACATATTCCTATTGCCTGGTTGACGATGCGGGCAACCCAATTCCTTCTACTTCGGTATCTGCAGGACTGGACTATCCGGGTATATCACCCCAACATGCAGATTTAAAGGACAGCAATAGAGCAAACTATTACCCAGTAACAGATGATGAAGCCATCGCAGCGTATAAACTGCTTTCAAAATTAGAGGGAATTATTCCGGCAATCGAATCGTCACATGCTGTTGCATTGGCCATTAAGCTGCTAAAGACAAAAATAAGCTTGCTATCGTCAATCTATCCGGACGTGGCGACAAGGATGTGGATCGTGAATTTTAACAACTGACCATTTCAAATAACAATACAAAGTCCCTTTGCAGGGACTTTGTATCTTACATTGACGCGGATCAGACAGCTGTCAAATACACAAAACGATATATAAATAACATAGATCCTATGAAGCGAAGCAAGAGTCCAGGCAACTGGCTAAAAGTAGGTATTGTCGTATTGCTCCTATCCATTTTGGCGCTGACAGTCTACAACCTCTATCCGGAATCCCGTTTATCAAAAAATGCTGTAATCGACAGGCTTGTGGTGTATAAGTCCAAACGGACCTTATTGGCTTATGCGCGGGGAAATTACTCAAATCCTACCAGGTCTCACTCGGTGGACAGCCCGTAGGCGCAAAAGAGATTGAGGGTGACCTAAAAACTCCCGAAGGATTATATTATATCAACGATAAGAATCAATACAGTGACTACCATAAAAACTTAGGGTCTCCTATCCCAATGAAAAGGATGTTGCCCATGCCAAAACTCTAGGGAAAACTGCCGGTGGTGACATCAAAATTCATGGGCTGCGAAACGGAATGGGCTTTATTGGTAAACTACAACGTTGTGTAGACTGGACCTTAGGCTGTATGGCATTGACCAACACAGAAATTGATGAGCTCTACCGCGCTGTTCCTATAGGCACCCCTATTGAGATTAATCCATAGTGTCAACGCCGCACATTTTAGCCATCTAAAACTACTGCATCTCGATCATGCGATTTTACTGCACCAAAACTCTACAACATATGCCCCAAATCTTACAACAGAATGTCCGATTAATTTGCGATTTTTGGGTTTAGATTTGTAACTTGTATTAAAAAAATCGAATGAAGCTCGCAATAAAGAATATGGTATGCAATAGATGCATCATGGTTGTCGAAAATGAATTGGCCAAGCTTAATCTTCACATTAAACATATTTCTTTAGGACAGGTCGAAATTGAAGAAACGTTAAACAGAGAACAGTCTGCTCAATTGGCCGAGAGCTTTTCCGCCCTTGGCTTTGAATTGATCGACGACAAGCGGACAGTACTTATTGAACAGGTCAAACATTTGGTGCTGGATCTAATCCGCAACCAAAACAACAACACCAATCTCAATTTATCGGAAATAATAAGTAATCAGATTTATCACGATTACAACTATATTTCGAATCTATTTTCGGATGTCGAAGGCATGACGATTGAGAAATATTTCATCAGCCAGAAAATCGAATATGTCAAGGAGTTACTGGTCTATGATGAACTGACTCTAAGCGAGATCGCCTATCAACTGAATTACTCCAGTGTTGCTTATTTAAGCAATCAGTTCAAAAAAGTAACTGGGCTGACACCAAGTCATTTTAAGCATATCAAAGAAAATAAACGGAAACCCTTGGATAAGATTCAAGATGCTGGATAAACTTTCCTGCATATATGCGTAGAACCGATCAGATCGCTATCTGGTACCTAAAGATAAAAAGAAAAGGCTTCCGAGCGGAAGCCTTTCTTTTAAAATTGCCCTTTCAAATTAGCAACCCTTATTTTAAATATCTCTAATTCTTCCTGTTGTTGATTGATAAAGGAGTTTTCTGTCAACTTCCCGACGACTATATCGCGTTCCTCATCATTGGCATACACCATATTCTTGAACGGATTTTTGTAATCTTTAGCGCGGGATTTATAGATCTGCTCGCCTATCCAGATTCGGTGTCCCAAAGCCTGATCCAACAAAGATACAATTTTATCTCTGGATATTTCCATACCTTCCAAAGTCAAAATTTCAATCAGTGACAATAAGGCATGCTTTCGTTTATCTAATGGATAATCCTTGCTACGCTCATGATAAAACTCATGAATATCATCCCAGGAGTCTATTTTTTTGGACTTGATATCATCCAGAAAAACCTGCAATGCAGTACTTTCTATAAGCTGTCCACCGATATTTTCCCAGTTTGTCCGTTGTTCGCCAGCAAGGCTCTCGATGATATCATCGAGTGATCGACCTTCCTCCAATGCATCCATCAGGTGCAAAACACCATAATACTTGATGAATGAGCGATAAAGATGATAGGCCTCGCCAACTTTTTGAATCACTGTAGGTCGGCGCGAATTCTCTGCTCCGGATAAAACAATGGTCTTATCTTTTAGATCAATATTATTGGCAAGTAAGGCACGCCCAGCCACAATACGCTCCTCCCGTGTCTTATCCTCTTCCTGTTGAAGGCTTTCCGATACCGCAAAAGCAAGTGTTTCCATTCCAGAAAACATCTCATTGACCGTATCAGGAGCCAACATATCGTACTCAAAATATTGATTTTTAAAATGCCTATTGTCTCGTGCTTCGTACTTATTGGCATTACGTACCAAGGCGTACATATTATACATAAACCAATACCCTGGAATAAGTACAAGCCTATCATGCTGTACATCGTTACTTACCAGCGTAAAAGGCAATTGGATATCCAACTCATGTAAAAAATCGCCCTTGACAATTAAACAGTAAGAGGCAAATCTCGAGTTGTGTTTGAGGCTCACGCATAAGCCCGGCCAAAAACCACGCCCTGCAATAATCTCACCATCAGCTGCCCTGGAATTATGGTTTGACCCAACGGTAGCCCCAGCAGCCATATTACTTTGTCCCATCACCAATGCAGCACATAGGAAAGAATTATTATGGTGTTGTTCATGCGCTGGAAAAATGAGGGAATTGAGCACTTCACAGCAGGATATCGTCGAATTATCACCCAGATAAGAATTGATCAACCTTGCACCATATTTCAGCTGCGAATAAGAGGCCAAAATAAAACGTACCGCTTTGACTCCATAGAATATACGGCAACCGTAGCCAATGATCCCATTGACCAGCTCACAGCCCTCACCAATTTGCGTATAGGATTCCTGTGAAGAGTTAACCGTTACGTTCTTAAGCTTATTCACCCCTTTGATGTAGGCATCGGTACCGATCTTAACATTCTTGATCGTGAACGTATTTTTGATAACGCAGCGATCACCGATCTGGCTATAATATCCACGTTGTGTGCCAAATTTTTGGTCGGTCAGTTCTTCAAAACGATGTTGTAACGCCCGATCATGACGATTTCGTGTCCACAGATAGACATCTGCCGCCTGCATTCCATCAAAAGGATACACCGAGCGGGCACCATTTTCATTGCAGAGCTCCAATTGAATACGTTTGCCCGATTCTTCACCGTCCCGCAGAATTCCGTTCCCAAATTTAGCGGTGCTGCCCGTCTCCATCTCTTTGATTTGACTCAACAGCACTTCATTACCCACAATAAAATAGGATAAATAGCCCACATGATGTACAGCCACATCATCGCCAAAATCCGAACTGATAATAGTCGAATGATATAAGCCGATGGGAAGTTGTAGATTGCGGTATTCCAAATAGCTCGGGCTGAGATTTCCAATACGCACCAAACCATAGAATTTACATCCTTGGATTTGCTTGGGATCAAAAATTGCGGATACCTTGACTTTAGACCAGTCACTGGACCAATTGCCATTGGCGATCAGCTCCTGAACCTCATTTACTGTAAGGTCACGGTAATCATTGCGTGGATTCTGCTGAAAACGCAGGGTATACTCATCCTGCCCTTCCTGAAGAAATTCACTTGGGATAAAATCATATCCCAAATGCTCCAAAGGTCTTTTCTTTAATACACTCATGCGCCTCCTTATTCTACTGTGACAGATTTGGCGAGATTACGAGGTTTGTCAACATCTAAGCCTAACTCCACACCAATATAATAAGACAATAACTGCAAAGGAACAACAGAGATTAAAGGCGCAATAATCTCATCTGCCTCCGGAATTTCCATAAAGTCATCCGACAGCCCTTCGGAAACGGCGTCACCTCTGGTAACTACAGAAATAATCTTGCCCTTCCTTGCTTTTATCTCCTGGATATTGGAAACAATCTTTTCATGATAGGCATCCTTGGTTGCCACGAAAACAACAGGCAAGTTCTCATCGACCAAAGCAATAGGGCCATGTTTCATTTCCGCTGCAGGATAACCTTCGGCATGAATATAAGAGATCTCTTTTAGCTTTAGTGCACCTTCCAGTGCAACAGGGAAGTTATACCCTCTACCAAGAAATAAGAAATCCCTTGCGTCTTTATATTTTTTTGCAATTTGTTGGATTTTTTTCGATCTGTGTATCCAAGATCCACTGTACTTTCTCAGGAACTTCGTGCAATTCCTCTGATAGTTCCAGAAAACGTTCTTCAGAAATTGATCCTTTTAGGGCTGCAATTTTTAATGCGATCAGGTTTAGAACCGTTAGCTGTGCGGTAAAAGCTTTGGTACTTGCCACCCCGATTTCAGGTCCGGCATGCGTATAAGCACCTGCATCAGAAAGACGTGCGATGGAAGATCCCACAACATTAACCACGCCTAGAATGATTGCACCTTGTTTTTTCGCATTTTCCAGCGCCACCAATGTATCGGCAGTCTCACCACTTTGTGAGATGGCTAAAATTACATCTCCAGGATGGATCACAGGATTGCGGTAGCGGAACTCCGAAGCATACTCCACCTCAACATTGATGCGGCATAGTTCTTCGATGACATATTCGGCAATCAAGCCAGCATGCCAACTCGTACCACAGGCAACAATGACAATCCGATTGGTGCCGCTGATTTCATTCGCGTACTTCTCAATTCCGCTCAGAATAATTTGCTTCGCCTGCAGATCCAGACGACCGCGCATTGAATCGTAGATCGTATGTGGCTGTTCGAAGATCTCCTTTAGCATAAAGTGATCGTAACCACCTTTTTCAATAGCGGATAACTCCAGATCCAATTTTTGGATGTACGGTGTAATCCGCTCATTTCCCAAATTCTTGAGGATTAGTTCATCGGGTGTGATAATCGCGAGTTCATAGTCATTGATGTAAACAACTTCTTTGGTATAAGCTAACATCGGTGAAGCATCTGAACCCAAGAAATGCTCATTTTTACCTATTCCAATAACCAAGGGACTTCCCTTTCTAGCGGCAATAATCCGATCTGGATGACCAGCTTCCAATACAAGGATCACATAGGCACCCACCACCCTTTTTAAAGCAATACGGATTGCTTCTTCTAGGAGCATTCATTTTGTGATTGGATCTCTTCGATAAAGTTAACAAGTACTTCAGTATCCGTATCACTTTTGAATTGGTAACCTTTATTAATTAATTCTGATTTTAGGGAAGCATAGTTTTCAATGATACCATTATGGATCATCGCGATACGTCCACTGTTTGAATAATGTGGATGGGCATTGCGGTCAGAAGGTTCACCATGGGTGGCCCAACGTGTATGCCCTATTCCTGTTGTTGACTGGAGATCTTGACCGTAAACGAATTCTTCTAGATTCACTACTTTTCCGGTCTTTTTGTAAACATCAACCTGTTCACCTTTGTGCAGCGCCACTCCAGCACTGTCATAGCCACGGTATTCTAATTTTTTCAATCCATCAATGACGATACTATACGCCTGACGGTAACCTGTGTATCCTACAATTCCACACATGCTTGTCTCAATTTTAAGTATATATATTTTGTTAATGCGCCGCAATGTAATAAAAATATTTACGCAATCGATTGATTAACCTAAAATTAACACAAAAAGAAAGGAGACCAATGACTTAGCCTCCTTTCTTTTGTAAAATTGATTTATGTTTAATGTTCTGCTACATCAACATGATCATACTCCTCTACAATCAATGCATCATAGTCCTTCTTCTTCTTGTTGCCAAAGCGGTCAAAGATCGAATATACCACCGGCACGACAACGAGCGTCAAGAATAGCGACGACAATAGACCACCGATGATAACGATTGCCAGACCTCTGTTCATATCCGCACCATCGCCTGTAGCAATGGCAATCGGAATCATACCGAATACCATGGCAATTGTCGTCATCAAGATCGGACGAAGACGGGCATGGTTAGCAGCGACCAGTGCGTCGTGAGTGCTATCACCAGCTTCTTTCCGGTGGTTTGCAAAATCGACTAGCATGATCGCATTCTTGGCCACCAAACCAATCAGCATGATAATACCCAAAATGGTAAAGATATTCAACGTCTGATTACCCAATGCGAGGAACAACAAAGCACCGATAAACGACAATGGAATGGAGAACAATACCACAAAAGGTGTGATAAAGCTATCATATAGCGCCACCATCACAAGGTATACCAAGATAATTGAGGCCAATAATGCAATTCCCAATGTTCCGAAACCTTCCGACTGATTTTCCATGTTACCACCCCAAATGAAGACAATTCCGGGTTTGCGTGGCAGTTTCTCAAATTGAGCCTGCCATTCCTGTGCCACGGTACCCATTGGTCTACCGATTGCCTGCCCCTGAATAGATACCGCTGGAGATTTATCGCGACGCTCCAATAAGGTAGGTCCTGAACCATAAGAAACTGTTGCAAATTGTTCCAATGAAATTGAAGCACCTTTGTTATTGATAAATTTCAAATCGCGAACATTGTCGATGCTCGCACGACCACTTTCTGTATAACGGATATTGATATCATACTCATTATCACCCGCTCTATATTTATTGTCTGTATTTCCAGAAAAGGCAGTCTGCATCGTCATACCGACTGTCGATACGTTCAATCCCAAAGACGTCATCTTATCACGGTCAATTTTCACATTAATCTCAGGGTTACCAGCTTCAGAAGTTAACTTCACTCCTGCTGCTCCTGGGATCTTACGCAATTGATCTGCCGCTTTCTCCGCAAATTCCTGTGCATCTTCTACCGAAGAACCGATGATGGTTAATTTCAACGGCGCCTGCTCAGCCCCATGATACCGACATTCACGGTTTTAATCTTCGCACCGATCAGCTTGTTTTCCAGCTCACGCTTTAAAGTCGCAGAATACACCTGAGAATTACCTTCAAAATTTTCCTTATCCATGATAACGTGGATTTCGGATTTATAACGTGAGCCTGTTGTCGAAGCCATACCATCCGAAGACTGTCCTACAGTGGTGATGATCTCTTTGACATCCGGCTTAGATTTGATATAAGCTTCAGCCTTTTGCGTCAATAAGTTGGTCTTCTCCAAAGAAGCATCTTTGTCCAATTCCAATTGGATGAAAAATTCCTTACGGTCTATTCCAGGAAGAAGTCCGAACCGATGTAACCTTTGACCACAAGCATAAAAGAAGCAACCAATAAGCCTACTGCTAGTCCCAGTGTTGCCAATTTATTCATCCGGCTTTTTAATGCCCAAACCAACAATCCAGATACCCAATGTGTAAAAGCTGTCAAACCACTTTCAAATCCATGGATTATACGTCCGAAGAAAGAAGTTTTGCTTAAATGCTCCAGTTTTCCGAAACGGGAATATAACCAAGGAACAACTGTAAATGAAACCAGCAAGGACAGCAAAGTAGAAATAATTACGGTCACACAAAACTGAGCGAGGATGTTTGCCACCAAACCGGTAGACATCGCAATCGGCAAGAACACCACCACGATAACTAAGGTAATCGCCGTTACGGTAAAACCGATTTCCGAAGCCCCATCAAATGCTGCACGCACTTTATTTTTCCCCATCTCCATGTGACGGTGGATATTTTCGATAACAACGATCGCATCATCCACCAGAATACCGACAACCAGTGATAATCCCAATAAAGACATCAGATTTAGGGTATAGCCCATCAGCAGCAATCAATAAATGTCGCAATCAATGATAATGGAATAGCAACCATGGTAATCGCAGCATTACGCAAACTTTGCAAGAAGAACAACATGATAAAACCTACCAAGGCAATCGCAATCATCAAGTCATGGATTACGTTATTGGCAGCATTCAATGTAAAATCAGAAGAGTCATTTGCGACAAGAATCTTGATCTTGTTGCTTGCATAATCTTTTTCCACCTGTCCAATTGTCTTTTAACACCTTCAGATACGGCTACTGCATTGGCATCCGATTGCTTAAAGACCTGTAACAAGATGGTGTTCTGACGATCCAAACGGGCCACTTTCTCGATTTCCTTGATTCCGTCCTGCACATCAGCGATATCGCGTAAATATATCTGTACACCTGCTGGTGTCGTAATCGGTAGATTACGCAATTCTTCAATTGATGTTACTTTACCCGCCAAACGGATTGTTGTTCTGTTGTCGCGTGTGCTTACGTTACCAGTAGGAAAATCAAGATTTGAAGAGGCAACAGTCTGTTGTACCTGAGCGATTGTTAAGCCATAACCTTCAATTTTCTTAGGATCCACAGAAATCTGAATTTCACGTTCCTCGCCCCAATCATATCCACTTTGGCTACCCCATTGATCCGCGCAAAAACTGGCTGGATCTTGTTGTCCAACAAGTCATACAATTCTTTCTCAGATAAATTAGATGTTACTGCTAGACTCATAATCGCAACATCATCCAAAGAGAATTTGGACAATGATGGTGTTTTCACATCATCGGGTAGATCGTTGACAACCGCATTGATCTTCCGTTGCGCATCCGTAAGCAGAAAGTTGACATCAGCCCCGTTATTTAAGGTAATCATCACAATGGATACACCTTCCAGCGAAGTCGACTCTACTTTCTTAATACTCTCCAGCGAGGAAATTGCATCCTCAATTTTTTTAGTCACCGAGCTTTCTACTTCGGAGGGTGATGCCCCTGGGTAGACCGTCTGCACCGTGATTACGTTGATCTCAAATTTAGGGACTAACTCGTACCCCAATTGAGTATAGGAAAACAACCCACCTAATGTCAGTATTATAAATAATACGATAATTATACTGGGACGTTTTATCGATATTTCGGTAATTTTCATTAGAATTATTTGTTTTTAATGGTAATGAAACCACGACTTCATTTGCTACTGTTTTTCAGTATACATTATTTAATAATTTCAACAGGGCTCTGATCAAACAAGTTGATTTGACCTGAAACAATCACTTGATCGCCATTTTGCAGCCCCCAAGATTTCAATGTAATCGCCAAAATTTCTTCCGGATTTCACATTGGTTTCGATTGCTTTACCATTTTTAAGAACGAATATTTTATTATCACTCACACTACCGACAAATGCATTGCGAGGTACGATCAATGTATTACTGGCGGCCCCTTCTCCAAACATTGCTGTGCCATACATACCGGCACGCAATTGGTTCGATGAGTTATTGACTTCAATTTCTACCGGAAAATTCAAGCTTCCGTCAGATTTAGGAGCAATAAACGTCACCTTACCTGTGAATCTTTGGTCTGCATATACACTTGCTGATACATCAACAGACTGGCCTACTCGTAACGTAGCCACATTTTCTCATCAACATTGACGCGTAATTTTAAGGTACCAACATTAACGATATCAAAAGCCGCAGCGCCAATATTTAAATAAGTTCCAGGTTCAATTTTACGTGCATTGACCACACCCGAAACAGATGTCTTGATGGTTACATCACCAGCATTCAATTTTGATGCTCTTAAATTATTCTTAGCATTTTCAAATTGCAATTTCACCTGATCCAGCTGTTGTTTGGTAACACCACCAGTAGAAAAAGCACTTTCAAAGCGATGTAAGTCGGCCTGTGCATTCGTAAATGCGGCTTGCGCATTAGCTACATTTACATTCAGCTTGTCACCTTCAATAATTGCCAGGGTTTGTCCAGCACTTACATGGGAACCTTCGTCGACCAATACTTTCACAACTCTACCCGCAGTCTCTGCAGATACAGTGACCTCTTGCTTTGGCGCAAAAGTTCCATTAGCGGTGTAACGTAGGTCCATTGAGCTTACTTTTGCCGTATCAATACGGACCGCAATTGCCGCATTTGTTTTCGCAACCTCAGCCGTTTCCGCTTCGTTTTCTTTTTTTTTTTTATTTAACACAAAAATATTCCTGCAAGACCAGCAGCAATAATAAGTAGGGTAATAATTCCGCGTTTCATATTGTATTAGTCAATTATTCTTTAATTAGTGATTTTAACTCGCCATTCGATTTAATAATCTGTACTTCGGCTACCTTATAGTTCAATAAGCTTGTATTCAAGTTATTTTCTGCATCAGCCAATGCTCTTTCCGCATCCAGCAACTCCGTTAAAGTTGCCAAACCGTTGTTGAAATTGTTTTTGTATCATCTAGGACACCTTTGGCCAATTTAACATTCCGACGATTGTTGTCGATGGTTAGCAAACTGATCTTAATCTGAGATTTAGCATTTTCTTTTGCCAAACTAAGACCAAGCTTTGTATCTTCTAAATCGACCTGAGCCTGTCTGATCTGGATATCAGCCTGATTGATTCTCGCTTTGGTAGTCCCACCTGTAAATATTGGCACCGAAAGATTAAGGCCGATACTCGAGGTTTTTGGCCAGTTAAAATTACCACCGATCGGAAATCCTTTACCAAAACCATTGAAACCAAAGTCAGCACCCAAGGATAATTTTGGATAAAGATCTGCCACTTTGGATTTCTTGTTCAAGTCATATAGTTCAATCTGCTTCTTCATCAGTTGTACCTCGGTCCGATTCTCAATATTGTCCGATTCCATTGCCAATACCGGATTGATCTCAAAAGTCTCGTTTGACAATTCAATATCCTCTTCTATTGATTTACCAATCGCAAATTTCAGTGCATTTTCCTTGATCTGCACAGCGCTGCTCGTCTGCTGTCTCTGTGCCTCCAGATTGTTTACGTTGACCACAAGACGATCAAGATCGATTTTTTTAGCTAATCCAGCTTTGACAAGTCCCTCTGTTACATCTTTGGTTTTAGTGGTACTTTGTAGGTTATTTTCTATTGTTTGCAGTTTAAGATGTTCCTGGTAGATATCGTAGTAGGCATTAGCTACTTTTTCAATAAGTTGCTCATCTGTTAACTGTGCATTTATCTGATAAAATTCTTTTGTTGTTTTGGCTGCTCTTAACCCTGTAAAAATCGACTGATTAAATAACTGCTGATTGAGCGAAACCATTGCTGCCGAATTCCAGGCTTGGCCCATTTTAGCAGTAATAATCTGATCTCCAAATTCTATTGCCATTTCTGGAATTAACACATTGTGTTTCAGGGAACCATTTGCGGTAATCTGAGGCAATGCACTACCTCTCACCTCATCAATCTGGTATTGTGAGTTTTCGAGATCCAATTTAGCTTTTTAGCTTCCTTTTTATTCTGCAAAGCAAATTTGATCGCATCACTTAGGCTTAATTGCTGCTGTGCATGACTTTGGAAAACCATCGTACCTAATAAAAGGCTGGCTAGTATTCTGATTGTTTTCATTCCTAATTTATTTGTCCTAATTTTATATCTACTTTTTATTTATACCATTAAAAACAGCTTAGTAGCCAGTTTTTGTTTCTGTAAAACTTCATCAAAACGATCCTGATTTGGTATTCCAGAAATGATATCGGAAATATTGCACATCAAGGATAAGCTCTTCATCAGTTCCACATAGATTTCCGCTGTTTCATAGAGATGCTCTTCATTGAGCTCCCCTTCTCTGCGCCTCCCTTAAGTATCTCATAAAGTGCCTGTACGTCACGATTGTGGAGACACTGAAAAAACTCCTGCATCGAAAGCCCTTTAATCCATTCCAGGTTTTCGTTCATATGCAACATATAATACTTGCGTACAAAAGCATCGCGTAATTCCAAAATCTTCATGATCAGATCGTAGGTTGTACCTTTATGCACGGCGACCAACTTCTCTTCCTCTTCCCTGTACTCATCCGTCAAGCGTATAATAACATCCCGTATAAGCGCATTCTTCTCCGAGTAATAATAATATAAATTCGCTTTGGTGATTTTTATATCCTCCGCAATCTCATTCATTGTTGTCTTACTAAAACCATAATGCATAAAGCGTCTTATAGCTGCATCAATGATCTGGTCTTTTCTATCTTCCATTCTTCAAAAAACTCCTTTCTACTTTCTGACTTTTATCAGAAATTGTTCAAAAATATAAAAAGTAACTTCTCGTACAAAATATATTTTGAAATCGCTGTTAATTTGATATTTAGTTGACAACAAAAAAAGGCAAACTTTAGAAGTTTGCCTTTTCTTAATAACTCAGATTTTATTAAAACGCTACAGTATTCTGGAAATGTTTGAGGAATTTTCTTTTGTCCAGTTTATACAACCTTGCCGCCCGATAAGCGACACCCGTTTGGACCTCATCCAACTCCTTTAGAAAGCCATAATTCTGCATTTTCTTTCGAAAATTACGTTTATCCAATGTTTTATTCAAGATACCTTCATACACCAATTGCAATTGGGTCAGGGTAAATTTTTCAGGTAGCAATTCAAAAGCGATCGGTTTGTAGGCCAAACGACGCTGCAATCTTTCCAAACATAAATCCAAAATCTGCTTATGGTCAAATGCCAATTCAGGAACATTTCTAACAGGAAACCATTTCGCCTGCTTCATGTAGTTTGTAACAGGCTTTGTTTTAAGTTTTGTACTATCAAGCTGGACCAAGGCATAGTAAGCCACTGTCAGAATACGTCCTTTTGGGTGCCGTTTCAAGCCCGCAAAAGAATGCAATTGATCCATAAATACATCCTTCAAACCTGTATTTTCATACAAAATTCTCTTTACGGCATCTTCCATCTCTTCGTCATTATCCACGAAGAAGCCTGGCAATGCCCACCAATCCTTAAAAGGATATTCATTTCTTTCAGCCAAAAGAACCTTTAATTCTCCTTCATGAAAGCCTAATATGACGCAGTCTACGGTAAAATTACTATACAAAACTTCTAAATTTATTTATGTGCAATATACTGAGCTAAATTTATTGGCTACTAATCATCGGGTTACCTGTAACAATTATACGCTTCCTAAACGTGATGCGCAAAAAAATAATGAAAAATTTATTCAAAGTGTAGAATATACACTATAAAAATCTTATATTCGTAGAACCTAAAATATAGAGTGTGATAAAAGAAATAAAAAAATAGGCGTATTAACATCTGGCGGTGACGCCCCGGCATGAATGCTTGCATTCGTGCAGTTGTCCGTACAGCGCTTCACAAAGGCCTTCAGGTCACTGGAATTTACCAGGGCTATCAGGGTTTGATTGACGCAAATTTCAAAGAAATGGATACCCGCTCTGTGAGCAACATCATACAGCGTGGTGGTACAATACTAAAAACAGCTCGTTGTCTTGAGTTTAAAACAACTGAAGGACGAAAAATCGCATACGACAATTTAAAAGCAGCAGAAATAGATGCGTTGGTGGTTATTGGTGGTGACGGGACTTTTACTGGTGCAAATTTTTTCTCCAAAGAATTTGAGATTCCTATTGTAGGAATCCCCGGAACGATTGACAACGACCTTTACGGATCTGACTATACCATTGGTTATGATACAGCCAACAATACTGTTATTGAGGCCATTGACAAAATCAGGGATACGGCAGCATCACATGAGCGCCTTTTCTTTGTTGAAGTCATGGGTAGAGATTCAGGATGTATTGCATTAAACGCTGGAATTGCCGGTGGTGCAGAAGCGATCTTGCACCAGAAAAAGAGACGGCTATAGATGATTTAATCAGCCATTTGGAAGATGGAGCCATCAAAAAGAAATCTTCGTCCATTGTTATTGTCGCAGAAGGTGATCAAAACGGAGGTGCTTATTATGTCGCAAAAAAGTAAAGGAAAAATTTGATCATTACGACACGAAAGTTAGTATATTAGGGCATTTACAACGTGGTGGATCTCCAACGAGTTTTGACCGCGTGTTGGCTAGTCGATTGGGTTTTGCTGCCGTTAATGAAATTTTGGCAGGAAACACGCGGATCACTGTTGGTCTCCGTGGCAATGAAATCAAAACTACTCCGATCGAAGAAGCAATCAGCAATAAGGAAATTAAACTTAGCCCTGATCTATTGGAAATGGCTGAGATTTTATAATATAAAATAAAGCAGACTATGATAGCAGTAGTATACAGTGGATCTCGATTCTCAGACTGGCGGTTGGCCGATAAAGGCCGGATAACCACTGGATTTCGCATGACTGGCATCAACCCCTATCTCCAGGATGAGCGGTCCATACTACAGCATTTAAATAGAAATACCAATTTGATCAATAATGCCGAAAAAATTAAACGTATTTATTTTTTTGGTGCCGGTTCATCATCAAAAGAACGTAAAGATAAGATCAAAAATGTTTTCGAGCGTTTTTTCGTCAATGCCCGTGTCAAAGTAGACCATGATGTCATTGCTTCGGCCATTTCAACCTTTGGAGATGAAAAAGGGATTGTAGGTATTATCGGAAGTGGATCGAATGCCGCATACTACACCGGAAAGAAAATCATTGAAAACAACTATGGCTTGGGTTACATTCTCGCAGACGAAGGGGCCACAAATTGGAACAGTCAGCAATTGCTGAAGCATTATATGACAGACACGCTTCCGGTCGATCTGAAGGATAAATTGGAAAAAGAATTTACGTTGGACAAGAAAAGTATTTTGGAGAAGGTCTATATTGCACCACAACCAACCAACTTTTTAAATTCATTTACCGATTTTGTACTTGAAAATAAAGATCACCTATTTATCAACCAGCTGATCAAAAACGGACTGCGCATTTTCATTAAAACATACATTAAACCATTAATGAAAGAGTATCCGGATAGCGATGTGAATTTTACAGGTTCGGTAGCTTTCAATTATGAAAACATCCTGCGAGAGGTGGCAACAGAAGAATTTAATATCAGTATTGGCACTGTGGTCAAGGAGCCGATACATAATTTAATTAAATATTATATCAATAAAAATTAAGAATATGAAAATTGGAATTAACGGATTTGGCCGTATTGGTCGTTTAGCATTCAGAGCTGCTATCAATCGTCCAGAAATTGAAATTGTTGGTATCAATGACTTAGTTGAGCCGGATTATATGGCTTATATGTTGAAATACGATTCGACACATGGTAAATTTGACGGTACTGTTGAAGTTAAAGACGGCAACTTGATCGTGAATGGCAAAACAATCCGTGTAACTGCTGAAAAGATCCAGCAAACTTGAAATGGAATGAAGTAGGTGCTGAAGTAATCATCGAATCTACAGGTTTCTTTTTGACTCAAGAGTTGGCTCAAAAACACATTGATGCAGGTGCGAAAAAGTTGTTATGTCAGCGCCAGCAAAAGATGACACACCTACATTCGTAATGGGTGTAAACCACAAAGAATTAAAAGCAGATCAACATATCGTTTCAAATGCATCTTGTACAACAAACTGTTTAGCTCCTATCGCTAAAGTATTGAATGATAAATTCGGTATCGTTGAAGGTTTGATGACTACTGTACACGCTGTAACAGCTACTCAAAAAACTGTGGATGGTCCTTCAGTGAAAGACTGGAGAGGTGGCCGTGGTGCTTACAAAACATCATCCCTTCATCTACAGGTGCTGCTAAAGCTGTAGGTTTGGTTCTTCCTGAATTGAAAGGTAAATTGACAGGTATGTCTTTACGTGTTCCTACTGCTGACGTTTCAGTTGTTGACTTAACAGTACGTTTAAATAAAGGTGCTTCTTACGAAGATATCAAAACTGCTATGAAAGAAGCTTCTGAAGGCGAATTAAAAGGTATCTTGGGTTACACAGAGGATGAGGTTGTTTCTTCAGACTTCTTGGGTGATGCACGTACATCAATCTTTGATGCTAAAGCTGGAATTTCTTTGAATGATAACTTTGTTAAAGTTGTATCTTGGTATGACAACGAGTGGGGTTATTCAAACAAAATCGTTGATTTAGTATTAGAAGTTGGTAAATTATCTTAATAAGATCCACCTCGACAATATCAAAGGGCTATTCAGATCGAATAGCCCTTATTTTTCCGCTTAGGAATCAGCGGGTTGGCGTTTAAACGCAAAAAAACCACTTTTGCCTTTTGAATTTCAAATAATCCCTCTATATTTGCAGCATCAATAAGGCAAACAGCTAACCTTGAAAAGGTGCCATAGCTCAGTTGGTAGAGCAAAGGACTGAAAATCCTTGTGTCGCTGGTTCGAATCCAGCTGGCACCACCGAAAGAAGCGGAACGCGATGTTCTGTGATACTTTGAAAAATAATTCCAATGCGAAAATAGCTCAGCTGGTAGAGCACAACCTTGCCAAGGTTGGGGTCGCGAGTTCGAATCTCGTTTTTCGCTCACCTGCCTAGGTGGTGGAACTGGTAGACACGCAGGACTTAAAATCCTGTTCCCGTTAAGGGAGTGCGGGTTCGATTCCCGCCCTAGGTACAAGAAGGGATTAGCGAATTTCCTTCTATGGCTTGCTCCACAAAGAGCAAGCCTTTTTTGTTCATAGTCAGATAGTTATAATGAAACACCGGATTCAGTGAAGGTGTTCTAAAAATACCATTTTTAAAGGTCAGGCCCTCTTAGCATCGCACATTTCTCGTTCCTCCTTACTTAATTTAGCATATGCGCCGATCTGAAACAGGTTTTCGATTAGGGTTAATTTTCAATTGGTATCGAAGCTATAGGTTGGTCTGCGAGCTTCGCTGCACCTCAATCACAAACTGCTCCCTGTTATTGCCCGTACAGGTCAGGTCAAAATCACCGTGCCGATGTCGGCATTATCGCCAACATGCTCGTTCTTGTTATAGACCAGATCTCTGATCACCTTGCGCCCGCTGAACAGCTCATTGAGGAATGCCAGCAACAGATCCTTCTGGGCTTCTGTCCCCCTTTTTAAACGCGAAGTCGGTCGTGAGGTCGATAAATTTTGACGGGGTCATAAAAGTTTCTTTGTGCTTGCCTTACTTATTGGTAATGTCAACGGCAAATTCTCCTTCCGATATTACTATATTCTTTTTGCCAGTGGCCACCACGATTCCCGCAAAACTCCCTCAACACGAGCCTTTGAAATCGACTTGATCTTAACTTCAAATGCATCGCCCGACAGGGATGATCCGGTGGTCGCCGAATAGTTTGCCTGTACTGAAGTACCGTCACTCTTATGTGTTACTGTACCGTAGGTAATCACCATTGTTGGTGTGGATTCAAGCTCGTAGGTATCTACTTTGATTGTTTCATTGTCCAGAATAGACAATTGAAGGTGCGTGTTGTCTTCCCCTCTATTAATATCGCCTGTATTGCCTTTTACCGCCAGTGATCTTTCGTTATTCTGGCTCGAACTAAAAAATTTAAATTCGACCGTTTTCCGTCTATTTTGGCACGCAGATAACCACTACCATTAGCACCGTCTCCATTATCATCTTTTTGCATCCAATAGACAACGTTGAAAGTGTTAAAAGAGCTGATAAGAGGATAAATCCAGATATTAATCTACTGTTTTTCATATGCTTTATTTTTTATTGATGTTCACGATCTTAAACACATTACCAATTGGCGAATTTGACATCCAGCACCTCGTTTTCATTTTTTATCTCTACTTTCTTTTCCATCAGATATGCCTTCGTTCCCACATCCACACCATCATAGGTATGCGTCATGTAGTATTTGGTCTGCAACAGATATTTACCCGGTTTCAAGTTTTTAAATTCGAAGTTACCATATTCATCGGTGGTGGTTGAAAGATAGTATTGGAGGCATTCATCCGAAAGGACATACCTTTTATTCCTGTTCTTGAACATTTTTGAATTTTGGGCATCCCACTCGGCCAAGTGCTTTGTAAAAGGGAGCAGATAGACCGTTTCCCTAGTGATTGAGGTCTTAGTTCCGGTCATACCGAAGCCGTTCTTCGTCCGGGTATAGGCTATGCCTTTGATAGAACTACTTCCGGGAGCGAGCAATTCTTTTGCCTCCGATGGATCGAAAGCAGCTTTTGGTGGAATGTTCAACTGCGCGCTAACAGAGAAAGCTGATAATAAAAATATACAGAGCCATGTTAGTTTTATGGGGTCCCCAACTTTCATTATAAATGCGATTGTCTTCCTGACATTGTTCACTGTGAACAATATCCTTGAATTGTATAATTGAATACGTTTCATTTGTTAATAATTTATAGATTTCTACTTCATCGACAGGAGAACTCTCCTTGGGTAACCTGCCTGAAAGTTTTCAGATCCCCTCCGCTAGCTACACGCAATTGCCCCGAGAAAGTGCCTTTTGCAACACCATTTTTCAAAGACGAAAACGTTACCGTTAGCTCATCGCCAGAAAGGGCCGACGCCGTAGTTGCTGACCAACTGTAGGTATCTGGTTTTTCGTTTAGATACTCGGTGAAAGTGGCCATTATATCGGCACTTCCGTCATCCAGTTTGTAGGTCTTTTCTTTAAGTATACCATCCTTGTCGCGGATATTGATCGTCATGCTCGTCCTTCCTGTCAGTGAGTAACTTCCACTACCTCCAGACAGCGCATTCAGATTCCAGGTCTTATTCTCCTTTTCGGCCATGACCGCCAAATGGGTCATCATAATCTCTTCACCGTCGATGGTTAGTTTGATGTAATTCCCTTCCGGAATTTCTGTATCCTTATCCTCACTCTTGCTACAGCTTAAAATGAGGGCAAACGTTATAAAAATTAGGAAAAAAAGTGTTAGAATTTTCGATACTTTCATAATCAAAAATTTAAGTTTTATAACTTACACCGCCAAAGGATATGCCACTATGTACAGTAGTTATAATTTTAACAACATTATGTAGGATTTCGTAAGCAAATGTTACATAGCATGCTAGATAGACCCCATGAAAGCTCTTACAAACAAGATCTCAACGATCCGATTGCAACATTTCATGAGACGCTAATTAGAGAAGAGAGTAGGAAACTTTAGTGTAACGTAGACCTGTTTCATCAATACCTGAAAAGCTTTAAAGTCGAAAATATTAAGCTCAATGTATTCATATAAAGACTGCTTATGCTTTTGATCATTACAACCTAAACTTACCATTTGATATGGGGGCTTGGGTTTTATTAAGCCTCCCTTTGCTAGTCTCATATATGGCCGCCATTAGTGACAGCCATCAAGCAAAAAAATAGAATGGTAGTAAATCCGCTTCGCAGATTCCAGGGCCGCAGGTGATCTCTTTTATGGAAAGGTCTGAACCGATCTACCTGCGCTTGGGATATAAGACTTTCCTATAGGACTCTTATTCTAAAATTTCTTTAACTGCTCGGCACGGTAATGGTTTTTGGCCTGTTCAAAATAGCTGTTTAAACATTGAAATTAAAATAACTAAATAGAAATATAACTTTGAATAAATTAGATGAGTGTTATATTTCTAATAATATTTTAAAATAATTTCAATAACCACAATAAATGTATGGACGTTAATTTTGTTAAACATTTTAAGCAATAATTACAACTTAAAGTATTTAAAGAAATCAATGGACAAAAAAACAAGTGTACGTGTCGCCGCTGTTGATACGTACTGAAATTGAAATGGAATCCGGCATAGCCGCGGGTTCTGCCACCTTGAGGCCGGGAGATTCCGGTAATCCGGACAGTCCGAAAGTCAATGACTGGTCTAGCGGGGCGATGTTGGATCAGGCGACAATGACTTCGATTTTTAACCGAAAATTAACCATTTAGAATATGTACAAAACGAAAAAAAAGATGACCTTACCGCTAGGTAGGCTGATCGGACAATGCCTTATCACACTACTCATTGTTTCCTGTTCTCGCGACAAGGAGGAAGTTGTCCCAGATAAAAATCAGATTCGGTCATCAAGGTGATGGTTTCGGGAATCAATGAACCCACGACCATATCGACCGTAAAATCCCGCGCATCAAAAGCTAATCTGACAAAAAGTGAAGGTGGAGCAATAAGGCGGGAGGAGAAATTCGTCCACGCGTCTGGAATGGATGTCCTAACGACGATGGAAAGCCCTGTGCAAATAGGTAATAGCACAGACAAATTGGCCGATAGCCAAGCCAAAGAAAGTTCAGAGGTAAGTTTAAAAGCAGCATCTGGTGCTGAAAAGTTCGCAGCAGTTCCAATGATCACCGAGAACCAATACCGCATATTGATCTATGATGCGACGGGGAGTACGCTGCTGCAGAATGTGGCAGCATCGTCCGGCACCAATCCAGCGCTTCAGGTTGAAGCGGGTACCACCTACCGCTGGTTTTCCTTTTCGATCAATGAACGGACTGTTCCTGATATTAGTAACGGAAAAGTCGCAGCGGCAGATCTCGCTAATAAAGACGTGCTTTTTGCTTCGGGGACCATTGACACCAAATTAGGAGAGAACTTTCTGAACATTACTTTTGACCACAAGACCACAAGATTTGATGTCGACGTGGACACCCGTGGAATCTTCGGTAGCGTAAACACTTTCCGCTCGCTTCAGCTCGGCACAGAAGCATCGGATGGGGAGTATACTACATTACTCTATACTGCTGACCTGGATATCTTTAGTGGCAATTTCGGAACGCCAACCGAGATGGCAACGGCAAATACGGCCGCACACGTCGTAAATAAGGATATCAGCACGGCGGATATGGTAAAAACAGTTTCCCTTTATACAGTCATCCCAGCTGGTCGTACCATCGATGACCAGGCGCTTCGGATCTCACCGGTATTTTCAATCAACCTTGACCACGCAGTGCTCTATCCGCCAAATACAACACCGGTGACTACCCGGGAGTTTGGCAGTACGACAGACCGTCTTCGTATCGCTAATCTGCGTTTTTCACCTCAAGCAGGAAGTACCTACTCCCTGGGCATGCGTGCAATCGAATCGGGTATTCTAGCTAACGGCACGATATGGGCACGGAGTGACCTGTGGTATGATGGCACTGCTGCCCGTACATTTGACAAATATCGTTTCCGATCCGACCCGGCACACGCACCCTATCCTGGCAAATCGGATACTGAGCAGACTGAATACTGGCACTGGATGTCTTTGACCCCAGCTAGTCCCATAAAAACCGGCGATCCTTGTTTGGAGGTTTATCCAAAGGGGATTTGGCGTCTGCCTACCCGGTCAGAGGCAGAGAGCCTTGTCCAACAGCGAACCCCTTATCCTTATTCCGGATTTTCTAATCCGAACAGCAATGCGGATACTTATGACTGGATTGCCTTAGTGAACCTGAGCTTTGATGGAGATGGAGGCTCTTCCAGGGGAAACTTTTCGGAATACAGCAACAGGATCTTGTTTGCATTCAACGGTATAATGGATGCAGACGGTAAATTAATATCGTCGCGCAGCCAGGTTGACTCCCGCAGCAACACGGCAAGGGATGGGATCTATACCCATACAAGTCGCTGGACCAGCGATGAGTGGGAAAGCGTACCTGACGCAAATTGTACCAACTGTGGGACTACCTTTGCACACGTCGCCTATACCACTGATTATCGCGGACCTAATGATTTTACGGTTAACTATGCTGGTCGTTCGACACGTTTTGATATAGGTTATGCACAAGAAACACAATTTCGTCAGATCCGTTGCGTACGTAACCAATCCTGGTCAGGAGAGTTATAATTTTATATGATCAATTATAATTTTATATAGTCAATATACTATAGCTACTTACTCCATCAAAAGGAAAGAGATCTTCTTTTTGATGGAGTTTTTAGTAAATTTTATAAAATTATTACGATGATTAGGTCGACAAAGCAGGTTACTGATGAGGACGGCAAGTATATATTACATTTTATAATAAGATGATTTTCAAGCCATAATCCCCTGCACTTTCTTATCTTTCCACGCTCTGTTTTATAATAGTACAAATATTTTAAAGGTCAAATAAACCTATAAATACAGTCCATTGCGCATTATACGTAAACGCAATGAAGAGATGACGATGCCTGTCATCCTACAATTATTTAAATCCTTCATGCCTTAAGATGAATTTTGCAAATTCTTCCACCTGCTGGTCGTTGCAACCTCCCACTATCACTTGAAGTTCGTTGCTAAATTCAAAACCCAACCTCCGGCTCCTATCCACCTGTTTTCTGATTGCTGCTATTTGCCCTTTCTGAAATTTTATACCATCGTTTTAAGATTAGAGTCGAATTCACGAGAAAACTCGTGCATATAGGCACGGGCATTATTTCACTGTTATTCCCTATTTTACTTGCGATTCATTGGTCCGTATTACTGCTTTGTGGGTTATTTGCAGTGATTTTGGTCCTGTCCCTAAAATTTAATTTATTACAATCTATTCATGCAATTGACCGAAAATCTGCGGGTAGTCTAGCTTATCCTGCCGCAGTCTATCTTTGTTTTGTAACTCAGGCTTATCTGGATGATCGCTACATTTTCTATTATCTACCTTTGGCTACCTTAGCTATCTGTGATCCTATGGCCGCATTATCTGGCAAAAATGGCCCCTATGGCCTTATATGATCCTTGGCGCAAAAAAGACCTTGACAGGATCTATTGTTTTCTTTATCAGTGCTATTATTGTAGCCTTTTTGGTCTGGAAATACGCCCACGGCTCGAATCTCGGCTTTCAGGAACTCAGCATAATAACCTCGATTGCGCTCATGGCTACACTCGCTGAAGCACTGAGCAAAGATGGCTATGATAATTTAACCATTCCTATAAGTACCATCGCAGGTTTGTATATTCTTCTTCCTTAGGCTCCTCTTTCTTCGTACCAACTCCCACCGTTTCAGCAATTCGCTTCGGATTGTCTTCGGTATTTCATCGGGAAAAATAGCCGGAGAAACCGATGAAATATCGCGCAGCTCCCGATGTAAAGCAGAAGTTGGTACGAAGTTGGTACGAAGTCTTTAGCTCGTCCAAAGCCTATATTGCGCGTTATTTTATTTCAATTCCAGATCCATTTGATATTTCCCCGCTTCCAATTGGACAACATTGCTATTGCGGATATTCTCAGGCGGATAAAACGTTGCCGTGGCATTTGCCGGTATCTCCACGGTATATTCAATCTTGTTCCCCTTTACCTTCCAGCTGGACAGGATATTGCCATAGGAAGACTGATAAGAAATCGAAGACTCCTTGAGCTCCTTCGGGAAAATAGGCTTTAACAATACATGTTTGAAGCCAGCTTGTGTTGGATCAGGCAAGATACCCCCAATGGATTTAAAAACCAGCCTCCAATCTCACCAAACATCATGTGATTATCAGAGATATCTCTTGTTGCTTTCAGATCCCAGTTTTCCAGCAATGTTGTCGCCCCATTGACAATCCACCAGCCCCAGGAGGGATAGGTATCCTGTACCGCAACTTTATAGGCTGTCTCACCATAGCCGTTATCTTTGAGCGCATTCAAAAGTGCTTTTGCCCCCAATACGCCAACATCTAAGTGAAAATTGGTCGCTTCTACCCTATTATTTAAATTGGCTGCAACTTTGGCTTTCATCGCTTCCGGTACCACGCCCCAATATAAAGGCACACTCAACTCTGTCTGCGTCCCCGTGCTATAGATCCCTTTTGAACGATCCAAAAACTTCGCATTGATGGCATCTTTGATCTTCTTGCTTAACATTTCGTATTTCTGCTGATCAGCTGTTTTTCCAAACATTTTTGCGGCAGAGGCCAAAATTGTCGCATCAACATAAAAATAAACAGATGAGGTAAGTTCGAGATTAGACTGCGATTTGACCGGCACCCAATCTCCCCTACCGAAGGTTGTCAAGCCATTGGGACTGATTCCATCCACGTAATCCACATAACGTTTAATATTGTCATAACATTCAGCTAGCAAGCTGGCATCTCCGTAAAACAGATAAGTTTGCCAAGGAATAATGGCAATGGTGCTTGTCCAGTCCAAGCCATTTGCGGTACCATAGCCCCAACCTCCTGTTGGTATGATATCAGGCAACACTCCGTTTTCCTGCTGTTCGTCCCGATGATCGGCCATCCACTTTTCATAGACAGTGATGCCGTCAAAATTATAATAGGCTGTTTCGATTGCGAGATGACCATCACCAGTCCAGCCATTTTTCTCCCGTTGCGGACAATCTGTGGGATAACCCATTAAGTTGGACAGATAGGCATTGTTGGTTGCTTCCCATAAACCGTTTATTAAGGGGATGAAGTTTTCAGCTGACCAATTGGACGTACATCGCTATGCATGAAATAAGCTGTAACAGCGGATTCGTCCAATACAATCGGATCACTGCTGCTCACTTCGACATAGCGAAAGCCTTTATAGCCAAATTTCGCCATAAATTCATCCTCTTTCCTACCACTCAACGTCAAGATGTCGGTTTGAAAGGGTTCCAGTTCTTTATTCCCACGATAATATACATCAATATTGGACAGATCCAAGCGTCCATTTGCCTGCAATCGTTCGCCATGCTTGATTTTGATCACCGTCCCTGCCTTACCACCAATCTTGATCTTTGTCACACCGGCCATATTCTGTCCCATATCAAAGATGTAGGTTTTCTCATCCATCTTTTTCATTGATTTCGGCGAATACGATCGAACCAGGCGGATGGGCACCATCTGTTGGGAAACAATATTAGTAGAAGGTGGGTTCCGATACTGAATGGCATGCCACTGTGAATCGTCAAACTGTGGAGTATCCCATCCCGGCATCTCCAGACGGGCATCATAATGTTCGCCGGTGTAGATATTATTATAACGGATAGGTCCCGCCGCCGTCTTCCATTGTTGGTCTGTAGTTAACGTCTCCTCACTGCCATCCTGATAGACAATGCGCAGGTTCAAGCAAAATGTGGGACGATTACGCCAAGGGGCTTTATCAAAATTCCATACCGCTAATGGTTGATGATTATACCAACCATTTCCCAATACGACAGCAATGGCATTGTTTCCCTGCTGGATCTGACGGGTCACATCCTCCACCACATAGAGGGTACGTCTATCAAATCGGGTATACATCGGATCCAGACGATGGTCACCTATTTTTTTGCCATTTATTGAAAGCTCGTAAAGTCCCGCCACAGCAATATAGGCACGGGCAGACTTAATCGGCTTGGTCGTTTTAAATGCTCTTCTGAAATACGGTGCCGCCTGCTCGTGAATATCCTGATTATCACTGATCCATTTCCCCTCCAGTTCTCCATCCCCATCATACCAGTCTCAAATGAAGCGATGGAAGATGTACTTTCACTCGCATTTTTGTCCCAGACACGCACTTTCCAATAGTATTTTGTCTGCCGTTTCAAGCTAATACCGTCATAATGAATCAACATCGCCGAACTCAGTCGCTTTCCGCTATTCCAGCTATTAGCTTTATTTTTTACCAATGCAAGTGAATCACTGCTTACCAAGATTTGATAAGCAGATTGCTTCGCTCCCTGTCGCTTATCGGTCAGTCGCCAGCTTAAGCGGGGATTTGATTTATCCACACCCAGCGGATTCACAAGATGTTCACAGTTCAATTCAATTGGCAGACATTCTTTTTGTTTTTGTGCATACAGTATCGAGCTTACACACAGCATCGTCATCAGTAAAATTTTCCGCATGTTTAGTTTATACTTCGTTCAGCTTTCTGTATTTCCTAGCATAGCATTTAGGTTCTTTCCTGGGTGACAATGCACACACTCAACAGGAATACAAAAAGTGTTAAATTGTTTTAGTTGATTCAAAAACGAATATATCAATTATTATCAAGATAATTAAACTGTACTGTCCTGTTATCCTGCCGATGAAAATTAATAGCAATGTTTTGGATTATTCATCAAAATAATCCTATATTAGTCCCGACTTTAGGGTGTCTGCATATGCGGGCTGAGATTTTACCCTTATAACCTGATCCAGATCATACTGGCGTAGGGAAAAGTAAGCTATCTTCCAGATACATTACTGTATCTTGTTGTTGCCATTCCTAAAGTTTTACCAAAAAAATAAAAGGAATGGAACTAACAATCAATCATCAAATCCGATTTTTCGACCCCGCACCGGGCTCTTTGGCCGAACTTTTACAGACGGAATTATCCGGTAAAACCCAAGGTATTGCCGTGGCCCTCAACAACTGCGTTGTTCCAAAAGACAACTGGACCGCAACAGTTTTACAACCCAATGATCATATCCTACTCATAACCGCTACACAAGGCGGATAATCTCGTATGGAGCAGAATCAATTCAATATACCTAATTCCCCATTAACATGACAGCAGAAAAAATCACACAAACCCCTTTTCCAAATTCAACCAAAATCTTTGTTCCTGGTACACTCTTCCCTATCAAGGTGGCCATGCGTCAGATTTCATTGAGTCCGACCAAATTGAGTAATGGACAGATCGAGGTCAACCCGCCCATCAGTATTTATGACACCTCTGGTCCCTATACAGATGGGACACAAGAGATTGACATCCGTAAAGGACTTCCCCGTCTTCGTGATCAGTGGATCCTGGACCGCGAGGATGTCATACAGCTTGAAGGGATCAGTTCGCAATATGGTCAAAAACGTCTGGCAGATACCACATTGGACGAACTTCGGTTTGCTTACAGCCATAAACCTAAAGTTGCTGCACCGGGTAAAAATGTGACGCAATTACATTATGCCAGAAAGGGGATCATTACACCAGAGATGGAGTATGTTGCCATTCGTGAAAACCAACGGATAGAGCAACTTGCTGATAGTACACCGGGCATGGATCATCAGCATCCGGGCGAAAATTTCGGTGCCCGAACTGTCGGAAAATATATTACACCAGAGTTTGTCCGTGAGGAGATCGCCGCTGGTAGGGCAATTATCCCTAATAATATCAATCATCCGGAAAGTGAGCCGATGATTATCGGTCGCAATTTTCTGGTAAAGATCAATGCCAATATCGGTAATAGTGCAGTGAGTTCAAGTATCGAAGAAGAGGTTGAAAAGGCCGTTTGGGCCTGCCGCTGGGGTGCCGACACAATTATGGACCTGTCTACAGGCAAAAATATCCACGAAACCCGCGAATGGATTATCCGCAATTCACCTGTTCCAATAGGTACTGTCCCGATCTATCAAGCGCTGGAAAAGGTCAAAGGTGTTGCCGAAGATCTCACCTGGGAAATTTTTCGGGATACCCTGATCGAGCAGGCCGAACAGGGTGTATCCTACTTCACAATACATGCTGGGGTTCTATTGCGTTATATCCATTTAACAGCACAGCGGGTGACAGGGATCGTGTCAAGAGGTGGATCCATCATGGCTAAATGGTGTCTTTTCCATCATCAGGAAAACTTCCTTTATACCCATTTTGAAGAGATCTGTCAGATCATGAAACAGTATGATGTTGCTTTTTCGCTTGGTGATGGGTTGCGCCCCGGCGCAATTGCCGATGCCAATGACGCCGCACAATTTGCAGAGCTGGAAACTTTGGGTGAGTTAACCAAGATTGCCTGGAAGCATGATGTACAAGTGATGATCGAAGGACCGGGCCACGTTCCGATGCAGCTTATCAAAGAGAACATGGAAAAACAGCTGGAATGTTGTGACGAGGCTCCATTTTATACCCTCGGTCCACTGACAACCGACATTGCTCCGGGTTATGACCACATTACTTCTGCCATTGGTGCGGCAATGATCGGCTGGTATGGCTGTGCCATGCTCTGTTATGTAACACCAAAAGAACACCTCGGACTGCCCAATAAAAAAGATGTGAAAGATGGTGTCATCACCTACAAACCGGCTGCGCATGCTGCAGACCTAGCCAAAGGACATCCTGGGGCACAGTATCGCGACAACGCCCTGAGTAAGGCGAGATTTGAATTCCGCTGGGAGGATCAGTTCAACTTGTCATTGGATCCAGACACTGCCCGTGAATACCACGACGAAACTTTACCTGCAGACGCTGCCAAAGTAGCACATTTCTGTTCGATGTGTGGCCCAAAATTCTGCTCCATGAAAATTACACAGGAAATCAGGGATAGCGCAGCACAGGGTATGCTTGAAAAATCACAGGAATTCATCGCCCAAGGAAAGGAAATCTATTTATGATCATTGCATTGACAGCAGCGGAAGAATTCACTTCAGAACTTCAGACCATACATGCACTGTTTGAACAGGGGCTTGATCTTTTGCACTTGCGAAAATATCATTTTTCAGATGAACAAATGCAGCGATATGTAGCATCAATAGATGCAACATATCACGATAGACTGGTTCTGCATTCTCATCCGCAGCTGTCAAATGCACTTCATATTAACAGAATTCATTTAAATGAACATCATCGGCGAAACGGCATTTTTGATCCGCAGCTGACCAACTGTATCTGCTCGACATCAGTCCATCATATCAATCAGTTCAATACGCTGGACAAATGCTGGAATTATGCCTTTTTAAGTCCATTATTTCCAAGCATTTCCAAAGCAGGCTATGGGCAGCACAATGCTGTACTGGATCAATTACAGTTCCGTTCCAATTTTGATGTTCATTTAATCGGTCTGGGGGATAAAAGCTGAGAACTGCCTGCTTTCAATGGAAGCTGGAGCAGATGGAATCGCTTTACTTGGCGCTTTATGGCAAGCCCCAACCCTATTCAACATTTTATTACATGCAAACATCAACTATGCTCGAAAGACTACAGTATATCTCGCAGGGACTGACACGGACAGAACAGAAGAACAACATCCTAAAGGCATTGGATGCTGGCGCCAACTGGGTCCAAATAAGGTGGAAACAAGCTGACGAGCAAGATTTCATTCGGCTTGCACAGCAGATAAAACAGATCTGTGAACAATTCGGAGCCAAATGCATCATCAATGACCATGTGAAACTTGCCAAGGAACTGGATGTCGATGGTGTACATCTTGGACTAACGGATTGTGCTATCGCCGATGCACGTCGGCTATTGGGGCCATCCAAAATTATTGGCGGTACCGCAAATAGCCTGGAAGATGTGCAAGGCCGAATAGCAGAACAATGTGATTACATCGGACTCGGCCCCTATAGACATACTGATACAAAACAAAAGCTCAGTCCATTATTAGGCCTAGCGGGATATGAAAATATCATCAACCAAATCAATCAGCAGGGACTCCCTCCTGTTCCGATTTTCGCCATCGGTGGAATCAGCAGTCTTGAAGACATTCAAAATCTGTTGCAGACAGGAGTTTATGGTGTAGCGGTATCAGGATTGATCACCCAGACACCAAACATTATTTCATCCATTAAAAATCTTTTACCATGAGCATATTACAAATAGCCGATCGCAGCTTTGCGTCCAGATTATTTATGGGGACAGGCAAATTTGGCAATCTGAACGAAATGAGTGCGGCCATTCAGGCTTCTGGTTCGCAGCTGGTTACTGTTGCACTCAAGCGGATTGACCAGCTTGCTGCACATGACGAATTAATCGCTGCAATTGATCTAACGACAATAGATCTACTTCCCAATACTTCGGGAGCAAGAACAGCAGAAGAAGCCGTTTTGGCGGCCCAACTTGCCCGAGAGGCTCTTGAAACAAACTGGGTCAAACTGGAAATCCATCCTGATCCACGCTACCTATTACCTGACCCGATTGAAACATTACGGGCAACAGAAGAACTGGCAAAATTGGGGTTTGTTGTCATGCCCTATATCCATGCAGATCCTGTGCTCTGCAAACGACTGGAAAATGCCGGAACAGCTGTCGTTATGCCTTTGGGGCGCCCATTGGCAGCAACAAGGGGCTCCGTACATTGGACTTCCTGGAGATCATTATCGAAGAAAGCAATGTACCGGTAGTTGTTGACGCTGGAATTGGCGCCCCTTCGGACGCCGCTAAGGCCATGGAAATTGGTGCTGACGCCGTATTGGTCAATACTGCAATTGCCGTTTCCAATAATCCGCTGTACATGGCAGAAGCTTTTAAAGAAGCCGTCATTGCGGGACGTAAAGCTTATGAAGCTGGTTTGGGCCCTATCAGTTCCCGAGCGATCAGTTCGAGTCCGTTAACCTCATTTTTATTCGATTGATATAGCGCCATGAACGATTTTAAAGAGATACTTGACCAATACAACTGGGAAGAAGTTCAAACAAAGATCTATGGCGCCTCGGATCAAGATGTACTGCGTGCATTAAACCGCGCGAATTTGACACTCAACGATTTCATGGCACTTATTTCTCCCGCTGCAACACCTTATCTGGAGCAGATGGCACTTAAAGCACAGCAGATCACGCAGCGACGATTTGGCAAGACCATCCAGCTTTATGCACCACTGTATCTCAGCAATGAATGTCAGAATATTTGTACCTACTGTGGGTTTAGCATGGACAATAAGATTAGGCGAAAAACACTGAACAACACCGAATTATTACTGGAAGCGATGGCACTCAAATCCATGGGTGTCAACCATGTATTGCTGGTCAGTGGGGAAGCAAACAAAACGGTGGAAATCAATTATTTCTTAAATGCAATTGAGCTGCTCAAACCTCATTTCTCCCAAATATCGATCGAAGTCCAACCCTTGGAACAGGAAGAGTATCAATTATTACAGGCTGCAGGGGTGTATGCTATTTTGGTCTACCAAGAAACTTATCATCGGGAGGTGTATAAGAAATACCACCCGAAAGGGAAGAAATCCAATTTTGATTATCGTCTGGATACCCCAGACCGCATTGGGCGGGCCGGCATTCATAAAATTGGATTGGGGTATTACTCGGATTGGAGGATTGGCGTGTAGACAGCTTCTTTACGGCTACCCACATCAGTTATTTGCAAAAACAGTATTGGCAGACCCGGTATTCTATTTCCTTTCCAAGGCTGCGACCAGCCGAAGGCTCTGTAGCGCCCAATTTCCACCTCTCGGACAAGCACCTGCTCCAATTGATCTGTGCTTACCGCTTATGGAACGAAAATCTGAAAATCTCAATTTCCACCCGGGAAAATGAAAGCTTCAGGGATCATATCATTCCCATCGGGGTGACAACAATGAGTGCAGCCTCAAAAACAAACCCCGGTGGCTATGTGGTAGATCCACAAGCCCTGGAGCAATTTGAGGTCAGTGACGAACGGGATATGGAAACCATAAAAATCAAATCCGGAAAATGGGATATGACCCGGTGATGAAAGATTGGGAAAGCAATTACTCAGGATTAGTACGTTAGGCAGATGAAAGAAGACCTTATTTTCGAACGGTATAGCCGACAGATTTTTATCGAGGAAATCGGTGTTGTGGGGCAACGAAAAATCATGAATTCCAAGGTGCTTATTGTGGGTGCTGGAGGATTGGGAAGCCCCGTATTACAATATCTAGCCGCAGCAGGCATCGGTCGTATTGCTTTAGTTGACTTCGACCAGGTCGAACTTCATAATTTGAATAGGCAAGTGATCCATAGTGAAAAGCAGCTACATGTCAGCAAAACAAAAAGTGCAGCCGATTACATCAAACAGCATAATAGTACCATTGACTTTCAACCGGTACAGCTGAAGCTCGAGGCTGACAATGCAACAGAAGTCTTAGCACCCTATGACATCATTGTGGATTGCTGTGACAACTTCAAGACGCGTTATCTGCTCAATGAAACCTGCGTCAGGCTGAACAAGCCCTTAGTCTATGGAAGTATATATGGATTCGAGGGGCAATTGGCCGTATTTAATTATCAAGGAAGCAAGCACCTCCTGGACCTATTTCCAACAGTTCCCTCTCCTGAACAAGTACCCAATTGTGATAAAAATGGTGTACTAGGGCCATTACCAGGCATAATAGGGAGTATGATGGCTATGCAGGTGCTCAAAATGGCTGCCGGCCTGCCCGTAGATTGTAATCAATTGACTCTTGTCGATACCTATCACTGGCGCTTTACGAAGCTTTCTTTTTAAGATATAACTTAACGAGCTCTCCTATCTGCGGAGAGCTTCTTCTTAAAATTCATCTAAAACAAGCATTGGCAAACAATATTTTCTAATTTTAGTTTATATATTAGCAAGCTAAATGTCAACTATACAATCTGGAATGAAAAAGTAATCTATCCATTACTATCACTCGCTTTATTGCCTTTATTTTCAATTGCCCAAGAGACAAAAATCACCGCTGATGATCTCTTTGCCAAAGCACGTAAGGTCGCTTTTGATTCAAAAGACTATCCGCAGGCCATCCAATTATCGAAACAGGCGCTTGTACAGGCACCAGAGTATACCGACATCAGCATCTTTCTGGGGCGTCTTTATACCTGGTCAGACAAGATTGATTCAGCCCGGACGCTCTTTCATGAGCTAGATAAGAAAAATACAAAAGATGAAGACTTCTTTTTAGCTTATGCAGCGCTGGAGTACTGGAATAACCAGGCTGAGAAAGCGAGCCAGCTGACCGACAAAGGGCTGGGTTTTCACCCGCAATCACAGGATCTCCTGTTGTTGAAAGCCAAGATCAACTATAGCGCCAATCACTATGAGGTCGCCGAAAATGCAGTGCATCAACTCCTCAAACTAGACCCAAAAATGCGGAAGCGCGATCTTTGGCCAAAAACATTGAGGAATATACCGCTAAAAACGCCATTGGTTTAACCTATAATTTCGTCTATTTTGACAAACAGTTTGACAATAATTGGCATATCGTTGGCTTAAGCTATAAACGTGCTACCCCGATTGGATCTGTGATCTTTAGAACAAATTATGCAAATAAGTTCGCTGAGAATGGTGTACAGTTTGAAATGGAAGCTTATCCACGTCTATCCAAAATATTTTACCTCTATGTCGGAGCAGCATACTCCAATAATGTAGGCATATTTGCCAAATACCGTACAGGTGTCTCCTTATACGCCAACCTACCCAACAGTTTTGAGGGGGAAATCGGATACCGACAGCTTTATTTCAGTGATAATATCTGGATGTATACAGCTTCCGTCGGGAAGTATTACCAAAACTTCTGGTTTAATCTCAGGACATACCTCACACCCGGCGAGAAGAATATTTCCCAATCTTATACCGGCACAGTGCGTTACTATACCAAAGGTGCAAACGATTACTTCGGATTTAGTGCCGGAACAGGTTTGAGTCCCGAGGAAAACCGGAATAATCTATTGGACAACGCTCCATACAAATTAAAGACATTCAAAGTAGGTGCTGAGTATAATTTTTCGGTTAAACAAAGCAACCTATTCTCGATCTCGAGCACCTATTATAACCAAGAATTCCGACCAAAAGAAAAAGGAAATCAACTGGATATCATCCTAGGCTATATCCGCAAATTTTAGTCTTTCTTCAAGGGTCTAAAATAGTTGACATAGACACTGTCTGGTAACAATCTTTTTGGGTATAAAACAGTTTGTTCTTGCGCTTAAACAATTCAAAGCACTTGGACAATTCTTCTTTTGCATTATCCGGGGCCACATCTTCATTGAATGTGCCATCCAGTTGATATAATTGGCCCTCAGAAAGGTGATAATTACCGCGCACAAAGTCAATCAGTTGATTCTTGCTCTGCATCATGGCGATCCCCTCTCCTTTCGCTGATGCGCCTTTATCAAGGCCTTGACCAATCCAGGTCACTTGAGTTGGAGTTTTTAGGGCAAAATTTTCTCTATAATATGCCAGTACCGAAGGAGCAATGTCAAAATGGCTCACAAAATTGTGAAAGGTCTTTGCTTCTTTTAGCAGGGACGAATAAATCAATAGTGGCACATGATAACGGTCTATTTTACTCTGTAAAGGTATCTCCGGCATAGCGTGATCTCCCGTGATAATAAAAATGGTATTCGCAAAATCCGGTCTTTTTTATATTCCTTAAAAACTGTGCCATCGCATCGTCCAAATTTAAAACTGAAACAAGCTGTGTCCGGTTCTCCAGGGCCCATTTTTTTGCGTCGGAGACAGCTCCATAGATGCGATTCGCTGATCAAATAACTGCTCATAATGGGCTGCATTATTAATTAAAAAAGGATTGTGTGTCGATAGCGTCAGCAGGACATGGAAATAGGGATTCTCCTGCACTTTTTGTACTTCAAGCAATTTGCTAAATACAGCCTGATCTTCATATCCCCAACTTTCGCCTCCTTTTTCCGGTAACTTCTTATACGGTGGACCAAAAGCCTCCTGGTCAATGAGTCTATCAATTTTGTTATAGTCCATGAATTTTTTCATGAAATCGAAATTAGAATGACCACCATAGAAAAATCCGGTATTAAACCCGTTATGCTTTAGAATGTTGAACAGATTAAAGTTATCCGGCAAAGTATCCTGCTCAAGGAAACCATGCATGGCGAAAGGCAATGAGCCAGTTAATGTAGGCAATACCGAAAATGTCCTTCCCGAGGAGCTCATATTATTATCCCAATACAAGGATTGTTTTTCAACGCACCTATAAATGGCGTAAAGTTGCCAATATAACCATTTTCCGAACTATAGGCATGTCCCAAACCTTCAATAACAAGAATGAGCAAATTCGGTGCCTTCGTTGTCTTGTTTAAATAGGCTCCCAGGAAATCCTTGGTATCTTCAGTTTTCAGAAAAGGAAATTTACTATCCAGCTCCTTCGGATCCGCATCATCTTGACCGAGTACAGCCAACATTCCGGGATGCTCCGCCACATAATCGGATAAATTGGAATCAAAAAAATAACGCCATTTACTTCGACTTGCATTGGCCACAAATTCATCTTTTGCTGAAGCGCTTCCCAAGATTGAAGCCGAAGAAATAAAGCAAGACACAAGGCCTATTGAGACGAAAGCAATCCCCGCATAAGCCTTTTTAAAAGTCTGCTTATTGGCTATCCAAAGCGGCACCCAGGCGATCACAATCAGTAATAAAAGTAAAGCGATATTCGTAAAACTCAGCATGCCACTGGCTTCCAAAATCTGTTTCATCTCCTCGGAACTGTAATAAAATAGGTCTGCGCCAAGCAGATTTCGCGATTCCGCAAAATACAGAAACAGAATAAATTGAATGACAACGATTGCTGATAATGATACGACCAGCAGAAACTTCGACCAAAAGCTACTGAGAAACTGAAGCAATAAATACCCTATCCCAACGCAACCAAGCACCTGAAAGGCAAAGAGCAGATTGTCTCCAAGCAAGTATTTCCCTGCCCCCACATCTGCCAGCTGGACAAAACGTCGGCCATACCACCACCATTCTATGCCGATGGACAACATGTACAACACAAAGAAAACAGCCATGACTGGACCGATTCCCTGCAATGCTAAATTTAATCGCTTACCCAAGTATTTCCAAACGGACTCATTCGACTCCTTTTGTTGAAAACCCTGTCTTGTCATTTCGCCCCAACCATGTTGCTTACGAAAGTAATCTACTACCCCCTGCACACCGGCTTTGACAACAATGGGATGAAAATATAAAGGTTCAAGAATGGCGGTTGTAAGCAAAGTCGAGAGATCCCGTTTTTTTGTATAGACCTGGTGGCTGACAAGATCAACCAAAATCGCATAAATTGAATAGAGAATTCCAGAAGCGATAACCAGCGCAAATAAGGCAAAGAAGAAAGGCCAGTTGATGATTCCTAGAATAAAAAAGATCACAAAAACAATGTAACCTGTAAATTCGACAAGAGGTCCCAAAACTCAAAGAAAAACCAGTAAGGCATACTGATCATACCAAAACGACCGTATTTGGGATTAAACATCAGTTTTCGATGTTTCCATAAGGTCTCCATGGTGCCTCTCATCCAGCGATTGCGCTGTTTGCGCAGGACCTCTTTTGACTCCGGCACTTCCGTCCAACACAAGGGATCCGGAATATTAACGACTTCATAGGCTTGCTTTTGCTCTTCCATATAGCGCCGCATACGTACCACGAGTTCCATATCCTCACCCACCGTATTTCTGTCATAACCACCACAAGCCAGAACGATCTGACGATCAAAAGCACCAAAAGCACCAGAAATCAAAATCAATCCAGAAGCCCTGGACCAAGCCATTCGCCCCAAAATAAAGGCACGAATATATTCCAGCGCCTGCGTGCGACCCAACCAAGACTTTGGAAGATTTACCTCCGTCACGGATCCATTGACTACATTGCAATTATTGGCCAAACGTATTACGCCACCACAGGCAATAACACGTTTCTCTGTTTGTTCCAAAAAGGTTTCGCCAATTTTAAGATCGCATCCTGTTCCAGAATACAGTCCACGTCGATACAGACGATATAATCACCTGCGGAAATGTTAACACCAACATTGAGTGCGTCCGCTTTACCGCCATTCTCTTTATCGACAACAATGAGTTTTTTAAAGGCAGGATTTTTACTTTTATAGATCCCCGAATTTCCTTAGTTTCAATATTTCCCTGAACAAAAAAGAAGTGGACTCGAGTTCATAAGCTGCAATCAATTTCTGCATGGAATCATCCTTACTGCCATCATTCACAATAATAATTTCCAAATTATGATAATACAGGGATAATAAAGAGCGTACATTCTCAATGATCGTCATTCCCATTGTAGGCCGGAGCAATCAGACTGAAGGTGGGTGCATTGGGATTAGTAGCAATAATACTATAATCGGTAAATGCGTTTTTATGTTTATAACGAAAGACTGCTCCATAAGCATATAGTCCAATCCACGTATAGATAATAAATACGGCGGCAGAATAAAGTAAAAACAGCCAAACTACAATTTCATATACAATATGGGAAAATTCTAACATTTTTTCTCTTGCAAAGCGTGTTTAATAATCTGGATAAGTTGGTCGTAAGTATCTGTTCTTTCCGAAATTTCGCGTAAATATTGATCTTCCCCTAGAACGACAAGCACTTCAGCCGCAGAGATTTTAACGGATACCTCGGCATGATTCCACAATTGTTCCTTCAAAAAGTCTTCACATTCCCTGCTCCGGGCTACTCTCATGGATTTAAGAATTTCAAGCTGCACTTCAATGGGCTGTTGATCGAAGCAGGTCATAAACTGGCTGATCGTCGTATGGTTTTCTATGGCTTGCATCGTCCGTATAGCCTGCACACGAACAGATATGGCTGAATGGTCAAGTAGGTCATAGACCGCTGTATACATCGCCATCAATCTAAATTTTCGGATCAGGCGCAAAGTAAATATAACGACCGAATCATTTGTACTCTTTAACCAACTGTAAACCTGCACATCAGAAAGTTCAGGTATATGATGAATAGAGTACAGGAGTCGCAACTGCTGCCAGTCTGATAACGGTTTATCAAAATGCTCCAAAAATCCCAGACCTTCATAGCCCTGAAAACTTACCATAGCATACTGTGCCTCCTGATAAATCGCCGTACGGTCGTCATTCAGCTTTGCCTTTATCTCCGGAATTGCCGCTTCAACATTCATTGCAGCCAATTCCTGTATACCACCGGCGATGAGATAGGCTTTTCTTTGCCTTAGCTTTCGCCAAGCCTCGTCTTCCAATTTGAATTCATAAAAGAGGCCATTGATAGCTTTTTTGCCCCACCGGAAAATTTCCGGTCCGAAGCAACCAATACATCCAAAAAAAAGTGCGCGAAATGAAGGTTCCTTGAGATGTTTGCCAAATTCCTGATCCTGTTCAGTATTCTGATCCGTTCCCACAATCGTCTCCATAATTTTATACTCAATAATCTGTCTCCAGGAATGTCGATTATGTAAGATCCTATAGCTGTAAAAACTGTAGCCCAGCACGGCTATAATCAGCAATAGCACTAGAACTAGAACGGCGATTATTGCTAGGATAAGCTCATGTAGGACGATATGCTGGGACATAATCTAAGTCTATTTATTTGTTAAGCGTTTTATTCTCAGGATAAGCTCGTTTGGACTGAATGGTTTAACCATAAAATCTGAAGCCCCAAGGTCAAAGGCCTCAACAACCACTTCCTCCTGCCCCATGCTTGACAGCACAATGACCGGAATTTTCTTTCCAATACGTTTTATCGCGGAAAGAATTTCAATCCCCGACGCAAATGGCATCATAATATCGGTCACGACCAGATCAAAATCTGATTCTCCGATCTTTTCGATCGCTTCCTGACCATTTCTGGTCAAAACAACTTCGTGTCCTTCTTTTACTAATTTGTGTTCTACGGTGCGTAAAATTAACTCGTCGTCTTCGGCAATTAAAATCAACATGCTCCTATTTATTTAAAATTTTTGTAATCAAATCCAGTCCGATTTCCATTTCTGCTTCGATAGCAGTAAATGCTTTTGACAAATCGGTATCGAAGGAAATACTAGTTTCCAGCTCTTTTGTTAGTTGAGCCAGCTTAATAAGTCCAGCAGTTGATGAAGTTCCCTTCAATTTATGCAATAGCTCCTTGATACGCTTCAGATCATTTTCTTTTTTGCATCTGCAATCTGCGCCCTCGATGCTGTAATTTCTTTGATGACCAAGTCGAGGAAAAAGGATAAAAATGCGGGTCATCACCCGCCTGTTCATTCAAACGCTGCAGATCCAAATGGGTTGCCAAATCTGCAGCCTCGATCTCCGATTGTTGAGAAGAATCCATCGATAACATTGCTTGCTGCAAGGCATTAAACAAATCCTGTTGTCGAATAGGTTTAGCTAAAAAGTCAGACATTCCAGCAGCTAAACAGCGCTCTTTTTCACCCGAAACATTCCCGGCAGTGATACCGATAATAGGTGTATCTTGATATTGTTTCATTTGACGGATCTGTTTTGTAGCTTCGATACCATCAACTTCCGGCATTTGCACATCGAGCAGGATAAGATCAAAATTCACTTCCTCACATGCTCGAATTGCCTCGGCTCCATTTGACACCTCTGTCAAAATTGCATCTGGCATAATACTGGCCATCATTCTTAAATTCAATGCCATGTTGACCGCATTATCATCTGCCAACAAAACCTGAATACCTTTACCATAGACATCCGTAGGTAGGGATAGATTTACTTTTGCCTGTCCAGCCTCTTCTTTATTTTGTTGGATAGCCCTGCGCAAGGTTTGATACAGTTCATCCGATTTAATCGGCTTCAGTAGACAAAACGAGCGTTCTTCCTGTCTAAACGCTGAAATTACTTCGTGCTCCTCAGAAGATGTATGTAATACAATCAACGGAATCCCCTCTCCTGTTGCCGAAACAGTTCCTTAATCTTTTCAATGGTTTCAAGTCCCGATAAAATAGGCATATGATAATCCATCAAGATCACATCGAATCGCTCTCCTTTCATCAGCAATTGCAATGCCTCCATACCATTTTCCGCCAATACAGACTCAACCTGTTTATAAGCCAGCATGTGTTGTAGGATAACCCGATTGTTGGCATTATCATCCACCACAAGTACCCTATTTAAGGGTAGAGTGCCATCTTCCTGCTCCATCATTTCGCAGGATACCTCAATATCAAAGTAGAACGTCGATCCTTTTCCCAGTTGGCTGGTCAAATTCAACTTGCTCCCCATATATTTTAACAAATTATTGGAGATGGTCAGTCCAAGCCCGGTTCCACCATACCGTTTGCTGACAGAACTGTCTTCCTGCGTAAAAGCATCAAAAATACGTTGCTGTTTTCCTCAGGAATTCCGATTCCTGTATCGCGCACTTCAAAACGTAGGCTTAACTTGTCGCTATTATGATGAAGCTGACTTATTTTAAACTCGATCTCCCCTTTTTCGGTAAACTTAACCGCATTGCCCAGTAAATTAATAAGGACTTGTTTAATACGGGCTTCATCAACCCATATAAAAGCAGGTAATCCTTGCTCGATATTCAAAAGCAATTCAACTTCTTTTCGCTGAGCTTGGTATAATACCACATTGATCACCTGATTTGCGATATCGTATACATTATATTTATCGACAAAAAGTTCCAGTTTTCCAGACTCAATCTTCGAAAAGTCCAGAATGTCGTTGATGATATTTAATAAACTGTTCCCAGATTCATTAATATAGCCCAAATATTGCATTTGCGTATCATTCAGCGGAGTTTTCAATAATAAATCTGAGAACCCGATCACACCATTTAGTGGTGTCCGGATTTCGTGACTCATATTGGCTAAGAATTCCGATTTGGCTTTACTTGCCAAATCCGCCATTTTTTTTTGCATGTTTTAATTCCTCATTTATTTGGACGGATTCCGTGATATTTTGCGTGAAAATGATAATCCCACCGATGCTGCCATCGGTTAGATGCCATGGCCGTACTTCCCAGTTGAAGTGCTGCGGCTCGGCTATTCCGCCGACCTGAATCACCTCATCTATATTCTTATAGGGGATTCCTCCAATGCATCCTGATAGATTTTTTTCCGTTGGTACGGAATATCCGGAAAAAGTTCAAACAGGTTCTTATTAAGTAATTGACTTTCATCTTTATGAAAGTCTTCAATCCATTGATTGCTGAGCGATACATAATTGAAATCTCGGTCAAACATCGCCACCGATGCAGGCACATAATTTACAAAGGCACGTAACATGGATTCTTTACGTTCCAATTCGAGATACAGGGATTTACTCTTATCAATATCCTGGATAATACCAAATACCCGTTTACAGACATCATTTTCAAATTCAGGAATCCCTTTTACCCTAACCCAGATTGTTTCTCCATTCTGTTTTAACAGGCGCAATTCGGTATCATAAGGTTTTCTGCTACGGATCGATTCTTCGAATATATGTCGTAGCGCTATTTGGCTTTCGGGCTCATAAAAACCAATGGCATGTTCAAAATCCGGCGTAAAATTTGGATCAACACCGTGAATCAATTTTGTTGAGTCGGACCAATAAACTTTATTTTCTGCGAGGTTTACTTCCCATCCGCCGACCTGAGCCACAGCATTGGTCTGTTCGAGGATCTGTTTGGTATGCAGCAAATCGTTCTCCAGGCGCATGCGATCGGTCATATTCAATGCTGTACTGACCACATAGGGCTTCCCTTCTTCATCCAATTCGACCATATTATGATAAAGCCAGGAAATATTTTCACCATCTTTTGTTTGCAGGACCATCATGGCCGAATCCTCTTTATTTAGCGCGATACGTTTTAGGTAGTCCTCCACCAATCCCACATGATGTGGTGGGACCAATTTCTTTAGGTTAAGCGATTTGACTTCCTGCTGTTCATATTTAAGCACCGCCCGTCCTTTTTCATTGACAGCCAAAATATTACCATCCATATCATGCATGCTCATCAAGCCAATCGCATTTTCAAAAAAACTACGGAAACGACGCTCCGAATTTTCCAGCTTCAGTTTTCCTGACGTTCCTTTGTGACATTCCGGCCAAAGGCTAGAATTTCATGATTGATGGCATCGTATTTAAAATGCCATTCGATTATGACCTCACTGCCATCTGTTACAAATGTCGATGATGTGGATTGAATCCCATAATCTGCATCCACGATCTGTTTTAAATCGGAGGCCAATGTGTTTGTATCATCTTGCAATAAACTAAACAGGGACTTCCCCATACTATCTGATCTTGAGATCCCTAATACGCTGGTAAAAGCAGGATTGACATCTTTGATCTGACAACTTTCATCTAATACACAAATGACATTATTTGTCAATTGAAAGATTTCGGAGAAATATCCAGCCTGTCGCTTTCTTTTCTTTCCAAGGAGAATCTTAGTCACTCCTATTCCCAACTCTTCCAATAAATGTCGTTGCTTGTCAGAAAGTGACTTTGGTTGAAAATCTATCACACAAATGGTTCCTAATACATCGCCATCCTCATCCATCAGTGGTACTCCCGCATAAAAACGAATATTGCCTTCCCGAATCAGGGGATTGGAGGATGAGCGCGGATCTTCAAAAGTATCCTCTATGACAAGCAGTTCCTTACTTAGGATCGTATATTGGCAAACTGTATTTTTTCTTTCGACCGTATCCAGTTCCATGCCTACACAACTTTGTATGCGTTGCGTTTGCTCTTCCATCATGGCTATCAAAGCGGCGGGACAGTCGGTAATCAGGCAAGCCGCCTGCGCAAATACATCCAATTCAGGGTCTTTCCCTAAGCCCATTAACTCATAGGATTTTAATTTCTCAATCCTTCGCCATTCATTTTCAGGGAAATTTTGGTTTGCCATATACTACTGTTCGTTATTTCTGGTCTATTATGCCTGTGAAGTTAATAAAAACATTGTTTAACACATAACCAATAAGGAAATATCATTGAATTACGCTAATTTAAACAACAATGATCATCCTAAATTGTTGGTTTGGATTGCAGAAAATCTGCTAAAAACAACTGTAAACTGCTATTAAAAATTCTTAATAATTAATTTTCTAAAAATATCAATCCATTTCACCTGTCTGACTTTTTTTCCTCCTATATGAACTTCAGATAGAAAGACAAGACCTGTATAAAGACAAGAGGCCTACTATTTCTAGCAGACCTCTTGTATTCAAAAAATAATAGGCTTAAAACAGCTTCTCAATACTTTGCTCAGCGTAACCGGCACTGGCTGTCATTCCTTTACCACCAATTCCGGTGCGCACGTGAATACGTGGGCTGATATCAACCTCAAGAATATGATCTTTATGCTGTGAATAGAATCCCGACCAGGAAGAGGCAATCCAATCTTTCTGCATCGGAATAATACGGTTGGCTTCGGCAATCATGAGTTCATTAATATAGGTATCAACCGAAAAACCCAATTCATCTAATCGATTGCCAGCCGCATATTCATGGGAATCTCCGACAATAATACTACCGTCAGTAGCCTGTTTAAATAAAATATGTATTCCATATTTTCGCAATTCATTATAATGCTCAGGTACAGGAATAGCGCCAAATGAAGGGCAGTATTCTTCAAAACTTTCATAACGGCGAATCGTCAATCCCGTCAGGATATTTCCCGGCAACTGGATCTGATGCAAGGGCTTCGTACGCATCATTTGCAGTTTACTGATTTCTAAACCACTATCATCAAACAAAGAGCGGTAAAGGATCTTAAATTCGTAACCATTACAAATAATAATTTTCGCTCCCTCGAATACATCCAGACTACTTGTTGTTAAACGTGCCAGTGCATTGCCATCTTCACAAGCGATGACTGTTGTGTCATATTTAAGCGTATAATTTTCAAATTTTGCTTGCATAAAAACATGCAGCTGACGAATCATTGTTTCGGGCTCTGCACTCAGTTCCTGCTCAAAAACAATAGCCTCTTTGACGTAATCGGCATTCATGGCAGGATATTTTGCCAGAACTTGTTCTTGGGACCAGAGCGCATGAGCATAACCTTTCGTCTGATAATGTGCTGAAAGTTCATGAATAACCTGTACCTCGTCGGCATCAGAAGCGATATAGATACTACCATTATTCCGGATGGAAATATCCATCTCCTGTTGAATGGATTGATATATTTCCAATCCCCTTACACCATAATCAAACCATTCCCCGGCCATTCCTGATGGAACAACCTGACCAAAGTTGCGCACTGTAGATCCTACAGGAAAATTATCTTTTTCAAGCTGGAGAACACGCAATCCTTTTTTAATGCGTGATAGGCATGAAAAGTTCCCAGGATACCCCCGCCTACAACAATTAAATCGTATGTATTTGTTTTCATTCTTTAAAAATATTAGCGTTAACTTATTTGTACTTCGCCACTGGATGCCTGCCAGGGCTGAACCAATTCACCACCTTTCTTTGATTTCATCTGCTCTTTCTTGCGGACGAAATAAACGAGCGAAAAGATCGCCAGAATAGCGCCTATAATGGAGGCAAGATAGACCAGCTGGATAAAATAGGCGCCCCAGGTGACTGAATTTGGCAAAAATTCTTTATTCATTAAAATCAAAAAGCTCCCTAAATAACCAACGGAGTCCGCCATATACATGACAAAACCGATATTACTTTTCATGCGATAGGTGGCGATCATCCGTTCAAAAAAATGGCATTATAGGGAATATAGGCCATGTAAAGTCCCAAACCGACCAACAACATCCAACTGAGACCTCCGATCCAGTGCATGGTAAATAAATAGGTGGAAATCCCAGCCGTAAGAAACCCCAAAATAATCATATAATGAATCAGTTTAAATGCTTTCAGATTGTCTTTTACCATTATCAGGCAGCCTATTAAAATTAAGACAATTAATGCTATCGTTCCATCAACTTTGGCAAAAATTCCGGCGCCTTTGAGATGCAGCATTTGCCAGATTTCTATCTCGAAATTATCCCTTACATCACGTAGGATCGTCAACATCGTATAGATGATAATGGTCAAAATAATGCCCGGCATAAATACTTTAAAAAATGTTTGCGCATCGTTGCATCCATTGCCACACGTTCGGTCCTCAAACATTTATCTTGTGCTGTTGGTCCCGGCGCATTTTCGAGGATCCAGACACACAGCACAAAGGGTAAGAAAAAAGCATTCCTGTCAAAAAAGGCATCCAAAACTCATCAACCTGAAATGTAGCCATTAACCAACGACCGACAGTCTTGATAAAACCGGAGGCAAAATTAGACTCACAGACATCACCGCCCCCATGATTTCTGTATACCGACGTCCTTCGAGGTAACTGAACACCAAGCCCCAGACCATTCCCAGCGGAAAACCATTGATAAAAAGAAAAATGACATTCCATGGTTTAGGCACAAGCGCAAAAGCCAACAAACCGGCCCATGAAATACAGATCAATGCGATCAGGTAACGCCCTCTATGACGCTGCTTGCTTTCAGAGATAAATTTAATTCCGTAGAATTTTGAAACCAAATAACCCAACATCTGAATAATAACCATACAGACTTTATAATCTATGCCTAAAATAGATTCATTGGCAAAAGCCGAAGCGGTAAATGATTTCCGGAATGAATACATACTTGTATAACATAAAAATGCTGTAATAGCCAGTAGTATGGCCACCGAACGCTCATCTAATCCCGCTATACGTCTTTTTATTCGCTGGTTCAAATCCATGATTTAGAATTGTTGACGGACCTCATTGTCCGCAATCAAAAGTAAATTCTGGAAATTAACACAACACTAAACTTTTGTTAAGTATTTATAAACAAATATAAATAATCGAACCGATATTTTGGGGTAGAAAAAAGCATCATTGAAATAGTCAATGATGCTTTTATGATGCTCCGATAGAATTCTGTTAGCGTTTGTTCTCAAAAAAGTAAACAATTAGCATAAGGGCTTTTTCCTTTCCTACATTGCGTGGTGTATGCGACAATCGTCCATTAAAGAAAATAGAATCACCTTCTTCCAGTCTAATCGTTTGGTCCTGGAATACATATTCCACCTGTCCACTGATAATATATTTATATTCATAAGCTTCTGTTTCCACCATTGGGCGCTGCGCATCAGGAAGTAATTCCAGAAGCACAATATCCATGGTAGAACTATCCATTGCGGAAGTATAAATACGTTTATAGTTAAATCCAACAGCATGCTCTTTTTCAAAGGCTGTATAGCTATCTTTTTTTTCGAACAACTACAGGACCTGCATCGAGGTCGGAATTAAAGTCTTTGAAAAATTCATTCAGGTCGACATCCAGCGCGTTAATAATATTAATCAGCACCAGCAATGAAGGTATTGTCCGATTATTCTCAATCTGTGATATCAGGCCCTTACTTACGCCAGCTTTATCAGCCACTTCCTGTATCGTTATCCCCTTCTCCTTGCGGATTTCCTTTATTTTATAACTTATCTTAAATATTGTATTATCTTCCATAATTGGGGTCAAAAATAAACATTATTTTCCCGGTCGGTATGTTAAGTTTTTGTCACTTAATTCATCTATTGATTACCATTGAATCGCTAATCCATCTTAAATAGCAAACACTATAGTAACGCTATATTAATAGGTGGTAACCACAGTCCGGTTATTGATAAACCTTAACCCAGTCCACCCGCATTTCGACAGGTAATTGTTTCTGATCTACTTTTCACCCAGCTACCGCCTAGCTGTTGGTCTATCAACAGGTAAAAAGGTTGATCATAAGGCCACTGGGATGCATCAACACCACTTATTCGCGGATAAGTGAATGTATCTTCGCCATTGAGCTGAAATACAATTCGATCTGGATACCAGCTGATGCCATAGACATTATACGCTCCGGAGGTGACTTTTGCTGTCCCCGAATGCTTAGGATTATCCTTTTGTCCCAAATTCAGCGTATAATGCGAATGAGTTGTCTGATAAATAATATCATCAAAATTGAGGTGTTCCATGATATCAATTTCACCATTTCGAGGGTATTGACCATATTTATCCAACTCCGCCAGCATCCACATTGCTGGCCAGGCTCCTTGAGCACTCCCTAATTTCGCTCTTATTTCAATACGCCCATATTGGAAGGCAAATTTCCCCTTACTCCATATTCCTCCGGTCAGGAAGGGTCTTTCGTCCTTCTTCCGATCTGTATTATTGATACCTTTCAGAATCAATTCCCCTTTTTCCCAACCAAAACAGGCATCATCCAAACTCATGTGCCGGTTCCAGTCTGCTCCACCAGCGGGAATCCGGGTACACTTGGTCGTATCCAAATTGGGTGAATTAAAATTCTCCTCCCACACGAGTTTCCATTTCTTCGTTTCTCGTCCCGGATTCTGTAGGTATACCTGTGGATTTTCCTTTGGATTGTGATGAACACTACAAGCTGATATAAGGATATAAAACAGGCCTGCGCCTAAAATTCGCTTCATTTAGATTAATTATTTTCTATCTTCAATACAAAACTACCCAATTTATTGATAGCGTATTAAATATAAGGCCTTTTTTAAAAAGGAACTAGCATTAATATAAAAACAGTCTTGATTAAAACATCGGATGCCCATTTGCAGACTCTTTTGGTACATCTTGCTGTGCATCCCAATGTTCAACAATCTTTCCATTTTCCAACCGGAAAATATCTATTGTAGAGGTGAGACTCCCATCAGGGTTTTATTCTTAACATGGATAAATACAAGGTCACCGTCTGAAGCAATACGTTGCACGTCTACCTTGGTTTTTGGCTGCCCTTCAAACCACTTTGCCGCTGCGGCTTTAAATGCTGCTGCACCATCTGCTACTTCGGGATTATGCTGGATATATTCCGGCGCAATATATTTGTCCACTGCCGACAGATCCTTGTCACCGAACATCTGCTGATAGAAGTCCAATACGATCCGCTTATTCTCTTTATTGACCTCAAGCTGGGTCTGATCCTTTTCTCCGGGCTTATTATGCTGGCTTTTTTGTTGGCATCCGGTAAATAAGAGACATATTAGAGCCGCCAGTATAGTAAAATTTATATTTTTTTCATTGTTTTCAAACCGTTATTTAGTGCAAAAAGAACTTATCACTCACGCTCCTCTCTTTTAGGAGATAATAGGTAAACAACATTTAGCCGCAGTATTTTGTTTTAAACAGCAACCTTTATGAACGGTTAAAAATAAAAAGATGGCATGATAATTGAAAATATTCCGATAGTATAATATTCAGAAATATACATTTCATAAATTTAGGTTAATAATTGGTTAGGTTAGAAACACCTGAAGTCCCCAACTTCAGGTGTTTTTTTTTGAATTGTCTGTTTTCTATTGATCAGAAAGAACCTTCAGTTGATTTTCATGGCTGTTGGTGCTTATAAAGAGCATGAAGGTTTTGTTTAAAGACCGCCCCTTTTTAAAAGTTACCAACAAACTAAAACAAAAAGTTCATTTCCTGTTTTTATTAATCTAGTTCAATGATTTTTTTCTCAGCTGCCGTAATTTTACATCAGTTAAGAAAATAAAAACAACAACCATGGACAATAACATATTAGGACTGCATCATATTACAGCGATAGCTGATAACGCAAAACGGAATCTCGATTTTTACACCGGTGTACTAGGGCTTCGCTTGGTAAAGAAAACCGTCAATTTTGACGACCCAGGTACCTATCATTTTTACTTCGGTAATGAGCAGGAGATCCGGGCACTATACTGACCTTTTTCCTTGGGAAGGTATTGGTAAAGGTAGACAGGGCGCTGGTATGGCTACCCATATCGGTTACGCTGTTCCTGAAGGAAGCCTGGACTTCTGGAAAAATAGGTTAAAAGAACATCAGGTGGCTTTTCAGGAAGACGAAATTTTTGGTGAGAAATTGATTTCATTCACAGATCCTGACGGATTACAAATCCAATTTATTGAGCCTTCGACCAAGGATAATAGAAGTGTATGGACTACAGCGGAAATAAAGGACGAAAACGCATTAAAGGGTTTTCATAATATTACACTTTCTCTGAAGGAAGCTGACCCCACATTACGGGTTTTGACAGATATCTTGGGCTACACTGTACAAGGACAAGAAAACGGACGTTATAGATTGTCTACGGACAGTATCGGGACCGCAAATATTGTAGACATTCTTGCAGACCCCAATTTATCCTTCGGTCGCAATGCCGCTGGCACTAATCATCATGTTGCCTTTCGTGTAAAAGATGATAATATCCTGATGGACTACCGCGAAAAAGTACTTTCGGCAGGCTTGGATATTACACCGAAGATTAATCGGGACTACTTCTTCTCCCTTTACTTCCGTGAGCCGGGCGGTGTTTTGTTTGAGATCGCAACAGACAATCCCGGATTTACCATCGACGAACCTTTGGAAAGCTTGGGGACAGACCTCAAGTTGCCAAAACAATACGAGAACCACCGGTCAGAAATCGAAGCGTCATTACCAAAAATAGATTAGGATCAAAGTAAGTAATATTAATACAGTAAAACTATGGAAAGAACAGAAATTGTACTGGATAAGAATCAGCGTGGCGAACTTCAATTGTTCTCCGATGAAACAAAAGCTGGCTTAATGAGCATAGCCATTATCGATGGCAAACTGGTTGTTTACCACACAGAGGTCGACGAAGCCTTTGAAGGCAGAGGATTCGCAAAAATACTGTTGGAAAAACTGGTCTCCTATGCTCGGGAAAATACCATGAAGATTGTCCCACTATGTCCATATGTAAATGCGCAATTCCATCGTCATCCCGACATATATGACGATGTATGGTTTAAGAAAACAGTATAGGAAAAACTATAATGAGTCACTCAAGTAATATTAAAACAGCTGGACACAGTTTAGAAAATACAGAAAAGGCACTGATTATGATTCATGGCCGCGGCGGGAATGCAACGGATATCTTGAGCACGTCTGCTTATCTGAATGTGGGGATTACGCACTACTTGCACCGCAAGCCGACAATTACACCTGGTATCCACATTCATTTATGGCGCCTGAGCAAAGTAATGAACCTTGGTTAAGTTCGGCAATTCAAGTCATTGAAAATACGGTACAACTTGCTTTGGATAAGGGGATCAAGACTGAAAACATCTATTTCTTCGGATTCTCTCAAGGAGCTTGCCTGACACTTGAATTTCTGGCACAACATGCCAAACGTTATGGAGGCGCTGTTGCCATTATTGGCGGACTTATTGGCGAAGAGATAGATTTAAGCAAGTATAGCGGAGATTTTAGGCAAACACCGATATTTATCGGTACAAGTGATCCCGATTTTCATGTTCCACTGGAACGCGTCAATGCGACGGTGAAAATGTTGAAAGCACAAAATGCGGATGTTAAACTAGCTGTTTATCCAAATTTCGGTCATTCAATTAATCAGGAAGAGATTACGATTGCCAACCAGTTTGTCTTTCGTTAGGCGTCCGCAAAAGCTGCACAAGCAACAGTAGGCCATCAGTCAGCCCTTTGACGGAAAAGCTATGTATATGCTGACTTTGAGCTGCGTTAATTTTAACGGTTCAAAGTCAGCATATTTTTTTGAAGTCATCAGCTCCCGATTGGTTGCGGCCTCGATAGCAGGTCTTGCCAGCCGCTATCAAACCTTGGGGTACTTATACCCATTATGATATACTGATGCTAAGTATTTATTTGCCTTTTCGTCATTAAAACGTTGTTTTCTTTATCCCAGTAGAGCTTCTGCCCAGTTCTATAGGCAATATTCCCCATCTGCGAAAAAAAAATAGCAATATGCGCACCGGCTTCAAGCGGGGCATGCAGCAGCTGTGGATTTTTTTGTCGAATAGCATCTACGAAGTTTGCCATATGTTTCTCCAGTCCATTGTCAACGGATGGTCGCAATGCAACGGCCTCCATCCTTCCCTTCTCGGGTATGACTTCCCAACCGTTACGGTTTAAGACTAAGGTTCCATTATTTCCAATAAAGGCAACACCATGGTTACGGCTGTAAGGTCCTAAATCTATTCCTTTGGCATGTTCCCACTGGATATTGAAGTTGTCAAACTCGTAAACTGCAGTCATGGTATCCGGTGTTTCCCCAGCATCATCCGGGAAGGCAAATTTTCCACCCGAAGCCATAATGGATTTCGGATCGGAGACTTTCATGCCCAGCAGAGCATAATCGAGCATATGTACGCCCCAATCTGTCATCAGACCGCCTGCATAATCCCAAAACCACCTGAAATTAAAATGAAAATGATTGATATTAAAAGGTCTTTTTGTGGCCGGCCCCAACCAGTCCATGTAATGGACCCCCGCAGGAATAGGTTCGTCAGGTTGAATAGGAATACTATTTTTCCAGCCCAGGTACGACCAAGCCTTGACCAAACGTATTTTCCCGAGCTTACCCGAATGTACAAAATCAATGGCATCTTTAAAATGCTGTTGGCTCCGCTGCCATTGCCCTACCTGAACAACAGCATTACTTTTCTTTGCTGCCGCCAGCATCAGCTGACATTCCTGAATAGAATTCCCGATAGGTTTTTCGATATAAACGTGCTTACCTGCCTTCACGGCATCGATCATCTGTAGACAATGCCAATGATCAGGCGTTCCGATAATCAAGGCATCCACATCCGAACTGCTCAACATCTTTTTATAGTCAACATAGCTGGCCACCTTGATATTTCTTTCCTGAAGTTCTTTCACCCTTTTGTTCAATATATTCTCGTCGACATCACAAAGTGCGGTACAGATTACCCCTTGTTGCTTTAACAAAGCATTCAGGTCAGACCAGCCCATCCCATTGACCCCGATTACACCTACTCGAATTGGCTGTGTAAATAAACTGGATGCCTGGCTTTTGCCTATGAACGATGCTGCGGCTAAAATACTGGAAGTCCGGATAAAGTCTTTTCTATTCATCATTATGTTGGTTTATATGCTCTTGGTTTAAGTTCTCGATGAAAATACAAAATTCAATTTAAGCCCTTACCAAAATCATTGTAAAATATATATCGACATTAAAACTAATAAAGATAACCGCCCTAGTAGAAAATCTCCAGGTGAAAGATGACAGAATAAGTTTGTTTCCACCCGTTCATGTTTTTTATTGGCTCTTGGCGATATGCATCCAGATGCATCTGTTACAGAACCCTATTAAAGGCAGTTCACTAACTGACTTTCAAGGCAATAGAAAAACAGGTCCTACACCCTTTGAAGGTTGATTATCATTAATTAAATGTTAAGAAGGAAAAAAACTTTGTTATTTCAACGAAAAATAAAAGATTAATCATTTATTATCCCTACCTTGCAGGACTTAATTAAAAATAATGAATACAGGTAAAATTAAATTTTTCAATGAAACTAAAGGTTTTGGTTTTATTACACCAGAGGATGGTAGCGCAGACGTTTTCGTACACGTTTCTGCTCTTAAGAACCAAGTATCTGAAGGCGACGTTGTAACTTATGATGTAGAAAGAACTCCAAAAGGAATCAACGCTACAAACGTAAAATTGGCGTAATCCAAAAATACACTTTCTTGTTAATGGGGTAATTCATAATGATTTATCCCATTTCTTTTTCGTATTCTTCCCTTGTTATTTTCAATACACTTATTCATATTCAGGCGACACAACAATGCCCCTAATCAATCATTGAATAGGATTGAGACAACATAAAGGGTTTTAGTTTAAGCTTATTTTCCTAGTTATATTTTAATGGAATTCAAACAACTCAATTTAATTTCTCCTCTTCTCAAAGCAATCTCAGAAACAGGATATACAACCCCTACTGCAATCCAACAAAAAGCGATCCCCGTTATATTAAGCGGTCAGGATCTTATCGGATGTGCACAAACGGGTACCGGAAAGACGGCAGCCTTTGCTTTACCTTTACTACAGCGTTTGTCTGAGCACAATGCACATGGTAAAACAATGCCTATCCGCGCTTTAATCCTCACACCAACACGTGAACTTGCCATACAGATCGGTGAGAATATCAATTTATATCGCAAACATCTTAAACTAAATTATTGCACCATTTTTGGCGGCGTCAATCAAGACAGACAGGTCAAAGAAATAAAAAAAGGTGTGGATATTTTAGTTGCTACACCAGGTCGTCTATTGGATCTGATGAATCAGAAGTTGGTTTTTCTGGATAAAATTGAAGTCTTGATCCTTGATGAGGCTGACAATATGCTCGACATGGGTTTTATCCACGATATCAAAAGATCTTGGCAAAAGTACCGGAGAAAAGACAGACCCTGTTTTCTCAGCAACGATGCCGCCCAATATTCGCAAATTTGCGCATGGTATACTCCACAAACCTGTTGAAGTAGACGTAACTCCAGTGAGTTCAACTGCTGAAAAAGTAAATCAATCGGTTTATTTTATAGAGAAAAAGAGAAAATAAAACTACTCACAAACCTGCTTAAGCAATTTAAGCAAGACCGTACGATTGTATTTTCCCGTACAAAACATGGGGCGGATAAAATTGTCAAATTATTGGCAAAGAATGGCCTTCGTGCTGCTGCAATTCACGGTAATAAATCACAAAATGCACGACAAAAAGCATTGGGTGAATTTAAAGAAAATCGGCTGAAAATTCTGATCGCTACTGATATTGCCGCACGCGGAATAGATATTGAACAGTTACCTATGGTCATCAATTACGACCTACCGAATGTACCGGAAACCTACGTACACCGCATCGGTCGGACAGGTAGAGCGGGTTAGAAGGTAATGCCATCTCTTTCTGTGATGTCGAAGAAAGACCTTATTTAAGTGATATTGAAAAATTGATCGGATTAAAAATCAAAGTGAATAAGGTCGGGAAATAACTTCCAGCTTTATTATATACAAAACGCGCCGCAACTATTTAGTTGCGGCGCGTTTTGTATATAATCTTTATTTTTTTCGGTCTGCAAGCAGCAAAGTGGATGGTGTAAGATGGAGCCAGTCCATCTTTTTATTGACAATTTTATGCCAGCAAGGCAAACTAATAAGCATCAGATCTTGTTGCGTCCACAAGTCAACATCAAGATTCTTCTCCTCCAAGATCGTCAAATGATTGGGCACAAGTTGCTCCAACTGTCTTAATTTCTCCCGAAAGCTTTCATGGGTACGTAGGATCTGATCAAAATCCCATACCATCACCTGCGCATCCGAATGGTGAATTAATCGCTGTACAAGTGCGCATAGGAATTCATCGTTTTTCAATAGGATCGGAACAATAACACGACGTGCTTTGACAAAGTTTTTGTCAATCAAAATTCCCACCATCGCATTGACTTTGGCATTGATCTGTTGATTTCGGTCAAAGGTAGCAAACGGTGATTCGGCGTTTGTGACCGTATGAAACAATTTCTCCGGATTAATAATGCGCGAGGTGAAATCCAAAAAGCGTCCCAAAAGACTACCTTCATAGATGGATTCACTGACACCCAACAAGAGCAGATCCTGACTTTGCTCATTTGAGGTCTGCACAATTTCACTGTCAATGTCACTGGAAATTTTGAAAATCGTCTGAATAGGTTGTTCCAAATCCTGTGCAACTTGCTTTATTTCCCGAAAACTATCCTGCTCCTGCGTTTCTACTTCATAATGATGGAGCTCATTGGACGGTTCGATATGCAATGCTGTAATTTCCGCCGTATTTTTTGATTTTAATGTAAGCGCATCTGCGAGATGAAGCAATGAAATCCCAGTATTGCTTTTGGCAAATGACAGGAGAATTTTAAATTTCGATTTATTCTGGATTTCTTCCTGTAACGAGCGTTTCTTGGGTCGGTATAGATAATTAATCAAATCCAACGAAGGACCGGTCATAAAGGTCGTGATCAATGCCATCACAACCATCATAGAGAATAACTCAGCACTTAATACACCAAGATCGTAACCGATATTCAATACAATCAGTTCCATCAGTCCTCTGGTATTCATCAATGCACCTATGCTCAAACTATCCTTCCAGCTCTGTCCGACAAAGCGGGCGGCCAATGCACTACCGGCAAACTTTCCAATTACGGCGACCAAAATAATCACGATGGTGATCATCCATAGTTGTGGATCATTCAATAGACCGATCTGTGTACGCAATCCTGTATACACGAAAAATAACGGTAATAACAATAAGGTGGATACATCTTCGATTTTTTCGATAAATGCTGTACGGAAACGGCTGCTTTCGGGCATAATCGCTCCGGCCATAAAAGCACCAAACAGCGCATGTATACCGATTACTTCGGTTGCGTAAGCAGACAATAAAAGGACAATAAAAATATCGCAACAACAGGTTTATTCAGTCCCTCACGCGTCCCCTTCACCTCCCTACGCGCATCAAAAAGGGACGTACAATTTTGATCATCAGCAGCACATAAGCAATAGCAAGCGCGATCGTATATAAAGCACTTGCAAAATCGCCGGCCTTCACGATCGCAATCACCACAGCCAAAATACACCAGGCAGTAATATCATCGGCAGCGGCGCAGGTAATGGCCATCGACCCAAGTTTACTTTTTGTAGTCCGCGCTCCTGTACGATCCTTGCCAGGACCGGAAAAGCAGTAATGCTCATCGAAATACCGATAAACAAGCTATAGGACAAAAACTCCACATTCGCCGGTGGATGGTACAGGTATAAAAAGTAAGCTAAGGAAATTCCCAATGTAAACGGTATAACGATACTCGCATGTGAAATCACCACAGCATCATGTGCTTTATTTCGCAGCACATTGAGATCAAGTTCCATTCCGATAATAAACATAAACAGGATTAAGCCGATCTGGCTCAGAAACTGTAGGTTGCTCAGGGATTCAACGGGAAATAGTGTATGGGAGAATTCAGGGAAATAAAGCCCCAATAAGGAAGGCCCCAATATAATACCGGCAAGCATTTCACCGATCACAACAGGTTGTTTAATCTTGATGCATATCCAGCCCATTATCCGGGCAGCAATAATGATCGTCACAATCTGTGCGAGCAATATTGCCAATGGATGCTGAAGACTATGTAATAAAGTCGATTTAAAATCCTGCCAGGCCCCTGACTTATCTTTTCACCATGGAGCATCTCCTGGCTTTGCAATTGTGCTCCCAAATGGATCACCCAGTACATCACCACGAGCAGCGTACCAATTAACGTCACATAAAAAATCGTATTCTTGTATTTCTTCATCTTTTTCGCTTTAAATAATATCAGGTGATAACAGCATGTAAAAGTCTATCCCAAAGTCGTCAATGCATCAATTTTGGGAAGAGAACTACAACAAAAATAGAATTCTACAGGAGTTTTAAACCTTACCGGGAAGGAAGAACAGGAAAATATGTAATGAACCCCGCGAATTTTGTAATCAAGCGAATTTTTCGAGGAATGATTTTTTATAAGAATCTCCTAAGCTAAAAAGAATAGCTGCATCCTGCTCATCGACCAGACTGCTGGTGATCACATCAGCTGAAAAGAATTTCACAATTTTCAGGGCGATAATTTCCTTTTGTTGATACGGATAAAATCCTGTTCCGGCAACAGCGAGAGTAACCTATCGAAGCTGATATTTTTCAATAAAATAGTGGATCCATCCCCAAGGAATACGGTCTTGTCGCGACTATCTACTTCCGCAATCTGGACATAGCTGATCTGACTGAAGTAAAGGATTGCCTTCCCCTATTGGTATTGAATTGAGCAAAAGGAGAAGACTCAGTTGATCGGCTATTGATGACCTGCTCTACTTTCAATACCGCTTGCTGTAGACGTGACAGCGATATTGGCTTACGCATGTAATCCACCGCATTGATATCAAAAGCATCGCTGGCATACTGTTTATAGGCAGTGGAGAAAACAATGGGATAGTCTCCCAGTTCCTTAGCAACATCAAAGCCATTAAACTGAGGCATTTCAATATCCAAAATACAGAAATCAAAGTTTAGACTTTTATACTCCTTAAGTAAAACGGCAGGATCATTAAATGCTTTAACCACCTCCAGACCGGGAATTTGTTCACAGAGCATCTTCAAAAACCGCAAACTCGGCAGTTCATCATCCAGTAAAATGCATTTCAGGTTTTTTCAATTCTCATACAATCGGATCTGAAGGTAGGCGTTATAGACATCATTTTCTACAAAACGTTTTAATTCATGCCTATCTGGATAATAGAGCATCAGCCGTTCCTCCAACGTCTTACTGCCTATTCCACCTTTGGTTTTATACAAGGGTGAGCGCTTCGATATTTTATTGCTGACAGTCAATTCCAGCAGACCATTGCGAAAGCTAAGTACAATCGAAATAAAGGAGTCGGGATGGTGAAAATCAGCATGCTTAAACGCATTTTCGATGAGGTCTACAGTCATCAATGGTACCAGTGAAGGACGTTCCAATAATGATTCATTCAATTCATCAATATCAAATTTAACCCGCATATCAAACAAGGGGCTCAACTTAACCTTATTGACTTCAATTAAATTACGGGCAAACTCGATCTCTGCTTTTGGGAGACCAGTTCCTCTTCACTTTCATATAATACATAATCCAATACCATAGCCAGCTTATCCATTGTATAGTAGGTTTGATAAGCATGGGAAAGGATACCATTGAGCGAATTTTTCAGCAAATGTGGGTTTAATCGATTGCGATGCACATGATCCATCTGCTCATTATCCATTCGTTTAAAAAGTTCCTGATGCCGTCGCTCTTCCACCCTGAGCTTTTTGTATTTCTGTATTAATAATATATACAAAATCAACAGGACAACGACTGCTACAAGCAGCAATATGATCATTATATTGGAAAGTTCAGTAGTCATGATTCCACTCAAACTTAATTAAAATTTTATTAGTAACGAAAAATGAAACAGGATCTAAATGATCTTCCTGCTATTTAACTGCTGGCTTCTTTCACGCAAGTTCTACTTAAATCCGTTAAGAAGATTCCCTTATAATACAAAACTTGGTTAAACCCACCTTTCCGACGACAATACCGCTCAAAACACAGGGCAAAAAATGCTATTTATTAACTATAAAATTTGCAGGTATTGATTACAAAAATTAACAGTTTCATTACAATTTAGTCACTTCAAACTATTAATTTCAGATTATTCTTCTTATATTGAGAGTATTGTAATTAGCCGATCAAATGATTGTCTACGCTATTTTGGTTAAACCTGCCTGATTTGTTCTAATCGGGCCTAATATGAAACACGATGGAAAAGCTCATTTTCGAAACTAATGCACAACATCCCAGTCTTGTAGACAAGATCAAACAAGCTGTTGAAAAATTAAATGGTATCCATGAATGGAAAATAGATCTGGATTCTATTTACAACCTGTTAACCATTGAAGGCATCCGACTCAATCCGACAGAGATCGAGTCTGAACTTGCACTTCATGGCGTTGAGGCAAGTCGCCTTTATGAGGAATAACCTCAATCAATGTTCTGGCACATTGTCATCAACCAAAGAATAGACTTTGTCCAGATAAGTACTTACTTTAAAATAAATACTTATCTGGACAAAGCATTATAGTTTTTTATAATCATTCCCGAAGCACCACCACCACCGTTGCAAATTGCAGCAAGTCCGATTGTCCCGCCTTCCTGTTGTAAAATGCTCGTTAAGGTAACGACTATTCTCGCTCCGGAACAACCCAATGGATGACCCAGGAAACTGCCCCGCCATAGATATTCACCTTACGCATTGGAATATCCAGAATTTTAGCGTTTGCAAGTGCAACAACAGAGAAAGCTTCATTAAATTCAAAATAATCAATATCATCTTTCGTTAGTCCAGCCTTTTTCAAAACCTTTTCCGTTACTATAGCGGGACTTGTCGTAAACCATTCTGGCGCTTGTTCTGCATCAGCATAGGCTATGATTTCAGCCAATGGTTGCAATCCCAGTTCTTTCACTTTCTCAGCACTCATTAATAATACCGCAGCCGCCCCATCGCTTAATGTGGATGCATTCGCGGCAGTTACTGTTCCATCTTTCTTAAATGCAGGTTTTAATTCGGGGATCTTATCAAAATTGACCTGTGAAAACTCCTCATCCCTGGAGATTATCTGCTCACCCTTGCGTCCTTGGATAGCGACAGGACTGACCTCCTTGATAAATTTATTCTTCTGCCAAGCCTCCAGGCTCCGCTTATAGGAATTAATCGCATACTCATCCTGTTCGGCCCGGCCGATACCATATTTCTCAGCACATAATTCAGCAAAACTGCCCATTGGTTCATTTGAATAGGCATCACTTAAACCGTCCCGTTGCAAACCATCAACGAAACTCTGGCCTCCGAACTTGGCACCCCAGCGCATTGTATTCGCATAATAAGGGACTTTACTCATATTTTCCATACCTCCGGCAATGACCACATCGGCATCCCCAACAAAATAGATTGCGCGGCAAAAGCAATGGCTTTCATTCCACTGGCACAGACTTTATTTACTGTAGTCGCTGTTACCTGATCAGGTAAGCCGGCAAGCCGTGCAACCTGACGGGCGGGAGCTTGCCCCAAATCAGCCTGCAGAACGCTACCGATCAGAATTTCATCGACTTGGTCTGCAGCAATCCCAGTCTCATCAATACAGCACGGACAGCATGAGCCCCAGCGCTGTCGCCGCAACCGATGATAATCCACCTCCAAAACTTCCTATTGGCGTACGCTTTGCCGCAACGATAAATACACTTTTTGACATGTTATTCTGTTTATAATTGTTTTTTCTTGAATTCAATAGACTTGCGACCCGATTCAACTGAGGATTCATCAGCCAAAACTGGTATCATTCCTTTCCTAAAGATAAAAATATAACACAAACAAGCGAACCCTCTTATTTTATTTTTTAGGCCAAAACAAAATAAATAGAAAAAAACAGAGCAAAAAGTTCCCTACATAATCTATTTGACAAAAAATAAACAATAAATATTTGCAGAAAAGCCAACGCTTTTCGCTAAATTCGGTTAGACATTCCGCTCTTTTTAACAAGAGCGATGTTATGCCAAGATAAAGCAAGAGACAAATCGTTTTCAGTCCGCAATCATGTAACTGAAACCAATAACCAAAAGTAAAATAAACAATTATGCAGGCACGCAAACTCACAGCCGAACATCAGATTTTTCGCGAAACCATTCGGGCATTTATTCACAAAGAAATTATCCCGCATGTAGATCAATGGGAACAACAGGGTGAAATAGATCGAAGCATTTGGAAGAAAATGGGTGACATGGGTTTTATGGGACTCAACTACCCGGAAGAATATGGTGGTCTGGACCTGGATTTTTACTATTCGATGATTTTGTGCGAGGAACTATCCTATTGTTTTTCGGGAGGATTCACGATATCTGCTCTGGTCACCCAATACATGTCAGCTCCTTATCTATTGAAATATGCATCTGAAGAACTCAAGCAACATTACCTTAGACCAGTGATCGCCGGTGATATGGTGAGTGCTGTTGCTATTACCGAACCTGGGGCGGGGTCTGATGTCAAACAGATCAAAACAACTGCCGTCCGATCGGGCGACCACTATATTGTCAATGGCTCCAAAACATTTATCACCAATGGCTACTACGGCGACTTTTTTATTACTGCTGTTAAAACCGATCCGGAAAAAGGAACAAAAGGCATCAGCCTGTTACTGATAGAAAGACATGCTGAAGGTGTTTCGGCAAATAAACTCAACAAATTAGGCTGGCATGCCTCGGATACTGCTGAATTGGGTTTCGATCAGGTTAAAGTCCCTGTTTCCAATCTGATTGGAAAGGAAGGTGATGGCTTTCTTTATTTAATGGCCGGATTGCAATTGGAGCGTTTGACTGCCGCCATACATAGTCTGGCTACAGCGGATTCCGCATTACAGTACACCCTGGAATATATTGGTCAGCGGGAGGCATTCGGCAAAAAGATCCAGGAGTTTCAGACGATTCGTCACCGCATTGCCCAGATGGCTGCCGATATCGCAACGACAAGGGCTTTTGTCTATCAGTGCTGCGATCTCCAAAATCAAGGTGAATATGCTGTTCAGGATTGTTCCATAGCCAAACTGCAAGCCAGCGAGCTTGCGGTACAGGTCGTGAGCCAATGTCTTCAGTTATTTGGGGCTATGGATTCACCGAAGATTACAAAATCGCCCGCCTATATCGGGATGTACGGGTCGGGACAATCATTGGCGGAACATCCGAGATTATGCTGGAAATCATTGCCAAGATGACGATTGACAAGGTCAACTATCAATCAAACAAACCCAGCCCTAACATAAACATTTTCAATATTAAAAGCAGTTCAGCATAATGAATTATCAGGTACACCCATTTTTTCATATCGAACAGGACAATCAACATATTGTCACCATAAAACCATTGGCAGATGCAGCAACCGAGGAGTCAACAGTCCGTGATCGTATACAAGAGTTTGTCGACCTGGTGGCTAGTGTACTAAATGAAAAAGAAGTCCGCGGATTGATCTATACCTGTCCGCTAAATAACAAGCAGACCGATTACATCCGATTATTTGATCAGGTTTCCAATGGTCAACTCGATCCCGAGATCATACAGAAAACCACATGGAAGGCATTGCAATGGAAGACCTTGGGCAAACCTATTGTATCGATCTTGGATAGCAACTGCACGGGCATCGGTTTAGCAACGATGCTATGGTCAGACTACCGTATTGCAGGTCCACAGGTAAAACTGGGCTTCCCAGAGAGTAAATTCGGCCTATTTACTGGCTTTGCGACAACCATTACCTTAGCTCAACTTGTAGGTTCTACTGCGGCGTTGAACCTGTTGACCCAAGCGAAACTCACCTCAAACAAAGAAGCTCTTGAACTGGGTTTAGTGAATGAGGTAACAACAGATCGCGAGCAGAGCCTAGTGCTGGCAAAGAACTGGATTCTTGAAAATTCAAAAACCAGTATTTCCACCCCTGGCCCAACAGCAGTCTCCGCCGAATTTGAAGAAGCTTGCGCTGCTGTTTTAAAGAAAACAAGAGGATTGTTACCGGGCACCAATGCTGTTGTACAATTATTAAAAACGAATCAATTGCTGTCTTTAACAGAAGCTGTGGAGGCCGAGGCAAAGCTATACCATAAGGTATTAAGTGCCCCCGAGCCGCTGCACATGGTTAGGACATTGTATGAAGGCATGCTACAGGCACAACATCCTGACCGCATCAAATCACTTGGCACCTATGCAATCAAAAAAATAGGAATTCTGGGTGCAGGTATGATGGGATCCGGCATCGCCTATGAAGCCGCCAGAGCAGGCATTTCCGTTGTTTTAAAAGATGTGAACAGGACTCAGGCGGAGCAGGGAAAAGCTTATTCTGCCAAACTTTGTGATAAATTACTTGCACAGGGACAGATAAGTAGCTTACAACAACAGACGCTTTTAGCCAATATTCAACCCAGTGACCAAGTTGCTGATCTTGTCGATGCTGACCTTATTATTGAAGCGGTATTTGAAGACCTGGGTTAAAAGCCGAAGTAACCCGACAAAGCCTTCCCTATCTTGCCGAAAATGGTTTTTTCGCATCCAATACAACGTCATTGCCCATTACAACTTTGGCTGCTGCAATGGATCTGCCAGAACGTTTTATCGGCATGCATTTCTTCTCCCTGTAGATCGCATGCCATTGGTCGAAATTATCTGCGGCACGCAAACCGATCAGGTAACATTACAAAAGCGATTGCAACCGCTTTGCGCCTCGGTAAAATTCCCATTGTCGTACATGATGGCCCCGGGTTCTTTACATCCCGTATTTTCTTCAACTACTTACTGGAGGCCATCACCATGTTGCTGGAAGGTATTCCGGCAAGTCAGATTGAAGACGAAGCAATACAGGCCGGATTTGCTGTTGGTCCATTAGCGGTACTCGACGAAATTTCATTAGAGTTGATGCTGCATGTCTACGATCAGTTTCCAGCATTGCATAACAGTCAGCGACGTGCGTATGCCCATTTAAGCAAAATGATTAAAAATGGCAGAAAAGGTAGAAAATCCGGCCATGGATTCTATGATTATGATACAGCTTCCCGAACGAAAACAGTCTGGCAGAACCCCGCACTACCTACATCAGGAGAATCCCCTTCCTCCGAAATAATACAAAAGAGGCTCCTTCATGTCATGGCCCTTGATAGCTACCGCTGTCTCGAAGAAGGTGTATTGGAACAACCCATTGATGGGGATATCGGCTCCATCCTCGGCGTAGGCTATGCAGCACATACCGGGGTGTATTTGGACATATCGACCTTACAGGCCTTCCTATCTTTGTACAGGAATGTCAGTCATTTCTACACCTGGGTGAACAATGGGAAGTCCCTCGTTCGTTAATAGAACGTGCTGACAGGAATTTTAAATTTTATACAGGTTTTGATTCAAATTGGCCAGGAAAGAAATCCTAAATTGAAAAAGTTATAAGTTAGCCAGGAAACAAATGTGTATCTGACAGCGTTCTCGAATAACCAGGAAAGAAATCCTAAATTGAGCGGAAGCACTTTGGCGCGAACGTCGGAGATCAAATAAGTGATTTGTATTTAGCTAAAACTCATCCATTAAATAAGATCTCTAAGACAGTCATTGATCGATAGTTTGCCTGCTACCGATCAATGACTTTCTTATTTAGCGGGCCAGGAGATCCATCAGTTCGGATACATCCAGGTCAATGAAGGTATCGTAATCCAAAGTCACCTCAAGCAATTGTTTTTGCTGTTTTTCAGAAAATACACGGGCAAGATTCGTTTTATACTTTTCGATCAATTTAGGAATCCCCTCCTGCCGGCGTCTCGGATGTCCAATCGGATATTCCACCACCAGCTCCGGCAATACTGTACCATCCTTTAATACCACCGTCAGGGCATTTGAGATCGCCCGTTTTTGTGGATCATGATAATCAATTGTAAACTGTGGATCTTCAACACAGAAAATTTTGTCCCGCAGTGCATCAATACGTGGATCCAGTGCAATATGGTTTTCATAATCCTCCGCTGTCAGACGCCCAAAGATTAAGGGTACAGCAACCATATATTGGATACAGTGATCCCGATCGGCCGGATTATGCAACGGTCCCTTCTTGTCGATGATTCGGATTGCGGCCTCATGTGTACGAATGGTAACACGCTCAATATCATCACTGCTTTTCCCAAACTCTTTTAACTGCTGGTGCAATTGCATTGCTGCTTCGGCTGCGGTCTGTGCATGAAATTCCGCCGGGAAAGAAATCTTAAATAGAATATTCTCCATCACATAAGATCCATAATCGCGCTGAAATTTAAATGGGTTGCCTTTAAATGAAACGTCATAGAAGCCCCATACCGGTGCTGTTAACACCGATGGATACCCCATTTCACCCGTTTGTGCAATTAAAGCAAGGCGTACTGCACGCGAAGTAGCATCTCCGGCGGCCCAAGATTTACGGCTTCCTGTATTAGGCGCATGGCGATACGTCCGCAAAGCCTGGCCGTCGACGAAGGCCAATGAAACCGCATTCAGCAATTCGTCCCGACTAAGGCCCAAAAGTTTACCAACAACGGCTGTAGAAGCAACCTTTACCAAAATTACGTGATCTAATCCCACTTTATTAAAGGAATTTTCAAGCGCTAACACGCCTTGAACCTCATGTGCCATAATCATCGCTTCAAGCACCTGTTTTGCCTTTAGGGATTTCTCCCCTTTCGCAATCTGTGTTCTGCTCAGCCAGTCCGCAGTAGCCAGAATACCCCAAGATTGTCCGATGGATGCCCCCACTCCGCAGCCAGCCAGGTATCGTTAAAATCCAACCAGCGAACGATGGTACCAATATTAAATGCGGCCTGTATAGGATCCAGTTGATAATTCGTTCCGGGTACTTTTGCACCATTGGGAACAATCGTACCGGGTACAACCGGCCCCAGTAATTTGGTACAGGCCGGATAGGTCAGCGCTTCCAACCCACAGCCGATGGTATCCAGAAAACAGTAAAAAGCTGTATTCCATGCAACTTTACTTTCGATTTTGTAATTTAACACGTAATCCACAATAGCCACCAGAACCTGATCTGGCTGTGGTCTTTCATTTGATATCGTTGAACTCATTATTTTATTTCTTATAAGACTGTTGTTCTTTTCAATTTATTTTTTCCGAACGCATCTGCAGCAATCATCAAAAAAACACAGTACTGTTCCTTCAATGCGAGAGGCAAACGACTTCTTTCCGTTTTATTTTTCACATTATACGTTTTATTGTATTATCTCGCGGATATGGGCACGAAAGGTCGGTCATCGGGACCAATATAATTCGCGCTCGGCCGAATGATTTTTCCATCTTGACGTTGTTCAAAGACATGGGCAGACCAGCCTGTGATACGCGAAAGCACAAACAGCGGTGTGAACATTTCGGTTGGAATCCCCATCAGGTGATAAGAAACAGCCGAATACCAATCTAAGTTGGGGAACATCCGTTTTTCTTCCCACATCACCTTTTCCAAACGTTCGGCAATCAGGTAAAGCGTCATATCACCAGCCTCTTCGGATAATTCCTTGGCGACCTGTTTAATCACCTGATTCCTTGGATCCGAGATAGTATAGACAGGATGTCCGAAACCGATAATCACTTCTTTATTTTCCAACCGTTTTCGAATATCGGCTTCGGCCTCATCAGCATTTGCGTAGCGGCTCTGGATCTCAAAAGCGACTTCATTGGCGCCACCATGTTTGGGGCCGCGTAACGCACCGATTGCACCAGCGATGCAGGAATACATATCAGATCCCGTCCCCGCAATCACCCTAGCGGTGAATGTGGAAGCATTAAACTCATGCTCAGCGTATAAATTAAGCGAAATCTGCATCGCCCGAATCCAGGATTCGGAAGGTGCTTTGCCGTGTAACAGATGCAGAAAATGCCCGCCCAGGGTGCTGTCATCGGTTTCGACCTGAATTTCGCGTCCATTTTGACTAAAATGATACCAATACAGTAAAGCCGAGGCCATGGAGGCCATCAGGCGATTGGCGATATCTCTAGCACCTGCCAAAGCATGATTTTCTTTTTCCGGATTCACACTTCCAAAAAGGACACATAAGTACGCAGGACATCCATTGCATGGGCAGTAGATGGCAACTGTTTCAGCACCTGCTGTACCGTGATGGGCAGCCCCGCTGGCTCAGCAACTGGCTTTGATAGGACGTTAGTTGTGCCTGTGTAGGTAGGCTGCCATAAATCAATAGATAGGCGACTTCCTCAAAGGAGGCCTGATGCGCCAGATCCAAAATATCATAACCTCGATAATGGAGGTCATTACCACTTTTTCCAACAGTACTCAAGGCTGTATTTCCGGCAGGAACACCAGAAAGTGCTACGCTTTTTTGGGTTTAAAACCAGTATCGTTTGTCTCTTTCATCGGAATATATTATTTATTGGCGTATATGTTAAACCGTAAAATACGCGCCTGTATTCGGTTTGAGATTCTTATGATTTAGTATTGAACAATTGATCCAGGCGATCTTCGTAAGCATAGTAATCTATGCTCCGATACAACTCATCGCGTGTCTGCATGCGATCGATAACAGCCGCCTGACTACCATCTTTGCGGATATGCTGATACACATCAGTTGCAGCCTTATTGGCTGCACGGAATGCAGATAAGGGGTAAAGCACAATGGACACATCCGCATGTCGAAGTTCATCAAGATTAAACAAAGGTGTTTGTCCAAACTCTGTAATGTTGGCAAGTATCGGCAGCCCGGTTATTCTGCTGAATTGCATATATTGATCCAGATTGTGTACGGCTTCTGCAAAAATAAAATCAGCACCAGCTTCTTTGTAGGCCACAGCCCGCTCCAAAGCACGTTCAAGTCCTTCTGAAGCCAAGGCATCAGTACGTGCGCCAATAACAAAATGAGGATCTGTCCGGGCATCCACAGCAGCTTTCAGGCGATCGACCATTTCATCTTTTGAAACCAGCTCTTTCCCTGGGCGGTGACCACAACGCTTGGCGCCCACCTGATCTTCCATATGTACGGCGGCAGCCCCGGCTTTAATCAAGCTTTTTATGGTACGTGCAACATTAAAGGCCGAAGGCCCAAAACCGGTGTCAATATCGACCATCAAAGGAAGCTTGCAGACATTCGTAATGCGCTCCACGTCAATTAATACATCTTGAAGTGTTGTGATACCCAAATCAGGTATACCGAGCGATCCCGCAGCAACACCGCCACCAGAGAGGTAAATGGCTTTAAAACCAGCTTGTTCGGCCAAAAGTGCATGGTTTGCATTGATGGCTCCAACAACCTGTAAGGGCTTTTCTTGCTTAATTGCTTCCCGAAAAAGGAAGCCTGGAGAATCTATCATATCATTGAAATTTGAAATTCCACAGTCCATAGGTTCTGTAGGACAAAATCCTTCCAGGGGCGCCATGAACAGTATCTAAGTTTATTTTAGTTTGAACAATATATATTTCGATCGTTCATCCTAAAGATACTAATTATCACGGCATTTCAACAAATTATTTTCTACATTTCAAGCGTTTAACAGAAGAAAATATGGAAATAAACAGTTTCAAAACCTAGCAGAACAAGCAAGCAATATAATTTTCAAACAGCATCTATTTATTTGGTTGCAATTCGCGATTCAGACTAACATTAATGATCAACCAATAGTATACTGACCATTCGACAAGCTGCTTATGGCTAAATTACATTGGACTTCGGATTTCAAAAATCAGAAAAGCCCTGATCAGTGTGATCAGGGCTTTTCAGTTCGATTGAGGTTAAAAGAAAAACGACATTTTTCAATAACCCTTAAATACATTTCTTGTTTCCTTCCGGCAACACCTATTCTTTTCCATTATCTTTTGCCCACCATAAGCGTTTTCCCCAGTTGTAATCCACTGTCCCTGTAGCGGCAGCTTTGACGTTATCCGCATTATATAAATATTCATTATTCGGATAAGGTAAACGCCATGGTTGGTCAGTATGTTTTTTCTGAAGTTTAGATGGATAGTTTGTTGTTGGAATTCCTGTTCGTCTATATAAACTCCACGCTTCATAGTTTTCTTTAAATAAGGCTACCCACATATCCCAATAAACACGTTCCTTGGTTCCATTAAATTTACCTGCTCCGGCAAGATAAGTGGTAATGGCTGACGTCTCAATTTTATTGTCTTGCATAGATAATGTCACCGCTTTTTCGTAGGCATCTTTTGCTGATATTCCCACGTTATATCCAGATAAAGCTGCTTCTGCCAACATGTAATAAGTTTCACAGGCTCGATAAAATGGTGTAGCTCCCGCGGGTCATTGACATAATGCTCACCAATCCAGGAAATGGAAGTAAACGGATTTGGATTATTTTCGGAACCATTTATAAAGCCGACATACTTACCGGCATTATTTTTTCGTGCTATCGACGCTATTCTCGGATCTTTCGTTGTGTTCAAATGATCAATGAAAATATCAAACATCCCCAGTTATTGAGACGATTGCCATATATTCCAGATTCATACCAAGGTTCCATATAAGGCAAAGTACCTGGATAAACCATGCGACAATTTTCAGCATTTGTTTCAATGACAGGATATTTCAGCTTATTTCCAGCGATTTCCTCAATAGTAGTTTTTGCCAAAGCTGGAGCAACCGCAGAAATACGTGTAGCCATACGCAAACGAAGTGAATTACAGAACTTTTGCCAGTTCAACATCTGCGCCTTTAGAGCTGCAGCTCCAGTCTCTTTTGATCCGTATATAATATCATATTCTCCAAGTTCGTCTGTGCCAATCCCGGCAGCAAGTTCATCTGCCAATGCTTTAAGATCTGCCAATACCGCCGGGAAAACATCTTCCTGTTTATCATATTTGGCCTTCAAAACCGAACCATCTTCGGGTCTTCCTTTAAAAGCCTCCGAATAGGGAATATCACCCCAGCCATCCAACAGATAAGACCACATATAATTGTTCCATATCCGTGCGACAATCCGAATGTTTTAAAACCTGCAGCCTTATCGTCTGTTTTTTTCAACAAATCGTTCATTTGCGTAATATTGTAATAACAGGCTGCCCAACGATTTCCGTAAGTATTATCTGTTGGAATCAATCCACTCAAGTTATCTGGATATTGAATTTTGACAATATAGCCCGCAAAGGTGCCATAGCCATCCACATCCCCACCAAATTGCTCACCTGCATTTCGTAGTACATTGACCAGCATATTTTGTGGTGGGACATCTTTCAACGCATCGGGATCCGTATTAATTTCCTCAAAATTTTTGGTACATCCTGAGACCAAAAGCATTGCTAAAAGGGGCGTATATTTTAGTTTTTTAATAAAAGTGTTCATAACCATAAATTTGTTTTTGTTGGATTTTAAATTTCAAACTTTTGTATGGATTAAAATGTAAAACCAAGTTTAAGACCTATACTTCTTGAATTAGGGACAGAAGCCTGCTCAAAGCCTACGCCACGCGAATCACTTGACACCCCTCCACTCTCTGGATCCAAGCGCATAGTATTGGATTTATGTACCCAAAGCAGCGCCAAATTGGTTCCAGTGATAGAGACATTCGCACGTTTGATTCCTTTTATTCTACTATAAAGAGCTTTTGGTAGATTATAAGAAATATAAGCCTCTCTCAATTTCAAAAACGAACCATCAAAAACATACATTTCGGCAACACCTCCCAATTCATACCAACTCTGTGCACTGGTTTCAATTGTATTTTCAACCCAATTATCCCCTACCTTCATAGCGAATCGCTCATTTTTCATCACATCTTTACCTGCAACAATAGCACGTTCACGAATGCCATCGGCAGCTGTAATTTCTGCAATCCCGGTTGTATATCCGTGCGACATTGTTTGTGACCAAATATCACCTCCTTTTCTGAAATCAAGCATAAAGCCAAATCTGAAATCTTTTATGGTGAAATCATTTCGCATGGAAGCTAGAAAATCAGGCACAACATTTCCGAGTACTTGAGCACTAAGAGGCTTATCTATCAACCCATTAGCAGCTACTTTTATCGCCCCTTTCATTGGTCCATCTTCTACTCGATCATAACCTGGCCCGACTAGTGTACCCCAGGGTTGACCTATTGAGGCCATATTGGAAATACCCCATGTCCAGCCTAATCTAAGATCGTTCAAATCCAATTGCGGATAGAGTTCAACCACCTTATTTTTATCCTTTGAGAAATTGACCGTTGTTGTCCAGTTTAGCCCATTTTCATTTCTGAGGATATCACCTCTCAATTGGATTTCTACGCCCTTACTTCTTATTTCTCCAGCATTCAAGAAGATGTTGCTAAATCCTACAACGTTGGAGGTTGGTACAGAAAGCAATTGATTCTTATTTATTTTTTTGGTAATAGGTCAGATCCAAGTGAAGACGATCTTTAAACATACCCAACTCCGTTCCGATTTCGTAGGATGTAATTGCCTCCGGCTCCAGGCCTTCAATGGCATAGGTCATACTTTTATACATTTGCGACAAATTATTATAAGCATCTGTCTGTGCATAATAATAATTTCCATTCGAATAAGGAGTTGTTCCATTACCGACTCCTACCACATTAAATCGTAATTTCCAAAAGTTTAGGTAGTCGCTTTTTAGTCCCTCAAAAGTCGCCGTTGGAAGCCAACTTAAACTTGCTGATGGATAAAAGAAAGATTTCCTCAAGGTGGAAGACCAATCATTACGCGCCGTTAAATCCAAATACAATTGATCTTTCCAGCCTAGATTAGCTTGGGCGTATATCGAATTGGAACGACCTTTTGCATGATCCATCACAGTGTAGGCATCGCCAATCTTATTAGCAATAGTATATACACCCAACACATTTAACCCTTTAGCACCGAGGGTATTTGTTTCAAACTGATAATCCCGGTAATTTGCACCTACAATCCCCGATAAACTAAGATCACCAAATTGCTTGTTGAAATTTGCGATAAAATCTGCATTAAAATCAGAATTACTATTTTTATCTCATTGAATTTACCATCTTTATTATCATAGTTATAATAGGTAGTTTCAAACATATGTGTATTATAGTAATCCAATCCGACCCTACCTTCAAATCTCAGGAAATCAAAGGGTTGATAAAACAATGATGTTTTTCCAAAAATACGATTCATTTTCAGCGCGTTCCGAGATTCGTGCATTGTATAAAACGGATTCATATGATAAGCTGAATTCCAATTGTAGTAGGTATAATTACCCTGTGCATCACGCTGATCCCAGTTCTTTTTCAGATCCTGCATGTCCACTTGTCGACCAAACCAGATTAAGCCATTCATTGGGTTAGCAGAATCATAACCTTGGGTTACTAAATTATTACTTTCTGTACGCGTAAAGTTAGCCATGATATCATAGGAAACTTTATCGCTGATCTTATAATCATTATTGAGTTGCGCGGTATACTTCTTCTGATCTGTATTAGGCACCGTTCCTCTCTGATCCCTAAATGATATTGAGGCCCGTGTCGAAGAACGATCACTCTTAGAAAGCAGTGACAGGTTGTGGTTTTGAGAGAAACCAGTTTGGAAGAATTCTTTGACATTATTTTTATGGGAATTCCATGGTGTAGCTTGACGCACACCATTCACAACAGGACTATTGAATTGCGGAATTAATAATCCCATATCCATTCGAGGCCCCACGACTCATCAATTCCATCGTTAACACCATTAGATCCAGTTCCATCAACATAACTAAATGAATTTTTTAAAACATAATCTTGGTACGAAAGACCACCACCATTGGTTTTATAGCTATATTCATCACCTCTAGATCCTTGACCATATAAATTCTGGTATTTTGGCAAATTAGCGGCTCTATCAATAGAAAAATTTCCGTCATACGATATCTGCACACCATTTTCGGCCCGTTTACCAGATTTGGTGGTGATCATAATAACACCAGTACCGGCACGCATACCGTAAAGTGCGGCTGCACCACCTTTAAGACGTTGATGCTTTCAATATCATCTGGATTAATATCATTGAGTCCAGAACCGTAGTCTACGCCTGAGTAAGTGTTATCACCGCTACGTTGCGCATTATTTGTCACAGGGATACCATCAATGACGACTAGTGGCTGTTGATCTTTTTGCAAGGAGGTATTACCACGGATAGAGATCCGTGCTGAAGAACCTATAGCACCACCAAATTGATTTACCTGAACACCGGCCACTTTGCCCGCCAATGCACCTGTAAGACTGTGCTGTCCCGCATCGGTCAATTCCTTTGCTTTTACTTCCTGCATCGCATAACCCAGCGATTTCTTTTCTCGTGTAATCCCAAGGGCAGTCACTACGACCTCATCCAGATTTTCCATCATGGATTCTAGCGTGACATTGACAACAGTTTGATTATTGATCTGTACTTGTTTGGGCTTATAGCCGATTGCGCTGATATTTAAGACCGTTCCGTTTGTATAGGTCAACGAAAAACCGCCATCAGCACCTGTCTGTGTGCCTGGCCCATCCTTAATAGATACGGATACACCCGGAATGGGTTTACCATCCTGATCCACTATCTTTCCTTTGACTGCTGTTTGAGCGTAGAGCGCAGAACATACTAGTATATTGGATGCTAGTATCGCAATACTTCTTTTGTTCATAAGTTTAGTTAGTTTTAAAATGTTTTTACAACAACCAATTTATATAAATATCGAAGTAGAACACAGGAGTATATTACCCAGTATTGCCCACATCTTAACATCAAATGTTAAATTATTTCCGCCAGACTAGGGTTAATTGAAATATAGGATTAATGCAATAGGCGCAAATTCTTCCTTATTATAAACCTTTACCAAGCCGGGATGACCAAGTCAGGCCAACAATTAAGCCCTGATCACCGATGATCAGGGCTTAAACAGATTATTTATCGATACAAAGAAATTCAGATTGCCACCATCTCTAGTTTATGGAGAAATGATTACAGTTCTTTAAATTTAGATCCAAAGAAAATGCGTTTCGAATTGCCTCTTTCAATAGCAATCTGCTCTTTCCAGCGCTGATTTTCCGCTGCGGCCTTTTGTAACCGTTCAAGCGCCATCAGCTGTTCCTCCAAACGCAAAACAGCAATTTCTCTATTTTGCAATTGGGAACGGGTATCCATTACCTGCACCATCAATCCTGTGGGAAGATGGGTCGCGCGAACAGCCGAGCTCACTTTATTCACATGCTGTCCCCAGCACCACTGCTACGCATGGCTTTAAATTGCACATCTTTCAGGTTCAGTTTTGCTGCGCTTTTTGCCGGATACCAGTCCTTCAGCTCCACAAACCAATTTTTACGTCGATGGTTCGGTCGAAAAGGGCTTTGACAAATCCAGCAGATTGTACCTAGCCAACGGTCCCTGAACACTCCGATTTCTCTACCGATCAATTTTAACACAATTGAGCTTGGCAGCCCGTCCATTTTCTCCACTTCCACTGTCTCGATCTTCACCCCATATTGATCCGCCTCTGCCAGTATTCTTTCCAAAACCAGTTGAACAGCTAAATTACACTCCTTAGGACCTCGTCCTGAAGTAATTAAAATATACTTTTCCATCCCGTCTTATTTATCCATACGAACAATCTTCGGACTGAATGTCCCAAGCACATTAACCAACTCATTTTGCAAGCCCATCACCCGATGGATATCTTTATAGGCATGCGGAGCTTCATCTAGCGCCCCGCCAATTAACTCCACACCATGCTGCTCCAATTCTTTGAGCATGGCACTTTTGGTGAGGCTACTTTTACAGGCTGCCCGGGACATCACGCGTCCAGCACCATGCGAAGCCGATTGGATACTCAAAGGATTTCCTCGCCCCTCAACAATAAAACCCGGTGCGGTCATAGACCCCGGAATAATTCCCAATACCCTTGCCCTGCTGGAGTTGCTCCTTTACGATGCACAATACATTCCTTTCCATCGACCATTTCCCGCCATGCAAAATTATGGTGATTCTCAATGGTCAACACAGGCCGTTCACCCAATGCTTTTGCCAAGCGCCTATGGATATCCTCATGGCAGGCCTGGGCATAATCACCGGCAAGGTTCATTGCCAGCCAATACTCCTGACCTTCCTGCGTATCCAGATCCAACCAGGCTAAATGTTGTACAGGACGTGGCAAAGGGCATTGTTTTGCGGCTAAATTTGTATACTGTTTAGCGATATTGGCTCCCAAACCACGGGATCCGCTGTGCGATAGTACTGCTAGATAAGACCCGGGCCTAATTCCCCACTCGGAACGAACCTGATGCAATTCAACCACGCCGAATTCAACAAAGTGATTTCCACCACCCGAAGTCCCGAGTTGCCTGTAAGCCTTGTCCAACAGTGATCTCAATAAAGGAATATCTTTAAATTCCGATCTGCTAAAAATAGCATGGTCTTGTTTCTCCCGATGCGTATCGTACATACCGAATTGGGTATTCTCCTTCAGTATATTGCGCAACTGGAATTCTCGTCCTTTGAAATAACTCGCGGGTAGGTCAAAGATAGACAGACTCATTCGACAGCCAATATCCACACCTACACCATAAGGTATCACGGCATTATCCGTTGCCAATACTCCGCCAATAGGCAAGCCATAACCCATGTGCGCGTCTGGCATCAATGCTCCTTTGTATGCAATGGGCAGCTTCAAGGCCTCATACAGCTGCCTTTTGGCCTGCTCATCAATTTCATTTTCACCAAAGATGGTAAAAGGCGCCATTTGCTTATTGAGCTGTTGCTTGCGCGCTTCAACCGGCTGAATCAGACCTTCAGCGAGCTTGGCCCAAACAGCATCTTCCCTAAATTTTTCAGGCGCTTCGAGCACCTTCTTTGCTTCCAAAAGGATGTTTTCTTTCTTTTCCCCTCTTCGGTAGCGTGTGATTAGCCCTAAGGCTAAATTCATTATATTATTCTGTGGAAAACCGATTTTAATAAGGTCTTTCCCCGATAATTTACTTCCCATATTCTTTTAAAAAAACTTAATATACAGTCCTATCCATCTCAGGGATAGCGCATTTAAATATTCGGGTTTTCTTTTTCTTGAATCGCTATTTGCCAGCTGCCAGCGCTTCGCGTTCTGTATAATGAACAAAACAGTTAGGCATCAACCTTATTGATGCACATAATGGCCAGTATGGTATACCATCGACCGGTCAAAATATGACCTGCACAAGCTGGCTAAACAGAAAATAGAAGGCAATAAAAACCCGAATGATCTTCGGGCTTTTTTCATGTCGTAACGAGTACGTTATATGTGAAGAAAAGCACGAAGAATGCTTTCAGCAAATCCATTTGCTGCAAAAGCGCTTTTTGTTTTAATCTTGGAGACCAACATAGTTCTTCGTCTTTAATTGTTTAAAAATTAATATCGGCAGCAAAGGTAAATAAGTTTCTTCCACTTTTCCAAATTTTACAAAATTTAATTTGCATTAAAAGGCAGCGGATCCTTTAAAAAGAAAGTATATTCCATCATTTGTCCGTCTCTTTCGATCTTAAATCGAATTTCTTTACCTTCCTCTGATTTGAAAAGCGTATGAATAGTTTCCAAAGAATAGGAAGAAGCCGAACGCCCATTGATTTTCAACACCTTATCATCCGGTTTTAATCCGGCAATTGCTGCTGGTGAACCTGCCCGAACAGTTGCAATTTTATACATGTTTTTCAGTACAAAGCGATACTGTACACTGTTGTCCATACGGATCTCTGTCCCGCCATCTTTCTTTAAATAGACAGGTACCTCCTCTTTCTCATACTTTATCCCATCATGTATAATTTCGAGACCACTCATGTTTAAGTAATAGAATTTATCAAAGTTTCTGTTTTTTTGGAGATAAACGACATTATTGGGGTAATCGAGAATAACCTTAAACCTACGTAGGAGTTCGTTTCCGACAGAACCTATTCGTTCATTTACAAAAGTTGCATGTTGTGTAGAACTCAATTCTGGATAGGCCACCAAAGGATAATTCATCTTAAATGGTCCCAGCTCCAAGGATTTGATCCGATTTCTTTTTCCATAAATTTCGCCATTGAATCCCTGACCGATGTAGTCATCAATAAAGGGAGGTTTGATTGCAAAATCATTTAATTTAGACGGAATAAGCATCAACGCATCACTATTCCCCATATCAATCAATACGCGGCCTTCAATGTCTGCGGAATCCTGATTAAAAGCAACGGAGATATACGGTCTGCTATTTAAAATGTCGAGCGGGAGACGTTGCATCTTTGGGAGTCCTTTGGGATACTCACCTTTTTGGTAAAGGGTAATCCGGTGTTTCAAAAAATCCATCTCAACAACATGATCACTAAAAAAACGGCTCCCCATGATGCCATTTACCTCTACCCCGATACGGGTAGAAATATCAATATGTGCATTTTTAAGAATATAGATGGGCTGATCCAGATCCTCATAGACATTAGCAACACTAACCTTATTATTGACAGAAAGATAACCATCCAGGCCCTCGTTCTTACCCAAACCCTGAAACTTATTAACGAAGACTGCACTATCAATCGATTTCAGGGTTTCTCCGAATATCATGGTCTCCTTGACCCCTGTATCCAATAAGAAGTTCATCGTATATCCATTTACCTGAACAGGAATAATAACCAGATTATGAACAAATAGAAACGGGAATCTAACCTTCTTTTTTCTTTCAAGACAAAGCGGTCTTGCCCCAAGGCAAAAAGGAACAGAATAGGGCAAAAGATAAAAATACTGCTTTCATCCAAGTTTATATTTGGTATTTCCAATTTAAACAAGAATTTTCATAATAAAAAGGTTTATACAAAAAAGACTGTATATATCTTTGCATCAACTTAACGAGCATTTTATTCGAACACTCTCATCACTTTGCTTGGGACAACATACCACTTGCTTAGCCCTTTCTCTGCCGTTTGAAGGCTATTTTATTGCCATTAAACCAAAGAAACAGCAAAGAAATAGCAAACAAACAGCAAAGCAGTCCCAAGGAAGGTCCCTAGAAAGTACGAAGAAGTCTCGAAGAACTAGCCTAGAAACGGCAAAGAAACGGCAATAAATAACCCACGAAACAGCAATAAAATAACAAAGGATAAGCAAAGAAAAAGGTCCTATTTCCCTTTAAAGTCTGTGATGGTTTTCCCATTGTAAGCAGAAACACCATCTGGCGAGCCAAACCAAATATTGCGTTTATCATCTTCTAAAATCCCGAAGATCATTGGTTTATTTGCGATTTCAGTTACCGTTGGATACCCATTCGACAAGGATTTTTCTGCGTAACGGGAAAGCACCCAGCTTTTCTTATCAGCACTTTCTGAGCTGGTCAAAATATTGCCTTCTTTGTCTTCGTAGATATATCCAACAAAATTCCTGGTAAAATTGGTAAATGTGCTACCATCATAACGCCAAAGACCATCATAACCTCCTAACCAAATATTACCTTTTCTATCCTTGATTATTGACCTGACATTTGCAAATGGTTTTCCGTCTTTATGGGTTACAACCTTAAATGTCTTTCCATCATAAATGCAGGCATATCCCCTGGTACCAAACCAAAGTTTTCCTGTATTATCTTCAACGGTAGCATTCACATCATTGTGCATGGGATGATTTTCCGAAACTGCTCTTGGTAAACCGATATATGAACAGAATCAGCCGTAACTGGAACTGTCGCTTTATTCATTTTAAAATTTTGAAAAGATTTCCCATCGTAGCGGCTTACCCCATTATCGGAGCCAAACCATATATGACCAGACCTATCTTCATAAATAGTCGTTACCCGGTCACTGGAAAGACCCTCCTTACTTGTAAAATTCCGAAAGGATTTTCCATCGTAATAATAGACACCCGAACCGATAGAAGTAAACCAAAAGTTTCCTTTTTATCTTCTAACACAGAAAAATAACGCGCTGAACTCACCGTATTGGTCATATTGGTAAACGATTTTCCATCATATCGAAAAACACCCTCCCATGAGGCCATCCAGATATTCCCTTTTCGATCTTGTTTGATTGTACGTACGATACTGTTTGGGCCATGCAGCGAAGAAGCGGTATTAGTTCCAGTTGGCATACGGTCTACTTCAGACTGCATATTGCCTAGTTGTTCAGCTGTTTTTTTGCGCTGCGCGCTACAATTACTAGCGACAAATAGTGAGAGTAACGTATATATAAGTATGTATTTCATATTTTTTTATCTAATGAGCAGAACCACCTTGGATCAATCTGCTCTTTTATTTTTATAATTTATTTCTTTCAATGGGCATATTAGTCATCGTGCCACAGCGGAGCTAAGTCGGTGCTTTCCAAAACAATTCGTTTTTTTCAATATTGGGCTGACAGACGACAGCTCGGGTATCGTTTTTCGGCCAGGTCAATCGGTGAAAATCAAGTATTCCCAATAGCCAGATCAGCACAAGCCATAACACAGTTTTTTTAGTTTTCATCCCATATCAAAGTTGATACAGCGAAATTACTTTGGTATTTTTCAGTCCGGGGAATTTGGATTGTAAATAAAAATGTAAACTTTGTAAATAAATCGTAAATAGCATGTTATATAAGGAAAAACTGTTCAAAATGAGAAGTAGATATGTATATGGGGCCTTGCTGCTCCTGTCTATTTGTATCGTCTTCGGTTCTTTTAGCATCAACAATACCGACGACTTTGATTTCGCAAAAGGGAAGTTTTGCTTCGCAGAATCGGACACGAATTACTCTTACAGACTGGTGACAGCACCTCAAGGGTGCTCCCTATAGAAAAGGTTGCGGAAAACGAATATCAGATCAGGTTTGAGCATGACTTCAGTTTTCAGCCGGATTCTTTGGTGAATACAACACGACGTCTATTAGCAAAAGACCCCTTCGCTGTCGATTATATTGTTCGTGTTCTAAAATGCGGCAATTCCAATGTGGCCTACAGCTATTCCATATCCAAAAATAGAAAAGATGATATTATCGCATGTATAGGAGAATGCAACCTAGTGCCTGTTACATGATCAATATTAAATTCAAACCGACGGGAATTCATACAACAAAAAACAGCTATTTGCTGGGTAGTCTCCCGATCTTAGCTATTGTTGGATTTATTTTTTTGAGATCTGTAAAGTCGCGAAAAACCCCAGCTAAAGATCAGTCGACCACCCTGTTCACCCTGGGATCAGTGTTGTTCAACGCAAAAGAACGCCAACTGATTATCCATGACAGAACGATAGACCTGACCGGAACCGAAGCCCGTCTGCTACTCATTTTTGCATCCTCACCAAACGAAACTATCATGAGAAGTCGCTTGCAAAAAGAGATCTGGGAAGATGAAGGTGTTATTGTGGGGCGCAGTCTGGATATGTTTATATCAAAACTGAGAAAAAAATTGGAGCTTGATCCGAGGATCAATATTGTTGTTGTACGTGGTAAAGGCTATAAGCTTGAAATTAGCGCTTAAGGAGAACCCCACACCGAAACCCTTAGTTTTATATTTAATTATATGACCTGCTCCTAAAATCAAGATAAGGGCTTCCTAAAATTGTGCCCTGCTGTAAATGGGACGAACACATAATTTGCTTAGTCCACAGTTTTTGCATCTGATCCCGGATCTACCTCGCTCGACCTATGTCCCTGATAAAGTATACAAAAAAATCCCTCTCTACTTGCGTAAAGAGGATTTTGTACCAGGAGCCGGAGTCGAACCGGCACGGTTTCCCACTGGTGTTTGAGACCAGCGCGTCTACCAATTCCGCCATCCGGGCATATCCGTTTGGGATGATGCAAAAGTAGGTTTTTTATTGAAAAAGAGAAAACTTTTTGAACAAATTTCCACTTAAATTCAATAGTACACTGAAATACAGTCAAATAATTTTTCGTTAATTACTCAAAAACTCGCTCTAACGGTTATATTCGCTGTTTTCTTACGTGAAGTTGTATTAAAGCCCCTCCCGAAGAGTACTCTTCGTTATCATTTTGGCCAGTTATCTGAAAAATTCCCAGATCGGCTTTCACCAGATTACCTAATCCCGCATTTGATTCCTTCGCAATATTGTCGGCACGTTGGTGTGCATTTTCGATGCTTGAGAGATCAGTTCTAATTTCAGATCCTCCAGTTTTGAGTAATAATAATTTGGCGTACTCGAACTCAGCTCTATTCCTTTCGAGATCAATGTTGATATCTCTCTTGAAGCGTTGTCCACTTTATTCAGATCCCTAGATTCCACACTTACTGTCTGTGACAGGGTATAACCCGAAAATGTATTATAACCGTTCCCCTTTCCATCGGTATGGTATTCAAAATCTTTAGCGATATTCACGGCCTCAAAACGAATTTCATCTACCTTAATCCCCTGTTGCACTAAAAAGTCACGTACGAGATCACGATCTGTTGCCAATTGCGCCGAAGCTGCACTTAGTTCAAAATTCTTCCTACTGAATGTTGCGTTCCATTTTACCAGATCAGATTCAAAATCTTTCTTTGCATTGCCGTTGACGGTAATTGTTTGTGTGGATTTATATTTATACCGATATGCATTGCCCAAGATCCATGCAGTAAACAACACGGCAACACTCACGATAACAGAAACAATAATAGATGATGATTTCATAATCAGTTTTTATATTTACGTAACAATGAATATACCAAAAAATCAACGATTTTTTATTTTTATAGATAAATTGCAGCAAAAGAATTTAAACATGAATAAGAAAAATATCTGTATCCCACTCTGTTTTCTCGCGACCTTAGCTGTGCACGCACAAAAGAAACCAGTGGACCATACGGTATATGATAGCTGGCAAAGCATATCATCTCCCTATATCAGTAAATCCGGTAAATTTGTACTCTTTCAGGTTGCTCCACAAGAAGGAGATAGCCAACTGTTCCTGAAAACAAAAGAAAACAAAGAATTGATCCAGATTCCGCGGGGCTATAATGGCAAATTGACCGATACAGAAAATCATTTGATCAGCTTAATCAAAGCACCCTTTGCTGTAACACGTGAGGCAAAAATCAAAAAGAAAAAAACGGAGGATTTACCTAAAGACTCCCTGGCAATCTATAATTTAACCAGCTCTTCGCTTGTTAAATTTGCACAGGTGAAATCCTATAAAGTTGCAGAACAAAACAACAATTTTGTTTCCTTCCTATTTGATAAACAAGCAGACGAAAAAACAGGCTCATCCAAAAATCCGGCCGACACTACTCAAAACAAGAAGAATAGCAGCGACAAAAAGAAGAAAGCCGTCGCTACATTAGCTTTGTATGATCTTAATTCTGGAGATTCAGTCCAATTCTCGCTAGTAGATCAATATGAATGGAACAAAAATGGAACAAAACTTGTCTTTTCTAAGAAAACTGACGCAAAAGACAGCCTTTCTAGAGAATCTGGAGTCTATTTATATGATATAGCAACCAAAAACCTCAAAAAAATATCAACAGGCAAAGGTGAATACAAAAATTTCAGTTTTGATGAAACGGGCAATCAACTGGCTTACTTAGGTGATCTCTCCAAGGAAAAAGCATTAGTTAAAAACTATAACCTCTATTATTATACCAATGGTATCGATACCGCACAGTACCTAGCTACCAAAAATAGCTCGGGTATTCCCAAAAACTGGGCTGTCAGCGGAGATGGAAATATCCGGTTCAGCAAAAATGGTGAAAAGCTTTTCTTTGGTATCGCACCTATCCCACGTGTCAAAGACACGACATTAGTTGATTTTGAACATGCCAAAGTCGATGTGTGGGGCTGGCAGGATGACTACCTACAACCCATGCAGCTGGTCAACCTAAAAAAGATCTTTCCAAAAATTTCTTAGCGGTTACCTACCCCAAAAGCAATCGTACGATTATCCCCTGACAGATGAGACCTTCAATTCCACGACCCTTACAGCGGATGGAAACGCAGAGTATATATTGGCCCGTACAGATTTTGGCAAACGGATCGAAAGTCAATGGAAAGGTGGCACAAAAGAAGATATCTACCTGGTCTCAACAAGAACTGGTCAACGGGAATTAATTCTTTCCAACTTCTCGGGAAATGTGGCACTGAGTCCAGATGCAAAATATGTCGTTTATTTCGATGAAGAGAAAGGAACCTGGAATTCTTATCAGATTAGCTCTAAAAGGAAGGTTGTATTGAACGAAGGTATTCCGGCATCCTTTGCTGATGAGGAGAACGATATGCCTACCGCAGCGCAGGCTTATGGCATGGCGGCCTGGAGCGCTGACTATAAAGGCGTATACCTCAACTCACGTTATGATATCTGGTATTTTAATCTGGATGGATCCAATAAATCCATTCTCACCAACGGTTATGGCGCTGCCTCCCAAACGACATTCCGTTACCTCCCTTTACGACGTGATGAAGACCGTGATCAGCCATTGACCCTGGACTACAAAAAGGAGGCTTCCTGACATCATTTGACAATAAAACCAAAGAATCTGGTTTTTATCAATTCAAAGGGCAGCACAATGACCCCAAAAGCCTCTTTGTTGAACCAAAAACATTTAGAAATATAAATGCTTCTGCTGATCAACAAACGATCCTTTATAGCAAGGAAGACTATAGCAATTCGCCCAACGTTTATATCAATAGTACCAAGTTCAAAGATGAACTGCAACTTTCCGATATTAACAAACAACAAGCAAATTATAACTGGGGCACCGCCGAACTTGTGCACTGGACCACACCAGCAGGTCATCAGGCGGAAGGTATTCTATACAAACCTGAAAATTTTGACCCTGCAAAAAAATACCCGATCATTGCTTATTTCTACGAGAAACTGTCGGATGGTCTTTATACCTACCAACCACCTGCTCCTACCCCTTCGCGACTAAATATACCCTATTTCGTAAGTAACGAGTATTTGGTATTTGCACCAAATATCAGTTATGAAACCGGACATCCCGGAAAGTCAGCAGAGGAATATATCAATTCGGGAATGCGTTATTTAGCACAAAACTCCTGGGTAGACAGCACCAAAATGGGCATTCAGGGACAAAGCTGGGGCGGCTATCAAGTAGCTCACCTGATCACACGCACCAATATGTATGCTGCAGCATGGACCGGAGCACCAGTAGTCAATATGACTTCCGCTTATGGGGGAATACGTTGGCAGTCGGGTATGTCACGTCAATTCCAGTACGAGCATACACAAAGCCGTATCGGAAAAACCTTATGGGAGGCGCCCGAACTCTATTTGGAGAATTCGCCCTGTTTCACATGAACAAGGTAAATACACCTGTTGTTATTATGGCCAACGATAATGATGGTGCTGTGCCATGGTACCAAGGTATCGAAATGTTTACAGCATTGCGTCGGTTAAACAAACCGGTCTGGATGTTGAACTATAATGGCGACGAACATAATTTGATTCAACGACAAAACAGAAAAGATATACAGATTCGCGAACAGCAGTTCTTCGATCACTACTTAAAAGGAGCTCCTGCGGCAAATTGGTTAAAGAAAGGAGTACCGGCCACCTTAAAAGGAATAGACTGGGGACTTGATTACAACTAAAAATACTCGAAATAGGTCGATTTATACAAATCGACCTATTTTTTTGACCAAAAACCAATTTCAGAGACACATTTTGTAAAAAAATCAAAAAAATTTCAGTTTTCCGCAAAAACACAATATTTTTGAAAAACAAAATCAACAAAACTGTAATTTAATTATAAAATACAAATGTCGAACCTAAGATTCAAAGCAGTAGAGGCAGCGGGCTCACGCCAGATTGCACAATTTGAAAAAGTTGAAACTAAAAAAGCAACTGACATCTACGGAAAGAACGTTTTTTCCGTAAACAAAATGAAAGACTACCTTCCTAAAAACTCATACAAGGAGTTAGTTGCATCCATCGAAGAGGGACAGATTATTTCAAGAGATTTAGCTGAGCACATTTCACAAGCGATGAAAACTTGGGCCCTGAATCATGGCGTTTCCCACTACACACACTGGTTTCAACCTTTGACAGGTTCGACAGCTGAAAAACACGATGCATTTTTCGAGCCTGATGAAAATGGCGAGGCCATCGAAAAATTCACGGCAGATGCTTTAGTTCAACAAGAGCCAGATGCTTCATCTTTCCCTAACGGTGGTATCCGTAACACATTCGAAGCAAGAGGATATACGGCATGGGATCCATCTTCGCCAGCATTTATCTACGAAACTGGTGCAGGTAAAACACTTTGTATCCCTACTGTATTTGTTTCCTATACGGGTGAATCATTAGATTATAAAGCACCTTTGTTGAAAGCAATCAATGCTGTTGATAAAGCAGCAACTGAAGTTGCACAATATTTTGATAAATCAATCACGAAAGTAAACGCTTCTCTTGGTATTGAGCAAGAGTATTTTTTAGTTGACCTTTCTTTATACAATGCACGCCCAGACCTTCAATTGACTGGACGTACGCTATTCGGCCACATGTCTGCAAAAGGACAACAATTGGAAGACCATTACTTCGGTGCGATTCCAGAGCGCGTATTAGCGTATATGGTTGACTTAGAAAATGAGGCGTTAAAATTAGGTATTCCTTTAAAAACGCGTCACAATGAGGTGGCACCCTCGCAGTTTGAGTGTGCGCCAATGTACGAAGAGATCAACTTGGCAATTGACCACAATCAATTGTTGATGAACGTGATGGAGCAAGTTGCTTTGAGACATAACTTCAAAGTATTGTTACATGAAAAACCATATTCTGGTGTCAACGGTTCTGGAAAACACAACAACTGGTCTTTAATTACCAATACTGGTGTTAATCTATTGTCTCCAGGCAAAACACCTAAAAATAACCTGATGTTCTTGACATTCTTTGTCAATACCATCAAAGCGGTATTTGAGAATGCAGATTTAATGCGTGCATCTATTGCAAGTGCGAGCAACGACCACCGTTTAGGTGCTAACGAAGCGCCACCCGCAATCATCTCGATCTTCTTAGGTTCTCAATTAGACGAATTATTGGAAGAAGTAGAATCAGCTCGTGTAGCCAAGAAAGTTAAAGCTGAAGCAAACTTGTGGCACGGTATCCCTAAAGTTCCAGAATTGAAATTGGATAACACGGACCGTAACCGTACTTCACCTTTCGCATTTACGGGTAACAAGTTTGAGTTCCGCGCTGTAGGTTCTTCAGCAAACTCTGCCCTACCAATGACGGTATTAAATGCTATCGTTGCTGCACAATTAAACGAGTTCAAAATAGAAGTAGACAAACAGATCAAAAAAGGCACGAAAAAGATCTTGCGATCTTAAATGTTGTCCGTAAATACATCAAAGATTCAAAAGCTATCCGTTTTGAAGGAAATGGATACAGCGAAGAGTGGGAAAAAGAAGCGGAAGCACGCGGTCTTTCAAACATCAAATCTACTCCTAAGGCATTAGACGTCTACGTAAAAGAAGAGTCATTGGCTTTGTTTGAAGCAATGGGCATCTACACAAGACGTGAATCAGAAGCTCGCCATGAGATCTTGCTAGAAAACTTCTACAAGAAACTTCAAATCGAGGCTCGTGTGATCGAAGAGATGGTTAATAACCAAATCGCACCAGCATGTTTCATCTACCAAAACGAGTTGATCGAAAATGTGAAAGGCCTGAAAGACTTAGGTTTGGCTCAAGCAGCATTTAGCTCGCAATTGAATTTCGTAGAACGTATCTCGACACATGTAAACACAATCTTGGAACAAGCTGAAGCTATGCGTCAAGAGCGTAAAAAAGCAAACCAGATCGAAGATATCCGTGAGCGGTCAATCGCTTATGATGAATCGGTAAAACCATATTTTGATGTGATCCGTTACCATGTCAACAAATTGGAAAAAATCGTTGACGATAAAAATGGCCTCTTCCAAAATTGAGAGAGATCTTATTCTTAAGCTAATATCGTTTAAATATAAAAAGAGAAGAGCATTCCGTCTGGAATGCTCTTCTCTTTATATATTGCCCGTTGAGCTAAAAAATACCCGACCCAGCTACTATTTTTTCAAACGGTTGTCCTCATCATTATTTCCGGCCCGCTTATCCAAGGATTTAATATTGACGTTTCCAAAACGGTAAGAAAGTGAAAGCCGGATCACTCTACTATCATACCCATTGCGAATGCGATAATACCCATTTTCCTGAACACTGGACAACCGTCGTTGACCTCTGGTATTCAATATATCATTTACGGCTAGCTTCACATTCAGCTTTTTATCAAGAAAGGTTTTCCCTGCTCCGAGATCAACACCATAGTAAGATTTAAAACTAAAGACACCATAGACAGCCGGTGAGAAATAATTAGCGGTCAGCTCCACATTGGTTGTCTCGCCAATTCGGATATCATGATTGGAGCTCACCTGAAAAGACAACTTTTCCAGCTGACGTTGAGCACCCGAGCGCTCGTCAAAATTATATTTGCTATAAAACGCAGTCAAGTTGTTGGAAGTAGTCCACCACTTAAGCACTTTAACCGGTATATTGATATTCATATTATAATAATCGAAATAGGTCAGGTTCCGATCCGTCTGTGCGATGGCCTTGGTTTCCGAATTGCTCTCTATGACCTGCGTGATCGCATCATTGGTTCTCTTATAACCAAGACTCAACAAATAACGCTCCTTAAAGGTATAATTCAGTTCATAGGAGTTGGTATATTGTGGATTTAAATAGGGATTACCATATTGATAGGTATATTGATCCAGGTAGTAGATAAAAGGATTCAACGCACCATAATCCGGACGGTCTATCCTTCGGCTATAACTTAGACCAAGTTTGTGATTATCATTGATCTGTTGTTGTATAAATACCGTTGGAAAGAAATCCGTATAATTACGTTTTGTCTGCTGTCCTAAGGTTATTGAATTGCCCAATGAACTGGTATTTTCAACACGGAGTCCGGCTTGCACAGAAAACTTTCCAAAGGACTTATTCAGCGTAAAATATGCTGCTGCGATGTTTTCGTTATACAAAAACTGATTGCTCTGCTTTTCGTTTCGCACAAATTCTCCGGCCGTGTTTTGATCCTCATAGATCAAAATATTATCCGTTTTCACACGACTATATTTCAGACCAGCTTCGAGTTTTGTTGTTTTGTCAAAGGGATGAACAAAATCTGTTTTGAAAACTAAAATTTTGGTATTGGACAACATGTCATTTCGAAAAATCTTTGGCAGTTTAAATTCGGCCCAATTGGGATCTAAGAAACGGTTTTTCACGGTGCTGTTATCGTTATTTTTGGAATACGAATAATCTGCATTCGCTGTCAGTTCAGTCCCCAATGTATCGAATGTTTTTTTATAATTGAGGTTGTAAGCCAAGTAGTGATAGGTGAAATCCGAAAAGTTGCTTCCCTGTACCACTGAATCCAATTTTCCTTTTTCCGAAGCGATTAAATTATCTCCATGCCGTGTAGAATTACCATTGCTTACGTTACCATTGACAACAAAGCCAAGTACTTCTTGTTTGCCCAGATTAAAATCTGCAGCGAATTTAAAGTTATGTCCGCGATAACGAAATTTCGAATAAGAATCCGAATTGAAATAGGTTGTTCCTACTGAATCCCTGACAGAACGATCGATCGTTAAATCATTAAAGCCCAAACTATTCTGGTAATTATAGGAAGCAAACAGATTTACCCAATTGTTGCGATGGTTGACCAGGAAACCGCCATCACCTTTTGTGTATTTTCCTGTCCCAGATTGAAGTTCAAGCTAACGTTACTGCCGAATTGTGTGTTTTTTTGGTTTTGATATTGATAATACCAGCGTTTCCAGCAGCGTCATATTTCGCCGGCGGATTGGTAAGGACTTCAATCGAGGCGATTGAATTTGAAGCCGTATTCTCCAACAGTCTGGAAACTTCATCTGCAGAGAGATAAGTAGGCTTTCCATCGATCATAATAATTACATTACTTTTACCGCGCAGGTTGATTTTTTTATTATCCAAAGTCACACCGGGAACTTTTTGCAGAAGTTCCAATGCGTTGTTTCCGGTTGCCAATACACTATTCTCTACATTGAGGACAATCTTGTCAATTTGACTTTCAATTAGGGGTTTCTTGCCAACGACCTGAGCCTCGCCCAAAACTCGTGTTTCCGCTTGCAAGCGAATGGTATCCAAAGACATGATCGCCCCCGCCTTCAATGTAATTTCGGTAGAGCGGTAAGTTGTATAACCTACTGCTGAAACTTGCATCATATACTTTCCGCTGGGCACTTCCACAAACTCAATGTCTCCATTCTCTTTCGACAACGTCCCTTTCAACGGAATATCCCCGGACTCCGTAACAGTGAAATACTGGCCGCACCGAGCGGACTATTATCCTGACCAACAACAACAGCGTGAAGCTTCCCTCCTCCAGATTGTGCATAAACTGTTCCCCAGGCAGAAACAAGGATTATTATAATGGACAGTAGCAACGATTTATTTTTCTTTGGTTTCATCATGTATATCTTTATATCATCAATTAGGGCAGCAATACGCATTTATATATTGATGACAACAAACCTCGGATTTTCATTACAGGCTGACCAGCACAAATAGATGGATAACCAAAAACAGTCGGTAGAAAGCCAATTAACCTCGGTAAACCACATTGCATCCATACAATGAGTGGCTTACTACAGTTCTTCCAATAAAGGCTGTTCCGTCTCCAAACATGGCCCATCGGCACCGCTAATGCGTGTATGTAAAAAAACAGCGTTTCAAACAGCACTTGTTTCAAAATAAAAATTCACAAAAACAACAATATTCAAAATAAATAAAATGTATATATAAAATATTAAGCATAATATTCGTATTTTTGCAGCGAAAATTAGTAAACTGATTGATGGGCATCGTGTCATTAAAGAAAAGATTCAACCGTATTTATAGCCTAGTTATTCGATTTATCCGAGGCGAGCACAGTGGTGACGCGCTGCGAAATGTATCCATCAGTATTTTACCGAGTTTAGCAATCTATTTATTAGGGGTTCCGGCGAGCACTGCTATTGGAATTGGTGTAGGCTCTTTGTTGACGACCTTGACGGATCCTCCAGGTAACCGCAAGGATAAACTATCCTCTGCATTGGTATGCATTCCAACATTCTTTGTTGCTTCGTTTCTTACGGCTTATTTATTCCCCGTTCACTGGCCCTTGGTTATTCTCCTTGGTTTAGCCGGATTTACTTTTACCTTATATGGTCTTTTTGGTCCGCGTTATGCTGCAATCGGCAACATGACTTTGATCTTAATGAGTTTTGTCATTGGTCTCGCACCAAAACATCCCTTGGCGGTCGGCCTACAAATCACTACAGGAGCAGCGATTTATTATTTGTTCAGCTTGCTACAGGCTTATATAAGACCCTACCGCTCCTTGAAGTATGCAATGGCAAATGGTTTTCAGGGTTTATCTCAATTCTTACTGATCCGTGCCCAATCCTATGACCCCAGCATTCCACTGGACATTACCTACAGTCGCGTGGGCAAAATTCATGGTCAGATCAGTGAACAACAGGAGCAAATCCGTTCATTACTGTTCCGCGAGAAAAAAATTATTGGTCATCAATGGCCCAAAAGTAATTATTGGCTCAGTCAGGTTTATGGTCTGATTGATCTGCACGAGCTCATCATCGCACTCGACCATGACTATGATGCAATCCGCAAGAATCTTGCAGACACAGGTAGCCTTCCTGTGATCCGTCGTGCAATAAAATTATTGGCATTAGAAATTGATAGCTTTTCACAGCCACGTATCAGATTCCGATATGCACAGCAATTGTATTACAATACAATTAAACTGAACGAACTCCTGATCGAGCTTAAAAACATTCAGCAACAACAAACCGGTCCAGCTGGCCCTATCCTACGGTCTATTATCACCAATATGGAGTCAATTCTCGAGGTGCTGCGTCGGATCCAGGTTGCTTTTTATCAGAATCAGGAAATTCAGGACAAAATAGATACAGCGGAATATCAACAATTTATCAATCGCCCCTGGGCAGTCTGGATGAGATCAAAAACAAACTTCACCTTAAAAATCCGCTATTTCGTTTTGCATTACGTATGGCCCTACTTTTTGGTGTTGGCGCATTGATCGGCATTTTGTTTCTGGACTTCAAATATACCTATTGGATTTTGCTGACGATCGCTATCGTAGCGAGACCAGCATTTTCGATGACCAAAACCCGTAACATCGAACGGATTGTAGGGACATTTTCAGGTATTTTGATCGGCATCTCCTGCTTAGCATTCTTCGAGAGCCTCCCCTTATTGTTGAGTCTATCGGCAATTGGTCTTTTTGGCTTCTTTCTATTCAACCGATCCAATTATATGGTCAGTGTTATTTTTATCACATTGGGTGTTGTCATTGCGCTAAACCTATTTGAAGGTAATATCAATCTTATTTTGGGCAGCCGCATGGCTTTTTACATTGGTAGGCGCATTTCTAACGATTGCGGGATACTTCCTGATTCCAGTACGCCAAAGCTCAAGCTTAGTGCATTTGGCAAAGGAGGTAGCAAGTTACAACCAACATTACTTCCAGATTATCAACCAACGCCTATCGGACAATCTACAGAGCTCTTTTGACATCCGGTTAGCGCGTAAAAGGCGCAAACAGCGATGGCCCTATTTTCGGACTCCATCAACCAAATGAAGAAAGAGCCTGAACACAAATGGATAGACTGGTCCCATATTCACCATTTTCAGGCACTCTCCTATCGCATCAATTCGCATCTGGTCGGACTGTCCATTTCCATCAGTAAAAAGAATCCGGAAGCCCTGCACAACGACATCTATGTCAGAATAGATGAGTTAAAGCCGTTATTGACCGATTTGGATCAAATTGCGGAACATATCTCAGGCAGTAAAAAATAAGGTGCAATTCCTCCCTTAAAAAGTAAATAACCACATGATTTTCAACTTAGCCTATATTTCTGTAAGGTATTGAGAACATGTATTTACCAGATAGTTTTAATTAAAAATTGTTTTTCTTTTGCATTAATAGAAAAGAAGTTTATATTTGCAGTGTCTTCAGATGAAGATTTCTAATCAACACCTTCCTTAATCAGCAGGTCTTGATTTATAAAGAAGTGGCGAGAGACTGGCTCTATGACCCACTGGCAACCTTCAATTTGGTTGAAAAGGTGCCAAATCCTGTCCAAAGCAATATCGTTTTGGAGCATATAAATGAAATAAGACAATGATTATTACATTACAGAAAACCATCAACAATTTAGGTTCATTTCAGACGAACCAACTAACAGGTAAAGGAGCAACACATAGCATTGCCATGTCTATGCGAATGCGCATGCATATGCACCTCCCAACTTGTTAAGCATCATTTTCCTTTTTCCTGGATAACGATATTAACAGACCTTTAGCAGGTGTGTATGCTTCCTTTTTTCCTTGTTAACATTTTTTTGAACCCTTAAAATCTGATATATTATGTCTTCCAACAAAAATCTAAAATTCGAGACGCTACAAGTTCACGCTGGCCAAGTGGCAGATCCAACTACTGGATCCAGAGCGGTACCTATATACCAAACATCTTCATTTGTATTTGAGAATGCTGAACATGGAGCCAATCTATTTGCGCTGAAACAATTTGGCAATATCTATACACGGATCATGAATCCCACGACGGATGTTTTTGAACAACGTATTGCGGCGTTGGAAGGTGGAGTTGCGGCATTAGCTGTTGCTTCGGGTCAAGCGGCACAATTTATCGCCTTAAACAATATCCTTGAAAACGGTGATAACTTCGTGGCTGGTTCTAACCTATACGGTGGTACATTTAACCAGTTTAAAGTTGCTTTCAAACGCTTGGGTATCGAAGCCCGTTTTGCGACTGATGCCGAAGCAGATAAAATTGAAGCGCTTATTGACGATAAAACCAAAGCAATCTATGTGGAGACCATCGGCAATCCTAGTTTCAACATTCCTGACTTTGAAAAAATTGCTGCTGTTGCTAAAAATATGATTTACCTTTAATTGTTGATAATACATTCGGTGCCGGAGGTTATCTGTTCAAACCATTAGAATATGGCGCACATGTTGTCGTTGAATCCGCAACAAAATGGATCGGCGGTCATGGCACAAGTATTGGTGGTGTCATCGTTGATGGCGGAAATTACAATTGGGGCAATGGAAAATACCCACAATTCTCCGAACCATCCGAGGGCTATCATGGCTTAGTATTCTCTGAAGTATTTGGTGAAAAAGGACCATTTGGCAATATTCAGTTTGCTATACGCGCCCGTGTTGAAGGTCTACGTGATTTTGGCCCAGCACTTTCGCCATTCAATTCATTCTTATTGTTACAAGGACTTGAAACACTGTCATTGCGCGTGCAACGCCATGTGGACAACACCTTAGAGGTTGCCAAATGGCTTGAAGCACATCCACAGGTAGAGAAGGTAAATTATCCAGGATTAAAAAGTTCACCGAGCTTTGCCAATGCCCAAAAATATCTCAAAAACGGTTATGGTGCTGTCCTTTCCTTCCAGTTGAAAGGTGATGCTGCTCAAAAAGCAAATGCTTTTATCGACAGCCTAGAGCTCATCAGCCATCTGGCCAATGTAGGTGACACCAAATCATTGATCATCCACCCTGCTGCAACGACGCACCAACAGTTAAGTGATGCAGATCAGGCAAATGCGGGTGTATTTCCGGGATTATTGCGCCTTTCTGTAGGAATCGAACATATTGATGATATCAAAGCCGACCTACAACAAGCATTCGATAAGATCAAATAATCAGGTACATCCATAAATTTAAGCGTAATGAGCAGGCATATTTATCAACATCCCGAGCCCTTTGTATTTGAAAACGGGAAAGAATTTGTCGATTTACAGATTAGCTACGAGGTATTTGGTGAACTCAATGCTGATCGCAGTAACGTGATTTGGGTCTGTCATGCCCTGACGGCAAATGCGAATGTATTGGACTGGTGGCCGGGCCTATTTGGTGCAAATGATCTGTTTAATCCGAATGATTACTATATTGTATGTGCCAATGTAATTGGATCCGCCTACGGTAGCAGCAATCCCTATCCATCAACCCGGCAACGGGTCAGCCTTATTACCTATCCTTTCCGGAGTTTACGGTAAAAGATCTGGTCAATGCACATCAGTTGCTCGCAGCCCACCTGGATATCAATCAGCTTGAGGTTTTAATTGGCGGCTCACTAGGTGGCCAACAGGCCCTGGAATGGGCCGCATCCAACACAATCGCCATCAATCAACTCATTGTTGTCGGCACCAATGCGGTACATTCCCCTGGGGCATTGCTTTTAATGAAAGTCAGCGTTTAGCAATTACGGCAGACCGTACCTTCTATGCCAACCATCCCGATGGTGGTAAAAAGGTCTTAAAGTTGCCCGCTCGATTGCGCTGCTATCCTATCGCAATTATATCACCTACGACCATACACAACGGGATGAGGATGACAACAAAGTGAATGGATACAAAGCTGCGTCCTATCAAAATTATCAAGGCGAAAAACTTGTTAAACGCTACAATGCGTATAGCTATTTCTACCTAACAAAGGCGATGGACAGTCATAATTTAGCCCGGGGAAGGGCTTCTTTGGAAGTAGCATTGAACGGAATCAGCTGTCCGACACTGGTATTGGCTGTCAATACGGATGTATTGTTCCCACCAGCTGAACAGCGATTTATAGCGCAGCATATTCCAAATGCAACTTATCAGGAGATCGAGTCAAGCTATGGCCATGACGGATTTTTGATAGAGACAAAAAAACTGACGGCTATTATCCATAATTTTTTAGAGAATAAAAAAGCGTATATCAACGAATTAGTCTAAGAGAAGTAAACAATTATATAAGAGAATTTAAGAAGAGATATGAGTAATAAATTAACGATAGGGATGTTTGGGTTTGGCGTGGTAGGCCAAGGTCTCTACGACATTATCAAAACCAAAAATCTGAATCTGGAAATCAAGAAATTTGTCATCAAAAATGCGGACAAAAACGTACGCTACCAGCGGATCTGTTTTCAACAGATCCTGAGACAATCCTAGCGGATCCAGAGATCAACACTGTTGTCGAACTGATCGATGATGCCGAAGCTGCTTACAAACTGACTGTACGTGCATTGAAATCAGGCAAAAATGTGGTGTCTGCAAATAAAAAAATGATTGCCAGTCACCTAGAAGAGTTGGTAGATATTCAACATGAATATGGCACCAGCCTACTTTATGAGGGCGCTGTCTGTGGAAGTATTCCCATTATCCGTAACTTGGAAGAATACTATGACAATGAGCTTTTGCATTCGGTCAGCGGTATATTCAACGGATCTTCAAACTACATTCTTTCGAAAGTCTTTAATGAAAACCAACAGTATGCAGATGCGCTAAAAAAGCGCAAGAGCTGGGTTTTGCGGAAACAGATCCTACCCTTGATGTTGGCGGATATGACCCTAAATTTAAGGTCTGTATCGTCGCTTCACATGCTTATGGTATCTATGTCAAACCAAATGATGTCTTCAACATCGGTATTGACAAATTAGGTCAACAGGATATTCGCTTCGCAAAGGAAAAGAACTTAAAAATCAAGTTGATCCCTACAGCCAAAGAGATCGACGGCAATAAAGTCGTACTGTATGTACTTCCTCGTTTAGTAGGTAAAGAAAGCATGTTGTACAATGTAGAAAATGAAAATAACGGTGTATTGGTCAAAGCTGCTTTTGCGGATGAGCAATTCTTCTATGGCAAAGGTGCGGGTGGCCACCCTACCGGTTCGGCAGTATTGTCGGATATTGCCGCATTACGTTATGGTTACCGTTATGAATATAAAAAGCATTTAGAGTCCAGTGCCTTAAACTATAGCCAAGATTATCTGCTCAAGGTTTATTTAAGATACACTGACGATCAACTGATTGAGAAATTAAATTTCAGTGAGATCACCGAAAGATATTACGCAGCAGATTTCAAATATGTTATTGGCTCTATTAATCTTCAACAAATTGCAGCTCACAAGGCGGATTTGGACAAAGGGGGCAATTTCATTGCTGAGATCGCGTAGGCAATCAACAAACCAACCTACCTTCAAGGGGTGTTCCAAAAAATTTGGACACCCCTATTTTTTTAAAATGCATATTTTTTATTGATTCGTATTTTTCATTAAGGAATCAATAAGCGCTACGTTCGGTTTATTGACCAGAAGGAACCTTCAATCGATTTTCAGCGCTATTGGTATTTGTGAAAGCCTGAAGGTTTTGTTTTATATATTCCTTGAAGTCATTTTTTAAAATTCTTCGGTCCCGGAAAGGTTAGCTTTTACTTTGTGGCCAACTACTGTTATTCATTAGCAAGTACTGCCATGACCAAACCTTAATTTGTACTGGCGCTGCTTTTCAAATGCACGGTCATTACCCCGCCTTTCACCAATTGTTCAAAAGGAAGCTGCCAGCCAGTCCAAGGCTTATTATTCAATCGGACCTGACCAACGTAAAAACTATCCGGATCCGTCTTTTTAACCTGAATTGTAAATTTGTTTTTTCGTAAAGTTTTGGGCAGTTGTATCGTCACTTTATCAAACAGAGGTGCTCCTATCTGAAAGGCAGGGTTTTCAGTTGTTAAGCTTCTCACATCGAATAAACCGATACCTGACAGTACGTACCAAGCGCCCAATTGGCCTTGATCTTCATCCTGCCCATAGCCATAACCGTGTATAGGATCGGTACCATAAAATTCGTTTGAAATAGCCCGTACCCATTTTTGACTGAGGTCGGGTCTTCCTGAAAAATAGAACAACCAGGAGATATGTAAGTTGGGCTGATTGCCATGGTTATATAAGCTTTCAATTCCGGCGAAGGCATCGATGTGGGTTCCACCACCAAAAACATTCTTTTGTGATACTGTAAATATACTGTCCAGGCGTTGATTGAATAGATCCTTTCCGACGAGCTTAACCAATTCCTGTGGAACGTGTGGCACATAAAACGTATACTGCCAGGCGTTACCTTCCTGAAAACCACGCCAAGGTTGATAAGGATTAAAATTTGGAATAAATTTCCCCAAACTGTCTTTTGGCCGCATGAATTTAGTCGATGGATCGTATAATCCTTTCCAGGCAGCTGAAAGTTCATGAAGTTTTCTGTAGTCTGCATCACGGCCGAGTGATTTTGCATATTGTGCTGCAGCAGCGGCCGAGAATGCATATTCCAACGTATGGGAAGCACCAAAAGGTGATCCGGTGGTCAATAATTCAGGACTACCAGTATTGTCCTGGATATAGGGTGAATAACCTTTATCGACAAATACCCCAACATCGAGCTTACCAGCTCCCAGAATCCGTCCGCGCGATTCAAGTTCATTTTTTCGCACAGCTTCATAAGCAAAATTCGTATCGTAATTCCGGATTCCGACATTATAGGCAGCAGCAATCGCCAATCCCGTAAAGTTAGTACCCACACCGGAGACATATTTACTATTGGCAATACCATCACCAAGCCAACCCGCATCGCGGTATACCAAGAGTTGGCTCTGTACCCAATCGTTGTAATAATCTGGATAGGCAATCGACCAAAGCTGTGTCAGGTTCCAAAATGCTCCCCAGATCGCATCTGTATTATAGTGCTGATGTATCGGTTTTCCTTGCGCATTTAAAGCGATCTGGCCAACTGAACCATCATTTTTGGGATAAGCCCCATTGATATCACTGGCAAGTCCCCGTCCAAGCAGGGCATGGTATAATCCTGTATAAAATTTTACGCGGTCCGCTTCTTTACCGCCTTCCACCAATATCCTTCCCAGTTCGTTATTCCAGGTCTTGAGCGCTTCCGTCTTCGCTTGATCAAATGTCAGATCTTTGGCCTCCTGCTGCAAGTTTAATCGCGCATTGTCTACTGAGGTATAGGACAAACCTGTCTTGATTGTAATGGATTCATCGGTCTTTGTATCGAACCGAAGAAATACCCCGGCACCCTTTCCCTGTATCGTTTTCTTTTCTTTAAAAATCACCGAATCCTGGAATGTTCCATAGGATTTTGGCAACTTGCTGAGCTCCGCAAAGAAATACATCTTTACAGTGGCTCCCGGCTGGTATTTCTGCACATAAACAGGGTTAGTGACCACATAACCCCATACAGACTGCTTATCATAATTTACCTCCGCATCCACCACTGGACCGCTTTCTCCCATGACATGTCCAATATTAAATATAATATTAGCGGCATCTGTTTTTGGGAAGGTATAACGATGGAAGCCGACTCTTTTGGTTGCAGTCAGTTCCGCCAGGACTGCATAGTCCTTCAATTTCACGCTGTAATAGCCTGAGGTGGCAAATTCGTCCTTCTTATCAAATGACGACCGATAACCACTTTGTGGCTGATCCAATTTACCCGGAACTGTTTTGAGCTGTCCTACCGAAGGTGCAAAGGTAATCCCGCCCACCTGAAATTCGTGAAAATTCGCGAAGCCTTCGATCGAGCTGTGTCTATCATCATAGCCCACCGCTTCCCAACCAGACTTATTACCATAACTTCCATCGGTACTTGGTGCCAATTTTGCCATCCCAAAGGGGACCGCCGCTGGGGTGTAAAAAAATATCGGCTATGAACAGATCCGATATTCGGTTTTACCAGTGAGGTTAAATCAGTCTTCCCTTGTCCCTGCACACAGTTTACACTGAAGAATATGCAAAAAAATAAAATATGAGTCGCTTTGCCATTGTTGTCAATTAGGTTCAAAAACAAACTTACGAAAAATAAACTATGTATAAACATTAAGGTATAATTTATTAAAAAAGCGGGTAACAGACAGAGCTAAAAACACCATCAGATTGTAAAAATTTAAATACCATCCCAATTAGATCCTATAAAAAGCTTAAAACGATGGTTATTTTTATATTTTTGTTTGTACATACATAACAAACGACAACCAAGAAGTTTTAATTCAGCAAGGCCAATCTAAAATCAGCGATCATCACTCTTATTAAACCAATCGTACGTAAAGGCTACTGAAATGCTTCAACAATTCAACTAATAACAATAGTTCTCATGAAAAGAAAACTGACATTTTTAGTCTTACATTTATTTTATTCGGAAGCAGTCTGTCCGCCCAGCAAAAAGTACCATCAAAGGGACAGAACTTAAGCTCGCACAAGCCATTTTAGCCGATAAAAAGTTAAAATATGTAGACAGTTTAGCCCGACAGGTCATCAAAGAAGGTTTTAATGCCGGAAGTGGCTATTCGCAGATCTGGGCACGGGATCTCAATACTTTTATTGAAACTGCACTGGAGGAAAGATCGCCTGCCGATGTCCGGGGTGCTATTCTCCTGTTTTTCCAAATGCAACAGCCTAACGGTGAGATGGTCGACGGTTATGTGCTCAAGAAAGATTTTACCTGGCATGACGATACCCCTATTATTCTAAAAATGCCCCCGGCCATGTTGGGTTTAAAAATACGGTCGAGACTGACCAAGAGAGCTCTTTGATTCAGTTACTGGGCAAATACATACAGAAAACCAAGGACTACAGTATTCTTGACGAATCGGTCGGTGGGCTTTCCGTCAAAGAACGTATACAGCTTATGCTGGACTACCTCAAACGAGAGCGGTACAATACAAAATATAATCTGCTATGGGGTGCAATGACTGCAGATTGGGGTGATGTACAACCACATGACGATTTTGGCTGTGATTGGAACGCACTTTCAAATGAAGCCATTGACGTATACGACAATGCCATGCTCATCATTGCCCTACAGCTATTGATTGAAATACAACCCAATGCAGCGAAAACCGCTGACTGGAAGGCCTTTAAAAAGAGCTTAAAAAAACAGCAGACGCTATCTCTGGGATCAAAAAAGGCAAAAATTTATTCCCCATATCTATCCAAAATCATCCCCCCTCCCCTAAAGGTTTCGATGAAAATAAGATTCATTACCATGGCGGAACAGCAATTGCGATTGAAGCGGGTCTGCTCAAACGGAGCGAAATAGCAACTGTCAATAAGCAGATGCTCGAAAATGTACGTCTCTCCGGGATGCCAAGTATTGGTCTTACACTTTATCCGACCTACCCCGTTGGATTTTTCAAAGGTTGGATGGCTGAGCCTTATCACTATCAAAACGGTGGTGACTGGACCTGGTTTGGCGGAAGAATGATTCAGCAGCTTATCCAACATGGTTTCTATCAGGAAGCCTATGATGAATTACAGCCAATGATTGATCGTGTGGTCAAGAATAAAGGTTTTTATGAATGGTACGGAAAAAACGACGTCCCAAGTGGATCCGGGAAATTCAAAGGTTCGGCAGGTGTATTGAGCAAAGCCATCGCAATGATCAACCAGTGGGCATCGGAAACGGCTACTCAACAGCAATAATGCTATAAATGAAATGATCCACTAGCTTGCCGCTACTGGATCATTTCATATTTTAATAATCTCTTCGGCTTTCAACTGTATAGGTAAAGCTTTCTGCACGATAGAATCCCAGATTATATTCAATTGGCTTTCCAGACTGATCGAAAACAAATCGCTTCCGTGACAAAATAGGATCCCCGATATTAATTTCGAGTTTATCTGCGATAAATTTATTTGCCGCAATAGCGTCAATTTCCTCCTGCGAAAGATCAGCCACCACATGATAGTCAGCTTCCAATATTTCATACAAAGGACGTTTAAAATCTTCGTCGCCCGTCAAACCGATACGTGGATGGAAATAAGATATGAAATAGACGAATGGATCATCTTTCTTTCCCCGCAATCGCTCCAATTTCAACAGCTTTTGATCCTCATCAACAGCAAAAATTTTGTAATGGCTTTATCAGGCACTACCCAGCTCACGTGTAGTTCAAAATTCTTGACCTCAATCCCACGATTCTTCATCTCCTGCGAAAAGCTCAGCCAATTTTTGATTTCGAACTGAATTTGGAACTGGCAACCTTGGTGCCGATCCCCTTCTTTCTGATCAATAGCTCTTCATATACCAGCTTATTAATCGCCAGACGCAACGTGGAGCGGAAATAGCCAAGCGCTTAGCCAGTTCTATTTCATTGGGCAACATCTTCCCCTCAATATATTCCGGCTGTTTTATCAACTCCCGCAATAGATTTTCTGCTTGTATATGCAGCGGAACTGGACTTTTGTGATCTATTTTTAAATTCATTACATAATATTGCTTAGGCTAAAATAAGATTTTTGCATAATTAAAAAAATAGATATATGTTTGTATGTATATACATATAAAACTTATAAACCAGGTATGTCTAAGAATTTTATCATTATTTTATGCATCGTTTCACTGGGGGCTACTTTTCGGGTTCGATATGGCTGTTATAGCCGGAGCTTTGCCATTGGTTAAGCAGTTTTTCGGGCTGTCACCAGCACAGGAAGGTGTTTTTGTTAGTTCAGCACTGATCGGATGCATTATAGGTGTATTTTTTACGGGATCTTTTACAGACAAATACGGTCGTAAACAGGCCTTCATTGTTGCGTCCTTACTTTTCTTATTATCTGCGATCGGTTGTGGATTTAGTCCCAACTATACTTTATTGATTCTGAGCAGGGGTATCGGAGGACTAGGTGTGGGCATCGCTTCTATCGTCGTGCCTCTTTATCTTGCCGAAATATCACCCAGTAAATTCAGAGGCAGATCGGTTACCTGTTATCAACTGGCGATCACATTTGGTATTCTGATCGCTTATATTAGTAATTACTTTATTCTCCAACTGCATTCATTGCCACAGACAGAACTTTGGCGCGGTATGTTTTTAGTTGGTGCAATCCCTGCTATCCTACTCTGCTTGGGTGTTTATTTTATTCCCGAAAGTCCACGTTGGCTTGCAAAAAATGGGCGCAGCGAAGAGGTTGCTGTCATTAGCGCTAAACTTGGTCTGACAGATCTACATGATTCGCCAAGTCCAGCCAAAGGAAATATCCGCGATTTGTTTTCACCTATTTACCGCAGAGCTTTTCTCCTGGGATTATTCTTACCCTTGTTTTCTCAACTCAGTGGGATCAATGCGATCGTCTATTACGGGCCTAGTATCCTCCTTGAATCGGGTATCTCTTTAGCTAATTCCTATCACGCACAATTGTTTTTTGGCGCTGCAAATGTCTTATTTACCTGCTTTGCTATCTGGAAGGTAGACAATTGGGGAAGAAGACCCTTATATATTTTAGGTACATTGGGTGCGACCATCAGTTTGATCGTGACAGGCTATCTTTTCAGTCTGGAACAGACAAATAATGTCGCATTGATTGTTTCCATCCTCTCATTCTTGTTTTTCTTTGCTTTTTCTATCGGTCCATTGAAATTTGTGGTGGCAGCTGAAATTTTCCCCAATGCCATACGGGCGCGCAATGGGGATAAGCATTATGGTCATGTGGATCTCCGATGCTATCGTTGGACAGCTGACTCCGATTTTGCTTGCATCATGGGGTGCCCATTATACCTTTTGGTTATTCGCTTTCTTCTGCGCAATAGCTTTTATCGTTGTATTGGGCTATCTACCTGAAACAAAGGGAAAACCTTTGGAAGATATCGAAAAATATTGGATTGAAAAATCAAAAAAATCCCAGCAATCAAAACGCATAATATCATTTTAAAAACATCATATCAATTCAGTCAATTTTTAAATACGCAATAAATAACATCTTATGTATTCCAATACTCAAACGACATCTTTTCAATACAACATCTTACCTACATTTCCAGTTCAGGGCAAATTGTCAAACTCATATCATGAGTTGGTCGATCACCTGATCGAACATGATATACACTGCATAGATGGATTTGTCGGCATAAATTGGGAAATACCAGTGGCACAGATTCAGCAGGAATTTGTTAAACGGGGATTAACAGTACGGTTTGTTTCTATGGAAACGGCATTCTTACCTGAGTCAAGCATTCAGGAGAAGGTTGCCCCCTATCTGGGTGGCAATGATCCATTATTCGGAAAAAGCGCCCCCAACTGGCAGCATACTTTGATACTGTAAAGTTGGCCGCTTTTGAGGAAATCCTAAATAATACAGCTGCAGATGAATATATCATTTTTACGGTCCGGGAGCAGCACTTCTGGATAACTCCAGTAAAGTGATGTACATCGATCTGCCCAAAAATGTGCTTATCCAACGGATGCGTGCCGGGCAGGCCTGGAATTTGGCTTGTGCTAAGCAAACGAGTCAAAAAGAACTTTACAAACGCTACTATTTTGTCGACTGGGAGCTCCTCAACCGACACAAGCGGACAATCTTACCCCGGGTGGAGATCCTGGCCGATCAACTGTCCCTGGAAAATCTACCCTGGATTTCAGGAAACGATTTAAAAGAAACCTTACATGCCATGTCCGAAAATTATTTTCGGGTAAGACCGACATTTGAACCTGGAGTCTGGGGCGGACAATGGATGAAGGAACATTTAACGGGCATCGATCAGCAGGCAAAAAACTATGCTTGGTCTTTTGAGATGATCGTCCCCGAAAATGGTATATTACTTGAAAGCAATGGACAGGTGCTCGAAATTTCATTTGACCAACTAATGTTTCAGGAGAGTTCAAATATATTGGGCACTGCACAGCCACGTTTTGATGTTGAGTTCCCAATCCGGTTCAACTTTCTTGACACTTTTGATGGCGGCAATCTTTCGATTCAGTGCCACCCTAGTCCAAGTTATGCCAAAACGGAGTTTGGGAAAATTTCACACAGGACGAATCCTATTACATCGTTGACAGAAAAGGAGATGCTCAGGTTTATCTGGGATTCCAGGAGGATATTGATGCCGACCAATTCCGTACTGTGCTTGAGCAGAGCTTCCATACAGGTGAGCCCATTGCGATTGACAAGTACGTCCAAAAATTTGACTCACAAAAGCATCAGTTGTATCTGATTCCACATGGTACTGTACACTCTTCAGGTACAAATAACCTTGTGCTGGAAATCAGTGCTACCCCGTATAACTATACCTTTAAGATGTACGACTGGGTACGTCCAGATTTAGATGGTAAACCACGTCCATTGAATATTGACAGAGCTTTCTCCAACCTCAACTTTAACCGGAAAGGTGAAGTTGTAAAAACACGCTCCTGTCACAACCTCAAATTGATGTACTCGATACACAGTCGATAAAAGTACATTTACCGACGCATGAAGATCATTTCTATGATGTTTTCAGGTACGAATTTGAAGATGAAGTGCGCATTGAAACAAAGGGGCAATGCCATATTATGATGCTCGTTGAGGGGAAGCCGTAGAACTGACGACTGCCAATGGAATGAAAAGAATCTTCCATTATGCAGAGACATTTGCTGTTCCCGCGGCTGCGAAATCTTATTCACTCCGTAATCTGGGAGCTAGCCAAGCGAAGGTCATACAGTCTTTTGTCAAAGACTCTAAATGTTAATTTAAGTATACTAACGATAAAAAACAGCATCATGAGAAATTTATATTTCGCGCTATCTACTTCATTGTTAATCTTATCCTGCAATGGCGGGGAAATAAATCTACAGGCAGCAACACAGCGCAGCATGCTCCCAAGATAGTAGCTTCCAGCTCGTTAAAGATATGGCGACCAATGTTATCAAAGCTGGGTTCAACGCCGGGGACGGCTATAGTGAGGTGTGGATCAGGGATTACAATACCTTTATTACCTTGGCGACCAAAGTACACCCCATGATCAGATCAAAGATCAGTTGGGCATATTTTTTAAATTGCAGGGTGCCGATGGCAATATCGCTGATGGCTTTGTCAAAAATCCAGCCTAAAGAATGGTGTTTCCGACTATTATACAATCACGAATCCCTGGCAGCGGAATATGCAGGACATAAAAACACGGTGGAAACCGATCAGAAACATCCCTGATCCAGGCGGTACACAAATATATCATCGCAACCAAAGACAGTTCCTTTCTGGCACAGAAAATCGGCGAAACGAGTGTAAAAGATCGCATGGAACAGGCTTTGCAATTCCTAATGGATAAACGCTACAATAGCACATACGGATTATTATGGGGGCCACAACGGTTGATTGGGGTGATGTACAACCCGAACATGATTGGGGCGTACATTTAGATGAAAGCTCACATATTGCACTGGACATTTACGATAATGCGATGTTTTTAATTGCACTGGACAATTACATTGACCTTTTCCCTGAGAAAAGGAGAAATGGGGCAAGGTTCGAGAGATGATCGCAAGCAATACGATGAAACATCTTTGGGATGATAAAAATCAAAAATTCATTCCACATATTTATATTAAAGGTTCGCCATTTCCGAAAGATTTTGATGAAAACCAGATTTACTACCACGGTGGAACTGCGATTGCCATTGAAGCGAACCTGCTCAGCAAAGAGCAGATCAAAACATCTCTGGACAAGATGATCAAAAATGTAAAGGATGCAGGTGCTGCTACCATTGGTCTAACGGTATATCCGACCTACCCAGCGGGTTTCTTCAAAAACAAAGGCATGTATCCTTATGGTTACCAAAATGGTGGAGACTGGACCTGGTTTGGGGAAGAATGATCCAACAATTGGTTAAGAATGGTTTCCAACAGGAAGCCTACGAGCAGATCAAGCCCATGTTGGCACGTGTTATTAAAAATAAAGGCTTCTACGAATGGTATACCAAAGACAATAAACCTGAAGGTTCGGGAACTTTCAGAGGCGAGGCTGGTGTACTTTACGATGCGATCAGTCTATTGGAAAATACAGGAAATAACCCGCAGTATTTATACACGACAAATAAAAATAGGGAGTCCGAAAAGATCGGACTCCCTATTTTTATTCAATTTTGTTCGCATTCCCTACCCCTCTTTCCAAATATTCTATAAACGCTATCCTCCTCCAATCGCTTCTTTCCAATAACTACAAGTCAGGTCTCCAATACCCTTTACGTATTGACTAAGTATTGCTTCAGTATAGACTAAGTATCTATTCAGTCGTATTATCGTCAATGGATCATACGACTTGGTCTGTACTTTATCATCGCTAGAACCTGACTGTATCTGTAGCGATAAATGGCAATCGGTAATTACCTGTGTCGATGCGAACCTTACCATGTAATGCTTTTAAGGCCGTACTGTCCTGGCTTCCCGTTTGATAGATGTATACATTTTTCAGATTAGGAATATCCTTCAAATTTGACAAACCCTTTGCGGTTACTTTTGTTCCCACTAGATTGAGATAGATCAACTTTTGCAGTCCTTTCAATTGTGACAAACCTTCATCGGACACTTTTGTGTTCTCGAGATGCAAACGCGAGATGACAGGCATGGATTTTATCGTAGAAAATGCCTGATCTGTAATGGCGGTATGTCCAAGTTTCAGCTGAACGATATTCTCTTTAATGGCCAACAGATCTTGCAGATCCTTATCATTAAACTGTGGGTAGTTGATGGCATTGACCAGCACGAGATTGTTTTCTTTAGCCACAGGAATGATTTTAATACCTTTTGCCTGCCAGGCATCGACTTTATCCTTTGGTAAATCGGGTGCTTTGGGAAAATCTGCATACAATACCGGAGACGCTTCCTGCTCCCCTGTTTCTAGCTTTTCAATATTGCTGCAATTTCTTTTGTCTGTGTAAGTTGATTCACTTTTTTATCGAAGTTCGCTCCTTGGTCAATCCACCAGGCGATCAATTTGATCTGGTCAGGACTGATTGGTGTACGTCCTTTTGGTGGCATTCTTTTTTGTGCCCTTCCGGTAAGATCAATCGTGCATACAGCTCACTTTCTTTGGACTTGTTATCGACCAGTACTTTACCATTCTCTCCCCCTTTTAGCAGGCTTTCCTTTGTATGTAAGGCCAAACCGCCCTCCTGTTTGCGATCACCATGGCAGCTTTGACAACGCTGCTTGAGTATAGGCTGAATAATACCGTCATATACAGCGGCCTCTTGTACATTCTCAACGATTAATACCTCTTCACTGCTCTCCTTCATGCCAAAAGTCTTTTTCATTGCTTGCGGCATCGCCTCAATAAAGTAACCCTTGCCATGTGTCAAGGTGCCACCGTAGTGTCCTGTGATTCCCAGCAATACGACCAGGATCAAAAATAACCAAAAGCGAAACCTAATGATCTTTTTGACCATTGCAACGTTTCACTTTTTTCACGATAGAGCATATAGAGCAGTATGCTGCATCCCGCCACCACAATGCCCAACCATTGATGGTAATTGAGCACCTGTATTTCGTAACCACCATTGCGCGAAAGCAGAAATCCTGAGAGCGCCGCAAATACAGCTGCTATACTACCTAATAACAAGGATAACCTAATCGCAGGCCTGTATGGATTTTCCTTCTTGAATAGCTCCAAAAATGCCATCACAAATGCGATCAATAAAATTCCGATGGGTAAATGCACTAAGATGGGATGAAAGCGTCCCAAAAGGCCATCAATTCTTCAAGGAAAACCATCATTCTTTATACCTGTCTTTGAGTAAGTTCAACATATATACATTTACCGACCATTGGTCAGCTACGGGTTGCTGCGTAAAGGTAGTGTTGGCAGATAGCCTGCCGGGCCGAACTCTGTCGTGATGGTCAGCACCTTAGCTCCATTTTGTTTATGCTGCTTAACGATCTCATCCCACCAGGCCAAATGTTGATCGACGGTATTTTTCCATTCTGGTGCCGCAGGATCATTGACCTGTGGTCCTTCAGGGTGTCCGATCCGGGCATGGATATGTTCTGTCCGGGCGAGCGCCAAAGCTACCGCTTCTTGCTGGTCACCGAGCAGGGACTCATGTACATTGCACCAATGTGAAATATCCAGAGCAAGCCTTAAAGAAGGAATCTTTACTAAGTAATCTTTGGTCAGGTGCGCTGCAAAGCTAAATCTACCACGATGCGTTTCATGGTATACCGGAACATGCTGTTTTTCCATGACGACCTGCCCAATGTCGATCAATTGTTTATTTTGTTCAAAGGAATAATATTCCTTACCTGTATGGCAGTTGATATAATCAGGTTTCATACCTGCAGCTTCTTCCAGATTACGTTTAAAGCTTTCACGGTACTGTTCGAAGGAAGCTCCAGAACCACCAGAAAGCAAGCCTAAGCTCAGACCGTATTTTTGTAGGGCATCAATCATTTCCTTCCGTTCTTTCAGATCTCCGGGTAGCCAGGCTTCGACACCTTGATAACCTGCTTTCTTAACACGTTCACAAAACCGATCCCAGGAATCGGCATTTCCCCAATTGGTACAATAATATTTGATATGTAGTTTCTCTTGCTTCTGAGCTAAAAGTGTAAAAAAATTGGCCATCAGAAGTATTAGTAATAGGAATCGTTTCATTATTTAAATAATCGCTTGTATAAGTTCACCTTCCACATCCGTCAAACGGAATGGTCGGCCCTGAAATTCATAAGTAAATTTTTCGTGGTCAAAGCCAAGGAGATGGAGCATGGTTGCGTGGACATCGTGTACGGAAGCCCTTCCTTCAACACCCGCAAAACCGATATCGTCCGTTTGTCCATAACTGATACCATTGCGCACCCCGCCCCCGCCATCCAAATGGTATAGGCATCGGTATGATGGTCTCTACCCAAAAATGGCATATCACTATTATCCCGGTTCTCCTGCATTGGTGTGCGTCCAAACTCGCCGCCCCAGACCACCAATGTATCTTCGAGTAGACCACGTTGTTTCAGATCCAAAATCAGTGCCGTCATCGGACGATCAATCTCCCGACATTTATTTCGAAATCCAAGATCTATGGAGTCCGATGCATTGGTACCATGGCTATCCCAGCCCCAATCAAATAACTGGACAAAACGTACCCCCTGCTCCACGAGCTTGCGGGCCAATAGGCAATTATTGGCAAAAGATTCCTTTCCCGGTTCGGTACCATATAACTCATGGATATAAGCTGGTTCGTTATTGATATTCATCACCTCAGGTACTGCAACCTGCATTTTATAGGCCATTTCATATTGGGCAATCCGGGACAGTGTCTCTGGATCTTTAAATGTGTCATACTCCGTTTTATTCACATTATTGATCGCATCAATAAGATTTCGTTTCATGTCCCGATCCATCCCTTCAGGGTCAGCAATATACAGAACGGGATCTCCCTTCGAACGACATTGAACTCCTTGATAAACCGACGGTAGAAAGCCACTTCCCCAGACGCTCTTTCCCGCATCTGGTGTTTTACCACCAGAAGTCAACACCACAAAACCTGGTAAATTGCTATTTTCAGAGCCTAGACCATAGGTCACCCATGAACCGATACTCGGACGGCCCAGACGGGCACTCCCGGTATGCATAAACAACTGTGCCGGTCCATGATTAAACTGATCGGTATGAACAGCTTTCAAAAAACTAACATCATCAACTACCTTACTGAAATGTGGTAAATGATCGGATACCCAAGCGCCACTTTGACCATATTGCTTGAAGGTAGCCTGTGGTCCCAACATTTTAGGCACCCCTCGAATAAAGGCGAACTTCTTACCTGCCAAAAGTGATTGTGGACAGGGTTGATTATGCAGTTTCTGCAATGCAGGCTTATAGTCAAAGAGTTCAAGCTGTGAAGGGCTCCCGCCATATGTAGATAGATGACACTTTTGGCCTTGCCCGGGAAATGTGGCGATTTAGGGATCAATGGATTTAGGGCATTGAGATCCAGACTCCCTTTAGATTTAGATGAATCCCATCCGCCGCAACTTGCCAATAGGCCTCCAAGTGCAATACCACCGATACCAGCGACGCAATCTTTCAGAAAATGTCTTCTTGTCACAGCCTTCAATTCAGATTGCTGTGCCTCTTCAATTAGTTTATTCAGATCTTTCATTCAAGTAAATCTTTTGTAACAGCATCATTCTATCAAGAACCTACTATTATCTTAGTTTATCTATTATTTTAAGCTTCCGTCCATCGCACTCACTCACTCACTCACTCACTCACTCACTCACTCACTCACTCACTCACTCACTCACTCACTCACTCACTCACTCACTCACTCACTCACTTCAATTATCTTTGTGTCTATTCCTTATGATTTTGTCAAAAACTCATCTAAATTCAATAAGGCATTTGCTACCAACATGTAAGCGGCTTTGGATGACAGTTTTTGTTATTGTCCTTTGCCAAATCACCGCCCAGGTATTTCGCTGCCGAAGCTGGTGTTTTGTTAAATTCGGCAAGCGCTTTTGGTAGAGCAATTCGAGATCAGCAATCTTCTTGGGATCAGCCTCCCGGAGCATCGCTCTTCGATAGCCTGCACCGATACTATTTTTTGTATTTCCTTTGCCTTCCCGCTCCATGATCTCGCCCAAATGTTTTGCAGCTTCGAGATATACCGGATCATTGAGCGTCGCCAAAGCCTGTAGCGGTGTATTTGTCCGTATACGATCAACCAGACAGACCTCCCTACTGGATGCATCAAAGGAAACAAAGGAAGGATAAGGGCTGGTGCGTTTTAGGAAGGTATAAACACCGCGTCTAAACTGATCTTCGCCTTCGCTTTTCACCCAGGACTCACCGCTATACACCGTCATCCACACACCATCCGGTTGATAAGGCATGACACTCGGTCCATACATTTTATTGCTTAATAATCCACTGACGGCCAAAGCCTGATCGCGGATCTGCTCTGCAGAAAGTCGGAATCTTGGTCCCCTTGCCAAATAATAATTTTGTGGATCTTTTTGTACATTGTCACTATTTAACGTTGACGACTGCCTATAGGTACCCGATAGAACGATCTCACGGACCAATTTTTTCATGCTCCATTTTTTCCCGTTCATAAGATCTAGGGCCAGATAATCCAATAATTCACGATGAATCGGAGGTGTACTCTGTGTCCCCATGTCACCTAAAGGTTCAACCAATCCCCGACCGAAGAGCTGTGCCCAGACACGGTTAACCAAAGTTCGGGCAGTCAATGGATTTTCTTTACTAACAATCCATTGTGCGAAGCCCATACGATTTCGAGGAGCTCCCTTTGGAAAATCATTCAGTGATTCCGGAACCATGGGTTGTACTTCCGCGCCCAGAGACAAACGATTTCCACGGATAAATACATTGGTTTTCCGCTGCATATCTTTCGGGTTTTCGATCATAACAGGCACACCTTCGGGCTGTAGATTGACGAGCTGCAAAAGGTACGTTGCAGATGCTGATTTTCCATCGGTTTCCCGAGAGGAAAATCTTCGCGAAAAGCAAACCATTCAATCATACATATTGGCTGACCAGTTGCAACTGCTGCATTTTTAAAGACCAGGTAGAGATCATGTACACCTGTAGTCGGTACGATTGCTGCCTGAATAACCTGTCTTCCTGAAGTTTTCGGTAAATCTACATTGGTTAACAGGGGCCGTTGGGGCTATTGAGATGCACCTCCATTTTCCCTCCGACCGCATCGGTCCAGAAGTTCATGAAGAGCTGCTTTTGCCATCCAATGTAATTGCTTTCAGACGAGCCGATCCACGGTTGCGTACACCAAGCCATTTTGTATCATACAATGCACCATCCACAATCTGATCGCTATAATGCGCATGAATCTTGGGTTCTAGCGTATGCAGAAACAGGTCTGCTGATTTCACCACGTTTACATTTCCGTTTGCTGCCAGCCAATGCTTAATGCTATCGATACGTTTTCGTCCTGTGCAGCGTAAAAACGTAACTTCGGATGATCTCCTGTGTATCTTCATCTCTTGTATTATTGAAAAATGCCAGCGATTTATAGTATTCTTCAAATTTAAACGGGTCGTAGGTGTGGCTATGGCATTGTACGCACTCAAATGTTGTACTCAACCATACTTGATAACTGGTATTTAAACGGTCCAAGACGGCTGCCATCCGAAACTCTTCACTATCGGTTCCCCCTCATCGTTATTCATCGTGTTGCGGTGAAAAGCAGTTGCGATGAGCTGATCTTTGGTCGGTTGTGGCAGCAGATCTCCTGCCAGCTGCTCGACTGTAAATTCATCGTAAGGCATATCGCTATTTAAAGCTTTGATCACCCAGTCCCGATAAGGCCAAATGCTACGGGATCCATCTTTTCATAACCTTTGGTATCTGCATACCGCGCCATATCCAACCACCAACTGGCCCATTTTTCGCCATATTTGGCGGAGGCTAATAAGCTATCCACTCGACGGGAATATGCGTCGTCGCTCTCATCTTCGATAAAAGCACGTGTTTCGGCCAAGGTGGGCGGTATACCGATGAGATCCAGATAAAGTCTTCTTAATAAGGTGGCCCGGTCGGCTTCATCCGCAAAAGTCAGATCTTTGGACTTTAATTTATCCTGAACAAAATAATCAATGTCATTATTCACCCCTTTGGGTTTTATTCCAAATAGTCCCGCAAACGAAAAGGTTTTGGGTACTTCAACGTCTTTGGGTAAAGTGTAGGCCCAATGTTCACCCCACTTCGCGCCTTGATCAATCCATTTTTTTAGAATATCAATCTCATCATCATTCAGTTTGGGTGCATTGTAAGGCATACGTAATTCGGGATCATCTGACAGCAATCTTTTCATAAACTCGCTATGTTCCGCGTCTCCCGGAATAATCGCCGATTTGCCAGACTCAGCTTTGGCAAAAGCTTCATTTTCGAAAAGAAAACTAAGCCCTCCATTTTTCTTCACGCCACCATGACAGGTAATACAATGTTTATTTAATATCGGTTTGACATCTGCACTAAAATCTATTGTTTCTTCTTTGCGAAATGTAAATATTGCAATGCAGGCGACAACTAAGGCCAATGATGCTAACACCATTAATTTTCTATTCATAGCAATAAGGTCTATTCTATATTAATCAGTTATTAGGTTTATTTATAATTCTTATGTCGCTATGCCAGTATCAGTTAATGGAATAGTTACAAGTAAATCAACATCAGATTGGATATTTATTTATGGTTATAAAAATAGAGAAGAACAATGGGATATACTAGAACTAGATTAACAGAAATATAATCTATATTACCCTCACAGGGGCCAATCTTCGTTTTTACCCCCATTCGTGCGATACGGTTCCCATCAGCACCCTATAACAATTTGGTTACGATATCGTAGTCAGCATTGCTTTTTATACTTTTAATCTGGTGCTAAACTGATACTCTTTCTATCTTACGATCTATTTATCCTGTCTTTCTAAGCGATAGTAGATAAGGCTGGTTGCTGTTAACGGGCACGGCTTGGAAGCATACAATTTGCTGTTGGATATAACAAGTGAAAAGTAAGATACAAAAGACGGAAAATGAAAAGCAACAAGGGTAAAATAAGCTATAAAAATGCCCAAATAGTGTCAGCCTTTGATGGTGGTGACTACTAAATTTGTAAAACCATATCCACATAAATTATGAAATACAGCTTTCTTATCGTACTATTTTTCGCAGCGCGTCTGGTTATCGCGCAGCCATCTCCTGCTTATAATCTTAACTTTACGGATCTTGCAACACGATGGGATGAGGCTATCCCTTTAGGTAATGGTCAGTTGGGTGCATTGATCTGGAAAAAAAAATACCATCCGGCTATCCCTGGACCGCGCTGATCTTTGGGATGAACGCAAGGCATTTGAGATAGAAAAACATGATTTTAAATGGGTACAGCAGCAATTGAAAAACAACAGCTACCAAACGGCCCAACAATGGGGCGATTCGCCTTATGACCGTTCTCCCTATCCCACCAAGCTTCCTGCGGCGGCAATGACCTTTGACTTAGCTAAATTTGGAAAGGTCGTATCCAATGTACTGGATATACAAACTGCTGTACATACACTGAAATTTGACGACGGAAAAATACTGACCTCTTTTGTCCATGCGACCAGTCCAATGGGTTATTTTGAAATCACAGCGAAGAACATTGGCGACCTTAGCCCAGAGCTTATTCCACACCAATATGAAAATAATATAAATGCAGACGAGCAAAAAGTGTTGTCGATGGTCAAAGTTTAGCCCGGTTGGGCTACAAACAAGGGACTATTGTTAAAACGGGGAATGCGCAGGTATTACATCAGGAAACATATGATCATCACTTTTTGAGGTCATGTTATGCTGGGAAAAAGTCTCATCGACCAAATTGATCGGCTATTGGACAATCAGTAATGATCAAAAGGTCAAGAAACAACCGCTATCACTCCAACAATTTGAAAAAGCAAAGCTAAGCCATCTCACATGGTGGACAAGCTATTGGTCTAAATCTAACATTTCCATTCCTGAAAAAGATCTCGAAAAACAATACTATCTGGAGCTTTATAAATTGGGGGCCACAGCACGCCAAGGAGCTCCGGCAATAACCTTGCAGGCTGTTTGGACAGCAGATAATGGTGGGCTACCACCCTGGAAAGGCGATTTCCACAATGATCTCAATACCCAACTGAGTTATTGGCCGGCTTATACCGCCAACCGAATGAATGAAGCACAAAGTTATACGGATTGGTTATGGAAAATCAGACCGAAAAACCTTGCCTACACCCAGCAATATTTTGGTGTTGACGGATTGAATATCCCGGGTGTGCTGACCTTGAACGGCTACCCTATGGGCGGTTGGATTCAATACTCCCTTTCCCCTACCGTCAGTGCCTGGACAGCCCAACATTTTTATTGGCAATGGAAATACAGTATGGATCCCACTTTCTTAAAAGAACAGGCCTATCCTTATATTATAGAAGCAGCGACCTATCTAAAAATATTACCTATTTCAAAGATGGGAAACGCTATCTCCCCCTGAGCAGCAGTCCAGAATATAATGATAACAGCACTGCCGCCTGGTTTACTAGTTGGACCAATTTTGATCTCAGCCTAGCGCATTACTTATTCGCTATAGCGGCCGAAGTCAGTACGGCTAACGGCAAAGCCGAGGCAGCAAAAGAATGGACACGATATGGCGCCGAATTGCCCAATTTTGCTATAGATGAAACTGGCCTCCGCGTTGCAGAGGGTCTGAGCATGAAACATTCACATCGACATATGTCACCCTATATGGCTATTTATCCCTTAGGAATACTTGATATCAATAACACTCAAGACAAATCGTTGATTGAAAAATCGCTTTCACATTTAGAGCAATTGGGTACACGGGCCTGGGTAGGATATTCATTCTCCTGGATGGCCTGTCTCCATGCGCGGGCGAAACAAAGCAAACAGGCTGTTAGCAACCTACAGAAGTTTGCGCATAACTTTTGTTCCATCAATTCATTTCACCTCAACGGTGATCAAAACGGTGGTCAGTATTCTGATTTTACCTATCGTCCATTTACATTGGAGGGAAATTTTGCCTTTGCACAAGGGGTTCATGAATTGTTAATTCAGAGCAAAAATGATTACATCGAAGTTTTTCCGGCCACTCCTGAGGAATGGAAAGATGTATCCTTTAAAAACCTGAGAACAGCGGGCGGCTTTATTGTCAGCGCTGAAAAGAACAACAACAAGATCACGCTGTTGAAAGTAACCACTAGCCAAGATGCTATCTTTCGTATTTTTGAAAATACAGATCTTCAGGATATTTCAACTAAAAACGGCTTTCAAAAGATAAGAATTTGCAATATATTAAACTGAAAAAGGTCAAACAGTTCAACTAAGTAGCATCTAATAAAATACGTATTATCAATTCGTTATGATCAACCGAAAAAATTCATCCAGCTAGGTGGTTTAGGCATAGGCGGTCTCTTTGTCAATAAGAGCCTCGCCAGTGCACCTATAACCTCGACAAAAAGTACTGTACTCAAAACTGACAAAGTTAAATTTGGCGTTATCGCAGATCTCCATCATGATCTCATGCACGACGGTGCGCGTCGGGCCAAACTCTTTATTGACGCGATGAAGCGTGAAAATCCCGACTTTATAATTTCCTTAGGTGATTTTTGTTTCCCAAAAGCCGAAAATAAAGAATTAATGGATATCTGGAGTGGTTTTACAGGAGAAAGCCACTTTGTCATCGGTAATCATGATACTGATGGCGGATTCACAAAAAAACAGGTAACCGATTTCTGGAATAGCCCTGCTCCATATTATTCCTTTGACAAACAGGGATTTCATTTTGTTATCCTGGATGGTAATGAAAAAGCCAAACCAGGAAAATTGAAGGTTACCCCCGCAGTATCAGTCAGCAGCAACTGGAATGGTTAAAAAAGATATCCGCGGCACCAAAGACAAAGTGATCATTTTTGCCATCAAGGATTGGACAATGACGATGGTGGATTGGAAAATGGTATGGCCGTAAGGTATCTGTTAGAGCAGCTGAATAGCGAAGCCGGGTTCAATAAGATTTTACTTGTCCTGACTGGCCACCATCATCTCAACTATCATAATGAGATCAATGGAATTCACTATGTGCAAATCAATAGCGCCTCCTATTACTGGGCTGGTGATACATTTGAAAGCAAAGCATTTGATGGGGAGTTCTACAAAAAGCACAACATTCTAAGACGGACATTGGTCTATCAAGACCCAATCTGGGCGACTGTTAGCATAGATCACAAAAAAATATCCATATCCAGGGAGCTGAAACCACAATGGCCGGAATCCCCTTGTCTCAGGTGGGTATAGATATCCATAAAGACGTATATCCCATCAGTTCAAAGATCGATAACAGGCACCTGCGCTACTAATCAAAAGCTATACCTCATTGTAGGACCGATCCATAATAACAATGGCCAAAGTACATCCGAAAAGATCTCTTTGGCCATTATTAATTTTATAATTCTGTAATTTATTGAACAATAGTTGTCATAAAATCAACAATCCTCTTTTTAGGGTAGTTGAATCAAAAACTCGTCTTTCGGCAATCTAAATTTCTTCAATTTCAACAACCAATCCTCCTCACCCAGGCGGTAACCTAGTGGTAGCAAAACAACACTCTTTAATCCTCTTTTATCCAAGCCCAGTAATTTATCCAATTCACCGTTAGAAAATCCCTCCATTGGTGTGGCATCTACTTTCAATTCTGCCGCTTGTGCAATAGCCATTCCAAAAGAAATATAAGCTTGTTTAGCAGCATGTGCTGCCTGCTGTTCTTCAGTAAGTGCAGCAAACATCTCTTTCAACCTGTTTTTGTATTCATCAGTTGTATCCAACGGTAGACCCCTGTGATTGTTCATATGATCAAAAGTTGCATCAATGCGTTCGTCGGTGTATTTATCCCATGCCGCAAAAACCAGAAGATGTGAGCTTTCCGCAATAATTTGCTGCCCCCAAGCAACAGGTACAATCTGCTCTTTCAACTGTTGATCCGTAATCAGCACAACACGAAATGGCTGTAAACCAGAGGAACTCGGTGCCATACGGGCCGCTTCGATAATTTTGTCTACGTCATTTTGATCAACTTTCTTTGTTGAATCGTATTTTTGGTTGCATAACGCCATTCAAGTGTTTCTAATAATGCCATTTTCTTTTATTTATTTACTGTCTATTTTATTTTTCAACGCCCTAATATTAGGTTGTTATCTCTTATAAATTTGATAAAAAAATTAAATCTGGAAATAGTGTGCGAACGATTGTCCATATTTTTAATTTTTATATTACATGATAAATATAGCAACTATTTAAATGTTCAAACATAGAAACGAATTTAATGCCAAAATCGTTTTTGGATTCTAATAAAGTTAATCTTTCAGACATTTCTGAGGATTAGTGCTCGTTATACTAACGTCTTTTTTTTCGCAAAAGGATTAAAAGAAAGTCCGACGTTCACGTAAAAAATGGATCTGCAGAAGCTTCCCAAACATAATTATTTTGACGTTCACTTTTTCAAATATGCGTGACCTAGGAATAGCCTTCATACCCGATTTGACTGTTGCTATAAATGATCTTCCCAAATTATGTTCGTAGGTCAATCCTGAGTTGATCTCTAGCTGACTTAAAGTATACACTTTATCCAATCCCCAAAAATCATAGAGATAGAATGTCGTTGTGTTGAGGTCTGCCCCTAAGGAAAGACGCCCATTCCGCAACATCGTTTTCCGTACAAAAGCGCCTTTTGGCAATAACACATCAACCATCCATCCATCGCGATATTGCTGCTTATAGGTAAACGTGGGGACAAGGGGAATAATTGCTCCTGGATCAACAAATCCAAGCAGGCCAATTGTCATTTGTACATCCCGCGTTGCTTTGAGTACCCACGTACCGGTCAACATCCCACGCAGCCGTTCAATCCCCTTATCGCTTCCATCTGCCATGATGCTGGCTGAGTAAATAACCGTTTTTCCAAATAGTTTTGAGAAGTAAGAGAAATTAAGTGATTCATAGTGGTAATGGAAATCCTGTGTACGCATTTTTAAAGGTTCTGCGCTTAAATTGGATTCTTGGAGATTCAATGCGGTATACTGATATCCAAGGCTAGTACCCAAAGCCCAGTTACGCCGGTTTAAAAATTGACATTTAAACTCCCACCAGCCTGATGGAATGATTCCACCCTACCTTGGGTACTGGCAGCCCCTTAGCATTGGATGAATATTTGTAGCCGCCATTGTATTCATAACTTAGATTGAGTACTCTCGCTGCGGGAAATTTGTCAGCAACAATGGCCTGTACTTTTTGGGAATACTGTCTTTTGTCTGTGCGGAAGCACTGCATATCAGGGCAAAGCTTCCAAACAACACGAAACTCTTTTTCATTTGGATATTTGTTTTTGTCTATCTATTCTTTTTCAATTAAATACTCTGCGAAAACTGCTCTTTTGGAAATCCGAACTGAGCTTTAGCTTGTTACAAGAATAGATCAATTGGCTACGCCCATTTATTTTTTTATACAAAAGGGGCAATATTTTATACAAAAACAAACGCTGTTAAACCGGTTTCTCCCCAGCCTAATTACTGTATTTACTTTAGTATAAAAAAGCGGTGTTCGTATAAAAGAAAGCCATTTTGAAACAAAAAAATTACTTTTGCTGAATTAGGGTCAGTAATCCAGATCAATATGCTAGACTGCAACAATCGTATTATTTTACGCTACTTAACGGAAAAGAAATTCAGGCTTTTACGGCATGGCCTGTTTTTGGTTGGCCTGCTTATTCTTTTGCCAATGCCAATACAAATAACCAATTTCTGGGTAACTATAAAACCTACTTCTCTTTGGCACTCTGGACGGTTTTCGTGGCCATGTTTTATATCAATATGTATGTATTGATCCCGCAGTATTTTTTCAAGGGAAAATATGAGATCTATATCCTCTTACTTATTCTTCTGGTGACAGCGAGCCTACTCGTGGTCATGCAGATTGCGATATATATTTTTAGTATCCATATCCCGGCGATCGAAAGGCAACGAACCAATACCATGGGTTTTGTCAGCGGTTTATTTATCTGTATTCCCATTATCCTGACCACCACCACTTTTAAGCTCTTTAAGCGTTGGATCGAGGATAATAAACGAATTTCAGATCTAAAAAACCTGGCGTTGACAACGGAGTTAAATGCGTTAAAGAATCAGATTCAGCCACATTTTTTGTTTAACATGCTCAACAATGTGAAGGCATTAATTCGGAAAGACCCCAGTATGGCCACCGAGGTTATTATCAAACTTTCCGATTTTTTGCGCTATCAGCTCTATGAAAACGATACAGATAAAACGCTTTTAAAATCCGAAATAAACTTTATTTTCAATTTTCTAAAACTGGAGGAAATACGTCGGGATAACTTGAGAACGTCATTGTCCTGCGCAGCGGAATTAGAAAAGCAAAGTATTTTTCTGCCGCCACATCTTTTACTGCCTTTATCGAGAATGCGATCAAACATAGCGTGAACTTACGCGACGAGCATACGTTTATTACCATTCACTTTACGCAGACAGATGAACAACTTTGTTTCGAATGTGAAAATTCGATCGATCCAGATCTTTCGAATACCCGTTCTAAGTATGGTGGACTGGGATTAGTCAATGCCAAACGACGGCTGGATTTGCTGTATGGTGATAATTACGAGCTTACAATATCAAAAAATGACCTGCTGTATCAGGTGAAATTAAAAATTCCATTATGAATTGTATCATTGTAGATGATGAGCCCTTAGCAAGGGAAGAAATGAGAAATCTGGTCGAAGAAATTTCAGCTATAGAAATTATGGGCGAGTTTTCCAATGCCCTATCTGCGATGGAATACCTCGCGACCAAATCTGTGGATCTTATTTTTCTCGATATCGAGATGCCTACGGTCAATGGATTGGATTTTGCGCAATCCTTACCTAAAGATGTACTGGTGATACTAACAACAGCCTATACACAGTATGCGTTGAGGGGTTTTGAGTTGGATGCACTCGACTACCTCCTTAAACCTATCAAAAAGATCGCCTGGCCAAGGCAATTGATAAAGCGCTGACCTATAAAAATCTGCTCAATTTAAAGGAAAATCAAAGCACCTTTGAAGATGCGAATGAAGATGCTGTATTTATCAAATCGGATCGAAAATACTACAAGATCTTATTTGGCGATATTCGATTTATTGAGGCGCTCAAAGATTATGTCGTTATTTATACGCGCACCAATAAACTTATTACGGCAATGAATCTAAAAACAATGCATCAAAAACTACCGGCCCATATATTTGTTCGGGTTAGCAAATCCTATTTGATCAATTTGTCTTTTATTGATTCTTTTGACAACCATACGATATACATTGACAAATTCGAAATCCCGATTGGCGAGATTTTTCGCGAGCAGTTTTTAAGCAATATACAGGCGGGTTATTGTAAGATCGTCTGTACTGTGCTTTGAATAGGATTAGGCCAGTACAAAGCGATCTAGAAAATCTACTTTTATACCATGCTTGTGCAGCAAAGCTGTCAGTAGATCGACGGAACATTCTTCTGTTTCTACCCGAAATATAGCGTCTTCGTCATCCAGATCCAAGGTCGCCGACTGTACCTGTGGCAGGTGGAGCTTTAACAACTGCATCAGGAACGTCTTCTTCTCTTTTGTTCGCACAGAGCTTTTAAAAATTAATATCTGCTTTGCTTTCATTTTGTAAATTTAAAATTGTATCCACCTTCTCCCCGGTTTATATTTATCCGGGATTTTCACAAATCTATTATTTCATGCTTTCACTGGCGGGGATTTTATACGAAAGCAGACCTTTATTATACCAAAACTCGCAAAAGTCTGAGCCGGACCGTCACCTGCTTTTCTTTATCGGATTATCTATTTTTTTTAAGACCTTTGTATATCTTTAATTGAACAAGCAAATACAAAAAGCAGGATGTCTATTACCAACGAGAACGAATTGACCGGAATGCAAAAGCGAGTGCGGCAGTTGCCCAGACGCTTAAAGCGATGTGCGACTATGCTAAGGTGGGCATGTCAACCAAAGAATTGGATGAGTACGGGGCGAAGATATTAGAACAATTTGGTGCAAAATCAGCACCAGCGCTGACCTATAACTTTCCGGGTTGGACCTGTATCAGTGTAGATAACGAGTTTTGCCACGGTGTTCCGTCTGCGGATCGCTTGTTGCAGGAAGGAGAACTTATCAATATTGATGTATCAGCGGAACTAGATGGTTTTTGGGCTGATAATGGGGCTTCTTTTGTGATCGGTGCGGATATTCATCATCATCAAAAATTGGTGGACGCTTCAAAGGAAATACTTCAAAAACGATAAAAATATACGCGGTGGTGTCAAAATTGCGGACATTGGCCAACTGATGGAAACGGAAGCAAAAAGAGAGGCTATAAAGTGATCAAGAATCTCGGTGGCCATGGTATCGGACGCAGTTTACACGAAGATCCAGATGAGCTGCTCAATTATAGGAACAAATTTGATCAAAGGCGGTTTAGAAAAATTCAATTGTTGCGATCGAAACCTTTATCTCGACAACATCTACCTATGCAACGGAATTAAATGATGGCTGGACGATGGTCGGTGACAAAGGTGGATACATGGCGCAACATGAACATACCATCATGATTACCGATGGTGCTCCAATTATTTTAACGGCAGAAAATGGTATTTTCTGTTAGGAAATTATACCCGAAGAGCTATTGTCTTTTACTGTCTCAGACGATACCTCTTCGGGATAAATTACCTTTATAGGGAACTCTTTCTACACTGGTCTCTCCATAAAATCTAAAAGACTTATCTTCAACTGTTTTTGCTCCATCAAACGAAGAATCAATTCATCCACCTTTTTGTTGATTTGACCACCATGGTAAATAACTTATCATCGAGATCAAAAGAGATGGATATCACTGTTGGAACGAGCAAAAAGATATGTGTCTCCAGTTCTTTCCTACGTGATAGTACTCCTCTCCCTACTGCAAATAATTGTATATAACGCATCATAATTATTCAATATAAATCCTACCTTGATTACCTAGCTATTCCTAATTTTACCCCATAGCATTCAACAGCAATGCGATAAGATGAATGTTCTACATGACAAAACAGCTGATTCAATCCTTCCAAGTGCTGCATGATGATCACTTTTTGCTTTCTTTTTTCAAGTATTAGTGCCAGATGATCTGCAAAATCCAGATCGTCATCAATAAGTATAAACCGATCGGCGCGAAGCGCGGCAGCCATCTTTTCAGTTTTCTCGCTGCTTTGACTTGGATTGATCAGAATCAGCATGTTTGTTGTTTTCATTTCGAGTATTAAGATCGTGAGATTAGAGCCATCCGCCTCCCAAGGCACGGTAAAGGGATGTTATGGCATTAATTTTTTGTGCTTTCACTGTCGCCTGATCCAATTCGGCCTGCAGCCTATTGGTCTGCGCGACGATCACTTCCAGATAGGTTGCCTCATTAAATTTGTAAAGCAGCATTGCATTTTGAACAAGCTTGTCCGAACGCTCTACCTGCAAGTTGGATGTCTCCAGTTGTTCCCCAGTTTATCAATCTGAATCAGTGCATCAGACACTTCACCAACGGCTTTTAACATGGTCTGTTTGAAATTCAATTCCATTTGATCCTTTGCGATTTTTGACTGCTCCAAACGTGTCTTTAATTGCCTGCCGTTCAGAATGGGCTGTACAATTGTCCCAGTTGCAGCGGCAAACAGTGACCCTGGTAGATTGAACCAATTATTTGCTTTAAATGCATTTAACCCTCCCTGTGCAGTGATATTTAAATTTGGATACATGCTTGCCCGTGCGACATGTATTGTGGCCAGGCTCCGCCGGATATCCAATTCGCTACTACGCAGATCTGGCCGATAGCTCAACAGGTTTGCAGGGACACCCAGTGAGAGATTTGCCGATGACTCCACCTGATCCAATCGCATGGTCCTTTTACTGGCCCCGGCACTTCTCCAACCAAAATGCTCAACGCATTTTCCTGCACCTGAATGCCCGCCTCTAAGGCCGGAATCCGTTTGGCAATCTGATCCCGTGTCACTTCCTGTTGTTGGACCGACAAGATATTTGCTAGCCCCAACTCGACCTGTTTATTAAGGATAAATAGGGTGCTATCCGCAAAGGCTAAATTGCGCTGTGATATTTCCAGCTGTCGGTCCAACAGCAGTAGGTTGTAGTAGCCTTGAACAACCTCAGCGACCAAACGTGTTTTGATCGCGCGGACAGCTTCCTGAGTTTTGAGAAGATCTACCAAACTCTCCTGTTTTTGCCCATTTAATTTACCCCAAATATCAGCCTCCCAGGAAATCTGAATTGAGGAGGTATAATCCATGGTATATTTTTGACCCATAAATTGACTGGCCATCATACCATTCATACTGTTGCCCGAAGGACGGTTAATTCCCACATTGGCAAGATTCGCATTTACAAGTGGCACATTCAGCCACTTGGATTGCTTATACCCTTCTGAAGCAAATTCGATCTGCTTTAGGGCGACTTTCAAATCATTATTTTTCTTCAATGCGCTATCCAGTAACTCAACAAGCATCTCATCTTTAAAAAAATCACGATAGGAGATCTTCGCGATACTACTATCAGCTTCATGCTCGTCCTGATTTCGGAAATGATCAATCGGTTTCATTTCCATTCCGGTATAGTGTGGTACACGGCAGGCATTCGCCCCTATTACCGTTGTCAGAAAGACTACACTATACCAGCAATTTCTTTTTATCTGTTTCATTTTATCTGATCATTAATTAGTAGTCCCATTCACTTTCATCCAACTCGCCTCCATTCAATCTTTCATGGAAATACTGAAATACCACAAAGAGTACCGGTGTAAGGAATATCCCCAATACCGTACCCACCAGCATGCCGAAAATAGCGGCATAACCAATGGAATGGTTCCCCATTGCTGAAGGTCCCACCACAAAAACGAGTGGCACGATCCCTGTAATAAAAGCCAATGAGGTCATTAAAATAGGTCTTAGTCGTGCTTTTGCACCTTCCACCGCAGCAGCAATCAAGCTTTTTCCCGCTTTTCGGCGCTGACTCGAAAACTCCACAATCAATATCCCGTTTTTTGCCAATAGCCCAATGAGCATCACCATCGCGATCTGCACATAGATATTGTTTGCTATACCTGCCATACCAATGCCTATAAATACGCCGGAAAGTCCCACCGGAATGGACAGCAATACGGAGAATGGTAATATGTAGCTTTCATATTGAGCAGATAACAAGAAGTAAACAAATACAATACAGAGCACAAAAATGACTGTCGTTTGCGATGTCGCCATGCTTTCTTCACGACTCATGCCCTTATAATCGAAGGTATACCCCGGTGGAAGCAGTTGTTTGGCCACCTCCTGTATGGCTGACATGGCTTGCCCGGTACTATAACCCGGAGCCGGCATTACAGTAAGGTTTGACGCGTTGAATAGGTTGAACCGCTCTACAACCTCGGGTCCGGTAACCGGTTGAACCCGTACCAAGGTACTGATCGGAATCATTTCTTGTCGGCTATTTTTCACGAAAACCCCTTGTAAGGATTGTTCGTTGGTTCTGGTTTCTGCCGTTGCCTGAACCAGTACACGGTAATATTTGCCAAAACGATTGAAGTCCGAAGCCTGTATACTGCCATAATATCCCTGCATAACACCGAGTACATCACTAACAGCTACACCAAGTTGTGCTGCCTTCGCTTCATCTACGACGACCTCATATTGGGGGTAGGAAACATCAAATGTGGTAAAGGCCATCGCAATCTCCGGCCGTTGCATCAAAGCGCCCATCATGCCATAGGATATATTGCCTAACTTTTGCAATTCCGCATTCGTTCGGTCCTGTAGAACCAGTTCCATTCCACTCGAATTACCAAAACCATCTACTGTAGGTGTATTTAAAACTAGAAAGTTGGCCCGCTTATCTTGTCCCAGTATCCCCTGTAGCTCGCCCATAACGGCCCCGAGATTACTCACTTTGCCCCTTTCTTTTTCAGCTTTCAGGCGAATAAAGAACGTACCGGCGGCAGATGACATTGCTCCAGTGAACAGGCTTAACCCATTTACCGAGATTACTTCACGAACAGCAGGATGAGCCATTAACTTGTTTTCCGTATCTGACATCAACACCGTTGTCCGGTCTTTTGATGTTCCAGCGGCCAAATTGGCGGTCACAATGATAAATGATTGATCCTCGTCAGGGATAAAACCCTTAGGTGTATTCATCGTGTACCAGGCAAACAATCCGCCAAACACCGCCAAAAGCGAAAATGCGATCCACTTGCGTTTGATCATCATTAAAATTGCCTTTCCATAGCGAAAAGTAAGTTTATCAAAGGCGGCATTAAATCCGGTGAAAAAGCGTTCCTTGAATGTAGCCTTATGATTTTCGTCGGAATGGGCTGCATGAGATTTCAACAGAATCGCACATAAAGCCGGACTAAGTGTCAAGGCATTCACCGCTGAGATGACAATTGCGATAGCCAATGTCAGCGCAAATTGTTGATAAAATAAACCTGTAGAACCGTCCATAAATGCGACCGGTACAAACACAGCTGACATCACTAAGGTAATCGAAACAATAGCGCCCGAAATTTCCCCATCGCTGACATCGTCGCCGCTTTGGCATTTAGTTTCCGTCGTTCCATTTTGGCGTGTACTGCCTCTACAACAACAATGGCGTCATCCACGACTATACCAATCGCGAGGACAAGGGCGAAAAGCGTCAATATATTGATTGAAAACCCAAATATTTTCATGAAGAAAAATGTCCCTACAATTGATACAGGTACAGCGATGGCCGGAATTAAGGTAGAACGGAAATCTTGCAAAAGATAAAGACGACGATAAATACCAAAATAAAGGCTTCAATCAGGGTTTTGATGACCTGATCAATGGACTGATCCAGCGATTCCTTGGTTGCATAAGGTATCTTATATTCCATGGTTCCCGGAAAGACTTCTCCAATTCTTCCATTCGCTTTTGCAATGCGATTTGTACCTCATTGGCATTCGATCCACTCATCTGAAAAATGGCCATGGTCACTGCAGGTTTCTTGTTATAGTTGGATGCTACGGTATAGCTATAAGCCGCAAATTCAACCTTGGCAACATCTTTCAGACGTAATACCGAACCATCATTCTGGGCCCTGATAACAATATTTTCGTATTGCTGCGGTTCAGTGAATTTTCCTTTATAACGCATCACATATTCCTTTACCTCGGTACTCTGTTCACCGAACCGGCCAGGCGCGGCTTCCAAGTTTTGGGACTGGATGGCACGTGATACATCACCCGGTGTCAAGTTATATGTATTGAGTTTGCTGGGGTCTAACCATACGCGCATGGCGTAATCCTTATTGCCATATACCATCGCGTCCCCTACTCCTTTGATACGCTTAAGTTCGGGTACAACGTTGATCTTGCTGTAGTTTTCCAGGAAAAGGTCGTCCATTGTACCATCCTTACTGGTTAGGGTGACCATCGCGATCATACTATTTTGACGTTTTAAGGTCGTGATCCCGCTTTGAATAACTTCTGCAGGTAACTGATTGGTAACCTGGGCTACACGGTTCTGGACATTGATGGCGGCCTGATCCGGATCTGTTCCCAACTTGAAGATTACAGTAATATTTAATGTACCATCATTACTCGCTGTCGACGAAATATAGTCCATATTTTCGACGCCATTGATGGCATTTTCTATGGGTGGCGCGACAGACCGTGCAATTGTTTCGGCATTTGCACCGGGATATACAGCGGTCACCATAACGGTCGGTGGTGCAATATCCGGAAATTTGGTAATGGGCAAGCTGAGCATACCGACCACACCAAGAATGACCAATAAGACAGAAATCACGGTGGCCAATACTGGTCGTTTAATTATTTTTTTAACATGAATTGCTGTCTTATTTTTTGTTTTGAGTTTGCTTTTGCGCGACAACCGGCATTCCAGGTTGTAGGCGTTCGAATCCTTGAGCGATATAACGGTCTCCCTGTTTTAATCCTTCGCGAATAATAAAATTATCTTCAGATTTCCCAGAAATAGCTACAGGTATCTGTACGACTTTATTTTCCTTATCGACAGCATAGGCAAAGACTTTGTCTTGGTAAGATACTGTGGATGCAATAGGTAACAGGGGCATTTCTTTCAATTGTTGATACATCACAATTTTGCCTGTGTTGCCGCTACGCAGCTCCGCGCGAGGGTTATCAAATTTTGCACGCAAAGTAATGGAGCCCGTATTTTTATTGAATTGACCTTCAACGGCATCTATTCTCCCTTTGGTATGATACTCCTGTCCATCCGAAAGTAACAGTGCAACGGGTGCTGCATTTTTCAATTTCTCCGCAACCGTATTTCCTGTATGTTCGCGCTGAAACCGTACAAAATCGTTCTCACTCAAGCTAAAATAGGCATACACTTGATGGTTGTCAGAAACGACTGTAATGGCATCTTGATTTGAGGCAGACAGCAAACTACCCAAGCGGTAGTTGAAACGTCCGATATACCCATTCACGGGCGACTTGATGACTGAAAAGTCCAGATTGATCTGTGCTGAGGCGATAGCTGATCTCGCCTGCGCTACTGATGCTTTTGCGGCGGCATAACTTGCCTGAGCTTCCTGCATCTGAATATCCGAAACGATACGGTTTTTGGTCAGCTCAGTTTTTCGATCCAGCTCAATTTTGGCGGTCAATAAATTAGATTCGGCAACAGACAAGGCCGCCCGCGCATTTGTTAACTGCTCCTGAAAGATCCGATCTTCAATTTTAAATAGCGCCTGTCCGGCACGGACGTAGTCACCTTCATCCACAAATATCTTTTGGAGATAACCGGTCACCTGTGGTCGTATTTCTATATTGACACGCCTTCTATGGCACTTGCATACTCATTTCGGATCGTTGCATCGCCTGTTGTTACAGTGCCAAAAAGAACCTCTGCAGGTCCTTGCTGATATCCGCCATCCTGTTGTTTACCTGAACAACTGGATAACAATACCAGCGCAATAAACAAGTTCGTGGCGCGCTTTTTAACGACGTTTTGCTTCATAATGGATTTTGCTTTTATTTTTATGTGTAGCAAAAGTCCAAAAAAACCGATGTCTGAATTCGGCGCAAAGACGCCAAAATTTGTTTAAAAGACGCCAAAAGCGTATAGACCGGATAACAAAAACAAAGGTGCTTTCCTATCTATTACTGGAAAAGCACCTTCATCTGAGCAAAGATTGACTGATAAAAATGACCTAGAAAAGGTCATCCATTTTGTAGTCACTTGGATTTCTTTCGGTATGTTTTTTGAAGAACTTACTAAAGACCGTTTGATCTGAAAAGTTCAGCAAACAGGCCACCTGGCCAACGTTATTCGCAGAATTCTTTAAGAGAATCTTCGCTTCAATAAGTAGGATCTGGTTGATAATCTCTTTGGGTGTACGCAACATCGCTTTCTTGACTACCTTCGTGAGATATTTTCTACTGACAAATAGACGATCTGCATAAAACTGAACATCATGATGTTCGACATAATATTCCCGTACAAGCGCAAAAAAGCGCTTGTAATCTCTTCTTCCCGGGAAGAAAAACTGGCCTGCTGCCGAAAATTTTGGAATAATTTTCAATATCATACATCAACAAGGAAAAGTAATGCCAGATCATCTCATTACTATAATAGACCGGATTCTTAAAATCGTTGAGATAAGCAAGTTCCTTTATATAAAATGCCAATCGTTTGTAGAGGTGTTGCTCGCCACGAATGATATAAGAGGGATTATTGGAAAAGTTCTTTAACATATCATTTGAGCGATAATTAAAGCCGGCATCTGATAGCATATCTGTAGAAAAGAAAATTTGTTTTTGCTTGATGTCTGCGGAAAAGTAAATGACTTTAAAAACCTCCTGCGGAACACAAAAAAAGAATATCACCTTTTTGAAGCTCATATTCATAGTCTCCCACCCGATAATAGGAAATACCCTCCTCAGCCAACAGCACTCCAAAAAAGAAGCACGATAATGGCAATTGCGCTGTATTTGCATATTGTCACTTGTAGACTCTAGCACCATGTATTCCTTGCTACGTTGTGGAAACAGTAGTTCACGCGTCATATCCTCCATTTTTAGCGAAATGACGTACTCCTTTTTTTCATTATGTTGCGTTGACCTTAAAATAACTTTTATTGAAGCAATCAAAAATAATCGATTAAAAAGTGTAAAAAATCATATCACAGTCCTGATTTGGAATTTGACAAAAAGAAATAAAAGATTTGTTTAACCGCATCGCGCCCGACAAGCGCTGCTTTCAGCATCTTTCAGAAGTATATCAGATGCTAAATTGAAGGCTATAAAAAATATAAGGGGCTCTCTTGACGAGAAAACCCCAAATAATATATTTTAATATGGCTATTCAATCTTTCCTATATCAATCAAATAGTTCCTTTTTTAAGGAAAAGAAATGTAATATACCTTTTAATAAGTATTCAAGTGGGATGAATATCACTATTTAAGTTTTGCCTATTTGATTATATCATAAAGGTAAATCAAATCTTTCAATAAAAAAGTGACGAAAATCACATTTCGCATAAATCTCTCAATTATTTTAGAAAAATATTTTTATCCGAACTGTTAAATGAATGATAAGGCATCCAGTCGTCCGGTTATGTTAATGCAAGATTGTACATATAGCGCTATATTTAGCCCTAAGATTAGTACTTTTGATTGATAAAGTATACTGCTATTGAGAACGATAAAATTCCATAAAGGTGAATGTGGCGTTGAATTTCTATTAAACGTATTAAATCAACAGGAAACAGACTATACCCATCGCGAGACCTATCATAAAGATTTTTTTGAAATTTTATTTTTCAAAAGGCTAAGGGACGTTTACGATTGGGACAGGAAGTCATCGAATTAACGGACAACAACATTATCTTTATTTCTGCCTTTCAGAAACATACCTGGGAACTGGACCCTACGCATCTGGAATTCACCACATTGATTTTTCAGGAAGATTTTCTCAATGAGTTTTTCGCAGATAAGCTTTTTACGTATCGATTGCTGTATTTCTATCAGTTGCACCATACAGTAAAAATAGCTGCAGATGATATACATCTATCTAAATTTTACACACTGCTCGCGGAAATAAAATCGGAGCTTGTTCAGACAGAGGCAGACAGTGCACATATTATACGCTCTTTGCTCTATTATTTGCTACAGACCTTGAATCGAAAATATGCCCGGTTGAATGGACTTTCTTTGCAAAAACCTGAGAATAATTTTGCTTATCAGTTCAGGATGTTACTCGAACAGCATATTCAACAGAAACAGCGGATCAACGAATATACAGCATTGATGGGCATCAGTCGCATCACACTGAATCATGCCGTTAAAGCACAATTCAATACCACGGCAACACAATTACTCAAACAGCGCTTATTATTTGAAGTGCAGGATTTATTGATACATTCAGACAAATCTATCAGTGAAATTGCTTTTGAACTGAATTTTTCCGAGCCTAATCACCTGATGCGTTTTTTTAAGGCGCAGACGGGTAAGACCATCAGTGCATTTATCCAGGAATTACGGTAAAAGGTCTATTACGGGCTGTCCCTAGCCGGTTACTCACAGTAATTACAAAAAAAAAGCTGACAGTGTATAGCAATGTTGCCATACACTGTCAGCTTAAAATTCCAATGCTATACCGCTCCAGTTTTAGAATAGCTACTTTTGTGCGAGGCAGGTTTCTGTCCTCTGAGTCTGCGCATAGAAAAATGCCGATGCGGAACCTCCCAGTTTTAGAATAGCTACTTTTGTGCGAGGTAGGTTTCTGTCGTCTGAGTCTGCGCATAGAAGAATTCCAATGCTGCTAGAAACGCGTGATGCACATCGTCAGCTTTGACCGTAACACCGTTAATTTCCAGGTCACGTGTTGCACAGGCATCCCCGATTACTGTACATGGGAAACCAAAATCAACCGCAGCCCGCGTCGTGGCATCAATGCACATGTGCGTCATCATGCCAACAACAACAAGTTCAGTAATTTGATTGGCTTTCAGATAATCAAAAAGTTCGGTTTCCTAAAACTATTTGGAAAGTGTTTTGGATCACTTTCTCTCCCAGCAGTGGTCTGACGTTTGGATGGATCTCAGCAGCAACCGTACCTGCTATAAAAATGGCATTTTCGTTGGATCGGGAGAAATATGCTGAATATGGATAATCGGGGCTTTTATTTCTCTAAAATGGCCGATTATTTTTCCGGCATTTACGCTTGCGGCAATTGGGTTTACAAGTTCCATTCCGCCATTTTCAAAATATTCATTTTGAATGTCTATGACAATTAACGCTGTAGTATTCATGTGTTATCTATTATTATGTTTTCGTTACTACAAAATTAACTTGTCAACGATGGAAGGCACTACCAAATAGATCATCGACACTACCATTTTGATAAGAAGGGATGTTTTAGCTATCTTAGCCATCGAGAATGGCCCTTATAAGGCCACTTCAATTCGTTTAAAGGAGAGAAATATCGTGAAAGAATTACTACACAGCAAAATATACGGCGCAGAAAACGGTGGTACACCGCTTGTTGTTCTGCATGGCCTTTTTGGTATGGCGGACAACTGGGGATCTTTTGGCCGTAGCTTTGGAGAAAAAGACAGATACATTTACTTGACCTGCGCAATCATGGTCGAAGTTTTCACAGTGACGGCATGTCCGTTGAGGAAATGGTCGAGGACCTGGGCGCCTATATCGCTTCGATCGGAGCAGAAAAAGTCTTATTATTGGGTCATTCTCTCGGCGGCAAAGTTGCCATGCAATTTGCCATTGAGCATCCGGAACAGGTTGAAAAATTGATTATTGCGGATATAGCTCCCAAGGCTTACCCACCACATCATGAAGATATCTTCAATGCCCTTTGTGCGGTTGATATCAATAGTATGGACAACCGAAAAGATGTACAGACAAAACTCGAAAGCTACCTTGATGATCCCGGAGTAATTCAATTTTTGTTAAAAACGTCTATATTAAAGAAGACCGTAAATTGGGTTGGCGTTTCAACCTGGATGTTCTGCAACGGAAATATGCAGATTTCATTACAATAGGTGTAAAAGCGGGGATTTATACTGGTCCTACCCTTTTTTTTTAGCAGGCGAAAAATCGCGCTACATTCTTCCTGAAGATAAAATCAAAATCAAGGAGCAATTTCCAGATGTTAGCTTTGAAACAATACCAAATGCAGGACACTGGGTACAAGCTGAAAACCCACAAGCATTCGACGCCTTTGTTGCTGCTTTTTTGGATCAATAAAAATCTACTATAGGATAGATCAATCCCACCTCAGCCGATCAGGTCTGGTGGGATTGATTTATCATTATCCGTCGCTTACTTCAATGCTGCTGCATAAGTTTTTAGCGCACGTTCTCTGGCAATTGGATGCGCTATAATAGGTTCGGGATAATCTGTTGTCCCAAGTTCGGGAATCCATTGTCTACTATATTCTTGTTTTTTATCAAATTTTTCGGCCTGAATAATCGGGTTAAACACCCTAAAATACGGGGCGGCATCGCAGCCACTCCCTGCTGCCCATTGCCAATTCCCGTTATTCGCAGATAAATCATAATCGTTGAGCTTTTGCGCAAAATAGGCCTCTCCCATCGCCAATCAATCAATAAATGTTTGCATAGAAAACTCGCTGCAACCATACGCACACGATTATGCATATATCCGGTACTGTTCAATTGCCGCATACCCGCATCGACCAAAGGATAGCCTGTTTTCCTTGACACCAGCATTCAAACTCCGTTTCATCGTTGCGCCACTGGATATCGTCGTATTTCTTTTTAAAGGATTCGTTGACCACATTGGGAAAATGAAATAAGATCTGCATAAAAAACTCCCGCCAGATCAATTCAGACAGCCAGACCTCATTATGCTGTTTTGCAAAAGCAACACAGCGACGAATACTAATTGTTCCAAAACGAAGTGCAATACCCAAATTGGTCGTCCCCTCTAAGGAAGGATAATCACGGTATTTATCGTAGGTATTAATAATAGCTGTATTCAGTTGTGGTGGTTCAAAAGTCAAATCCGTCTTTTTAAACCCTATTTTTTCCAAGGGGATTATTGGTGCGTATGTCTGCTGAAAAAATGCCCAACTATTTGATCAGTGAATTGATAATCTTCTGCCGTTAATTTCTCCCGCCATCTTTTTGCATAAGGTGTATAAACGGTATAGGGTGTACCATCAATTTTCAAGATTTCATGCTTGTCAAAAATAACCTGATCTTTTACGGCATTAAATGGAATTCCAGCAGCATTGAAAAATTCAGCGATCGTCCGATCCCGTCGGATCGCTTGAGGTTCGTAATCGCTATTACAATAGACTTCCTGAATATTGTATTGCTCATGCAATGTTTTAAAAATTGCCACAGGACTACCATGAAAGCTCGTTAAAGTAGTTCCATATTCCCTTAGTTTTTATTTATTCCATCAAGAGCCTGATGGATATAATCTACACGTCGGTCTAACTTATCTTCCAATCGCCCTAAAATATCTTCATCGAATATAAATATCGGCAACACAGGAAGCCCCTTCCCCAATGCCTGAGATAGTCCTACATTGTCTTCCAACCGGAGGTCCCGACGGAACCAAAACACCACAACTTTACTTTTCTCCATAAAAATAGTGGTAACTCGATCAACTACCGACGAGCCCCATCTGTTTAATTTGATAACACCAAAAATAAATCCCAAGAAAAAACGCTGATCAGACAAAGCTAAGCCTCTACTAAACTGAAAGCATGTTCTCTTGATTTAGCTTTGTCTGAACTGATTTTAATTATTTTTTAAACTATCCATATCGATAACAAAACGATATTTCACATCGCTCTTTAACAATCTGTCGTAAGCCTTATTGATATCCTGCATACGTATTAATTCTATATCCGAAGTGATATTATGCTTTCCACAGAAATTCAGCATTTCTTGCGTTTCGGCAATACCACCGATCATCGATCCGGAGAAACTTTTACGTGTAGGGATTAAGCTAAATGGAGCTACTGGCAGAGGATGTTCAGGAGCACCGACAAGTGTCAGTGAGCCATCGCGTTTCAATAGGCTCAAGTAGACGTTGATATCGTGTTGCGCGGAGACACAATCTAAAATAAAATGCAAAGTACCAGCATTCTTTTTCATCTGCTCCTGATCGGTAGACAAAATGACTTCATCCGCGCCTAAGCGCTTGGCATCTTCTACTTTACTTGCAGAAGTTGTTATCACGACGACATGTGCACCCATTGCTTTGGCTATTTTCACCCCCATATGTCCCAAACCACCAATGCCCACGATGCCTACTTTTTGTCCGGGACCAACCTTCCAATGCCGTAATGGCGAATACGTTGTGATACCTGCACAAAGTAGCGGAGCCGTTGCTGCTAAATCCAGATTTTCGGGAATATGCAAGACAAAATCCTGATCCACCACGACACGCTCGAATATCCGCCAAAGGTCTGTTTGTCCAAATGCTTATCATGACCATTGTATGTTTGGATATTTCCATTCTCACAATATTGCTCCAAACCCTCTTTACAGCTCTCGCATTCACGACAACTGTCAACCATGCAGCCAACACCGGCAAGATCACCTACTTTAAATTTCGTTACATCGGAGCTTACTTTTGTAATCCGTCCCACAATCTCATGACCTGGAACATTGGGGTAAATTGTTCCGCCCCATTCATTACGTGCCGTATGTAAGTCAGAGTGACAAACACCACAGTATAGAATATCAATTTCTACATCTTTCGCCGTTACCGCACGACGTTGTACCTCCAGTTGCTTTAAGTCTGCCGTCGGAGCCTCGGTTCCGAAAGCTTTTATTGAAAATGTACTCATATTAAAATAAATGATCTATGATGAATTGTTTCGTTAAAAATAACCCTTGATAATCAAAAAGTTTAGTTTAGAACAGCAATGTTTGAAAAATAATCTGATCAGACTCTGTATCAGCATACAATATATTGAAGTTTCAATACTACTTTTGGAAATACAGCAGAAGCTCCCGTCGGTAAGTTGATCCAATTGGCAATTTTTCCCCAGAATCTAACTCGGCCGAACCGCCTGAAATTTTACTGACACGCTCCAGTGAGACAATATGTGATTTATGTATTCGCATAAAAAGATCTTTGTCTAACTTTTGTTCCATTTCAGCTGTCGTTAGTGAACTCACAAAGGATCCCGATGTGGTGAAAATCTTAACATAATTGCCCCAGCTTTGTATGTATATGATGTCTTTACACATAATCCGCACAAAATCACCATCCACTTTAACGACTACAGAGGAGGCTGCTGCAGTGGCAAGCACGACAGGATGATCCAATATTGTAGGTCTGACTGATGGATATCTAGAGAAAACGTTGTCAATCGCTGACATAAACCGTCTGATGTCAAAAGGTTTCACCAGGTAATCGACCACCCTATATTCATAACTTTCCAAAGCATATTCTTTATATGCTGTTGTTAAAATTACAAGGGGCGGATTAGACAGTGCTCTTAACATCTCCAAGCCATTCAATCCGGGCATATTGATATCCAAAAAAATAAGATCAACTTCATGATCATACATATAATCCATTGCTTCAACGGGATGATAGAAGGAAGCTTTTAGATCCAATTTTTTGATATCCTTGATATAATGATGAAGGACTAGATGCGCCCCTTCCTCATCGTCAACCACAATGCACCTCAAACGCTCATTCATATGCTGAAGATTTTAAGTTTAATGTTAAAAAGTATGGTAATCATGCCCCATTTCAGCACAATGCAACTTATATTGTGTCGGATAAAGCAGGGCTAAACGTTGGCGGGTATTCGCTAACCCGAGACCTGTGGAATTATTTTTCAGTAGTTTATCTGCCAACGAATTTTTGATATCCACGGTCAATGCACCATCGCTAAAAGTAATAAAGATATCCACATACCATCTCCTTTCGTTCGTAAGACTATGTTTAAAGGCATTTTCAATCAATGTGATCAAAAGTAATGGTGCAATCCGATAGCGATTCAATTCATCGTCCTCCCCTGCTAACACATACCTTATCGCACAGCGTTTGCCAACGCGTTCCTTCTCCATAGCAACGTAATTAGCGATAAAATCAACTTCCTCCTTTAGCCTTATCATATCTCTATTGGCATTTTCCACTGGTATCGCATCAATTCCGATAGTTTCAAGATCAGTTCAGGTGTACGGGATGGCTCAGTTAAGCTCACGCCATAAAGGTTGTTGAACATATTAAAGAAAAAATGGGGATTTAGCTGTGCATGTAAATATTTCACATTGATCTCACTTAGCATCAACTGTGCTTCATTTCTTTTCTCAACCTCATTGGCATATTGGCGTAAGAGGAAAAAAGAGAGCATTGTAAATGTGCTTATCACACATAACATAATTTGGTAGGCAAAATCTTGGAATACGGATATCTCCCCTCTTTCATAATAGGCAGTATCGATCCAAAAATAATTAACCACAACCAAGAGTGCTGCTCCAGTTAGCGTTGAAAAAACGGCGCCGATCACATAGATAAAATACTTTTTCTTCATGAAGAATGAGAAAAAGAAGTGACGGTGCAACTGTGCTTGGATATACAGTAGGCTAAAAAATACCAGGCCTTTGATAAAATCGATAATGGTATCAATTTTCATCCATTCATGGAGCATCGTCAGCAAAAACATGGCGGTAAACAGTATAAACTCCTGTAAATACCGCTTTGAATACCACCGACTTTTGTTTGTCATGAGACGTTGTTCCATATCCTGAAGTAAAATTCAACTATTTATGGGTAATATGCAAAAATCATGATGAACTGAGTTCATCATGATTTTTTATCAGTTCCGCTTCCATATCATGATATAGGATTTCTTTCCAAAAGGTTCCAGAAGAGATTGCTGCTCGATGCTAAACCCACAATCTTCGAAAAAAGGAACGAGCGGGTCAGTTTGCAGCAATTCGATCCAGCATGCGTTGTAAAAGTTCGTAACCGATTGACATTTCTTCCATAGGCACTCCCTTATCGCCTGATTATCATATTGATCTCGAATGTAAAAGTCGGCATAATGGATCGCTTTCATACCCTTTAATAGCTCAGGAACAGGCGATTGCTTAATCATAGCATAGCCTGCAGGTTCAGCGTCCGCGAAAACGCTGATCAGCTGTGTACTCAGATTGTTGAGTTCGTCTGCCGCTCTTTGATTATTCAATTGTATATCAAGATAATTGTTAAGATCTTTTGAATCGATCTGGTTGTCATACATACGATGGATCTGTTCCCTTTTCAATAGGAACAACAGTTTCAATCCCTCCTCTGACGCAATGGTAAATTTGGTTTGTAAATTCATATCACATTATTAAAACACAAATTTACAGGCTCCAGCTCAGGGATTCTCGGTTCAGATTATGAAGGATAGATCAGTACAGTTCCTTTTAAGGAGGTTTCCAATGTTTGCTATCGTTTCGAGATGTATGTCTGCAATACGTTGGGAGAAAACAGTTCTAAAGCAATGATCATAAGCATCTGTAAAGGAAAAAATTGCTCCTGGTGCAAAGTAGGCACCAGATTTAGCACAGTTATCATAGAACAATTGCATATCGATCGTTGCCGGTAATCTGGTCCATAGACTATATCCCCAGCGGGTGTATAGGTATGACTCTCCGCAGGAAAACAGCGATTGATTTGCTCTACCAACTGTAATGCCTGCTTTTTTAGTTGCTGCCGAAATATTCGGAGATGCCTATCGTAACTCGATGTATTAAGCAATTTTGTGAGGAGCTCCTGGTTAAGCGGTGAGACCGATCTCCCAAGCGAAAATTTCAATCGTTCAGCTTTTTCAAAAAATTTTCCAGGAGCTAGCCAACCCAAACGGATTCCAGGGGCAATGGTTTTCGCGAATGACGAAAAAGTAAGCACAAGACCTTCGTTATCGAGATTCCGAATAGTTGTAGGTCGGGAATGGCTGAAATAGAGATCGCCATAAATATCGTTTTCAATAATTGGGATATGATGAAAATGAGCAATTTCATATACCGCGTGCTTCGTCTCCCCAGACATTAAAATTCCTGTCGGATTATGAAAATTTGGCGTCACAACGATCGCCTTAATATTATTTTTACGACAGGCATTTTTAAGGTATTCTGTATCTAAGCCACCCTCTCCACGAACGGGAATTTCGATGGTTCTCAAACGTAGACTGGCAATAACCTCCAGCATAGAAAAAACACAGGGGCTCTCTATGGCCACAATATCATTGGGTTCGGTAGTGATAGCTAAGGCAATATAGAAAGCCTGCAATGCACCGTCAGTAATCAGTAGTTCATCCATGCTGATGGCTGCCCCATGTTGTGCCGAACGTCGTGCAATCAGTTCTCTTAGCTCATCACTCCCATTACTCGGATAATACCGCAATAGTGCTGCTGATTTTTCGCGAATGATCTGTTGCATGGTTCGTAGTACCAATTTTTGTGGTACAAACAGATCTGAGGGTGTTGCAGCATTAAAAAAGCAGTTTCAGCATGTTGTTTTCGATAAGAGGTTAGACTGATGTTGTCTCTGAATACTGCATTTCTGGGAGTAAGATTTAATGTAGCAAGCGTTTCATCATTTACGTTTTTGTCCCCACAGCGACACAATAACCGGAACGGGGAAACTCGTCGCCAGTCCTTTAAACATGAGATCATCGAATCCACTCTGGACTGAGCTCGTACTTAAACCATATTCTTGTTTTATCCGTCGAATAGAAGGTAACCTGTCACCTGCTTTTAATATTCCGTTTTTGATGTTTTCCTCGATTTTGGAAGTGAACACCTCATATTTATACTTCTTCATCGGCCGAATTGAAAACTAGGACATGTGAATTTTATAATAATGCATTGAACCGGATGGTCGCAGATCTTCAGTCTACATCTTCCACCTGGACAAATTGCATGGTAATTCCCCGTTGCTGACAAATATTCAAAATTGAAAATTCTAAACGGCTATTAATTTTAACAACCAGTAAAACTGCCGGTCATCCAACAATAAATCAATATTCTTGATCTCTGGGAAACTCTGATATAGGAAATGAAAGAGCTCACTTGCCTTCCATTTCAATTTGCGTGATAGGGAGTAAACAACTTTATACATAATAGATTTATTTCAATATCTTAACAGTAATTTGGTTTAACTGGTCAATCAAAATCCCTTTGTCCTTCAATTCATTAAAATTTCGAGCCAATCGAACTTCTTTATTTGTATTTTCTAATGCAAGCGCCAATTCATCCAGTCGTTCGATTTCCTGATGCACCAGTAGATAACAATCAAACTCCGAATTTAACAACCCGGTAGACTCTGGACGTATATGCTCATCCGTTTCAACCAACACGAGCACATATTTTTGCGCAGTTAACGACCTTCGTACCCTTCCTATTTTTGCATTTAATATCATGTTATTTCGTATTTTCGTTAGACATTCCAATTGTTACATCAAAACAAACACCTATTCAAATAGACATATTTTGTATTTATGTCGAAATCTATCGCTAAAAAAACGAGCAAATGCTCATCTATTTACTGGGGCCTGAAAACGTCTAAAATCAGCTTATTTTAACCCCTTTACACATATACTAATCAACCAGGCAAGCCGTGCTTCAAAGTCAGGAAACCGATCAAAAGCAATACTTCCTGCTCAAAACAACGGGATGTCGTCACTAACATCTCTGAGAGAAACAGCATATCCTTTTCTTCAAGAAACTGGATTTCCCCTTTGGCAATAGCGATCCCGATCATATCACGGATCAATTCAATTTCATCATCCAACATATAACGTGTCTTGGAGACCATTAATGCCGGATCGGATTTCATATCCTCAAAAGCCAAGTGAAAACGTTTCGTAATCAAATTGATCTGACGCAATTTAGCCCTTAGAAAGCCGACCAAATTATCCTCTAGAGAAGCTTCCCGGCTATAACTTTCTTTGGCAATTGTAAACACCTGCTGACATAAATATTCGGCTATTGCGTCAAAAACGTCCATCTTGCTCGTAAAATAGTAGTACAGTGTACTACGTCCCTTACCACAGGCTTTAGAAATATCCTGCATTGAAACCCGCGTAAAACCATAAGTTTCAAACACTTTCATCGACGAAAGAATAATTTCTTCCTTAATATTTTCCTGTTGCATTGTCATTACTAGACAAAAATACAAAAATGTCGAAAATTCAAATCATCATTCTGCTTTTGAACATATTTTATTATTTTTACTGTTATGATATCGGATACATTCCCAATTTTAACAACAGAACGTCTTCATTTACGTCAAATCCAAGATTCAGATGCTGCCGCTCTATTTTCTTATTTTTCAAAAGATGAGGTAACATTATATTTCGATTTACCAACATTCCAGCATATAGAGGAGGCTTATGAGCTTGTAAAAACCTGGCAGAAAAATTTTCTAGAAAAAGAGGCTATCCGTTGGGCAATTTGTTTAAAGGACAATCCGGATCAGCTCATTGGTTCTTGTGGTTTCCATAATTTTTCCAACGAGCATTTTCGTGCAGAGATCGGTTATGAACTTCATCCTGACTTCTGGCAACAGGGCATGATGACAGAAGCTATTTCCGCTATTATTTCATTTGGTTTCGACTGCTATAAACTCAATCGAATAGAGGCTTTTATTGACCCGGACAACTTAGCTTCCCGTAGGTTGCTGGAAAAAATGGATCTTGTTTCCGAAGGAATTCTCCATGACTATTTCTTTGAGAAGGGGCGTTTCGTAGATGGTGAAATATTTGCCTTGCTTAAAAAGAACTATAGCCAGCCTACTTCCTTTCGCCAGATTGTATAATCCATATCCTGCTGATCCAAAGTCGCCAGCTGGTCTAAATCATACACGGTATAAAGTTTCATCTGAGAAAGCTCAGGTAGATTCATCCGCAAACGTTGTTTATTGAGGTTCGCTTTGTCTTCGACCGGATAGATTCTACCATCAGCGGTCAGTTGTGTTCCAAAACGCTGTGGTTTGCTCTTAAAATAATGTATTCTATCGTATAAATAGGCTATATGAGCAGGGTCGATGTCTTCTTTTTCATTGATCATCAGTTGATAACAGTGTTGCATGAAACCGGGTTCTGAGATAGCATGTTGCACAATTAACCATGCCGCCTCACTGGCCTTTGCTCCTACTTTTGAAATACCGGGGTAACCTATCTCGGCAATTATCTCCCGTAATCGCTTCGCGTTATCACGGTGAACGGCCGCCATTGCGGGATGATAGCCCTTCTGAAGTTCCCCTTCTCGGCCAGTTCGTTCCGTAATAGGAGATCATCATCTGCTAATTGGACCAGTTCGTTCGCTAACTTTTTGTATAATATCATACCGATTGTCTCTTATATACTCACAACTAGATGTTATTGTTTGGTCAAATGCCAAGAAAAACCACATTTGACATGCGAGCACCTGGTTTATAGCAGCTTTATCATTTCAACCTGATTGATGCCATTGACCAATCCCTGTTTTTCCAAAAATAATTTCACCTCTTCCGCTTTCGCATCAACGTTGTTGAAACTTATTTTTTCCGCAGGAATTTCTTCTTTAAGCGTCTGAAAAAGCTGCGTTCCAATTCCTTTCCGCCGATATTCGGGTGCCACAGCGACTTGGTATATCCGTTTGTTTCCAGGATTAAAAAGAATATACCCCACAAGTTTGTCCTCGATATATGCTCCTAATGCACTAGGTTGCAAACGATCCATACTCTTTGCTGCGCTTTGCCAACTTGGTAAAATATCCCAAAACGATTGAAATTCCTGCCAGGAGAAATTAGACAGCGGTTGGATTCTCGCCACATGGCTCACCCTAGCTGGCTGAATGACACCACTGAAACATAGCAATTGTCTGTTGATCGAAAAACCACTTTTCTCATAGGCACGGATGGCCGCGCTGTTACTTTCTATTGCTTCCAAAACAACCTGCCTGACCTTGTTCTCATTAAAAACGGGATTAGATAATGATACATTTTCCCCACTAACCCATGCCCGCGGAATTCAGGCAGTACACCCGTTCCACCATTGTAGACCACAAGCTGACGATCTATTTCCCGCAGACCATGCATCATAAACGCGACAAGTTTGTTCTCCGCAAACGCAGCAACAGACCAAGTTAACTGAATATCTTCCATGCTGATTTTCTGTCGCAATTGTTCTATATCGAGTTGAAATGGAACAATATAATCCTTAAAAGCTCCATTAATAGTTTGCAGCAGCTGAGGAATATCGGATTGCGTTAATTGTCGTATTTTCATTGAGCTATCATTTGTTTATTACCAAAAGAACAAAACAGTTTGGCGTACAGACAGAATCCAGACAAAAGGACTGTTCTGAAAAAGGCGATTTCTTAGATTTATACCTGAGATTTAAGAACTGTCCCGATGTCCTTACAATATGCCTCCAGTGTCGCAATCAATTTAGCGACATGTATTCCATCACAGACAGCATGATGCACCTGAATTGCTATAGGCATTAAGATTTCATCGGCTTGTTGCTGATATTTTCCAATCGTAAAAGAAGGTGCAAAATAATCTGTAAAGTCGGCAATATGAAGGTTAAAGCTATCAAAATTAATCCAGGGAATTGCTGAAATATTAAAATGATTCTCTGGAGGCGTCTCCGGAAAAAAACGTAAATCGTCGGCATGTCTTTCGGCAACACGATTGTAATTGGCCATAAACGCTGCAAAATCCGCATCGTATACAGTCGATAGCGCCGAAAAAGTTTCCGCTTCCGGATGCAGCACAGTATATATCGGATTTACATAGTCCCATACAATGAGTTCCCCATCCTTCATAGCCATCTTAAAAGCCTCATGATTGTTTACGGCCCTTGTAATTAGGTAAATCATGACAGGATAAAATTTATAGCCATTTTCCTTTATAAAAGGAAGCAGGTTAGTGATATTAATTTTTGTCGTGAGGCTAAATCCGCATTTCATCTGGCTACGATAGACTGAAAAATGCTCCTTTCGGTTCCAATCCGCTAAATTTATCTTCTTATAATCTGATCCTATTTTTCCCATTTTATTCCACTAATTATTTATTTTATACCAATTGGTCCAATCCTAAAAATCACCAATTCCTATCGAGATCTTCTTTCCAGTCAAAAGGCAGTAATTCCTTTAACGATTTGAATACCCCATTTTTCACTTCCACGATTGCATCAAGATTAGTCTTGGCAAGCTGGCTTATCAATTCTCTACAACGCCCACAGGGGGACGGCATTTCCGCAGCATCCACCGCAACAAATGCCCTGACTTGAAATTCATGGTGTTTCAGCATTTCAGCAACAGCGCTATGCTCAGCGCAAAAGCCCATAGAGCAAGCCGTATCAATGCTGATTCCAGTATAAATATTGCCGGCCACTGTTTCTATAGCAGCTGCCACACCGGCATATTCAACAAAGTCATTTAATGTTTTTGTACCTGCAAGCCCGCTTGCGATTTCTTTTAATTTGTTTGTCATATCTTCCTCCGATCCGATTCTAGGTATGCGATAAGGTCGCCACTTTCATGTGCTCCTCTTCAAAAAACGACAATAACTCCCACGTAACAAATAATTGCAGATCGTCTTCTTTCCATATTCGCCATTCGATTAAATTCCAATCGTAACGTTTCGTTGTCCTGATAACCAATGTACAACCTATAGTTTTTATCCTTAATCAGTATGTTTTCCATGATCATTGGATCCTTTCCTTGTGCCATAGCAAAGCGATTTTTTCCTGGGTTTTTAAAAATAGATCTTTCCCCATATTATAATCATTTCCATCCTTCCAATCGAGCTGAGTTAATTTTTCCTTGAGCTCCTGATAGCTTTCCCGGATCGTTGGATGTGCGATTAGATAGTCGCGTAATGCGAGGTGTCTTGTCCAATCGGACGAACCTTTTACAAATGCATGCAAATGTGCAATACGAAGCTCATGATCATGCAAGATTGCGGGTATATCATCCCCTATTTTTACGACATCTGGAACACCGATGCTATAGATAGGTTCCTTCAATAATATAAAAATCGGCGTTCTGGCCAGTCCTGATTATATTTTTCATAGTAAACAATATTCGGTAGTTTCAATAAACCAGGTAACCAGTCTAGATCAGTTTCGTTCTCCACACCGATCTGTATATCAATAATTGGTTTCGCTGAAAGACCTTCTACCGCAGTACTGCCGATATGATCAATTTGAGGATTTAAGGGTTTCAACAGGAATTGTAGCTCTAGTTTAATGGACTCAAATTGTTTTTTCCATTTTGGATCATGGGGTTCAAAAGGTAATATCATTTAAATAATTGTTTAAAATTCAATACATAGTTTGTTTTATGCCGGCCCAATCTATCTCGATTTTCAAAATGGACAGTGGCTGCTCCAATAGATTGATTTTACGCCGTAATTACCAATAAGTTGAAGCTGGTAAAACAGTAAAACGTTGGAGGCAAAATTAAAGTTTTTCGATTTTCAGTAAGCATCCATTTTTTTGCATAATGTGTGCATATTATAAGATTTTACACGTTACAACTTCTTTTTAAAACGTAAGCTGCATCATCTCTGATATGGAACGTAGCGCCGGTTGTTGCCCTGTAGATGTTTCTCTACAGGAAAAACTTCATTCATCAAACAATACTTCTTAAACAAAAACTTCCATTTAATTTTGCGTCAGAAAAGCATTTACCATAATCGTTATCATATTACTGACACATTAAAAAATACATAGCTTTTACTTAAATATTGCTGGATAAGTGTACCGCTAAAAGCTTGTTATATAACATAAAATTACATTAAAATAAAGAAATCCATTACATAAAATATCGAATTACATGAATTTAAAGTCTTATCGTAATCTGAAAAATATACTAATGCTAACGTGCATTGTACTAACGGGCTCAAGCCTCTACTCTTGTAAAAAGAGTGGTGAAACTACAGATTTAACAGGAGAAACAGTCGTTAAGATCAATCTACAGGGTGTTGAAGCCTATACTGAGAACGATGGTAACACTGTAGGTCAAAAACAGGGATCTGCAAAAGCGTCCCTTGCGTCAAGCAGTATATCAGATGTTCAGGAAATGACCGTCCCTTTTGGTAACGGTTGCTCCATTGATGTTGTTTTGACTAACAGCTCAGCGGCGGCTGTAAAGAAAGGATTAGTTGCTGCATCGAGCCCGAAACTCGCCGCTGCAAGTGTAACAGAAAAACCACTGGACAAAGATATCAAGTATAAAGTTGTTGTTTATGACAACCAAGGTACCTATGTTACTGAAAAGACGTACAGCTATGGCGGTGAATCAACTGCAGCGGGTATCGTTCTTGACGCAGGGAAAACCTATACTTTCATTGCCTATTCCATTAACAGTACAAGCACAGTACCCAATATCAATAACCAAAACAAACTATCTTCGGCGAGTTTAGACAATATCAGCGGAGATTTAATGTTTTTTACAGGTAACTTAAAATTGAATGTGGGTGTAAACAACTTGAATGTTGTGTTAAAACACCGTTTTAGTCAGATAACCACGACCTTGACAATGGATCCGAACATGACAGGTGCAATCACCAAACTTGAAAATGCTGTCTTCAAACCAAGCCATTCTACAGCGAACTTCAAATTATCTAATGAAGCTCTTACTTACAATGGGCTGAACAATTCGGGTGTATTGGCACAATTTCCCAGTTTAGGTACTGGTTTACGTACAGTTGTTAGTGCTCCTTCCCTATTGATCCACCCAGGGACTAGCACGGGAACACTTAACTTAGAACGCTAACGATCGATGGTGAAACCAAATCGAATTTTAACATTCCAAATGTGAAGATCAATCCAGGGCAGAAATATGACCTTAAACTTAATTTCAAGACCTGTACACAGGACGTGACAAGTGATGGACTAAACTGGAGTTATCCCGAAACAACCTCTGGCGGCGTAAAAGGAATTAGAAAAGATGGTGTATTCTATGCGAATGGTAAAACAATTGAGCGCAGTTTTACCGCACCTGTGGCAGATTATGGTTTTGTATTTGATATTACTGAATTGGACAACGCTTTCAATATGGAAGTAAACGGTATCAAACTGGCAACACAGGAAATTCAGTTCCAGAATGCAGGTGCATCTTCAAGACAAAATATTCAATTTGCAGATGGAAGCAAATATGAGGGAACCGACGTTGAAACAAATAGAAGAGTTGGCAACATCTATGACTTGAGAGGTACAGCCACAAAACCGTTGATTAAACTTGTGATCAGCAGAACTGGCCAGGTGACCATGTTTGGTAGCAAGACTTCCGGTGGTGAGTTGTATCCGCTTGTATTGACGAATGGTAATACATTCAATACTTTCCCGTGGAATGGTACACAAAGTAATGCAGTGAAAGTTACCCAACTTGTTGATGGTAGAACCGTGATTAAAGGTGTGGGTGCCGGCAAGAAGAAAATACCTTGTAATTAATTACCAGGGTATACATGATAAACGTAGCTCGATAGTATATGCATGACTAACTAGCGATAACAACAATCGCACAGTCTATGTGTAATCCTATCTGAGATGGCAGCATAACAAAGCCAGCAAAAACATAAGTTGTTTTTGCTGGCTTTGTTATTTTTCTTTAAACCTCTTTCCCCAGGATCTTGGTCAGATGACTGACATCTGTCAATCCAAATTCTTCGGCAATTTCTTTTAAAATCATTCTTCCGGCGGCTATGCGTTGCCGAATAAGTCTATTCCGATATTGATGGATATAAGTCCTTATCGTCATACCAACATGACGTTTGAAATAGGTACCCAAATAATCAGCCGCAATATTGAAATGAGGGGCCATAACCTGGGATCTCAACAGATTTGGTGTATATATGTTTTTATGAATATAACAAAACATGGCCTGTAAATCGCGACTTCTAGGTCCATCCATTTGTAATTCGGGCATATTTCTTGCCAACAGCATTGAAATGCAGAGCAGCTGATGCCATATTAAATCCTGATTCGCAAAGATATCGTGTTTTAGGGACGCAATTACATTAAACAACAGACGAACAGTTTGTAGATCAGCCGCAAGAAGTGGGAATCCATGTTGATGAGTTTCCCTGCTTTTTATTAAATACTCCAATTGACGGGTTAAATTACCCGATTCGGCTGTGGTCCGATAGATGTAGGCATCGGTAAATTTTAAATAAATAAAATGCGTCTCCTTTCTAATATCAAAATAGTGATACTCTTCTGGTCCGATAAAAAAACGGCATCACTTTGATAAGGTACTGCGTAGCCATTGATCACATGGCTTCCTCCCCGCTTAAAATAAAGATAAGTTCGTAGTGATTGTGATTATGCTCCGGATGTGTCCAAGCACTGGATTTAAATTCCGAGATCAGGATAGGTTCAAATTGTCGATAGCGTTCCATTCCAGAAATTTACAAAATTATAGCCGATTTTTACCGCTCTTGGATTCAAAGCAACACTAATTTTGTTAAAAAGCAATTCATATGGAAACTATAAAAAATACAGCATTGATTGTGGGTGCAAATGGAGTAATCAGCACAAATCTTATTGAACATCTTAGCAGTCTTGGTAACTGGGATATTATCGGACTGTCCCGTCGTGGCGGAACCGATCATGACCATGTTCGTTATGTTGCTGTAGATTTACTGGATTTAACAGACACAGTTAACAAACTAAGTGCATTAACCAATGTAACGCATATCTTTTATGCTGCCTATCAGGACAAAGATAGCTGGGCAGCATTGGTCGAGCCTAATTTGAGGATGTTGGTCAATGTAATAACGGCGATTGAGCCAGTAGCCAAATCCCTGCAACATGTTAGTCTTATGCAAGGTTATAAGGTTTATGGCGCCCACCTCGGCCCATTTAAAACACCAGCCAAAGAATCTGACGCTGGTCATATGCCACCTGAATTTAATACCAGCCAGCTACAATACCTTCAACAGCAACAAATTGGCAAGCAGTGGACCTGGTCCGCTATCCGGCCATCGGTTGTGGGCGGAACGACCCCGGAAACCCGATGAACCTTGCACTGCTGATAGCTGTATATGCCACTATTTCCAAAAATTAAATATACCGCTTCGTTTTCCGGGCAAGATTGGCGCATACGACACCTTACTCGAGATGACAGACGCTACTTTATTGGCAAAGGCAACGGTGTGGGCAGCAACAGAACCTCAAGCGGCCAATCAGGCTTTTAATATTAACAATGGCGATTTATTTCGCTGGAAAGATCTCTGGCCCAAAATTGCAAAATACTTTAATATGGAAGTCGACACGCCCCTACCCCTAAACCTGCAAACGATGATGTCCGATAAAGAAAATATATGGGCAGACATACAGCAACAACAGGGATTGAATTATAATTATCAGGAAGTATCTGCATGGGCATTCGGCGACTTTGTCTTCTCCTGGGATTACGACTTTTTTGCAGACGGTAGCAAAGCACGAAGATTCGGTTTCCATGAGTACATAGATACCGAGCAGATGTTTTTTCGCTTATTCGATGAGATGCGGAACAAACAGATCATTCCTAAAGATAAACCTGTTTCATGGTAGCAATAAAGGCAGCCATGAAACAGGAAATGAAGTCTAGTATTTCAAGCTGCCAGATGTCCGAAAGATTAAAATGAAAAATTAATTTGTCTGGTTACAGACAACTGTAGATTTACATTCGTGACTGTATAGTCCTTTTTGTCTCAAAAAGTTCATTTTATTATTGATCATCATTCCATAGGTGAAAGACCAATCATTCTTGGTATAACTGGCCACTGTCCTGGCCAGTACAGTTGGGTATACTTTAAAACGAAAGTTCCGGAAATTTTCGACATCGTTTCCAATGTTAAAACCAATCGTTGTATATGCAGTGATGAGCCAATGCTGCCCCAGAACCCAGGAATGCGCATACCCTCCTTGTGCTCCGACTTGAAGATTGTCGAGATTTTGCACAAAATTACCATCAAAGCCTTCAAAATCCGTAGTTGATGCCAATACACATTGGCTCCTAACAGGAAGCTTCCTGCACTCTGAAGCTGTCGCTCGCTTCGTTCAAAGGCTGCTTTTAATGAAAATCGTGTATGGTTGAACACATAAGTCTGCTCGAGTCCCATCTGACTGATTTTCATCGCCGGAAAAAGCTGAGTATCTTTTCCATCCATGGCAAAGAATCCTTTATAACGCTGAAAATAGATATCTGTTACAAATTTTCGACCATAGCGATGCACCTGAAAGTCTGTCGAACTCGTTTTACCGTATGTCTTGTCTTTTAATGAAACAATCTTTGTGCCCACAAGAAAATTAATCATTGTATTCCGAATCCCCAATCCCACTCCGATTTTCAAAGGGTTATTCGGTTCAAAAGTTTTGTCTTCAGTGGTCATATTGACCGCACTTGTAGAGAGATAACTCGTTATCCAGGATGCATTGGGATAGGTATAAATAAATGTTGTGTCTATTTCCTGTCCCTTTGTGTAAAGGCAGCATAAACATAGGATAAAGAGCAGCAATAAATTCCTCCGCATCAGTAATGGGCATAAAGTTTTCAATAGTACAATCTGTATGAATCTATCCCGTGAATATACAGCTTATCGCGTAAAAACAATGAGCTCCTGAGTAGGTCTCATCCCCGTCTTTATTTCCAACAAAGAAATCCCATGAAACTAGAAAACAAAACAAACTAAAAATCAGTTAGATAAATAATTTAAAATATTTATTTTTAAATTATTGCAACCTAAATTTCACTTATGGGTCTTATTTGTCCGTGAACACAGAAACAGCTATACAACGTCAAGCAGACCGGGAACTCGTCTCTCAGATCCTCCAACGGGATCCGCATGCTTTCCGCAAGCTTATCGTTGATCATGAGAAGCTCGTCGCGCATTTGGTTTACAAAATGATCCCAATCGCTGCAGATCGTAGGGACATTATACAGGATGTCTATATTAAAGTTCACAATAATCTAAGAAAATTTCGTTTTCAGAGCAAATTATCGACCTGGATCGGACAGATTACCTATAATACCTGTTTGCATTATCTGCAGAAAAAACGTCCTATCCTCATGGAAAGTTTTTTTGAAAATGCTGATTCGTCTTATACAGATTATAAAATGGTACAAGCAGCCAGCAACGAAACAGAAAATAGGCTTTTTGCGCGCGAACTCAGCCAGACAATAGCACAGGCTGTGGCACAGCTCTCCGCATTATATCAGACACTGATCGGGTTACATTACCAACAGGAACTGAGTCTACAGGAGATTTCTGAAATCACTCAATTACCGGAGGGTACGATAAAGTCTTATTTGTTTCGTGCACGCAGACAATTAAAAGATATTCTACTCAAATCACAAAAAGAGAGGAACTATGAACAGTACACATTTAACAGAAGAACAGTTGCAGGCACTTGCTGATTCCACTGACGATACAACAAGATTAGAAATGGATCATATTTCCACCTGTGCAGCATGCAGAATCAAATTTGAAAACTATCAGTTGATCAACTCCACTATCCAGAAATTACCCATGGCAAGCTTTGATCCTGATCTACCCGATTATATTGTCGGTATGCTAATTCCCCAAAGGGCCCCAATTCATTGGGCAGTCCTTCTTGCGGCAAGCTTAGGAGGGTTATTGGTTACAGTTGCTGCTGTTATCTACGGAAACAATTTATCGCGTTATTTATTCAGCTTCCCAATATTTTACGTTATTTCTTTGCCCTCCTACCGCTTTCTTTAATCAGCGTACAGACCGTACTATCCCTCATCCGATATCGCCAAAAAATGAACACCATCATAAAAAAACAGATTCTTTGCAACCTAAGTTGGATTGGTAGGTCTGATATACTATAAAATCAATTGTATGAAACGCATTTTGAACTTAACATTGATACTGCTTACAGTCAACACTATGCCGACAATAGCTGCACAACAAGCTGCTTCAGTAATGGCAGATAAAGAAGTTGTTTTTTCTCGCTCAACGCGATTGCTGTTTTGCTGTCCATCTGGATCGCTTCCTCTTTTTGCTCAAGCTTGTCAAGCTATTCCTAAACGATCGTCTGCGTAGAACCCTGATTGAAAGGAATGCACCTTTGGAGATCGTTACTGAGATCCTTCCGAAAGAAAATAATCTTGTAGAACAAGCCTTAAGCTGGTGCTGTGTTTTATTAGCTGGCTCTGTTGGACTTACGTTATGTTATTTTACACAACCTCTCGGCTTTCACTCAGCTATTATCTTGAGTATAAGCTTAGCATTCGGTTTGCTCGTCTATTATTTCATCCGAAAAAATAAAAATCAATCATGAAAACAAATTACACCCTTATCGCAATAGCTATGCTATGTATTGGCTTATTTGCATCCGGCAAACAGCTATTCGACCAATTCGCTCCCAATCAGTCTAGAACTGCCGTTGTTTATGATGAGATCGGTCCACTCTGTACCTTAACGGCAAGCTTTCCAAAGGCAAAATCGGCGTCAATTGGCCAATACATTAAAAGCTGGAGTAAAAAAGCAGGTAAATCTTTGGTTTTGTCGGGAGATACGGCGATAGTATCATCCGTTAATGGTCCCCGTTACAAGCTCTATATGGATGAGACCAATCTGAAAGTCATCGCAAATCGCAATCAGTTTGACCGGACTGCATATGCCCTCATGAAAGACGACTATAAATTGCTTACAGATTTTATTACAAAGGGAAGCGAGCTGCGCAACTAAAGCATAAAACAGATGAAAATAACAACACAGCTTCTCGCCCTTAGTTTGAGTTTTGCTGTGTTTATGCTCGCCAAAACTCAAGGCCAACAAAATCTGCCTGTGATTCAGGCCAGCAAGCCCATGGTTAGTATCCGTGATGGAAAGCTATTAGCTAAGGATGTATGGAAATTGAGCCCAACAACGGCACCTGATATTTACTATACACAGGTGCCGAGAGCAGCACGTAAGATCACATTTATTACGAATAAGGATTCCATTTCTTTTACGACTACGTATGGTAAAACCTATGATTTTATCATATTACTGAATGGACGAGATCGTATGCTGACGCGCATATCGGCCAATTATGAGCAACTATTAAATCCTACCGTACAATCTAAGCCAGCGATACAATCCTCGGATACCATTCCCTTTTTTATGAAAAATAGTCGTCTTTATTTTAAGGGAAGCCTCAATGGCTATAAAAACTTGACAATCATGTTTGATCTGGGAGCGGGTATCACCTGCCTCAGTGAGCAATCTCGGGCAAAAGCGGCTGTCAAATTTGATGGTCACATCAGTGTCCAGAATACGGATGGAACAAACAATGAGCCCAGTGCTAGTATCAATAGTTTGGAAATTGGTGGATTGCACTGGGATAAAGTTCCATTGGTACAAATTCGAAATCTAGCGGAGGGTGAAGATATGATCATCGGAAATTCACTGTTCCGGGACAAGATTATCGAAGTTGATTACGAGAAAAAGATTATGATCCTAAGTGATCAGATAAACAAAGACCTACAGGGCTATCAAGTTCACGATGTTGACTATTTCCAACATCGCCCCCGATTTGAAGTCAATATCAAAGTCGGAGAACAGGATTACCCCTTCCATTTTCTATTTGATACTGGTCGGGATGGCAGTATGCTTATTGGGGACGATTTTACAAATCGCTATGGTCTTTGGAACAAATATCATTCGCTATTTTCTTTTGGCGGAAAAAAGATCATTGTCATTCCGGAGCTCAAAATCGGGGACCAAGTATTTAAAAACATTGTAACCAATGCCAATAATCCCGATTATCCGAATGCCAAGCAAAGCTTATTGGGCAATAAAATATTGAATCAATTTAATTTTATCCTAGATAATCGCAACGGAAAAATATATCTGAAAGCAAACAAATACCAAAATGACAACTACAGCGCATACAATAAGTTTAAACTGGTAAGGATGTTAATTGTCATTTTGATCATCGGACTGCTGCTCTTTATAGGCTATCGTATCCGAAAGTCATATCTTCGAAAACAATCCTCATTATAATCTCAATGTTCAGGCAGCCTACATTTCAGGGAACCTATCTCCTACCAGATTAAGCAGAATATTAAATTCCAGATATGCTTTCAGATTGGCCAAAACGAGTGTAAATCCTTCAGTACTATCGCGCACCTCAGCAATGAGGGCCTCTGTTGTTGCATGTTCGAATGTATTTGTAACCGAGACAAAGGTTCCCCTGTAATTTTTTTGAATTTCCATTCAACGATGGATGGGCTGTCGTGATTACGCCAATTGAAAATAATTGTTTGGTTTTCGACAATCTCCAGTACCTCAACATTGACCTTATGGTTATACATCTCCCATTCCCATTCAATAGTCTTTCCCTTTTCTAATTTTCCCGTACTCTTAGTAAACCAGATTTTAGTTGTAATCGCAGGATCTACCATCGCCTGAAACACTTCAGCAACATCTTTCCGGATAAACATTTCTGCCTTTGCAAAATTCTTCTTCATTTCTCTATATTTTGTGATCGATAATGTATCTATTTATTCAAATGGATACATTATCAAATTTTGATCAATTTCAGGATACGGCATCCTTATTTAAAAATAGTAATTTCCTGATAAACAAAAGATTTTTGATCAACAACCATCAATATCTCAGACCTTGATCTGAACGGCAAATGGGGAGCGAAATATCCACATGTTACAATTGGGATAACCTTGTTTTTTTTTAGAGAATTCCCTGTAGAGATATCAAATCTGTTTTCCTTGCCTTATAGGAAGCAACTAAAAATGGCCTAGATCGCTATCTAACGGGGACTTTAAATTGCTCGCCATTCTTCCCAAAAAATAGACTCCTTTTCCCCTCACTTTATCAAATAAAACCGGTATATCGCCTTTCATAAAACTCGATTTCCATAAGAACTAAATTATACCCACTTACAGATCATGGCACTGGCGGATTAGATTTTGTTTTATTGTTATTTTATACTTACTTTGAGAAGGTTTTGTGGGATACCTATTGTAAACAGAATTAAACTATGAATTTCTCCGCCTGTTCGGATCAGCAAATTTTGAATCAGTTTGTCAAGGTGAGGAACGCGCGCTACAACACCTGATGCATCGCTTTTGGCAACCACTGTTCAAAACAGCGTCTGTCACGATGCAGGATCCCGAAGTCTGTCAGGAACTTGTCCAAAATGTATTTATCAATATATGGCGGAACAGAGAGAAAATAAATCTTAAATATTCCATCAAAACCTATCTATTTGGCTGCATTCGTTACGAAGTGTTCCGAAATGTCAAAAAGAAAATGGATTATGTCGAATTGAAAGATTTAGATGAGGACTATGTTGATTCCTTCAACCCATTGTTAAAATTGGAATACAGCGAACTGCTGGATTATCTGGATCAAATGATCAACCAGCTTCCTGACAAATGTAAGGAGATCTTTTACCTCAGCAGAATGGAGCAGCTAAGCCATAAGGAGATTGCTGAGAAGCTGAATATTTCCGTAAAAACAGTAGAAAACCAAATTTCTATTGCATTGAAACGATTAAAACAAGGTATGCAGAATATGCACATCTTTTTCAGATTTTCTTTTTCTAACAAGAAGCTAAAATACAATCAATTACAATAAATACAATCTAATAAAGACTCTTTTATATTTTCTTTTTAAAAAAAAGTGTAATTCCTTTTGGGGGCTAATTGAAAAAATGAACTCTATAAGAACGAATCAATTATAGATTTCATGAAAAAACCTGAAATTATAGACTTAATCAAGAAAATTTTGCGCAAGAAATCGGCTGAAGATGAACTGCGTGAAGTAGACGACAGGCTCTTGGATGCATATCATGATGATACTTGGGACGAAGATAAATTCGGCCCTGCAGAAAATATAGAAACACAGATTAAGCGCAACGTAGAACAACTTATTCAGACAGAAGCTGGCAATACAAAAAAATAAGCATTTTCCGTCGTTACCTCCCTATGCCGCCTCTTTCTTATTGGCAGTTTCCAGCATTGCCGGATATTACTTTTTAAAGCTCGAAATGCCGACCTACAAGTCACAAATCAGCGGGCATACCTGAATCCTGGTGCAGAAAAGGCCTCTTTGAAAAATTCAGATGGCAGCAGCCTGGACCTACAGCAACAGCAGGTTGGAGACACCGTTCCTTTTGGAAAGCTGTTGTTCAAAATTGACCAGAAAGGCATTATTAGTTATCAGGCAAAGACAGAGAAAAAAATATGGAATCTCAACTTGTCACCTTAGCAACCCCAAAGGCGGTAAATATCAGATCAATTTAGAAGATGGTACCAAAGTATGGCTCAACGCCGAGAGTAGCCTGATTTTCCCGGAGCATTTTGCTGCTGACCGTCGTCTCGTTCAGGTCAAGGGAGAAGCTTACTTCGAAGTTGCAGAATCAAAACACAAACCTTTTATTGTAGCAGGTAATGGATTTGGAATCCGGGTACTGGGCACCAAATTTAATGTATCCGATAGGGATAACCTCCATCTTGCAAAAGTCGCCCTGCTCCAGGGATCAGTAAGTCTAACGTCAAAAGCTGGCCATACGATGCTCAAACCTGGCGAGCGTGCAAAGATATCTGCCTCAGGAGTTCAGATAGATCAATTTGATGCTGAATCCGAAATCGCCTGGAAGAACAATTATTTTATTTACAAAGATGAAAATATCAAAACCATTATGGCGGACGTAGCGCAATGGTACGACGCCGAAGTAATATTCGAGGGAAAGGACTGGGATGATGTAAACCTCAAAATGAAAGTCTCCCGAAGAGAAAATATTGAAGAGATCTTATCACTTCTCGAATTAACCAAATCAGTCAAATTTAAAATTGTGGAAAGGAGGATCTACGTCACAAAAAGATAAATCGAAAACTTAAGCCGAGATGCTGTCACATCCCGGCTACGAATAGAGTTTAAAAATTTTCTGTCAAAAATTAATTAACCTTTTAATTCTTAACAAAATTATGAAAATAATACCGGGAAAAGAACAGCATATGTTCTTAATTAAGACCCTATTGATTATGAAGTTCTATCTACTGCTCGCATTTTTTGGCGTTGTTCAGGCTAAAACTCCGGTTTATAGCCAAAAAATGAACCTACATTTTAAAAATAGTAAGGTCGATCTTGTTCTCGCAGAAATCAGCAAACAGGCTCAGCTTGATCTGCTTTATGATTCAAAGCTGATCAAGAAAGCAAACCCTGTCACGCTTAATCTGGAGAATGCCACATTAAATGAAGCGCTGACAGCCCTGTTTCGAAATCAGGCACTTGAGTTTGAGGTCATCAAAAGACCTTAATAATACGTCCAAAAGAATCGACTGGGGTAGCTCGTACCGCAGAGGTTACCGAAAATCAGAAAGCGATCAATGGCTCAGTCACAGATCAACAGGGAAACCCATTAGCTGGCGTAACTGTACGTATAAAAATACCCAGATCACAACGACAACCGACGGCAAGGGAAATTTTACCATCGCCCCACCCTCCGGATCAGGTCAGGTGATGTTAACATTTACATACGTAGGCTATGAGCCTATTGAACGACCAGCAGATAACAAGGACCATTTAAATATCACCTTGGCATTGGCCAATAATAATCTGGACGATGTTGTTGTTGTAGGTTATGGTACACAGAAAAAATCAATGTCACGGGTGCCGTAAGTTCGGTCAATATGGCCGATATGCGTACACCGGTTCCCAATTTATCAAATGCTTTAGCAGGTAAAGTCGCCGGTATTATCTCCGTGCAATCAAGCGGTGAACCCGGTTATGACAATTCAAATTTTACAATCCGTGGGATCGGGACCTACGCCGGTAATTCGTCTCCACTAATTATCATCGATGGTGTGCAACGTGATGATGTCAATGGCGGTTTCGGTGGCTCTTTCAATAATATTGATCCCGAAGATATTTCCAGTATTTCCCTATTGAAAGATGCTTCATCTACGGCCATGTATGGAGCTAAGGGCGCCAACGGTGTTTTGATTATTACCACGAAAAGAGGTGTTGCCGGTAAACCAAAGATTTCCTTTAAGGCAGAAACAGGCTTCTCAGGTTTTACAAAAACGCCACAAATGCTGGATGGCGTAAAATATATGGAACTGCAGAATGAAGCAAGAAAAAATATGGGCTCGACCCCAACCTATTCTGATGAGTTGATCCAAAAACGAAAAGTGGACTGGATCCTTATATGTACCCGAATGTAAACTGGATTGATGAAGTCTATAAGAAGAATTCCATGCTCACCAATGCTAACATCAATATTACCGGTGGTGGTGAATCGATGAAATATTATATTTCGGGATCGTACTATAATCAAACAGGCCCTTATAAGGTCCGTAACTTAAACAATTACAATCCTAATCTCGATTTCAAACGCTATGATTTCCGGAGTAATGTGGATGTCAATTTATCAAAAACCACCTCCGTTCAGCTCAACTTAACGGGGATGTTGGTTAACTCCCGCTACCCCGGTATCGGTGCCGGTGATTTGTGGTATTTGGCCTATGCGACCACGCCCGTTGCCTATCCGATTCAATATCCGGACGGTAAATGGGCCGGACCACTGAGTGGTGGTGGCGCAAACCCATTAAATGAAGTACAAAACAATGGTTATTCCAGCGAATTTAAACCCATTGTGCAGTCGGTACTGACCATTAATCAAAAATTAGACGCAATTACGGAAGGATTATCTGCCTATGCCCGGTTCTCATTTGATAGTTATGGTGAATTCAACAACCGTCGCTCAGGGAAAAATGATTTATGGCAGGCGACGGGCAGAACACCTGAAGGGGAATTCATTTTTAACCAAAGCAGAGTCGGTCAGCAATTTTTGGACTATAGTAAAGAATCTTTCGGCCAACGCGTTATGTATCTTGAAGGTAATTTAAATTATGACCGGACCTTCAATGATCACAAAATCGGTGGGATGTTTCTTTATAATATGCGTAACCGTTTGGTCAGTTTGGCAGGTGACGTTGTTGGATCCATCCCCTATCGCAATCAAAGTCTCGCCGGAAGGATTAACTACGGATTTCGTGATAAATACCTTGTAGAAGTTAACGCGGGCTATACGGGATCTGAAAATTTCGAGAAGGGCAATAAGTTTGGCCTGTTTCCTTCCGCTTCGGCTGGCTGGGTGATTTCAATGAAGATTTTTTTGAGCCTTTGAAAAAGACATTTAGTTTATTAAAGCTTCGGGGATCTTATGGTATTGTTGGAAACGACAATATTGGAGCAGGCGATCGCTTTCCTACTTAACACAGATCGGTGATGGTGGCTCTACAGGTTTTGGTCTCAATGGAAGTTGGGTTGGCGGAAAAACGGAGAGAATATTGGGTGTAGAAAATCTCACCTGGGAAAAATCCTATAAAACCGGGATCGGTCTTGAAATCGGATTATGGAATAAACTTAATCTAATCTTTGATGGTTTTGCCGAACGTCGGAAAAATATTCTGATCCGAAGACAATCCATTTCTTCCATTGCCGGTTATAACAGTCTTTTTGTTTATGCCAATATAGGAGAGATGGACAATAAGGGTATGGATGCCAGCATTGAATACAACGATAAATTTGGAGAGGTTGGTCTCCGCCTTTTTGGTAACGTCACCTATAGCCGCAATAAAATAGTATTTGCGGATGAGCCAGTCAGACGTTATGGTTATCAATCAATGACGGGAACACGCTTTGGCGAATACCAAGGGCATATTGCCTTGGGCTACTTTACGAGCAAAGAAGAGATAGAATCCGCCCCGCAGCAAAAGTTTAGCCCAGTATCACCGGGAGATATCCGTTACAAAAACTTAAATGCCGAGGACGATAATATAATTGATCCTTATGACAGAACCTACCTTGGAAAATCCTGGTTTCCTTCGTGGCTATATGGTGCCGGTTTTTCTGTTTCGTATAAAAACTTTGACCTTTCCCTATTCTTTCAAGGGGTTGCTGACGTAGGTATCATGGCCAATGGTAGCGAAATTCCCGGAAAAGGCATGGGGTCAATGGTGTCGGAGTCCTCCCTTTTTCGGGTCTGGGAATCTACCCCAACAATACCATGTCCATTGTTGAAGACCGTTGGACCACAGAAAATCCACGTCAGGATGCTTACTACCCGCGCCTGACAATGGCCAGCGGCAGTGACAACAATTACATCAACAGTACACATTGGTTAAAAGATGGGGCTTATATACGCATGAAACAGGCTTCTTTGGGCTATACTATTAAAGCAAAAGAATTGGACAAACTTGGTTTCACGTCACTTTATGTCTATTCATCGGGTCAAAACCTCCTGACATTTAGCAAATTCAAGCTCTGGGATCCCGAATTGGGAAGCAACGGTGCCAAATATCCATTAAATCGTATGATCACCTTCGGCGTTCGGGCACAGTTTTAATCTAAATCTATACAATAACCATGAAACAGATATCACCAAAATATATTGCATCAGGTCTATTAGCGCTAGCCTTATGCCAAAATATGCAAAGCTGTAATTATTTGGACAAAAAACCGGATAACCTCCTCACTTCAGACATGGTTTGGGAGACCCGAGCCAATGCAGAATCTTACTTAAACCAGATCTATAGTTATATCGAAACACCAGTAGACGATTTTACGACCCTTGGTGCCAGCGATGAAACCTCATGTAATATACCCGTTGTGAACGTTCGGCAAATGGCTGTAGGGAACTGGAATGCACAAAGCATGTACTGGCAGCATTATTGAATAACGCATACACTGCCATTAGGCAGTCATTTATTTTTGAGGAAAACATCGACAAAGTTCCTGAAGGCGCATTGAGTACAGAACTTAAAGTACAATACAAAGCCGAAGCAAGGTTTCTGCGGGGCTGGTACTATTGGAAATTGCTACGTCAATATGGCCCGGCGGTATTGTTGAAAGGGACGTTGGGTTTGAACGAAGATTTCAACAAATATCCCCGCAATTCATTTCAGGAATGCGTCGATTACATCAATAGCATGATGGATCTTGCTGCAGCAGAACTTCCTGTGGTATGGTCCGCCTCGTCCAATTATGGCCGTCCAAGCAAAGGAACCTGTTTGGCCATAAAATCACAGGTGGCGCTATGGGCTGCAAGTCCCTTATGGAATGGAAATCCACGTTTTGCAAATTTCAAAAACAAAGATGGTAAGGCACTTGCCCCACTGCAAAACGATGCCAATAAATGGCAATTGGCTGCTGATGCTGCAAAAGCTGTTATTGACTTAAATGCCTATAAGCTCTTTACCAATCTGGATGAAGGAGATTCAAAATTCGATCCTTACCTGTCTTTCCGTAACCTCTTTTTAACCAACTGGAATAGTGAGATTATTTTTTCCACGCACAAAGCGGACACCTGGCAATGGGGACATGAGAAACGAAGTGCACCTGAACCCGGTGGAATTGCGATGATGAATGCCACACAAAATGTGGTGGATGCCCACCTGATGCGCAATGGCAAGACTATTGACGATCCCAGTTCTGGTTATCGGGAGGATGGTTTCGTAGCAACAGATGATCCAGCCGACTGGGGCAAAAGCCGCGATGGCGTCAATAGAGGTTACATCGCTGGCAATTCAAATATGTATGTAAACCGGGAAGCGCGATTTTACGTCAATATTCTCTACAATGGTAAGCCTATCCTACCCGCACCGACAGCCGATGACCGCAACTTCTTTTCGTCGGACGGCAACAAGGATGGACGCGGAAGAGCCGAGTTTTATTATTCGGGAAAAGCTGGTTTGGTCCAGAATTCAAATAGTGCCGATAAAACAGGATACCTTGCACAGAAAAATGTCAGTCCAGCCACTAATATTCGCCAGGATCGTCCCGCATATCGTCCGTATATTCATATCCGTTTGGCCGAAATCTATTTAAATTATGCCGAATCGCTAAATGAAGTTAATCCGAGCCATCCCGATATTCTGACCTATCTGAACCTGATACGTCAACGGGCCGGTTTACCTAAGTTGGAAGCAGTCTATCCGCAGGTGGTAGGCAATAAAGACGAACAACGTAAATGGATTCTCCGCGAGCGACAAATCGAGTTAGCTTTTGAAGGCGACCGTTATTTTACCCTAATCCGCAGACTGATGATGGGAAATCCTGCCTCCCGGGCAATATACCGGATGAGTATCGCTTCAAACGATAACAATCAGGGATTTTTTTATCAGGACTTCTATAAGAGAAACTTATTACAAAACAGATACTGGGATGATAAAATGTATATGTTCCTATTTTACAGGATGATATCGACAAGAACTCGGCGCTTGTTCAAAATCCAGGCTGGTAATTAAGGTTTGAATTTTAACTTTTACTATTTATGAAATTAATATATAAAAGGAATTTAGTTTTCCCTCTCCTATCCTTTGCGATATTGGCGGGAATATTTTCATGTAAGAAAGATCATATGGGTGCAACACATGATCCCAATGCGGCCATTGTTGTCACGGACTTCCTTCCAAAGCAAGGTGTCTATGGAACAGAAGTTCTGATCAATGGCGAGAACTTTACAACGGACACAGCTGCGATTTCCGTTAAACTCAATGGTATACCGTTAAAAGTCATTGGCGCAAATGGCACCCAAATCATGGCCATCATCCCTAAAAGAGCTGGTAGCGGACCTATTGAAGTCGCTATTGGGGGATAACTGGGACATCCAAAGATAGCTACAGCTATATCTACAAAAGAACGGTCAGTACCTTGGCGGGCAATGGTACAGCAGGCTTCCTCAACGGAAAAGGTGCTGATGCGAAGTTCAATTTTGGTGGTGAGTCCTGGTATCGCAGTGGCGGTATTGCTGTAGATGATGCGTTAAATGTCTATGTCACTGACCCTGGCAACCACTGTATCCGTAAAATCGATCCTGCCGGAAACGTAAGTACCTTAGCCGGATCCCCTAGTAATGCCGGTATGGCGGACGGAAAAGGCGGTGAAGCACGCTTCAGCCTCCCTTATGGATTAACCATCGATGAACAGGGAACTTATACGCTGTTGATCCGGGAAATTGGATATCCGCAAGATAACACCCGATGGGACGGCAAAGGTTGTCGCCTGGGCCGCAAGAGAGCCTTGGTTTATTGCTTATGACCGCGTGTCAAAAAGCTATACTATAATTCTGTGACCTCCCCTGCTCCTATTTATCAATTAAATACAGATGGTACAGCAGCAACGACCGTCATCGATGGATTGAATTTTCCAGCAGGTATGGCCTGCGGTCCGGATGGCAGCCTATACATCTGTCTACATGGCGACAACCAAATCAGAAAATATGACCCCAAAACCTGGAAGCCCACCATCTTTGTCGGTTCCGGTAAATATGGTTATAAAAATGGTGTTAGTACGGCGGCTGAATTTGCACTCCTTGGGGTATTGCGGCTGACGGCCAAAACAATGTGTATGTTGCCGGAAATGGTACTGCCGGTGGCGATAGCGGCTCTCCCGATCAAAGCGTTCGTTTTGTGGATGGCAAAACATTCCAGGTAAGTACATTTGCAGGATCTAACATCGCAGGTTTTACAAACGCCGTCGGCGAGGCTGCATCATTTAACGTGCCTGAAGGTGTGGCTGTAGATAAAAATGGTACAGTCTATGTCATCGACAAGAAAAATAATAGTGTCCGGAAGATTATATCAGAATAACCTAGCGGGTGTCCGAAATAGAACCATCGGACACCCCTTTTTTCTTGATTTTTGTTTGTATCCCTGACAAGATCTTTTCAATTTATGCATCCTCAGAAGCTCCGCTTTTATGTCTCCGACAGCTTCTTCAAATTTCAAATGACTTTATATGATTTTTAAGCGCTTATTTTCCTTGAGCTACGCACTATTGCAAGGTTTGCTATTGTGCGCGGCATGCGGTCATAGAGATCATCTCGAACCTATTCAGACCGACTCAACCCCTCAAAAAAGCAGGTACGTTTCGGTCACCGGTAATGACCAGAACAAAGGTACCGAGAGCAAACCTTTTCGTACTATCTCACGCGCTTTAGATGCAATATCACCGGGCGACACCATTTTTGTGCGTGAAGGCGCCTACCATGAGAAACTATTGATTTCAAAATCGGGAAGTTCAGCAAAACTCATTACGATAAAGCCCTATCCCAATGAAGCTGTGGCCATTGATGGCGAAGGACTATCCATCTCCGGCACAGAAGCATTGGTAACGATCAGAAATGCCCGATTTATTCAGTTTGACGGTTTTGAAATCCGAAATTTTAAAACACAAGCCAAGGGCAATGATGTGAATGGGATTATTATTGACCAGGGTTCAAAAAACATAACCATACGAAATAATAGGGTTCATCATATCGAGAACAATGCCAGCCCACAAGATGGCAGAAGTGGGCATGGTATTCTGGTCATCGGCAATACCACCGAGGCCTTACAGGATATTATTGTGGAGGATAATACGATCCATGACTGCAATACCGGTTACTCCGAAAACCTCACCATCAATGGATATGTCGATGGCTTTATTATCAGACGGAACAAGGTATACAATGGCGAAAATATCGGCATTGTTGCAGCTGGAGGATATGCCGCCAATGCTACAGCAAACCTGAACTATGTACGTAACGGATTGATCAGCCAAAACGAAGTTTATGATATTGATGGTAGATCTGGTCCTATCCCTGCATTTGCTGAGCATAACGGGGCCATTGGAATTTACATCGACGGAGCCCGGGATATCATTGTTGAAAGAAACAGTGTCTATCGCTGTGGGCGCGGAATCGGCCTAGTAAGTGAAACCGACAATTTTCCCACACGTGACTGTATTGTAAGAAATAACGAGGTCTATAGCAACTCACTCGCGGGGATAAGCCTGGGTGGCTATTTAAATTACAGCGGTGGTGGTACGTGGAAGTGTTATGTTGTGAATAATACCCTATTTCACAACAATATCGACAAAGGATATTTTGATGAAATTGAAGGTGAAATACGACTTGTGGAGAACTGTATAGACAACATCATCCAAAATAATATTATTGTTGCCAAGCCCAATAGCGTATTTATTCATAAATACACCAATACAGGTAAATCCAATGCGATTGACTACAATTTATACTTCAGTACCGGAGATGATCAGTGGATATGGAATGGGAAAGTCATCCGGGATCAACAAACCTGGAAATCAACCCTTATTGGCGATACGCATGCGATCTTTGGACAGGATCCGGGGTTTATATCAACGACACAAGCAGATTTTGGATTAAGGGATTCATCTCCTGCCCTTGACAAAGGAAATTTTATTAGTCAAGCGATCAATGGCGTATTGGATTTGAGCGGAAAGGCAAGATCAGAAGCAAATCGCATTGCGATTGGAGCATTTCAAAAATAATCGTTTAAAAGAAAAAATAGGCCAGTCAACACGAACTTGACTGGCCTATTCTACGCTTAATTTGAATTCTTTCCCTTTGATTTTAAAAATCGCTGGGTCAGATATTTTCGCACAGGGATATCGTATAATTTTAAACAACTATAAGCGAGCAAAATACTACCGATTACGACCGCAGCAGCACCGGGCAATGATTGCTCAAAATTGAGGTTTTCATTTTTCACCCAAGCGTAATACAAATAGATAAAAGGATAGTGCACCATATACAAAGGGTAAGAGATATCTCCCAAGAATTTAGACAGTTTGTTTGTAAAACTGCCCCCTTTTCCGGAAGCCCCAGAACAACTAGCAGTGGAAAAACCAGCACACAGCACAGCGTATCATAGAGTCCATTCATCCAGAGATTTTCAGCTCCCCGATACGAGGAATCGCCAAAAGTGAAACAAGGATAATACTACAGATCCAAAATGCACCTTTAATCCGAAAAGGTTTAAATACGCGCGATAAAAACAGTCCGGCTGTAAAGGAGAATAAAAGACGTAGGGATCCCGCTGTAAATTCTGTTCCGGTCAGCGAAAACCCTGCACAAATATCGCCCAAAGGACCCCAGATCGCAAATATGGCTAATCCACAGCCTGCAGCGACCACAAGTCCACCAAGTGCTTTTGTTGAAAATTTACGGATGATCAAAACATAAAGGATATTACCGATATATTCAAAAACAAGGACCAACTCGGACCATTGAGCGGGAACATCTCACCCAAGCCTCTTACTTCATGTCCGGGGAGAGCAGGGATCAACAGTGCATTTAATACCGTCGCTAGCAATAAAGCCGAAACAGTCACTTTGGATACGTCCCAGACCGAACAACCCTGAAAATAGAATAGGACAGCACCAATGATGGCCCCCATAATAACCATGGGATGTAGCCGTATAATCCGGCGTTTGATAAAATCCATTGTCGTCATCGTTCCCCAACGATCATCATACGCATAACCGACGACAAATCCAGATAACATAAAGAAAAAATCGACCGCGAGGTAACCGTGGTTAATACGTTGATCCAGATGGCTGGTTGCAAAGGCTTCGAAAATGTGAAAACATACTACTGTGATAGCTGCAACACCGCGTAAACCATCAAGCACGTTATAATGCGGTTTGGTATCAGCATATGCAGAGGTAGAGACTCTTGTATCGGGCATAGAAAGGGTAAGATTAGTTTGATTGATTTCCTAAAAACAAAGACGTAAATATAAACAAATTTCAAAAAATGCTGTATAATCGTCGTTCAAACTAATCTTTTCTTATTTGACAAGGGAATGTAGTCTCTCAGATAGACCTGCTCCTTCCGCATATCCTGAATATATTCCTTACTAAAAATTTCCAAAAGTATTTCTGAAATAGCTGTCGTGGTGGGCTTATCTTCCTCAGGTTCACCAAAGGAGAAAATCTCCTCCTCCGTTCGATCTTTCTTCGTTAAGAAATAATAAAAATCTGGACTTTCCCAGCCTTTTATCCCTGAACCCGCTTCTTCTGCTATGTTGAGGGCTGTGTATGTTTTTTGTAGAAAATCCTGAAGACTCTGGTAATCAGTTTTATTTTTGATGTTTTAGTCGCATATAAATAAGCAAATTTACCATCCTTATTTTCCGCCATCGCTAGCGCAGGAAAAGCGACACCATTCAACATGGCCAAGGTATCTTTGTCTTCATTATAAGACACCGTGGTATACCGGTAACCATAATATTTTTCCGGTTTTAGCTTCTTGGTCTCCCAGCCGGAGGTAGACTCCAGGTAAAAGGGGGTCGGCAAACTTCCTTCACTATCAAAAATCGCGATTGTATCTTTCTTAAACATGGCTGTTTCAAAAGCCTCTTTTAACGCCTTCTTATCCATCTCTTTCACATCAGAAGCTAACATGGATTCCGTTTTTTTATTTTCGGCGCATAAAAGGTTGAGACATCAAAGCTAGGATCTAATTTGTCCAAGAATACAACCGCTGGATCCTGAGATTGACAAGAATATAACAGTGTCGATAAAAACAGTAAAGAAAGAATACTTGTATGTCTAGAACTAAATAGCTTCATGGAAAATTGCCCAAAATTATCTTTTCATTTTCTATCTTAAACCAACGGTAAAAGATATCCAAATATACAGCGTATGGAGCGATATTAACACGAATATTTACAATCCGCATAAACTCATTTTAAAAACGTCATTTATTATTCCAGGGAAGTGGTACACTTTGTAGAATGTAAAAATAGATCTTAGTCTATTTAGGATACAGCAGCTATTCATTATATTTGAGAAAACATGAACCATACCCCTTTATGTCAATCGTTTACGACAGTATACTACATCATATCAGTCAACACAGTATCTTATCAGAGGAAGAGAAAGAACGCTTTTGCGCAGCATTGACCTACAAAAAAATACGCCGCCGGCAATATTTACTACAAGAGGGAACGATCTGCACACGGGAGTGTTTTGTGATCAAAGGCGCCCTGCGGCAATATGAGGTTAGCCCAACCGGCCGCGAGAATACCGTGCAATTTGCTTTTGAGAACTGGTGGATTTCAGATTGGTATAGTACCTTGCAAGCTCAGCCTTCGGTTTACAATATCGATGCATTGGAAGATACGGAGGTATTCTTAATAGAAAAATGCAAGCTGGAAGAACTGTTTATGGAAATACCAGCCTTAGAAAGCTATTTTCGGAAAATATTTCTAAAAGCCTTCGTTTCCCCAGAAAAGAATACTATTTCAGCAGAAAACAGCTGAGGAAAGGTATCTTGAGTTTATGAAATGTTATCAATGGTTTGAACAACGTATCTCCCAGCAACATATCGCCTCTTTTCTTGGTATTACAAGGGAATCGCTGAGTAGACTCAAAGGACAACAGTATAAAAACAGCTAAATCTGTGATAAATCGCACCGGTTTTATTTATCAAATAGCACAGGTTGACAAGTTAATTTCCAATTAAATTTGTTCATCATAAACCATAGTAAGATGAACAAAAAGATTAAACAATGGATTCTGTCAACAGACAATAGCTGGACAGCCTTTATTTTGCGGCTAACATTGGGGCTAGTGCTATTTCCCCATGCAGCCCAAAAATTATTTGGTTGGTTTGACGGCCCCGGATTGCAAGGAGAAATTGCGTACATGACCAGTCATGTCAATCTCCCGATGTTCTTAGCCGTAAGCGCAATTGCAGTTGAGTGTCTGGGAACATTTTTTATCCTATTGGGCTTTTTGACCAGACTCACCAGTATTGCTATTTTTTTCTATTTATTGGTATGATTGTAGTCGATCACGCCGCACATGGTTTTTTTATGAACTGGTTTGGAAAAATGCCGGCTGGTGCTGAGGGTTTTGAATACCATTTGTTGGTCTTGGGGATCTGTCTCGCACTCATCCTACAAGGTGGTGGCAGATATGCGCTGGATAAATTATGGGGTTCAAAGTCCTGAAACAGTCGTGATCAACACTAAATTTGCTTAAATTTGCGTCTTATTTAGGCACCCACAAAAGCGATATTTTTGCAATAAAGCCTGTCGGTGTTTTTAATCAAGAGATATGAATTTAGACGCTATCAGTTCGCTATTGATCGACCATTTCAAAGAGATTGTGCCACTCACTGAAGCGGATATACTGTCCATTCTCCCAAAATTGGAAGTAAAAGTTGTAAAACGGAAAGAGTTTGTTCTTCAGGAGGGGCAGATTTCCAAACATATGCGATTCATTGTAAAAGGAAGTCTATATGCCTATTATATGGAGGAGAATGGCAAAGAACATATTGTGCAACTCGGGATAGAACAGTGGTGGATCAATGATCTATATAGCTACCTGAGTGAATTACCATCTCGCCTATATATCCGTGCAAACGAGGATACCACACTCATACAGATCAGCAAACGCCATCTGGAAATATTGTATAAAGAAGTGCCTGCCCTATCCGAGTTTTGGCGATTGAAAATTCAGCATGCCTATGTAAATTTACAGGAACGTACTTTCGAAAATGTACGCTCTGATGCGTATACCAAATACCGCAAATTTATCTCGGACTATCCTACAATTGAACAACGGTTTCCGCAATATATGATTGCTTCTTATCTTGGGATTACGGTCGAATACCTAAGTTATTTGAGAAAAAACACCTGTCACGTCTTTCTTAAGATTTCTTAATTTTTATCCCCTCCGCCTTGTCTAGTTTTGCTCGTAATTCAAACGAGAGAACATGAAGACAATAGCTATTACACTTGCACTTTCTACCTTGGTTGCTGTGGCCACACATGCTCAGCAACTATCCTACACACCTGAGGTCGTCCTGGGACATCGTTCATTTCTATATGCATCAGGTCAGTTACAAGATCAGTGACAAAATAAAAATCAACAATCTATCGCTTTTTGACACAGAATATACAACCGATAAAGAAAACATCTTTTTATCAGAAATACGGCTTCCTATACGGTTAGTAAACGATTCACATTGAATGCAGCTTTTGGAATGAAAAATCCCGGAGCCTTCTTTAGCGCGTTTGTACAATATCGCGTGAGCAAGCCTACCCAGTCTTTTTCTTACGCTATAGGCACTACCTATCAAAAAGGATTTACGCTCGAACAGTCCTTATCATTTGAGTATACTCCTATTTAACCGCACAGAAACAGGCCTATTTCAGTGTACTTGCTATCGGTAATGTAAATACCAAAATGTACCAGCGTGGACTTCAATTTATACGGCTGGGCTTAAAACAGGACAAGCTTATGTACGGACTGGCATCCAATTTTGACCAATTTAATAACAGTAAAAAACACTGGAAAATATTGGCGCTTTTGTAAAACACAACTTTTAAAATAATATTATAATGAAAAAAATCTTGATTTAGGCATTTTAATCAGTAGAGTAGCTATTGGCGGTCCCATGTTGGTGTACGGGATCAATAAGTTAATCCATGGCATCGGGTTCATTAAGGACATCATCGTCAGCATCGGACTTCCCTCCTTTTTGCCAATGGCGTATTTGTCGGCGAAATCATCGCACCGATTATGATTATCCTTGGTCTACGCATACGTTTGGCGGGTGTAGTATTCGCCATTAACTGTCTTACGGCGATTTGTCTCGCCCAAAGCGGTAATATCTTTAAATTGAATGAATTTGGGGCTGGGCGGTAGAGCTATTGGTTATCTACATGCTGATTGGACTAAGTTTTCTATTTATGGGGGCTGGTAAATATGCCGTTTCGACAAATAATAAATGGGATTAATCGCAGTGCATTAATTCGAAAGCAGAAATGGGCTGTCCAAAAGATTTCGGACAGCCCATTTTCTTTCATTTTATTGTCCCCCTCTCACACACATGCACTACTCAGGGGATGTTTTTACTCTTCGGATTACTTCTTTTCCGTTTATATTCTTATTGTTTGGTTCCTTCGAGAGTCGACACACTCTTTGCTGGAATAGTTAAGCTATATACCCCATTTGCTGTTGGCGCAACCATACCGGCAAGTCCCCAATGCCCTGTACTGGTCGCTGTAGTCTGATAATTGGATAATTGTCCCCTACAAAACCTGACAGATTGATATCCAACGGGACACTACTGCTACCTGTATTTGTCACGACCATCGCAAATTTACCTGTTTGCGGATCTTTATACGCGGATATCAGTAATCCGTTGGCATTTTGTACCGCCACATTGATACGCTTGTAATTAGCTTTAATAAATCTGGAATAATGCCCCATCACGTCATAAGCCTTGGTAAATTCCAACGAACCATCACTTCGTGTACAGATCAAGGCCTCGTTATTTTGGAATGCGAGCATCCCTAGCCAGAAGACATAAAGCGCTGGCATCACAATCTGCCAGCAATTTGTGCATATTAACGGCAAGCTTCAATCCACCTTCAATTCCAGCATCGTAGTTTCCACCATCGTCCGATGCTTCAGTTACCCACATGGGTTTACCGCCAGTGGAAAATGTCCACTTTGATGGGCTTTGGTTGAAACCTCTTTTTCCGCCGATCAACTCTGTAATTTCAACATAACCATGTCCTGCCAGAATATCGACATTACTCCTGTCCATTCCAGATAGGAAGGTATTGGCTGTACCCCAAGCCGCATTTTCAGAAGCGATGATTTTGGTACTTTGCAAACCTTCTTCATTTAAAGCTGGTCTGAGGTTGTTAGTGACAAACTCACCAAGTTTATTCGAAGCCCAATAAGATGCATCCCAATCCGAAAACACATTTTCAGGTTCGTTCGTTGGCGATATGGCATTAATTGTGATCCCTTCATTTTGATAGGCTTTAGCGAAACCAGCCAGATAGCGGGCAAATAGCGTCGATGAGGTATTCAGATTAAGTCCATTAAACCATTTACCACTGATACTATTGGGATTCGTCTTCATATAAAGCGGCGGTGTCCAGGTACTCGCGATAATAACGGGGACCTGAAATCTTTCCTTCGCTTTTTTAGAATCCATAGCTGTCCCAGATGCTCCCGCGCATCTGCCGAGAGTGCCTGATAAGCCGGACTATTCACTGCGACATCGATATCAACCCCTGCAGGCTTAATGGTCACTACCCTATTCTGTTGATTAAAGGGATAGGTATGTAATACCTTGCCGCGCAATATATTCAACTTCAAACCCGAATTACCCCACAGATAGTCCAAAATACTATCTCTCTTCGGAGATTCAAAGAAAGGAACAATACGCCCCCGAAGGCACCAAAACCGTCTATTTTTTTGACGTTCCTGGTTCCATTCCACAACAGCATTTGTCGTTACTGCGGCAGCCTGCGCATTTAACTGATTCAAACGATTCACCGCATCATCTTCATTGTCGATAATACCTGCTTTTGACAACCCGTCAACCATAGGGATGCCATTAATCCAAAACAAGAGATGGATTTAAAAACAAATTGATTTCTGTTCATAAATTTCTATTTATTAATTTGCAATAACAGTTTATCTCTAAATATGACTTGCGGTAAAATTGTTTTGTCAAATTTCAAACAAAGTATTTATTTTTTGAAAAATTAACAATCCTTGCAATCGCTTAACAATAAGCTATTATCATATTAACATTCAATAAAAATGAACGATTTTATACAAGACTTTGAAGTGCTCATAGCTACTTTCCCGACCGAACTATCGGCCATTGATACCATAGCATTTAGTGCAAAGCCAGTTCCAGAAAAATGGAGCAAGAAGGAAATTTTAGGGCACCTGATCGATAGCGCCATGACAAACTACCTCCGGTTTATCAGAGCACAATCTGAAGAAAACCCACAGATCTTTTACACACAGGATGACTTTTGTGAAAATGCAAATTATCAACAGTCAGAAACTAAACAGCTGCTTGATTTATGGTTAGCGCTCAACAAGCAACTTTTATTTCTATTCAAGACTTTGATTACTAAAAGCCTGACAATGCGAAAATGTAATGATCTAACACTTGCCTTTTGATGGAAGATTATGTAGCCCACCTCAATCATCATCGTCAACAGATACTTTCTTAATCATAAAATAGCTGAAAATGTCTAGTCCATAAAATAATCTAATGATATGAACTAGACAAAATACAGTTTACTTTTTACTCCACCAATGGTAATAGTTGTGAAGTCCATCGTATTCAAAACCGCAACGCGGGTATAGCGTATTGCCAATGTCATTTGTTTTTTCTGTTTCGAGCATTAACCCGCAGGCACCGGTTTCAGCACACCATTCTTTGCTCTGATCGATCAGTGCAACTGAAAGTCCCTTACCACGATAATCTTGGTGGACAAACAGATCGCTCAGCAACCATTGCATTTCTAACTTAGTGTAATGAAACAGTTTATACAATTGTACAAACCCCACGGCTTTACCGTCAGCCAGGGCTAGAAAAACAATTGATTCGTCCTTCAGAAATCGCTCTTTTAAAAACGTCTTCCCTTTTTCCAGATCAGATTCCTGACGGTAAAAAAATTCGATAAAGGTTAAACAAATCCGCGGTTTCGTTCAAGTCGTCAAGACTGGCTCTTTTAATTTGATAATTCATTTTAGTAAATATTTTGATTTATACAGGCAAAAATATTCGTAAAAAGAATCCATATTATCATCCAGATTTGAGATGCCGGATAGTCCAGTCATTAAACTTCCTCAAATTGGCCCTTGTATCTGTTTCTATAATCTATGGGTGTCAATCCGGTTATTTTCTTGAATAAGCTGCGGAATGTTTTTAAGTCATTATAACCGATACTATAGGTAACATCAGCTATATTTGCATTCCCCATTTCCAATGCTTTTTTGCGACCTCTATCTTTGTCCGCTGTATATATTCTATCGGATTCAATCGGGTTGCATTCTTAAATCTTCGAATAAAATTTCGTTTGCTCATATTGACATGGTCAGCAATCTGTTCAACCGAAATATCTGCTTTAATTTTCTCTTCGATATAGCTTTGCGCCCGATGGATATCTTGATCATCGTGAAGACGTTGCCCCGAGAAAACTGAAAATATATTCTGTGAGGTACGACCATAATCCAATGCATAGAACTTACTGAGTTCGATGGCGATTTCCTTGCTACAATTTTTTTCTATAAAATAGAGCATTGCATTTAATGCCGAAAAACCACCTCCGCCTGTAATAATTGCTTTGGAATGAGTGACCACATGATCTGGTTTAAACAGGATCTTGGGATATCGCCTTGCCAGATCCGTTATGGCGTCCCAATGCGAAGTTGCTGGCATCCCATCCAACAATCCACTTTCGGCCAAAAATAGGCTCCGGTGCACAGACTGATCACTTCCGCCTTGCGCTCATATTTATCTCTGATCCAACCGATCAGCTCCCAGTTGTCATCTAAAAATGATTCAATCTGCCCAGCGGCTATATTCATGGGGGAATTATAACCACATCCGTTCGGGCAACCTCCGCGAGTATTCTCGTACAATAAAATTGGATCGGGAGAATGGACTGCACCGTTTTTGTACCAACCCCAATTAATTCAATCTCAAATGGTATCGGCATCCCCTTTTTAAAGCAGATTCATTTGCGCTCATGAGTAAAGCGACCGTAGTTGATACGGCCGTAGATAATACATTGTTATAGATAATGACTGATATATGTTTCATCCGTAAATATTTATGTACACCGCTATTTTCTCTCTTAAATGTACACATAATTTTGGCACGAAAACCACCCTCAAATGTCATTTTTACGTGGTAATGGTCGGCCATATCTGCCCTAACTTTACAAAAAAAACAAGATGAAAACAATATTCAATAACTCAGAAAGAGCAGAACTGATTGAAAGGATCGAGCTCCTTACCCCAATAACACAGCGCAATGGGGAAAAATGAATGTGTATCAAATGATCAAACACTGTACAATCTGGAATGATTGGGTGCTAGGTCGGAATAAACATCATTACAAACAAGAATTTCTTGGGAAGATATTTGGGAAAATGGCCCTAAAAGGTATGATAAAAGACGATAAGCCACTGAAAAAAATGTGCCTGCGGGAATTTTCGCTGTTAAGGACAATATGGGGCAGGTTGATGCCGCCCAGAAAAAAAAATTGGATGGAGCAAATTGAATCCTATGGTCACTATTCAAATCCAGATTTCGTCCACGATTTTTTCGGAAAAATGGAAACGGAACAAATTGGCATTTTTGTGTATAAACACATGGATCATCACTTGCGACAATTCGGTGTATGATCGAATATAAAATCTTTTCAGACGAATTGTAAATGTAAGACGTATCGACTGTTGCACACGATTATATTTACGAAATAATCTGTCGTTTTACATTACTACTGATCAATGAATAGGTTGATTACGTGAAGTAAAAATAGATCTTCATTTATAAGGAGCTTATGGTTAATGAGGTGCCGTCTGAAAAGATTTATTATCATCCAAACTGGAAAAGAATCACGATCGCTGTTATTTTAGTTCTCATTGGAACAGGAACATTATGGGTAGACATGGCTCCTTTTTGGGGATCAATACCTTTAAAGTTGATATGTATCCTGATCGGGTTTTGGATGTTAAAGAACAGCAAAAAAGCCGTTCGGGCGAAAACAGATACAAGGGGATTTTATTTCAAAAGAATGCCCGCAAGACATGCGTTCAAAAAAGCCATGGCTGACCTCGATTTATTGGTGTTTGTTCCATTCGTACAAATTGTCAACATCCGGATTACTGCAAGTATCTGGGAAGGGACAAGACTTGAACTAGAAACTACACAGGAAAAGAGATACTCACGATGTTAAACGTGTTGAGTAGAAAAGAGAAACAGCAGATCTATCAAACTATCAAAAGATTTGGTATAGCGAATGTGGTCAAAGCCCAGGAGGAAAAGGGGAAAATTGATTACATTAAAAACCTGCTGTAGATTAGTTCCTTTTAACTGAAGTTGTCCGATAATAGCTGATCTACATCTTCCCTAATTTCTTCGGGCAACATCAGGTAAACCGATGTTTTTAAATTCTTTCTACTGGCCTCTCCTTCTATAAAAATGTTCCTAAATCCTTCATTGAGCCATTTTCCGTCTTCTTCCAAATAAGCTTTATATTTATTGTCCAAAATCTCAATAATGTTTTTGCTCTCTTTCATGTGTTCCGTCATTTATCTTATTGTAAACTGCATCTAAAAATATTCGACAGGGGAACATCAACATTGGTGCCACTCCTGCCCCGAATTTTCAAAAGAGGATTGGAAACAGAAAATTTTAAGATTTCTTAACATCTTCCGCGATTTGCTTTCTTCCATATTATTGTCGATTTTTGTTGTGTACATTTAAGCTATCTGTATAACCAAATGAAAGGATCTTGTTTTTGGTTATTATACAGTTCTTTTATAAATCGTTTGATATGATATTGATTGCAGTACTACTTCCTTGGTTATCCTTCTTTTTAAGAGGCAAAATATTCAGTGGAATTATTTGTTTAATCCTCCAAATTACTATTTTGGGCTGGTTGCCCGCAGCAATATGGGCCGTTGCTTCACGTGTTGATGGCAAAAATCAACAACGCATACGAAGTTTGGAACGTAGTATGCGCCGCTAATTGTCTCGTCTGCTGTACTAAAATCGCCTCAACCCAACGAATAGGACTTGAATAGGAAAATGCTATTCGGCCTCAAGGAATTTTTGAATCTGAAGGACAGTAAAATCAATTAACTCTTTATCTATTTGTCCATTAAAATCTTTCATCATATAATTACCATGATTAGCGGGTAGAACCATGAGCCGTGCATTGGGAATCTGCTGTTGCATTTGTGCCAAATGCTGCCCTTTGACCACGTCCTGATCTCCTCCGATCAGAAATACTGGGCAAGCTAAGTTTTCTAAGGCAGTACCCGGTTCAAAATCCTGAAAATTTATCATGCGCTGGCTATCCTTTTCATACATATTTTTAAACTTTTCAGGATCCGGATTCAATTTCAAAAATTTTCTTTCAAATAAGGCGGCATAACCTCAATCGTAGAAGCTGACATGCTATCAAAAAAGCCATCTAACAAGCCCTCTCTTTTGGTGTTACCCGAAGCAGCAATCAATTTGTTTACCCTATCCGGGAAAAGAGAAGCGAGTTTCAAAATGGTCGTTGCGCCATTACTGAAACCTAAAAATGAGGCTTTATCGATCGCAAGGTAATCCAACACCGCTATAATATCCCTTGCATCCTGTTCAAATGTTTCCGGAACGGCCCTATGCTCCGATCGACCATGATTTTGCATATCCAGCAGAATCAATTGATAGCGATCTTTCAATCGGATCACCGTCTCCTCAAAATCAAAAAAACCTGAGGAGCCACCGCCGTGGATAAGCACTAGTGGCTTTCCGGCCCCATATATTCATAGTATAACTTTATCCCGTTAGCGGCGGCAAAGCCTGAGTGATTATTCAACATGCTCATGATTCAATTTAATTAGTTTCGTCTATTAAAGATCTAGATTTATCTGCTTTCTACAAATTTTTTAAAGTTGATCAGAACAGCGTCGGTGAAATTTTGCTGAAGATCCAGCGGCGTCACCGCGTCTGGTTCAAACGTCTCCCTATAATCGTATTATTATCGATAGCCTGAAATTCAACAATACAGTTTCTTCCGCCACTGGTACTTTCAATATATTCTAATGGGATAATACGATCATATACCCCACGATAATCAAAGCCTTCATGATCAGCCCGTCGTTCCATTCGAAAATTAAATTGCCCACCTTCCCTAAAATCGTTCTCTACTTCTGGACAATGCCAATCATCGAATGGAATATTCCATTGTTTTATGGACGCTGATCGGATCCAGTGTTCCCAGACATCTTCGAGCGGTTTCTCCACCAAAACAACTGAAACAAGGCTTTTTTTCCCTGAGTTTGCGTCTTCCATATGTTATATTTTTAGATTAAATACGATCTGTTTATTCATTTCTACCGCCTATTGAATATATATTTCAAACAACTGCCTTCGGCCGGCATAAAGCGATGGTTGACCCGCAATATTAGCTGCAATACAATATTAATAAACAGCGTATTAAATTAACTTGTCCTATGACAATATTTACGGTTCACTTAATTTTTTTTTTTTAAACAAAGGGATCAATATGACAAGTATGGTATATTTATTGCAGCGCAGAACAAAACATATAAAAAACCGATTAAAATGAAAAAAATAGCATTTTTAGCACTATGTGTTATCCTATTTGCAGGATGTAATAATGCACAGCAACCAAAATCTGCTGAGAAAACAGACAGTCTGGCCAAAGAAGAAACACCATCTATCGGCGGAGATAAGGATGAACATGGATGTCTTGTTGGCGCAGGCCAAACCTGGAGTGAAGTTAAACAGGGATGTATTCAGGTCTTTAATGTAGGAACACGTCTGAATCCTGTTGATGTTAAAGAAGGCGATGCTATCATCAGTGCATTTGTTGTCGCTAATGATGATAAATCTAAAATGGAGTTATTTTTACCAGACGACAATAAAACAACGATTATTTTGGATAAAACTGAAAACAATACATACCAAAAGGATACCTATAAATATGATGCGGATAAATCAGATTTATATGTAAATGGTGCAGTAAAATATAAAGGTGAAGTTAAAAAATAACATCCCTGAAACTTTATAGGACGTATAAGGTAATGCCAATGTTTATCACATTGGCATTTTTTATTGTCTATTTTTATAGAGCCGTTTTTTAATTCAGGTATCAATTCGCTCGCTGCACTCGGCTTATTGGTCATAAAGGTCCCGCAGTCGATTTTCACAGCTAGCTAGCTATTCAATTTCGAAGACTGCCTGTATCTCTACAGATGAATTTACAGGTAAAGATGAAGCTCCAAAAGTCGCCCGGGCGTGTTTCCCTTTTTCGCCAAAGACCGTAACAGCAAGATTGGATGCCACGTTCATCAGGTCGGCATGTTTACTATAATCGTCTTTCGTATTGAAAATTCCGGTTAACTGTACACAACGTTTGACCCGGTTTAGCTCTCCACCCACCGCCTCATTAAGAACAGAAAGTACATTAAGCATTGTTATTTCAGTCGCTTCCTTCACCTCCTGCTCACTTACACCGGCCCCTAATTTTCCGGGTTTAAATATTTTACCATCCTTGAGTGCCACCTGATTGATAAAGACTAAATTTCCGGAACGGACATAAGGTTGATAATTCCCCGCCGGTTGGGGTACTTTTGGAAGTACAATATTGTTTTCCGTAACCGATTATGGATTGCTACCGCATCCGGATGAGCTGGGCTACTTTTTTTATCAAGAGCCTTATTTTCCCTTGTACCCGCTAGCGCTAGGGCAACCTTCGCAAAGTTCATTCCCTGCAACTCGGCCAGATAGCGCTCACTTTTGCTTGGTCTTTCGGTAACTGTCAATGAAGCGAGACTTGTTGTCCCCAAGACTGTATTTCCCTGTGGAATGGATTTATCTATTTTGTCATTCCCCATAATACCGGTAGGAACCAGAATCATCCCATGTACCGCCAGGCTATTCCAGAATGACTGCAATGCCAATTCCTTTCCTGCACCACTCCTGCAGACATAAATACTGTAGCGGGATGCCCTCCAAAGCGTGCTGGGACCATAGCTCTACTGTTTTGGACAGGAACTCGCTCATTGCTGTACTTATATTACCAAAATAAACAGGTGATCCAAATGCAATCCCGTCATAATTAGACAGTTCTTCTACTGTTGCTACAGCAAGACTACTCAGCTTTGGATCAGATGATGGTTTCACCAGTTTAACCACAGCCTGTACCTTACCATTGTGTTCAATACCTTTTGCAACTTCCTTGGCTAATTCATACGTTCCGCCTTTATCGGAATGAATAAGAACCAAGACCTGTGTTTTATGAGCCTGTGCCATGACAACATTGGTCAACACAGCTAACATTACTCCAATAAGGGAGGCATATAATTTTTTCATCTTAAATCACTTGTTAAATCTGACACAAAATTAAAGATGCCTCCTTTATATATTTTGCCAAAAATTACACTCAAAACGACAACTAGAAATAGCGTATAAAGCAATTGGGAGTATATAAATTTTCTATATCTTTAAACTAATATATTTTTTTTTTTAAAATGATCGAAACTAATGCTTGTTTTCAGGTTGCAATAGAGAAAGCTTCTCACTTTAATTATAGCTTCTGTTTCCATAATCTGTCGCTGGTGGAAAAATTAAAATCACCGCGGTTACAAAGGATCTTGAACAGATAAAAATTGAGATTACTTCTGAAATCGGATTGTTCAGCCCCTACACATTTTATATAGACAGGTTTTTGGAAGGAACACCAGTGACAGTGGAAAATTTAGCTTTCGATTACAACATTCCATTTATCCGTAATCTGGTAGAGAAAGATTTGGATACGCTTACCTGTACGATTTATTCTAAAAATGAAATCTTATATCAGCAAAAATTCACCGTAAACGTGTTACCGATGGATTATTTTGGCGGATTAAGTAAGTACCCCGAGTTATTGGCTTCTTACGTTTTGCCCAATCACGATATCATCTATACGATTAAAGCAGAGGCGGTCAAAATTCTTGAGAAAAACAGGTTAACGCCAGCGTTTTTGGGCTATCAATCCGATAGCAAGGATCGTGTCCTGCAGGAAGTAATGGCCCTATATCAGGCTATTCTAAATATCAATATTACATACAGCGCCATGCCTGCAAGTTTTGAAACTGAAGGTCAGCGTATTCGTCTGGTCGATCAGATCTGGGAAACGAAGTTTGGAAACTGTATCGATATCTCGCTACTATTTGCAGCCTGTCTGGAAGCAATCGATCTGAATCCAATTCTTATTGTCACTCGAGGGCATGCATTTATAGGCGTTTGGCTCAACGACCAGCGACTAGAAGCTGTTGTCAATTATGATCAAGCCGCTATTTCAAAACGGATCGCGCATGGAATTGATGATATCGCTTTGATCGAGTCTACACATTTATGCCGAGGAAATGCCTATACCATGCGGGAAGCAATGAACATCGCCGAAACGCAGCTATTACATGCCAACAACTTTATTTTATCCCTTGATATCAAACATGCCCGTTCGCATGGGATCCTTCCCTTACCTTTTACTGGAAAGGACGAGCTGAACAACGTAGCATTAAAGAATACCACTGGATCAACCAAAAACAGGCTATCGATTATTTTAATATCGATGACAACAAACTCGATCTCGTTCTCAGTGAAGTCAAAGATCTAACAAAACAAAAATCTGGGAACGAAAGCTGCTCGATCTTTCACTCAGAAATAACCTATTGAACCTCCGGTTCACTAAAAGTATGTTGCAAATAGTGGATCTGAAAACAGATCTCTTGGAAGATCATCTATCAAACGGAAAATCACTTACTATACATCCCAACAACAGTCAAGAGGTTTTACGTCGTTACAATCTTTATTTAGAACCCTTGCATTCTTCTGAGCCATTATTTAAGCTTGCTGACGATGAATTCAGATATAATCGCCTGCTGACACTTTATCATCAGGATGATCTGGATAATATCTTAACACACCTGTACCGCAATGCGAAATTGGCCGAAGAGGAAAATGGAAAGAGCACCTTGTATCTGGGAGTCGGTTTATTGAAGTGGTTTGAACCCAAAACCAATCAACAGCCTAGACTTGCCCCCATCCTATTGATTCCTGTTGAATTATCACGCAGATCTGTCAACACCAAGTTTACGCTCCGAAGCCGTGAAGAGGAGGCCATGATCAATATTACACTATTGGAGTATCTCAAACAGGAATTTAAGCTTAACCTCAATGCACTGGAAGTGCTACCAATGGATGAATCGGGAGTTGACGTACAAAAAGTATTTGCCATTCTAAGAAAGTCTATTTTAAACCTGGAAGGATGGGATATTCAGGAACAGGTTGTCCTTGGAAACTTCTCTTTTAACAAACTTATTCTATGGCAAGACCTAACCAAATATGCAGAAGAAATTAAAAAAGCACCATTGTAAAGAGCTTGATTGACGGGCGACTTTCGGATCTATTGGATATCACTGGTGATTCGGAAAATCTGGAGCAGCTCCCCTCTTCCTTGTTAACATTACCCATTCCAACAGACAATTCCCAGCTTGAAGCTGTACGTCACTCCAACGCGAATAAGAGCTTTGTATTACATGGCCCTCCCGGTACCGGTAAATCCCAGACCATCACCAATATTATCGCAAATGCACTAGCGAATGATAAAAAGTACTTTTTGTCGCTGCTAAAAGGCTGCTTTGGATGTGGTACATCGCCGTTTGGAAAAAATTGGTTTAGGCTCCTTCTGTTTAGAGTTACATTCAAATAAATCTAAAAATCAGATGTCCTACGGCAATTGGAACAGAGCCTGAAACACCCAAGTATCAAAGCCATATCGATTTTCAGGAAGAAGCACAACGTATTGATCAGCGCAAAGCAGCATTAAGTCAATATGTTGACTCCTTACATCAACCCTTTGCAGTGGGCTGGAGCCTGTATGATTCCGTTTCCTATTTGGACAGTCATCATATCGAAATCAACACGGACTGGTTGCTATCCCTGCAACTGGAACATATTGACAAAAAGACCTGGAATAATTGGCAGGACTGGGCAATCCCCTTCGGAGAGTTAACGCATAAATTACCAGCGATTGACAAGCACCCATTGCACTTGATCCACTTGAAAGATCAGAACTTTGCTCACAAAAATAATATCGAGAAATCTATCGAAGATTATATACAGGCAGACGCTGAGGCAACAAAAGCCCTCTCGGATCTGCAATTGAATCTTACGAAGAATTGGATCGAAAACAAGACCTCGCTATATTCACTTCTCGAAAAGATCAGCCACTTTTCGGCGCATCAGACCATCGTCAATGTCTACTTTGATGTTCGTCAAAAGAATTTACTTGATCATTGGGTTGAACTGCAAAGCCAAAAACAGACATTAGAAAATGTACTTGTTACAGATTTTGGCAACCGAATATTTACGACAGACTGGAATCTGATTGAATCCACCTGGAATCAGTCAAAACATTCCTGGTTTCTGCCCAAATGGTTAAAACAACGTAAAGTAAAAAAATTCTTAAATGGTTTTGCCACAAACAAAATTACTTCCGAACAGCAGGTTGATCAGTTCTTTTATCAGAAAAATTCCTTCGATCTGGTGGCAAAGAATTTAGCGGAACCGCAATTCTATCCGATAAACGAGGCGACGAGTTATTATCTCATAGGCAATACCTATAATTTAGTTACACTGCAACAGCATCAGCAAGAACTGCGGGCATTCAATGAACTAGCGCAACAGCTCAAATTTGAAAACTTTCAATCTTGGTTAAACTATATCCTCACGCATATAGATCTAAAGTTGAGAATACCTACCCTTATTTTAACGCTCCAACATTACGCAGATAAGCATCAGGCCATTTCGGCATTTTTAGTTCATATTCCAGAAGTCGAGATTTTAAACCAAATAAAACAAGATTTAGATCAACTTGAAGACTGGATCCGGTACAATTATTATAAGGATCAGGGCATAAAACTGGGACTATCCTGGTTGATTGATCTACTTGAAGCGAACAAAATCAATAAAGATGCACTGAGCATGGATATGGAAAGTGTATTGCATCTCAATTACTTTGTAAATTCTTTGGATCAGTCCAGCATTTTAAATGGTTTTGATGCAGCTGTATATGAAGCACAGATTTTACAATACAAGACACTTCATCAAGAGTTTACCCGATTGGTACGGGAGCAATTGGTTTTGGAGCTCAGCAACAAAATCCCCAACCTCTCCCAGGAAGCTGTTCATAGTTCGGAAATTGGAATCTTACAACGTGCGATCCGAAATCGAGGACGTGGAGTCAGTATCCGCCGTTTATTTGATCAGATTTCGACGTTACTTCCGCGACTCAAACCCTGCATGCTGATGAGTCCGATTTCGGTTGCCCAATATTTTGATGTAAATACCGATCATTTCGATCTGGTTATTTTCGATGAAGCATCGCAGCTACCGACATCAGAAGCAATCAGCGCCCTCGCCCGGGCTAAACAGGCCATTATTGTGGGGATCCAAAGCAAATGCCACCAACGAGCTTCTTTGCCAGCAACAAAATTGATGAAGATCATCTGGAATTAGAAGACCTGGAAAGCATCCTGGATGATTCCCTCGCCTTGTCCATTCCATCGAAATACTTATTGCGTCATTATCGCAGTAAACATGAAAGTCTTATTTCTTTCAGTAACTCCAATTTTTATGAGAACAAATTGTTGACATTTCCTTCCCATGACGATCAGGACAAGAAAGTAAGTTTTCAATTTATCGATGGTCATTATGACAAGGGGAAAACCCGAACAAACCTAAAAGAAGCTGAGGCAGTGATCCAATATATAAAACAGCATTTGGAACATCGCCCCATCGTTCATTGGGTGTGGTCACTTTTAGTCAAACGCAGCAGAATTTAATTGAAGATTTGTTGCAGTCATTATTCTCAGCGCATCCCGACTTAGAAGAAACGGCACTACAGGGTGATGAGCCTATTTTTATTAAAAATTTAGAAAATGTCCAGGGCGACGAACGTGATTTTATTCTATTTTCCATCGGCTACGGCCCAGACGAAGATGGCAAGGTATCGATGAATTTCGGCCCTTTGAATCGTGATGGCGGCTGGCGCAGACTCAATGTTGCTGTGACCCGGGCCCGATACGAAATGCGTGTTTTCTCTTCGCTAAAGGGAGATCAGATTGATTTAAACCGTACCAGTTCGACTGGTGTGGAGGGACTAAAAGCCTTTTAAACTTCGCTGAAAGAGGCATACTGCAGACAGCTGAAGCTGTAGCCCATGATCAGGAAAAATATACGCTCATCCAATCGATCGCGAAATATTTAGACCAACAGGGTATAAAAGTGAAAACAAATATAGGTACTTCAGGCTATCGCGTTGATATTGGTATTGTAGACCCGATGCATGCTCATCAGTATATTTTGGGGATATTGGTTGATGGGAAAAACTATTTCAATACACAGACAACCAATGACAGGGAACTGCTGATTCCGAATGTGCTGCAATCACTGGGCTGGAATATTTACCGCATCTGGACCTTAGACTGGATAAAAAACAGAGATAAAATACTGAATGCCATTAAAGCGGAAATTCAACGCATCGTAAACGATACAACGGCAAAAGAGCCTATCATCATCGATGCTTCTCAAGCACAATCGAAAACCACCCTTTCAGTGCGATCCGATGACGCCATTGTTTCATCTAAAATGAAACCTTATGTGAGCGCCAAAGTCAATCCAATGACAACAGCAAGTCCAGAATTAATTTATGATGCGGCCTATCGAACGGTATTGAGCGATCAGATCCTGAAGATCATCCGCACGGAATCTCCAATCAGTCAAAACCATCTCTTTCGCAAGGTACTACGTTTATGGAACACCACAAGAGCCACATCAAAACTTGTCCAGTATCTAACTGAACTGACGAGAAAATTGCCCGGAGTAAAGGAGGAGCTTTCCCATCAAATTTTTATTGGGATCACGAACAATCGGCCACAGCGCTGACATACTACCGCGACAATAACCTCGAAAAACGAGCGATCGAAGATATTGCGCCTAAGGAAATAGAGATCGCACTTATCGAGGTCATGGACAACAGTCTCAGTTTATTAAGAGAGGATCTTGTACGCGCCACAGCCAGATCTTTTTCCTTTTCAAAAACCGGTGCTCAAATTGATAACATTATCAATACTTCAATTGATAAACTACTCCAACAGGGCTATTGGAAATCAATAAATGGGAGAATTGTTTTGATATAGATCAGGTTTAATAGCCTGATCTATACATTTGATTGATGTAAGCGGTATAAATTCCGATGGGAATCTTGCCAGTCACCATTCCACGCAGCGATTCGGGGCAGGCTGTCAAAATACTGTCCAATGAGAAAACAAATATATTCTCCACTGCATTTTGGAGTCTCCGCTCCCCTTTTTCGTGCATGTATTCCATCAGGTGCAGTGCTTTACCCAACTCATCCTCGCGTCCTTGCTCGATCATCTTTTGATATACGATGTAAGGATGCGGATTGTTGTGATTGGATTGCCAGCATTTTCTGGCTGCGACATTTCTGCTTGCGCCAATGGTATCACCGAAACAATGATTTCCTGAGCTTGCTTTATATTCATCATATATTCACTTTAAGCGGTTTAAACATTCTTGTTATAAAATAGCTTTTTATAAATCCGATATTAAATAACACCGGCTGTCATCCGAACTTTGGCCCGCAATCGATTTTGGCTTACAATCTGTTATACAAGCCCGCCGTATGATTACATTAGTTATTTTCATAGGGATAGTATTCGCCAGCTTTGTTTTTCTCTAGTCATTCCTACCTTCTGGAAGAATAAGCTGTTGTATCGAAAGGGGCAAACGGGCCTCGAGGTGACTCCATTCAATCCTGTTACATGCTTTTTAAATCTGGAGAAGGTCTTTGGGAGTAATCCGTTTATTACAATCTGGAGTTCTAAAGTTCCACGCTCAAGTACATAAGCCACGACCTGCATGACCCATTCAAAACGGCGCCAATCTTTGGCATAAATGACATCCTCAGCAAACTGAGATATGACATTGACAATATTTTTGTAGTCCTTTTTAAGTTCGGTTTTCCTGAGTCTAAGATTCAGCTCCGGGATTACAGCGGCAACAAAATCCACCGTCTGTCCTTCATCCATTTTTTTCTTGCTTCCATTGCATTGTTTTTATGAATACCTATTATTCATTGTTACTGGCATAAGCCAAACAACATTCCACAACAAAAAAACAAGAAATAACAAACTGAAATACAGCTCTATAAATTTATTTTACAAAGTTTTTAATAAGAAAAATGATATCAAAATGAAAAGGTTATTCTCAAATTGGGATAAATCGATCTCCATTACATTGTCCAAAGACTCCATTTCGATTTTATTGCGGCTGGGTTTATTTGCGCTATTTTCTTATAAAATTTAACAAAATCTTTATTCCATAGGGTATAGTTGTGTGTAAACTTAAATACTATTTTTTGATTGTCAGCCCCATTGATAATGACCTGCCAGACCCTATGATTTGTGATTGTTATTGAAGTCTTGCTCAGCTCGATGATATCCGTTAGCGGGAAAACTACCTTTCTCTGCTGTTTATTATCAATAGCATAAAAGTTTATATCATCAAAGTAGAAATCTTCATCACTAACAAGATTATCTTCCAAGCCAAACAGGAAAGGACGGGATGAAATCTTTCTGATCTTTTCTCCTACCAAATCAGCTGAAGCTTCATAACTGATCTGATTATTTTTAGGTTTAAATCCAGCAGTATACTGCCTGAAAATTAGGCTAAATAGTACAATGAATAGCGCAAAGCCTATTAAAAATATAAGGTATAAATACATTCTTCTCTTTATTAAATGAAACTTGTCTTTCACTCCAGACATCAAAAAAACCGTCTAAATATGCAATGCAGTAATTAATTAGCCGCACAAAATTATCAAATTTAATCCAATATGCAGATTTTTATGAACGACAGCGAAATAAGATGGGCCGAAGGTTTTATTTTACTGCTGAATTAACTATTTTAGGTACAGTAAAATCAAGATCGATGGATTATTTAAATAAGATAAGGAAGTTATTTGCTTTAGAACAGGATGGTATTGACGGATATAGCGAACTAGAGATCCAGAAACTTGAAGAAAAAATAAATATCGTTTTTCCTAAAACTTTACGGACATATTATCAGACTTTGGGTGCAAATAATAACATCAATTATTGCTATAATCGATTACTTAGCCCCGAAGATGATGTAGCGCTATTGGATGGTTATCTACCCATCTATGAAGAGAATCAGGCTGTAGTCACCTGGGAATCAAAACGACAGATCTATCTTTGGATAATCCGCCGGTGTATGCAAATTACGATACCACATACGATTCAGACTGGGAGCTAGAAAAACACATGTTTCAGACTTTTTGTTGATGATGGCAATCTATAATGGCACTTTTGGGGTTTACGGTATTATGCCAATTGTCTTCACACGATTCCCTCCACTATGGTGGCTGCAGTGGAAAGCAATTGGGAATTAATTCCGGAATTGAGTGTTGATAACCAAAAATATTTACCCGAGATTATACGGATGTTATTAGCCTTTCTTTTGATGGCAACGGCGTATGTCAAGGGGCATTTGTCGGAACAATGGATCCGCAACTCTTTGACAATATACTCGAGGTACTTGATGTTGATTGGTCTTACATTTCATTTGAAGATGAAGACGAAGACGAAGATTAAGGCAGCTGTGTATAAATTTTCAGCGGAGAAATCCGGCTATTTAAATGAAAATCATTGTTAAAAAGTATGACTATAGAAGAAAAGAATGCCATAAAAGAGGCGAATATCAAACAAATTGAGGCCAAAAATTACCGCTTTACAGCTTGGTTACCAGTTTTAGAGGATCCGAATACCAGAAGCATTGATGCAGTAAGAGGGAGAATGTCTGTCATGAATGCGCTGATCAATATATCCTTTGAAGCTCCGGTGGAAATTATCAGGAACTGGATCGACCATCATGGCCTGACCAAACGTTTATCGAAATGGGAACAGGAAATTCTACAAAAAAATAACGATGCACTTTCAGACCGTGAACTTAATTCATTAAGATGGTACCTTGAGGGTCTCTGGGCATTGATGTGGGTAACTGAATTAGTCGATAATCTGGATGAAACTGCATGGTGTGGCGACCATATGGCCTCCTTGTTGCCAAACCTCGAACGCAATGAAAATAATGAAAAAATTGATCGTCTGTCGTCGTTAAAAAGCGGAAATGAAATTTACGCCATGCTTGATTTTTATTATCGTTTACATTGGTACTGTGTCGATGAGAGGCTAAAGGGAAAACAAGCATTGATCAATGAAGGACTTGTCTATGAGCGCCGAAAAGCATTGGAATGGCTTATCAACAAAGATTCAGATTGGGATGATATCGAGATGGGAACATAAAAATCACTCAATGCTTGTCATTGAGTGATTGATAAGCGGCATAGTATGCCGCTATTTTTATAATAAACAACAGTATGATACGTATTTCCGTTTCTTGCGATAAAAGACTAACTTCCAAAACTGATATCATACAAGGGTGTATCGCCGGAGTGATTCTCGACACGATCAAGCCCCTCAAAGAATATGTGATCCCCCAATTCCTTGCCTATCAATTGTTTCTCCATTTGATACAATAGGTCCAGTGCGGTAAAATTCTTCCCATTGGAAGCTTGGATTCGGGCGCATATTTCTACTTGAAAATATCCATCATCTCCATTATCCTCATCAAAAGCCTCTTCTTCATCATCCATTAGTACCTCATTGGGATTCAAATCTTCCATTCCCTTGATCCAACACATATAACAAAGCTCTATTTCGGGCGCATCGACCACAATTTCATTGGCATCCCATTTCGCCCGATCGCCTAAAATATCACGCTGATACTCCGCAACATCGGCATCAAACTCCTGGGAGCTATGATACGACTTGGCCTGAAATGTCCAGGCAATAGCTGACAGCACACGGTCTTGGACTGGTTGGGTATTCCAATCAATATTATTCCAAGGACTGCCTATCTTTTCCTTAAATAGCCAACATATCTTTTTAAATAAGATTTCCCGATTTTATTGTTTAGCCCAACATGATGTTCTCCTCCAAAAATTTTTCGGAGAAAGTATGCCAATCTTTAAAGTGCAATCTTGCGTAGGAAGAAAGCTTTTTCAAAATGTCCAAAGCGGCTGATTTTGGCAGATACCCTACATCAGCTGCGGCGGTCGTGATATGACTACTGACAGTAATGGCAAGCGCATCCACACCGGATTTGCTGATATCCCAGCTTCCACTGTCGATCTGATCTTCCCGACCTTCCAGAGCGGTTCCCCTGTCCTAATTCCGAGCAAGTTAAAATATGCTGCTAATATTTGCAGGCAGCTTTCCGTATCTGCAATAGCGAAGTCTCTTTTCAATAGTTTCACCAGTTCATCGCGGTACTCCGCTTGTTTGGGATAAGTCCCGAACTGATATAGATGAACCGGATAAGTTCCATCATCACCAGCACTGCCGAATACGGTAAACCAATCGCCAAAGACGATAACGCGGAATGCCGCGCCCAACGCTGTACCGAATTGCTCTTCATAAGGAATATTGTTCAGCGTATCCTTACTGTTAATTTGCTGTTCTTTTGCTTTATCCAATTCCGCTTCCTCTGCGAGTTCCTCTTTCGCTTCCCTTACGCCCTCCTTTGCTGCACTCAATAATTCTTTGAAAAATTTAAACATAATTTTAAAATATTATTTTTAGCTAATGATTCTTATTTACATTTTATCGCAACCACAAAAAGGCTTCATGCAGTGAGTTTAACGACTCATGACCACCTTTATGGACTTGAGATTTCAATTTACTGCTGTAAATCTGAAAATAAATATTTACTTTTTATTCAGAAATCCATATTAGTCTGGAGCCCGACCATATTTGTGGCCGAAGACTCCATATTTGAAGGAAGATAACAGGAGTAATTTTCATCATTACGAGCGCTCCATTCATTAAAGCAACATCAGACATGACTGTATTCAAAGATCTAATTACACCTACCGTTTTTAAGAAAACGCTTACATTCAAGCGGAATGAACTGATTAAAAGCAGCGGAACTGTAGACTCAAAAATATACTTTATAAAAAAGGCAGCCTTAAAATTTCCATCTTCCAACAACATGCCGAACAGATTATCCGGCTAGGTTATACTGGAGATCTTATCGTGGCCATGGACTCCTTCTTTGATGGTTGCCATTCAGATTTCGTTATTCAAGCCATTAAGAAAACTGAAGTATTGGTCGCGGAAAAAGAAGATTTTATGCATTTCGTCTATGAAAGTCCTGAGAACACTTCGCTTTACATCAACATATTAGAGGGATTGGTGAAGCAACAGCTTGACAGAGAACAGGATCTGCTGCAGGACTCCCTAAAATCCGATATGAGCGTGTTTTTAAGAGAAACCCTCTCTTATTCCAAATTATTCCCAATAAACATATTGCCAACTATTTGAGGATGACACCTGAAACTTTTTCACGGATCAGTAAATCTTGAGTTCAATCAATTTTTTTGCCCTTTTTTTTCGTGTATTTTATCAAAAAAACGAAAATGAAATATAAATCTTTAGCATTACTTGAACAGCTCAGTACACAGACAAGGGAACATATGACTTTTGTTGAATCGTTGAAAACGCTGTCGTTAGATGATCTCAATAAACGGCCCCATAAAGGCTCATGGAATACCTTAGAGTGTATCGCACATCTCAATCTTTATGGAAACTTCTATCTGCCGAAATTTCAAGAAGAATGGCAGCTAGTCAATCGAATGCAGCAAGCTATTTCAACAGTGGCCTTTTAGGAAACTATTTCGCAAAAAGTATACTTCCAAAAGATCGGCCCAACAAAATGAAGACATTCCAGGAGATGGATCCTATATATAAGCAACTGGACAGAAATGTGCTTGCTGTCTTTTGGAACAACAGGAGAACTTCCTTCAATTACTTGAGCAGGCAAAATCAAAAGATCTCGGCAAAATCCGAACAAATATTTCCATCAATAAATGGATAAAAATCCGTCTCGGAGATACTTTTCGTTTTCTGGTTAACCATAATATCAGGCATATCGTACAGATAAAAATATCCTTTCAAGCTGCTCCATTATTGATCAGACCAGTCCGGTTTTACCAGCTGCCAATCACCAATAATAGCACCAACTTATTTTATTAAGAAATAGAAATGCATGCCACGAAAGACATCAAGGAGCATATTTCGGTCCTTCTAGACAAGATGGCTAAGGATACTTAAACTATGTAAATAATTTGAAAATATCCAGCACCGCTGCAAATATATTTAGTATCTGTTTCATGGAAAAAATAGCGCAATTATCGCGCCATTAGGATGATCGTGGTGTAAAGAGCTCGATTACTCTTTCCAATGGACGGCCGATAACCGCTTTACCATCTTTTATAACGATAGGCCGTTCGATCAATATGGGATTTTGCAGCATCACCTCAACCCACTCCTCATCTGTCAATTGAAGATGTTGAAATTTTTCGAGGAATAGAGCTTCATTCTTTCGAATAAGCGCTAGTGGTTTAAGTCCGAGTTGCGACAATATTTCAATGAGCTCAGCTTTACTGGGGACTTCTTCAAGATACTCTTGCACCTGCAGATCTACAGTATGCTCTTGCAAAAAATCCAACGCTGCGCAACTCTTGCTGCATTGTTTATTATGGTATATTTTAATCATAGTAGCTTGTTGTTGGGTTTCTTCTCAGAAAAAAGATGTTATTTGCGTAGTTTATCTATTACTTCTTTTCGGTGCAAATCTCCCCAGTCAATAAGGTTCTCAATCAAAGGTTTTAGGCTCATACCATGTTTCGTGATTGCATATTCCATTTCAATCGAATAGGTTGATTTTTTATGCCGGCTGACAAGTAAATGTCCTTCCAGAACCTTAAGTTCTTTGGATAACATCCGGTCTGTAATCGGAGCGATATAATTCGCAAGATCTCTAAAACGCTTCGGCCCTGTTAACAAGGCGGCGATGATCTGCAGTTTCCATTTTCCCTGTAAACATTCCAAAGCATCCTGAATCTTCAGGAAAGTGCCTGGAGAATGAAAGGGGCAATAATGATCGTTATCTACTTTCTTAGTCATACTGGTACACTATACTCCGTGATAGTAGATGTGTTGATCTACTGAATGATTCTCTAGCTTTACAATAATATAAAAAAAAGATAAATGGCAAACAATAAAATTGAAACTGTACTTGTATTGGGTGGTAACGGAAAGAGTGGCCGTCGGGTAGTAGAAAAATTACGAGCCAAAGGAGTTGAAGTTCTTGTTACAACCAGGGAATTGGAAAAAGCGTCCAAGCATTCGCGGTATTTTATTTGGGAGAATGATCGTAATTGGGCTGAAGTATTAAAGGCGTGGATGCACTATTTATTGTGCATCCGGATACATCTATGCCTGAAGCGTTACAACAAATCCGCGTGCTTTCTGAACATGCATACAAAGCTAATATTAAAAAGATTGTATTGCTATCAGGCCGAGGCCAAGATTCTGTGATTGCTTGCGAGAATGTGATCCAACATTCTGGTCTTCGCTGGACTATTGTTCGTTCGGCCTGGTTCAATCAGAATTTTACCGAGGGACATTTTGCTCATGGTATAAAAACAGGAGAAGTTGTTTTTATGGCAGGACAGGCCGGCGAGCCATTTGTTGATCTTGACGACCTTGCGGACGTCGTTGTCGCATCCTTATTAGAGCCTATCCACGATAATCAAGTTTATGAAGTGACCGGTGATATACTCTACACTTTTCGAGATGCCGTAGCAATCATTTCAAAAAAATCGGCAGCCCTATTACCTACCGTGAATTGGATAAACAAAGTTATTTGGAACTGTTACTGCAACATGGTCTACCCCGGCTGTTGCTCAGCATCTTGTATTTGCATTTTCGGAGATTCTCGATGGAAGAAATCAATCCTTAGGCGATGGCATTGACCGTGTGCTTAAAAGATCACCTAAATCTTTTGCCTCTTTTGTCGATGAAGCTTTTAAAAGGATTAAAGCAGCTATTAAGGACGGCTAGAAAATCGTTCTTATTTTCATTTTTTCCTTCGGGGACGCAGGATTCGTCCAGGGAATTTACTTTTCCCTTAGGGGATTTTGGTTTCCTCCGAAGGAGACACAGCATTCTCCCAGGGAATTTACTTTTCCTTTAAGGGATCTTGGTTTCCTCCTAAATTCACCCGCGATAAACCAATGCTACAAATCATGCGATTAAAAGCAATAAATCCACTTTTCACAGAAAAACAGCTTGTAATTCAATAAATCACAGGGGTAAAATTGTGCCAAAAGTTTTTGCACTTCCTAAATTTTGGCACAATTTTACCCCTTCTCTACTATGCTGCGAATTGTTTATACGGGCGGACTAGTCTCTTATTTATTTGAGAGACACGGAAGTTATCAGCAATTCCGCCGATAAAATTGAACTGTAAATGACCGTGGTTTGTAAAACGAATTTTATAATTTAGTAGTATGAACTCAGCTGAAAGTGTAACAGATTTCTACAAAAGACAACCGGGCTTTGCGAACCTAGACTTACCGCTTAATAATACGGGCATTGGTCACTTCAATGTGTTTAGCCGAGAATCCTGTACAGTAATCTCCCTTATAACCGTCGTGATTTCTATAAAACTTCATTGATTATAGGTCGGGGCAAATTATATTATGCTGATAAATGGATACAGATCGATCGACCGGCGATGTTATTTGCCAATCCGGTCGTACCTTACGCCTGGGAACCGGAGTCTACGGCACAATCTGGATGGTATTGTGTCTTTACGGAAGAATTTATTCAACATAGTGAACGCATAGAGAGTTTAAAGGATTCTCCCTTTTTAAAATTGGGAGCAACCCAATTTATTTTCCAAACACAGAACAACTGGATGAAATCTCAACAATTTTCAAAAAAATGTTGTCTGAGATGAATTCAGATTATGCACATAAAGACGATGTCTTGCGCAGCTACCTGCATCTATTGATCCATGAGACAATGAAGTCAAGTCCTGCTCAGGAGTTTGGTGCATATACCAACGCATCTACCCGTGTATCGAGTCTATTTTTGGAACTCCTGGAACGTCAATTCCCAGTAAACACATTGGATACTGGTTTGCAGCTGAAAAGCCCAGGGGATTATGCCCATGCCCTTTCGGTGCATATCAATCACCTGAACCGTTCTGTAAAAGAAACAACAGGTAAAACCACAAGTGCACATATCGCCAGCCGCATTGCGCAGGAAGCGCGGGCATTGCTACTGCATACCAATTGGAATATCGCCGATATCGCTTATAAATTAGGTTTTGAATACCCTTCTTATTTTACGAACTTTTTCAAAAAACATACTGGAATGTCACCAAACCAATTACGGATGACGACTGTTTGAATAATATAATTATCTGTTTGATTGTCTTAAGTAAGACACCGTATACCTTCGCTACTTTTGTATTGAACAAAATATAACAGTTATGAAATATAGAAATCTCGGAACAACAAACGAACAGTTATCTGCTATTGGATTAGGTTGTATGGGAATGAGTTTTGCCTATGGACCTACAGACGAAAAAAGAGAGTATTGCTACACTTGAAAGGGCATTGGACCTTGGCGTAAACTTCTGGGATACAGCGGACATGTACGGCAATGGCGCCAACGAAGAATTGATCTCAAAAGTTCTGGTTCCCAATCGTGACAAGGTATTTATTGCAACCAAATTTGGCTTTCGTTTCAAGGATGGACAGGCAGGACCAAGCGGCACCGCAAACACCTATTTTGACGGATCACCTGCCTGGATAAAAATTGCTGTAGAAAATAGTCTCAGAAGACTTCGCATCGATACCATAGATCTGTATTATGCACATCGAGTGGATCCGAATATCCCGATCGAAGATACTGTAGGCGCTATGGCGGAACTGGTCAAAGAAGGAAAAGTAAGATATCTTGGACTGAGTGAGGCATCGCCGGCTTCGATCATCAAAGCCAATGCGGTTCATCCCATTGCGGCACTGCAAAGTGAATATTCTCTGCTAACACGTGATGTAGAAAAAGAAATACTACAGACTGTACGTAATTTGGGTATCAGTTTAATCCCCTATTCACCACTTGCCAGAGGTTTATTTTCCAATGCCTTAAATTTAGATAGTCTGGCAGCAGACGATTTCAGAAGGACACTTCCCGCAATCAAGGAGAACATGCGGAAAATAACGCTCGTTTGATTGCTGAATTTGCGCTTTTAGCTCAAGATAAACAATGTTCGCCAATACAATTGGCGCTGGCTTGGGTGCTCGCTCAGGGAATGACATCATTCCAATTCCAGGCACGAAAAAAAGAAAGTATCTAGAAGAAAACGTAGGTGCCATCGAAGTACAATTGTCGGATTCGGATCTAAACGCTATCGAAGAAATACTTCGGAAATACCCGAATGTGGGTGCTCGTTATAGTGATGGCGCAATGGCATTGGTCAACAATTAATAGATCAACTTTAACCGATACGGGGTATAACATGCATTTTACACTAAATGATCTGTCCGACTCCGTATTTGTTTTATTGAGACTTATACCTCTATCCGCTCTTGCAGCTGAGACATAACTATACAACTGAAAATGGGGTGCAGCATTTTTTGCGCTTCATTTCAAAACCTTGCTGTTGTCTATTGATCCAACAGCAAGGTTTGTTTTTATTTAGAAACTAACAGTTAGTGCCATAACAGCCGTTGTGCTATTTTTTACCAAACTATTATTCCGATTTAGGAAGATTGCTTCTTTATTGTTCAGATTACGTATTTCTGTCCGCCAAAGTACATTGGGGAGAATTGCATAATCCGCATTGAGCGAGTAGCCAAATGTTTGGAACCAATTTTTTGCCTCGGTAGAGATAATGACACCCTTTTTATCCTGATAGTATTCACCTCGAGCAGTAAGGCTGAATTTATCGGCTCCTGTATAACGTGCAATTAATACCGGGGTATACCAGACATTGTATTTGCTGCTCCCTTTTCCTTTTGCTCCGCACCGATGTCAAAACCCACCGTGAATCCGACCTGTTTATTTAGCTGATAAATAGCATATAAGTTATGAAAATAACGCATCTGTCTGACACTATCCGCTTTATCACTGCCGATAAAAGATCCACTATTGATGGTTAAATTATCGGTCGGCTTATATACAAGCTGATGTCCGAAGGCAGGCAAACTATTGCCATCGACACGCTGTATACGTTGCCAACCGTTTAATACAAGTCCGCTAAGAAATAATTTTCCAGATGCAGAGGTGTAAGATATTTTTGCGCCGGTTTCAAAATAGGGCGAATTATCGGCAAAAGGCTTCTTGTCACTGTCCAATTGTCCTTTCCAATGGCACTTTCAAAACCCAGATGGGAAGAGAAAATACCGGCATCAATCCATAAATTATGCTTCCTTGAGATGCGTACACCGGCATTGGCTTCGTAGATATTCTTCAATACTCCAGGCTCCGCCGCATAGTTGGCATTCATGTAGGTACCTGTTGCCAAGGTTACATTGGCCCGCGTGTTCTCCGTATTATAGGTAGCTTTTAGCAAGGCCAGATTAATATTCACTTCATTGTTCCTGTTATGGCTGTAAACAAAACCCGGACGTGTATTTCCAAGAGGATTATTGAAATCCCGCATATAATAAGCTTCCACATATCCGTTGAATGAAAGCGGGTTATTTTTTGTTGTGTCTTCCTGTGCAAATAGTGATGTTGTTGACCCAAGTACGAGGGAGGTCAACAGGGTTAATTTCTTCATTTATTTAATTTTTGATTGTCATTTATTCTATTCGTATAGCTACGTTTTGGCATTTATTTTCCCATCATTGTTATTCTGCTATCACCTAGATTCGTTTTACTCCGGCTAAGGACTGCAGTCCATTGTATACTCGACATAATGGCTATTCCGGCTATATTCTATCGCCAAAGGCTGATATCGCGATTGTATTTTCAAAATTTAACCGAGATACAGCTAATAGATCATGGTAAGGATCAAGATGATCATCACAACCTTCGCTATGCGATCCATAGACAATTTTCGGGGCGACTGCTGCTCCTGATTTTCTTTTAAATCTTTCATGGCTAACGTTAACTTAAGTGTTATTCTACTTTGTATTTTCTTAGTTTCTCTCAAAGGAATCCATCAGATTTTAAAGCATAACTAAAAGCAAAGTATTCCAGTTATTATCAGTACTCGTGTTTTCACTTTGCTGTGGATTATTAAAGATTCTTGAACTATTATTTTCATTCTTGGAGATGTCATATCATCCGCGGTCGGTATATCAGCTTCAATGTGGGCGGGCTCTGTGCCGATTCTTTTATTTTTCTAATCATCTTCATTTTTATATACGTTGCCCCTATATGCCAAACAATATTCCACAGTTCTCACGAACAACGTAAAACACTAAAAGACAATAGATTTAAAAAGAAAAGACTAAAATCAAAATTGCTAGATCCTATCAGAATGACAGGGTTATTTTATCAAAATGAGAATTGATTTGTGAGAGGAACTATCCAAAATGAGGGATACAGTCCCTGTCAACGGCTGATTGATTGATTGATTGATTGATTGATTGATGACCAACACGGTGTTTTTCTCAGGTGAGCATTGGTCCGTCGCTAAGGAAAATTAGATTTCCTCACTATCTTCTAAGTTGTCTACCGAGATTGGCTTATCAGAAGAAAAATTTATATTGATACCATAAGGATCACAAATGCTAAATAAACCTTCAGCAAAACGCAGCACCCATTCCTCCTCGTCATCGTAAAGAATAACTTCGGGAGATCCACTGGGAACTCTTCGATCTCCCTCACTAGATACTCCCTTCCCTACCGCTTATTTTGAAATCAATAGCTTGTTCGGTCAATGTTCTCTTCAAAAAGGATATTCCAGTTTCGAGATAACGCTCCATATGACCAAGAATAGCTTCGGCAAGCCTTAGCATGTTATCACTTGGTTTTTCTGCTTTGGTTAGTATATAAAGCGGAATTTCTCCATCAAAAAAACGGTTGTCCACAACAATCCGGGTAGACCACACGGATGTTTCCTCTGGACCTTCGCTGCGTTCCAGTACACCAAAACTTGTCATAAAACTTTTATCAACCATGCCATTAATTTAATAACAAATCGTATTACTACGCAAAAAATAAGCGTAATAAAAACAAAAACATGAATAATCTGTAAATTAGGCAATCAAGAATAGGGAGCAAACTTAACGCGCAACAATTAGATGCAAGAAAATAAATACGACGATCCACAATTTTTCGAAGAATATAGCAAAATGTATCGGTCACAGAAAGGCTTATTGGGAGCTGGCGAATGGCATGAATTTCAAAAGCTCTTACCCAACCTGAGGGACAATGCTGTGCTCGATTTAGGCTGTGGATATGGTTGGCATTGTCGATATGTGATTGAAAATGGCGCAAAATCTGTTATTGGCGTAGATCTATCCGAAAAAATGCTGGAGAAGGCCAACGAGATCAATAAACTGGAAGGAATCGAATATCAACGAAATGCAATTGAAGAGCTTACTTTCAGATCCGGACAATTTAATCTGGTGATCAGTTCTTTGGCATTTCATTACATAAAAGACTTTGATGCACTCTGTCGGAATATTTACAATTGGCTCCAACCTGGAGGGCAATTTTTATTCTCGATAGAGCATCCTGTTTTTACCGCGCAAGGCAACCAAGATTGGATCTACGACAAAGATGGAGACAAACTCTATTGGCCTGTAGACAACTATTTTCTCATAGGGGCCAGAGAGACAACATTTTTAGGAAATACGGTTCTAAAGTACCATAGAACAATTACTTCTTATCTCAGTAGCATTCTACAAAGTGGATTTAAAATAAACGCTTGTGTTGAACCTGAACCTAGTACAGAAATGCTCGAAAATTTTCCGGCAATGGGTGATGAATTGAGAAGGCCGATGATGTTGATTATTTCCGCTGAAAAGTAGTTCGCTACATCGGCTTCCTCTGTAACAAATTTGCATAAGAGCCTGTATTTATAATGGAAAGCAAACATTAAAATTTATTTTAGTGTATCAGGTTCCTAAAAACATTCATGTACAACAAACTTTAAACAATGATAAACTTAAACCTATTCAAAAAAATTGCAGTGGCTGCCTGTATCAGCTGTCTATTTTATTCGTGTAATAAGGAGGCGAGCGCTCCAAATACATTGACTGAGGAAGAACAAAAAGAAGGTTGGCAACTCCTATTTGACGGCACTACCCTGAACAATTGGCATACCTACAACAATGAGAAAAAGCACCTACTGCCTGGTTGGTGCGGAATGGTACGATCTATTGCGATCCAAACAACGAAAGTCAAAAATATGATCTTGTATCCAACACTGACTATAAGAATTATGAGTTCAAATTTGAATGGAAACTGGAAAAGGAAGGTAACAGTGGCGTTTTTGTCAATGTACAGGAACAGCCGGATATCAATGCGACTTATCACTCTGGCCCTGAATATCAATTGCTCGCAGATTCGCACCCTGACTTTGACAAACCATTGAAACGTGCTGGCTGTCTCTACACGTTTTTACCACAACAAAATTTTGTCAGCACCAAAGCTAAAGATGATTGGAACCAATCAAGCATTGTACAAAAAGACGGTAAAATAACCTTCTATCTGAATGGTAAAGTCACAGCTGAAATGGATTTCAATTCGCAAAAATGGAAGGATCTGGTAAAACATAGTACTTTCAAAGATTTTCCGGAATTCGGTCAACATGTTAGTGGCAAGCTCGCTCTTCAAGACTGGTCAAGGGGTGTATCCTTTAGAAATCTAAAGATAAAACAATTATAATCACCCCTGCATATAGCCTCAAAAGTCCTTCGTTCTTGTATGAACGAAGGACTTTTGAATTTTCAAACAATTCCGGAATTATCCGCTTCATATATAAAAACTGACCGCTAAGTACATGAACACAAGCAAATCATTATTTAACCTATTACTTTTCTTTGTAATTGCCTCTCCTGTAGTCGCACAGACAAAAATTGAAATTGACCAATCGATTTTCCAGGTAGAATCAGGATTAATCCCAGTGATACGATTTGACGAGTGAGCTGTTAGACAATAGCCTGTTTACTATGTTCAGCAGTGTAATACCTATAGATTTTATCTTCTTTATTGACATCTGATTACAGCAATATTCAGTAACACACCTATATATCAGAATTAAAATTCAAAAAACAAAAACAAAAGAAATAAAATATTTGTTAAACATCAATGTAGCGAATTAAATTCCAACCACGTTAAGAATTAGAGAGTCACCAAAATCGTGGCTTCTACATATATTAAATGAAAAAATGATCATGATTTGCCTTATTGCACTCGCGCAATTAAAGGCTACGGACAGGAAATCCCGCAAAGAAAATCTGAAATCAGAGTTGGCTATGGGCTTGTACCTGTCCAAGAAATTGGAACACTATTGGGAGATTGGATTACAATGGGGATCGTGGGCAGAAGAGTGGAAAGTACCGAGGGTACCGGTGCTATTTCCGCAGGATACTCGCTCAATTTAACACAACGATTTTCAGTGGGAATCGACGGTTTTTATGGAAAAAATACAGTCCGTTACAAGGATGATCTTGGAGATTCCAAATGGAGCACTTATGGTGGACTGGTAAACGCAAAATATCTGTATCTGGACAGGGGCAAATTGAACTTATACGGTAAGGGTGCTGTTGGTTATGCCCAATACCACAACCGTCAAAAAGAGAACTCCGACAACTTTGGCGCACTATCCTACCAAGCTTCACCATTCGGTATTCGTTATGGTAATAAAATTGGTGTATATGGTGAATTTGGTTTCGGATATCTGGGTATCGCCAATGTTGGTATATCTTTCAAATTATAATATTTCATACTATAAATTAGTATAGTTTTTCAAACATTTAAATAAAAATTACTATGATCAAATCTATCATATCATTACTATCTGTTGCGCTTATAAGCAGCAGCTGTTCAACAATCCAACATAAAGAAAAAATGGATTCAACTAAAAACAGTGTATCGGTAAAACTTCTGAATTCCAATCCCGTTACCATCAAAAATCCTTCTGGTAAAATTACCCTCTATGCTGTGGCTGCAAACATTGCTGATGTACCAGCAACGATAATAGCTGAAAAAGCTTTAAACAAAGTGAATTACCGTTTGAGATCAAATTGGATCTTCCAAAAAATCATTACAAATTAATCAAACCGGCAGTTAACGAAACTGATCCCATAAAATATTACGTCGCTTTGGAATGGGATTCCAATGGTGACGGTACAGTGGGCAAAGGAGATGTGAGGATTGACTTTAACAAGAAATTTCCAACCGTATCTCTTGGAAATAATAATGAGGTATTTGTCTTACAGGCAGATTAGTACTTTTTACAGCTTTCCAAAAGTATTTTCTTAAAAATGCTTTTGGAAAGTATCATTATAGACAGCTCTATTGCCCTTCAGCACCATCATCGCAAATCGATGCGGGCATCTATCCAAAAGTACGCCCTGTTTTTGCGGAATAAGTCATCGGGTAATTGATGATTATAAATCAGTTCTTCCAATGTATTAAAATTGTAACGCAACACCTCATCGTTCTTAAACTGGATCGGACGTAAAATCGCGTCTTCATCATCAATAAAAATATCAGATTCGAAAAGATTAATTTGATTTGTTGTGACCCAGGCTATAGCGGCTACTTTATCCATTTTTATCAAAGCCTTGACGCTTCTTGGTATTGTTTCATTTCCCAAGGGAGATCTTCGGGATAATGGGAGGCAACATAGTCCTGATATATTTTTATATCCCCTACTCGCAGGCATTCGTTACGAATTAACAGCCTTGTTGTATCGCGGGCAAAGCTCACATAGTCGGGATGCATAAACAAGCCGTACCGTTTACTATACAATGCTATCTTATCTGCCAATTCTTGCCTCATAATTTATGTACGCAACAAAAATCATCCCAACATCCTCTTTTATAGCAGGTTTTAAACTAAATTGTTGATTTTTTAGGTAAAAAAATAGGATTTATTCAAATTCATGCAGTATATGGGAAATATAAAGAGTTAGTTTTTCCAGTAAAGAGAAAGGATTCTGATATCACTCCTATTTATATGCAAAGTGATATCAAAATCCCTGATTGTTATTAAAATATTTTTAAGCCTACAATACCCGCCACAATTAAGGTCGCCGACAAAAGTCTAAAGACGTTTGCTGAATCGCCGAAGAAGAATATCCCGACCAGCAATGTACCGACAGCACCTAAACCAGTCCAAACCGCATAGGCTGTACCGATTGGGATAGCCTTTTGCGCATAAAACAATAGTGCTCCACTGATAGTCATCGAGACAACAGCCAATATAATCCAACCAAATTTATTGCCATCTGGTTGTTGCGCCATCTTCAATCCTAAAGGCCAACCAATTTCAAAAATACCAGCGATAATTAATGCAATCCAATTCATTTTCAATTATTTAAATGATCCGCTACAAAAGTAGTGACTTGATTGACTGCATTTTTTGATCTATATCAAAATCGTTCCTTAACGTCTGATACGACTCAAAGTCTCCTGTGTAATTCCCAAATAGGATGCAATGTGACCAAGATTGACTCGATTTAACAAATTTGGCTGCAACTTGATCAGCGACTGGTAACGTTCTATAGCAGATTCGGTGTGCAAAGAGATAATACGTTCCTCCAAGACAATACATACCTCCTCCGCAATTTTTCTCCCAATAAGGTTTAACTCCGGATATTTACGATAGAGTTCATTCAGATCATCCACAGCAATTGCATAGACCTCCGAATCTTCAAGAAACTGAATATTCTCAAAGGAAGGTTTTTCAGTATATACAGGTAATATCGATCCAAAAATTTGATTTTCTTCACCAAACCAGCTGTTGAGCTCCCGTCCATTTTTAAAGAAATAGGCACGAATCAGACCCTTACTTAATACAAAATAACTGGATACATGCTGGCCCTCTTTTAGAAAATGTTCTCCCTTACGCTTCGAAAAATAGTTGATCCTTTGTTCGATCTCCTTTTCGGCGGCTTCATTGAGATGCCCATATCTTCTGAACTGCTGGATTAATGGATTCATGGCTTACTATAAACTAATGGATCTGAAGATACAAAACTCTCAAAAAAACGGTGAAAGATATGATAAAAAGTCAGGTGTAATGTATCTTTGTTTAAACGGAAAACCTGTCAATAAAAATTAATCCGTTTGGAAAAAAGCAGTACAGAAATCGATAAATATGCAAGAACTCAACCAGTTTTATTTAAGTCAGGAAGAACCCAATAAGAGCTGTCTGTTGGCACTAAAGCATATTATTCTTCAGCAGGATACAGAAATCAGGGAAACGGTAAAATATGGGATGCCTTGTTTTTGCTATAAGAACAAAGCATTTTGTTACCTGTGGACTGACAAAAAAACAAAATATCCTTATCTGCTGATGGTAGAAGGAAAATATCTGGATTATCCTGAGCTCGAAACCGGAACACGTTCGCGGATGAAGGTCTTTCCTGTCAATCCAAATGAGGATCTTCCACTGGAGACCATCAGAACTATTTTAAATGCAGCGATCAACCTATATCGCGATGGAAAAATCGCCTTTAGCACCATCCTCCGAAACATTTAAATAATACTTACTTAACCTAAAATCAATAATACAGCACTACCTTTACCGCGGTTTAAAAAATCACCTAGTCATTTAAACAGCTACTAAACAAATGAGAAAACATTTGATTACCAGCATTTTGCTAAGCACAATTGGTACATCGATTACCTATGCGCAAAATGAAACTACCTCTGCCCTAAACGGAACAGTCAGAGCGGGCAACACGCCTATCAATGGTGCAACAATTGAAGCTATCCATTTACCATCTGGGACAAAATACACGACTTCATCACGAAACGATGGCCGTTATAACCTTCCGAATATGCGTATCGGTGGTCATTATCAAATCACTGTAACTTATTTAGGTCATACTCCAAATGTCAAGCAAGTAGAAAAACTGGCATTGGGACAAAGTTCAACACTTGATATTCAAATGATCGCCAATGATCGGCTTTTGGAAGAAGTCGTTGTCGTGGGCACAAGACAGGAAAGGTCTTCAATTCAGGTCGAACTGGAGCTTCGCAGAATATCTCACGTACAGCAATACAGAATCTACCAACACTCAACCGGAGTTTTACAGATTTCGTCAAGCTGACACCTCAATTTTCAATGCAATATGGCAATCCTTCCTTTGCAGGAAGAAGCAATCTCGCGAACAACTTCACCATTGATGGCGCATTATTTAACAATGCCTTTGGACTACAGGGGACAATTGGAAGCCAGACAAACTCGCAACCGATCAACATGGATGCCTTTGAAGAGATCTCGGTTAATATCGCTCCCTACGATGTGAGACAGAATGGCTTCACAGGTGCTGCAATTAATGCTGTCACCCGAAGTGGTACAAATGAGATACAGGGTTCATTAAACTACTATTTCAGAAATCAGGATCTGGTCAATAAGTATAATTCGGCAGGTCTGAAAGCTCCTGTCAATAATTTTAACCTCAAAGGATATGGGTTTACAGTCGGCGGCCCAATTATTAAAAATAAGCTTTTCTTTTTTGCCAGTGGGGAAATTGAGCGAAGGGTAGATCCCGGAACAAACTTTATCGCTTCACGCGGAGGCAACACCGGTCCGAACGTATCAACCGTCTCTGCCGAAAAACTAGATGATCTAGCAATCTATCTCAAATCTATCGGATACAACCCAGGTTCTTATCAGGATTATCCTTTGGATACACGCAGTGACAAGTTTTCGATCAAATTAGATTACAACATCGACTCCAAAAATACGCTGAGTGCCAAATACTTTTATTTCCGCTCCTATCGGGATATCCTACCGTCAAATAGCGGCGCACCAAAAATAATAGACAACCCTCAAATATCAGTCTACCATTCAGTTCAGCGGGTTACGGTATCAACAATAATATGGATAATGTGAATCTGGAATTGCGTACGCGTATCAGTAGCAAATATTCCAACTCCCTGACCGTAGGCTATAATGTGATGGACGACTACAGAGAATCTAAAGGTGGACAGCCATTCCCTTTGGTAGACATTATGAATCCGGATGGAAGTAGCATGACGGCTTTTGGCTATGAACCTTTTACTGCATTTAACAGCCTAAAAACGAAAGTTTTTCAAGCCACCAACAACTTCAATATATACGCTGGTAAGCATGAAATCACACTGGGAGCTAACTTTGAAAATTATCGGACAAAAATGGTTTTGCACCAAACTACTATGGAGCTTATACTTTTGCCAGTCTTGACGATTTTTATAATTCAGCTAAAAAGACGTTTCAAATGCGACCAAATACCAGATACAGTATTCGGTATTGGCTGATGGATCTTTCCCTTATGCTGAGGTTTCTGCCAATATGGTTGGTCTGTATGTGCAGGATGCCTTTGCTGTAAACAATAATTTTAAACTCACCGCTGGGCTACGGGCTGATTACACCCACTTATCATCACCTAGCAATCTAAAAAATGATAATGTCAGCAAATTGACCTTTGATCAGGGCGAAAAAATTGATGTTTCAAAATACCCTAAAGGAACTATTCTATGGTCGCCCCGTATTGGATTTAACTGGAACGTCAATGGAACGAATCAAACTCAAATACGTGGGGGTCAGGGATCTTTACCGGTCGTCCGCCATTGGTATGGATCTCCAACCAAGCTGGCAACAATGGTGTTATGTTTGGCTCTGAAACAATAGACAAGCCAACCAATCGTCCTTTCACGCCGGATGTGGATGCCTATCGCAATGTGAACCACCAGACTGCGGCAAACAATTCGAGTTATAACCTTGCTGTTACGGCCAATAACTTCAAATTTATGCAGCTATGGCGTACAAATCTTGCCGTAGACCAAAAATTGCCGGGTGGAGTCATTGGTACATTTGAGGCAATGTATTCCAAGGATATCAATTCTGTTTATTTCCGAAATGTCAATCTAAATACGACAGATGGTACAGCTTTAACCGGTGCCGATAACCGTATGCGTTATACGACACCGCGTATATATGGTGCTGCGAAACCTACTCCTGAAAATCCAAATATTTCGGATGCGATCGTCATGTCCAATACTTCAAAAGGATATAGCTATACGCTGACAGGAACATTATCCAAAGAATTTAAAGGTGGATTTTTGCTAATATCGGTTATACCTATACAGATTCAAGATCCGTTAACGACGGCGGTTCTATCGCACAATCGATGTGGCGGGATCGATATGTATCCGGAAACCCGAATAATGCGGACCTCTCCTATTCAACTTACCTGGTAAAAAACAGATTTATTGCCAACTTCTCTTACCGGAAAGAGTATTTTGATCATTTGGGAACGACATTCTCCTTATTTTATCAATTGCAGGATGGCCCACGCTATTCTTATACTTATGGAGGCGACCTAAATAATGATGGTCTGTCTGGTAACGATTTGATTTATATTCCAAACAATAAGGCGGAAATTGCATTGGTAGGTGATAATGACAAAGATATGCGTACGCCAGATCAACTGTGGTCACAATTGAATGGCTATATCAATCAGGATAGCTACCTGAATGCACACCGGGGTCAATACGCGAAACGCAACGCCTTGGTCGGAAAAATGATCGGTACGCTTGATATCCGTGTTGCTCAGGATGTATTCTTAAATGCGGGTGGAAAAAACATCAATTACAACTTACATTCGACGTATTCAATTTTGGAAATATGATCAATAAAAGTTGGGGTGTGGCACAATTTGCCAATAAGGCGAATGGTATCCTAAATTATAAAGGACTCAATGCGGAAGGCCAACCAACTTTTTCTTTCCCTTATTTAGATGCGACGAATCAGATTCCATTGACCAGTACTTTCTCAAATAGTGTTGACGAAACATCGCGTTGGAGAATTCAACTTGGCGTCCGTTATCGCTTCAATCAATAAGTAAAAAATAATGTAAATTTGACCCATCCTTGTTTAAGGATGGGTTTTTAGTTTAATATGGTATGAAAAAAATATTACTTTCTTTTGTTGCACTCTTTGTATGTATTTCCTCCCAAGCGCAACATTTCGAATTAATCCCTTTAGGTATATATGGTGGTGAGCAAGAGGATAATCTATCGGCCTACCTGGTTGGGACACCAAAGGACACCGCATTTCTCTGTCTTGATGCCGGTACAATAAATACCGGGATACGAAAAGCCATTCAGCTAAAAAGTCTCCATGGAACAGAAGAAACGATACTACACAATCAAATAAAAGGGTATTTTATTTCTCATGGTCATTTAGATCATCTATCGGGTCTGATTATCAATTCTCCGGCAGATAGCAAAAGAATATTTTTGCCCTTGCTCCTGTACTTCAAATTTTGCAAAACCACTATTTTATAAACGATACCTGGATTAATTTTGCTGATCAGGGTCAAAAACCAATTCTTGGAAAATATCATTACAGTGAATTGCAAGAAGGAATAGAACTTGCGGCACAAAATACCCCTTTCTTCCTGACGGCATACGAATTAAGCCATGTAAATCCATATAAAAGCAGTGCTGTGCTGGTGCGCCATCATGATCATTATCTACTCTATCTCGGAGATACAGGTGCCGACCGAGTTGAAAAGGCTGACCGACTTGACAATCTTTGGAAAAATATTGCGCCATTGATCAAAAAAGGTCAATTAAACACGATATTAATTGAGGTGTCTTTTCCCAATAGCTGCCGAAAACCTGCTGTTCGGTCACCTTACCCCTAATCTGTTATTGGAGGAGTTAAACAAACTAAAAGATAAGATCGGGCAAAATGATTTAAAAGGATTAAACATCGTGGTCACCCACCGAAAACCAACAAGAGATAATCCAGAAATCATCAAAAAGGAGCTCTTAAAAACAATCCTTTAAAAGTAAATTATATTTTTCCTGAGCAAGGAAAGAAGATTAGTCTACCTTAACCATATCCGGCAACAAGATCTCGCAAAAGTGCGATTCTACTGAAATTGAATTGCTGAAAGAAGACGATTGAGGTTACGAACAAAATTAAAGAACAATAGGGATGACCGAGTTTTTTGGCCGTCCCTATTGCTATTAAGAGAACTATATTGCCTGAATAATATCCGCCATATTCAAACGTGATTTGGCTGTTATGCTAGGTTGATTTGAATCCTCCACATTCCGATAGCCAATGGCGACGGCAAATAATGTATGGTATTGCTCGAGCCCCAAGATTTGATCATAACGATCATTTTCAATTCCCTCCATTGGTGTTGCATCAATATTATTTGACGCACAGGCAGCAAGAAAAAATCCCAAAGAAAGATACACCTGCTGTTTCATCCAGGATTGCACATGTTGTTCCCCCTGTGATTTTAAAAATCGATGGTAATAATTTATCGATCCCTCGGGAAGCGTGCTGTTGATCTGCTCCTCGAATCGGTGCACATCGTTAAGAGCACTAAAGACGACCAGATGACTTGCCTCATTAATTTTCTCTGCATTCCAATAGGATGCTTCTGCTAATTTTGTTTTTGTCTCTCCATCTGAAATAAAGAAAAACTTCCAGGGTTGACTATTGATAGATGATGGACTCAGGCGAAGTATTTCTTTTAGCTCAGCAATCTTGTCCGCTGAAATTCTTTCTGTTGAATTATACTTTTTGTTGTATAACGTTGTTTTGCTGTTTCTATAAATGCCATAACATATAATTTTAAATTAACTATATTTTTTATAGTTGCAAACTTAAATATAGTGCTATATATTTGCAATAACGGTCAAAGTTGATAGTAACAGATGTATTTGATAGACAACAAACAATACCCATGCAGTACCAGCCTGACAATGAAATACATAGGCGGAAAATGGAAAGCAGTCATCCTCATTCATTTAATTGAAAAAAACGTTATAATGAACTGAGAAAAGAATGTCCAATGATTACCGAACGTACATTGAGCCTACAGCTGAAAGAGCTGGAAGCAGACGGCTTGGTCACTCGGACAGTACACACGGACAAAGCGCCTTTAAAGGTCGATTATGAACTTACGGAATTTGGCAGGACACTTATCCCTCTATTGGAATCTATTGCACTATGGGGCAGAGAAACGGCAAGTAGAACCGGAGCCGTTCAACAGGTTAAATAGAATCCAGGTCGTGGCTATGCTTATCAGTAACCTATGAATGAACATCTCCTTAAGATCAACAGCATTATAGAACAGCTCGACGGGGACACCCTCAGTGCACTCGAGGCTGTCTCAAAAATAAAAACCTATAAAAAGGGTGATTTTCTACTCTATCAGGGTGAGGTCTGCCGATATAGCTTTTGGATCGAATCCGGTATCGCAAGAAAATTTTATTTGAACGAGAACAAAGAGCTAACGACTGAACTGCTCTTTGAGAATGACCTCGCCGTTGCGTTTAGCAGTTATGTAACCCAACAGCCCAGCCAAGAGTTTATACAAGCGGTCACAGATGTTAGGGTATCATCAATTGATAACAGCTCTTTCCAGCGTATAAAAGGTCAATTTTCGGCTTTAATGGAGCTCGATCTCCTGATGACTGAGTATTACACCATGTGGCTGGAAAAAGACTTTTTGATTTTCATACACTTGATGCTTCCACGCGTTATTCACAGCTCCTGAGAGATCAACCCAATATTGTACAACAGGTTCCCCTTACCTATATCGCATCTTACCTTGGCATTTCATTAGAAACCTTAAGCAGAATCCGCGCAAAAATCAAATACTGATTATTTGACTTAAGTCAAATGCCATGTTAACACATCTTTCAAAATTTGCATAACATTTTGAAAACAATTGTCATGGCAGAAAAAACGAGATTTATAGGATTTGACTTACTAAGAGCGTATGCAATCTTTGGGATGTATATCGTAAATTTTAACATGGTGTTTGCAGACCACAACGATACCAGTTGGCAGGGACAATTCCTCTCCCTCTTTAGCGGTAACTCAAGCACTATATTTGTTATGTTAGCAGGTATGGGATTAACCCTGATGACAAAAAAACAGGCATTTGGCACCGCTGAAGAGCAGCTAAACCAGAAATATATTGTACTTAAACGGGCCGGATTTTTATTTGTTTTGGGATTAGTACTCGCGATCTGGTGGCCAGCGGATATTCTACATTTTTACGGGTTTTATATGTTCATTGCCTCCTTTTTCCTTTTCCGCGATAAAAAACAATATATCTACGGCGCAATTATCTTTGCCCTCGTCTTCCACCTGCTACTTCTTTGGATTCCCTATGAAACAGGATGGAATTTTGACACACTGGAATATAAAGATATGTGGACTTTAGCTGGTTTTATACGAAACTCTTTCTTTAATGGCTGGAATGCTGTTTTCCCTTGGATGAGTTATTTTATTACCGGAATGTACCTGGCAAAACTAGACTGGACGAATTTAAGTATACAGAGGAAAACATTTGCTGTCGGACTAGTCATGTACTTATTGATCCAACTATTGCAATGTATTCCCAAAAATCTGATAACTCCTGAGATTGATTTTTTTCTGAATGCAGATTATCTCCCCCTTTTCTACCCTTTTTAATCAGTACAATAGGATTTGGATTAATGTTAATTGCTTCGTTCATGTATATCAGCAAATTTATTGCACATCACAAATTTGCAAACGATTTGGCCAAAACGGACAAATGACATTAACACATTATATTTCCCATCTAACAATCGGGTTAGTTTTCTTCTCATGTATGATAAATCAGGGATACTTTGCCAAGATCAATCCATCCAAGTCACTATCCCCGATGCTCATATTTATTATTTCGCTTCTCTATTTTGCATGCAGTTACTATTTCAGTAAACTTTGGGCCAAAAGATTTAAACATGGTCCGTTCGAACTTCTACTGAGAAAAATGTCTGCTTAAGTTGGGCTAAGCACAATGGCTCTTAAAAAGTTCTTCATTCGGAAGCGTTCATCTCAGATCGCTTCCGAATGAAGTTGAGATTAAATTTGTTGTGGCTGGCTACGATCTTGCAAGTTTATATTAGAAGTTTTCTTCAACTAATTCTTTATTGACCATTGCTCCCGCTAAATTGCCCGCTGCTACAGCATTGGAAACGGATCGCATCATACTCGTATTATCGCCGCATGCAAAAACCCCTTTAATAGTTGTTTTCTGAAAATTGTCAACGACAATATGCCCTGTTCAGTCAAGTCACAGCCCAACTCAACAGGAATACTTGAATGCTGCCTAAAAGGGATTGCTGCATATACGGCATCAAATGCTATTGCTTTGTTGTCCTTGAAAATCACTTTTTCCACCCAGCCATTCTTGTGCTGGATTTTACTAACCGGTTCATCTATGACAGTTACACCGTGCTTCTTCAATTTTGCAGCCTGCTCCGCACTGAAATTTGCTTCTCCAGAAGTCAATATTGTCAGATCGGTGGAGAGGTTGTTGACTAAAGATGCCAAATGTAAAGCCCGTTCACCGTTAGCCATAATTGCTGTTTTCTTGCCTCTGAATTCATATCCATGGCAGTATGGACAATGGATAACTGAAATCCCCAACAGGCCGAAAAACCCTGGATACCCGGCATGATATCTTCTACCCCAGTCGCAAAAATCAACTTTTTGCGCTAAATAGTTCACCATTTTCAGTATTGATTTCAAAGCCATTGCTTGTTTTCTTTCCACTTACAGCAAGTCCTTTATGGAATCTTACTGTTGGATAATTTAATACCTGCTCTTTCGCTTTTTAGCAATAACCGATGGTTTTTCGCCATCATGAGTTATAAAATTATGCGAATGCGGTGTCTGTCTATTACATGGTAGACCACTATCAATAATAAGCACCTGACGTAGTGATCGCCCCAGTGCCATTGCAGCCGAAAGTCCGGCATAACTTCCTCCAATAATGATGACATCAAAATTTTTATCGTCTTTCATCTTTATAAATTTGATTTTAAATGCTGATAATACTGGCAGATTTATGGACCTGTAAGTAAGAGGTTTTCGTCTCCCGAACGTATTCACTCCAACAGGTGAATTAAATAAATCAGAATAGTTTCATCTATGATTGTCTTGTTTATTCTATTTTTTACAAATGATCAAATAAAAAGGATAATTCTCTTCTACTTCCTTGATTTCAATCAACCCATATTTTCGAACTCCGAACGAATAGATTCCAAGTCATAAAAGAACATGCTAACACCTCCAAACATTTCAAAACGATCTGTGCCTATGGCAGTCCCCTGCCTATAAATACTTGCCTGTTTTGACACAGTCGTAAAGATCATGTAACCATCGTCGGATAGCTGCTCGTAACAGTCACGTATAAATTTCGTCCGTTCCTCAGTTCCTAAAAGATGGATAAGTGCGTAACAAAATATACCACCATATTTTTGGTATCAAATGGCATATCTACGACCGAACCATGATGTATGATCGTCTGACTTCCAACATATTTTCGGGCGATTTCAATTGCTGTATTGGACAACTCAATTCCGGTAACAGCTATTCCATGATCAAGAAATATATGACCATTTCGCCCATAGCCAAAGCCCGGAATAAGGATTTCCTTGATATTTTCTGCTATAAAGAGATCTTTCGCTAGAAGCGCTGAATGAGCAGGACTGCCTCCCCACATCTCCCCTTTTCTATAAAATTACGTTCCCAAAACTCCATATCTGTAGGTTTTTACATTAAGTATACGGTCTATTTTTGATTGAATTCTGCTTCCGATAGACTCTTTAATTTCAATAATGATAGGACGAAGGTAAGTTATTTTATTATTGCAACTATGTAGCAACAGTTTTAAATGCAATTAAATTGCAAATAAATTACATTTAAAGACTGCTATTCACATAATGGTTATTTATCAGTATTGAAAAGACAGTGTGCCGACGATATCTTTGCCTTTAGACAAAAGAAATACACCTCTTGCTAAAAAGAATAGAATGAAAAAAATAAAGACACTTTTTGCGGCTTCATTGCTTCCTTTCTTCGCCACACAGGCCGCCGCACAACAATTGGACAAAATGACCTGGTTTAACGAACCTACGGAATGGACAGTCAGTAACAACTCCCTTTCCATGTTTGTCACACCCAAGAGCGACTACTGGCGAATATCACATTATGGATTTACCGTAGATGATGCACCCTTTTTCTACACGGAGAGAGGGGTGAATTTGAAGTGAAGGTCAAAATTTCGGCCAAGTATAAAAATCGTTTTGATCAAGCAGGTATCATGCTGCGTATAGATCATGAAAATTATATAAAAGCGGGAATAGAATTTGTCGATGGCAAGTACAACCTGAGTACTGTCGTCACGCATCGAACCAGCGACTGGAGCATCGTACCAATAGATAAAGAAATCCCTTTTATATGGATAAAAGCAATTCGAAGATTAGATGCTGTAGAATTCTTTTATTCTTTTGATGACAAGGAGTATGTGATGATGAGAAATGCCTGGTTACAAGATAATCATCCTGTCATGGTTGGTTTGATGGGTGCATCCCCGGATGGTGATGGCTTCCAGGCTAAGTTTGAACACTTTGGGATCAAGCATCTTCCTGACCAGCGTAGAACCAAATGGTTAAAAGAAAATAATTCCAATTGAGCAGCTTAGTCAGGTCTGTCAAAAGCTACTCTTTTGACAGACTTCTTACTATAGCGAAGTATCATCTTGATTATACATTTTATTATATATACTGATTGCTTCATGCGAATTGCGCACCCGCAGTTTTTGCAGAATATTCTGTCGGTGTCGATTGACGGTATTAACGCTCAAAGTTAGCTTCTCGGCAATATCTTTACTGCTCATACCTGCTCTAATACAGCGCAAAACCTCCCTCTCCCGCACACTCATGACATCCTTCATCTCCTCTTTGTCAAGTGGAAAAACTTCTCCGCTGACCTGATTAAAAATATAATTTTTCTGACTTTGACGATTTTCCCGATCCGGCATTAATGTATAGCAGCATAATGCCAGTTGCGGAAATTCTTGACCGGGGTATCCAAATAGATAATCTGATGCGACATCAACATAATTCGTCCATCTTTTCCTTCTACACGGAGTACACTATTTGCCTGATATCGAAAACGCTCTTTCGGTTCGGTTTTCTTGACCAGTTCAAGAAACTGCAGTTCAAGTGCATGTTTTACAGCTAGATCTTCAGGGTGTACGCGCTCTAGGAGAAAATCCTCCCATATACTGTTGATCTCCAATTTTCTTTTGGACGAACTCAAATGTAAACGTTCAGCAATTTCGCCCATAAAAGTAAAACTCCAATTGGCTGTCAGATCACTCAATACCACAATGCCGTTATGAATGTCGGCATATGTTTTGGCATATTGCTTATAGTATTTCAAGACAGATAGGTCTACACTTGTATTTCGCAGTCCTTTACCAGCAAGATTTTTATTTAGTGTCTTTTTAAATCCGATCCCATAGTTAAATATTTCACAAGTTCATGGACATCCCCGGACCATTTTTCATTTATATACAACATGAACGGACTTTTCGCTACGCTCTTGTTAGGCAAACATTTACGCTTAAAAAGAAAGGCCGATCCGAATATAAGGCAAAGTCGCCTCTTTGCTAAAACCCAGCACTCCTTGAATCGTAAGAAGCTCTCCCGGCATAAAATAAATTCCTCCACCATAGCCCATATGCCATGTATCTGAACTTTCCGCTGTCATCCAAACCCGCCCAACATCGTAAAACCAATCGCTCCTACAGTTCCTGGAACGAGATAAGATGAATAACTGAACAGTTTCAATCGCATGTCAAAATTATTATATACAGCTGTTTTCCCTGTAAAGCGTCTTGAATTATATCCACGCAGACTCATCTCACCCCGATCTGTGCGTGCTGATAAAAATATGGATCTCCCAAACAGCATCTACCCCCGTCCTATTCGCAAATGTGATGTAGTCATTGGCAATTGTTTTATAAAAACTCATCGCATGATGTAGTTTTGTATATTTCCGTTTCTCGCCGCCGATTTCAGCATTCCACCCTACTCTGGTATAGATATGCATACCTGATTTTGGATTTGCAGCGTTATCACGTGTATCATAATCTATTCCTCCAGTAATTCCTGTAAAAAAATTGCTCCCATAAATAGGTTCAGAAGGAAACTTAGTATTAAACTCCTCAAAGTATTTTCCAATATTATTAGCCTCTTTACTGTTGTAATACTCAGAAGATGAACCATAAAATATTTTCAGTTTAGGATCTAGATACTTTTCCAGAAAAATGTCGCCACTTACAATATCAAATCTATTTCGATAGTAAGAAATACTCCTTGAATCCGATTTTTCAAACAAGGTGTTGTTTCCATAACCAAAAAAATTGCTCAGATTTCTAGGGCCAAGTGATGAAAGGTGAATAGAAAGATCCTGATCTGCAATCAGTTTCTTAAAGTGGCCTTTGTAATCAAACATAAATGATTCGCGTCCTGTTAAATAACTGGCCATAAATTGGTGCCGATAAGCATAGGGTTTCTTCCGAAACCCTTGATTTTCTACCAGGTATCCTAGTCCGAAAATCAGACCGCGGTCAACACCATAGTCCAGATTGACTACGACTCCTTTACGATCGTATACAAAACTATCGTACTCAAATTGGTGAATAGCAGTATCTGCGCTCAATTTTAGTCGCACATTTTTATCAACCTGAATGTTGGAAGCCTGTTGATTTTTAGAATCATAAATATAAACCTTACGTCCATTGTCAAATTTATCAGAAGTACGATATAGATCTTCACCTTTTCCACCTATTAAACGAAGTTTGATAGGAGATCGGCCCGATCCATGGATTTTATATTCATCCGAGCCTGAAATCCCATAGATTCTGATTTCCTCGGTTTGATTGGGTAAAAAAGTACGTTTTATAAGCTTTCGACCTTCAGTACCATCCTTTTTCTTATTGTGTATATTGACCGATACAGAACCGTCTTTATTGTAATCGATATCAACGAATTCAGATTTGGCAGATAAGGGCAAATCAACAACACGGGCAAGAAAACGGTAATAGGTTAACCCACTCTCCATGAGATCGTCCCTTCTGGATCGAATATTTGTTTCCAGCTCATTCGCGCTTAATTTTACAATAGTATCAGGCATAGTAAGCATAGCCTGATGAATCAGCGAATCGGTAAGTGTTTTCTGAACAAATTTTATTTCATCGATCCATTCGTCTTCTGTGAGATGGGTAAGAAAAAAGTGATCAAAATGACGCGCGTTAAAATTCCAATGGGCCACATTACGGATATGTGGGCTAAATGCTTGTAAGTGGGCTTTTAACCATTGATAGGAAAGTAAAGTCGGAAACAGACCCGAAGTTTTATAATAAACCTTATCCCGATCACGTGGTACAGGGGTATAAATCTTCTTGCCCTTCTCTTTTCGGGATCCCATCGCCAATTATCTTGATGACGGTCCCAATCCCCTAACGTAAAATCGAGTAATCGTGACCGTAAAGTTAGTTTTTGATCAATCTGTGTATCATTATCTTCCAGTACCTTTCGGATAACTTTTGCACTATTATCTGTTTTTGGTCTTCAAAGGGTGTACGTGCCTCAAACATATAAGGCCTATTTTTAAAGACCTCGCGATACTCGCCAAATCCAGGATCATCACCAACAAAAACGAGTTCTGGAGATGCATGTGGAATACCTAAAGCCTTATTAAATGGCGGAACGGTCAAAGCACCAAATGGATGATGTATCGATATTTGATCCTGAACGATATCTTTTGCAAATGTTTTTCGAAGACTTTCCGGAAGACTGCGTTCCGGGTATTTCTGTATAGACCTGAGCACCCATTCTCTGCCAGAAGAATCGGCCATCCGAAGTGATTGGGTCTGCATCCCCCGCCCAGTTTTATGATATGAAGCCCCCTTTTTCTGTTTGAAGATCCATAACACGCATTTTTACAGGCGTATTATATAATTTACGGTAGCTATCGCCCAACCAGAAACGATGAACCAAGCCCACTCGGTCATATTCAGGTGCAATAACAGATGTAATACTGTCAACTTGTTGGCCCTGCGAATTTAACGCACAACAGCAAGCGATTAAAGTAAGGATTCTTCTCATTTTATCTAAGTCGGTCTTCGGGAGAATCAACATTCAAATTAATAGCATATGCAGATTCTCTTTCCGCATTAAGCGAATAGATCAATAGTCACCTGTCATAAATAATCAAAGTACTAACTGTCTATCCAGGCTAAAGTTCATATTTTAAAGCATGGAATCAAAAACTTTCTGTCCCTTTTTTAGTTTAAACCTTATATTTTCATAAAATTGATAAGTTTCGATCCTCATCACATTGTGATATCACACGTAAATAACGTCAATCATTCGCTTTTGACCAGTGTGTAGCTTGTGGCACAAACAATCCTTATTCAGTTGGCTACCGCTTCAAAGAAGATAGATGGAAACCTGTTGATAAGTACATGCGTTAAATATTCATAAGATATTGTATTTTTATCTATAACTACAATCGTCTTTATGCGTATGTTTCCAAAGTTTTCCAGGGCAACTTGGCTCATTTTTTTGTTTTAACAGTCATCATAACCATCCTATTTTCGAGATTTGACAGTCCCTCGGATGGTAACGATGTGCTTGGTTTCCCCTTTCCTTTTTATCGGTATCTGGGAGGAAAGCGTTACCCAGAACCACCGGACAGAACATTTCAACGGCATATATCTTCTTCTGAACCTTATTATCTATTTTGGAATCTCTTATGCATTCACTTATTTTATAAAAAAGTTCAGAAATAAAAGAGCGAACACGAAGTAGACAATCTATTTGTGAAACCTGTTATTTTTAACACCTTAAATTTTAATTACAAGAATTGCTATCACCATGAAAAAAACACGCAGATAACCAACCTAAGTATAGAATCCGCTGGTTTACCTAAAGATCCAAAACTGGTCATTGCTGAATATATATGGAACGGCTTTGACGCAAAAGCGACCGAAGTCGATATTGCAATTGATAGCAACGAACTCGGTTATATAAACAGTATTAGCATCAGCGATAATGGAGAGGGGATCGTTTTCGATACACTACCCTATTCATTTGGTAATTTTCTCGATTCAGTAAAGAAAAATAGTATCAAGCGAAGTTCCTATACAAGAGGAAAGAAAGGAAAAGGTAGATTTTCTTTTTCATTGTTTGCGACAAGAGCGATCTGGAATACCATTGTAAAAGAAGAAGGAGAGTTAAAAACATACCGCATCCAGATCGATAGGGACAGCAAAGAACAATATGACGTTAGCGAAAGTACCCTGGTAGAAAATCAACAGACAGGTACCCGAGTAAGATTGGAGGGCGTTTTCGGGCTAAATTCGTCCCATTTAGAATCCCAAGAATTTATAGATTTCATGGCGCAGGAATTTGGCTGGTTTCTTTACCTTAACCGCGATTTAGGCCATACCATAAGAATTAATGGAGCGCCGCTGAGATATGATCATCTGATTCAAGAAACGGATCTTCTATCTTGGACTTTATATAGTCCTGAAGGTGATTCCTCCTATACTTTTCAGGTCAATTACATTCGTTGGAACCAACAAATCGGAGACCGCTATTACTATTATTTGCGCAATAGCGAAAAAAGAGAAGTGGCAAAAGTACTCAGTAGCTTTAACAATAATGCAATAGATTTCCATCACTCGGTCTATGTAACATCCAACTTTTTGACACTTTTGAACAGGAAGATATCAGCGTCTCTACAGACGTAAATCTCTTCACGGGCAAAGAAAAACAAGTTGTCTACCGAAATTTGCTTGCTGAATTGCGCGATTTTCTGGATCGTAAGCAGAAAAAATACGTTCGTGAAAACGCTGTTGCTGTCAAGCTCGCTGAATTGGAAAGAAAGGATTTCTGCCCCATTATGACCAAACAGAAAAAGACAGGAAAAGAAAAGAAACATTGCTCGCATTGGTTCAGGAAATCTATATCATAGATCCGCGCATCTTCTTTGGAGTCAAAACCGACCTGATCCGTACCTATTTAGGTTTCCTGGATCTCCTACTACAAACAGAGAAAAGTGCAGAGATCCTACCCATACTCGAAAAGGCAATTCCATTGTCTGACAAAGAGAGAAGCCGAATAAAACAGATCCTAATACTTCCCGATAATCTCGATAAAGGAGCCATTTAAGCGCATTTGGGAGGTATTTTTATTTAATGACTTTTATATGTCATTAAATAAAATAAAAAGTTTGAATTTTGCTTAACACTGTTAAATCATTTATGCATTAAAGCATGGGTAGTAAAGAACGCATACAACGTATCAAAGATGAGAATAGAACTAATATTCTCGACGCCGCTCTTCAAATCGTGAAAGAAGAAGGATGGCAGGCATTGAGCATGCGTAAAATTGCGGATATCATTGAATATACTGCACCCATGATTTATGAGTATTTCGCAAATAAAGATGCAATTTTAAATGAACTCGCTAACCAGGGATATCTCTTACTTGCCAAAAAAGTCAGACAAGCCAAATCAACTCAAACCGACCTGGAGAAACAATTGGAAGCGATGTGGTTCAGTTATTGGGATTTTGCATTCGAGGAGCGCGAATTGTACCAACTCATGTTCGGCGTTGGAACAGCCTGCTGTGGATTTGAAAAGACTTATAAGTGTGCGGAATCTCATGGTAGAATGATCAGTGACGTGATTCGTGAGATCATGAAGGATAAAAATCCATCAGAAGATTTGATCTGTAGAAAATATTTTACATACTGGTCAATTATACATGGGCTAATATCAATCAACTTGGTTAACCAAGGTAATGGTGAAAATACCAACCAAGAGGTTCTAAAAGATGCGATCTACGGTATCACCCGCTCGCTTACTGACTAAATTTTTTACACCAGAAAATACAACGTTAAAAAATCTAACACCGTTAAATACACCACAACTTCAATTTTTAATATCACATGAAAACAAATGTATCACCAAGTCTTAAGAAGATTTACATTCCTGCACTTAACAGTGTTAAACGAATTAATATCGTAAAGACCGCATATGTGCTTAGTGCAATCTTTTTATACAGCTGTTCAACAGGAACCAGCAAACCTATTGATCCTCCTCCTGTTAGCCTACCTGTTGTTGCTATCGAAAATGGTAATGAGACAATCTATCAGGAATATCCAGCAACAATAGAAGCTTCGGCAAATATCGAGATCAGACCTCAGGTTGAGGGGATTTTGGAACAGATCTTTGTCGATGAGGGTGCGAAAGTCAGTAAAGGACAGGCGCTTTTTAAAATTAATGACCGGCCATTCCAAGAGCAATTGAATCAGGCCAAAGCTAATTTATTAGCTGCAAAAGCTGCGTTGGAAAACGCCGAACTGGAAGTTGAGAAAAAACAAAATTAGTCAATACCAAAGTATTGACTGACTTTCAGTTAAAGACAGCGATCAGTGCACGTAATGCTGCTAAAGCAAATGTTCAATTAGCAGTATCTGCTGTAGAAACGGCTAAAATCAATGTTGGTTATACGCTGATCCGTGCTTCGGCGGAGGGGTATATTGGAAGGCTACAACGAAAACAGGGAAGTTTAGTGGGGCCAGCTGATCCGCAACCTTTAACTGCACTGTCAAATATCAGAGATCTTCACGTCTATTTCTCATTGGGAGAAAATGACTTTATCGCTTTCAAAAATAATACAGAAGGCAGTAATCTTCAACAAAAATTGAATAACCTCCCTCCCATCAGTTTGGTACTTTCCGATCAGACAATCTATGATCAAAAAGGAAAAATAGATATGGTGGATGGTCAGTTTGACAAAAACACAGGCGCAATTACCTTACGTGCGACATTCAGTAATCCTGAAGGGTTTTACGTAATGGAAATACGGGCCGTGTCAGACTCAAAAGAAATATGATCAGGCTTTATTGGTGCCACAACTTGCCACACTTGAAATGCAGGACAAGATCTTTGTGTATACTGTCGGAAAAGAAAATAAAGTTGTACAGCAGCCCATCACCGTCATCGGAAAAAGTGGCGCAAACTATCTCGTAAGCAAGGGAATCAGTGCCGGAGATCGCATTGTTTACAAGGGTATTGATTTACTTCAAGATGGCCAAAAATAACACCACAACCTTTATCAAAAGACAGCATCAATTAATATTATAAACAACAGACTTATGCTTAAGAAATTTATAGAAAGGCCAGTACTTGCCACCGTCATTTCCATATTACTTGTGATATTGGGCGTGATCGGTATCCTAAAGCTGCCCTTACAGCAGTTCCCAGATATTGCCCCACCAGCAGTACAGGTAACAGCATTATATCCGGGCGCAAATGCCGAAACGGTACTTCGTGCTGTAGCCCCCTCTTTGGAGGAATCCATCAATGGTGTCGAAAACATGAGCTATATGAGCTCTACCGCAAGTAACGATGGATCATTGATGATTACAGTATATTTTAAGCTGGGTACTGATCCTGATCAGGCTGCTGTAAATGTGCAGAATCGCGTGGCACAGGCCACCAGCCAACTCCCTGCCGAGGTGGTTCAGGCGGGAATTACAACTGCCAAACAACAAAATAGCTTGATCATGGTATTGGATCTATATACGGAGGACGAAGGTAAATATGACCAAACTTTTATCACCAACTATGCACAGATCAATATTATTCCGGAACTTAAACGTATCCCTGGCGTAGGACAAGCATTGGCTTTCGGTGGTAGTAAAGATTATTCCATGCGCGTATGGCTTAATCCAAATCAAATGGCCGCCTACAAATTAACTCCGCAGGAGGTTATGGGGCTATTCAAGATAAAAACGTCGAAGCTGCTCCAGGAAAATTTGGAGAAAGCAGCCGTGAAGCTTTTGAATTTGTCATCAAATATAAAGGTAAGCTTAACCAGCCAAGCGATTACGAAAATATCATTATCCGCTCAAATACCGATGGCTCCGTCTTAAAGCTTAAAGATGTGGCCCGCGTTGAATTGGGATCGTATACTTATGCTAGTCATACTCGTATTGATGGTAAAGCAGGGCTCAATATCGGGGTCATGCAATTAGCAGGATCCAATGCCAATGAAATCCAGATTGCTATTCAGGAATTTATGGAGAAAGCTTCCTTAAGCTTTCCAAAGGGTGTAAAATATCTTGTTTTATATAATACCAAAGACGCGCTTGATCAGTCTATTGATCAAGTTAAACATACCTTGATCGAAGCTTTTATTCTGGTCTTTTTAGTTGTTTTCTATTCCTTCAGGATTTTAGATCAACACTGATACCGGCCATTGCTGTACCAGTGGCGATTGTGGGGACATTTTCTTTATGCAGCTTTTTGTTTCTCCATCAATCTATTAACATTATTTGCGCTTGTACTGGCAATCGGTATCGTTGTGGATGATGCCATCGTGGTGGTCGAGGCCGTGCATGCCAAAATGGAGCATAATAATCTCCCGCCCAAATTAGCAACGACCTCCGCCATGAGTGAGATCACGGGAGCCATTATCTCTATCACCCTTGTCATGTCCGCGGTCTTCCTCCCTATTGGTTTTATGGAAGGTTCGACGGGAGTTTTCTATCGACAATTTGCCTTTACACTGGCCATAGCAATTGTAATTTCAGCGATCAATGCCTTGACTTTAAGTCCAGCCCTCTGTGCATTATTTTTAAAACCTACGCACCATAACCAGGACGAGACTAAGAAACTTAATTTCAAAGAACGTTTCTTCACCGGATTCAACGTTGGTTTTGATCGCCTGACCAAAAACTATTTAGGCAGCTTACGTTTTCTGATCCGTTACAAATGGGTAGCTTTCGCGGGTTTAGGTATCACCTTGTTGTTGACAGTTTTTATGATCCGTCGTACCCCGACTGGATTTATCCCTTCCGAAGACCAAGGTTTTATAGCAGTATCATTATCTATGCCTGCGGGTGCCTCTTTGGATCGTACTTCGGGTGCATTGGCAGAAGCTGAAAAACAACTTCAACATGCTGACTTCACCAAGACGCTAAACGTTTTGGCTGGTTTTAATATTTTAACGCAATCAACCAGTCCATCGGCAGGTGTAGCATTTATTTTGCTGAAACCACATAAAGAACGTGGCGGTATCAAAGACATCAATGCTATTATGGCTGATGTAAACCAACGCTTAGCAAATATCAAAGGTGCCAACTTCTTCGTGTTTACCTTTCCGACAGTTCCTGGATTTAGTAACGTCGATGGGCTCGATATGGTTCTTCAAGATAGAACAGGTGGACAACTTAGTAAATTCAGTACAATAGGTCAAGGTTTTATTGGTGAACTCATGAAGCGTCCCGAAATTATGATGGCCTTCACAACCTTCAAAGCCGATTATCCGCAGTACGAACTACAAGTTGATGATATCAAAGCCGAACAACTTGGTGTAAGTACCAAGAGCATCTTACAGACTATGCAAGCCTACTTTGGTAGTGCACAAGCGTCAGATTTTAATCGATTCGGAAAGTACTATCGTGTAATGGTCCAAGCGGATGCAAAAGATCGTAGCGAACCAACTTCTATGGACGGAATCTTTGTTAAAAACAGATTGGGCGACATGGTACCTATCAATACATTGGTTAAACTGGAGCGTGTCTATGGCCCCGAAACGGCTTCACGTTACAATCTATTCAATTCGATCGGAATAAATGCAATCCCAAAACCTGGCTATAGCTCAGGGGATGCAATCCGTGCCGTGGAAGAAGTAGCCAAACAGCATTTGCCAACTGGATTTACCTATGAATTTTCGGGTATGACGAAAGAAGAAATTGTCTCTGGAGGTCAATCTACGCTTATTTTTATCCTCTGTTTGATCTTCGTTTACTTCCTTCTGGCGGCACAATATGAGAGTTACATTATCCCATTAGCCGTTATACTCTCTATTCCAACAGGTATATTTGGTGTCTTTGCAGCAATTAGCCTCACCGATACTGCCAATAATATTTACGTTCAGGTGGCTTTAGTCATGTTGATCGGATTACTGGCGAAGAACGCTATTTTAATTGTTGAATTTGCCATTCAAGGTCGAAAACAGGGACTTTCGATACCAAGCGCTGCGCTTAAAGCTGCACGTTTACGTCTGAGACCTATTATCATGACATCTTTGGCTTTCATTGTAGGTATGATTCCTATGATGACTGCAGTGGGTCCCTCGGCACAAGGTAATCACTCGATCAGTATTGCAGCGGCAGGCGGAATGCTTAGTGGGGTTGTATTAGGGCTTTTTATCATTCCGATCCTCTTCATCGTATTCCAGTTTATACAAGAGAAAGTAAGCGGTACGCCAAAAGAAAAACAACTGGAGAATGAGCATATTTCTTTGGAAATCCCAGTGCATACAAATAATTAGTAAACAATGACAACATCGAAATATATGAATAGAAAAGTAAAGCTACTGACGGTTTTCATCTTATCTTTTGTCGCGTGGTCTTGTAAAACAGATAAACTGGTTAGCAATAAACATCTTGCACCAAATCTGCCTGAGCAATACCGTGATCAGGGAAAAGCAACACAAGAAAACAATATCGGTTCTATTCCATGGCGTGATTTCTTTAAAGATCCTGTTTTACAAAGCTTGATCGACAGTGCAATCCAGCATAATCTGGATATGCAATTGGCACTGAAAAATATAGAGTCGTCTCAACTGAGCTTGAAACAAGCAAAAGCGGGCTATCTGCCCACAGCACAGTTGCAGGTTAGAGGAAATAGTACCAATCCTTCCAATAATAGCATGAACGGATTGAGCTTGAATCAATTTCTAAAACAGCATCACGTCGAAGACTATACAGCATCCATTGGTTTATCCTGGGAGGCTGATCTATGGGGAAAATCAAGAATCAAAATGCGGCGGCGTTGGCTTCTTACCTGCAAACTGAAGAAGCAAAAAAAAGTGATACAAACCCAATTGATTGCCCAAGTGGCGCAAGGTTATTATCAACTTTTGATGCTTTATCAATTACGGATATCGCACAGCAAAATTTACAGTTGAGCGATACCACGCTCCGTATTGTCAAGCAACAATATGAAGTTGGTGATATTACATTGCTTGCTTTGGAACAAGTCGATGCGCAACGTCTATCCGCTGCTGCGCTTATCCCTGATTTCGAACAACAGATCCATCTTCAGGAGAATGCGATCCAAATTCTCAGTGGTAAACTCCCAGCGGAAATCAAAACACCGGAACAATTGGTCAACGTTCGTTTTCCTGAAGATCTGGCGACAGGAGTACCGGCAGATTTATTAAGCCATCGCCCTGATGTGAAACAGGCAGAGCTTGCTGTCACTGCTTCTCAGGCCTATCAAAAAGCTGCTAAAGCAAGAATGTATCCTTCGCTGGTCATTAGTGCTGAAGCAGGTGTCAATGCATTTAAAGCAAGTAATTGGTTTAATCTGCCTGCATCTTTATTTGGTGCAATCACAGGTAGTATTACACAACCTATTTTTCAGCGTAGAGAGCTGAAAACGCAATATGAGCTTGCCCGTATAGAACAAGAGAAGAATGTTATGATTTTCAAGCAAAAAGTCATTTCGGCTGCCGGAGAAGTTTCCGATGCCCTGATTTCAATCCAAAAATTGAAGGAAAAACAACAGATTACTTTGGATAGAACGACTCGTTTAAAAGAGGCTACAAAACATGCCAACCTTCTCTTTGAAACTGGTATGGCAACTTATCTGGAGGTAATCACCGCACAAAGCAATATATTGCAAAGTGAACTTGAGTTGGCTCAAGTGAAGAAAGCGGAACTTTCGGCTGTCGTAGATCTGTATCGCTCCTTAGGTGGTGGATGGAGTAATAACTAATCTAAAAATTTGCAATTTTTCTAATTTTATATCACATATCTGGGAGACAGGGGACCGCGAGGGTCTCCTGTCTTATTTTATAGCAACAACCTTAAACAATGATCACTCCCCCTCATTGCACTTCTCCTACTCTTACTCTTACTAAGCCCCCTTTAAGCATCAAAACAATAAAGTAGGGGCCCTTTTTAGAAGATCGTGCCTGTCATTAAAGTCATCGTTATAAATCCTTCAAACCTTGGAATAAAAGGAACAAATGCAACAGTTATAATGTAATTACTTTTGTGAAACAATAAATTTAATGATTATGAAAGATTTAAAAAAGATTGCATGGGTATGTTATATTACCATTTGTACATTACTGATCGCGAGCTGCAGTAAGGATGATGAAGTTACACCAGAGTTCAGCTTACACCGAGCGAAGTATTGGCTAGTACCGCTTGGGAAACAACAAGCGCCAAAAATAACAAAGGTGAAAATGTGGTATTGACAGATGCCAATGTCTCAAATTTTGTAGGTTTTGCCTATTTCAAATCCGATGGTACCTTTACCATGTTCAATCTTGATGACTCTCCCAAAATGCGTGGAGACTGGTCTGTTCCAGCAGATGGTAAAACACGGACTATCGTTGCTAAAAATGCAGCAGGAGAAACACTTTTCACACGTGTAGTTGATATAACGGTATTAACAAAAAGGAATTTACCTACCGGATCTATCCAAACAACAACAATAAAACCGTTTATTTCGATATTATCCATACACCAACTACACACAAAGAACCGAAATAATCAATAGGGAATATTTGATTATACAGGGGCATAATACCTCTTAAACCATAAGGATTGACAAAATGAAACTTTGTCAATCCTTATTTTTTTCAGTGAAACGCCCAACACTTTTTTAGATTATTTCAATATCAATCGAGAAAATCGTTAAAATCTTCAATAGCGTGGTAACCGAAAACTCACATATCGAGATTATAGACAATGTCCACATACATTTTCATTTACAGAGGAAATAATCCGGCCACAATTTAAATGAAATAGCGCTGCCATAAAATATATTAATTTTGATGGCAGTCAGTTTAAGAAAATAATGGATGAAATACCTTTATTTTAATTGTAAAACAGAAGAGAATTCCTTATATTATATACTAAGGACAGGGATCAGAAGATTGAAGCAATATACGGCTGGGGTATACCAAAGTGATATTTCAGCTTGCTCTTTGTACGTTTCAGAATAAATTTGTGATCCAATCCTTAAACGAATTGCGAAATTTGTAGTGATTTAATAGCTATATACAAGTAAAACGAATGCAGGATAAGACTATCTATAAAAATGAGAAAAATCTAATCAGTACAAACAAGAAAAGGTTATTATTTACCCTACTCTCTTTTTTTTCTCATCTATCTTGTTGCCTATATTATAGATCCATTTTCTAGTTGCTGGAATGGCTATTTTCAACGAAATATGTTTGAAATATTAGGAGAATGGACCTTTACCATTATTTACAGTTTCCTTATTTCAGAGTTCAGTATTATTGTCCATAATAAATTGGATCGTATCTTAACATGGAAAGACAATCCAACAGAAAGGCTTCTGATTGAAACCGTCATTAACCTCATCGTGGTTCTTCTTATCAATTTATTACTAGTTTACATTATTTCCCGTTATTATTATGAGCTACAAAACCTCACCATTGCAACATCCTTAGAAGAAAAAAAAGGCGCCATACAAAATATCTCCATCAGTGTTATGATCGCTTTAATGATTATGGGGATTAACATTGGTATCCATCTGATCAACAACTGGAAGAATGAATCTATACGTGCCGCCAAACTGGGGCAAGTTATTCTCGAAACAGAACTTCAATCACTGAAGCTACAGATTGACCCGCATTTCGTTTTCAACAATTTGAGCGTATTATCCGAAATAATTTTAGAGGATCAGCAACTTGGTTATGAATATGCCGAAAATTTCTCCAAAATATACCGTTACCTATTGGTGAATTCAAAAAAGATGTTATTTCTCTTGAAGAGGAACTCAATTTCTTAGATTCCTATATTTTCTTAATAAAAAATAGATTTGGAGAAGGAGTTCATTTTGAAATAAATGTAGATCCTGCAAAATCCAATTATCAACTACCGCCACTCACCTTACAGCTTTTGGTCGAAAATGCACTAAAGCACAATCAAACCAATAAAAACGTTCGTTAAAAATTAAGGTATACACCAATGCACATAACCAGTTAGTTGTCGAAAATATTTTGATACCAATAGAAAATGTATCAGAGTCATCGGGAATAGGTATTTCGAATATCATTAAAAGATATGATCTATTGTCAAATCTGCAACCAGAGATCTTGAACAATGGAAAGACATTCAAAGTTAATCTACCACTTATAGAACAAAACTCATGAGTATAACCAACGTATTGATTATTGAAGATGAAAAATTGAATGCTGATCGTCTAAAACGACTATTGAAGGAAATAAAGCCATCAATACAGATACTCGATGTCTTGGATAATATTGCCGACAGCATCACTTGGTTTCAAAGTAATAAGTCTCCGGATTTGGTCATGATGGATATCCGTCTTTCTGATGGTCTAAGTTTCGAGATCCTGGAAAGCATTAAAATTGACTGCCCCATTATCTTTACGACAGCCTTTGATGAATATGCCGTCAGAGCCTTTAAATTCAACAGTATAGACTATCTCCTAAAACCTGTAGAAAAAAAAAAGAATTAGAAAACGCATTGGTCAAATTAGACAGTCTTCAACTTCAACAGATGAGTCAGGATCCGATCCAAGGCCTATTGGATTTTATCTATCCCAAAGATTTCAGAACCCGGTTTCTCCTGCCCTACAAAGACGGTTATAAAACAATACTGGTGGAAGACATTCAATATTTTTACTCAGAGTTTAAATTAACACATGCCAAGCTGAAATGTGGTACCGTCGAAATTGTACCGCAAACCTTAGAAGAACTGGAGCAACAATTAAATCCCAAAGTTTTTTCCGTGCCAATCGACAATTTATAGTGCATATAGATGCAATAAAGAGATTACATAATCATTTTAATGGCAAACTTAAAATCGAAATCAAACATAGCGAAGATGTCGAAATCCTTGTCAGTCGGGAAAAAGCCCAGCTCCTAAAAAACTGGTTGGACTATTAGTATACAGTAGTTCTTATCTCGAAATTTTTGGGTACAATCAACGAAGTGCCGTCAGGTGTTTAGGTAGCGTCTTTCTAAGGAAAACGACAAAAAGACCTGTTTTGATTAAATAATATCAAAATTCAGCGCATTATAGCTACGTTTCAGTAAGCAATTGTTACGTCTCGGTAGATTTCCTTATTATATCCCTTAAAAGAATTCTTTCTTTTGCTTTAAATAAAATGATAAAATGGCACTAAGAACGATGACTTTAAAACCTATCCTTACATTTATTACAGCAGCTACACTATTATCGTCCTGTGGAGGCAGCCAAGAACAACCGCAAGAGCAGGCAGTTACTGTTGACTTTATCGAATTATCCCCGCACAAGCGGAGACGGAAAAAAATACCCCGGTACCTTGGAGGGCGCCGTCAATGTTGATGTAAAAGCTCAGGTAACAGGTTACCTGGAGCAAATCTATGTGAAAGAAGGGGATTATGTCACAAAGGCCAAGCCCTTTTCAAAATAAAAGGTGATGTATACAATGAACAGGTAAATAATAGCAGAGCAGCCTATCAAGCGGCATTATCTGCGGAACAAAATGCGAAACTGGAAATTGAAAAAATCAAACCACTCGTAGAAGGTAAAGTGTATACCGACCTTCAGCTTAAAACTGCAGAAGCGAACTACGCTGCGGCAAAAGCGCAGGTTGCCCAAGCACAAGCCGCTTTAGGTTCCTCGCAGATCAATGCAAGATTTACATTAATCAATGCCCCCGTAAGTGGCTACATTGGACGGATTCCCAATCGTATTGGAAATCTGATCACTGCAGCTGACGCAATGCCATTAACAACATTGTCTGAAATCAATACCGTGAACGTTTATTTTTCGTTGAGCGAGGCTGATTTTATCAGCTTTATGAAAGATCATAATACGCTATCAAGCAATCAACAAGCAACATTGATTCTCGCTGACGGCACAGCGTATAATCACCCTGGAAAAGTAGAAATGGCCAGTGGTAATATCGATAGAACGACCGGTAGTATGATACTAAAGGCTGTTTTCGCCAACCCAGACAAGATACTTCGTTCTGGCGGTTCAGCCAAAGTTGTCTTAAAAAGGCTCATGATAATGTATTGTTAGTCCCTATGGCAGCTGTTAAAGACATTCAGGATCGCTATTTTGTCTATGTTATTGGAGACAAAAACAAAATTGCCATGAAGCAGATCGAAATTGCCGGAAATACGGCCAATGAGTATCTACTTAAATCAGGTCTGACAGCGGGCGAAAAAATCGTAATGAATAGAATTGATATGCTTAATGACGGAATGCAGGTTCAACCTACTAAAAAATAAAAGCCTGTATTAGATTTATCTAAAATTAAAATAAAATGCTGAAGAAATTTATTGACAGGCCAGTTTTGGCAACTGTTATATCTATCATATTTGTCATACTCGGATAATTGGTCTTTTAAGGCTACCGCAGACACGGTTTCCCGATATCGCTCCACCTACAGTCCAAGTTACGGGAAGCTACCCCGGGGTAATAGTGAGACCGTATTGCGGTCAGTTGTTACACCGCTGGAGGAGCAGATCAATGGCGTTGAGGACATGGAATACATTACCTCAACGGCAAGTAACGATGGTACATTCTCTGTACGTATTGTCTTTAAGGCTGGTGTAAATCCAGATCAAGCGGCCGTAAACGTGCAGAACAGGGTGCAACAGGCAACACCGATCCTGCCACAGGAAGTTGTGCGAATGGGATTGACGACCTCCAAACAACAGAATAGTATGATCATGATTTTTAATATCTATACAGTAGATAACAAAAATATGACGAACTATTCCTACAGAACTATGTGAATATCAACCTAATTCCACAGATCAAACGTGTTCCGGGTGTAGGTCAGGCTATGGTATTTGGTTCGAAAGATTACTCTATGCGCGTTTGGTTGAATCCTCAGAAAATGGCGAGTTATGATCTTGTACCCCAAGAAGTCATCGCTGCCATTTCCAAGCAAAGTCTGGAGTCCGCACCCGGAAAACTAGGTGAAGAATCAAAGGCACCATTGGAATATGTGATTCGATATAAAGGGAAAAAGAATCTTCCGGAACAGTATGAAAACATTATTGTTAAAAATAATGATGTTCAGATCGTTAGGTTGAAAGATGTTGCCCGGATAGAATTCGGTTCAATTAGTTATAATGGTAATTCGCAAAACAATGGTCTAAATACCGTTACTATTGGTATTTTCCAGACTTCTGGTTCCAATGCCAACGAAATTGAAATCGGTATCGATAAACAGATCGAAATAGCGCAACGCTCATTTCCTCCTGGAATCAAGATATTTAAACTGATCAGTACCAAAGAGCGTCTGGATGAGAGTACCGCTCAAGTCCGTTCAACATTAATTGAAGCGTTCATTTTGGTCTTTTTGGTTGTTTTCTTATTCCTACAGGATATCCGATCGACCATTATTCCGGCGATCGCAGTACCAGTAGCCATCGTAGGTACATTCTTTTTCTTACTGGTGTTTGGGTTTACCATCAATATATTAACCCTTTTCGCCTTGGTACTGGCCATCGGTATTGTGGTTGATGATGCCATTGTCGTCGTCGAAGCTGTCCATGGCAAGATGGAAACATCAACCATGACCGGTAATGAGGCCACACACAGTGCCATGAGTGAAATAACCGGTGCGGTCATCTCGATTACATTGGTCATGTGTGCAGTGTTTATTCCTATCGGTTTTATGACCGGTTCATCGGGAATGTTTTACAAACAATTTGCCTATACACTGGTTATCGCTATTGTGATTTCAGCGATCAATGCATTGACGTTGACGCCGGCTCTTTGTGCCTTGTTACTGAAAAACACACATGCCGAAAATCATGATGGGCGAACTCAAAAACAGGATTCTCACAACGCTTTTTCAAAGCCTTTAATGCTGGTTTTGAAAACATGACAAATCGATACGTTGGCTCGCTGAAATTTCTTGTTAAGAAAAAATGGTTAGCAGCGTTATTAATTATCGCTACAATAGGCGCTGCAGGATATCTCATGACCAGTACGTCAAAAAGCTTTGTCCCTATGGAAGATGATAACTTTGTCGTGTACAGTTTGGAGATGCCTCCGGGTACCGGTCTCGATCGGACAACAAAAGCTGTAGGAAAAATAGAGAAACTATTGGCTGACTTACCTTCTATTGAAAGCCACACGAGTATCACGGGTTTCAATATGATTGGTAACAACTCCAGTGCAGCTTATGCAACAGGGTTCATCCGTTTAAAGGATAAGAAGAAACGTGGCGAAATGAATGATATTGATCAGATTCATCAGGTGATTTCTCAAAAGCTAACTACGGTTAAAGAAGGTAATGCGATGGCTTTCCGCTCCCCTCCTGTTGATGGTTATGGTATGATGAACGGTGCCGAACTTGTACTACAAGACAGAGCCGGAAAATCTCCGGTAGAGCTTAAAGCAATGTCCGATTCTGTTATTGCCAAGATTATGCAACAACCAGGTGTACAATTTGCCTATACCATGTTTAGAGCAGATTATCCACAAATGGAATTGGAAGTTGACGAAGATAAAGCGGCTCAGCTTGGTGTAGATGTCAGTGAAATGCTTTCGTCTGTTCAGACGTATTTTGCAGGCGACCAGTCATTGAATTTCAATCGCTTTGGTAAGTTCTACCGTATCGCTGTAAAAGCGGACGGAATTTTTAGAACAGATAAGGACGCATTCAATGAAATATTTGTCAAGAACAACAAAGGGGAAATGCTACCGGTAAATACATTGGTAACACTTCGCAAAGTCTATGGACCAGAGTCCGTGACACGTTACAACTTGTATAATTCGCTTACCATTAACGTCGTTAGTAATCCAGGTATCAGTAATGGTGCTATTATGGAAACACTGGAGAAAAATGTGCTGAACAAATTGCCAGGAGACTATAGTTACGAATGGACAGGACTTAGTTTGGAAGAAAAATCTTCTGGCAATCAGACGATGATCATTTTGACATTGAGCTTATTGTTCGTCTACTTCTTACTTTCCGCACAGTATGAGAGCTACCTGTTGCCACTGGCGGTGCTGTTATCGATCCCGACAGGGATTATAGGATCATTCTTGGGAACACGTGCTATCGGTCTGGACAATAATATATACGTTCAAGTCGGATTGATCATGTTGATTGGTCTTTTGGCGAAGAATGCGATCCTGATCGTTGAGTTTGCATTGCAGCGTAGACGGGCGGGTTCTTCACTCATTGATTCAGCCCTGGAAGGTGCCAAAGCACGTCTTCGCCCAATTTTAATGACTTCATTAGCCTTTATAGCGGGTATGATCCCGCTGATGTTTGCTACTGGAGGAACAGCAACAGGTAATCACTCTATTAGTACTGGGGCAGCTATGGGTATGTTAAGCGGGGTGATCCTTGGGGTGATCGTTATACCATTATTGTATCTGGTGTTTCAATATTTACAGGAGAAGGTTTCAAGAAAAAACTCGTGGACAAGACAAACGATTAAAATGAAAAAATTTCATCACTATATTACTATTTTAGCAGGTACTTCCCTACTTCTCGCTTCGTGCAGTGTGGGCAAAAATATACACGTCAAGACATGGAGTTACCGGACAACTTCAGAAATAACGAAATTGTCCTGACCTCAGATACACTGGCATTATCGTGGCGGAAGTTTGTGAAAGATCCTAATTTGACTGCGCTTATTGAAAAAGCACTGATCAAAAACACAGACGTTAGTGTAGCACTTTTGAGTATGCAGCAGCTGGAGCTCTCCTATAAACAATCAAAAAGGGCCTTTTACCAACACTTGATCTAAACGTAGGAGCAAATAGAACCTGGTTATCTACCAATTCCCTGAATGGATCGCTCAGCGATCAATTTATTGGGACACCTTATATGGATGACTATAACGCCACACTCCGACTTTCTTGGGAGGTAGACATCTGGGGAAAGGCAAAGATGCAGAAAGAAGAAGCATTAGCAAACTTCTTTGGACAGAAGGAGAATTTATCTGCGTTGAAAACCCGTATTATAGTTCAGGTTATCCAATCTTACTACAATCTGATCGCATTGGACGAACAGTTAAAGATTGCACAAAAAAATGTACAACTTAGTGACAGTACATTAAGTATGATACGTCTGCAATACAATTCCTCGCTCGTGAGTTCATTAGCTGTAGAACAGGCCGAAGCACAAAAGAAAACTGCCGAATTGCTGATTCCACTGGCAGACCAGAATATTGCTATTGAAGAAAATGCCATAAGTATACTATGTGGTGGCTTCCCCGATAAAATCCAGCGTTCCGAAGGTCTTGATGCAACTGTTGTCGGTGGGACATTGGCAACGGAGTTCCAGCCGAACTGCTTAGCCGGAGACCTGATGTCAAAGCGGCCGAGTATGCTGTTGTTGCAGCTAACAGTAGAATAGGATTGGCCAAAGCAGCGATGTATCCTTCGATAAGTTTAACTCCTTCGATCGGCACAAACTCTTTTCAATTCAATCGCTGGTTTGATCTTCCGGGGTCCATTGTGAAAACAATAGCAGGAAATATCACCCAACCGATCTTTCAAAAAGGTGCGTTAAAAACGAACTATGAGATTTCGATAATCGAACGGGAAAAATTGGCGGTACAATTTAAACAGTCTGTTATGCTCGCAGTTTCGGAGGTATCGGATGCTTTAGCAAAAATAAAGCATAGCGACCGGAGACTTCAGCTGATTGAAGCTAAATCCAACTCATTGGCCAAAGCAACTTCAGACGCTGCCCTATTATACAAAAGTGGCATGGCAAATTATTTAGAAGTCATTACTGCGCAAAACAACGCGTTACAAAATGATCTCGAACAGATTAGCATTAAACGGGAAAAACTTAATGCCGTGGTGGATCTATACCGTGCATTGGGAGGAGGAAGCGACACCGAGTAATAAATCATCGCGTATACTGACCCAGGTTCGCTCAATTCTTGAGCGATATTCAGGATCATAATAGTTTAATTAAGAGGGCTAACGAAAGTTTAGCCCTTTTTATGCGCTTTTAGTCATCATATAAAACACAATTTCCTTTAATTAATACTGATATTCGCTACAATTATTTGAATTAAACCACTGGATTTTATTATCTTCGGGTAAGAAATAGAATGTTATGAACAGAACAAGCTGTCTTCCTCCTCCAATCGCTTAATATTTTTTTAAATATTAATAAAGCATGGCACCGAATAATCGGCTGATTCCCCATGTTTTATATTCTCAATCAAATTTTATAACAATAGTATCTGTCTTTTCAAAGATAGAGCTGGAAGACAATATTTTATGAAACATTCATATTTCATACTACATCTTGCTGTGGTATGTTTGGGCATATCCGGAGTATTGGGCAAAGTCATCAGTCTCAATGAAGGTATGCTAACCTGGTATCGTGTATTTTTTTCGGCCATTTTCCTTTTTTTATTGCAAAATGGTCAAAAGTAACCAATGAAATCAGCTTACGTGAAAAATTAGCGATTGCAAAAATGGTTTATTGATTACCGCCTCCTGGTTACTTTTCTATGCCAGTATCAAATACTCCAATATTTCAATCGGGGTAGTTTGTTACTGTATGGCAAGTTTCTTTACCGCAATCTTTGCTCCTATCATTAACAAAACGAGATTTAAAAGTTCAGAGTTTTTTCTGAGTGGACTAACGCTTTGTGGCATAGCTTTAATATTTCATTTTGATACAGCACATCAAATGGGCATTATTTTCGGGATCATTTCACCGGCTTTTGCTTCGCTTTATGCAATTTATAACGAACGTCTGGTCAAGCGACACAGCAGTATAATCATCAACTATTATCAAATGATTGGTGGAAGTGTCGGTCTTGGGTTGATCCTCCCCTTTTATCTTTATTATTATCCGATATCGTCTTTTATCCCCAATACAATGGATCTCATTTACCTCCTAATTTTGTCGCTGTGCTGTACCGTGGCTGTATACCTTGCCTTCACAGAAATTTTAAAGAAAATTTCTGCCTTTACACTCAATTTAAGTCTCAATCTAGAACCTGTATATGCCATCCTGATTGCATTTTTATTCTTCAATGAATCCAAAGAGCTCAATCTTTCATTTTACATCGGGCTTTCCCTGGTTATGCTTTCTGTGCTTATACAGGCGCTCATCAGTAGAAAAAGGAAAAATCAGAAAATTAGTACATAAAAATGGCTTTTGAGTAATATAGTGTGATTGCTATCGGATTAAATGATGTTAATTCAAACAAAGAAGCCTAAATTCTGTTCGGAGAAAATCCTATATTTACATAACATCGGGCATCCACTTGATGTTGGAAATTCAGGTAGATTCCTCCAATAAATGACAATATCAATTAAACAATATCATGAGCAATTCTTCTTCAGACAATAAACTTGTCCACGAACAAATTCAATACCTTGAATTTATATCTAGCGATCTTGAGCGAGCTAAAAAATTCTATTCAGCAAGTTTTGATTGGAACTTTACGGATTACGGCCCTGAGTATACAGCCTTTGATGGCAAATATGTGGATGGAGGATTTACAGTCGGCACACCGGTAAACGGTAGCATTTTGGTTGTCCTTTATTCGAATGATTTGCTATCCACACGTGATAAAGTCGTCCGTGCAGGTGGCACCATCGTTAAAGATATCTTTAGCTTTCCTGGTGGTAAACGATTTCAATTCAAAGACCTCGATGGTTATGAATTGGCCGTATGGGCAACAGAATAATCCCTATCATAATAGAATAGGCCCCATCGAAGCGAACATTGGGTAAAAACAGAAAAGAGCTTAATTTATCATTAAGCTCTTTTCTGTTTTTGGTAATTTTTATTTTTGTTCTTATTGAAACGTCTTCGATTTTGTGGATTGCTGCTTTTCTTCGCCGGATTATATTCGGGCCCAGCTTCAAAGCCTTCCGGCAAAGCGATTTGTTCTACGGGATAACCGATCAGGTTTTCGATCTGAAAAAGCGCTGCTGATCTTTATCATTCACAAAAGTAATCGCTGTACCCGTTGTCGCTGCACGTGCAGTACGTCCGATACGGTGTACATAATCTTCGGATCTGGTGGGACATCGTAGTTTACGACCAGACTGATACCTACGATATCGATACCACGTGAGATAACATCTGTTCCCACAAGTACCCGCACCTGACGTGATCTAAATCTGCTCATGATATCCTCACGTTTAGCCTGCTCAAGATCTGAGTGAAAGCCTTCGGCATCTATACCCTGTTTTTGAAGTTCTTGCGCCAGTAATTTAACTGTAGTTTTTTGCGAGGCAAAGATGATCACAGAAACATAATTAACATCCTGTAAGATGATCTTTAAAAGATCCATTTTTTGCTTATCATATACCAGATATGCGCGCTGGTCTATACCCTCTGAAGGTTTTGAAATGGCGATATTGACCTCAACAGGTTGATAAAGAATCTTTCTCGCAAAATTTCTGATCTTGAGGGGCATAGTTGCTGAAAAAGCAACATTTGCTTTTTCTTAGGTAAGTAACTGACGATACGCAATATATCATCTTGAAAGCCCATATCCAACATGCTATCCGCTTCATCCAGTACGAAATGCGTCAGATGAGTTAAATCGACTTTCATCGACGTAAGATGGCTGATTAATCGGCCGGGGTAGCAACAATAATATTAACCCCTTCCCGAATAGCTCGTTTCTGTTGTTCGTAGCCCATTCCATCTCCGCCTCCATATATGGAGATGGATGTCGCCCCTGTGTAATAAGACATGCCCATGATCTGTTGATCTATTTGCAGTGCCAATTCCCTTGTCGGAACCAGGATAATCGCGCGAATAAACTCCTTTGCGTCTCTCGCAACAGCATCTAAAATTGGCAACATATATGCCGCCGTTTTACCGGTACCTGTTTGCGCACAGGCAATCATATCACTACCCTTCTTAATGATGGGGATTGTCTGTTCCTGAATAGGCGTCGCCTCTTCAAACATCATGCTTTCTAAGCCCTCTTCCAATTCCGAACAAAACCAAATTCAGTAAATCTCAAATTTTATTATTTTATTAAATATGCGCTAAGTTACTAAAACTAATCTATATATGATGTCAGCATTTGTTACGCTAGGAGTTACATAGAAAATATATCCTGAGAACTCTCCTAGCGAATCTTCGTTATTTTAACCTAAGTTACTTTTGGAAGTATCAGCCAATCTCAACAATGTGTATCCTAATATACCTGCACAAAGAGAAGCAATGAGCACCGCAAATTTGGCTTCCTCAATCAAAAAGGCATCGTCAAAGGATAAGATAGATATGAAGATAGACATGGTAAAACCAATACCTCCTAATAAACCAACACCGAATATCTGCGGCCAACTTGCACCTTCTGGAAGTTGCGCTATTTTCATTTTTTTAGCAATAAAACAAATCACAAATATACCAATTGATTTTCCTGCAATCAATCCCGCAATAATACCCAGCCCCAATTTGGACGTTAAACCGCCAACCATTTCAGCATGAATTGGAATTAATGTATTTGCGAAAGCAAATAAAGGAATGATTATAAAATTTACAGGCTTGGTCAGTAGATGCTCCAGTTTTCCAATGGCGATTCTTTTTCATCTGGCGTTGTGGGTAACGTCATGGCAACCAAAACACCGGCTATAGTCGCATGAATGCCCGAATGGTGGATAAAATACCAAATGAATACCCCGGAATAAGGTAGGCCCATAGGGCTTTTACACCAAGTTTATTTAGAATAATCAGAAAAGCAAATATTCCCAGCGCAATAAATAGATAGGTCGCATGAATTCCACTGCTATAGAACAAAGCAATGACTAAGATCGCAAGCAAATCATCTACAATAGCCAAAGCTGCTAAAAAGATCTTGAGACTTGCCGGAACTTTATTTCCCAAAAGTGTGATAACAGCAAGTGCAAATGCGATATCCGTAGCCATTGGTATCCCCATCCGTGTGCGGTGTCGCCCGCATCTTTATTGATCACAAAATAGATTGCCGCTGGCAGGAGAGCTCCCCCTACTGCTGCCAGAATAGGAAGAACAGCCTTACTTGCTGAAGATAATTCTCCCTCAACAATTTCTCTTTTGATTTCCAATCCGACTAAGAGGAAGAAAATAGCCATCAGCCCATCGTTGATCCATAAGAGCCATGAATATTTTAAATGGATATTATCCGTTTCAAGTCCCACCTCCCGAAGAAGAAAGTCCATTACCGATCCATATAGCGATGTATTCGCTACAATGAGTGCCAAGATAACACAGGAAAACAGAATAATCCCACCAGCAAAGCTAGATTTCAAAAATTCTCTAAAGACAGTTAAATTAATAAGTTTTGACATGACAATAATATCTTTAAACGCTTAAAAGGTTTACAATATACGACTTTACGACCATTAATGCACCTTTTGAGCGGCATTACCTGAATATATTCCATTAGTACACTAAAAAAACTTCTTTTTCACCGTGCCGCTCCAAATCCAAAATTTTAACAACAACTTTATCAATTATAGGGGTAATTTGACTTTAAATTCCCCTCTCAAAACATACATACTTCGCAAAATCAACAGCTTACGTTACAAAGTATATAAAACCACATTTAGATATTGTCATTTTTGTAAAATTAATTTGTCTTTATTGCAAAAAATAGTTAGCTTGCTACTATAGTTAATAAACCGTTTATTATGTGCAAGAAGTGGATTTTCATGGTGCTTCTTTTCGTAGCAAATTTTACATATGCGCAGACGACAGAGGATACAACCCAACATCAACAACAATCAGGCTCCCATTATATCATTTTAGGGATCGTAGCAATTATTGTCATCGTTTTTATATTATACAGAAGGCAAAAGAGGAAATTTAATGAATAAGGGAGATCAATTGATCTCCTTATTGTTTCTCCCTGAATTTCTATCGAAATAAATTCATCCCCTTGTTTATCCACATCATTCATTGTGTTTAATCGGCTCATTTGTCTGTGCCAAACGTTGCGATCCTGTATTCGCTGGACAAGCAATATCATCTGTCGCATCATAAACCAATTTTTACCTTTCAATTTCGTGATCAGTTCCTCCGGTACATACACCTGTACTTTGGTTACGGAGTAACCGCTTGGAAAATAACGCACATAGTAGCCATCGGGATGAAGTGTCCAGATTCCACTCGGAACATCCGTACGAGGTTCGGCCATACCTGCCATAATTGCGTACTTTTCAAACTCAGCATAAGAATAGTTGCCTGAAGAAACCAGCTGTCTGATATTATTTTCTGCTTCAAATATCGCTTGCACAGCTGGAGGCATCTGGTCTTTAGCCTTTTGCACCACATCAAACGGCAATATACCTAGCGCGCCACCTTCTAGCATTAATAATTGCTCCGGTGTCAATAACCGCAATGCGGTTTCCTTGACCTCCCGGAATAGTCTATAAATTTAGTTTTAGCAATAATTGTCCATAATAACATCTGTATTGATGATTGTTCAACTTCCGGATGTTTTTCCGCGCTTTTCAAGATAGCGATGACAACCTCCCGCTTTTTCCTAATGTAGGCGCATACATATAGCCATCCCCTTAGATGGTGCATAAGTCCCTGCCTTTAAGCAATAGCTTTTGTTGGTCATTTCAAAATGGCCAGCTTCAAGCAAATAGCCGTCCTGGCCATTTTTCTGCAAATTTTCCAATGGCTTATAAGTAGCTGTATTTTGAAAATCAGGCATCTGTTCGCCTTTCCGATTTACATCCTCAAAACTTGTGCTTATCGCCTCAGGTTCCTTTAAAAGCTTGTCTAACCCTAACGCTTTACTCCCTTTCGAAGCAACTGCCTTACTTGCTTTGTCAAGCAATCCACCAAATTGAGCATAGGCACCCTGCAAATTCAGCAAAAAAGCAGCAACGAGTACTAAAGCATACGTAATGCTATTTCTTTTCATAATTATTCTTTTCATTTCGACGCTAAAGCCACAAAAAGAAGCCAATTTATTAGCAAAATCCCAATTCATAATTTATTAATCTGGTGTGCATCTTTTCAATGATATACGATCATCTGGACTGTCTCAAATTTTATATTTCATATTTTTCTTTCGTTGGTCAATCGCTTGGAAAGCGATATTTCTCACGATCCATTATTCGGGTTATTTGATAAGGAATTGATGTTTGCAAATAGTTAAAAAATACAAGATTAAAACGTATCTTTGCAGCATGATTAACGTGTCAAATCTCTCCCTTCGTTATGGTAAACGTGTACTATTCGAAGATGTCAATTTAAAATTTACACCTGGCAACTGTTACGGCATTATTGGTGCCAATGGAGCTGGTAAATCTACTTTCTTAAAAATTATTTCTGGCGAAGTTGATCCCTCTACAGGTTCGGTGGCATTCACGCCTGGCGAACGTATGTCTGTATTGAGTCAGGATCACTATGCTTTCGATGAATATACAGTGTTGGAAACTGTCATGATGGGTAACCAAGAGCTTTACAAAATCATGAAAGAGAAAGACGCTATTTACATGAAAGAGGATTTCTCTGATGCAGATGGTGAACGTGCCGGTGAACTCGAAAGTCTTTTTGCAGAAATGGACGGATGGAATGCAGAATCCAATGCAGCTACCCTATTGAGTAGCTTAGGCATTAAAGAAGAGCTTCACTACAAGTTAGTATCTGAAATTGATGGTAATCAAAAAGTACGTGTCTTATTGGCACAGGCACTATTCGGTAATCCAGATATCTTGATTCTCGATGAGCCTACCAATGACTTGGACATCAATACAATTGCGTGGTTAGAAGACTTTTTGGCTACTTATGAAGCAATTGTACTCGTTGTATCCCACGACCGTCACTTCTTGGATGCAGTGTGTACACACACTGTTGATATCGACTTTGGTAAAATGACCATCTATACAGGTAACTACTCGTTCTGGTACGAATCTTCACAATTAGCGTTAAAACAACGGTCTGATCAAAACAAAAAGATGGAAGACAAGGTTAAGGAACTTCAGGAATTTATCCGTCGTTTCTCAGCCAATGCTTCCAAATCAAAACAAGCTACTTCCCGTAAGAAAGCTTTGGATAAGATCAATATTGATGAGATCAAACCTTCCAACCGTAAATATCCTGCGATCATGTTCAATACCATGAACCGCGAACCGGGTGACCAAACATTACAAGTAGAAGGTTTAAGCAAAACGGTCAACGGTGAGGTATTCTTCAAGGATATCACATTTATGATTAATAAAGGTGATAAAATTGCGGTGTTGGGGCCTAATTCCCTAATCACAACTGCCTTTTACGATATTATCACAGGTAGAGACACTGACTTCGGTGGGGAATTCAAATGGGGTATTACCATCACTCCTGCTGATATGCCAATTGAAAATGCAGCGTTTTTTGAAGGTAAAAATGAAAATTTGGTCGATTGGTTAAGAGACTATACAACAAACCCTGAAGCGGATGAGCAGTTCCTACGTGGATTCTTAGGAAAAATGTTATTCTCCGGTGAAGAAGTAATGAAAAAGTTTCTGTCCTTTCCGGGGTGAAAAAATGCGTTGTATGTTTTCAAGAATGATGTTACAGGGGCTAACTTCTTGGTTTTTGATGAACCGACCAACCACTTGGATCTGGAATCAATTACAGCATTGAACAATGGTATGTCAGACTTTAAAGGATCAATGTTATTCACATCCCGTGACCACGAGTTGACTGAGACTGTTGCAAACAGAATCATTGAATGACACCAAAAGGAATCATCGACAAGTTGATGACCTATGATGAATACATCAATAGCGATGTTGTAAAAGCACAACGCGCAGAGATGTATAAATAAGATAATTTATCCCAATTTTATAAAGGCTCCATAATTTATTTTATGGGGCTTTTTATTTATAGGTGCCCTCCTATTCTGGTATTCGAAAAATGCCAAAATACAAAAAAGCACTGAAGGGGACTCAGTGCTAATCGCGATTGATATGAAAGAATTGAGAAAGTCTACTGAATTGAAGGCTTTATTAGATGCCACCCCAATTGTAGCGATACCGCACAATGGTCAGACAGATCCTGCCCCGCCCTATTTTGAAAAAGTTTCTTTTGAACCTGATAGTTCTTTGCTTCAAATACCATCCGATCATTATTACGGTAATAGATCTTATCAATGCCCTCACAGTCATCTGTTAATTCCAATGCGGCCATGGCAACAAAGTTTTGCTTGCTTTGAGGGATCTTACCCCTATTTTTCAAATTCACCCATGCATCTACCAAACCTAGTTCTCCCTGAAAGGAAACAATATTATCCAATGCGTACGCATAATGAGCATTAAAATCTCCCATGATTAACAAAGGCTGTCCTGCGGAGTTCTTTTGAATATAGCTTTTCAATTGATTCAGGTTTTTCTGACGTGCTATTGCCGCATTAGGATCATCCTGAGCTGTTGCATGTACATTGTAAACATCAATAAAAACCTCTTTTGCCAATTGAATGCGTGCATAGGAAAAACCTTTGGGAGTCAAGCAATCCGCTCCATTACAAGCATCCCACTTTACGCGCTCAAAGTCTTGGATCGGATATTTCGACAACGTACTCAATCCATCACCAAAAGGTACACCGCCCATGTTTTCCGTTCGATAACTATGTCTATTCTTGCTGTATAAAAATTTATTGTAATTGAAATCCTCTTGCACGTTCACAATATCAAAGGGATTTACCAGCTCGCCAATGGAAGTAATACTCGAAACTCTTTCCGTTACAGCGCTTGAAATTAACTCTGGAAGACCGGCAATATTATAAGTTAATAAATTAAGCTTTCCCTCGCTGGCATCAGGCATATCGACATACACCATGTTCATTGGTCTAACTTGTTTAGGTTTCAATTTGAATCCCAACATGATGCCTGCAGAAGCACAAACAGATAAAATAAGAACTTTACGAAGACCTTTAAGTCTAGTTTTCCTTTCGAACAATAAATCTAACAACATGGACTGAATAATTTGTTCATTCCAAAAGTAAAGCCCCAAGATTAGCTTAACTATATTCTTAAATTAATTTTATTTATAAAAATTATTTACAAATCATTAATAACAAACAATTTATAAACACTTTAATGATAAAAGATTAATATCAAAATAGCTTTTGAGTTATCCTTTTCGAATATTTTTATGAAACCCCTAATAAGAATAAAATGAGAAAGGTAGCCTTCTTTACAGAAATACTCGTTGAGGATTTCGACGGTGCATCTCGAACAATGTTTCAGCTGATAAACCGTATTGATCAACAGAATTTTAAGTATTTCTTTATTTATGGTGGTGGCCCCACACAATTCCGGGACTTTCATTCGTACAAAGTGCCTACATTTAAAATACCAGTCAATGAAGATTATTGTCTGGCTATTCCGCAGCTTATCAAAAAAAAGCTCGAACTGGCTTTGGATGAATTCGCGCCGGACATCATTCACATCGCTACACCATCTCTTCTCGGTTTTTTTGCGTTAAATTATGCCAAACGTAGAAATATACCCGTATTAACGATCTACCACACACATTTTATATCCTATATAGCCTACTACTTCAAAAATATCCTCCCGCTGGTCAAACCCACCGAACAATGGATGAAACGGGCGATGAACAATTTTTATAACAAATGTGATATTGTCTATGTTCCCACCAAGTCTATCTTAACTGAGCTCCAACAGATTGGGCTTGAACAGGACGGCTTAAAACTTTGGCAAAGGGGCATTGATACACAATTATTTACACCTCAAAAAAGAATAGCAGTTATATTCAACAACTGACCAAAAATCATAAACCAACGGTATTATTTGTTAGTCGGATCGTTTGGGAGAAAAATATCAAAACGCTGATCGATATCTATCAGCAGATACAAGCCCAACAACTGGACTACAATTTTATCGTTGTCGGGGAAGGAACGGCCAAAGTAACAGCAATGCAAGAAATGCCTAATGCTATTTTTCTAGGAAAAAGACACATCAGGAACTTGCGGTACTGTATGCATCAGCAGATGTATTTGTCTTTCCTTCAGTTTCAGAAACCTATGGCAACGTTGTAGTCGAAGCATTGGCATCGGGTCTTCCATGTGTGATCGCTGATGGTGGCGGTTCAGCATCGCTAATTCAACACGGGGTTACCGGGTTTAAATGTCAGCCTGAAAATGCAGCTGGGTATGTCTATTATTTAAAGAAAATTCTCTCTGACAACGTGCTAAGAAAAATCTGATTACAGCCGGTCTTTCTTATGTAGGCCAATTAGATTGGACACGATTATCCCAACAGTACTTTGATGATATTGAATTACTTGCTGAAAAAACGCAAGACGCAGACCTCGCATGGGCAAATTAATAACATCCCGTCAATTGATCAAAGCTGTCTTCTTACTTCTGATCTTGACATCTATGATAATTTTTGTAATCCACAGCGATCTTTCGGCGTTGAAAAAGAGCTGTCAACGATTGGCTATCGCTTTATTTTTATCGTATTTACGACTTTAGTTGCCTATCTTTTTGGAACGCTAGCCTGGTGGGTTTGTCTGGACACTTCCAAAAAAAAAGATTAATATTTTAGAACTTTTTGCCGTACGTCAAATTGGCGAAACTGTTGGACTCTTTAATCCCACCAGTATTATTGCCGGCGATTTACTGAAAGCCGAGCTGATAACCCGATATGACATCCCTTTACAGCAGGGACTCAGCTCGGTCGCCATCTCACGCATTACAGCCATACTTTCCCAATTAAGTATTTTCTTACTGGCCATGATCTGGCTGATGCTTTCGCCCTTAAAAACAAGGTGATGCAGTATACGGGATACGCTATCTATGTCGTATGCGTAGTATTGTTGCTATTTGTAGTCTTAATATTCTACTGGCTAGTTTCCACCAAAACAACACCTAAAAATAACTCTGCTGATACTTCATTTGTATCGAAAGCAAAAAATCAGCTCCAGAAATTGCTTTGGGATACGAAAGACTTCTATCAACAACAAAATAAAGTATTTTGGTACTCCTACCTGCTGTTTGCGCTGCATTGGCTAATTGGTAGCCTGGAATTCTATCTGATCTTAAAATTTCTGGCTGTCGATGTCAGGGTTATTCACGGATTAATTTTAGACATGAGCGTCATCCTATTTAAGAGTGCAGGCGCATTTATTCCCGGTCAACTGGGCGTTGAGGAAATATCCAACAAACTACTGCTTAGCACGATTGGAATTTCAGGTGGAAGTATCTGGTTGAGTGTCTCTCTCCTACGTCGTGGCCGCCAGGTATTCTGGACAGCTATTGGCGCTATATTTTATCTATGTATCAAAAGAAAAACCATACATGTTACCATCTGAAATAGAAATTTTGTTTATCAGCCATAAATATCCACCTGCGGTTGGAGGGATGGAAAAACAGAGCTTTGAGCTCATTAATAATGCTGCGCTCTATCTCAAAGTACATACAATCGTTTATGACAACGAAGAGTCCATTTTGACGTTCTTCTTTCGCCTAAATCAACGTATTCTATCCAAAATTAAAGATAATCCCGGCATTCGGCTTCTTCATTTTAACGATGGATTAATCGCTGCTTTAGCATCTTTTCACAAGGGCTACGATCATTTAAAAAAGTTGTCACCCTTCATGGTCTTGATATTGTTTTTCCATTTCCTTATTTCCAACATAAAGTAATCCCCGCTTCAATACATTTGATCAGGTTATTGCGGTCAGTCAGGCCACCGCCAACGCCGCTCAATCGCGTGGTATTGATTCTTCCAGAATCTCAGTTATCCCAAATGGAGTAGATCCTGCCCTTCCCAACACTGCTTTAATACCAGATAAGCACAGGGATTTCACCGAAACTGAGCATCTTCAATTAAAGGGGAATACGCCACCTCCGCCTTACTTTATCACACTTGGAAGGCCAGTAAAGCGCAAAGGGTTCTCCTGGCTAATGCAGCATGTCATTCCTGCCCTTCATGGCAATTTCAAGCTCCTGATGGTCGGGCCATTTGATCAAAGACCAACCTTGAAAGAGCGTCTGCTCAATCTCTTACCAGCTAAACTCTACCATCTGTCCACCTTATTTTTGGGGCATCCAACTGATCAACAAGAAATGCGCAGATTATTGAAAGCCTATCCCGAAAAAATCCAGCATCTAGGGAAGGTTCCCTTCGCCCAATTAAAACATCTTCTTGCAAATGCGAAGGCGTTCCTGATGCCCAATATCCACGTACCGGGAGATATGGAAGGTTTCGGCCTGGTTTGTCTTGAAGCATCTTCAGCGGGCGCTGTTGTTGTAGCCTCCGAATTGAAGGAATCACGAGCGCAATTACACATAACCACAACGGTCTTTTGCTCAACACTCAGGATACGGATGCCTGGATCGGGCAATTGCAATCCATTTTGGATAATCCCGACCATTATCAAAATCTTGGACAGCAATTTAAGAACAATACCAATGCTGATTTTAGCTGGGATATCATGGCCAGAAGCTATTGTCATACCTTCGTCGGGCTCTGCCAAAAACCGCAACCAGACGATAAACTTAGCTCTTTCACAAATGAAGAATCCGTTCGTAGTAATGTTTTATTGGTTTAAAGAATATCAACTGCGTTATGATGCATGCTGAGAAGACAAGCAGTACTGGAAAAGAAAAGAAAGTAATTGTTATAAAGAATAACAACAGAAAAAGACGCAGCATTTCAAGCGGAAAGACCCATTTCTCATGTTCCAACAATCCACCGATACAGATGACACTACACAAAATAAAAAGACCACCAACAAGCAATTGTACAATATTTTGATAACTACCATAAAGTAAAAAGAAAAACAGAAGTCCCATGGTTAGCATCGATTGGAAAAAATATATTGACTCAATTTCTTTCCGTGTACCTGAACTTTGGTTCCCGCAAAGATTTTCTGTTCCAATTCGTCCCTAATTTCTGGTTGTATGTCATCGGGGCGGCCAAATATCGTCCGAATCTTGTTTCTAAATCCCTTCGCACGATTAAAAGACATCCCTATTTCAAAAGATAATGAAAATGCTGCCAAAGGAACGTGTACCGATGAATGGGTTTGGTCAGCCCATAGACACAGGGTTCTTCTTTCTTCTCAGCAATAAAAGTTCCAAACATTTTATCCCAAATAATCAAAATATCACCATAGTTCTTGTCCAAATAAATCTCATTGCTACTATGATGTACACGGTGATGAGATGGGGTGACAAGAATTTTTTCAAGAATACCCAAACTACCCACCGTTTGCGTATGAGAAAAAAATGGATATACACCATGAACCAATAGGATTGCGGTCATCATAAAAGGTGGAAAACCCAAAAGTGGAATAAAGGCCCAAAACAAGGAACGAAATACTGCCTGAAAAATAGTAATCCTTGCTGCAACGGTAAAATTATAATCTTCACTTTGATGATGAACCACATGTGCTGCCCATAACAGGTTGATCTCATGACTGTAACGATGATACCAATACCACAAAAATCTGTGAATAGAAAAAGTAGGATCCATGTCCAAAGGTTGGCTTCAATATGGAAGATTGCAAATTTTTGATAGATCCACACAAAGAAAAAGTAGAATAAGCTAACTGAAAACATGTCGCACATGCGTTCGACGATACCGACATTAAGATTAGCGATAGATTCATCAAAGGTATAATATCGCTTTTGTTTCTTCAGACTATACCAATACTCCAACAGCATCAACACCAAAAACAAAGGAATAATAAAAGCTAAAAATTAAGTCTCCCTGTATCCATGCTTGCTTATTTTGAAATAATAACTTCTTTGTATCGACCACCTTGTGGAAATAAATTCCAAAGATTTTTTTATTAATTAACAATCTATTCCGAATCAGGTTTTCATTTTATATTTTTCTGTTTATAAAACCCGTATTCTCCCACGAGCATCAACAGTTATGAAAATCGACTGAAGGTTCTTGCTCCCCAATCATCCGGGTATAGCGAGCCCATTGATACCTTAATTAAAAAATAAGAATTAATAAAAACAGGTGTTTCCACAAAAAGCCCTCAAAAAAATTTCTGAGGGCTTATCAAATTATATAAATTCGAGAATAACGTATTCCTTACGATCGCTAGTGCACACTTGACATATCCACCTGGGTTTTGCCCTGTTTGATCATCAGTACAAAAGGTACACAGATTAAAAATACAACCCCTAAATACAGAAACACATCCATGTATGACAATACCGTAGCCTGTTTCATGACAGTCATGTCAAGTATCTGGTGAGCTTTGGCCAGTGCCTCATTTGGGGCAAAGCCTTTCGCCTGAAAACTCATTTGCAATTGTTGCACACGTTGTTGTACCTCAAACTTACTGGGATCCAGGTTAGCGACCAGGTCTACACGATGCTTTTGAGAGTCACGTGCAATAAATGTTGTGATCAACGCAATACCGAATGAACCGCCAAGTTGACGCATCATACCAGTAAATGCCGCTCCTCGCCGATCGACTTACCGTGAAGAGTAGATAGCGATAAGGTCATTACTGGCACAAATAGCAGCCCCAAGCCTACCCCACGGAGGATAAGTGGCCAAAACATGTGTTCCGAACCCGTATCATTTGTCATCAGGCTGTACATCCAGAAACAAAAGCCGAAGAAAATGCTCAAACCCACCGCTACCATATATTTCTGCGGAACACCATTCTGGATCATTTTACCAATAAAAGGCATCATGATTCCGGTCATGATTGAACTTGGTAACAGGAGCAAACCTGCGTCTGTTGCGGTCCACCCCAATATGGATTGTGTATAGATCGGAATAATAAAAGTCGATCCAAATAAACCAAATCCAAGGATAAAACTCATCACAACCCCTACCTGTAGGTTTTTATCACGCAATACCCTTAGGTTAACAATGGGTTTGTCATATACCAGCTCTCGCCAGATGAAGAACAATAAGCCAAATACAGACAAAATCGATAATCCTAAAATTAATGGATCATCAAACCAATCGTCCTGTTGACCATGTTCTAATACAAACTGGAGTGAACCGATAAACATAATCAAAAAGATCATACCAAACCAATCCACCTCTTTTGCCGATTGCTTCTGGCTATATTTCGGACTACGTACAAAGGACAGTGTGAGCAAAGTGGCTATAATTCCCAATGGTACATTGATATAAAAAATATAAGGCCAGGAGAAATTGTCTATGATATAACCACCCAATGGTGGACCCAAGGTTGGTCCAATGATCACCCCCATACCGTAAATCGCTTGCGCCATACTCCGTTTCTCTTTCGGGTAACTTTCGGTGATAATGGTCTGAGCAGTCACCAACAAGGCTCCCCACCCATCCCCTGCAAAAAGCGAAATGCAACAAGCTCCCAGATATTGGTCGCATTACCACATAAAAATGAAGATACTGTAAATATGACAATTGACGCCGCAAAGTAATTACGTCTTCCAAACTGTTGGGACAACCAACTGGTCATTGGAATAACGATTACGTTTGCTATGGCATAAGCCGTAATAACCCAGGCCACGTCTGTCAATGTTGCCCCCAACGAACCTTTCATATCGTTTAGGGCCACATTCACAATCGTCGTATCCACGATTTCCAGCAGGGCACAGAGCACAGCCGTAATCGTGATGACTACGCGTCGAAAACCATATTCAACCAGACTATCTTGTTGATTTAAATTTTCCATAGTTATTGAACATGCACATCTACGTCAGCATTCATGCCCGGTCTGAGCAAAGCCACATTTTCAGCTTTATTATCTTTTGACAATTTGATTTTTACCGGTAAACGTTGTACCGTCTTCACAAAGTTACCCGTCGCATTATCCGGAGGCAGCAAGGAGAAACGTGAACCTGTAGCTGGGGAAAATGAATTGACTTCACCTTCAAATTCGATATTTGGATAAGCATCCACTTTAATACCCACCTTTTGGCCCGGTTTCATTTTTTGTAATTGTGTCTCTTTAAAATTCGCTACGACCCAAGTTTCAATATTATCAACAATGTAAAATAAAGACTGACCAGGGTTGATCATCTGACCTGGCTGCACTTTGATATTGGATACCTGACCATCTACTGACGCCAATACTGCAGTATATGAAAGATTTAATTTTGCAGCTTCCAATTGCGCTTTCGCTCTTTTTATATTCGCCTCAGCCACAGAGGTTTGCTTAGAAGCTACTGTAGTCTTACTCACGATTGCATTACGTTGAGAAGCACTGGCATTACGTTGTTGTTGCAGGATTTCGACTTGTTTATCCGCTTCCAACTTGGTCGTCAAAGCTTGCTCATATTGCTGTTTTGTAATCGACTGATTGTTATATAAATTTTGGTAACGAATGTAATCGTTATTCGCCTGTTTCGCACGGATACGTGCTGCATCAATGCTGCCCGAATTGGACTGTATTGTTGCGTCAGAAATCGCTACATTGGCAGATGATGCTGATACGTCCGCTTTTGATACATCAAAGCTACTTTCCGCAGCCGCCAATGCTGCTGCAGCTTCATCTACTCGAACTTGATAATCTTGGCTTTCGATTGTGAACAAGGTATCCCCTTTCTTCACCAAATCGTTATCCTTGACGTAAACCTTGGAAATAAATCCACCAACCCGAGGGATGATCGGACTCATATTTTTCTCAACCTGCGCATCGTCCGTGGTCTCATGTGCTTGACCATGCAAGTATTTATAACCACCATAAGCCCCGCCAAAGATGACCAAAGCGGCTAGAATAATTGTAAATTTTTATTTGTACCCTTTTTTTTCAGGTGCGTTTTCAACTGTATTTTCCATGTCTAGATTAATTGCTATTTAATGTTTAACGACCCATTTGCCAATTGCAGGTCATAGTATTTTTCAATTGTGTTTGCCTTGCTTATCGCTAGATTTATTTTGCTCTGAAGCTGTTGTACATCAGCGGTCAATAAGTCGTCCGTATCCGCAATACCATTATCATATTTATCCTTTGTGATGCGATAATTTTCAACGGCCTGATCTACCGCCTGATGGTACACCACATCCTGTTTCTGGGCCAACATGTAGTTTTCATTTGCCTGTTGCACCTGAACCTTTACCCGATCGTTGAGCAGTTCCAGATTCTCATCAATTTCCTTGATCCGATTTTTGACGACATTGACCTCCCTTTTGTTCTTATACAAAGAACCAATATCATAAGATACCCCAACACCTACCATTGCCGCGTTGGTTACCGTAACCACCTTCTGTAGACCAAAAGCATTGTAACCTGCCGTTGCCGAAACCATTGGCAATGTCGAAGACTTGGTCACTTTCAATTGATCTTCGGCAACTTTACGTTGAGAAGCTAACGATTTTAGATCCGATCGCTCAGTTTTTGCAGTTTCATAAGAAGCTTTCAATCCGAGATCAATTCCAGTTACCTCAGCCAGATTAATCTGATCCAATTGCGTATCCTCCGCAATTTTTAGCAAATTGGCCAATTGATAATTTAGCACTTTAATGTTCTTCTGCGCTTCCTGGAGCGATACCTGATAATTAGACAGCTGCAATTCCGCTTTAAGCAGATCATTTCTTGCAATCAGCCCATTATCCAACATCGCTTTAAAGTCTGAAACACGTTGCTCAGACTGCTTAATATTTTCAGCGATCAACAAATTGGTTTGCTGTGCTTTATATAAATTCAGATAAAGTGCAATCGCACGTGAAGCCAATTGTTCTTTACTTGCTACAGCGTTCCATTGTTCGGCCTGTAGCGCATCTTTTGCGATCGCTATTCCCCTTTAATCCTCCCCGGTATAAATAGGCATGCTGACAGATGCCTGCCCCAGCCACAGCTGATTTGCTGCGATATCCGGAGCCGAACCACCTCCACCAAGTGCCAACTTCAGATCCACATTCGGTGTGGTCATCGCCATGTATTGCGCGCTCAATTTCGCATCAGGAAGCTGTTTCGATTTGGCACTCTCGACCTCTAGCTGTCTTCCCAATATTTTGGTATCGGCAGTTTTCGCTTCCACACTTTGGTTTGCAGCCATGTGAATTATTTCTTCCAAGCTCAGGTGTTTGTTGTCTTGTGCCAGCAAACCCAGAGGACTCAAAAGCAATAAAGCACTTAAATTGGCCAACTTATTTTTCATATGTCAATAAAGCTTTAATTGTTTTCTGTATAAATTCTGTTAATGTTGTTTCAATATATCGACCATAGCCATCATCATCGGCTATACCCAGTTGATCCTGTAAAAGACCTGGTTCATCTGAAAATTCATAAAGTCCCCATCATCATCGAATGAATCAAAATAGGATCATTGCCCGCTTTAAACACCCCCTCTTCAATGCCACTGTTAATGATCGAAGTGATGACCTCCAGATTATGTATCTTCAATTTTTAAAAGCATCAGATGTCAACATCCGTTGTTTTAAGGTGCTTTCTATTGCAATAACACGGTAGAGTTTCCGATGAGAGTTCATCGATTTGACATACCGATCAACCATCACATCCACTTTGTCGAGTGCATTTCCAACCAAAGAAAGCTCATCCACATTGATCATAAAATCTGGAACACGCCACTCAAAAAAGGTTTCTAGCAATTTGTCTTTCGATCCAAAATAATAGTTGATCATGGCTACATTGACATTGGCCTCCTGCGCAATGTCCCGCACTGAAGCTCCATCAAAGCCTTTTGTTGCAAAAAGTCGCTCTGCGGCAAGGAGGATATCTATTTGCTTCTCGTTAAATTCCATTTAAAACTTGATCTTTTTATAGATAATTGCACCCACTGTTTTGAAGGATAAAATCATCATTTGTTAAATGCGAAGCAAAGTTAAACAAACGTTTAATTTAAACAAGTGTTTAATTATTAAATTTATGTAAAAAAATACACCGAAATCTGGATTCAGACAGCCAAAAAGATCTAACATATTATTTTACAACGAATTAATATTTTAAAAAATAAAACCCATTTATTGCTATTTCAAATAGAATACAGATCTTATGAAAGAAAAAGGGTACACAAAAAATAGAATAGAGTCAATCATAGCTTCAAAAAGGGGTTGAGCTGCTGGAAAGACCATTACCGAATGTATGGTTTGTTTATATATCGCTATTGGGTGAAGCGGCAGAAAAATAGCACTATAAAAAGTATAAGTCCGATCCCCAGCCGCCTATAATGTTCGGGCAAACAGTATAGGCGACTGATAAGAATAAGACTAATGGTTGTATAAAAACTTCTTCTCACTGGGCCTAAAATACCAGGACACAGCAATCAGGACCAGATAAAGTAGTGCCGGAGCTATGAGGCCAAAAGAATCCCCAACAACAATGTGTGAATATAAAGCACCCGTTACCGTGAAGAAAATACCCGCATAAGCCCATTCTTTCAATAGAGGTCTCTTTGGAGATAGCAATGCTACGACTGCTAATATTTTCCAGATTCCCAGTAGTGGGAGGATATAGTCCGGATAACCTAGATGATCTACATTTTGCACCCCTCCTGCTCCCTCAGTTTTTATCCCAAAGATTTGTATAATGGCGGTAGATACCAGCCCCAAGGACAACCATACGGTTGCAATCCAATAAATTATTTTATCCCTCTTTTTCATTATTATTTTGTTTTAGTTTACGATTGGCTATCTGTTGTGATCCCCTAGAAAATTAGCAAGGCTTAAACATGTAGCTACTTGGCTACAAATATACATGTAGTTATTTAACTACAAAACATTTTTTGTTTTTTTTTTCGATTGATGCAGATTTGAATAGTTTTTATTTTCGGTGCCAATTCAGCTCTGAAAAAGATTGGAACAACAATTGTATGCAGTTGAGTCAATATTAAACTTTCAAAGCATGCCATTAAAAGCTTATTTTTTTATCCTGTTCATGGGCCTATCTCTGCTTTCGGTAGCTCAACCCAGACACATACGATTAGTAGATGCCCTTACAGCCGAAAATTTCGCAAAACATTTTAATACAGATACGGTACAGTTAAGCCAAATAAACATAAGCAAAACACCTGCAGGAGTTTTTGTTGCTTACAGAAAAGCTGATACACTTAATTTCAAGCATGAATTTTATAAGAGCTTTGGAGCTGAAGATTACATCAGGGTTGGATTGGCATTTTACGCGAGAAAAGGAAATGACTATCGGCTCTCCTTCAGGAATGACAACGCCTTCTTTTGCGCATCATGCAATAATATGAGCCATTATGACGTAAATGCTAGCAACGATACAGTAAGAATCTCTATTTCATGGGGACCAAACGCCCATGGTCAAAGTGAAAGCTATCACTTTGTCTATCGGCCAGTCCCAAAACGTTGGCAATTAGCCCAAATTAATCGATCAGGCTCAAGTGATATAGGCGAAAGTCGCAAAGAGTATAGGACCTATACTAAAAACACCAAGGTATACTTGGATGACTATTACGCCGAGGGTCTTCCTTATGATTCTACAGTGATCAGCAATCAGGCCATTAGTCTCACTTACCAACCGGGCAATTATGCAGCTTTACTCCGATCGTTCAAAGAAATACCTAAAAACAGTCTATTTTTGCTCCCTAAAGTTTTTAATGCGTCTACAGCTAAGTATTTTATGGAAGCAGGTCTGGACGAGAATCAGCCTGACAATACAAATCCTATTCATGGTAAAAATGTCCTTTCGGCCAATGAGATCGGCTATTTTTTGGAGCAGACGAATCAACTGGATGCGGCGCAAGTTTTTTTAGATAAAGTAATTGAACGTTTTCCTGAGCGTGAGGTCGCCTATTTAAACCGCGGTGATGTATTTTTCAAAAAGGCCAATCTTCGTACAAAAAAGCGGAAAAAGATTACCGTACCTATGTCGAACTAATGAATAAACGTGGCTTGCAGGCAAAAATTCCACAAAGAATAATGACTTTTTAAACACACAATAATCTTTAGCAATTTGCTATTCCCTAATTTAAGATCCGATAGACCATTTCTTTGAGGATCTCCTCACTATTGAAATTGCTAGGTACGTTGACGCCCTTTGATTTCAGGTCAGTGTCTTTGAGTACATTCAGTACATCAAAAGTTTTCCGACGGTTGTAATTTCGGGCTGCCAATTCATATTCTTTTAGGAAAAACGGATGCACCCCAATTCTTTTGCAGCAACGGATTTATCAATGAGATAATGGTATTTTAGTATTTTGGTAAAATAAGTAGCCACCTGCCCGATCACCATGACCAGTGGGTTATTCTTTGGATTTGCCACAAAATAATCCACAATCTGATAAGCTTTCAAGGCATTACGTTTTGCCAAAGCTGTATTGAGCTCAAATACATTGAAATCTTTTGAAATACCAATGTTACGTTCGACATCGTCCATGCTGATCTCCTGACTCTTGGGTACATTGAGCATCAGTTTATCCAGTTCATTAGATACCTTCGCCAGATCATTCCCGAGATAATCCGCGATCAGCGCTGCCGCCTGTGGGTGGATGCGCCAGCCTGCATCCTTTAGATAGCCGCCGATCCAAGGGGCTACTTTATCATCATATAATTTAGCGGCATCGATCACCAATCCAGCCTTTTCAAATACCTTATAAATCTTCTTCCGCTTATCGAATTTCCCGTGTTTATAGCAAAAACCAAGATGGTTGTTGGTGTCAGATGTTCAAGGTATTTGGTCAATAGCTCCTCCGTTTCCGATTTCCACTTCAGTTCCTGCGCTTCCTTTATAATAATCACTTGATGATCGCTCATCATCGGGTATCGTTTTGCCGCATTAACCACTGTAGAAATATCAATATCCTTCCCGTAAAAAACAGATTGATCAAAGCCTTTTGAGCATCATTTAGCACTGTAGATTCCAGTGCGTCCGCGATGGTATCAATAAAATAGCTTTCCTCCCCTGCAATAGGTAGACAGGCTTAAAGGATCTGTTCTTTATATCGGATAAGATCGGATTTATATTCATATAGGCGAAATTACGATTTTACTATCAAATCCGGAGCAACCCAGCGATTAGAATTCGACTTATTATCCAACTTATTTCAACAAAAAGATCTAACCGACTGATTAAAAGAAGTAATGCAAAAAGCAAAAAAACCATGTGAGAGAATCGTTTGATGTACTTTTTTTGCTAAAATTTTAGTATATTTGTGTATGTTTTCACCGACACCACTCAATTTGCCACCATTCAAAGCGAAAATATCCAAAAAGAATAATGCGATTTATATTTTTGATGAGTTGCGAAAAAAAGAACTGGTATTGACACCGGAGGAATGGGTCAGGCAACATTGGATAAACTATTTAGCATTGATCAAGAATTATCCAAAGTCGCTGATGAATATTGAGGGTGGATTGAAACTAAACAGTCTCCAGCGACGGAGTGATTTACTGATTTACAATAGTGCGGGACATAAGGTTGTTTTGGCCGAATTCAAAGCACCGCATATCAAGATCACACAAAAAGTATTCGAACAGATCGCCAATTACAATTCTGTGCATCGGATTCCATACTTACTGGTGAGCAATGGTATAAATCATTATTATTGCAAAGTTGACTTTGAGACCGAATCGTATCAATTTTTAGAAGAACTTCCCGACTATAACGAAATCGGTTAAGGACTTCTATTTGAAACGGATAAAGCACAAGCCCTATTATAAAACGCCTTTCTTTGCTGAAAGAGGCTGTATCGAAAAAATGTAAAGTGGATGTAAAACATCTTTTCAATTTATTTGATTTTTAAAATATAGTTTTATATTAGTCCTACAGAATAGAAAAAATAAAAAGATGAATATAGATAAAAACGAATTCAGAAAATATGCAGTAAAGCATCACCGTATTGGAAGTCAACATGTTGACAGTTTTATTGCCCGTACAGAGACTAGCATTCCAACAAATCTTACACCTTACATCGTTGAGGAGCGTCAATTGAACGTTGCACAGATGGACGTGTTTTCACGTTTGATGATGGATCGCATTATTTTCTTGGGAAGCGGTATCGATGACCAAGTAGCGAATATTATTCAGGCACAATTGTTGTTTTTACAGTCCACTGATGCACAGCGTGACATCCAGATTTACATCAATTCCCCAGGAGGAAGTGTCTATGCAGGCTTGGGTATCTACGATACGATGCAATATATTACACCAGACGTAGCGACCATCTGTACAGGAATAGCAGCATCTATGGGTGCAGTTCTTCTTGTAGCTGGAGCAAAAGGCAAGCGTGCCGCATTACGTCACTCACGTGTGATGATTCACCAACCATCTGGTGGCGCTCAAGGGGTAGCAGCAGATATGGAAATCAACTTGCGTGAAATGATGAAATTAAAGGAAGAATTATATACCATTATTTCAGAACACTCCGGACAAAGCTATGAGTGGGTAGAAAAATCTTCTGATCGTGACTACTGGATGAGAGCCAATGAGGCCAAAGAATTTGGTATGATTGACGAGATTTTACTTCCTAAGAAGGAGATTATTAAATAAAGATGGCGAAGAATAACGATAGAGACATTCATTGTTCGTTTTGTGGAATAAGCAAAAATGAAGCTCAGATGCTCATTGCTGGAAATGGAGCACACATCTGTGACAGATGTATCCAACAGGCAGGGGAAATCTTGGCAGAAGAATTAAAACAACGGAAAAGCAAGACATTACAGACTGCGTTAAAATTAATACGCCCCAAGAGATCAAAACTCACTTGGATCAGTATGTAATTGGTCAGGACGATGCAAAGAAAGTGATTTCAGTAGCCGTTTATAATCACTATAAACGTTTGAATCAAAAAGTGGATAAAGATGAAATTGAAATCGAAAAATCCAATTTGATTATCGTAGGTGAGACAGGTACTGGTAAGACATTATTGGCAAAGACTGTTGCCAAAATATTGAACGTCCCTTTCTGTATCGTTGATGCTACGGTATTAACCGAAGCAGGTTATGTCGGAGAAGATGTAGAAAGTATTTTGACACGCCTGCTTCAAGCTGCCGATTATGATGTTGCTTCAGCAGAACGTGGTATCATCTATATCGATGAGATTGATAAAATCGCACGCAAGAGCGACAACCCTTCTATCACGAGAGATGTCTCCGGCGAAGGTGTACAACAGGCGTTATTAAAGATTTTAGAAGGTACAGTTGTCAACGTACCACCTCAAGGTGGCCGTAAACATCCAGACCAGAAAATGATCGCAGTCAATACCAGCAACATCCTATTTATCTGTGGTGGTGCATTCGACGGAATCAAAAGAAAATTGCGAACCGTCTACGCACACAAACAGTGGGTTATAAGATGAATGAAGACGAAGAGGAAATCGACTTGAACAATCTATACAAGTATATTACACCTCAGGATCTCAAAAACTTTGGGTTGATTCCAGAGTTAATCGGACGTCTTCCGGTCTTGACTTACTTAAATCCATTGGATAAAGAAACCTTGTTGAGTATTTTGACAGAGCCAAAAAATGCTCTGGTCAAACAATACAAAAAATTATTTGAGTATGAAGGCGTCGAATTGAAATTTGATCCCGAAGTATACACATTTATTGTAGATAAAGCTGACGAATTTAAACTTGGAGCCAGAGGCTTACGCAGCATATGCGAAGCAATTATGCTGGACGCCATGTTTGAAATGCCGTCAACGAAAGAGCAAACGGGACAGAAAAGTTTGGAAATCACCTTGAATTACGCGAAGAAAAAATTCGAAAAATCCGATCTGAAAAAGCTTAAAGTCGCTTAAAAAAATCCCGTTCGCTGAACGGGATTTTTTTACCCATGCATTTTAACTGTTTCACTTTGCCGCTGGCTCATCTCATGAATGCTATCCAACAACACATTGCTGAAAGCAATTTAGTGGATAAAAGCGCCTAAAACAAGGCAAAACATAATAAAAAAGAATTTAAAATCTTATATTACAATAATAACGTAGCCATAACGGAATGTTGACAGACAGATAAGAGATTAGTGAAATTAAAATTTAATGACTATGACAAAGAAAACTACAAAAATACTGTAAATAGCCCGATAACACCAGGTTTAAAAACCAAAGAAGAAATCGTGAACAATTGGCTTCCGCGTTATACCGGGAGACCTTTGGAAGAGTTTGGGAATATATCCTATTGACAAACTTTTCGAAATATATTCATCTATTTTCGGAAATGCATGACAATGCGCCTATCTATGGAGAGGACAAACCTATGCAATCCGTGACCGCTGGCGGTATTACCATTATCAATTTTGGAATGGGTAGCCCGATGGCCGCAACGATAATGGATCTACTATCCGCCATTTCCCCTAAGGCCGTGCTATTTTTGGGCAAAACCGGAGGAATCAAGAAAAAGATTCCTGTAGGAGAATTGATCCTCCCTATCGCTGCTATCCGTGGCGAGGAACATCGAATGATTACTTTCCACCTGAGGTGCCCTCATTACCCGCATTTGCTATGCAAAAGCGATCTCCACGACAATCCGTGACCATCAACGAGATTATTGGACAGGAACGGTCTACACTACCAACAGAAGGGTATGGGAGCATGACAAGGCATTCAAAAAGTATCTGAAATCGATTCGGGCCATGTGTGTCGATATGGAAACAGCGACAATATTCAGTGTTGGTTTTGCGAACAAGATTCCGACAGGAGCTTTGTTATTGGTTTCTGATCAACCAATGGTCCCTGAAGGAGTCAAAACTTCTGTAAGTGATGTCACCGTTACAGCGAAATATGTAGAGGCACATATCAGTATCGGTATTGATGCCCTAAAACAACTTATCAATAACGGATTAACTGTAAAACACCTTAAATTTTAAGGGTTGATACAATAAGGAACCCAATATTTTAGTTCACTTAAAAAGTTAAGATCAACTAAAAATGATGAGCCTGATAAAAAATTAGGCTCATTTTTTTTTGATGGAGTTTTATTCCATTCCCTCTAGTCTGCTCCAACTGCACACCACCTGTCTATTTTGTCCTGCTATGGTTAGCTTAATAAACCAAGGATACCGATCAACTAATACCTACTGAAAACTAGACATTTAAAACTAATACATAGAATACTTGATATTAATTGAGCGATTATTAACTATAAATTGAAACGTTAACAAATGTTAATTTACACAATAATTAAACTATTTGGCGTTATATCTTGTAATAGTAACATTACAATAGCACATATATCAAAATTTAATCAAGTATTGTGAAGAAAAAACATTATCTATTTTCAGCGTATCCTTATTGATTTGTTCAATCTTAGCCAGCCAGGTAAGTTGTTCTTCAAGCTCTTCCAAAGAAAATAATACCAATGAAAAACCTGTGGCCCTGCCCGTCTATACAGTTGTAAAATCTGATGCGACCACGATCAAGGATTATCTAGGTACCATTGAGGGAAAAGTGAATGTAGAGGTCCGTCCCCAGGTTGAGGGCTTACTTCAAGAAATCTATGTCGATGAAGGTTCTTTTGTACAAAAAGGACAAAATTGTTCAAAGTAGATCCTTCTACCTATCAAGAAAATTTAAACAACATGGTAGCCACGGAACAGGTTGCGCGGGCCAAACTTAAAAACGCACAATTAGAAGTGGACCGTTTGAAACCATTGGTTCAAAATGACGTCATTTCAGATGTAAAGTTGGCATCAGCCAAATCTGACTATCAAGTAGCAAAGGCAACCCTAGATCAGGCCAGTGCCGCCGTACGTTCTGCGCAGATCAGTAAAGACTTTACGATCATTACAGCACCTGTAAGCGGATATATCGGTCGTATTCCCAAACGTATTGGGAATTTAGTGTCCAAAGGTGACAAAGAGCCCCTCACCTACCTATCCGATATACAGGAAGTCTATGTTTATTTCTCCATGAATGAATCCGACTTCCTCTACTTCTCTAAAGCACAGGCGAAAAAAGACAGCATTGAAGGCAAGAAATACAACCAGAATCAAAAACTGGTATTTCCACTGGTAACGCTGGTTCTCGCCGACGGTGAAGAATATGCGAAAAAAGGGATTGTCGATGCTGTCAATGGACAGATAAACAGAACCACAGGAGCAATTTCTCTACGTGCAACTTTCCAAAACCAAGACAATATTTTACGTTCGGGAAGTAGTGGCACACTAAAAATTGCGGAAGTAAAAAAGATGTCCTTCAGATCCCACAGATTGCCATCAATGAATTACAGGACAAAACTTTTGTCTATATATTGGATCAAAACAATAAAGCACAACGCCGCAATATTCAGCTTTCAGGCAAAAGCAAAGGCAATTATATCGTAGACTCAGGTCTCAAGGAAAACGACCGTGTCATTACCAGTGGATTTGACAAACTAACCGATGGTTCTGCCGTCACCCCTATTCCACAGAAATAATTATCGCACATTTTTACATCGCTGTGGTGACCTATTTTCAGGTATGTCCGAGCAATGTCTAAAATCTATTATATGTTAAAAACCTTTATAAATAGACCCGTTCTAGCCACGGTCATTTCTATTATTTTAGTCATATTGGGCTTGGTGGGATTAAAGCTGCTCCCTGTATCCCGATTTCCAGAAATTGCACCACCCAGTGTCCTTGTGTCATTGAGTTATCCCGGTGCCAATGCTGAGACAGTAGCAAAAAGTGTTTTATTACCGATTGAAGAGGCTATTAATGGTGTGGAAGATATGACCTATATCAAATCGTCTGCTTCCAATTCCGGTTCGGGGACTGTGTCCGTCTATTTTAAAACGGAACAAATCCAGACATTGCCTCGGTCAATGTGCAGACCCGTATATCCAAAGCGATCAGTTCTATTCCTGCTGAAGTAAACGAAGCTGGGATTACCGTCATGCCACGTCAGACCGGGGTTATCATGACCATCAATCTTTACTCGGATCATCAAGATAAGGCCTATGATGAAACCTTCTTACAGGCTTATGCACAGATCAATCTCATGCGTCCTTTATTACGTGTAGACGGAGTAGCTCAAGTGTCGCGACTCGGAGCAAGGGATTATGCCATGCGGCTTTGGTTGAATCCAGAAAAGTTGGCCCTTTATAATCTGGTTCCTCAGGACATTATGAATGCCATCAAAGATCAAAACTTTGAGATAGCGCCAGGTAAATTTGGTGAAACTTCCGATGAGGCATTTGAAACGGTTATTCGACACAAAGGACGCTTTACCACACCCGAAGAATTTCAGGGTATCGTCATCAAGACAAACAATGATGGTTCGGTGCTATACCTCAAAGACGTTGCACGCGTAGAATTTGGTGCAACAAATCTCAGTAGTGACAATAAGGTCAATGGTCATCCCGGACTGACACTCAACCTGACCCAAACCAGCGGCTCCAACGCCCATGATATTGATATCGCTGTCCGGAAAGTACTCAAAGAACAGGCCAAGACATTCCCAAAGGGATTGCATTATGACGTGACTTATTCTGTACGTGACCAAATTGATGAATCCATCAGCCAGGTTGAACACACACTTTTCGAAGCATTTATTTTGGTCTTTATTATTGTTTTCATCTTCCTACAGGACTTTAGATCAACCTTAATTCCCGCGATTGCTATACCTGTTTCGTTGATCGGCACTTTCTTTTTCTCCAGCTCTTTGGATTCTCACTCAATGTATTGACCATGTTTGCCCTGGTATTGGCCATTGGTATTGTTGTCGATGATGCCATTGTTGTTGTGGAGGCCATCCATGAGAAGATGCATAGTACGGGATTAAAAGCTAGAGCGGCGACATTGTCGACCATGTCAGAAATTACTGGTGCAATCCTCTCCATTACCATGGTCATGGCAGCGGTATTTTTGCCTGTTGGTTTTATGGAGGGTCCAGCAGGTATCTTCTATCGGCAATTTGCCTATACCCTGGCGACAGCGATCTTAATTTCTGCATTAAATGCCTTGACATTGAGTCCTGCCCTATGTGCATTATTGCTCAAAGCGCCCAAGCCTGAACAGGAAGAAGAAGCCAAATCAAGAATCGGCCAGTTTAAGGATCGTTTCTTTAAAGCATTCAATACTTCTTTTGATCGCCTGACTGCCCGATACGTATCTATTGTACAGTTATTGATCAATCATAAAAAAATCGCCTGGATAGGCCTGCTATTGATTACTGCAAGCGGAGTCATTTTAATGATCAAAACGCCAAAGAGTTTTATCCCAACTGAAGATGACGGTTTTATCACCTACAACATAGCGCTCCCTCCAGGAGCTTCGTTAAACCGCACGACAGAAGTACTCTATCGCGCTGACAGTATATTGAAAAAAGAAAAGATATCGAGGGTATGACGACAGTTTCTGGTTTCAATGCACTGGATGGTAGTTCGAGTCCAGCCTTTGCTGCAGGGTATATTACACTTAAACCACATGCCAAACGCAAGCACATCAAAAACATTAACGCCTTTATGGATACGATCAGGAATGACCTTGCACAAATAAATGAGGCCACATTTACGGTATTTCCTAGGCCCACAGTACAGGGATTTGGTGATTTTGCCGGTATTGAGATGGTTCTTCAAGATCGTATGGGCGGTGACGTAAGAGACTTTAATACCATTGCAGATACCTTTATCAGCCAGCTGAATACCCGTCCGGAAATCCGTAGTGCTTACACTAGTTTTAAATCCAATTTCCCCCAATACGAGGTGAACATTGATGCTGTCAAAGCAAAATCACTCGGTGTGGAGATCAAAGACTTAATGTCCACCATACGTTCCTATTTTGCACGGGTGCAAGCCAGTGACTTTAATCGTTTTGGCCGTCAGTACCGCGTGTATGTACAGTCTGATTTTGATTTCCGTAAAGATCCAGCATCTTTCAATTCGATTTTCGTACGGAATAACAAAGGCGAGATGGTACCCATCAATACTATTTTGACATTAGAAAAAACTGTCGGCCCCGAAACCATTACCCGCTACAATCTATACAATGCAATTTCGGTCAATATCACACCAGCAGAAGGCTATAGTACCGATGACGCCATGCAGGCCATCCAAAAGCTAGCGGACGAAAAACTACCCGGAAACTATGGTTTTGAATGGACCGGTATGAGTTATGAAGAAAGCCAATCTGGATCCCAGACTATTCTGATTTTCGTCCTGAGTATCTTATTTGTATACTTTTTACTCTCCGCACAATACGAAAGCTATATTCTTCCCTGGGCAGTTTTACTATCCATTCCTGTTGGTCTGATTGGTGTCTTTTCAGTCATCAACCTTGTCGGTCTACAGAACAACATCTATGTCCAAGTTGGATTGATCATGTTGATCGGTCTACTGGCAAAAATGCGATCCTCATAGTCGAATTTGCCGTACAGGAACGTAAAAATGGAAAAACCATCGTGGAAGCCGCTATCAGTGGTGCAAAGCTAAGGTTAAGGCCAATCCTAATGACCAGTCTAGCCTTCGTTGCGGGTCTGGTTCCACTGATGTGGACTGTTGGTCCGTCTGCCATCGGTAATCACTCCATCAGCTTCAGTGCAGCAGGCGGTATGCTATTGGGAGTTGCCTTTGGCATCTTTATTATTCCGGTGCTCTTTGTTGTCTTCAAAGGTCTGGATGAAAAACTACAGGATAAACTAGCTAAAGAAGAAGAATGAAAAACATAAAAAAATACGTTTCAGCACTATTTATGGCTACCGGGTTACTGATATTGGCAAATGCCTGTAAAGTTGGTAAGGATTATGTTCAGCCCAAACTAAAACTTCCCGGCTCCTTCCGTGGTGACACCTTAGCTTATTTTGGTGACACCTCCAGCATGGGATTGATTCATTGGAAATCGTTCTTTCATGATCCTACCCTCAAGCTACTGATCGATTCGGCACTGACCAATAATTTCGAAATGAAAACAGCCCTGCTCAACTTACAGATCTCCAGCAGGGTAATGGCTCAAAATAAGTCAAATTATCTACCGAGTGTCAGTGCCACCATAGCGAATGGAAACCGCACCTGGCGATCGAAAGAATTTGGGAGCGGTCCATTGTCAAAATACTATGAGCACAAAGCTGAGAAAGCACCAGAAAATATGTTTGTTTACCAATCTCAATTTGGATCCGACATCAGTTTTAGCTGGGAAATAGATATCTGGAAAAAAATTAGCAGCAAACAGGAACAGCTATTGGCGGAATACCTGGACACACAGGAAGCCAAAAATGCCATTCAGACCAATATCATCACGTCTGTCGCCAAAGGTTATTTCAATCTGTTGATGTTAGATGCTAAAATTGAAGTCGCCAAACGTAATGTTCAGTTGAACGACAGTACATTACGTATGATTAAGCTCCAATATAAAGCCGGTGAGATTACAGCACTTGCCATTCAACAGACAGAATCGCAGCGTTTACTGGCAGCCTCACTTGTCCCAGAATTGGAAAAACAGATTACTATCCAAGAGAATGCATTGCAGACATTAACAGGAAGGCTCCCGGACAGTATCAAACGAGGCACTTCATACGAACATCTGTTTGCAGAAAGTAAGGACATATCGCTTGGTTCGCCCATTGAAATCATACGCAATCGACCAGATATCCGTTCCTCCGAGTTTCAATTAATGGCGGCGAATGCCAATGCGAATATACAGCAGGCTATGCGCTACCCTTCGCTAAATATAGGCGGTGTACTGGGCGTAAATTCCATGCTTCCCGAAACTGGTTCAATATACCAGGCGCATTATTAGGTGGTATCACTGGCAATCTGACCACGCCTATTTTCAAAAACAAAACATTAAAAACACAATATGAAGTTGCAAAACTTGAACGGGATAAAGCCGAAATTCAGCTTCAACAGCGAGTCGTCGAAGCAGTTGCGGAAGTCTCCAACGCTGTAGTTACGGTAGACAAACAGCGGGAACAGCTCGAGCTAGCAAGAAAAAGAGTGGATAACGCGCATCTTGCGGTAAAAAATGCAAACCTACTCTTCAAAAGTGGCTATGCGACATATCTAGAAGTGATCACTGCACAAAGTAATGCCTTGGATAGCGACCTGGATCTGGTCGAGTTACGCCAGCAGCATCTGGATGGATTTGTGGATCTCTACCGTTCTTTAGGTGGCGGTTGGAGATAATGAATTAAAAACGCTATTTTTGTTTTATGACACCAGAAGAATTACAACAATATTTTCAATCTAGGGAATTACCCAAATCACTGGAAATACAACAAGATATGCAAGTGTTTGATGTGGAAAGATTTATCAGCACAAGTTTTATCCATGTTGGATTATGGAAAAAGATTTGAGCAAATGCCCGGCGTGGGTCAGGCTTTTAAAATTTAAGGAAGCACTGGAAAATAACGAAAAAGCCTAACAAATTGTTAGGCTTTTTTATGCTTTAGCTAAAGTTGTTGTAACAATGCGGACATATCTTCCTTTGCGAAGATCTGCTCCACCCCTCCGGCCAACATTTCAATCCGTTCGCTTTCATCACTACTCGAGGTCAGACCAAATAGACGAATGGAAGGGAACTTCTCCCTAACGATCTTTGCGGTTTCGATACCGTTCAAAATCGGCATGTGCAGATCCAATATGCACACCTCAGGTAGCGCTTTATTATGTTCAATCAAATAGTCGATAAGGTCTCTACCATTAGAGGCGCAATAAACTAATTCCAACGAATGGGATTGGGCCATGGCCTTCATCATAACATGATGGATCATCGCATCATCTGCGTAGACAATCTTACATTTACTTTTGGTATCCATTCGAAAAAGAGATCATTCAACTAATTAATACAATAAAATTCTATAAATATGTAATAAAAATAAAAAATTTAGAAAGAAGTTAACAAGAATTATGTTACTATGCAAATCTTATTTCAAAAAGTGCAGCACAACACAACCATTAAATTCAATTTAGATCGAATAATAAGAACATCATTAGGTAGCAATAATTTCATTTAGACAACATATCTAAAACAATAGGAATAGTCGAAAGATCTAATTTAACGATACGATATCGTTAAAAGTCATCCTCTATAATTTCAGCCACTCGTCCTACTTGACCATCTGTCAGCCTTACTTTTATCCCTCTTGAATGATAAGATGAGGATGTCAGTAAATCTTTGACAATGCCCTCTGTAAGATCCCCGTACGCTGGTCTTTTTCAGAATGATATTAACCAACATTCCAGGCTTTACATCCGCTCTATTTCTTCCGTCCATGGTCAAATGTAAGAAATAAAAAGGAGTTTTCCAAAAGAAAACTCCCCTATTTTTTGTTGAATTATTTATTTTTTATCATCTCATATAGCCGTTGAAACCATTAACATCAAGATTTTGATCTATATTTTTATTTTCAACGAGATACATAAATAATTTTTTATTGTTATATATTCCGAATGCTGCGATCCCATACTGTATCCATCCTATGAGAAGAAACACATAGGGACTTTCAGACATTTAGTTACTTGAACAATTTAAAAATATCATTTCCGAATATAAACACCATCAGGCCCAAAAGGATAAAGAATCCGACCATTTGTGCTTTTTCGAGAAATTTCTCACTCAGTGGCTTACCTTGAATCATCTCGATCAGCAAGAATACGACGTGACCACCATCCAATGCCGGAATAGGCAACAAATTCATAAATGCTAGCGCCATTGAAAGCATACCAACCAAAGACCAGAACCGGATCCAATCCACTTCAGTACCAAACAATGTGGCAATACCGATAGGTCCAGAAAGCGCTTTATCAGCACGTACCTCTCCTTTGAAGATTTTACCGAATCCTTTCGCATTATCTGTGATTACCGTAAAAGCTTTTTTAGCACCGATCGGAAAAGCTTCCATAAGTGTATAATTCGTTGTAAACGACTTGATCGAATTATCATGATTGACACTGATACCTAACATTGCATCCGCTGGTACGTTTCCTTTTAGGGAAACCTCCGCTCCTGCACGGATTACTTTAATGACAACAGGTTTATTGATATTTGCTTTAACTAAGGTTCTGAATTGATCAAAGAAAGGCACTGGAGTATCATTTAGGGCGACAATACTATCCCCTTGGTGAATCCCATCTTGCTTGCCACTGAACCTGGGGCCACTTGTGCGATACTTGTTGTTTTAAAACGAGGTTCAATAAACTTCTCTCCTTTTTTATCGGACAAGGTATTCAATAAATCCGCTGGAACCTTGATTTCTGTTGTCCCGCCATCACGTTCTACCGTAAGGGATACACCACCCATCAATACTTTAGAACCAAGCAGCTCGGAGTAGTTTTCAACGCGGTGACCATCTATTGCGATCACTTTATCACCTGCTTTAAGACCGATAGATTCACCAATGGATCCCGGTACGATACCATTTACCATTTGATCCATCTTGACATCTGTATTACCCATTTTAAAGGTCAACATCCAAAAGACAAGGATACCAACGACGATATTAACGATAATACCACCCAACATCACGATCAGACGCTGCCATGCCGGTTTTGAGCGGAACTCCCAAGGTTGTGGCTCGCCTTTCAATTGTTCAGTATCCATCGACTCATCGATCATCCCCGCGATCTTCACATAGCCCCCAAAGGCAACCAACCGATACCGTACTCACAGCCTTTATAGTTGAATTTAAATAATTTCACTCCCCACGCATCAAAGAACAAATAGAATTTTTCCACTTTAATTCCAAATGCACGTGCTGCTAAAAATGTCCTAACTCATGTAGAACAATTAAAATTGACAAGCCCAAAATCACTTGTCCGACCATAATTAAAACACCCATGTATGCTTTCTATATTTAATCTTTGATTATTTCTTTTGTTATTAACCTTGCTAGCCGATCCGTCTCCAGATAGTCCTCCAGTGTCGGATTGGCGATAAATTCCACTTTTTCCAATGTATTTTCGATGACGTCGCTCATTTCCAGGAAGCCGATTTTATCGGCTAGAAAAGCAGCCACCACAACTTCATTTGCTGCATTCAATATACAGGATTTATTTCCACCGGCGCGAAGTGTTTCGTAAGCCAGGGCTAAATTTCGAAAAGTTTCCAAATCTGCTTTTTCAAAATGAAGCGTCGGATAGTCCATAAAATTGAAGCGTTCAAAATTATTTTCAAATCGGGCGGGATAAGTCAATGCGTATTGAATAGGCAGCTTCATATCCGGAACACCCATTTGTGCTTTCATAGATCCATCTTTAAATTGAACTAGGGAGTGCACGATCGACTGTGGGTGTACGATGACATCCACCTGATCGATAGCGAGATCAAAAAGCCATTTAGCTTCGATCACCTCCAGTCCCTTGTTCATCAAAGAAGCCGAATCTATCGTAATTTTGGCCCCCATAGACCAATTGGGGTGTTTTAGGGCCTGTGCTTTCGTTACCTGCAGCAACTCGTCCCGCTTTCTTCCACGAAAAGGACCGCCAGATGCCGTCACATAAATTTTTTCAATGGGGTTTTGCTCCTCACCGACCAGACATTGAAAGATTGCCGAATGTTCAGAATCTACAGGCAACATATTGACACCGTATTCTTTGACCAAGGCCATAATCAACTCTCCGGCAACAACAAGGGTTTCCTTATTCGCCAGGGCAATATCTTTTCTGGATTGAATAGCTATTACCGTAGGTTTTAAACCTGCGGAACCCACGATTGCATTTAAGACAATACCGATTTCGGCATATTGCACCACTTCAATCAAGCCCTCTTCACCAAATAATACCGTCGTATCCTGAAACGCTAAGGCTTCTTTAACTTTTTTATATTGGATTGGATCGGTCACTACGACCGATTTTGGTTTAAACTCAACGCTTGTTTGATCAATAGTTCAGCATTGCTACCGCAAGTCAGAACTACTGCTTCAAACTTATCCGGAAAGGCTCTAATAACATCCGGGCTTGTGTACCGACACTACCCGTTGCCCCTAAAATGGCAATTCCTTTTTTACTCAAAACCTTCTCTCTTTATTAAAATATATTATTCAAAATCTTCGGGTCCTCTCCACCGTGATAGTCCGACATCATTTCCCGGTACGCAACCGAAACAACAATACTGGCCAAAGGTACCACTAAGAACGAGCTCACAAGGTTCAAAATAATAAAAATTATGTAATATTCTAAATAATTAAAATACATCTGTAGCAATTGAAAAAAAGCAAATACGGCCAAGATTAATAATAATCTGAAAACATTGCCTTTGGTCAACGCAAAGCTAAAGCGTAGTGATTTAAAGGTTCCCGCATGTTTATCAATAATAAAGAAAGGATAAAATGCTACACGAATAATCAAAATAAATGTCAGTATTGCTGCCACAAAAACGACAAAGACAGTAAACTTACTCATGATTTCTGCCCGATTTTCGCCATTTTCAAATAAATACAAAAATGGAAGCGATACAGCTCCTAACATCATCAATAAGGCAATAGACAGAACCATGATACTCAACATCGCGCCAAAAAAATAAGCGATTTCTTTTGAACTTGGTATACAATGGATCAATTTCTTATCCTGGTTGCCATCGATCAGATTGAGGATGTATTTAAACAAAGTAAGGTTCAGTCCAAAATACATGATCATAAAAAAGAAGGCCATAAAACCACTGAGTACGACATTAAAATCACTGATCGTCGTTGCCAGGAAATTGGATAAACCAGAGGTTACAAACAGCAAAAAACATAGGCCAGCAACAGAAAAATAATGCTTTTTCAATAGCTCCAACGACCTATTAAAAACTTCATTTACGGCAAAAGTACTTTCCTTTAGGAATTGAATCATTTTTTCTTTGAATAAACTTTTACAAAGATGCCATTATTTTTAATTTCCAACAATTTACACCGCTATAAAATTGATATTTTTGAGTTTTTAACATCATATTCGATCCAATTATTTTTTCAGGGCATCTATGGCCTCAGCTTTATTTCAATGCCGGTAAAAATCCACTTCAAATGTGGTAAAAAAAACGTGCGGCGGTCTAAACATTCGATTCATTTTCTGAGATTTTTGCTATTTTAGAACATCTGGACAAAGTCATTTACCGTTTCAGTGAGCGATGCGATTGACCGGAAAAATACGGTTTCGCAGAACGGCCAAGCCGCCAAAAATAAGTTAAAGCAAAATCACTATAAGACACAACCAACAGGTATGGAAACAGAGGATGCCTATCGGCACATGGAATTTGAAGAATTTCAGCTTTTAAGAACACCCCGGGAGCTTCATAAATTAGCGACACAATGTTTTTTCTACATCCAACAATGGATCGTTGAGAGCCCATTTTGTAGTGAGGCTACTGCCCTGATGCTATTCTGGGATAACTATCCTTTTGAAGCTATTCGTCGAAGCTGGAAAACAAGAAAAGGAACTGACGAGAACTTCGACATTATAAAAACGGTTATAAACAATTCTGAAAAAGGGTTTTATCTCAAAACAGACATCAGTTATGATCCCACAGAAAAAAATTGCACAGGCTCCAAAAATACCAGCGGTCGTTTTGCAGGCAAGCCAGGAGAGGAACCCTATATTTATTTAGAAGAAACGGAAGTTCATAGTTGGTTTGGAGAACATTTAATCAATCAGATCAGGCGGAGTGATAGTACCATTGAACTGTACAACATTGCCGTCTTATTGAAACATCGCGAATTCGACGTATATCAAACTGTAATCGAACATAAATACTGCGATAAAGCAATTGCTCTTATGGTTTATTGGCTGCTTGAAAGGTACTCGACCTTGGCATTATATGCTGAAGATTGGCCGGAAATAAGGGCCATTTTGGAAAACATTATTGATAAGCTCGAACGAAATGAATACCCTGAGATTTTAAATTATGATCCGGTCAAAGAAGTAAATCCCATCAAATGGGAGATTCCGGAACACTTATTTAACAAGATCAACTAACTACACAAAAAAACACGCGGTTAAGTTAAACCGCGTGTTTTTTCTGTAACCATACCCAACAATCTACTTAAACTCTTTTGGAAGAGGTTTCTCCAATAAATATTGATAATAAAAACGTGCACGCTCATTAAAGTCATATTTACTTTTTGAACGGTCAAATCCATGACGGCTGCCCGGATAGATCATCAATTCAAAAGGTACGCTTCTATCTGTTAATTTATCAACCAGTTGCGTTGTATTCTGCAGATGGACATTATCATCCATATCACCATGCATAATGCGCAATACGCCCTTGTAATTGTTTGCATAAGTCAATACCGACCCCGCTTTATAACCTTCAGGATTATCTTGAGGCGTATCCATCCAACGTTCGGTATAATGGGTATCGTACAGCTCCCAGGATGTTACCGGCGCACCAGCAATACCAAAGTCAAATACATCAGCGGCTTTGGTCATCGCCAGACAAGTCATATAACCACCGTAGCTATGGCCTGTGATCAATACTTTGTTTTTAGCTACCCAAGACTGAGATTTCAACCATTTTACGATCGTAGAATAATCGATAATTTCCCAATGTCCCAGATTACGGTGCATGTAAGCTACGCCCTGCTTACCGAAGTGACCAGAAGCCCTGTGATCCGCCGAAACCTGGATAACACCTTCATTCGCCCAATACTGATTGCCCGTACCTTTCCAGGTATCCTTCACAGTACCTGCATCCGGACCACCATAGATACTGAAAACAACAGGATAAGTTTTTGATTTGTCAAAATCTGTAGGATAAGTGATCGTCAGTGGTAAATCAAATAGACCGTCATCCGATTTAATATGTAAATACTCCGTTTTACCGTAGGTGTACGAACTAAAGTCCGCAGCTTTGCTATCCGCCAATTGACGTACCACTTTACCCTGATTATCCACTAAAGCAAAACGGTCGGGTGTACTCACATTAGAATATCGGGTGATAAAATACTTGCCATCAGGCGATACGTTGACATCATGTGAATATTCACCAAAGGTCAAACGTCTCAGATTTTTACCCGAGTAATCCACTCGGTACAGATCAAAACGGGCTGAATTTTCCTTACGTGCGGTAAAATAAAGCACCTTATTTTTCTCGTCTATCCGTTTGATTTCGGTCACCTGCCAATCACCAGATGTAATCGGGTTCACTAATGTGCCATCCAACTTATATAGGTAATAGTGCGCCCAACCAGTTTTATCCGATTTTAAGATGTAATATTTATTGTCAGCAAGGTAAGTAATACGCTCGTCATGATCCAGGTTGATCCAAGAAGCTTGGCGTTCATCATAAATCTCTTTTTCGAACCCGTATTTGGATCCACCTGATAAAATTTCAGGTTATTCTGATCCCTGTTCATCCATTGCACCATGAAATTTTTACTATCGAAAGCCCAGTAAGGTTGTCCGAAATACTGATCATCCTTTTCATTGAAATCCGCCCAGGTCACCTGTCCACCATTCAGTTGGACGATACCCACTTTCACCTCAGGATTAGGATCGCCTGCTTTCGGATAACGTGTTTCCTCTAGATAACCATGTTGTCCTTTGGATGAATATATTGGGAACATAGGCACTTTAGTATCATCAAAACGCATAAAAGCAATCTTCTTGCTATCCGGAGACCACCAAAAAGCCTTATAGTTTGTAGGGCGTCCCAAAATTTCCTCATAATAAACCCATGAAGACCAACCGTTGTAAATCACATCGGTACCATCATTTGTATACTGCGCCTCTTTCCCCGTAGCGACCTCTAAACTATACAAATTGCTTTTACGTGTGAAAGCAACATATTGACCATCTGGCGATAAAGTTGGGTTCTGTTCTGCAATGTCGGGTGAATTGGTCAATTTCTTTGCAGTACCTGAGCCATTTTTGATAAAAATATCATTTTTCTCTACATAGACCACCGTCCCCTTTGGCAGGAATTGTATAGATACTTCTCTTCCCCGATTTGACGTTGACCTGATAGAGCTGGCTATCGTTGACGTCATTTTCCAGATAAGCGGTTCCATCCGCCCAGCCCGGATATTGATTTGTGCGCACAGTTAAAGACTGTTTCTGTCCCCAGGATTGCGCAAAATCCAATTTCTTCTGTGCAAAAGTCAGATCATGCACAAAAACACAATAGATGCACCTAAGAGCACTCTTGATACTGTATTCATTAATTCTTGGATATGTTTATTAATTATTTCAGCTAAGATAAAGAATTGTGGTAAATAACGACGATTTTACCTGTAACAAGCTTATTCAGCTTCATGTACAGGTGATGGCTATCCCCTCTTACTGATAATTCTCAAAAAGAGCGAGTTGGACACCCTCTTTTGGAAAATCTGTCTCATCAACAAAATTAGAGATCGAAATCCCCAGCAGCCGCACCTTATTTGCTAAGGCAATCTTACTCAGTAAACTATGGGCTGTCGCATAGATTTTCTCTTCAGAGTCGAAGCTTGTATCCAGCGTCAGGCTTCGCGTCAGCTGCACGAAATCAGCATACTTTAGTTTCAAGGTCAGTGTCCTGCCCGATATTTCTTTTTGCCTATGCGTCCCCAAAGCTGTATGCTCAGTCTTTGCAGTATGGCGTTCAGTTCTTCAAAAGTTTCGATATCAGTCTCAAAAGTATCCTCTATTCCAACAGATTTACTGCTTCGGTTGGGCGTGACCGGTCGCTCATCTATCCCGCGGACAATACGGTAAAAAAATGCCCGGTCTTACCAAACCAACGCACCAGATCGTCTTCGCGCTGTTTTTTGAGATCCATCCCTGTAAATAAACCCAGCTCGTGCATTTTCTTGGCGGTCACCTTACCTACACCAAAGAACTTCTCTACCGGTAAGGATTCCATAAATTTAAGAATCTTTGAAGGCCCTATAAATGTCAGGCCATTGGGTTTATCCATATCGGAGGCAATCTTGGCGACAAATTTATTGACCGAAACTCCGGCGGAGACAGTCAGATTAAGCTCTTCTTTGATGGCAGATTTGATCGCTTTGGCAATATCAATGGCCGAACCAATTCCCTGTTTATCCATCGTTACGTCCAAAAAGCCTCATCAAGCGACAACGGTTCAATTAAATCCGTATACCGCTGAAAGATTTCCCTGATCTGATACGATACCTGCTTATATACCTCAAACCGTGGTCGGGCAAATATAATCTCCGGACAGAGCTGCAATGCTTTGCGGGAACTCATGGCTGACTTGACACCAAATTTCCGCGCTTCATAGCTGGCCGTGGCCACTACCCCCGCCCGTCAGGCGAACCGCCCACAGCAATCGCCTTCCCCGATATTCCGGAAAATCCCGCTGCTCTACGGACGCATAGAAAGCATCCATATCCAGGTGGATAATTTTACGATATGTTTGGGGCGAATCCATTACTCAAATTTACAAAAATTAGCAAGAATCACTATAAATCGCAACAAAATACTAACATAATTAGTTTATCAAACCAATTCTCCCGCAGTCAATTTCTGAATCAGACCCCAACTGGTATTAGTGCTGGTACTTTTTCAACCCTTAGAGGCAGATCATGCTCTCCGTGCTGACCGCTCCCCACGCTGCCTATACTCTCATTAGCAATGATACTTTTCAACCCGTTATAATTGGCCGAGTTCTTGTGTATGATGGACATGGACAACTTTGCGCCAAAACATATTAGATAAAATGAAAAGAAAATAATACAACAAAAACTAGCGAAAAAATTATGGAAAATTTACCGGAACAAAAAAGACCAAGTCTGGATTTAAAAATTTTTATTCATCCTGCTCCTCTTTTTGTTAGTAGGCTTCGGATCCTATGGTTACTGGAAATACTATTACGTATTTGGTGAAGGGGTGAAATCTGGCTACTTAAATTTTGCTGTCAAAAAGGCAATATATTTAAGACCTATGAGGGAAAGCTGATTCAGGAAGGATTTGGTAGTGTCAAGACTGGCGGAATTGCCAGCAACCAATTCGAATTTTCTATTGAAGATGATTCTATATTTCGCCAGCTTGAGCTCAATAGCGGTAAATATTTTGACCTTCAGTACAAAGAATATCATGGAGTATTGCCTTGGCGTGGCAATACGGTATACGTTGTTGACAAGATTATCAATATGAAATAATAAAGGAGGGTATACCCTCCTTTATGCTGAAAGCACATCTCTTACCATTAACCTGTCGCCAAAATAGCTTTTGAGTATTGTCCCGTCGCCATGTAATGTCCATACCTCTTTCGGGTCAACCATCTTAATATAATGAAGAATATCATTCCAGTCCACATGATCCGAGATATACAATTCGATATCATTCTGCGCCTGTAGTCGCTTCCATCCAGAAGCAAAGGCTCGCAATACTTTTGTCGCCCTAAAATAACTATTGAAAGTCATGGGCGGTACCAGATAAACCTTATTCTGCTCCCCTGTTTCATCTCTCTACGGTTATAAGGTTCATAAGTCATTTTTTTAAGCCCATGTTCATCATACAGACGATGGTAAGGTAATATTCCACTATGTACCAGCACCCTTCTTTCTGGACAATACCTATTGATCAGATCTGTGATCCGTTGCGCTTTCCCCAGCACATAAGTTCCCAATAGAATATTGCTCGCGTGCCCCTCCAGCTTCTTGATCTCCTGAATGGGATCTGGATGGATAACTTCAGGATTCGCGAAAGTACTTTCGGTGATCAATACATCAGCCTGCTGCACTTCGATAGGTTCACATGTCTCATCAGCCTGCAATTTGTAATCGCCGGTATACAAATAGCGTACGCCCTGATATTCCATTAAGATCTGCGCCGATCCCAATATATGACCAGCCGCTAGAAAGGTAATTTCCACCGGACCGATTTTAAAAGTGCCGTTGAACAATTTGACCTGATAGGAATCCTTACGGTTCTGCTTATAGCGATAGCTCATAAACAATGCCGTTCCATTAGTACAATAGACATAATCATGTCCTGAACTGGCATGGTCACCATGGGCATGAGATACCACATTATGTGCTACGGGCTACCCGCATCGATAAAAAGTCGCCATAACGGCAATAATACCCTTCCGGTTTTCTGACCAGAAAGTCAGACAATATGATAGACATATATTTATTTTAGAAATTTTTGATGCAATGTCCACACTTGCGGTAATAGTGGAGTAATTCCATCGTTAACGATGACGAAGTCGGCAAGCTGCAGTTTTTCCTCGTCAGACAATTGTTTGTTAATACGTTCCTGTACCTGTTGTTCAGTTGCGCCATCCCGCTCGATGACACGTTGTATACGAATATCCATTGGCGCAGTAACCAATATGGTATAATCCAGTTCTTTGTATGAGCCACTTTCAAAAAGCAGCGCAGCTTCTTTGAGTGAATAACGCGTGGTCTGCCGCTCAGCCCAATCTTTAGCTTCCTGGATGACAACCGGGTGTACAATACTATTTAGGAGCTCAAGTTTATTCTTATCCGAAAAGACCATATTGGCCAGGAATCCCCGGTCCAGCAGCCCATCCTTGTAAGTTGCCTCACCGAACTGCGCAATAAGTTTTTCCTTGATACGTACATCGGTATTCATCAACCTTTGGCTTCCTCATCCGCATTATAAACCGGTATACCGAGGGCTTCAAAAAGCCTGCAGATAAAAGTCTTTCCGGAACCTATTCCGCCTGTTATTCCTATTTTCAGCCCCATTTTTATTCCCTATTTTCGTACAAAGAAGTCCACATTCTGTGGCACAACACTGATAATCTTACAATAATCCGGCACCTTGGTCAGCAGGATCGGTAGATATTGCACCTCATTTTTCTCCCAATCGGCCAGATCTACCACAGCCTCAAAATCACGGGATGTATAATTATTATAATCCTTGACCGACATCAGCACAGTGATCACCACTTTACTTGGATTGGGCCTCACGGAACTATAGCGCTGTCCATTTTCAACTTTTACGGGCAGTTCGATGACTTTCTCCGTCAGCTCCCTACCGGCATCAGCACCTCCACAGATGTGGGATAGACATTGATATTTCCCTTTGATTGCGGGTAAGATTTGCCACAGTGCGCACATCAGTCTCCACCTTTCCCACGTACGGTATCCGTTTCCCAATATTCTATGGTCGAAACATCCTCATAGGGCCCTGTTATCGTCACGTATGCAGGCGTAACCTTCGTATCAGCGATAACACCATAGCCCCTTTTAAACAAGATATTGGACAAAGGTTTTACAGGAACCTTTCGCTGTGTTTGTTTTGAAAAATCAAAAACAAGGTATCCGGGCTCACCGACACCACACGTTGTTCATGCGGAAACTGGCGGTTGATAAATCCCAGCTGGTTGGAAAATACAATCCAATCTTTTGTTTTCAGCGAGCTGAGATCCACCTGTACTTTGGGTGTTTCAATGCAGCTTTCGAAAACAGGAATTGCCATCCCGTCATCTCAAGCTTTACTTTGACTGTATCCGATTGTTGGGGGTGAAAAGCCCGTTTTTCGGGTAGGTTGACGTATTCTATCGCAGCTTTGACAGACACGGTATATTGGTTGGAAATCGAAAACAACAACCAAGCCAGCAACGAAATTGCAACACAACGCACAAAGATGTTGATCTTGCGACGTTGGGTCTTATTTAATCGAACTGCGTTTGCCATGTTACAAACTTAATCAATTTACGTAAATATCAGTTCTTGGTGGGATAAAAACTTGGTTGGGAATCTCCGCTATCCTTTAAGTAAATTTAAAAGTTCAATATCTCTCCATCAAATATATCCGCAGACTATTTTTGAGGAAAGGGGTTATGTAGAATTTTAGCCTTTTTAAGCGTTTGCTGAATTTTGTAAAGACGCGTAGCCATTTCAAATCGTTCTTTATATGTACGGTTAAGGCCTTCCTTCAACAAAGCAATCTCAGATTCGCTAAATGACCGTGAGGCATTTTTTTGTTACTATACATCGTATTAAACTTAGTTAAAAACTATCTCTTTACAAAGATACATGATTATTTAGGCATTCACTTAACGTCCCCAACCGCTCCATTACCTTTTTCTCTTTATCAGCTAGGATTTTGAGGATTTCCGAAGCCTGTTGTATGTATTCAATCCGGGCTGACTCACTGATTTGATAAAATAAGTCTGAAACGGATTTCCATAACAAAGCTATTTCCACAAATTCTTGATATGCTTCACGAAGTTGCTCAATCTTGAGCAGGTCATAACTTTCCTTTAGAAAATCGCGATATAAATTTCGAAACAATGCACCGCCAGTACCGGCTTTTTCCATCAGATTGGCAGCCATTTTAAATTCGGTGGCTACATCCTTACTCCTATTAAACCATTTTATAAGCTCTTGGCTCGTCTTCAAAATCCCCTTGTAAGAAATATTTGTGATAGGCGGATTCAGGTATTCGTTGGCATTGTTGACAATAGCGGTAATGACAGATTTTTTTAAGTCAAAGTCTTCATTCGTTCGGTGTATTGTATAGTATAAGTTATTAGATGCCATTGGCCCCTTCTCCGCTCTCGCCAAAGCCAGACTTTCGAGCGAGGTTTTGACTTTCCCACCCTGTTGTCTGGTATCGACCAAAAAAGCGTTATGATTGTCATAACCGTAAATCGCAGCATAGTGACCAGCGAAATGGAACGGATTAGTGAAATACTCAAGGTAATAAGCATCAAGTTTGAGCCCAACGATTTGCCCCTCATCCAAAAGCTGTTTGACCTGTTGCCAGGCCTTTATTTTTGAGGTGGTTTCCTTTACAGAAAGCTCGAGGTTGAGGTTTTTACAGAGATTCTTTGTCAACAGATCAGTCTTGATACGTCCACCCAAAAAAGGGAAGTCCATTGTTTTCATATTCCAATAGATAAAACTAAGCCCCTCCCCGAGTCCAAAAAGCATAGGTTCGGAAAGTTCAATTCCGAGCTGTCGCAGTAGAGTTCCAGTCGCTGTAGTTTCACAATGTTGTCCGTCAAACAGTTTTAGATTGCTCATGATATTTTCTTTTGCTTAAAATTAGCAGTCTGAATTGACATCACTATGTCAACAGGCTGTTATAGATTAGAAAATACCATCAATACAGCAAGGATACTTAATACAGTCAGTCCCTTGTCCCGCATGTCAATATTTATTTTCATAATTGATTATAGGAGTCATTAAATTACAAAAATTATTTTCACTAGTAACGCTTTCAATTTTACCTCAGTTGATGATTCCTAAAGCTAAAATCAGTTTTTAAGGACAAAGTATCTATGGGAATGCTCTTCACCCTATTAAGTACAAGATAACAATTGCTTATTACCAACTTCTCAATTAACAAGGTAAATACAGGGAGTTAACAGGGGGTTAACAGGGGTATTACAGGGTAAATCCTATTAACCCCTTATTAATACACTGTAAAAATAGTGTTACTTCGCTTTTAATTGCGAATTTGGTATTAACTTGGTAATAAGTTAGATACCAGCAATTATAAACAATAAAAACAAAGACTATGGCGATTTTACAAAACGGGCCTAATGGTCCAATTACCGGAAAATTTGGCTCTGTTAGTGCGTATATGTTAAATGGTCAAAATGTCGTATGTGGGCTTAGCAAAAACGTACTTCTCCCCTAGCGAAGCAGAGCTTCTAAATAGGGAAAAACAAAAGGTTGCAGGACTGTTCGCTAGAGACAATAAGGCGATACTCAATTTTGGTTATCAATATATGAGCGAAATGGGAAGACGAATAGGGGCCTTCCAATTGGCTCAGCGCCATATTTTTAAGGAAGCTATGGAATTGGATTTGGAGAACAATCCTTTTGTAAACCCCGAGAAACTGATCGTGTTTGCAGGACAGTTGACGCCATTGACCAATTGTGAAGTTAGCCTTCATGGTGATACGATTGATCTCAAATGGACCTCCAATGGTCAGTATGACGACAATATCTACAAACTCAATCTGGCACTATTGGGTTTATATGGCGAATCTCATTTGCGAACCTCGATTGCAGAAGTGAAACAGGGAACCTGTATGTTACAGTTTAAAGGAATAAGTCGAAAAAACTGTGATTACCATGTCTATGTGTGTATATGGGATACATTTCGAGGCATCTTTTCAAACTCTACCTACTGCGGTGTAATATAGCACAAACAATGCACTAACTGACCGCACGCAAACAGCCGGAATAGCTAGCATGCTAGCATTACCATACTTTGGCTGAAACAGAGAAGATAACTAATAAAAAGCCAATCTCCTATGGAGACTGGCTTTGCTATTTTTTCAATAAAGACGCTTATGAAGCGCTTTTCTCAGTTGCGTTCGCAGCTTTTGAAGCATCTAAAGCAATGGCAGACTTGTCAAAACGAATTCTTACGCCCGAACCTACATCTACCAAGAAAGTAGTGTCAGATACCTCTACAATGCGTCCGTGGATGCCCGCAGTGGTAACAACTTTAGAGTTTACACCCAATTCTTCAATATATTTCTTATGGTCTTTTTGCTTCTTCATCTGTGGTCTGATCATGAAGAAATAAAATACCACAATGATCAAAACCATTGGTAAAAACTCATCATGCTACTCCCACCTGCTGCTTGTAATAATACTGTATTCATCTGTTATTATATCGTTTAATAATTCGTTATTTTGGTAATACTTCGCCCTTTAGCTGAACAGTCGTCATACTGTTGGAAGCATTCGACTGGATCGTGATGATCTTCTGCTGCTTACCTACCTGTCCTCACTCTTGAAAGTCACATGGATATCCGATGTTCCTCCCGGTAAAATAGGGCTTTTTGAAAACTCAGGCTGTGTACATCCACAAGAAGCAGTCACTTTGGACAAAATAACCGGCGCATCACCCGTATTCTTCAATACGAATGTGTGTTTCACTTCTGCACCTTCTTTGACCTGGCCAAAATCGAAAGCCGACTCTGCAAATTCTACCTTACCCAATTGTGCCGCAGCTTTAGAAAGACTGTCTGTTGCTACTGCCTCAGTTCCTGTCTTAGCAGCTTCTTCTTTTCCTTTTTTGAGAATTTCCGCAAGAAAAGAAAAGCACTGATGCTAAAGCTAAAACTGAATATTTACTAAAGTTCTTCATTTGTTGATTGATCTTTAATCCCTTAAACCACGACCTGCCTTCTGGATTCTTCCCTGTTGGTTCAAGTCGCTTAATATTTTATCTAAGATACCATTAATAAATGTATTACTTTTCAATGTACTGAATACCTTAGAAATTTCAATATACTCATTTATTGTCACTTTCACAGGAATTGATGGAAAATTCACCAATTCGCATATTGCCATGCGCATCAATAAGGTATCCATCAAAGCGATACGATCTGATTCCCAGTTCTTTGTCTTATCAGAAATCAATTTTTGATACTCATTTGTATTGCGGATTGTCTTACCCAACAAAGCAATGACATAATCGCTATCATCATTCCAGTTTTGCGTGATTTCAGCAAGTTTGTTTTTACGCGGATCTTCCGAACTGAAGTTTTTAAAAGTTTTCGCGATCAATGCTTGCAGCACTTCTTTATCGACAGGCCAGTTTATAAATTTCTCTTCAAAAACCTGCTCGATAACTGGTGATTTCAGAATGATCTTTTTAAAGATATGTTTGATGATATCTTTTTCTGTACCGATCGAACGATCTTCTTGCTGTAAATATTCCAAATAAGCTTCAGAATCTTTCAATTGCAAAAATACTGTACGCACGATCTCCGGATCAAAGCTCCATGAAATCTTATATTTTTGACTCCTCGGCATATTGCGGATTTTGTCTTAATGACTCAATAAAAGTATTTGTACTTAACTTGGTCGTTAGAGACAAGTCTTTTCAGTTGGCAAAAACTTGTTGGCTCTGCCTTCTGCGTCTATCAATACATAATCGGATACCTCATCCAATAGATTCAGTGTCCAGATATACATCTCGTAGACTTCATCCACATTTTTTAATAGTGCTTTTTCAAATGTTTTGATGTCTTTGTCTTCTGTAAGACTGTACGCATAAAGCGTTTGCACTACTTTTACCCTCAGGTGTCTCCTGTTTAACATAGTAATTTTAAAGAACGATTTTTTATAAACTAATAAATAAGAACGATTTTGGAAAGAAGACTATCTTTTGATTTTTTTAATATCTTGGATACGCTTCTCCGCGATGCGATTAGCCGCTTCAAAAGTAGAGATATTCTCTTCTTTTGATTTTTTCAACACGTCTCTAGTCGCATTATATATGTTTTTGATCACAAACTCCGTGTGATCTACGCCATAATTCTGAATTTCTGAATAACAGCTAATCAATGCACCTGCATTGATCAAGTAATCCGGTGCATACAAAATACCTCTTTCGTGAAGAATAGCGCTGGTCACTACCTCATCTTTCAATTGGTTGTTTGCTGAACCTGCAATGATTTTACATTGCATTTTTTTTTGCTGACTCTGGATTTACTGTACCGCCCAAAGCACAAGGTGAATAGACATCAAACTCATGATCAAATACTTCATTGTATGGGATTGGCTCTGCTTTGTATTTCGCCGCCACCTTAAGCATTTTCTCTTCGGTAATGTCACTCACGTAAACCCGTGCATTTTCTTCACGCAACATGGCGATCAATCGCTCACCAACGCTACCTACTCCGTGTACAATAACTTTTTGCCTGCTACGCTCTCTGATCCGTACAACTCTTTCAAACAGGCTTTAATCCCGAAATAAACACCTTGGGCTGCAAAAATTGATGTATCTCCAACGCCACTGCCGTGAATTGCTTTTGGCAAACCGGCAACATGATCCGTCTCGGTATAAATATATTCTAGATCGCGCTGGGTGGTACCCACATCCAAAGAAGCAATGAAATTACCATTCAATCCTTCGATAAACTGGCCCAAACGGCGCAATAAAACCTCAGATTTGTCCAAACGACTGTTACCAATAATAACAGCACTTCCGCCGCCCAAATTCAATCCAGTGATTGCCGATTTGTAGGTGATGGCCTTGGATAAACGTAAAGCATCCTCAATAGCTTCTTCTGTAGTTTCGTATGGCAACATACGAACCCCTCCTATTGCCGGACCCAATGTGGTATCATGGATCGCAACAATAGCTTTTAAGCCCACTAATTCATCATTACAGAAAAATAAGTTTTGATGGCCAGACTGGCTCATCAATTCAAAAATAGAATTTTGAGATGTTGACATAAAATGTACTACTCTAATTTGTTTTAATTTTTTAAGGTACTTGATGCAAAAGTAGGAAAATTATTCGTTGTGCATAATATCTTTTTTATCCAAGACTTAACATTTGATTTCCCAATGACAGTAATTTCATCGAAATATAAAGCAGAGTTGACGAATTAGTCCTATTTTTGTACCCATAATATGAAGGATCTCGCTTACTTAAATAAGTACTTTTATAAATACCGCTGGAAACTGGTTCCAGGGGTGATTTTTGTCATCATTTCCAATTACTTCGGGGTGCTCCCCGCTAAGGTAATCCGTGAAGCGTTTGACCTGGTACAGGAAAATATTTATCTCTACCGCCTGTTTGACGGGTTTGATAGACAGGAGCTTATCTATAAGGTATTTGGCACGAGCCTGCTATTCTTCGGTTTTGTCGTCCTGTTGCTCTCGCTCCTACGGGTATTTTCCTATTCTTTATGCGGCAGACCATTATTCTGTGTTCCCGTTATATCGAGTATGATCTTAAAAATGAAATATACAACCACTATCAGGAACTGAATTTCGGTTTTTTCCGCAAAAACAATACGGGTGATCTGATGAGCCGAGCAACGGAGGATGTCAACCAGGTACGTAATTACCTAGGGCCAGCCATTATGTATGCCATTAATACCGTGGTACTGTCCATTATGGTCATTTATGCCATGTATAGTGTGAATGGAAGACTGGCGACCTATGCATTGGCACCTATCCCTGTCCTATCTGTCATTATCCTTTTTGTCAATAAAATCATCAATAAGCGCAGCTTAAAAATCCAAAAGCAGCTAGCGAAACTCTCTTCCTTCGTTCAGGAAACCTTCGCGGGAATCCGGGTCATCAAGACCTATACCCGTGAGGAAAATAAAATGAAGGCTTTTGAAAAGGAAAGTACGATCTACCGCAACACAGCATTGGACTTGGTCAAGGTACAGGCCGTTTTCTTTCCGCTGATCTTATTGCTGATCGGTCTCAGTACCGTCATCACCATCTATATCGGTGGTATTGAAGTTGCTAAGGAACGGTCACAGCCGGAAACATCGCCGAATTTATTATCTATGTCAATCAATTGACTTTTCCGGCCATGTCTTTAGCATGGGTGACCTCGCTGGTACAACGGGCCGCAGCATCACAAAAACGGATCAATGAGTTCCTTGAAAGCCAATCGCCGATTGCCAATGGGAAAATAGAGAAAGAAATCGCAGGTGAAATCAAGGTAGAAAATATCTCGTTCACCTATCCCGAAACAGGCATTCAAGCCATTAAAAATATATCATTCCAGGTTCCTATTGGAAAACGCTGGCTATCATCGGAAAAACTGGTTCTGGCAAATCTACTTTGGCCAACCTACTACTGCGAATGTACGATATAGATCAGGGTAATATCCAATACGATGGTATTGCATTAAAGGATCTCAACTTCAAAAATCTACGCCAACAAATTGGTTTTGTCCCACAGGATGTATTCTTATTTTCGGATACAATTGCCAATAACATCGGTTTCGGACTGGATCATTTCACACAGGAACAGATCGAACAAGCCGCCAAGGACGCTGCTGTATATGATAATATTATCGCTTTTGAAGATGGTTTTGAAACTGCTGTCGGAGAGCGCGGTATCACCCTATCGGGTGGTCAAAAACAACGTGTATCCATTGCCAGAGCATTGGTAAAAGAACCCAATATATTGATCTTTGACGATTGCTTATCTGCTGTTGATACCAAAACCGAAGAAACGATCTTACGCTCATTAAGCCGCATCATGAAGGGAAAAACCTGTATTTTCATTGCCCACCGGATTTCAACTATCAAAAATGCGGACCATATTCTTGTCATGGATCAAGGTCAGATTGTCGAGCAGGGCACTCACCTTGCGTTAATGGAGAAAAGAGGTGAATATTTTGAACTTCACGAAAAACAATTGCTGGAAAGCGTCGAAGGATAGTTACAATTGCCCTAAATAATGACAGTAAATACTGCATAAAATTAAATATCCCTGAATTCAGCTAAAGAAAACAGGGATTTTCTCTTTTATTTGCCTTATACATTTACATCACAATTTATCGTATAAGTATCATGGAGAGAAACTCAGTGCAGAGCACATCATCAAACGAAGGCAAAACAGTTGCTATTATTTCCTATTTAACCCTCATCGGCCTGATCGCTGCCATCATCATGAACAATAAGGAAAAGACTTCTTTAGGTCAGTTCCACATCAGACAGAGTATTGGCATTACCGTCACAGGAATTGCATTGGGTTTGTTGCGCTTTATCCCGGGTATTGGTGGAATAATCATGACTGTTGTCGGTATAATCTTGCTGATCGCTCTTATATTGGGTTTAATTGCGGCATTCTCGGGCGAGAAAAAGCGCTTCCTTTTATTGGCGAAAAATATCAGCAATGGTTTGATATGATTTAATCAAGCCTTATTTAGCCCCTATTTTAGAAAAAAAGGCTGTTCAAAAAACTAGCATGAACCCCAAAAGTACGATAAATACTTTTGAAGGATAGTTTAGCATTTGAGCAGCCCTTTTATTACTTCGCTAGAATTACTTTATATCCCCTGCTGTCTGTACCGTTTTTTCTTCTTTGAAAAAACAGCAAACAGCAGCAGACAGAAAAAATGAAATTCCAGCCGGTATAAACCATAGGTATTCCCAGAATTGATCGGCATAGGCCACTTTGAGGTAATCTGAAACCCCACCCGCAACCCAGAATCCGATCAGCATCCCTACACCATACATGGCAATCGTAATCAGTCCCTGCGCCGAAGCTTTATATTTCTCTCCTGCAATCCGATCGGTATAGATCTGTCCGACGACAAACATAAAATCATAACAGATTCCATGTAGAACGATACCCAAGATAAGCAGAAAAGCCTTTTCCTGTCCATCTCCAAAAGCAAAGAACAAGTATCGTAGTGCCCATGCGGCAATACCCAATAGGATCATTTTCTTATACCCCAAACGTCTAAAGAAAAATGGGATCAGCAGCAAACAGATCGCTTCCGAAAACTGTCCCAACGCCATTTTTGCAGTAGGATTGGGCATACCGACATTGACCAAAAATGGATTGGCGTTCTGATAATAGAATGAAATGGGAATACAGATCACGATGGCCGTAACAAAAAGATCAGGAAACTCTTTTGTTTTAACAGTCCCAGGGCATCTAAACCAATGGCTTTTCCAAAATCAAATTTTTCATCTTTAACCCGTATCTGCGGTGGAGTTTTGGGAAGAAATAGGCTAAACAATGCCAAAAGCACCGAACATACCGCTCCCAAAATAAAGGTATTGTGCAGGGTTCCTGACTTATTGCCTCTGGGCTATCCCAACGAAACAGGTAGCTGATCACAAGCCCCGAACAGATCCAACCGATTGTTCCCCATACCCTTATCCCAGGAAAATACTTTTTAGCATCTGTGATATGGCGGAAAGCAATACCGTTGGAAAGGGAAACGGATGACATATAAGCCATGAAATACACAAAGATATAGGGGTAAAAATGGCTGGCATCAGGCGCCTGGGACATCCCATAAAGCAATGCCGCACCCAATAGATGCAAAACCGAGAGCACCCGCTCCGCATTAAAATAACGGTCTGCGACAAAGCCAACAAAAAAGGAGCAAATACAGCCCCAGGGACTGCGTAGAAAATATATTGGCAACTTCCATTCCTGATGCATTCAGGGACTTGATCAGGTAGGTACCTAAAGTGACAAACCAAGCTCCTTTGATAAAATACTCCAAAAACATCATCAAGGATAATTGGAGGCGTAAAGTAAACGTCATAGTGGTTTAGAATTGTTTCTGTTTACGAATATATCATTTATTTAGAGTACATACCCACCGCGAAAGCAGCCTTAGATGTAACGATCTGCTTACCATAATCTGATTTTATCTGTCCCAAATGCTTAACCTTGAAGTGACTTTACAGAAGACTACCGCCCTCTAAAGGGTTAAACCTGTGTTTTCAACGATCATTTTTGTCAACGATCATGGCCCTAATCGCCAAAGACAAAGATGGTGATATGATGTCAGGCATCTCGATAGGATGATAGCTATCACGAACTGCCATTACTCAGGGAAGACTTTCTGCTATTCCAGTAAGACTTTCCCTATTCCGGTAAGACATTCCGCATAAAATTCAACCAGTTCTGACTGGCGATTTTTTCAAGATCAGCGCTGCTGTATCCGCGTCCTTTCAATATCCCAAAACCTTTTGGATATCGGCAATGGTTTCCAGATCGTAAGGACATTGTTCCCGACCAAAGGCTCCATCCAGATCACTCCCTACCCCAACATGATTGACATTGCCCGCCAACTGACAGATATGATCAATGTTATCGGCCATGATTTCCATCGAACAGTTGCTGGATTTGGGATCAGATATACCACGTACCCAGTTGGGCACCATCATCCAGGCATCTAAAGCAACGCCGATAACGGCTCCCTTCTCCACCAGAATCTTGATCATCTCATCGCTAAACTGTCGGTTGTGATCCACAAACTTCCGACAATTGTTGTGGCTGGCCCAGATTGCCCCATTGTATCTGCCCATCGCATCCCAAAAGCATCGTCATTAAGATGTGTTGCATCTAGGATCACCCCAATCGTTCCATTTCCTGCAATAACTGTACACCTTGCGCATTCAGTTTACCGGAGGAATCTGTTCCATTGGCATACCTCCCCGGCCCATAATGTGCTGGGCCGATCGCCCGCAAACCGTAATTGTAGGCAACTTCCACATGACTGATATCCACCAGAGAATCGGCGCCTTCCAAACTCAGCAGGTAACCGATGGGCTTATTTGAGTGATCAGTTCCTGGGACCACAAAGCACGATGTTGATCCAAATCGCTCTTTGTTTTAATCATTTTCATATGTCCGTCAGCCTCCATGGCCTTGTACCAGGCCAACTGCCCCTGTGTCTGCGCCCAGGCCTGCTCTGCCGAGTTCCAGCCCGGCAAAGTGCTGTCCGGACGGACAAATCGTGCAATCTGCGTAGCTACAACGATACCGATATTTCCTTTACGTAGCTCCTCAAAAGTAACCGTAGCTTTTGCCCTGTCGGGCTTATCTTCCATCCCCTGCTCCCTTCGGTTCAATTCCTGAATGGGTAGCCGGAGATCTCTATTCCACTCCATGGCATTCATGCTCAAATCTAAGTGAGCATCAACCACAAAAGGCATTTCAAATTCGTACATATCAATAATTTATCTTTTTACCTCGTGCAAGCACCTTCCATACCTGATCCACAACTGCATTGTTGACCACCTGCAATTCGTCGTAACAGGCAACTGTAGGACAAATATGCCGCGGCACACAATACAGTTCATCACCTATCTTAAAGTCGGCGCTGTCCCTGACTTCAACGACCAGATGTTCTTCACTCTGCATTTTGATCTCACCGATCCGCTGATCAAAAATTTGACACGGGGCTGCGGCGATTCGCTGGCAACAGACTTGTAGCCAAGATCCAGGCAGAGATGCTTGTGATCTACAATGGAAACAACACGTGTCAGCAACACAGCGGCAACTAAAAAGTCCTGTTCGGCATAATTTTCGGCGTAACCAAAATCCCAAAACACGAATGTCCCCGGACTGCATTCTACATCACTGCGCTCGGCATGAAACGGAAAACTGGGCGATCCGCCGATGACCTTCGTTAATGGAATAGTCGTGGAAACCTGCGCCATGACATAAGCCATTTCGAGCACACTGTAAGCCTTTTGACTTTGTTGCTCACGTACTTTGTCATCTTTATCGTGGATATGGCCATCGTAGCCGTGTACACCGACCAGTTGAATTCCATCCAATAGTTGGATGTCTAACACAAGGCGCTCTATCTGTGCAAGAGAAGCTCCAGTACGCCCCATACCAACGTTTACATCGATATAAACTGCGATAGGTCGCCCTTTTTCCGCCCCGCATGCAGATAGCTGTAATGCAGAATCGGCATTATCGACCAGACAGGCATAATGTGTGTCGGGGAAAGCTTCAATCAACTGCAGCAAACGATCAATCTTGGGTCCCACAGGCTGATAAGCCAATAGCACATCCTTTGCCCCTGCAATACCCAACAATTCGGCTTCAGCAATAGTTGCACATTTGAATTTGCTGATCCCGCGCTCCAGCATCAGCTGACAGACCTCCTGACATTTATTGGTTTTGATATGTGGCCGTAAACGATCCACACGGCCGTCCACAAACTTCAGTGCGCGGTCTATATTCCGAACGATACGATCTGGATACACCAGCAATGCCGGTGTATCTACCTGATCGACATTTTGTACCCGATACCAAGTTTCCATGATCAGTTCGTTAATATAATTCGAATAGCGCTTCGATTTCGACAGGGATATTATCCGGTAAAGAGCCGAAACCAACTGCACTCCGTGTACCGATTCCATTTTCTTCGCCCCAAACCGCAGCAAACAATTCACTACAGCCATTGATTACCCCAGGGTGGTATAAGAAATCGGAGGTACAGTTGACCATACCCAATACCTTAATAACCCGTTTAATTTTATTTAATGACCCCAAATTGGTTTTGATCGTCGATAACATCGTCAAGCCTACCTGTCTGGCCGCAAGTTTCCCTTCCTCCGGGCTGATATCACTACCAATCCGTCCTATAATCAGGGAAGCATCATCCTGTACCGGCCCATGTCCAGAAAGATAAAGATACTTTCCATCAATAACATATGGTTTATAGACACCTTTAGGTGCTGGCGCTGGTGGTAATGTCAAACCTAATTTCTCAAATTGTTCATCTGCGTTGTACATCGTGAATGATTTTAAAGTTTAAAAATATAATAGCTAATATAAAATTATTTGCAATAGCAAAACAGCAACCAATCCGACGATGGAAACAATTGCTTCCATAATCGACCAGGAGAATAAGGTATCCTTGATGCTCAGGCCAAAATACTCCTTAAACAACCAGAAGCCCGCATCGTTGACATGGGAAAACATAAGACTTCCCGCCCCGATTGCCAAAACCATCAGATTGGGGTCAACCTTGCCCGCTGTAACAATGGGTAATAAAACTCCCGCAGCGGTCAATGCGGCAACTGTTGCTGACCCCACACAACCTCTGATGACCGCAGTAATTAACCATGCTAACAGCAAAGGTGAAATAGGAAGTTGCTGTAAGGTATTGGCCAATAAAAGGCTCACACCACTATCCTCCATGACTTGTTTGAAAACTCCAGATCCGGCAATAATCAATAAGATCATCGCAATATCCTTGACTGCTGACTCATAGATCGACATGACTTTGACCATCGAACGGCCAAGTTTCAATCCCAATAAGTAGGTGGCCACAACGATCGCAATGACCATGACCACTGTTGTGCTGCCGATAAATTTCAACCAGCGCTGTACGTTGGCATCGTCGGTATGGTATATATAAGGTATAAGGGTAAATAAGATAATCAATAGGACGGGTAACAAGGCAACGACCAAACTGGTACCAACCGTAGGCTGCTTGTATTCCTGTTGATCGACTGTTTTTTCCTGCCGGAAGATTGATTCTTGACTCGGGAGCATATTCCGTAGTGATCGGCCAAAAATAGGACCACCTAATATGATAGCGGGAATGGCAATCAGAAGACCATATATCAGTGTCAGTCCCATATCCGCATGAAAAAGTGCGACCAGCGCAACTGGTGATGGATGTGGGGAATAAATCCATGGGTGACCGATAATGCAGCCAGCATGGGCAGCCCAATATATACGGCCGGAAGCTTGTATCGATAAGAAATCGAAAAAATCAGCGGTACCAGCAGCACGAAACCAACCCCGTAAAACAACGGGATGCCGACAACAAAACCGGTCAGCATCAGACCCCACTGCAGGTATTTCTCCCCATCAGCCGAACCATCTGCACAGCGATAATTTCAGCAGCGCCACTTTCGGCAACAATCTTGCCCAACATGGCCCCCAGCACAATAATCAAGGTCAGGCTTCCCATAACCCCTGCAATACCTTTTTCAATGGTACCGACCAGTTGATCCGGCGCAATACCCAAGCACAGTCCGCTGAGAATAGAAACGAATAAAAAAGAAAGAAACGCATTAATCTTAAAATAAGTAATACATAGGATGAGCAAACAAATGCTGATTACAATGAGGATTATGGTCATTATATCAATATTAGGTACACCCCTCAATCGAGAGGTTTAATAAAATTTTGGTCTAGTAAATCATTTTTTCATCCTGAAAATACAATTATTTTCGTTTTCTGCAAGGAAAGTGAAAAATAATTGAAAATATCGCCATATACGACTGTAACAACAGCCGCTGTTTTTTTAAAGCATCGAATATTGCAACTACTCACCTACTTGGGACGATGAAAAAACGTGGGACGATGAAAAAACGAAGGTAATTTTTTCAAATGCGTAAGACAAAATATTACGTTAACTTCTAATATTTAAGAGATAGACACGTAAAAGACAGACTCGCTAAAAAAATGGAGCCCCATTGAATGAAAAAGAAAACAGTATGGCTATAATCTGAATCTGCAGGGTTTGGGAAATCCTCGCAGCGATAGCGAAAAAGGACTACCTAAGAGAAAGCATCCCAAGAAAAAGGCTGTCCAAATTATTGAACTGTACCCGCAGATTTAGTTTAAAAACCTATGTAGTATAGTTCAACTTTTCAAACAGCCCTTTGTATATTGATTCGATGATCTAAGTTGCTAATGCAGCAAAAAAAAGAACAGCGACCTTACTTACGTGGGATCTCTTTTAGAATTTCGAGCACAAAACTCCAATATTTCTGAACAGAAGATATCGAAGCGCGTTCTGCCGGTGAGTGCGCCCCAATATCGTTGGACCAAAAGAAATCATATCCATACCGGGATAATTGGTTCCCAATATACCACATTCCAATCCAGCGTGACAGGCCACAACTTCTGGAGCCTCCCCGTGTTGTTTTGTATAAATGGATTTAAGCACCTCTAAAATTTCTGAATTTGGGTTGGGTGCCCATCCCGGATAATTTCCGGAGAATGCCACATCAAAGCCTCCTAATTCAAAGGCTGCCTGCAATGAATAGGCTAGATCAAACTTGGACGTTTCAACCGAAGATCTGGTCAAACATTTGATCGCAATCTGCTCCGATCCGACCTCAACTTTAGCGATATTATTGGAAGTTTCAACAAGATCCTCGAAATCTGCACTCACCCGATATACACCATTCAACGCCGCATAAACGCAATTAATTAAATTCTCCTGTACAAGGACAGGAACAACTGTTGTCCATACTGCTTCCGTTGGTTCCACCAAGATTTCCATAACCGGTTCAGTCGTCGCAAACTCGATTTTGATAGCCTGTGCCAGTTGTGTTAATGCCTCAACAAAAGCTGCCGATTTATCTTTGGCAACAACAACCTTAGCCACACTCTCCCTTGGGATTGCATTACGAAGGCTTCCACCCAATAACGATGCAATGCGTAAGCCATAGCGCTCATTTGCCTTAAACAGTAGACGGTTCATCACCTTATTCGCATTTGCAAAGCCCTTATGGATATCCATACCTGAATGTCCGCCATGCAAACCTTTTACCGTAAGTTCAAAAGATACGGTATCCGAAGGACAGGCTTCTGCAACATAGGATTGTGTTGCCGTAACATCAATACCGCCCGCACAACCGATGTCTATCTCATTGTCATTTTCAGTATCAAGGTTCAATAGGATCTCGCCTGACAACACACCACCTTTTAATCCCAAAGCCCCAGTCATTCCAGTCTCTTCATCAATGGTAAACAAAGCTTCAATCGCTGGATGAACAATTGTTGTCGATTCTAAAATAGACATGATCGTAGCCACCCCAGTCCATTATCCGCTCCCAAAGTAGTTCCTTCGGCTTTTACCCAGTCACCATCGACATACATTTTAATACCCTCATTGTCAAAGTCAAAAACGGTATCGTTATTCTTTTGGTGGACCATATCCAAGTGCGATTGCAGCACCACAGTTTTGCGATCTTCCATTCCCGCACTTGCCGGTTTCTTGATCAGCACATTACCTATTTCATCTACACTGGTTGCTAAGCCCAGTTTTTTCCGAAATCTACCATAAATGCAATCACACGCTCTTCTTTTTCGAAGCCCGTGGAACAGCATTTAAAGCAGCAAAATTTTTCCAAATTGCTTTTGGTTCTAATTTATCTAAACTATTTTCCGCCATATCTAAAAATTTGTACCCGTCAAAGTTACTCCATTTTTATAATATATCCCCCTTTATCGGAAGCTTATAAAAACAAAAACCCTTCGCTGATCGTTCTTATAAGAGTGTAAACTTGAAAAATACTGACATGCACAAACCCGTAAAAGTAGAGCGAAAAGACATTTATTTCAAACCGGATAAGAAAAGGGTACTGGCAAGGTTCTTCTCTCTCGGTGAGGAGCGTACCATCAAGGTCATCAAACGTGCACTGGAACTGACCGAATCTGAGCGTAAAGAGGTTTTTGGCCAGGTTCTTCGGAGCTACACAAAAGACATCGTAGTATTATCAATATTTTCGAACGTAATTTTGAGCGTGTGAGTTACTTACTGGAAAAAATCCCTTTTCCAAAAGAAAACTCAGCCAATTGGACAAACTACTGATCGGCTCTTACTTTACGATGGAGTATTCCATTGAATCGGCGGCCCTTTTTAATCCCTCCATCGTAGAACACCCGGATCAGACCGAGCTCTTTAAGGGCGAAAAACGGGTGATACTCAGCTTTCGGGCCACTGGTGAAGGCCATGTATCCTCGATTGTATTTCGGGCCGGAACACTTGATCTGGACAATAATATTCACATAGATTACATCGGTAATTTGTTGGATAAACCTATTCAGGTCAAAAACCACCGTTACCATAAAGAATCTTTCTTAAAGAAGATGAACGAGCTTCATGCCGAACCTACTGAAGTCAAGACGAAACTTGAGGAGAAATTAACAGCAACATTTACCTATGAAGAACTCAAACGCTATATTGACGAGGTCAGGCAGGACAGTGAGGAAAATCTAGAAAACATCACTTTTCTGCAGCAGGCACTGTGGCTTGCCTCATCGCATTATGAAATGACCTTTTCGCTGGACACCTCCATTTCCGAACGTGTGATCTTTCCGATTGCGGACACCGAAAAAAGAGGGATTGAAGATGCCCGTTTCGTGCAATTCAAAGATGAAAAGGGCGAAAGTGTCTACTATGCCACCTATACGGCTTACGACGGTTTTAGTATCCTCCTAAGCTTTTGACCACGAAGGATTTCTATCACTTTAAAGTGAAACCGATCTATGGGGAGATCGCCAATAAAGGCGCGGCGCTCTTTCCCGAAAAATCAACGGACGATACGCGATGCTCTGTCGGATAGACGGTGAAAACAACTATATTGCTTATTCACATAACATTAATATCTGGCAAGAAACCGCCATACGTATCCAACAACCCGAATATGCATATGAATTTGTGCAGATAGGCAATTGTGGTTCACCGATAGAAACACAATATGGCTGGCTGATTTTGACCCATGCTGTCGGACCGATGCGCGAATATGTCCTCGGCGCCGCCCTACTGGATCTGGATAACCCGCATGTAGAAATAGGCCGCCTGCATAGCCCTTTGATGACCCCAAATGATGAAGAGCGCGAAGGTTATGTACCGAATGTTATTTATTCCTGTGGTGCACTGGTTCATAACGAACAGCTTATTTTGCCCTATGCGATGTCCGACTATGCATCGACTTATGCAACCATCAATCTGGAAGAACTCCTACTCGCTATTTTGAATCCTGAGCGCTATCAATAAAGGCCCGGTAAACCACGATATATGCGAGGTAAAAACAGAGTGTACTTTCAGCCCCTGATTTCGGTTGATTCCATAGGATTCAAGGCCATCACAGCATCCCTTGGTCTCCTCATCATACAAGCCTAGTTTCAAGTCATTCTCACCTAAAAACCAGCGGAAGGATGCGATCATACGGGCAAAATATACTTTTTGTTGGTGAGTCTAAAGGCCTCACGGTACATAAACACCATAGCTGTGACATCGAGGGGCTGCTGGCCAAATTTGCTGATATGCTTTCCCTGTTTTGCCCATTCCTGATTCCCAACCAAAGAAAGACCTCCGTTCTGAACAGTAATACCCTCCAGGAATGTCAAGGTCAGCAAGCCTAATTGCTTCACAGCCTCATCATTCAGAAATGGATAGGCCGTCAATAACGCATAGGGCAAAATGGCATTGTCATAAGCCAGTACCGGTTCAAACCATTGCCAACTGTCGTCCGAGCTCGCCTCATATTCTTTGATCAACTTTCCGATCAGCTCCGCATTAGTTCGACCATAACTTCGTCATTCGACTGGTGACGCAAATACTCCGCAATTCCGAGTATGGTATAGGCAATAGCACGGTTTGACCGCAACTGCTTAAAATGTGGTACGGATCTGAAAAACAACTCATGTCCCAACTGATAATAACTTGTCAATTTCGTTTCCCGAAGGAGTACACCCAAAGCCCAGACCGTTCGACCAAAAGAATCTTCAGACCCCACTTCATCCAGGAAATTATGCTGAAAACTCATGAAATTATGAAACAATCCGTCTTCGCGATGATGATAATAGATATAACTCAAATAAGTTGAGATACGACGATCATGCCGTTTGTCCGCAAAGTCAGGCTGAGCCAATAGCGTCACCAATAAGGCCCGCATTATCGTCCAGGCAATAACCTTCCTTATAATTAGGCAGTGAGTATGTCGCATGTTGCAGTATACCGACCTGGTTGGTCAGGCGATCAATATGCTTCCAGCTGAATTTGGGCATTTCATCTTTGGAAAATGTCACGTTTTCCTTAAAGCCATCAAGCGAAGGAACTACTTTATCCAAAAGTCGGGAATAGCGGAGCCCGATATTCCGCCAGGTCATTTCTTTACCAAAGACACGGGCATTGTCCCGCAGCGTCATGCGATATTCCTGATTGCTAAATAGAGCTGCCAAGGTCGTTGCCATTAATGCTGGATTCTTAAATTCGACCAGTACCCCCGCCCATCAGCCAATAACTCCTTGGCATGCCAATATGGAGTAGATACCACTGCTGCTCCTGCTCCAATGGCATACGACAATGTGCCGCTGGTGATCTGGGCTTCATTGACATAGGGAGTGACATACACATCACAGGCAGATAAATAGGTCACTAGATCGGACTGGCTCACAAAAGAATTGACAAATTGGACATGATCTTCCAAATGGTATGCATCGACCATACTCTTTAGGTATTCACGGTATTCTTCCCCGGAATGGGCAAGCACATTGGGGTGTGTCTTGCCAACAATCAAATAAATAAGATCGGGTTCGTTTTTAACGACCGCAGCAAGTGACTCGATAACTGTTTCGATTCCCTTATTGCGCCCTATAAACCCGAAAGTCAGTAAAATCTTTTTCCCGGAAAATCCCTTTTTCTCTTTTGCTTCCTCCTGAGTAAGATGAAATTCGGGCACACCATGATGGATGAGCCTAACTTTTGCCGTATTGATCCGATAGACAGATTTCAATAGTGTAATTGCATAATTACTCATGACAACAACAATCGAAGCCCGTTTGACTATTTCAATTAAAATTGCTTTTTCATCTACATTTGGCTTTTCCAGAATGGTATGTAAATTGACCAACAAAGGAATATGGAGTGCATTGATAAGCGAAAGAATATACATACCGCTATTTCCGCCAAAAATACCATATTCGTGTTCCAGGATAACGCAATCGTAACCGTTATTGTTGATGTAGTCGGCAGCCGCGATATAGGAAAGCTGATGCTGTTGATCTATGGTGAAAACCACCTCTCCAGGATAAGCATAGTCGCGGTCCGCAACGGCAATAACGTGCTGGGTCAAATCCTGGTTGTGTAAGGCCACAGCATGTAACAGATCCGAGGTGAAGGTGGCAATCCCACATTCTTTTGGTAGGTAAGTACTGATATAAGCGATTTTCATTGAAATGATTGTTTTTGAATAAAAGCCTTTTGTAAGGGCAATAGCATTCGTGTGTTCCATTATCTAAATGCTTTTCAACAGCAAATTGTTTGTAAAGAGTATGTTATTTAATCCGGAAGGAGTAAATTTCGTGGATAAATGGCTTCCTTAAATTTTATACGCCCATATGGAGCCTGAAAAACTTCCTGTATATTTGCGCCAGATCAAAAATATTGACTGAATGAAATCACCCAAGGAGAAAATGATTGCGGGCATCCCTTATATTGATACGGATGGACAGCTATTTAAGGAAAGACAATATACAAAGGAAGAACTCAAACGATTCAATGACTCCGAACCGAAACAGATCAAATTCAGAAAGCAGATCATCCAAAAGCTATTTAAAGCGACCGGTACCCGTTTCTTTTTGGAACCACCATTCCGTTGCGATTACGGTTACAATATTTCAATAGGTGAAAACTTTTACAGCAATTACAATTGTACCATTTTGGATGGGGCTCCGGTGACAATCGGTGAAAACGTATTGTTTGGTCCGAACGTCAGCCTTTTCACCGCTGGTCATCCGATTTATTTTGAAACAAGAAATCAAGGCTGGGAATTTTCAGCACCCATTGTCATTGAAGATAACGTATGGATCGGTGGTCAGGTCATTGTTAACCCGGGTGTCCGTATCGGCAGAAATGCGGTGATCGGATCGGGTTCGGTGGTGACTAAAGATATTCCGGCAGATGTCGTTGCCGCTGGAAATCCATGTCGTATCATCCGGCCGATTACAGCGGCAGACCGTATTGATTATACAAGCATTTAGACGGTATAAAGATATCGTTTACTAGCAAAACAAGGTCATCATGTACCTGATGATCGTTGTTTTTAGATACTTCGCCATGCGTAGCGGACATGATTTGCATTATTCTCAACATCTCGTTGCAGACAATGCGAGCTTGAGGGCAATCGGTCCGGCTTACCTGATTCTTTCATCATGACAAATCCATTTCGTATCCAAAAATGATGCTGCTCCGAAGTCGCCCGAACAAAAAGACTACGACCTTCAACTGTTTTAACAAATTGGAGTGCATAACGAAGTAGCGCGCTACCTGCCCCCTGTTTTCTAAAATCGGGGTGAACGGCAAAATAAAGAATCTCATAATCCCCTTCCGAGCACAGCAAGGTAAGTATACCAACAACCTCGTCACCACTATAAGCTGCGAAATGAGCCGCTTCAAAATCCCCATCAAGCATGACCTCCGACAGTTGCCCTTTGGCACTGAACACCTCCTTTCGGAGCTTCCAGGTGCGAGCCGCAAATACCTGTTCAATATACCAATCTGTCATCACTGTATTTCAAGTTCTAAAAATGCCGCTGGAAGGTAACTAATAATGTCTGAAGGCAATAAGGAATAAACGCCAATCGAAGGTACCGCAATATCAGCTGCCCTTCCGTGAACGTATACTCCCATAATCAGTGCTTCCCGGGAGGAATAGCCCTGACCGATCAAAGCTGTCAATATCCCTGTCAAGATATCTCCGCTGCCACCCGTCGCCATTCCTACATTGCCGGTGCTATTGAAATAAATTACTCCTTCAGGTGTAACCATCGCACTGTTGGCTCCTTTGATCAAAACGCACAACTGGTATTGTGCTGCAAAGGCCTTCACCTTATCCATCTTTTCGAAATCATTTTGCCAAGTTCCCAGTAATCGACTTAATTCTTTGGGATGTGGAGTCAATATACTTTGTTTCGGAACGAACTGCCATAGCTCAGGTTCTTGCGCCAAGATATTCAATGCATCAGCATCTAATACCAATGGGGTATCAAGACCCTGCGCGATAAACACCTTAAAAGCATCAATCGTAGATTGGGCTGTCCCCATACCAATGCCGATACCGATGGATTGAAAGCTATGTATATCGGGAAACTGTGTGATCAGATCGTCGTCGGTGTCATTAATTACCATCGCTTCGGGGACGGTAGTTTGTATACTTGTATAGCCACAGGATGGTATGTAAGCAGAAGCTAAACCACAGCCCGCACGCAAAGCAGCCTTTAAGGCCAATTGTACAGCGCCCATCTTACCCCTACTCCCACCGACGATCAGACTATGCCCGAAGGTTCCTTTGTGATCAAATTTATTTCGTTTCCGATAGAACGACCTAAGCAAAGCTGAATCGACATAGTGAAAAGCAGTATCAACCTGATCAAAGGCCGTTGAGCTCAGCCCAATATCCAATACGCGAAATGCTTTGACCCGAAATCTATTCTCAGGCATTAACAGTCCCAATTTAGGGGACTGAAACGTATACACCAGATCTGCCTCCACCACGGGTGAATTCTGGGGTGTAGTTTCGTCACTTAAAAGACCTGAAGGCATATCTATCGCATAGCGTGGTCCATCACAATGATTGATGGCTGCGATGAGATTCCGCCAATCTTCCTTCAATGGGTATTTCAAACCGTAGCCAAAAAGGCAGTCCAACACAATTGCCCCTTCAGGAATATGAACCTGACTTTCAGTACTGATTTTTTGGATAAGATGAGCAGGAAACCGGTTTTGGTTTGCTAAGTTATCCGCTGAATAATCCGGCGTATCAATTAAATAAACGCTGACATCAGCTTGCTGTTGATCCAGGAGCCTAGCCAGCACCAGTCCATCGCCACCATTATTGCCTTTACCACAAAAAAATACAAAAAGAGTGCTGCTCCAAGCTTGGATGCTGTTGCTTGATTGCTTCAAAAACAGCTGTCGCTGCCCGCTCCATCAAGTCAAGACTACTGATCCTCTCATCTTGCATCGTTTGCCTATCCACCCAGCTCATCTGGGCTGCCGAAAGTATTTTCATGTTTATCTTCCTTTTTTAGCAATCATGTCTACTCGACTATGAAAACAGATTCTCCCGTTCTAAATTACTTAGAAAATGGGGTACCGCCAAGATCTAGTCCCTATTCGCTGACCGTTACCTCCCGCACTCCCCAGTTCGCTTCAATGTACCCCAGGTATTCAATTCACCTTTAATGGCTTTTCTGACCGATTTGAATAGCACAAAATACATCAGTTGCCGCCAGAAAAAACGCTGCGGAAACAGGTAGATTAAATTTTTCATTTTCTCACCTTCCATCCGAAAAGCAATCCCGGCAAAGAAAATATCCACGAATACAAATAAAAAGTAATAAAACATGACCTGACCAAAACCATTATGCAAGGAGAACAAACCGGCGAGCCCTGTCCAGCTGATTCCATTGACTTCGCTCAGCGAAAACAGGCCACTGATCAAGGAAAACAGCATAAATAGATCTGCCAATGGCGCAAATAAGGGCAGGATAATCTGAAAAATCAAGATATTGGGCATACCGACCATACCAAAATATCCGTATCGGGGTTTAACAAGGTATTCTTATTTTTCCAGAAGCTTTGCAGCACGCCAAAACTCCAGCGGAAGCGTTGCTTGAAAAGCATTTTTACAGTATCGGGAGCTTCGGTGAATGCAACCGCTTCTGCCGAGTTGCGTACGGTATAGCCGGCTTTCAGTATACGCATGGTCAGATCACAGTCTTCGGCCAATGTATCTGTTGTAAACCCACCGACTTCCAAAATGACGGATCGCCGAAAAGCGCCGATTGCACCGGGAACGACCGAAATCATATTGAGCAGATCAAAAGCCCTTCTATCCATATTCTGCGAAGTGATATATTCTATAGCTTGCCAATGGGTCAACATATTGTGTACATTACCGACTTTCACACTACCGGCAACCGCAGCCACCTGATCTTTATTGAAATACTTCATCAACATCCGCAAAGCGTCAGTCTTCAACTGCGTATCTGCATCTATACAGAGTACAAAAGCCGCATCGGACTGTTGGATGCCATAATTCAGCGCCGAGGCTTTACCGCCGTTGGGTTTTGTAAACAACCTGACCTTTGGGTGGTCGCCATAGACCTTGCTCACAATTTCGAAGGTTTTATCTTTGGATCCGTCATCAACAAAAATCAGTTCATAGGCTGGGTAATCGAGATGAAGCAGGCTTTTGATCGTTGCCAAAACGGTCACCTCCTCATTATAGGCTGGAATAATAATACTGACCTTTTCCTGTGGATCCGATATCAATTCCGATTGTTCCTTCCTATTTTTTCTTTTTTGTCGTATGGCCAGATAGGCAATCATGACTGTACGGAAGATCGCCAATACAATCGCTAGTGAGAAAATCAGGTTAAGAAAGATATTTCCGTAAAACAGTGTTCCTAAAAAAGTCGATTGGATGATCCGCTGAACCCCGAATCCGATGCATTTTCCACGGGTGGCATTAGCTCATCGCGTTTCTTACCCATAAGGTCTCCGATCGTCGCAAATTTATAACCATGCGCTTTGAAATAATGAATAATACGGGGTAGTGCCTCAATAGTAGCCTCCCGATTACCGCCAGCATCATGCAGCAGGATAATATTACCATTATCACGTTGTTTTACAACTTCATTATAAATTTCATCCGCAGTACGACCGGGAAGCCAGTCATTGGGATCAATATACTCACCGACATTAATATAGTTTTCCTTTCGGCTCTGGGCGACCGGAAGAATTTCAGCGACAGTCTGCGGTTCGGCATCAGCATTAAACGGTGCACGGAACAGAATCGTGCTATGCCCAGTAATACATTCAATGATCTTCCGGGTTGCATTTAACTCAAATTTGACCCGATTGGGACCTATCGTTGACATATCGGGATGGAAAAAGTATGGTTCCCAAGTTCATGCCCCTGCTGATATTCTTTACGTACCAGATCCATATTTTTTTCGGCCATAACCCCCACAAGAAAAAATGCTGCCGGAACATGCTCTCTTTTAAAATATCCAAAACCTCGGGTGTGTAGGTAGGATCAGGGCCATCATCAAAAGTCAATACGACGGTGTTGTCCCTTTCGCCAAAACGCTTAATCACATAATTGCTTGGCGTCTTGACATATTGTTGATCCTCAATCAAACCATTAGCCGGATTGTATGCAAATTTTACCAATCCTGGCTCGGGACTATTCACCAAATCCAGAATCTCACCATCACCAATATATTGTATCCCCCGACCTTGATCTTACTTATTTTTTCAAAATCAAAAGGCTCCTTGGCCAAATGATCATGATCCAAAGATCTCGAGATAAAGGACCATAAACGGGCATCTTCACTTCCCAACCGCCAAAGTGCTATACCCGCCAATCCCCAATCGTCAGCTTTACGGATCAAATTGAAGTAGGTGGCTGCATCCGTGAAATAGACATCATGGCGCATGCCAGTGCCATCCTTGTAACTAAAATTAAGATTCGCTGACTCCCGATCGAACCGAATGTTTGCATTGTAATTATGTGCCAGGATAACGGCATTATCATAGGTCAGGGTCTTGCCCACTTTTCCAACGGGCCAATCGTATCCATAACAGGCCAATGCCAAAATCACTTTATCCGCATCCACCTTACTGCACAGCTCATCCAGGTTCTTTTCGACCCAAGCCTGGTGGGAAATCGCACCGGCATTACTTTCGATGGAATGCTGATCATAGGCCATTAAAATGATGTAATCATTGTATTTTTGTAGCGAAATGGGATCATAATCATCATTTTCGGGTGAAATATCCTGTGAAACCAGCAAACCTTCGCTATGAAAAACCTGATAGATTCGCGCCATAAAATCGTTCAAAGGTTTACGGTCATCCAGTTGAAGGTTTTCAAAGTCGATATTGATACCTGAAAAACCATTCCGCTTTATTTTGATTAAAATATCATCAATAAAACGTTGCTGTTTTGCTGGATCTGAAAGTATTGTCCGTACAGTCTGTCCGTCAAAGTCATTACCGCTGAAATTGGAAATTTGGGCAATTGCTTTCCGTTTATATTGATGGATCACATTCAGGGCAGCGGTATCGGCTTTATCGACAATGGTATCCTGACCGGGCACCGTAAAAAAGGACTCCATGGCAACCATATCCAGATGTCCTATGTTTCGCCTGAGGTCTGACAAAGATTGCTGACGAACCTCATTGGACCAGGAACTCACATAAAAGCCCATGTTAATCCTATTTTTATTGCCAAGATGCTTCATATGTTTCAGCTCCCGGTCGCGTTTAATCTTTTCAAGTTCCGATCTGACGACCGTAAACTCCTTAAACTGTTTCGAGTTTTTCAACTTTGCGGTAGACTTTGCCGTCAAAGGTGCATTTGTATTGATTGTTGGAAATGGAGGCACCTGGATCTTGCCCAGGGTATAGACAACACATACGATGGCTACGACCATTCCAATAATCAGTGCCCTGCTCATCCATGAAAAAGCGTACCAACGCTTTTTGCTCGACGTCTGAAAAATCTGTTTTTCTGACATAAAATATTGCGATTAACTTCGGCTAAGCTACATCAGAAAATGATCCAAAACACTCATCTTCAGCTTAAAAATTTCTTAATTTTACAGGACTACTCAACCTGGGCACTCTGCCGAATTTTGACTATCTTAGTAAGATCGGTAACACTGACTTAAAAACTCTGATATGACAACAACATACCTGCTATTATCCATGCTATCCTTACAAGCTCTTATCGGCTGCGGACAGTCTAATTCAGCAGTATCCCAACCGAAATCCAAAGACCTAACTGTGGAGACCAACAATCCTGACGGGAGACAGTTTATTGATCCAAAGGGAATGACTGTCAAATCAAGAATCTTATTGCCCGCAGGTTTTGAAAGACTCAGCTACACGTCGAAAGATTTCGGTAGTTTTCTCGAAAACCTTCCCTTATACCCCATTGATCATGAGGTACGTTATTATAACGGAAAAATTAAGCCCCGAAACAACATCTATAATAGCGTTATAAAACTCGATATTGGCAAACGCGACCTGCATCAATGTGCCGACGCGGTCATGCGATTAAGGGCAGATTACCTCTACCAGCAAAAGAGATATCAGGACATTAGATTCAATTTTCTCTCCGATGGCAAACCACGCACCTATACAGATTATGCCAAAGGAGACTATTCGTATCCAAAATACTGGAAGTATATGGAGTATATTTTTGCCTATGCCAACACGGCTTCTTTGCACGATGAGCTTCCTAATGTAAAATCGTCCACAACTGTCAAAATCGGAGACACTTTTATACAGAAAGGCTCCCCATTGGCCATGCGATTATCGTCGTTGATCTTGCAAAAAAAGGAAGGCAAAACAATTGGATTACTTGCCCAAAGCTATATGCCTGCGCAGGAAATACAGCTATTGAACAATTGGAACAATGCAGCGTTAAGCCCTTGGTACGATATTGACAAAGATGTGATCAATACCCCAGAATGGACTTTTTATTCCCGTAACCTGAAAACCTGGAAATAGTGTCATCATCCTGAAAATTCTTTCAGCACTTCTTGAACAATAAAACCGAATTACGGTCTACATAGTTCTATGATTTTGTGAGTAAATTAAATAAAAGATATTTTTGTCTTTTATTTAATTTTACTATTTTTGCTTACGATAGTCATTTGCAAATGTACCCTATCAAGGAGTAGTAACAACCTCTAAAAGAGGTAAAATCACATTTCATTCCTTTTTTATTAAAATAAAAGACAAAAAGGTATTTAAATATTTTATTATGATTACCGAAACACAAAAAGATTTAATCAAAGGCACTATACCCGTTTTGAAGGAGCACGGTGTTGCGCTAACCAGCCATTTTTACAAACGCATGTTTACGCACAATCCTGAGCTCAAGCATATATTCAATATGGGGAATCAGCAAAATGCAAAACAGCAAACAGCATTGGCCACCGCTGTATTGGCTTATGCGGAGCATATTGATAATCCAAGTGTACTATTATCCGCTGTCAAACACATCGGACAAAAACACAGTAGTCTCAATATTCGTCCTGAACATTATCAGATTGTTGGCAAGCACCTATTGGCTTCCATCCAGGAGGTATTGGGCGATGCTGCTACAGATGAGCTCATCGAAGCATGGAAAGTTGCCTACTTTCAATTGGCCGACCTGATGATCGGTATCGAAAAAGAGATGTACGACCAAATGGTCCAAAACGAAGGTGGCTGGACAGGTTGGAAACCTTTAACATCGTTAAAATCGTTTCGGAGACCGAAGAAATCCAGTCGATTTACTTAGCTCCGACTGATGGCGGTCAACTTCCAAAACATACTGCCGGCCAATATGTAAGTGTACGTGTGTATCTACCTGAGCTTCAACTCTACCAGCCGCGGCAATACAGCCTATCCGACGCCAGTAATGGTCAGTACCTTCGTATTTCTGTTAAAAAGAAACTCCCCTGGGAAAACCGGAAGGCATGGTCAGCAACTACTTACATCAATACTTTCAGCAGGGAAAACAGCTGGAATTGACAGCACCTACGGGCTCCTTTAACCTGATTGAGAACGAGCATCCACATGTGTTTATCAGCGGCGGAGTCGGTCAGACTCCGTTGATGGCCATGCTGGAACAACTTATCAAGGCAAAGGGACAAAATGCGGTGACATGGATTCATGGCTGTAGAAATAGTGATTTACACGCATTTAAAGACAGACTTAGGACACTTGAGACACAACATGAGCATATCAGATGCTTCTCATTTTACGATGAACTCCAGGAAGGCAACAGCGACAATCTCCCGGGCTGGGTAGATCTGGCTAAAATCGATTCGGATCATCTGCCACAAAAAGCCAATTACTACTTGTGCGGCCCCTCAGGTTTTATAGAAAAACACTTCAAGTATCTGACAGGCCAAGGTATCCAAACCGAGCATATTCATTTTGAAGAGTTTGGACCAGCTTCCCTACAGCTCAACTAGGCAGCAGTGATAGCCATCCGTAAATTTTCCATGGATTGCGGATGGCTATTCTTGATTTTGTACCTTTGTGGAAAAGCAAGAATAGATTATGGGTATTTTCTCCAAAACATGCGAATATGGTCTTCGCGCAGTTTTTTTATCGCACAGAGTTCACAAGAAAACAAACGTGTCGGCATAAAGGAAATCGCCGAAAATATCCATTCTCCAGAGGCCTTTCTCGGAAAAATCTTGCAAAATTTAAGTCGTGCCGGTATTATTCGTTCTATGAAAGGACCTGGTGGCGGGTTCTATCTGGATGCATCCGATATGTCTACCCCTTTGTCAGATGTAGTTAAAGCAATTGATGGAGAGAACCTTTTTGTGGGCTGTGGAATGGGGCTGGAGTTCTGCTCAGAACAGTATCCTTGTCCGCTACATCATGAGTTTAAAAGTATTCGCAATAGCCTATCGGAGATGCTTCAAAATACAACTGTTGGCCAATTCAATGATGACCTTATAAAGGAAAAATCCTGCTGACAAAATCCAAAATTACGCCAGACCAGGACAACTAAAGCGCCACTCAAAAGTGGACGACATAGGTCCAAAATAACATATTTTTCACCCCATAATGGATGCCTTCCCAGGATTCCAGTTGCTGCTGCAGTCTTTAACGCCCTATCTTTATTGAGATTTCTTATCATAAATAAAAAAACAAATAAACTTCATAATTATATTGATATAAAGCAATTTAAAAAAACTAAAAAACCAACAAACCAGTATTCGATCTCTTTTTGATCTTATAGGTATAACAGCAGGTACTGAAGCCCCTCTCCCTAAAAAGAACAACTAAAAAGAATTCCCTCACACCATTACCTACCTTCCAATACCGTCTGCATTAAATAGCTGTAAACGATACGTTAATCAAGAATAAGTCTGTGAATGAGTAGGTCAATTTGCGAAAAAATGCTAAAATAACAGGGTTCAAAAGCGCATTTCTTATGGGTTAAAACCACATAGACCATGCGCATTATTGGTCAAAATAGTATTCTTACATAATTTTCACCCATTTGCACAAAATTTACAAAAATACATTATATTATCATTTAAAATAGAACACTTTACAAACATCACATAAATAAAAAAATAACCTATAAAACACAGTAAAAACTACGGTTTTCGACTAAAAAAGGTATGGATAAAATTCTATCCACACCTTTTTCTTCAATACAACAACCTCCCTACATCGCGTCAATCTAAAATGTCATTTTTCAAAAGCTGTATATTTCTACTACACTTTGCTTGCTTGCTTGCTTGCTTGCTTGCTTGCTTGCTTGCTTGCTTCAGACAAAACACCTTTCACAATTTCCAAACGAAGGAACAAACGATCATTAGCAGCTATCCGTCAGCATGCATCACAGCCACCCTTTATCTAACCGCATTTTTAAGCGACACAAGCCCTTTGCAGACAACAAGAGCAGCAAGACATGGCTCAAATCAAAAGATGTCTTAAAAACCATAAAAACAGATCTAATCCAAAACAGCTAGCACGGACCAAACGATCATCACCAGCTATCAGCCAGCATGCATCACAACCACCCTTTATTTAACCACATTTTTAAGCGACACAAGCCCTTTGCAGACAACAAGAGCAGCAAGACATAGCTCAAACCAAAAGATGTCTTAAAAGCCATAAAAAATGGATATACTCCAATCAGCTTGTACAGAGCAAACGATCATCAGCAGCTTCCCACCAGCATAGGTCATAACCAACTTTCATCTAACCGCATTTTTAAGCGACATGAGCCCTTTGCAGACAACAAGAGCAGCAAGACATGGCTCAAACCAAAAGATATCTTAAAAGACATAAAAATGGATATACTCCAATCAGTTTGCACAGTGCAAACGATCATCAGCAGCTATCCATCAGCTTGTGTTGCCCTTACGCTAACGATATTTTATAAGTGGTACAAGAAGTGGTACAAGCGCTTCATGTGTAGTACCACCAGATTTACCACATGAAAAAACAGCCAGGAAATAATTAAAAAGACAAAACAAACTATTCTTCAGTAAAATAACACCATCTAAATAAACAGAAAAATCACATCTATAAAACACAATCCAAATCGTAAAGTCCAAAAAAAAGTGAAAACTACAGCAGAAACTTTAAACACAGAAACATCCAAACAATCTTACTTCTTGTTATCTTTGCTGTACTACATAATTCATTATATGCATAATTATTCCGCTGAAGACAGTTTATTTATACAGATCGAGATTAAGAAAATAAGAAAAGCCCGTAATAACGCGATCTCTTTCATTATGGCAATCTTTCTCATTTCCTTTGTCATCTTGTTATATGTTTTTTCGGACCGATGGCTGAACACTCCAGACAAGCGGACTGTTTACCATAGCCCCACCATATCTCTTTACACAATATTCCTATTCCCTACCATACTATTTACTGGATTAAGTTGGGCCTTGTCTATCAAAAACCAAAAATATATTAGCGTACTACAGCAGCTCGACAGCCACGACTTAGATATCTATCGACGATACACAAGCGTACTTGCTCAGCGATATGCAGCCATTGCGCTCTACATTTTCTGTAAAAATGAACTTATATTCTTTCCTTTTTTGGAAGTAAAAAGATTCCAATCAATCAGATCAAACGTATAGAAACAAAATATGTCCATAATTATCGCTCCACTTACAGCTACCACATCTATTTTTATAACGATGCTACAAAAATCTATCAGACAACAATGCACCAAATAGCTGCCTTCGATTTTCTACAGAAACAGCTTCTGGAGGAAAATCCAAATCTAACGATCATCGCACGGAACCAGATACCCTCGTATTTGAGAACAAAAGACAAGCCTACACACTATTAATTTATTATATGGAAAGTTATTCGTCCACGAACAGTTCATTTTACAAACGGAGATAAGGAAAATCTGCAAAGTCCGCAATGCCATTATTGGACTATTTATAGCGATGTTTCTTTTTGCTATGGCTTCTTCTTCTATGTTTTTTTGGATAAGTGGACAGCTGCTTCAGATAAACTGACATTTTTTACAAGTCCCTCCCACTCCTAAGTACATTGTTCGTCTATTTCGGCGTATTATTTGGCGGGCTCAGCTGGGTCGTTTACGCCAAAAATCAAAAATTTATTATTGCCCTACGAGGTCTCAATAGCCGTGATCTTGATATTTATCAGCGGTACACCCGAAGACTTGTCCGCATCTATGCAACTATTGCGCCGTACCTTTTTCAGGAGCATGAACTTGTATTTTTTCCTTTTTTGGAAGTAAAAAATTCCGATCAGTCGGATTCACCGTATAGAGACCAAGATTATTCTGAACCACCGTGGCCCGAATAGTTTTCGCATCTATTTTTACAATGAATTCTCCAAGATTCATCAGGTGACAATGAACCAAAGAGGTGCATTCGATTTTCTACAGGAACAGCTTTTAGAAGAAAACCCGAACCTCAGCATCATTGCGAGAAACTATTAAACTCCTCACACACAGGCTACATGTAAAAAGCAATCCTCCACCCTACCCTTCGAGATAACGGCTATAATCTCCTGACTCGGCAACCAGCTTGATGATATGGTTACGTTCTTCGAGAAACCTTCTCATATACTGTGTAAGGAAAGACCATTCGGCAAACCGCCCCAAAGGACCCAGGGCGCCCTAAAATTAAACACATCCCGCATCAGCACCGCACCATCAGCCTGCTCTTCGAAAAGATGCTGATGTTCCATCGACTGAAATACCCCTGTATCATTTTATCTTCGAAAAAATAGGGTTTTCCATTTTTGTGATCCGCACCGTCAACGTTTGATATACACCCAGATGTTTTGCCCGCCACTGGACGGTCTTTCCGGCTTCGATCAGTCCACTGGTCACACCTGCGATCGCCTTCTCGTTTGTCTTCCCAGTCGAATACATATGTAAGTCTATACTGCGGGCCAAATCAAAAACTATCTCTATTGGTGCATTTACAGTGGTGTCTAATACAAGTGTTGGCATAAAATCTTGCTATCGGTGAATTCGGAACAAATTTCGTAAAAAACACGAATTTCTTAGGAAAGAGTCTAACAATTATCTAATTTAACCCTCCAATCTAATATCAATAACAAGAAGGCTATGATCACATTACTTCCATTTGAAGAAGCTGACTTCGACCGCTTCAAATCCTGGATCAGATCTCCAGAAGAACTCCTGCAGTTCGCAGGTCCATATTTTCATTTCCAGTGACTGACGAACAATTAAAAAGTATATTAACGATCCCCAACGCCGTCCCTATAAAATTGTCAGTACAGAAACACAAAACGTTATTGGGCATTGTGAATTGAACTTTGAAAGAAGTATACCACGATTATCCCGCATATTGATTGCTGACAATACCGAAAGAAATAAGGGCTATGGTAAGAAAACTATCAATGCGATGCTGAAACTGCTCTTTGTTGATAACACTTACGATCAAGCGGATTTAAACGTTTATGACTGGAACACGAACGCAATAAAATGTTATGAGGGTGTAGGGTTTCAGATCAATGAAGGCGCCACAACTGAAACGTCAATCGGCAATGAAACCTGGAAGGGCCTGAATATGCAAATCACCAAATCAAACTGGCTAGCCAAAACACAATGAAGAAGAAACGTTTTTTAAAAAAAAGCCTTTATTACCCTGACCTTGGCCGCTGCTCTGCTCGGTTATTATGCCTGGCAGATCGAACCACATTGGGTCAAATTCGAACAGCTAAAACTCCCTATAAAAAACTCCCTAGCAACCTTGAAGGAAAACGCTCGTTCAGATTTCGGACATCCACATCGGCGACTATGTCAGTAAAGATTTTATCAAAAACAACTTCGCGAAAGTTGGTATAACACATCCGGACATTATTGTTTACACAGGCGATTTTGTCCGATTGGTCCACAATGCCCTCCCACTCGCTGATCTCGACGAAGTCATGCAATTAGCACCAAAAGGAAAACTACAGACATTGGCCACCCTGGGAAATCATGATTATGGAAGAGCCTTTAAAGACAGTACTGCAGCGGATTCAATCACTACACTGCTAAAAAGTATGATATTACTGTTTTAAGAAACGAAAGTGTGAATATAAATGGTCTACAGCTCTATGGTATGGACGACTATTGGGGAACAAACTTTGACCCTGTAAAAACTATGCAGAACTACAACCGCAACCAAGCGAGCCTTGTCCTCTGCCACAACCCTGATGTTGCTGATCTGGATGTATGGAATGGCTATGAAGGGTGGATTTTATCAGGCCATACACATGCCGGGCAGGTGCGGATCCCATTTTGGGGTTCACCGATTATCCCCGTATCGAACAAAAACTACGATCAGGGTATTAAAAACTTTCTGGAAACCGAACCCTCTACATCAACAGGGGCCTCGGTCATAGTATCCCCGTCCGCTTTAATGCACGACCTGAAATAACCATTTTCACCTTAACAAAGGACTAAGATCGGAGATACGGTCATGTTTAATGCTTCAATAAACACCCTATGGAATTAAATGAGGTATGGATAAAAAGCAACCGCTATTGTTTGTCGATAGTCTTCCAGCGCATCCGATTCAAATCGACCGCCCAATACCGCAAAACTCGAATACCAGAAATCTGATATAATAAAAATCTGACGTACAAAACCCTTCAGAATGGCTATTGGTATATCCTGTCTAAACATTCCCAATTTGGAGTAGTGCTCAAAGAGAGAAATAAACTGCTCCTCACGTCGTGCAACAAGAGTCCGATAAGCATCCCCAATAGCGGGTATCCAAGTACAGATCTCGACGAAATTGACAAAAATAAACTTATACTTATTGATCAACAGATAAGAGCCCTCCGTAAATTCCTGCAACAACTCCTGAAATGTGGTATCTTTCTGATCAAATAAAACCACCATTTCGTCATAGTCCCGCTGGAGCTGCTCAAAAATAGTAAAGATAATATCTTCTGTATGTTTGAAGTGATAATGGAGATTGCCAGCACTAATACCCATTTCCTGCGCAATCTGTCGTGTCGTAACAGTACGTATTCCCTCCCGATTATATACCCCTAACGCTGCCACTACAATTTTTTCTTTCGTATTCATGACACAAAATTAGAACAATTGTTCTAATTTTGTGTCATGAATGATAAATTAAGATAATATGAAAGACGAAAAGAAAGAAAGTTGGCTAAAAATCAATATATAGATCTAAAGCAGACGCTTATTCCGGCCCATCCAAATGATGGTCCCTGGAAAAAAATTCGGCAAACAGACAGCTTTTTTATGTTTTTAACGTTGATGGTATGCGGAGCAATAGCTATGTTGATCGCCATTTCCTTTGCGCATTAGTAAAGAATCTGTTTGACGGTATATTTATTTTTTATTGGTTATGCTGGTTCTTTATTCGATTTACACGGCTACAGCATTTTCCTATTCCATTTTTAAACAGCTGGCTTACGGACCTTGTCTTTGTCCCTATTATTGTTCATGTCGCATCTATTACAGGAAGCTTTCTATTCAATAAAGGAAAACCGCATGGATATCCATTATACCAAATCTGGTTGATATCGGCTATTGTTTCACTACTATTTGAGTACGTCATGCCTAACTACACAGACTACAATACGGGGATCCCTATGACGTCATTGCCTATTTTATGGGAGGACTATTTTACTTTTTATTCCATCAGCCCCGTTATATCAGAAAAAATTCCGATGGAACCAATCATTTGGTTTGCAGCCAAAATTAAAGCACAGCTGATAAGAACACGTTCTGGAACAATATAGAATAAACGCTCAGAAAAGCTCACGCCCAAAGTCCCCTAGAAGATCCTGTTGGTAAACAAACCTTCAAATGGCAAAAAGTATAAACTATAATTGGAAAATAGTGTTGATATTGTAATTAATTAGCAGATTTAGGCCACATGACAAGGATCAAAAGCAAAAGAACATGTAGTAATGGGCACAGCTTCTATAAGAGTACAGACTGCCCAACATGTCCAATATGTGAAAAGGAAAAGAAACCCGAAGATGGTTTTCTAGCCCTTTGGGTAGCCCCGCTAGAAATGCGCTGTTAAACCATGGTATAGATCAACTTGAAAAACTAACGCAGTATTCAGTGAAGGATCTACTGAAGCTCCATGGTCTTGGAAAGGCCTCCTTGCCCCTGTTAAGTCAGGCTTTAATGGAAAAGGGATTAAAATTTAAGGAATAGGCTGCTCCAAAGGCTATTCTGTCAGTTGATAGCAAAAAAAATAAGCCCTCGACTGGCTTCCATATAGTTTCTCGCTACTTAGAAGTACTTGAGGGCTTTATTATTCAACGCTTTTAACTCAAGCGGAATCTTCGTTTACTGGTACTCGATCAAAACTTCAGTTACCTGAGCACCTTGTTTTGCACTTTTGAATTTAAACTTAACTTTCTGATTCAGGTTCAATTTCTGTCCAACAAGACGATCATTGAAATAAATAGATTGTTGGGTCTCATTATCTCTGATAAATCCATAGTTGGAGTCGGTATTGTAATGGACAACTTTTCCGAAAGAATAGTCATCTTGGTGGTTCGAAGACATACTTGGACTCTCCCCTTCTTTCAATTTGATCGCAGGTCTGTCTGAGATATTCCCATGTTCATCAACATAAGCAAACAGTTCTTCCAAAGATTTTCCTTTGTCATTGTTTGTTTTGTTGAATTCTTTTTCTCAATTTTTTGTTGTTTTTTGAGTAATTTCTTTTTTCTCGTTCTTTTTTGTTAAATGTAATTTGGCTTTTGCTCATTCAATATGGATTAAAATAAAATGTTCCCGAGGAGATGTCGGACCTTTAGAGCTTCGTTGAAAAGATAAAAATGCGAGGTGTTCTAAGGAGATAATTGCAAAGGTACGAAAAAAATAGGAAAAATCAACGACATCCTATAATACATCTGACAGCCACACAGCCTCAATCCGGAGACGCTCCGACTATCACCATAACAGACATATAGCCAACATAGCAACACAAAATTTGAGCGTTTTCATAAAACAAAAATATCTTTTGGACGTTATTTTGAAAAAAACATTATGGAAGTAAAAAATATCGAAAGAGACGACAGAGGTAATTTCATTGCTGAAGTGGAAAATAATGAGGCCGGAATTTTGGAATATACGTGGCAGAGTGAGTACGAGTTTTCCATAGACCATACCGAGGTCTATGACGAATATAAAGGAATGAGTGTCGGTAAAAAACTCGTTCTTGAAGCCGTAGATTATGCCCGGAAAAACGATGCTAAGATTGTCCCGAATTGTCCTTATGCAAAATCAATTTTTGACAAAACAATTGCCTTTCAGGATGTACTGGCATAAAAAAGCCATTTTATCATTGGGACAAAATGGCTTTTATTTTTAATAACTGTATAGACTAAGCTACAATATTGATTATTTTCCCTTTTACAAAAATAATCTTCTTAATTGGCTTACCGTCCAGATGTCTTTGTACATCGGCATGTGCCTTGATCGTTTCTTCAACAGTTTGTTGATCTAAATCCAATGCAAGTGATAGATTAAACTTCATTTTACCATTGAAAGAAACCGGATAAGCAAATTCAGACTCGACCAGATATTCCGGCTTGAACGTAGGATAAGTTGCCTGAGAAAGTGTACCTGCCTCATGCCCCAATAGGTTCCACAATTCCTCCGTAATATGTGGTGCATAAGATTGAAGAACAATAACAAGTTGCTCCAATATCTCGCGCTTATTGCATTTCAAATCGGTCAATTCATTCACACAGATCATAAAGGCGGAAACAGACGTGTTGAACGAAAAACGCTCGATATCATCTTCCACTTTCTTAATAATCTTATGTAAAGCTTTGAACTCAGCTTTGGAAGGCTCTTCATCTGATACATTAAAATTACCTTCGGCATCGTGAAACAGGCGCCATACTTTCTTTAAAAACTTGTAAACACCTTCGATACCATTGGTATTCCATGGTTTGGCCTGCTCCAACGGACCCAAAAACATTTCGTAAAGACGCAAGGTATCAGCGCCATAAGTCTCAATAATATCATCTGGATTAACGACATTGAATTTCGACTTGGACATTTTCTCCACCTCGCTACCACAAATGTATTTACCGTTTTCCAAAACAAATTCAGCATTCGCAAAATCAGGTCTGAAATTTTTGAATTTTTCAAGATCCAAAACATCATTCGATACGATATTAACATCGACATGCAAAGGAATTGTATTGTAATCGTTTCTCAAGCCATAGGACACAAATTGATTGGTTCCTCTGCCCTCTTCATCGAGTACACGGTAGACAAAATTTGAGCGCCCTTGAATCATACCTTGGTTGATCAATTTCCGGAATGGTTCTTCCTCATTATGATAGCCAAGATCTTTTAAAAACTTATTCCAAAAACGTGAATATAACAAGTGACCTGTAGCATGTTCTGAACCGCCAATGTATAAATCAACAGCTTTCCAATAGTCAACAGCTTCTTTTGAAGCAAAGTTACCCTCATTTTTTGGATCCATGTATCTGAACCAATACCATGAAGAACCTGCCCAACCTGGCATTGTACTCAACTCATATTCATACTGATCTTCATATTTCCAGTCTTTAGCACGTCCCAAAGGAGGTTCACCAGACTCTGTTGGCAAGTATTTATCAACCTCAGGTAATAATAAAGGTAGTTCTTCTTCTTTAATAAGGTATGGTAGACCATTTTTAAAGTAGACTGGAACAGGTTCACCCCAATAACGTTGACGACCAAAAATCGCATCGCGCATGCGGAAATTGATCTTCGCTTTACCTAATTTCAATTCTTCCAGCTTCGCAATCAGCGCAGGCACAGCCTCCTGATAAGTCATACCGTTGATAAAATCAGAATTGATGTATTTTCCATCCTTATTCGGATCAGCCTCTTCTTCAATCTGCTGTGTATCCGAAATCGGAATAATTTCTAAATTAAAATGCTTGGCAAAAACATAATCACGTTGATCGCCACTAGGTACAGCCATAACCGCCCCTGTGCCATATCCCGCCAAAACATAATCTGCAATCCAGATCTGCACATCACGGCCTGAAATAGGGTGTTTAGCAAATGAACCTGTAAAGGCTCCCGATACTGTTTTGGTATCGGCCATACGATCTAGTTCAGATTTTTTTGAGGTCTTCTCAATATAAGCTTCAACTTCAGCTTTTTGTTCGGCTGTCGTCAACGCTGCAACCAATTCATGTTCAGGTGCCAAAACGACAAATGAAACACCGAAAATAGTATCCACACGTGTTGTAAAGACTTCAATTGCGGTGTCCAACTGTGGAACTGGGAATTTGACCGAAGCTCCAACGGATTTTCCGATCCAGTTACGCTGCATTTCTACCAAGGGCTCTGGCCAATCAATGGTATCAAACCTTTTAACAGACGATCGGCATAAGCAGTGATACGCATTGACCATTGCATCATCTTCTTTTGCTCTACAGGATACCCGCCGCGCTCGGACACGCCGTTAATCACCTCATCATTAGCCAATACGGTCCCTAAAGCAGCACACCAATTGACTGTGCTCTCACGCAGATAAGCAATGCGATATTTTAACAACTCACGTTGTTGTTTTTCCTCATCAAAGATTTCCATTCTTCCGAAGTGAATTCTAATACATCTTCGTCAGAAACAGCTTGAACAGCAGCAGAACCATTTGTGGAAAATTTCGTAATCAATGTATCAATAGATTCTGCTTTATTCGTCTCCTTATTATACCAAGAATCGAATGATTTCATAAAAATCCACTGCGTCCATTTATAGTATTCAGGTTCAGAAGTACGAACTTCTCTACTCAATCATAAGAGAAACCGATGTTGTCCATCTGCTCGCGGTAACGATTGATATTTGCCTCGGTTGTAACAGCAGGGTGTTGACCCGTTTGAATCGCATATTGCTCTGCAGGAAGTCCAAAGGAATCATAACCCATTGGATGCAGTACATTGAAGCCTTTTAGTCGTTTGTATCTTGAAAAGATATCCGAAGCAATGTATCCGAGTGGATGACCAACATGTAGTCCCGCCCCAGATGGATAAGGAAACATATCCAACACATAGTATTTTGGCTTCTGATGCGCATCTGATGTTTTATATGTTTGATGATCCGCCCAAAACTTCTGCCACTTTTTCTCTAATGATTTGTGATTATACTCCATTTTTGTTCGTAAGGAATTTTTATGACTTGCGAAATTACGATTTTAATACTGAAATGTGATAAAAGTTTTGTAGTTTGAACAATAAATTCTAGTATTGAAAAGTTATTTAAACATAGGTAGAAAACTAAATTCGAATTGATTTTTATCAAAGTAATTACAAGATAAATTCGAAATCTTCCGCTCAATTAGTTACTTTCGCAAATAAATTTTTGCTTATTATGTCAGAATACGAATTAAGCACACAAAAAAAAAACAAAGTCTGTATATGTATCCACAGTTATCAGTATAGCACTGGTACTATTGGTAACAGGTATGTTAGGCTTATTATTGGTGCACGCTAAAAATCTTTCAAAGTACGTTAAAGAAAACATTGTCCTGAATGTCATTGTAAATGATGGCACCAGTGAAGGCGATGTACTTTCTTTGCAAAAAGATCTTGAAAAAGACCCTTATGTACTCCGCTCAGTGTATATCAGCAAAGAAATTGCTGCCAAAAACCTGAAAGAAGATCTTGGTGAAGATTTTGTACAGTACCTTGGGCATAACCCCTTATTGCCATCGTTGGATGTCTATATGAAGGAGAATTATGCCAATACGGATAGCATCAAGACTTTCATCGAAAAAATCTCTAAAAACAATAAAATAAAAGAGGTTGTCTATCAGGAATCATTGATTGATATGGTCAATAAAAACGTACGTATCATCGGTATGATTGTTTTGGCCTTTGCTGTTATTTTATTGATCATCGCTGTAGCTTTAATTAACAATACCATACGTTTGGCTATTTACTCGCAACGTTTCTTAATTAAAAGCATGCAATTAATTGGTGCAACCAAAAACTTTATTCGTAAACCTTTTATCACTTATGGTATTATCCATGGTTTATTGGGTTCGTTGATTGCGATTCTACTATTGATATTGACGCTCAAACTAGCCCAACAACAAATACCTGAATTGGTCTTTTTACGCAACTGGTTTGAGTTTGCAATCATCTTCTTAGGTGTTATCTGCATCGGGATTTTAATCTCAGGGCTTAGTACCTACTTCGCTGTAACTAAATATTTAAAAGCTCAATCTAACGATTTATATAGATAAAAATGGCTCAAATAAAGAAATCTACTGAATCTGTAAATAAAGGTTCCTTCGTATTTTCAAAAGTAAATTATCAGCTTTTTATAGCTAGCTTGGTTCTTGTCGTCATTGGCTTTGCGCTCATGTCCGGTGAAACTGATATCTATAGTTTTACCAAAATCACTTTAGCGCCAATTGTAGTCGTTCTCGGCTTTGCATTGGGATTTGTAGCGATCTTATATCGCCCCAAAACAACTAAAACTGAAGAATAATCTTATAAAAAACAGATGTCTATTAACCATACGTTTGGCTATTTACTCGCAACGTTTCTTAATTAAAAGCATGCAATTAATTGGTGCAACCAAAAACTTTATTCGTAAACCTTTTATCACTTATGGTATTATCCATGGTTTATTGGGTTCGTTGATTGCGATTCTACTATTGATATTGACGCTCAAACTAGCCCAACAACAAATACCTGAATTGGTCTTTTTACGCAACTGGTTTGAGTTTGCAATCATCTTCTTAGGTGTTATCTGCATCGGGATTTTAATCTCAGGGCTTAGTACCTACTTCGCTGTAACTAAATATTTAAAAGCTCAATCTAACGATTTATATAGATAAAAATGGCTCAAATAAAGAAATCTACTGAATCTGTAAATAAAGGTTCCTTCGTATTTTCAAAAGTAAATTATCAGCTTTTTATAGCTAGCTTGGTTCTTGTCGTCATTGGCTTTGCGCTCATGTCCGGTGAAACTGATATCTATAGTTTTACCAAAATCACTTTAGCGCCAATTGTAGTCGTTCTCGGCTTTGCATTGGGATTTGTAGCGATCTTATATCGCCCCAAAACAACTAAAACTGAAGAATAATCTTATAAAAAACAGATGTCTATTATTGAAGCTATAATCCTTGCTATCATCGAAGGATTAACGGAGTTTTGCCTGTCTCCTCTACAGGCCACATGATTATAGCAACCGCACTGATGGGGATTCAGCCCTCAGCCTTTGTTAAATTATTTACAATTGTCATTCAATTGGGAACGATTTTATCCGTTCTCGTTTTATATTACAAGCGATTCTTTAAATCGCTTTCATTTTACTATAAGTTGGTGATCGCTGCTATTCCAGCATCGATACTTGGATTACTTTTCAACGATTTCATCGATTCACTTTTGGAAAGCCCGCTGATGGTTGCGATTATGCTGGTAATCGGTGGTGTTGTCCTGCTTTTTGTTGACAAATGGTTTAATAAACCTACCGTTGAAGATTCGGACAACGTCTCTTACAAGCAGGCCTTTATGATTGGTGTATACCAATGTCTGGCTTTGATACCTGGCACATCCCGCTCCGCAAGTACCATCATCGGTGGTATGGCCGAAAAATTAACACGTAAAGCCGCTGCAGAATTTTCATTTTTTCTGGCATTACCGATGATGTTTGGCGCTTCAGCTGTTAAACTCTTGAAATTCTTCAAAGAAGGAAATACATTTACAGGCGAGGAGCTCAACCTTCTTATTGTAGGTAACCTCATTGGTTTTGTTGTCGCAATTGTTGCAATTAAATCCTTTATTGGATTTTTAACCAAATATGGCTTCAAGGCCTTCGGATGGTATAGAATAGTTGTTGGAGTTGTAATTCTCGCATTACTTCTTTCGGGGCATAGTTTACAAATTATCTAAAATTTTTTCATGGAGAATATAGAGGTTGGTGAAAACTCAGCAAGGTTTAATTTTGCTGAAGGCGAAATGTTGTTGATTGATAAACCTTTAACATGGACAAGTTTCGACGTTGTTGGGAAAGTCAGAAACTCACTGAAACCATTAAAATTAAAAGTTGGCCATGCTGGTACATTGGACCCCTTAGCAACGGGCTTGCTAATTGTCTGTACAGGTAAGTTGACAAAAAGATCGACAGCTACCAGGCCGAAGACAAAGAATATACAGGGACAATTACATTGGGTGGAACCACCCCTCCTATGACCTGGAAACTGAAATTGATGAGCTATTCCCTATCGATCATATTACTGAGCAAATGATCTTTGATGCAGCTAAGACCTTTGAAGGTGACATACAACAGTTTCCTCCAGCACATTCTGCCATAAAGATCAATGGTGAACGTGTCTATGCAAAAGCTCGTCGCGGTGAAGAGGTTGAAATAAAATCTCGTCAGGTACGGATCAATAGCTTTGAAATTGAAAAATCGAACTCCCGAATGTACATTTTCGCATTTCTTGTTCAAAAGGCACATACATCAGATCATTAGCATACGACTTTGGAAAAGTATTGCATAGTGGATCCCACCTAAGTTCTTTAAGACGCACCAAAAGTGGTAATTATACGATTGAAAACGCCTGGAATCTTGAACAGCTTATCGCCGAAATAAAACGTCATAAGGAAATCATTAAATAAAGCCGTCGCTGCACTTTATTGATTCTTTATCTTATTTTTGCAAAAATCCAATAAATGAAAATCTACAGAAGTTTAGAAGATTTCTCCCCGTTGAAAATGCAGTAGTTACCATTGGTACTTTTGATGGTGTTCATATTGGCCATCAAAAATATTGGTCCACTTAAAAGAGGCTGCTCAAAAAATTAACGGCGAAACCATATTACTTACTTTTTTTCCGCATCCCCGGTTAATTATTAACCCAGATGATGATAGCTTACGTTTAATAAATGATATTGAGGAAAAGGTAAGCCAACTAAGCAAGGTCGGTATTGACCATCTTATCATTATACCCTTCTCCCGGGATTTTTCCAATCAAACTCCTGAAGAATATATTAGCAATGTGCTTGTAGGTAAATTGGGCACCAAAAAAATCGTTATCGGATATGATCACCATTTCGGAAAAGATCGCAAGGGTACATTAGGCGACTTGGAACAGTTTGCGTCGATATTCGACTATAGTGTAGACGAGATCCCAGAACAAGATATCAATGACATCGCAGTCTCTTCCACGCGTGTGCGTGAAGCACTGATTAAAGGTGATATCAAAACAGCCAATCTATATTTAGGTTATCCTTTTGAATTAACGGGAACAGTGATCCGAGGGGATCAAATCGGACGTACCATCGGATTTCCTACAGCCAATCTACAGGTACATGAACCGCATAAATTAATTCCTGCTTATGGTATATACGCAGTAGAGGTTTATATATACAACCACATCCAGAATATTACTACAGGTGAGTATAAAGAAGAGAATCCTATTTCTATCGCTAAAGGCATGGGCTATATTGGCACAAGACCTACGGTTGACGGAATGAATCGTGCGATTGAAATCAGTCTATTCGATTTTGATCAGGATATCTACGGCAAGACGCTCCGTGTTAAATTCCTGCACTTTATCCGTCATGATGAACGCTTTGACTCACTAGAGGAAATGAAAGCGCAAATCAAAGCAGATGAAGTAGAAATAAGGAGTCTTATTGGATAAAATATCTAAAGGCGATACAGTTAAAAAGAATAGGCGGGAATTCCCGCCTATTCTTTTATAACTAACGTATTCTTTCTGTCTTCATAGCTGTCAACTCCTCTCATTTACCCCCTTCTTCACTCCGCTCAGCACGGATGTTCTAGAAGTAAACGAAGTACCTACAAAACTAAAAGAGCTTCGATGCCAAGTCTATAACTATCCAGCCCAAAGCCACAGATTACCCCTTACAGTTTTTTGCCAAGAAGGAATGATGTCGAAATTCTTCCCGTTGATGAACATTGCTGATATGAACTTCAATAACCGGAGTCTGAACAGCAGCAATAGCATCTCCAATAGCAATAGATGTATGGGTATATGCTCCAGCGTTCATTACAATGCCATCATACGCGAAACCGACCTCATGAATTTTATCAATTAACTTGCCCTCAGAATTACTCTGAAAATATTCCAATTGGACTGTAGAAAAACGTGTCTTTAATTCCTCAAAATAACTCAAGAAATCTTGACTTCCATAGATTGACTTTTCCCTAACACCCAATAGATTTAAGTTTGGGCCATTTAATACAAGGATTTTTTTCATCGGTATTTAGTGATTGATTCAATATTATCTATTTGGGGTTATGCATTCAAACTACCCCAGTAGTATCGGTTACATTTTAAACGATATTAAAATGAATATATTAAACAAAAAACATCATGATTATACATTCCCTTATACGGCCTGAATAATCATGATGTTTTCATAAGCTGTAATGTGCTCAAATATATAAAAACTTCCTATAAATCATTATAGATTGCTCTAAAGCTTGAACGAAGTCCAAATGTAACCACGCCCGATTTATTCACGACAGGTGTTTCATACTGTGCTTTCGCATAGCGTTGCATATACCCCAATTCTAAACGAAGATTATATTTAGGATTAAGTACATACGCTGCTTTCGCATCCGCATAATAGATATTATTTTTTATTCCTTGCGCGATATGGTTTCCATACATATTTGGAATGGTGTTATAGGATTGAAAGATATTTCCACCCATATTCGTTCCGTCAGGCAGATCCAATCCATTCTGCGTATACATTCCCTGTAATGAAAAGTCCCATCTGTCCCATGCATAGTTTACGAGACCAACCAACTCTCTAAAGTTAGCACCTTTTGGATGTGCCAATGGTTCGGCATTGTTACTATAATTGGAATAGGATTTAAAGTGTGCATAGGTATAAGGTCTAGCCGTATTATACTCCGCAAGGAAGTTTAGGTTTTTGACACCAAACATGTCATAACCTCTTACACCTAACTGTGCGCCCCACTTGTTATGAGCATAACCATTACCCGCAAAAAATTCCTTGGCCGTAAATTCACCTAATAAAAACTGACCATAAACCGTCAAATTATAAGGCAATTTATATTTTGAGGTCAACCCTAGAAACATCTTATCGGGAGATGTGCGATTATTATTCTCGACAGGACGTATAAAGATAATCGGACTTATGTAACTAAAGTCAAAACCTCTTTTTCCAGCGTCATCCTGAGCGGCCCAGACCACGGACTGAAAAAAAGCCAACGGACAATTTATTGGTCACATTCCAATCCAAATATTGAAAAGCTCCCCATTTCTTCCCATCTCCTAAACGTGTGTTATTTTGCCCCTCCATAGGATATACCCCAGTTAGATCCTCTCTTGGATGTGTCGGATCATTCATGTAAGCCCAAATTGATGTATACTGTACATTGCCAATCGTACCGGTCAGCTTCAGATGCGCATAATTAGATGAAAAGTCAGAAAGCAGCATCGAGCGGTAACCATCACCAATAAAGTTTTTATCGTACGCTATAGTCGCTTGGATATACTTATGCGCATCGTAAGTCATACTTGCTGTCGCATACATCCAGTCCATTTTATTTTTAGACTGAAATTTGGTATTTCCCTGACCAGGAATTACTTTATTAGCGACAATATAATCGTCAAGATACTTTGGAAAAACAGCTTGGCTTTCAAATGCCGATGAATTAAAAGTGAATTTATTACCCACGTTCAATCCCACTTGAAATCCTCTACCATTCATCCATGTACGACGTTTATCACCCTGCATATCTTTTCCAATATACATATCCGGCAAAAAGTCCGCATAGAATGTATAATCATCTTTCTCGACTTGAACCAAATGTTCATTAAAGATCTTACGCATGAACCAATTCGATGAGGAAACTGGTTTATTGGATTGAATCGAGTCAAATTTGGCCAACAACAAAGAATCCTTGATGACGAATGGTTTAGCTGTTGTGTGCATTCTCGTCTCAGTAGAATAAACGACATCGTTCATTTTCTGATAGAAATGATACGAATAAGGCTGACTTTTAATTTGCCCAAAACCTGCAAACGAGACACCTACCCCGATGCCTGCCAGCACAATTCGAAGTAAATTATTTTTTTTTGATATATTAAGCCCCATAAAATTATTTCAAAGATTATTTCTTCTAGCAAAATGCATTCCTAACTGCAAATTAACCGAATAAAAATGACTTTATTAACATCTGTAGTCAATTTTATAATGCTAAATCGTATTTGCTGTTCTTTATATTCAAAAATATTTATATCTTGCATCTTAGTAAATAACCTTGTATAACAAAAAATCGGCCCTAATAAACATGAAACGCAGAACATTTATCCAAAACGCAACCTTATTGACAGCAGGTGCATTCGCAAGCAAATTTTCTTTTGCTCAGGAACATTCTTTTCCGACTGTACGCACTGCTAAAGAAAAACGGCTTTTTCAAGTAAAGTAATTGAAGATGCCATTACAGAGTTTCAAAAAATGTCAAAAACAAGGAACTGACCTGGTTATTTAACAACTGCTTTCCAAATACATTGGATACAACTGTATTTCCCTATGTTCAAAATGGCAGAAACTATACCTATGTTATTACAGGAGATATAGATGCAATGTGGTTACGTGACAGTAGCGCACAGGTATGGCCCTACCTTCCTTTTATGAAAAAAGATAAAAAATTGCAGGATCTCATTGTCGGATTAATACAAAAACAAAGTAAATGTATCAACATTGATCCTTATGCGAATGCTTTTTATAATGACCCAACAAAAAAGGGGAATGGTTCAGTGACCACACGAGTATGAAACCAGGAATCCATGAACGGAAATGGGAAATTGATTCACTATGTTATCCGATTCGACTTGCTTACCATTACTGGAAGGAAACAAATGACAGTACTCCATTTAACGACGAATGGCTAGAGGCTCAGCACAAGATCTATCAAACTTTTGTTGAACAGCAACGTAAGGATAGTTTAGGCCCCTATAAATTTGAGCGAACGACGTCAAGGGGTTCCGACACGCTGCAAGTAGATGGTTATGGCTATCCCATAAATCCGGTAGGTTTGATCTGCTCAAGCTTTAGACCTTCGGATGACTCGACTATTTTTTCTTTCCTAATTCCTTCTAACCTATTTGCGGTGGTCAGTTTGAGACAATCTGCAGAAATTCTCAAAAAGGTTAAAAACGAACCGACGCTTTCCGCAAAAATGGAATCGCTCGCGAATGAAGTTGAGGCTGCCGTAAATAAATATGGAATTATAGATCATCCAACCTTAGGGAGAATATATGCGTTTGAAGTAGATGGTTATTCAAGTCATCTCATGATGGACGACGCAAATATCCCTAGTTTATTGGCTCTGCCCTATTTAGGTGCAGTCAATCTCAATGACGAGGTCTATCAACGTACACGTAATTTTGTGCTGTCCGATAAAAACCCATTCTTCTTTAAAGGTACCGCAGCCGAAGGTATCGGGGACCGCATATTGGCCGCGATATGATTTGGCCAATGTCAATTATTATGCGTGCGCAAACTTCGACAAATGATGAAGAGATCCGCAATTGCATCAAAACTTTAGTGAGCACGCATGGTGGTACAGGATTTATGCATGAATCCTTCCATAAGAATGATCCGAAAAAATTCACAAGACATTGGTTTGCCTGGACTAATACATTATTTGGCGAATTAATTTGGAAAATATATAAAGAGAAACCATCTTTGCTTCAGTAAAACTGAATCTTATAACGCAATGTTATAGGTGGATGTAACTTATAGCATTGCGTTATGGATAATACACTGACTTCTGGTCCTATTGGCATTTTCGACTCCGGTTATGGCGGCCTTTCTGTATTTAAGGAAATTCAGCAGCTCCTTCCTCAATATGATTATATTTATTTAGGTGACAATGCACGTGTTCCTTATGGCACAAGGTCGTTTGAGACCGTATATAATTACACCAAGCAATGTGTATTTAAATTGTTTGATTTAGGCTGTAATCTCGTTATTTTAGCTTGTAACACGGCTTCGGCAAAAGCATTAAGAACGATTCAACAAAACGATCTTCCTCCAGGAAAAAAAGTGCTTGGAGTCATCAGACCAACAACTGAAATCATCCATAATTATACGAAAACAAACAAAATCGGTATCCTCGCAACGACAGGGACGGTAAAATCTGAATCGTATAAGATCGAGATACATAAATTTAATCCAGAAATTGAGGTTTTTCAACATGACTGCCCTTTTGGGTTCCTCTGGTTGAAAATAATGAGATCAATACAGAGGGAGCACATTATTTCGTCCAAAAAGATATCCATGAACTGTTGCAGAAGTCCGATCAAATAGATACCATTGTATTGGCCTGTACACATTACCCCTTATTATTACCTGTAATCGAAAAATACGTCCCAAAAAATGTCAATATTATCTCCCAAGGACCTATAGTTGCGAAAAGTCTACAGGAATACCTTCACCGTCATGCTGAAATAGAAACATACTGTTCAAAAAATAGTCAGTTGGCCTTCTACACCACAGACGACCCTAGAGATTTTGAAAGCAAAGCAAAAATATTCTTCGGAAAACATGTAGATGCTAGTCACATCAGTGTTTAAAATAAAAAGCTGCGAATTTTTAAAACTTTTATCGTTTACCTTTCGTTATTCTAGGTAAAGGAATGTACGATGAAAAAGAACTATGTAACCATTGCATATAATCAAGAGACACGGCATTATGAGTCAAAAGAGTTTTCAACTTTCCAGGAAAGTGCAGACTATTTTAAGACTTTCGAAACATCCGCTCAACCCAATTATATTCCGGTCTGTGTCTATAATTTAAGCACAAATGCACTACTAGAGGTAAGCGATTATTATGTCAATAAAGACAATGAATTACAACAGATACTGACGCATTGTCTGGGCACCCCTAATTTCCCCTCACCCCTTTTTTTTGGCTTATGACCGGATGTCGATAAATTTATTACATTATATCGCACAGCATTTCATTAATTTTTAATATCTTCAAACGAACAATCAGACCAAAATACAAGTCATTAATAATGAAAAACAAACTGACAATAAGCCTTTTAACGATATCGCTTGGCTTGACTGCCTGCAATTCCAATCATGCAAATTCAAACTCCGGTTCAGATAGCACAACTAATCCTACAGATACCACAAGCTATCCACCGGTAGAAACGCAAAAAGCAAATTCGGACTACAAACCTGCTTTTGCTGGGCAGACCAGAATTGCTGGTGCTAAAACAACTACAGCTTTCGAGGGCAAAGTTATAGCCGAGGGGCTAAAGTCTCCTTGGGGTATTGTAGCGCTGCCTGATGGCAGACTGCTAATCACAGAGAAAGAGGGCGATATGCGTATTGCAAGTGCTGATGGCAAATTAAGCGAACCAATCAAAGGTATACCTGCGGTCAATACAAGTGGCCAAGGTGGATTACTCGGATTGAGGCTCGATCCGAATTTTAGCTCCAACCGTATGGTCTACTGGGTATTTGCGGACAATACCCCGCAGGAACATTAACGGCAGTTGCTAAAGGTAAGCTCTCGGCGGATGAAAAATCATTTGAAGAGGCTAAGGTTATCTATCAAGCTACTCCTGCTCATAAAGGTAACCTCCATTACGGCGGACGTATCGTTTTTTTTGACAAAGAGGGAAATATTGTTTTTAGTACCGGAGAACGCTCCGATTTAGTGACAAGGCCTCTGGCTCAGGATTTGAATGCTGCTCTGGGCAAGATTTTGCGCATTACAAAAGACGGACAGCCTGCATCAGGCAATCCATTTATCGGAAAAGCAAATGCACGACCAGAGATCTACAGTTATGGACATCGTAATCCGCAGGGGCTTGCTTTCCATCCTGAAACTGGTGATTTATGGGAAACTGAATTTGGTCCACGCGGTGGAGATGAACTCAACAAAATCCAGGCAGGCATCAATTATGGTTGGCCAACGATAACCTACGGAATTGAATATAAAGGAGATAAAGTGGGCGCAGGAATACAACAGAAAGAAGGACTTGAGCAACCCGTTTATTATTGGGATCCTGTGCTCTCTCCAAGTGGGATCACGTTCTATACAGGACAGAACATTCCTGAATGGAAAAATAACCTCTTTATTTGCGGTTTAAGTAGCACGCATATTGCAAGAATAATTTTGAAAGATAATAAGGTTATTGGCGAAGAACGATTATTAGGCAGTGAAGGACAGCGATTCAGAGATATTACACAAGGACCGGATGGAGCCTTGTATGCCATTACTGATCTTGGCAGACTCTATAAAATAGATAAAAAGTAAAAATAAAAAACAGCGATGTCCGAAAAGCTCTAACATCGCTGTTTTTTTTACTCCATTCGTATCCCCACAACAGTTTTGCTTCTACCACCTACTATGCGGAGGGTTCTTTTTACTTTTGGAAAGTTCCTTCAATAATACGTTCAGGGAATTTAGCCATTAACGCTTGAGGTGAAACTCGCACTTATCCCCTATTTTCTCAATTTTATTACTTGCGGTACCAAATACTAAATTATAAAAAGGCCACGGCACAATCTAAAGTTTGGCTCGATTATTGATCAAATACAGTCGAAACAATAAAATATTATATGGTAAAAAAGAAAAAATGAAAAAATTATTAGAAATTAACCCCTTATCATTCTACGTGACCAACTGGGGATTTGTCAACAACACCGAACCAAAAAGAACGCGCAAAACCTGCCAACCTTCTCCGAAAAATTAAGCGTTCTCCTCCAAACAATTTCAATCAAATTTATTAAAATCATCTGCTGATATCCTCCATACGGATATTAAGTAAGAGATTTATTCTTTTACTTCATCCGTAACTAGAGGATATCAAATTATGCAAAATAAATTGCCAATAAAATCACAATAACGATACAGGCTATCATGACGTATTTATTCAATTGGCTATTTTCTCTCCTTCATCACTTTTATAGTGATAATCACGTTTATTCGGTAAATTCATAAGTCTGTTTTTATTAATGATGAAGTTACGGACTTTTTCCATATTATTCATGATGATAAGGTTCACCTTTCATAATTGAAAACGCCCGATAGAGTTGTTCTGTAAAAAATAAACGGATCATCTGATGCGAAAATGTCATCTTTGACAAGGACATTTTGGAACTGGCCCGGTCGTAGATCTTTTGATCAAATCCGTAAGGACCGCCGATAATAAACACCATATGTTGCACACTATTGATCATCATTTTCTCCAAATAAGCAGAAAAATCCAACGAGCGAAACTCTTTACCAAACTCATCCAATAGTATGACCATATCCTGTGGCTGCAATTGTTTTAAAATCAATCCGGCTTCTTTGTCTTTCTGCTGCTCCTCAGAAAGGCTTTTGCTATTTTTGATGTCCGGTATCACCACAATATTAAAGTTGACATAGAACTTTAGTCTTTTGATGTATTTGTCGATCCCTTCGATCAAGTATTTATCATCTGTCTTTCCAATACAAAGTAACGTTATTTTCATAGTATCAATCAAGTTCCCAAAGTTCCGATTTTATTTAAAATATACGTAAACAAAAAGCCACAAAACAATAAACAAAGTTATACGTTTAGTTATAGAACATTTATTTTCGCAGCATATGCACAAAAACCAAATTTTAGTATGAAAAAAATTAAATCGATCGTTCTTATTGCCTTAAGTTTAATTAGCTTTCGAAGTTTCAGCCAAGAAGCCCCTACAGATACCTCTAAAACATGGACAATCAAAGGTGAAAACACGTTTTTGATCAACCAGAGCTCCTTCTCCAATTGGGCCGCAGGGGTGTCAATTCATTTTCGGGAAATCTTACCTTAAATTATGATTTCAATTATAAGAAAGATAAATGGTCTTGGGATAATAAAGTATTAGCGGCTTATGGTTTAACTTTCCAAAAGGAATCGGACTGGCGCAAAAATGATGATAGATTAGTATTGAATAGTTTACTGGGACATAAAGCCTCAGAATATTGGCTATATACCTTTTTCCTGAACTTTAACACGCAATTTGCCGATGGGTTTGATTATGCCAAAACTCCGAAAGAGCGTATTTCACGATTCCTAGCTCCGGCATATTTAAGCTTTGGGCCGGGTTTTGCCTACAAGAAATCCGACAACTTAAGGTTTAATCTATCCCCAGCGGCGGTAAGATTTGTTTTTGTTAATGATACGGCCCTTTCCCAAAGATATGGGCTGGATCCGGGTAAAAAGTGAGAACTGAATTCGAGCCTCTTTTGATGCTTATTACAAGGTAAACCTCATGGAAAATGTTTCCTTTGAAAATATCTTGAAACTCTATTCTAATTATCTGGATAAACCACAGAATATTGACATTGACTACACTGCGAATCTCTTCATGAAGGTCAATAAGTTCATAACTGTAAATGCTGGTGTACAGATGATTTACGATGACAATACAGCCATTCCTGTTATCAAAGAAGGAAAAGAAATTGGAAAAAGGAACTCTGCTTTACAGATCAGGCAGATCGTCGGAGCTGGGGTGACTTACAAATTCTAGCCGCTTAAAGTGAAAATATGCAGCAATCCATTAAAGATTGCTACGGTGGTTGATTAAACTTAGGTCAATAAAAAGCCGAATATGATATTCGGCTTTTTATTTATGGATACTAATGTAAAATTACTGATTAAAAAGGTGCATCGTCAGGCATATCATTCATGCGGGAAGGCATTGTAATGCCTCCGCTAAAGCCTGCTCCACCGAAGTCTTCACCAAAATTTGGTGACGGATTCAACGCTGAGGCAGAAAATGTGGTTGGAGCATCTCCAAAACCATCACCGCCACCCATTCCGGAGAACTCATCTTCAAGATCGACAAATTTAACGAATTTACCTACGAAACGAAGTGGCACAATCCCCGTTTCCCCATTACGGTGCTTGGCGATAATAACTTCACCGACACCGGCTGTTGGACGCCCTTCTTCATCTTCGGTCAAGCCATAGTACTCTGGCCTATACAAGAAAAGTACCATATCGGCATCCTGCTCAATAGATCCGGATTCACGCAAATCCGATAACATCGGTCTTTTACTATTTCCTGGTCTCGACTCCACGGCACGGCTCAACTGCGACAATGCCAGTACTGGAATACTCAGCTCTTTCGCAACAGATTTCAAAGCACGGGAAATACTACCAATTTCTTGCTCACGGTTACCCCCACCCTTGCCCTCAGCTTTACCATGCATCAATTGCAAGTAATCGACAATCACCATCTGGATATCATATTGTGCTTTCAGACGACGGCATTTTGCCCTAAATTCAAATACGTTCAATGCAGGAGTATCATCAATAATGATCGGCGCCTCTGTCAGTCGACCGATACGTGAATGCAATTGTTGCCATTCGTGATCGGCAAGATTTCCTTTTTCAGCTTCTCTTGTTCAATTTCGGTTTCACCTGCGATAAGACGATTAACTAGCTGAACAGAGGACATCTCCAGCGAGAATACGGCAACAGCCTTACCATGTTCAACAGCAGCATTTCGCGCTACAGACAATACAAACGCCGTTTTACCCATCGCTGGACGAGCGGCGATAATCACTAAGTCAGAAGGTTGCCAACCAGAAGTCATGCGATCTAGTGCAGTTAAACCCGATGGTACACCCGTCAGACCATCTGTACGATCACGCAACATCTCAAGATTGGAAATTGCTTCACGCATAATGTCATCCATCTTACGCGAATCTCTTCTCAAGTTATTTTGTGCAATATCAAACAAACTCTTCTCGGCATGATCCAAGAGATCAAAAATATCCGAGGTCTCATCATAGGAACTATTGATAATCTCAGTAGAAACTTTGATCAGCTCCCTTTGGATATATTTTTGCGAAATAATACGCGCATGGTATTCGATATTAGCAGCAGAGACAACTCGATCGGTGAGCTGCGTGATATAATAAGCTCCCCCACCATTTCCAGCGCCCCCATTCTACGTAACTCGGAGGTGACCGTCAGGATATCGATAGGCGAAGTCTTTTGAAATAAGCCAAATATAGCTTCAAAATTTTCTGATGTGATTCTTTATAAAAAGACTCTGGTTTTAAAATATCAATAATCTCGCTCAGTGCATTTTTTCAAGCATCAATGCGCCCAAAACAGCTTCCTCAAGATCTACTGCCTGGGGCGGTAGCTTACCCAAGCCGCTTACCATGTTGTTTAATTTGGTACGGCGCTCACCATAACTACCTCTTTTGTTATTATCCGTGTTATTCGCTTCAAAATTGCTCTCGTTCATCATGATATTATATCAGAAATATAGCTTCCCAGCTCTTAAATTTAAGACGGGATAACAAATGTATAAAAATAAAATTCACAAAGATGCTGAATTACAAACAGCATAATTAGTCCGTCAGGCACCAAACGTCAAAACGCTTTGAAGGACACAGTTTTAACGATGCACTTTTCAACATTAGATGTTGAAAACATGTTGAAAATAAAAAACAAGCACTTAAAATCAATACATTAAAAAGTGTTGATAACTTAAAGCATTGTGAATAACCAAAATGATCGAAATTCAAAATGATTGGGTTTAATTCTATTGGGACACCGCTCCAAATCAGCTTTCTTAAAGAGGAAAAGACTTCAGCTTTAAATCAAAAAACAAATCCTATTTTAAGCATTAAAAATATACTTATATTGTATATTTGTAAAATGACGCACGATTCTTCAACATTAAAGCCCTATAAAGATGCCAATGATGGCAAGAAAAAACAGGTAGCGGATATGTTCAACAATATTTCCCATTCCTATGATTTCTTAAACCACTTCATGTCCATGGGGATTGATATTATATGGCGAAAGAAAGCCATTAATGCCCTGAAGTCCATTAAACCTCAGCTCATGTTAGATGTGGCTACCGGAACAGGTGATTTTGCATTGGAATCCATCAAGATATTGAATCCAAAAAAATAATTGGGGTCGATATCTCTCAAGGAATGCTTGATGTCGCTAAAAAGAAAATCGCAAACAAAGGACTGGAAAATCAATTTGAAGTACAATTAGGCGATTCGGAAGGCTTCAATTTGAAGACAATACCTTTGACGCTGTTACTGTTGCATTTGGTGTCCGTAACTTTGAAAACTTAGAAAAGGATTGTCCGACATTTACCGCGTATTGAAACCCGGCGGTAAGGCCGTTATTTTGGAATTTTCGAATCCAAAAAATTCCCGATAAAGCAGCTCTACAATTTTTACTTCAAATATGTGACACCGACCATTGGAAAATTCTTCTCAAAAGATGCCAGTGCTTACGAATATTTACCGGAATCCGTTGCTCAGTTCCCAGATGGACAGAAATTTGTTGCAATAAATAAAAAAGCTGGCTTTGACCAAACAATTGTGAGACCACAAACATTTGGCATTTGCACGATTTATATTGCGACCAAATAGGTCTATGAAAGACTCTTGGATTGAGTTTTATCAACAGATGAAATTACAGTCAGCAATGAGATTTACTATTTCAACTAGTTAAAAAATATGACAAAGACAGTTTTCATCACAGGAGCAAGTTCAGGTATTGGTCAAGCCTGTGCTGAAGTGTTGGCGAAGGAAGGCTACAACCTTTTGCTTTGTGCCCGTAGACTAAATCGACTGGATATATTGAAGGAAAAATTGAATTCAATCTATCCCCACATCAAAATTCATACGTTTGAATTGGATGTCAGAGATTCAGAACAGGTTCAAAACCAAATAAACGGTTTACCAGAGGAATGGAAAACAATCCATGTATTGATCAATAATGCAGGGCTTAGCCAAGGTCTGGATCCAATCCAGGATGGTGATATCGGTGACTGGGATAGAATGATCGACACCAATGTCAAAGGACTACTTTATGTCAGCAAAGCAGTCATCCCATTAATGGATACCGCAAATGGGGCACATATTGTCAATTTGGGCTCTATTGCAGGCAAAGAAGTATATCCAAATGGTAACGTATACTGCGCAAGCAAACATGCGGTAGATGCACTAACAAAAGCAATGCGTATAGACTTACTTTCCAAAGGTATCAAAGTTACTTCTATCGACCCCGGTATGGTTGAAACAGAATTCTCTGAGGTTCGCTTTCATGGAGACAAAGAAAGAGCAAAAAGCGTGTATACAGGTGTACAGCCCCTGACCGGTACCGACATTGCCGAAACTATTCTTTTCGTCATCACCAGACCAGCTCATGTTAATATCAACGATCTATTAATAATGCCGACAGCACAGGCTACAGGCACGATTGTCAATCGAAAATAATTTAAATATCATGTCATTAGAAACACAAATAAATCAAGACATTAAAGCGGCAATGATTGCAAAAATACGGCTGCATTGCGTGGATTACGTGCGATTAAAGCAGCTATTCTCCTCGCGAAAACGGAGAAAGGCCATGCAGAAGATCTGAATCAAGAAGCTGAAATTAAAGTTTTACAAAAATTGGTAAAACAAAGACGTGAATCTGCTGAAATCTATAAGACTCAAAATCGTGAGGATCTTTACCAAATCGAGGTAGAAGAAGAAAAAGTGATTGAAGCTTACCTTCCTAAACAAATGAGCAAAGAGGAAGTAGAGGCTGTTATCAAAGCGATCATCGCTGAGACGGGCGCTTCATCCATTAAAGAAATGGGAAAAGTAATGGGTGCTGCCAATCAAAAATTAGCGGGACAAGCTGACGGAAAAACAATTTCCGAAGTTGTAAAAAGCCTATTGGCATAATTTTCCCTTTTAATAACACAAATTGAGTTACCGATCATCCACTGAAACAGATTGATCAGTAACTCAATTTCCTCTCTTAATTCGCTATCATGCAATATAATTGGAAACTTAAGAATTTTGAAGAGCTAACAAACCGTGAATTGTACCGTATTTTAAAATTACGTACAGAGGTTTTTGTAGTGGAACAGGAGTGTCTATATCCTGAACTGGATGATAAAGATTACCTCTGTCTCCATCTTTGGGCCGAGCAGGATGGAGAAATTGTCGCTTACACCCGTTTAGTCCCAGCTGGAATTTCATATCTACAACCTTCCATCGGACGTGTTATTGTTGTAAAAGAAGCCCGAGGAACAGGCCTAAGTCAACTCCTTATGCATAAATCTATTGAAGCTACTTTAGACGCTTTTGGACCTCAGGATATTCAAATCGGTGCGCAATTTCACTTAAAGTCATTCTATGAGAAGTTAGGATTTGAGCAAAACTCTGAACCCTATCCGGATTACGGAATCCTGCACATTGACATGACTAAATCTATTATCAAATAGACCATCTATATGAATAACATTGTAATCATTACTGCTGCCCTATTAGGCGCGTTGGCAATTATACTTGGAGCCTTCGGGGCGCACGCATTCAAAAAAATTCTATCGCCCGAAAAATTGGATTCTTTTGAAGTGGGTGTTCGCTATCAAATGTATGCAGCGATCACCTTATTGATTCTTGGGCTAAACCTATCCTTTGAATATCAATCTGAAAGAGTTGCCTATTATTTAATTACATCGGGTACCCTTTTGTTTTCCTTAAGTATTTATTTTCTTTCCTTTGCAGAATACTGGAAAAAAATCTAAAATTTCTTGGACCAATCACTCCTCTAGGGGATTATTGATGATCCTCGGCTGGATTGCAATTATCATTCGTTTTTATAACTTTGTCTAACATATGGCAATGATGTCTGCCCTGAACCGCCTTAATAAGCTGATGACGTCTACTTTTTAGTATAAAAACAACAAATTTTATATAGAGTGTAGACTTATGGCTATCAGAATTTCAAATCAACCACCTCAAATTAATCTCCGTTTTATTGCTAAATGGCTTATTACTTGTTGTATAATAGGCTTTAGTGTTGGATCAATCTGTGCATTTTTTTCTTTTTTCGCTGAATTGGGTCACACAATATAGAGAAAACAATTCTTGGATAATCTATGGATTACCATTTGCAGGTTTGGTTATTGCCCTATCCTATCAGCGCTGGGGCAACCCGTCAAGCAAAGGGAATAATCTCCTAATCGAAGAGTATCTTCGTCCACAACGCAGGATACCGCTTGTTATGGCACCACTTGTGCTGTTCGAACTTTACTTACCCACCTATTTGGCGGGTCAGCCGGACGTGAAGGAACGGCAGTTCAGATCGGCGGAGCAATAGCCGATCAGCTCAACCGTTGGTTTGATTTCGACAAAACCGAACGACGCATCCTGATATCTATCGGTATTACTGCGGGTTTTGCTGCCGTCTTTGGCACACCACTAGCCGGTACGATCTTCGGCCTTGAGGTCCTGCTCATTGGTAAAAAAGATATTTTGGTATCCTCCCCTGCCTTCTCACAGCCTATATCGCAAATTTTAGCTGTCAATTATGGCATGTACCGCACACACATTACCCAATACATGAAATGATTCCTGCGCTTTCTTTAAGCAATATTGGGTTGAGTTTGATTGCTGGAATTTTATTTGGCTTGGCAGCCTGGTTGTTCACCCTCACCGGAGACTTCTTCAGTGCTCAATTTAAAAGATCAAATCCCCTCTGCTCAGACCTGTTATCGGTGGCATCATCATCGTGATTACGGTGGTATTGCTAAAAAGTACAAAATATATCGGCTTAGGTATTCCAATGATTCAGGAGGCTTTCAATAATCCCTCGGATTATTATGATTTCTTAATCAAATTGATCTTAACCACATTTACCCTTTCTGCCGGTTTTAAAGGCGGAGAAGTGACCCCTTTATTTTTTATTGGGGCGACTCTTGGCAGTGCACTCAGCGGCTTTATCCCACTCCCGCTTGGATTATTGGCTGCGATGGGCTTTGTTGCCGTATTCTCTGGCGCTACAAATACACCCTTAGCTTGCATCATTATGGGCTATGAACTTTTCGGCTTCCAACCTGTTGTTTTTATAGCAATTGCTTGCATAACCGCATTTATATTCTCCGGAAAAAAAGGAATTTATATTGCCCAGAAAGGTGGAATTAAAGAAAAATTGTATCGAAAATTGAATTTGTAATCCCGTCAATAAAAAGCATAAAACCAAGCTGTTGTTTTATGCTTTTTCTATATTTTTTCTGAAAGGCTTACAATAATTTACCTTGCAAAAAGAATGCTGCAACGGTAAAATAAATAATCAATCCCGAAACGTCCACTAACGTTGCTACGAAGGGCGCTGATGCCGTGGCTGGATCCAATCCAAATCGACGCAAGATAAATGGAATAAATGAACCAGACAGCGTACCCCACAACACGATAAACACCAAAGACACTGCTACTGTAAGACCTATGGCAATCCAATACGGACCGTAGTCATACAGACCAAGAAAATGCCAGGCCAGTATCCGTAGGAAACCAATAGTACCTAATATCCCGCCCAAAATCAATCCGGAAGAAACTTCCCTTTTCATCACATACCACCAATCTTTGAGTTTCAATTCGCCCAGAGCCATGGCACGAATAATAAGTGATGCTGCCTGTGAACCGGAATTTCCACCACTGGAAATAATTAGAGGAACAAACAATGCCAATACAACTGCCTTTTCCAGTTCTCCTTCAAAAAAGCCCATGGCTGACGCCGTAAGCATCTCACTGAAAAACAATATAATAAGCCATCCCGCCCGTTTTTGTACTAACTGAAGTAATGGGGTCTTTGTATATGCCAAATCCATTCCTCCATACCCCAAATCGTTGAATATCTTCGGTGTCACGATCTTCGATCCGGTCTAATACATCGTCAAATGTCACAATTCCGACCAATACACCAGCTTCGGTAACAATCGGTAAGGCACTTCGATCGTATTTCTGGAAAATTTCGAAGGCTTCCTCCATGGGTGTGGAGGCTTTAATAGCCGCAAAATTATAATCGATTAAGTCCGAAATCTTTGTAGATCCATCAGACAATAGTAGCTGACCGATTTTCAAATCGTCAATCAACACATTTTTCTCGTCAACGACATAAATGAAATTGAGTGTTTCCGCTTTTCTTCCAAAGACTTTAATATGCCGAAAGACATCATCCACAGTATAATAAGGACGTACCTGTACATACATTGGTGTCATTAGTCGGGCAATACTATCCTCTTTATATCCGATCAGCTCCAGGGCCATCTGCTTTTCACGTTCATTTAAGAGATTAATCAAATATTTGATTAGATCATCTGGCAATTCAGAAAGCAATTCGTTTCGCGTATCCGGTTTTAGATTATTCAGCAATTCGGACAACTCCTGCTCGGTCATTGATTTAATCAATGTATATTGGACATCTACTTCCAAAAAGAAAAGATTTCCAATCTATCCTCTAATGGATAGTCCATAAAATATTGATGTTGCTCACCTTTATTTAGACGCGATATTTCTTCCGCAATATCGGCCGGGTGTAATGCTGAATTTTGTTCCATTGGAAGAAAGTTTTAATGGATTTAGCGCAAAAGTACCTTATTTTGTATGATATCCAATCATCTACAAAAGTATTTTTTAACGAAGAAAGACCCAATATTTATTTAAATAGACAGCAACCTGCTTTTACTTTATTATTAAGCTACAAAAGAGTGCAGATTTTACAAAATCTTAAAAATTAATTAATCCAGGATCAAGTTCAACAGCGTCCATATTTGGTCTGAATAATCGGGCAGTCAACGTTCCTTCAAGTTCTATCTCACCTTGACTTACCTTAAGCCAGCTCCCTTCCCGAAGTCCGACGACAGGTTGCGAATTAAGTTGATGAAACTCCTGGATACGGGTTTCACGGGTTTCTCCTTTATGTGTCGAGTTCATATCCGGATCCAAAAATGTGGATTAATATTAAAAGGTAAAAATCCCAAGGCATCAAAACTAGGTGGATAAACAATAGGCATATCGTTCGTTGTACCAATGGTCAATCCTGTCAGATTAGATCCAGCGGAAGTACCTACATAGGGAATTCCTTTCCCTACCTGTACGCGTAGTTGATGCACAAGATCCAGATCATACAAGGTCTTCAACAACAAGAATGTATTTCCGCCACCAACAAAAATTGCTTTTGCCTCCTGGATGGCCTTTTTCTTGTTCTCAAATTCATGTAATCCGGTTACCTTTATATTCTTATCGTTGAGAGCCTCCTGAACTTTCGCCGTATACGCATCAAAAGAAATTCCGGATGGTCGCGCAAAAGGAACAAATAGCAGCTCATCAGATGCAATAAACTTTACAAAATCCTCTTTAATATATTCCAGGAATTCACTACCATGGATAGTACTTGTGCTTACGACCAATAAATTATAAATTGGATTGATCACCATATCTTATTACTTAAATATTACTTAACAAAAAAATGTACCTTTGGCTTCGTTATAAATGAAGCCAAAGGTACATTTTTAGTTTTTGATTCTTTATTTTTATATCTGCAGACTTTTTCTCCGCACTCAATCTTTTATTTTCTTGCAGCGCTTTATGTAAAAGATATTCTATCTGCCCGTTAACACTCCTAAACTCATCCGCAGCCCATTTTTCCAATGCTTTGTACATTTGGTCATCGAGCCGCAACATAAAGTTCTTTTTATCTGCCATTTTATTCAGTTTATTGATACAAAGTACCGGTATTTACTATTGGGGTTGCTGCCTTTTCTCCACAAAGTACAACCATAAGGTTACTTACCATAGCTGCCTTTTTCTCATTGTCCAATTCTACTATATCTTTTTCGGACAATTTTTTTAGTGCCATTTCAACCATTCCTACGGCACCATCGACAATCTTAGAACGTGCAGCAACAATCGCTGCAGCTTGTTGCCTTTGTAGCATCGCCCCAGCGATTTCAGATGCATAAGCTAAATGACTAATTCTAGCCTCTTTAATAATAACTCCTGCAGGTGCAAGACGATCTGAAAGCTCCTGCTCAAGGATATGGTTAACGGTATCCCCGCCTTCGCGCAAAGTGATCTCAGCCCCTCATCCTCAAGGTTATCATAAGGAAAACTTCCCGCAAGATGCCGTACTGCTGCTTCGCTCTGTGTACGTACATAGGAAGTATAGTTACTTACATCGTAAGCAGCTTTATAGGTATCCCCTACCTGCCATACAATGACCGCGCCTATCTCGATCGGATTTCCCATCTTATCATTTACTTTCAGCGTTTGCCCCTGTAAGTTGTCTGAACGCAGACTGATCTTGATGGTAGAATATAGCGGATTGACGAAAAATAAACCGTTTTCTTTGACCGTCCCCACGTATTTACCAAAGAAATTCAAAACACGCGAATGATTTGGATTAATAATCATCAATCCCTTCAGAATAAAAAAATGTTCCGATCATCAAGGCTACGCCAAGTACAACATAAAGCGAACTCGTATCGATATTGGCAAACGAAAATATGGCAGCTATAAAAGAAGCTACCGCAATTAACAGGGCTAAATAGCCCGACATAGGTTTAATTAACTTTTCCATAATTTATTAATATATATTTGATATCATTTTAATATCATAAATATAGCAAAAAATATTTCATATTTCAAAGCCAAAATTTTTATTATTATTTTTGATTATGCTCAAACGGTCTTTTTACCTCTTGTGAATGCAAACACAAAAACACTCATCCTGGGATCTCTGCCCGGGGACAAATCATTGGAGCAAAATGAATATTATGCACATCCGCAAAATCGCTTTTGGAAAGTCATCCGGCATTTATATAACAGCCCAAATGCGACAAACTATGCTGACAAAGTAAACCTGCTAGTAGACAATGGCATTGGCCTTTGGGATGTATGTGCGGAAGCTTCTCGTCCCGGCAGCATGGATTTAGCCATTAAAGATGAAAGTCCCAATCCAATTATAGCTCTGCTTGAGGCAAATCCTGCAATCAAACTGGTCGTTTTTAATGGACAGAAGGCCCATAATTTATACGTAAAGTATTTTGAAAAAAGGAAAACGTAACTTATATATGTCTCCCCAGCACAAGCCCTGCAAATGCAAAAACAAACCTCGAGAAACTCATCGTGCATTGGCGAGCGATCATAAGTGATTAAATTACATAAATAAGGTTCGTTAATTCAGCGCTATTGCTTATTTTTGCGCTAAGATGTCAGATTTAAAATACAATCAACGAGGTGTATCCGCTGGAAAAGAGGATGTACACAATGCGATAAAAAATATCGACAAGGGTCTGTTTCCCAAAGCATTCTGTAAAATCATTCCAGATATTTTGGGTGGAGATCAGGACTGGTGCAATATTATGCATGCTGATGGTGCTGGCACCAAATCTTCCCTAGCCTATGTCTATTGGAAAGAAACAGGAGATATTTCGGTTTGGAAAGGTATTGCACAGGATGCAATTATCATGAATATTGACGATTTACTCTGTGTTGGAGCAACCGATAATATCCTACTATCATCCACAATCGGAAGGAATAAAAATCTTATTCCAGGAGAAGTCATTGCAGAAATCATTAACGGTACGGAAGAAATATTGTCTGAACTTCGTGATTTAGGTATCGGTATTTATTCAACTGGTGGTGAAACTGCTGACGTTGGTGATCTGGTACGTACAATAATTGTCGATAGCACAGTGACATGTCGTATGAAACGTGAAGATGTCATTTCAAATCACAAAATCAAAGGGGCAATGTAATTGTCGGTTTGGCATCAATGGAAAAGCAAACTATGAGAAAGCCTATAATGGCGGGATGGGTTCCAATGGTTTGACCTCTGCACGTCATGACGTTTTTAACAAAAAAGTAGCAGAGAAATATCCAGAAGCATATGACCCAGCAGTTCCATACGAACTTGTTTTTGCAGGAAGCCAAGACTTAACCAATGACATCGTAGTTGAAACGGGCGAAAAAGTGACAGCGGGTAAACTTGTACTTTCAGCTACGCGTACCTACGCTCAATCATTAAAAATATATTAGATAAATACCGTTCTCAAATTGATGGAATGGTACATTGTTCGGGTGGAGCGCAAACTAAGGTACTTCACTTCGTTGACAATGTACATATTATTAAAGACAATCTTTTCCCGATCCCGCCGCTCTTCGAATTGATACAGAAAGAATCGAATACAGATTGGAAAGAGATGTATAAGGTATTTAATATGGGACACCGTATGGAATTATATGTACCTGAAGCCATTGCTGCGGACATTATTGCTATTTCCGAGTCGTTCGGCGTTCCCGCGCAAATTATCGGTCGTGTGGAAGAGGCAACTTCTAAAAAAGTAACGATTACATCTCCTTTTGGAGAATTTATTTACGAATAAATAGGAATGCACCAATTTCTATTGAAGAGATTGGTGCCTCTATTCCATTTGGTTTAAATGAAAGAAAAACTTCTTGTGGGTTGGAAAGAGACCCTAGATTTACCTGAATTAGGAATATTTGGCATAGAAGCAAAAATCGATACCGGTGCTGCTTCATCTGTTTTGCACTGTAATTCCTATAAAATCGTTAATGAAGATGGCCAGGACTGGATTCTCTGTGAACTCATTACCAATTTCGAGACAGAAGAAACCAAAGTTCTAAAATTAAGACTTTACAAAACTAAACTGGTTAAAAGTTCATTTGGTCAGGAGGAAAAGCGTTATTACATCCGAACCACAGCGAAGCTTTATGATCAGGTTTTCAGTATCAAGATTTCATTTCGAAATCGCTCCAAAATGACTTATCCGATGCTTTTAGGAAAGAATTTTCTATATCGCAGATTTTTGGTCGACGTTTCCAAAGAAAATCTCTCCTTGAAGTCCCCGTCAAAATAAAAACAAATAGCAAAGCTATTTTGTTATATTAGCACAAAAATATATTCAATATACAAACCGTGAAAATTGCCGTATTATCGACAGTAAAGAGTTTATACTCAACTCGTCGTCTCGTAGAAGCTGCCCAACAAAGGACACGAATGTGTTGTCATAGATCACAGTAAGTGTTACGTTGGCATTCAACAAGGTAAACCCAGTATTCATTACAAAGGACAAGATCTTAGTGGTATTGACGCTATTATTCCCCGAATAGGCGCTTCGGTCACCTTTTATGGTTCAGCTATTGTTAGACAATTTGAGGTGATGGATGTTATTTCCGCAAATCCAAGTCAAGCGATTACCAGATCCAGAGATAAATTGAGATGTCTGCAGATCTTGTCCGGTGCAGGTATTGGACTTCCGATTACGGGCTTTGCTCGTACAGCATCCGATGTTGATGATCTAATCAGTATGGTCGGCGGCGCTCCATTGGTGATCAAACTATTGGAAGGTACGCAAGGGATTGGTGTTGTTTTAGCAGAAACTAAGAAAGCAGCTTCATCTGTTATAGAAGCGTTCTACGGCCTCGGAAATAATATTTTGATCCAAGAGTTCATCAAAGAGTCGAAAGGCTCTGATATCCGAGCTTTTGTGGTCGACGGGAAAGTTGTGGGGGCGATGAAACGTACGGCTAAGGAAGGTGAATTTCGCTCCAACATACACCGCGGTGGTACAGCGCAGGTCATACGCCTAAGTAAGGCAGAAAGAGAAACTGCAATTGCTGCTGCAGCCCAATTGGGACTTACGGTTTGTGGTGTGGATATGATTCCTTCAGACCGGGGACCGCTGGTACTAGAGGTGAATTCCTCCCTGGACTGGAAGGTATAGAAAAAGCCACGAAAAAGGACATTGCTTCTGAAATCATTCAATACCTTGAAAGACAGCATGAAATGAAACAGGCACAAATGCCTAAAGTGGTGAAGAAAAAGAAAAAAGAGAGAGTAAACTATAATATCTCCGGATTGAAAGATAAAGGGTTGCCTGTGTACACAGGCAACCCTTTATCTTTTAGACAGCCAGATTTTTACTCCATAAAGATTATTAATGATCCTTAAATTAAGCTACAGTTACGTCCAAATTTTACTTATCTTAGGTTAAATTATTAATTGATGAAAAGATTTAGCCATCTTCTATTAGCTTTTGCACTCGTACTAGCTGCATGCTCTTGGTCATTAGCCCAAACATCCATTCAAAAACAGCATCACCAAGTTGGCTTCGGTCCGCCACAAAAAAGCCCATAAAACCAAATTTGGATGATATTAGTGATGGGTATTACTATGAATTAATCGAGCATCAAATAAACTTAGGGAGCCAAACAAAATATTATAAGGACATAAAAGTATTATTTGATCAAAGTGGAATCGAAAATCTGGGACAAGTTCAGGTAACTTTTGATCCGCATTTCCAAAAACTTCAATTACATGAGTTGAAGATCATTCGTAACGGGAAAGATATTAACTTATTACCGCAAGCAAAATTCAAGCTCCTCGCATCCGAAACGGAACTTTCGAGATCTATCTACAATGGAAGTCAGATGGCCCATTGTGTCCTGGAGGATTTGCGTAAAGACGACAAGATTGTATTTGCTTATTCAATAATTGGTGCAAACCCTGTATTTGAAAATAAATTTTTCGACACCTATTATTTACGCGGCTATGAGCCTACCGGCTTGGTTCATCTCAATTATATTGTCCCTCAAGGTCGTAAACTTCAATTCAAAAGTTTCAATGGCGCTCCAGAAGTACAACAACAATCCGCGGGAAATACAACCAATTTCTTTTGGGAACTGACCGAAGATAAAACAGTACAATACGAAAATTATAGTCCGGCTTGGTATAGCCCTTTAAAATATATCCAGTGTTCAGAATTCAATACTTGGCTGGAGGTAGATCAATGGAATAATAGGATCAATCCCATCCCACAGATTGCTCCGTCAAGCGCACTTCAAACTTTCGTTAATCAACTATGGAAAGAGTCAAATGGACAGCCCTATGTGTACCTAAAAAGGCCTGTGACTTCGTACAAAACGAAATACGGTATATGGGTATTGAGATGGGCGAATATTCACACCGGGCGAATGTACCGGAAAAAGTGTTTTCGCAGCGCTACGGCGATTGCAAAGATAAATCAATGCTGCTGGCGACAATACTTAAAAACAAGAACATTGGCGTAGGACTGGTATTAGCCAATACCTATAAAGACCGCGGGCTACAAGAAGAACTCCCATCGCCCTATGCTTTCAACCACATGGTTATTGAGGTGAATGTTGACGGACGTTACCAATATATAGATCCAACCATCACCAATCAAGGTGGAGATATCAAAAACAGATATTTCCCTGCCTATGGGAAAGTACTCTCAGCGATGGGTAAAGGGAAACTGACAGATGTACCACAGAATATTACCGGAAATATTAAAGTCAGGGAAACATTGACACTTGAAGGCAAATCCGAAGCTACCCTTGATGTACAAACTATCTATCTCGGCAACGAAGCAGAAAATATGCGGACTTATTTTCAAAGTAGTGCCAAAATGATATACAGAAGCAATACCTGGAGTACTATGCGAAAATCTATCCCAAAATCAATAAAATCACCAATGTCCAATACAAAGATGATATTGTAAACAATCGTGTGGAGATCATTGAAAAATACAAAATAAAAAATATCGGAAAAGCAGAAAACGGATCTTCTAGAAAATATATTTCCATGTTGGGCACAAATATCAACGACAAGCTGCCCGAAATTATGGAAGATCGTATAGCTCCACTAAACCTGCCTTTCCCTAATGATATCGAATATGAAATCTATGTGGTTAACAAGGGAAAGAAACTATTTGGCAACCATAGAGAAAACAGTTTTTTCGACCGTAATGCCTATGTATTCGGTAAAACATTGGAGATAAATCCAGATAGTATTAAAATTGCGTATACCTTAGGTTTTCATGAACCATTTGTTGAACAAAAAGATCTGAAACAGTATTATACGGATTTTGCTGATCGGGACAATATCTTTTCAATGGTTTCTATCTTGATGCTGACGGATATGCGACAGATGGAATAACGAACTTGGGTACACCTGCATCATCGAAGGAGATCAATTGGTTCACCCTACTTTTATTCATCGTCTCTGTACCGACTGTGATCTGGTATATTGTTAAAAAGTATAACAAGAGCAAACCTATTATCATCAAACCCTATGATGAGGTTTATTACGATCAAATAGGCGGATGGATGATCGTACTCCTTATTGTTGTGTTATTTATCAATATATTGACTTTATCTGGCATATTTTTCTTCCAGCAGTCCTTTTTAATTTAAACACCTGGCAAGCAGTTGATCAGGTAGCTGGAATTTCATCCTTTTCATATAAAATTCTACTGCTGGTAGAAATGATCGGTAATGTATTGATACTTGCTGGTTTAATTTATAGCGCTATTCTACTGATCAAAAAAGGGATATATTTGCCCAGACCTTCTTTATCGTCGCTCTATTTATGGCCATATTCTGTACAATGGATGGAATTGCATATTATTTTATTTTCAACGGATATTTAGATAAAACAGAAGACCTATTCACGACCTACAAAGATAATATTAGAGCCATCCTCTTTTTCTGTATCTGGGAACTTACGCATATAACTCCGAACGTATCAAAGGGACCTGTCTTCGAACATATCACGATGACAATCATATGCAGCGAGCTGTTACTCCGCATCCTTTTGATCAGGATTTCTTAGAGCCCTATCCCATACAAGAACAAAATACGCAAACTGTATCTGGAGAATATAAAACACAAAAAGACGAAATAGATCGGGAGCGGCCCGATGATAATCAAGCTAAAAACTAAATACTATTTCTAAATAAAAAGGGTTTTGCATGATATCATGCAAAACCCTTTTTATGGGCGCCTTTTCAGCTATTTCATCTTCATTACCATATTATCAGCTCCTTCGGTAGATACCTTTACTTGGCCAGATTTGTTTTTAGTTGACTTGTAGTGAACATGGTTTTTAACACCTTCAATTTGCACTGTCTCCAAAGAGCCAATATTAACCATATTGTCTGCGCCCTCAATTGTAACAGTTGACACGTCGTTTCCCGTTACTGTATTACCTTTACCCTCAATAATAACTTTACTAACATTACCACGTATCACAACCTTATTATCGGCGCCTTCTATTTGGATTGTCTCTCCTCCCTTGGCCTCTATTGTCCGGGTGTTACCCACTCCCTCAATTGATATAACTTTTCCTTGTTGATCAGATACAGCTTTTATTGGAGCTTTGTAACCTGGCCCCTTAGCCATAACCATACCTCCTAATAAAAGAAGTGAAAATCCAAATGCGATAGTTCTTGTTTTCATAATTGTATGTTTTTAGCTCATTCTACAAAAATCAAACCTAATATTGAGCGTAAATGGCTGTTACTTATAGTTTGATAATTTCAGTTGTTCAGAGGGGCTATAAGGCTTTTTCCAAATAAAATACGCCGAGCAGTTCCCCGCTATACATACAAACACCGTCCCAAAAAGACTACAGTAATCTCAGCGGTAACAAATGATAACAAAAAAGGAGCCTTTTAGGCTCCTTTAATATCTCTAACAAATTGATAACGGATTAAAAACTCTATTTTACTGCGTCTACAACTGCTTTGAAAGCTTCTGGGTTATTTAAAGCTAAATCAGCTAAAACCTTACGGTTCAAGCCAATGTTTTTAGCGTTTAATTTACCGATCAATTGGGAATAAGAAATTCCGTGTTGACGAGCTCCAGCGTTGATACGTTGAATCCATAAAGCTCTAAACTCGCGTTTTTGGTTTTACGATCGCGGTAAGCGTATTGTAAACCTTTTTCTACTGTATTTTTAGCAATAGTATAAACTTTGCTACGTGATCCAAAGTAACCTTTTGCAAGGCCTAGGATTTTTTTGCGTCTTCTTCTTGAAGCTACTGCGTTAACCGAACGTGGCATATTTTTAAAATTAGTTTGGTAAAAGGTGCCATGTATTTCAATGAACTTACGACCCTGTACCCGGTTAAAAAATTATTATTAAATAAAATCGAATAAAACTTATTTACCGATAGCAAGCATACGTTTTACGTTGCCCATGTCGCCATCAGATACATAACTTGTTTGTGTTAAGTTACGTTTACGTTTTGTGCTCTTTTTTGTCAAGATGTGGCTTTTGAAAGCGTTTTTTCTTGCAATTTTACCTGTTCCAGTCAATTTGAAACGTTTCTTTGCGCTGGAATTGGTTTTAACTTTTGGCATAATACTTATAAATTTTATATCAATCTGTTAGAATTCTTATTATTTTTTAGGAGCCTTTGGAGCTACTGTTAAAAACATACGTTTCCCTTCCAATTTTGGTAAAAGTTCTACTTTACCGTAATCTTCTAGTGCCTGAGCGAAGCGTAACAACAAGATCTCACCTTGATCTTTGTGTACGATAGCACGACCTTTGAAGTGTACGTATGCACGCACTTTCTCACCACTTTCAAGAAACTTAATCGCATGTTTCAATTTGAAATCAAAATCATGTTCACCAGAGTTAGGTCCGAAACGAATTTCTTTGATAACAGTCTGTTTTGCATTAGCTTTGATTTCCTTTTGTTTCTTCTTCTGTTCGTAAACAAACTTACTGTAGTCGATAATCTTACAAACCGGCGGTACAGCATTTGGCGAAATCTCCACTAAATCAAGTTCCAACTCATCAGCCAACTCTAACGCTTTGCGCGTAGGAAAACTCCTTGTTCCACATTATCTCCTACCAAACGTACCTCAGGTACCTTGATTAACTCATTAATGCGGTGATCTGGTTCTTTCTTTCTCATTGGTGGTCTTGGACCACCGGGTCTTTTTAATGCCAAATGTTTAAAAATTAAACGGTTATTTCCTTAATTAATATATCTCTAAATTCGTCAGCAGTCATAGTACCTAATTCTACTGAGCCATGTTTACGTACAGAAACTGTGCCATTTTCCACCTCTTTTTCCCCTACAATTAACATATAAGGAAGCTTTTTCACTTCGGCGTCTCTGATTTTTCGGCCCACCTTCTCGTCACGTAAGTCTATCAGTCCGCGAATATCGGAATTATTTAGCGAATTCAAAACATTTTGCGCATATTCTTCGTATTTTTCTGACACTGGTAAGACGATAAATTGCTCAGGCGCAAGCCATAACGGAAATTGTCCAGCACAATGCTCGATCAAGACGGCCACAAAACGTTCCAACGATCCAAATGGTGCACGGTGAATCATCACTGGACGATGTTTCATATTGTCACTTCCAGTATACTCTAATTCAAAACGTTCTGGTAAATTGTAATCAACCTGAATAGTACCCAACTGCCATTTACGTCCCAAGGCATCTTTTACCATGAAATCCAGTTTTGGTCCATAGAAAGCCGCTTCACCATATTCCACAACTGTCGGCAAACCTTTTTCTTCAGCGGCCTCAATAATTGCAGATTCGGCCAAAGCCCAATTTTCATCGGTTCCGATATATTTGGTACGGTTTTCAGGATCACGCAACGATACCTGTGCAGTATAGTCATTAAATCCTAAAGCACCAAATACATAAAGAACTAGGTCAATTACTTTTTTAAACTCATCTTTTACCTGATCCGGACGACAGAACAAGTGTGCATCATCTTGAGTAAACCCACGCACACGAGTTAAACCATGCAACTCACCCGATTGCTCGTAACGATATACAGTACCAAATTCAGAAAAACGAACAGGTAAATCTTTATACGAACGTGGTTTCACTTTGTAGATCTCACAGTGATGTGGACAATTCATCGGTTTCAACAAAACTCTTCACCTTCGATAGGTGTTTTGATTGGTTGAAACGAATCTGCACCATATTTTTCGTAGTGACCTGAAGTCACATACAGTTGCTTATGACCAATGTGTGGAGTGACTACAGGTTCATATCCCGAGTTCAATTGCGCTTTTTGTAAGAAATCCACCAGTTTTTGACGCAGCGCAGCCCCTTTTGGTAACCATAAAGGCAATCCTGCACCAACTTTTTCTGAAAATGCAAAAAGCTCTAGTTCTTTACCTAACTTACGGTGGTCACGTTTTTTGCTTCTTCGATGAACTTCAAATATTCAGTGAGCTCCGATGCTTTCGGAAAAGTTACCCCATAGATACGTGTTAACTGTTTACGTGATTCATCACCTCGCCAATACGCACCAGCGACGTTAGTTAATTTTATGGCTTTAATAAACCCTGTGTTTGGAATATGAGGACCACGGCACAAATCTGTAAATTCCCCTTGGGTATAGAATGTAATCTTTCCATCCTCCAAATCTTTAATCAGATCAAGCTTATACTCATCTCCTTTTTCGGTAAAATACGCTAAGGCATCTGACTTCGAAACAGCTTTACGCTCAAAAGTTTCTTTACGTTTGGCAAGTTCCAACATCTTGTCTTCAATGGCCTTAAAGTCATCCGAAGAAAATTCACGGTCGCCAAAATCAACGTCATAGTAAAATCCGGTTTCAATAGCCGGACCAATACCGAATTTAATCCCTGGATACAAAGCTTCCAAAGCCTCAGCCAGTAAGTGAGCCGAAGAATGCCAAAAGTAGATTTTCCTTTTGTATCATTCCAGGTTAACAACTTAACACTAGCATCTTCTTCAATAGCACGGGCAGAATCCCATACCTCACCATTCACCTCAGCCGCAAGAACATTTCTCGCTAGCCCTTCAGAAATTGATAAAGCAATTTCTGCTGCAGTGATTCCTTTTGATATTCTCTAACGGAACCATCAGGTAGTGTAATTTTAATCATTTACAACTATGATTTTTTATATTGTTAAAAAATAGAAAACACAAAACAACATGTACAATTATGTTATTACACTTATGTTTTCAATAAATAAATTGTGAAACAAATTTAGCAAAAATTCTGGTAATAAACAGTTTTTTTATGATCTCTTACCCCTTTTGAACAATCCTCCCCTTTTTATGGCCAAGTTTATTTTTTAAACAAAACACCTATATGATGCTCATGAAACCTGAGATCGTCATTAATTTTTCAACCCAATAAAAATGACACGAATTCTACTGAAAACAACAAGAGAAATTGAGCATATCATTAATATTTGCTACTTTTGCAGACTCAAATTTTAACTATGTCGAATCAAGTACCAGAAGACGGAACACGATTACCTTTGATGGAAGAATTTTACACCATTCAAGGAGAAGGTTACCACACCGGGACTGCTGCTTATTTCATCAGATTAGGTGGTTGCGATGTTGGCTGCCATTGGTGCGATGTAAAAGAAAGCTGGGATGCATCTATCCATCCACTTACAGCTGCAGATTCAATTATTGAAAATGCAAAAAAATATCCTGCTAAAACAGTTGTTATCACAGGAGGTGAACCTCTTATCTATAATCTGGATTACCTCACAAAAGGTCTCCACGCTGCGGGCATAAAAACTTTTATTGAAACATCAGGCGCTTATCCTTTAAGTGGAGAATGGGATTGGATATGTCTGTCTCCCAAAAATTCAAAGCCCCAAGAAAAGACGTCCTCGATGCCGCAGGTGAGCTCAAAGTTATTGTTTTCAATAAAAGCGATTTTGCCTGGGGAGAAGAATATGCACAATTAGTTGGACCAAATTGCAGATTATACCTTCAGCCCGAATGGTCAAAATCCAAAGAAATGACCCCGTCTATTATTGACTATGTCAAGGAGAACCCGAAATGGGATATCTCCCTACAGACACACAAATTTCTAAATATTCCGTAACCAGAATATAAAAATAATCAAAGCAAAAAAGCATTCAATCTACTTAGTTTGAATGCTTTTTTTATGTTAACTTATACTTAGTCTTCTACTCAACAAAATCTAAATCACTTTACATATTCCTTTATAAACGTATCAAGTTCAAGTGTTTTGGTCTCCTCCCCTTCTTTATCTCTCACCAAAACTTTACCAGCACTATCTACATCCAAAAATAATAGACTAGGATTAATAATAATTTTCCCATTCTCGTCCAACAAACCTATTTTCCCATCTTCCGAAAACATCAAATAATTATTTAAAAACTTACTTATATTTTCCTTCTTATCAAGCAAAACCTTCCCTTCCTGTGTGACCAATCCAAAATTTCCATCTTTTTGAAAAATAGCCAATCGTTCAGTCGCTGGAGTAAGCCAGTCAAATCCCGTTTTATTGACCTTGTTCCCCTTTTTGTCCAACAACCAGAAGTAATTATCCTTGTCTGAAACAATGGCAATCCGATCGTTAAAATAGGCCAATGAGAAAAGTGAACATGGCAATACCTCTTGCCCCGTTGAACTCTTTATTCCATAATATTCATCACTCGTATCATTATCTTTCACCATCACCCATTTAAGTGACTTATCCAGGGAAAAGTATCTTCAAACAAACTTACGTCCCCCTTCTTCTGTATGACTACTCCCTGATATATCAACAACTTTAACATCCTGAGGCAATTGAAAGCCTTCCACAGTTGAAACATTAGAGACTTTAGTTGTCTCAAAACCCAGATCTGTATTTTGGCCCAACGACAGTTTAAGCACCGCTCCCGGGAGATCATTTACAAATGAAAAAGCAGTCATGTAGTATGTTGGCACCGCCTCCGAATACCAAACAGTTGCTTCCGCAGAATCCGCCTGATTTTTGATAAATAATTTTGCTTTTTTACAGGTCACACCGGCAACCTCTTCAATCTCTCCTAAATCTTGCATCCATACATAGGGGCCTTCAGATTCCTTTAACCTGTTGCTAACAATTTTATAAGAAGGATGATAAGTATCTGCTGTTACAATATCATCTCCTGCAGAGAAAGAATAGGTTTTCGCCAATTTTCTATTCAAAATAGCATGCTCTTTCTGATTGACAACAGCTGAAGAATAATTGGCATCTGCTAAGACCTCAACATTCTTGTAGGCCGTCTTCCCTTTCAGAAAAGGCTCGTAAAATTCTTTTGCAAACTCTGGAATCTCATTTTCAAATTTTTCGGGTGAAATCTCACCTTTAAACACAAATTCCATCTGCCATTGTTTATCTTGCCCATGCACTACAGGAATGGACAATCCAAACAATAACGCCACTTTGAATAAATTCTTCATAAGAATGATAAATATGTAGCTAAATAACAAAAGATAGACCAAAACGCCTATCCTTCTGCTATATTTTTTATTTAATTGTTTTTTCCTTCTCAATTTTTCATAAAAGGGACAAAAAAACAGTAAATCTTACACGAACTAAAATTACAATAATATTGTCTGTTTTGTTTTAACCGCTTCGTCACAAGCAAGCGCTATACGTAAACTATTGACCGCATCCTCCATGGAAGAAGACAAATCAATATCCTCAAGGATGGCCTGCTGAAAAAAGCGTTGTTCCCTGTTACACAACTCCTGATGATCTGGTTCATTGGCCAAGTTCACCCACTCATCTTTTTAACAAATTCATTATTCGCATCTAAATCAGCATAGTGTACCCGTAGGTTTTCTGTTTGTGTATGCGCCGCTACCGAATCCGATTTACCCTCGTTGCTTGCTTTGTCAGCAACAATGGATACCGAACCCTTGGGACCGAAAACATCTTTTACAAAAAGGCATTTTGACTCACCATAGGTCCCCAGCCCGCTTCGTACCAACCTACAGATCCGTCCTCAAAATGCAACTGAAGCTGACCATAATTGTAGTTCCAATCTGGAATATCGTCTGTAAGCCGGGCGCCTATCGCCGAGACACGTACCGGCCTGACACCTACCATCTGGCACATAACATCGATATAATGTACACCACAATCAACTATTGGGCTTAGGCTAGACATCAGATTGCGATGGACATTCCACATGTAACCGTGGCTTTGTTGATTAAGATTCATCCGCATAACCAAAGGTTTTCCCATAGTTTTCGAAAGCTCAATAAATTTCATCCATGAGGGATGATAACGAAGAATATATCCTACAACCAGTTTTTTATTATACTTTATAGCGGCGCTCACGACCTCTTCTGCCGATGTGACATCTTCAGCTAAAGGCTTCTCAATAAAAACATGAGCCCCGATTCGAAAGCCTTAATTGCATAATCTTTATGTGTATCAGGATAGGTCGCAATACAGACAGCATCGGGTTTTGTTTGCAGCAATGCCTCTTCGTAAGATTCAAAAAGTGCGTAATCAGCACCTAACTCCGTATTAAGCTTATGTTTACTATCCCCTCTCGCGACCAAACCAACGATCTTAAATCCATCCAAATCGTGGTAAGCTTTCGCATGAGAAGCTCCCATATTACCACAACCTACAACCAATATTTTTATCACTTGCATCAATTATTCATTTAAACTTATTTCTATTTTACTTTCTTAACCCATCCAATGCAAAGGCCGACCCAGCCCCAATACCGCTCCAGCGAGTACATCCGTTGGATAATGCACACCAAGATACATTCTGGAATAACCAACACTACCCGCCCAAAGTAAAGACGGTGCAACAACATACCATTTTGAGTAGGCACGGGACAAGGCTGAAGCTGTTGCAAAAGCTGATGACGTATGGCCTGAAGGAAAAGAATAGCCACCAGCCGTACGAACAGATATAAAGTTCGGATATTTTTAAAGGGCCGACTCCGCTTGATCAGATGTTTTATTCCGACATTAACCAATGCCGTCACAGCGGTACTACTCGCGACATAAAGTGCATTTTGACGCATTGCCTTATCATTATTGATAGCACCAGCAACTAATAGACCAACAGGCACAGCAACCTGCACACAGTTGTTGATATCGGAGAGTACTTTAAAAGTCTGTGTCTGGGGTTCAGTTCTTGTCTCAGCTATAGATTCTAAAATACGAATATCTAACGTGGAAGCCGGTTTTCCTGGGCAAGTGCAGTACCCGTCATACATAACATCCAACTCATTAAAATAAATACTATTCTTTTCATCTACTATAGATTATTTTTGACATGATATTTGCCTTTTTCAGCCACTTAATATTGTAATCAATAGAAGCAGTTACGAACAATGTATTTTTCGAAAGCTCCAACGGATGTAGTTTATGAGCAACATAGAGCAAAAAAAAGCTTCACTCCCTAAAAATAAGGAAATTTCCAGTAGTTGCCAGTCTATGTTTCAAACTTTATAGAAAATAATACGAAATTTTAAAAATCTGAAGCACCAACAGAACGAATCTTTTAACTTTTTAAAATGATAATTTTGTATTTCCCATTAATTTACTATACATTTGCTATCAGTTATTAATACAAACATGATCTATACCTACGTACATCATTTTCATTTGCATCATCGCCATGTGGCGATATGTTAATTTAATGTGTTCTTACGTAGAATACCCTCCCTCTAGTTTGATTTCTTATTATTAATAATTTACTGCTAACATTTATAAAGCGTTGAAAAATCTTAAAATTGCTATCCAAAAATCGGGTAGGTTAAACGAAAAATCTGTTCAATTACTGAAAAACTGTGGTTTAGATTTCGAAAACTACAAAAGTTCCTTGATTACTACTGTGGGCAACTTCCCTTTAGAAATATTATTTCTTAGAGATGATGACATCCCAGGCTATGTCGAACAGGGAATCGCCGACCTTGGTATTGTTGGTGAAAATATCATCGACGAAACAGAATCAAAAGTGGAATATATAAAACGACTTGGATTTGGAAAATGTACCTTAAAACTAGCTATACCAAAAGATAGTTCCATTCAAGATATCAAAGACCTTAATGGCAAAGCAATTGCAACCTCCTATCCCAATATCCTTAAAAATTTTCTTGACGACTACCAAATCAATGCGGATATACGATTGATATCCGGATCAGTGGAAATTTCACCTGGATTAGGACTTAGTGATGCAATATGTGATATCGTTTCCACAGGTGGAACATTGAAAAGCAATGGTCTAAAACCCTTTGCCGATGTCAAAAATTCCGAAGCTATTTTAGTTGGTAGAAAAGGTCTCGAAGGAAATGAAGTCCTTGCCGAATTGGTTCAACGTATAGAATCTGTTCTATTGGCTAAAGAAACCAAATATGTGGTATTGAATGTGGAGAAAAAGAACCTTCCTGCCATCACGTCTTTATTACATGGTGTAAAGAGTCCAACTGTAGTTCCATTGGCGGAAGAAGGCTGGGTAGCAGTACACACCGTAATTACGGAAGACGATTTTTGGGACAAAATCAATAAACTAAAAGCAGAGGGTGCCCAAGGTATCGTTGTGATGCCGATTGAAAAAATCATTCTCTAAACTTGACCGATTCTTACGATCATGCTAAAAAATACGAATACCAATCTTTAGGAAAAGCGGAACTGCAACAATTGGTTGCTCGGAATACAGATCCGAACAATTCAATTCAGGAAGTCGTCCAAGATATTATTCAGCAGGTACGGGTGCAGGGCGATAGTGTCTTGCGTGAATATGCTGCAAAATTTGACAAAGTTCAACTTGACAAGCTCTTTTTGAATGAAGAAGATATTGATGAATTAGCGACTACCATACACCGTGACCAACAACGTGCTTTGGAAATAGCATTCCAAAACATACACAGGTTCCACAGTACACAGCTTAAAAGAGAACGTACAGTAGAGACTATGCCTGGTGTGAAGTGCTGGCGGGAAATCCGTCCGATTGAAAAAGTAGGACTTTATATTCCGGGGTCTGCTGTTTTACCTAGCACGCTATTGATGTTAGGTATACCTGCTCGAATTGCCGGATGTAAAGAGATCGTCGTTTGTTCTCCCCGCAATCCAATGGAAAGATTAATGGGTTTGTTGCGTATTGTTTAAAATTACTCAACATTAAACGTATCTATCTTGTTGGAGGCGCACAAGCGGTTGCTGCTATGGCCTTCGGTACCCAATCTATCCCTAAAGTTGACAAAATCTTTGGTCCTGGAAACCAGTTTGTCACGAAGGCCAAATCAATCATACAGGGACTAACGAATGTTAGCATAGACATGCCCGCAGGGCCCTCTGAAGTGCTTGTGCTTGCTGACGAAACAGCCAACCCAGCATTCGTAGCAGCAGACCTTCTGGCGCAAGCAGAGCACGGCATAGACAGTCAAGCTGTATTAGTAGCAACTTCTAATGCTTTAGTAGATGCCGTTAATATTCAACTTGAAACACAATTAACGGTGTTGCCGCGGAAAGAACTTGCTTCTAAAGCAATAGAAAACTCATATGCAGTAATCGTTAGCAACCTCCAAGAGGCGATCCAATTTTCAAATGAATATGCTCCAGAACACCTTATTCTAGAAACAGATCAGTGGGAATCCTTGACACGTCACATCAGCAACGCAGGTTCGGTTTTCTTGGGACACCTTACACCAGAAAGTGCAGGCGACTATGCATCAGGAACCAACCACACTTTACCGACATCCGGATATGCTCGTTCCTATTCTGGTGTTTCAGTCGATTCTTTTGTAAAGAAAATAACATTTCAGCATATCAACGAAACCGGACTCCAACAGATTGGATCCACAGTTGAAATACTCGCTGAACTTGAGGGCTTGCATGCACATAAAAATGCGATATCCATCCGAAATAAATAAGTTTAGTTCAGTCGAACCAAACAAGGCATAAACTCAACGGGGTCTCCAAAAAAATTAGGGACCCCGTTTTTCTTTAATCCTATTCGTACCCCTATTACCTTTTTAATATTCGATCTTCAGGGTCCGTTTTTACTTCTTTTCCGTTTCTTTTTCTATCAGTTATAACGCAATACAAAAAACAAATGCAGATTACCTTCCAAAGGTATCGTAATTGTCCGTCGCATACTTCTCAAATCTTGTAAGAAGCGCAATATTATCTTTCTCCAACGGGCTGAGATCCGAACTTACATCTTTCGAAACCGGCACATACCAATCTACTGGATCGAAAACTGACGAATGGAGGGTTTCGTAAAAGCATAACCATGCCGTGCAAAAATTGTATTCCGAATAATCTCTAGATCTAATTTTTTCAAGTTTTTCAAGTCTTTCTCCGCCAATTTTTGTTTAGAAGCATTTATACTGAACACAGCCGGCGATGCGGACCGATAATATTCCATCACATAAGTATAAGTAGAATCACCATCTTGATCTATCGCTTCTTTCTTTTTTGCGTTGATCCAGTCGACCAAAGTTCCATATTCTTCATCTTGATTATTTAACATCAGGTTTGGATTATAGGCAAATTGCTTTTTCAATAATTTGAAATTTCTTTTCTTAATCTTCACCCCTTGGTCGTAAGCGATCCAACTCCCAATTAATGTATCATTCTTCAATTTTATCTCAAAACGACCATCTGATTTCTTATCACCTGGCTCATCTAGTAATAGCTGCACCGCATTCCCGTCACCCTCAAGTTTCCCTGTCAACGAACGTAGATTTCCTTTGACCACATTTTGCCCAAAAACTTTCCCTTTGTCTGTTATTTTTTTGATTGTCAGGTTTATCTTTGGACTATAATCCGTATTTGGTAACCCCTCTCCATCTTCAAGAGAATTTTCATCAATCACAAAATTCCCTACCCAATTACCATAAAGCTCCTGATGGGCCTCCTGTTCAAGCAAAACGGAATCTTGCGCTTTGGGCTCAACAGCCTTCTTATTTGTTCTATCTTTACAGCCGATCATGGCGGAAAGCACTAATAATAAATAGATATTCCTTTTCATAGCTTTCATAATTTGTCTTTTTAAACGAATGAATTTACTCCATTTATGATCTGGATAGATCATAATCGTTACTTAATTTATGATTTTTTCGATAAATAATAAACTCAATAAGTAATAAATTAGGCACCCAGCCTAGCCAGGCAATAATCTGATACAGATCCATCGGATTCGGTTGAAATAGATAAACCAAAATCACTTTCCAGAAACGCAATGTAAGGGCCGAACAGGTTAGTGCAAAACTACGCAGCATAAAATCTTCGTGTGCATTAAATTTCTTCTGAACGGCCAAACGAACGGCCTGAAACGTAAAATAGAACCATCCCAGAGCAAGCAGTTCAAAGGAAATAATCGCAAATAAGCCTCCATTAGCGACCGATCCGATCAGTACTCCCGAAGGTGCAGCGAAGCCCAAAATACTAAATACATAAACGTAACCAATCCTCCGATGCAATTGCGGATATTTCTTCAGTAACCCCGAACGAAATTGCGTAAAACCAGCAGGTAAGGCGAGTATCGCTGTGCAGACATGTATATAGAAAGCGTATTTGTACCACCAAAGCGCCTCAATTTCCGTTTGTTTTATCATCAGAAAGTTAGCATCCAATGAAAAACTATGATATCGCCATGTGATTTCCGCCATCAATACACAACTGTAAGCAAAAAGCAAAAGCCAAAATCCTTTCAATATCGAAAATTGAGCTTTTTAACCATAGTCAGTTTATTTACTTCGAATAGCTTCGACTGGATCTAACCGAGAGGCCATCAAAGCAGGTACGATACCTGATATCAGGCCAATGAAGGTAGAAAGTGATACCGTAAGAATAACCATTTTTACGCTGACAACAATTGCTACACCCGTTGCAAGTTGAACGATAAAAGCAAGAAAATAGACAACAACAAGACCAATCCCACCTCCAAGTAAACAAAGCACAATAGATTCAATAAGAAATTGCGATAAAATAAAGAAGTTTTTAGCGCCTAATGCTTTTTGAATACCGATAATGTGTGTGCGTTCCTTGACACTTACAAACATGATATTGGCGATACCGAAACCACCAACTAAAATTGAAAAAATACCAATAGAAAAACCAGCAAGATTGATGATACCAAAAAGCTGATCTAATGCCCCCGTAATCATTGTTGTCTGGTTAATAGAGAAATTTTCCTCCCGTTGCGGAGAAATACGACGGATCGAACGCATCAATGTTTTTGCTTCGCTTTCAGCTTCTCCCAATGTATAATTAGACTTGATGACCATCGCTATACTCGGAGAAAAATTATCATAATTGACAAGATTTCTAGCCAATTCAAATGGAATGAAAGCTGTATCATCTGGAGAAGTATTAATTAATACACCATTCCCCTCTTTTTTAAGACACCGATTACCTGAATTTTTCTCCCCAACATACTAATATACTTGCCGACTGGTTCCTCATTTGGAAAAAGTCCATCCGCAATATTGGCTCCCAGTACTGTGACTAAAGCTCCACCTCTGGATTCACTTTCCGCAAAATATCGACCGTCAACAATATTTAAGTTTTGGATATATAGGTTTTCATAGGTTGCAGCATTTACCGATGAACCTTGAGCAGAATTGTTTTTATACTTAATCGTTGTGTTACCGATATTGATCATATAAGCCATATACTCCGCTGTTGTCATACGGCTTCTTAAGTCCTGGTAATTATTGTACGTAGGTTCAGGTCTGTTCAAATACTTCCACCAAGGATAATTCGGCCCACCATCCCAAGGCCATTTCTCTATATAAAGTGTCTTACTTCCTATCTTTTTTACAGATTCCTCAATATTATTTCGTAAGGTATCCACCGCTGAAAACACACCTATAATGGTAAAAATACCAATAGTCACGCCCAGCAAGGAAAGCATGGTACGTGTACGATTGTCCTTTAACGCAGAAAACGCAAACTGACAACTTTCCAATATCAATCTAAGGAATAACATAATTGCATTCTAAAATACAATATAGTTTTGATTTAATGTCAAAATCAATAAAAATATATCTATAAATTAGAAATAAGACCTTTTGATACCCAAAAAAGTTATAACTTTGTATGCTTTTTGCAACCTAGTATTTGGTGCACTGTAATGCACTGAAAGGCAGACATTAAAATATATATCATTAAAGATGAAGTTATCTCAATTTAAATTCAACTTACCAGAATCATTGCTTGCTTCTGAACCTTCTGAAAATCGTGACGAATCGCGTTTGATGGTCCTACATAAGGATACTGGTAAAATTGAACACAAAATTTTCAAAGATGTATTGGACTATTTTGACGACAAAGACGTCATGATATTAAACAATACAAAAGTTTTTCCAGCACGCCTATACGGTAATAAAGAAAAAACTGGAGCTACGATTGAAGTTTTCTTGTTACGCGAATTGAACAATGAACTTCGTCTTTGGGATGTATTGGTTGATCCAGCACGTAAAATCCGTGTCGGTAACAAATTGTATTTCGGTGACGATGACTTGTTAGTGGCTGAGGTTGTCGACAATACGACTTCACGTGGACGTACTATCAGATTCCTATTCGATGGTACTGATGAAGAATTCCGTCGCAATATCGAGATATTAGGTGAAACACCTCTTCCTAAATACATCAAACGTAAAGCGACTCCAGAAGATAAATTCCGTTACCAAACTATATATGCCAAAAATGAAGGTGCTGTAGCAGCTCCGACTGCTGGTCTTCACTTCTCTCGTGAATTAATGAAACGTTTGGAGCTTAAAGGTGTCGATTTCGCTGAAGTAACATTACACGTTGGCCTTGGTACTTTCCGTACAGTGGAAGTTGAAGATCTAACGAAACATAAAATGGATTCTGAGCAATTTATTATCACGGATGAAGCTGCAAAAGTAGTAAACAGGGCAATTGATAATAAACGCCGCGTTTGTGCTGTCGGAACGACGTCTATGCGTGCGATCGAATCCTCTGTCTCTGCAGATCATCATTTGAAGGCTGCCTCAGATTGGACAAGTAAATTCATCTATCCTCCTTACGATTTCAGCATTGCAAATTCAATGGTTACCAATTTCCATACACCGGAATCAACTTTATTGGTAATGATTGCTGCATTTGCAGGCTATGAAAATGTGATGAATGCTTATGAGGTTGCTGTAAAAGAAAAATATAGATTCTACAGTTATGGCGATGCGATGTTGATCATCTAATCAGCTTTAGATAAAAAAATCTCTAAACGTGGGTAGCAACAAACTATCCACGTTTTTTTAAATAATAACTTTCAACCACTGTCCATGAATTTTGTCATTATCGTCGCCGCCGGAACTGGGAGTCGTATGAATAGCGATTTGCCGAAGCAATTTCTTGATTTAAATGGTCTACCGGTAATTATGCATACCATCGACCATTTTCACCAATCATCAGATATTTCGGAAATTATCTTGGTAATCAGCAAAGAAATGGAAAAATTCTGGATAGATTTATGCTCAATGCTGCAATATAGCACGCCAGTGCATTTGACTTTGGAGGTAAAACCCGCTTTGAAAGTGTAAAGAATGGTATTGAATATATCCAAGAAAATTTTGAAGTAGGAGCTGCAGATTATATTGCTGTACACGATGGAGCCCGTCCTATTGTCTCCACCTCATTAATTACTAAGGCATTCCAAGGCGCCTATAAATACCAAGCAATTGTTCTAGCGCAAAAAGTATCGAATCCGTACGACTTGGTAATAATACATCAAATAATGCTACCGACCGAAATCAGGTTTGGTTAGTACAGACCCCACAAGTATTTCAGGCCGAATTGCTTATAGAAGCTTATCGCCAAGAAGAGGATCCTTTATTCACAGATGATGCATCGGTGGTCGAAAAAATGGGCAACCGCATTTCAATTGTTGAAGGAGATTCCAAAAATATAAAAATCACCTATCCACAAGACCTACAAATTGCCCAATTTTATTTGAATCTGATATAATACGGAATTGGTTAAGCGTTACCGCGAATGACACGTAATAGTACGACGATAATTGCAATCACCAATAGAATGTGAATGATGTTTCCACCTCCTGCATATCCTCCAAAAAAGCTGATCGCCCAGATGATCACTAAAATAACGGCGATGATGTACAATAAGTTTCCCATTTGTTTATATTTTAATACCTAATTCTGTTTTGTATAGGTATAACAACGAGAAATGAACTATAGTTTTATATTAAATAGAATTATCAATATCGATCTGCAGTCTATCATAAGCTAAGAACATGTTTGGAGGTAGTTCTTGTGAGACTTCTGCATGTAATCCCATCCGGTGCCCAATGTGCGTAAAATAGGTTTTTTCCGCCTGAATATCTTGTGCAAATTCAATGGCTTCCTGCAAGGTCAGATGGGAAATATGGGATTCTTTTTGCAAGGCGTTGACCACTAGAATTTTTACACCCTCCAATAACTGTCTCGATTCCCCAGTAATAAATTTGGCATCTGTAATGTAGGCAAAATCGTCTATCCTAAATCCAAGCACAGGCATTTTATAATGCAATACTTCTATGGGCATGATCTCCTTCCCAAATAAGAGCAATGGCTCACCAGCTTTTATTTCTTCTAGGTCCAACCGAGGAGCACCCGGATATTTAACTTCCGTAAATGCGTAATAGAACTCTCGCTTTAAAGCATCGTGAAGCGCTTCCGTTCCATAAATAGAGATAGAAGAATGCTGCTGATAATTAAACGCTCTAACATCATCCAAGCCCGCAATATGGTCTTTATGAGAATGTGTCATCAACACCGCATCCAGATGCATTACCTTCTCCCGCAGCATTTGATATCGAAAGTCAGGCCCCGTATCTATGACAAGAGTATGATTATTATATTCAACAAGAATGGAAGAACGCAATCGCTTGTCATGTTTGTCTTGAGATTGACAGACTTGACATTGGCACGCAATAACGGGTACCCCCTGTGATGTTCCGGTTCCTAAAAATGTTATTCTCAAACTGCTGTTTTTGATTTCAATACCTCTTCATAAATTGGAAAGAGTTTTCTGAAATATACTCTAAATCAATCTCCACATCCAATAGAATATTCCATAAAGATTGGATTTTTATCTCCAGATTCGAAAACTTATTCACAACTACAACCTTTGTTGCCTGTAACATACAGGCGCCTGTACGGAATGATCCCTTTTCATACCTAACTTTATAGCCCTGTTCCTTAAAAAAACTCCTCTATCTTTGCTAAACTGCTCTGTGTAAACGGCAACAAAATCTCTCCTTCTTTTTAATTTCTTCCTCAGTATTTCAAACTTAGATAAATTTGCTTTTATATACAAATAAATTCAGCTATACACGTTTATTAGACATTTAATAGGAGGTCTTTAGAATTTCTCTTTTTCTAAAGCTTATAATAGATGTATTTCAATCAATCAATTTAAGAAGCTCTTTCCCAAAGGTATCCCAGCTATATTTTTCTTCTCGTCAATAATATTTGTTCTGAATTGAGCTTCTTTATCATGGCGATAAAAAGACACAATTCCTTCCGCTATGCTATTAACATTTGGTTCCACGACATACCCTACATAACCATCTTGTACCAGCTCTGGTAAGCCCCTACATTGCTGACAATCATGGGTAAATCAAAGTGATAAGCAACCTGAGTAATACCACTTTGAGTTGCACTTCTATACGGTAAAACAACACAGTCAACCGCCGAAAAATACCACCCAACTTCCTGATTCGGAATAAAATCAGTATGCATATAGATAGACTCCTCCAAACGGTGTTTTTTGATAAGTGCTAAATACGGTGCTGGGTCCCCGTAAAACTCTCCGGCCAATAATAATTTGATATTTAAATCTCGAACCCTTACATCTGCTAAGGCCTCTAGCAACATATCCAAACCTTTATATTGTCGGATAAATCCAAAAATAAAATAACCTTATCTTGCTGATCAATATTGAGCAATTTACGCGCATCGAGTTTGCTCAAGTGAAGACCATAATTATCATAAAGAGGATGTGGTGTATAGATAGCTGGAATCTTCGGGCTCAACGTCTTTAAGTCAGCCAATACGCTTTTGCTCATGGTAACACAGGCATCAACTGATTTTAAGAAATAACGGATTAATAACTTATCTCCAAATCTTTGCTCGTGAGGAATGATATTATCTGCTATACAGACAATTTTGGTATGTTTATTTTTTCGTACCTGTCGTTGAATAGTACCTAAGCAAGGTCCAAAAAGGGCATCCAAAAGCGAACAATAAGTAAATCATATTTCGCCCTTCTTAGTTCTCCGCCCACTTTAAACCAATTCAGCGGGTTGATTGAATTAACTTTCGTCTGTATATTCAAGCCAGCTGGAGCTGGTTCATCTGAATATTGAGATTTACCGGGAAAGAGAAAGTTGGGATACTGTAATGCAAAAGAATAAATATCAACCTCATGCCCCAATTCTTGAAAATGGGTCGCCAATCGTTCGTTGAAAGAAGCGATCCCCTCCCCTCAAAGGGTAGGCAGAACCCAGAATCACAATACGCATAATGATTAAATGACTTTTTCGATTTGATAATCATTTCGATCCGAACTACTTCTTGAAACCAGTTCAGCTAAAAATCCTGTCAAAAACAATTGGGTCCCTAGAATAATCGCCGTCAATGCAAAGAAAAATAATGGCTGATCAGTGATATCCCTAAATGGCGTACCACTGGCGATACTCATCAGTTTGTGACAGATTAAATAGACAGAAATAAATAAACCGGCTAGGAAACTCATAACACCCATGACACCAAAGAAATGCATTGGCCGCTTAGCGAATTTTCCAACAAAAAATATAGACAGCAGATCTAAAAATCCTTTAACAAAGCGTCCTGGTCCAAATTTCGTTGTGCCATATTTACGTGGATAATGCTGAACGATTTGCTCCTGAATATTCGTAAATCCTGCCCATTTTGCAATGACTGGAATATAACGGTGCATTTCACCGTACACCTCTATATTTTTGACAACTTCTTTCTTGTAAGCCTTAAGACCACAATTAAAATCATGTAAATTGTGAATCCCCGACATTGATCTCGTTACGCCATTGAATAATTTGGTTGGAATTGTTTTTGTTAATGGATCATAACGTTTTTGCTTCCATCCCGAAACTAGGTCAGCCCCTTTATTCATAATTCGGTCATACAATTCCGGAATCTCATCTGGACTATCCTGTAAATCCGCGTCCATGGTGATCACAACATCGCCCTGAGCTGCTGCAAACCCAACATTTAAAGCAGCGGATTTTCCATAATTACGTCTGAATTTGATGGCCGAAATATTGCCATTTTGCAATTTTAATTCTTCAATGATCTTCCAAGAGTTGTCTTTACTCCCATCATCAACCAGAATGATTTCATAAGAGAAATGATTGGCCGCCATGACACGGTCAATCCAAGCGGTCAATTCGGGTAAAGATTCTTCTTCATTAAATAATGGAACAACAATAGAAATATCCATGTGAATGTTAATCATGCTAAAATGTACTATTTTAATACAAACAAAGGTATTACTTTTCTCAGCAATACCTTGTAGACTATATTTTATTTTATAAAACCTAATTACTTTGCTGCACAAATACTGGCTTTTCCCTTTTTGAGAGCGCCGATAACAACAATGCAAACACAAACTGAAATAACAGTGTGATAGCCAAACCCTTAAAGATTTGACCCAAGGTAATCTTTCCAATCGCATCAACTTGTTTTTCCAACTCCGCAATTTTTGAATCTATGACCTCATCAGGCACATTATTCTTTTCCATATATTCAATGGTCACATTGATGGTGTGCGTGACGACTTTTTCCTGCAAAGTCGGATTCACAAAGTTAACATACACCTGCGTCCCTATAGTAGAAATAATCGTCGAAATAGCCAACATCATAAAGATGGATTTGAGCGCTATGGAAAAACTCCAATAACCGCCATTTGCTTTTCTAAGAGAAAAGAAAATAACGCAGAGATAATAACAAAAATGCCTGTATTGACAATAAAGGACATAGACATAACTCCCCAGAAGGAATTCAGGTCCTTAACAATAAAAAGAACGATCAGTCCAAGAACAAAGGAAATCACGCCTAAAACAATGCCATAGATAATACTCTTCTTCTTGTCAATTACTGCATCGAATCCGGCATTACTGGGGTTGATTGAATCTGCCATAATTATTTACTATAATAAGTACTAAGAACTTTGTATAGAGCCAAATCAAATGCTTTATTGCTTGACGCAGCAGTGTACTCCTCAAATTGCTTTTCATCTGGGTTCAATTCACCGAAGAAACTCATTACCGGATAGAACAATTCATAAACTTCGCTTCGAGGATTAATTCCCTTAGCCACTTTAGCAATTTCAGCATAGGGACTATCTACCAAAATCTGGTTAGCAATGATATCCTCATAAATTTCATGTTCATCTTGAAACTCATCTTCATCAACCAGTAAAAACTCTTTTAAGAAATCATCTAGTTCAGGCTCGATCTCGTCATCTTTGCATTCACCTAAATAAAGGAAAATATTCAGTAACTCCGTTCCACGGTCTATCGTTTCGTCTTCAATAGCCTCCCATTCTTCAGAATCCAAGTAGTCATCCTCAAGCTTGAGTACATCACTAGAAAAGAAATTCATCAATAATAAGTCGACATAGACTTCACGAAGTTCATCAAACAAAGGATAGTCGTCAAAAGACTGGTCTAGCAGCTCCAATTTTTCCAGATAGCTCGCATCTGTATTGAATACTTGGATCAGTTTCTCTAGAAATTCTGGGGCGGTGGAAATCCCATCAACCTTTCCATAATTTAAAACACCTGCCTCTACAGCAGCTTTTATATTTGCTTCCATGGTTTAATCGTTTTTAATGATTTGATTATTATTGATGACCAATTCGACAGCCCCCTTTAAAGTCTGCCCGAATAGTGGAGAATTTTTTGATTTGGATCTATTTGTCTTTTCATCGAAATTCCAAGATTTCGCAAGGTCAAACAAAACTAGATTTGCGGTAGCACCTTCCTTAATCTGCGGAATAGCAAGACCCAGAATTTGCCTTGGTCTTACAGCTAAACTGTTTACAATTTGCTCTTCGTTTAATCCGGCGCGAACTAACAGCGGTAATACTGTTTGTAATCCGATTATTCCGTTTTTAGCAATATGAAATTCCACATTTTTATATTCTATTTCCTGTGGAGTGTGTTGTGATACCACCGCATCTATTACACCATCCTTTATACCTTTTATCAACGCTTTCGCGTCAGCTTTGGTCCTTAATGGTGGGCTTACTTTATAGTTGCTATCAAAACCAACGATATCCTCATCCGTAAATACTAATTGATGTGCGGCTACATCACAAGTTACCCGAAGGCCCTTCGCTTTCGCTTTTTTAATTAAATCTACAGCTTCAGGTGTACTGATTGATGCAAAATGGATTGGAGCTTCTGTATATTCCGCTAGATAGAGATCACGGGAAACCATCAATGATTCCGCAAGGTTAGGAATTCCTTTCATTCCTAAATAAGTGCTCATTGTGCCCTCATTCATTTTATTCCCCCTGCCATAGACTCATCTTCAGCATGTGAAAAGATCAGTCCTTCAAATCCTTTTGCATACAACAAAGCTCTACTCATTAATCCAGCTTGTTGTACACTCTTATTTCCATCACTGAATGCAACTGCACCATTTTGCTTCATATCGTACAGCTCAGCCATTTCTTTGCCTTCACGCTTCTTGCTAATAGCACCGATGGGATGTACATCGACAATATTTCCTTTCGCCGCATTAACGACAAGCGCCACCTCAGACCGACTTTGAATTGCGGGTTCAGTATTAGGCATCACTGCCACGGCGGTAAAACCTCCAGCAGCGGCGGCAGCCGTTCCTGTTCGGATATCTTCTTTTGTTTCCAAGCCCGGTTCCCGAAATTGGCGTGTAAATCGAAAAATCCAGGCGATAGAACCTTACCTGTTCCATCGATTGTCTCTACGTTTTTATCAGCTACTTTGATGGTGTTTCCAATCTGTGCAATCTTCCCTTTTTCGATAAATACGTCAACAGTCTGCTGATGATATTCGTTACCCGGCAAAATTACTTTAACAGAAGTAATCAATAAGCTTTTCATATATGAATGTGATTGAAATTAATAGGATACAAATTGTCTGTTGAAGCATGTAGCGTGTTCCATGATGATAAACAAAAACGAATTTATCACTATAAATTGTATAGCTATAAACAGATTTTTCGCGTGATGCTTTTGATTGCTTCATTTCGAGAAACAAAGTTACAAAATACAATTTTATTATAGAACACTAAAAATAGATTTCAGTGAACATTCACTAGGAATTTTCTCCCCACTGATAATGTTTAAAATCAAATCCCGCTAAACTTAGAATTCGATCGACCACAGTCTCAGCCAACTCCTCTAAAGTTTTTGGAAGGCTATAGAAAGATGGAGAAGCAGGACAAATAATTCCACCAGCTTCCGTAACCAGCTTCATATTCTGAATATGGATAATACTTAATGGTGTCTCCCGTGTAACCAAAATAAGCTTCCGTCTTTCCTTTAACATTACATCCGCTGCACGGGTAGTAAGATCTGAAGAAGTTCCATAAGCAATTCTTGATAAGGTTCCCATAGAACAAGGACAGACAATCATGGTGTCAAAACGCGCCGAACCCGATGCAAATGGTGCAAAAAAATCATTTTTATCGTAGAACTTGAAAGGCACATCTTGATAGCTCTCGTCTCCCAATTCGGCCCGCCACACATCCTTCGCATTATTAGACATCACAATACCGACCTCAGCTAGCTGAGATTTTAGTGAATTCAGTTTTTCCAGCAACAACTTCGCATATATAGAGCCACTCGCTCCTGTAATAGCAACAACAATCTTTCTTTTGGACATTTCCTTTAAATATAAAAACAAAGCTATAAAAAAAGGGTCGAAGTGAGAAACACCCGACCCTACATCTACCTATGAAAAACATGCCCTTGGGAGGGGCTTAACAAAAGTACATCTACTTTTTAATTTTCAAAAATATTATATGAATTACTACACATTTGTGTATATAAATTTTAAAAAATGCCCATTTCAGCCCTTTTCCTATCCTAATTATTCTAAACATTTATATCCCCTACCATTTTCGCGTTATTAGTACCACGCTGATTTAGGAAATAAATTCGCTATTCAAACAGTTATTTTTCATTAATAAAACCTATTTTAGTAGAAGAGTTACGCAATTACATTTGAAAATGAATCTTTCTGTTTTAGAACAATATATTGAAGAAGGAAAAAGTCATGACATCGATCTATTATTGATCGGAAACCCTGAATTATTACAAGAGACAACCAGTCATGGCATTTCCCCTTTATTATTAGCATGCTATTATAACAAACCACAAATCATCCGGATACTTTTGCAACACACCAAATCGATGACCATCCATGAGGCCTGTGCAGCAGGATTAACCGCATACGTGGAAGCAATTATCCAACAGGCTCCATCTGTTGTCAACGAATGGTCTTCCCACGGTTTTACACCGTTGACACTCGCAACCTATTTCAACAAGGCTGATATCGTCCGTCTATTATTATCCAAAAAGGTAAACCCAAATGTTGCCAGCAGAAACGAACAGCTTGCTTCCCCCTACATATTGCTGCATCAAATAATAATGAGGAAATCGGTAAAATGCTTATTGAAGCCGATGCCGATGTAAATGCAATCCAGGCAACAGGAGAAACTGCACTACATTTTGCTGCCCAACATGGTAATATCGACTTCATCGTAGCTTTATTGGAATTTGGTGCAGATACCCAAATTGTCAACCTAGCAGGATTTACGCCAGCAGACCTCGCTTTGGAAAAAGGATATAAAGAAATCGCCGAAATACTAGCAAATTAACCACTTCGCAAAATTTCGGCACCAATCCTACAATGAAGACATTGTTTCTTGTCGCAGTATAATTTCTTCAACTGTAATATTGCCTGGCTTTGAGAAGCATTTTCTGCAACCCATTCGAATTCTTCAAACCGTTTTATGATCGTATTTTTTTTCGGCTGGTAGCGTCTCCATAAAGTGGATAGCTCTGTCGATATATTTCTCTATCCCATAATACTTCCCATAAGCAAAAAGAAAGAGCACTACCACATTAACAAGGAGGACATCAATGGTACCTTTTCCTATTTTCCCAGAATGTTCAATGGACGTCTTTCCGCCTAATGAAAAACGACACTTCCAGTATTCATTTAACGGGTCTATACAAAACAATGATCGTGCATCCGCCACATTCTCCAAGCTTAAAATCGTTGAAAGATTCAGTGATTTCTGACTAAACAATGCAACCAACTGCGCGATTCGAAGTTCGGGAAAATTATAAGGTCTCATTCTCAACTTTTTCCATCCCCATTTACAATCGCAATTTCATGAACGCGCTGGTGATAGATAAACTCTTTATAGAGTAAATTAGCATATTTATCATCTCCTTCACCAGGCAGAAAGCCCCCGTTCCAAAAAAAAAAAATCGCTTCGATCTTCAATATATCAGAACGATATTTATGCAATAAGGGCAAGGGAAGTTTCTCTCCAAGCTCATGAAATGTCTCTGCATTCACCTTTAGGCCCATGCACCTACACATCCAGATCCAGAAAACCTTCTCCCAATCATTTCCATGGTCAGCCAACAAACCAAAGATCACCTGAACTTTCATTTCCAAACGCTCATAAGATAAGGCATCCAACCACATCGTTTTCTTTAACGAATCAACTGAGCTCAGTTGCGACTGACAAGGAACCCAGTTTGTCGTATTCATCATCATCGAATACTTATCAAGTAAATGCGGATCTACACATTCCGAAAGCAAGATCGTCGGGATAACACTCCCATCCCTACGCTGTATGACTTTATCATTTACCCAAACAACATGAAGTATGACATTATTGTAAGCAGTATCATCCTGATGATGATGTCGATCCCAGTCCGACGAACGAATATGGATTTCAATATTTCCATACCATTCCTTGTCTCCAAGTCTGATATGAGCCATTAAAAATCTGGCCCTGCGTTCAGGTTATGCTGACCAAGGTTTATCACAGTCAACGGCTCTCCATCACTAGATAACAATCCTATTGTATTGAATAGCCGTAGTTTCCAGATAAACTGCATTAAGTTTTCTGTAACCACCATAATTGTATTCTAAAAAATTAGATCCTGCAGATCAAAGGTTTATAATTTCCTAAATATACAATTTATTGGGATCATTTCACATAAACCACAAGCAAATCATTGGAAATCATTTGCTTTTCAAGAACCCTACCATTCAATTTTGGAGCAGGTACACCAGTATGCAATTCTGTCTCAGATTGAAATACCCGCGCTTCATCCCAGAGACCAGCATCAATAAATGTTTGTAAGGTCTTCGCTCCGCCTTCAATGATAATAGATTGCACATCCATCAGGTACAATTGATAAAGAATACTTTGTGGTAAATATAGACCATAGTTTTCAAGCTCAATATGTTTAATATGGCCTTGCCAGTCAGTTTTTTTGCATTAAACACAATAGTATCAGCTTTTTCATCAAAAATCTTAGCCTCCGGTGAAATGACTAAATCTCGATCGATCAACACACGGATTGGATTTTTACCTTTCCAATGCCTAACGGTCAAACTGGGATTGTCAATCCGGGCAGTATTTGTTCCCACTAAAATTGCATCCTCTTCTGCGCGCCAACGATGAGTCAATTGTTGGCTAGCGGCGTTACTAATCCAAACCTGTTTATCCTCTTGACCTATTAAGCCATCTTTAGATTGGGCCCATTTTAAAATAACATAAGGGCGATGTTGGCTAATTCGTGTAAAAAAACGGCGGTTGAGCCAGATCGCTTCTTTCTCTAAAAGACCAATTTCAACCTCAATACCTGCCTCTTTTAATATTTCAATACCTTTCCCATTGACCTTTGCATAAGGATCCAAACAAGCCACAAAACCTTCAGCGGTTTAAGATCAGCGATCATATTCGCACAAGGCGGTGTTTTACCATAATGTGCACAGGGCTCAAGGCTCACATAAAATGTACTTGCAGCCAATAATTCTTTTGCTGTATCACCATACCTGTCCAACACCTGACTTACGGCGTTAACTTCAGCATGAGGGCCTCCGTAAGGAGAAGTATACCCCTCGCCTATAATTTGGTCGTCATGAACGATAACTGCACCCACCATGGGGTTTGGGCTGACAGATCCTGCTCCTAGCTGAGCGAGATCCAAGCAGCGTTGCATATATTGCCTGTGCATATTCATAATGCAAATCTATGAAAATCGTACCTTTGACGCATGAGAATACTTCAAGATTTCGAATTAACGTTTCAACATGAATTAAATTCCATCTATGACAAGGACGAAATAAAGTCTATATTTTTACTTGTTGTGGAAGAACTATTGGGTATAAAAAGAATAGCATATCAATTGAAAAAAGGTGATTTCGTATCAGAAACGGAGGCTATTCGCTTTTTGGACATTGTTCAGGATCTCAAAAAAACAGGCCTATTCAATATATTTTAAATAAGGCCGATTTTTATGGGGATTTTTTTGAAGTGAATGAATCTGTTCTGATACCGAGACAAGAAACAGAGGAACTTGTTGATTTGATCATAAAAAAACACGCTAGTTCATCCGGATTAAAGGTCATTGATATCGGAACTGGTTCGGGTTGCATCCCTATTATTTTATCAAAACACTTAAATCAGGCACATGTAACCACAGTAGACATTTCCAAAGAAGCCATCAATACCGCCAAAAAAATGCGCTACGACTAGGGAATCAATCCATTTCATCAATGCGGATATTTTAGAATGGGATTACGTCTTTTCAGACCAACAATACGACATTATCGTTTCCAATCCCCCTATATCACGCCAAATGAAAAACAGTACATGCAACAGAACGTATTAGCTTACGAACCTGAGCTCGCTTTATTCATTGAAGAAAGTGCACCATTGATCTTTTATGATGTAATTTCCTCATTTGCATTAAAACATTTGGTACCTCATGGCGATCTTTATTTTGAGATTAATCAATATCTGGGACCGGAAACAAAGGAGCTCATAGAGAAAAAGGTTTTCATCATGTTCAGCTTATCAAGGATATCAATGGTGCAAACAGGATACTTCATGCAAAAAAGAGAGGCTAGCAAAAATAATCTTTTTATTTATTAGACAGTTACCGCCGATAAACCAAATTTTAAAACCAATAATTTGGAGCATATAGAAAGAAATTATACCTTTGCATCACTTTCAAAAACAGAAAGGATTCCGTAGCTCAGCTGGTAGAGCAATACACTTTTAATGTATGGGTCCTGGGTTCGAATCCCAGCGGGATCACTAAGAAAAAAGCTAATCGCAAGATTAGCTTTTTTGTTTAAGAACATAAGGATTCGAAAGAAGGGTCGGCCGGGTTCGATCCTACGGAGGCTCAAGAATGTACTCGGGAACTGTGGGACTGAGCCAATCCCAGCGGGATCACTAAGAGAAAAGCTAATCGCAAGATTAGCTTTTCTTGTTTAAGGATATAAGGATTCGAAAGAAGGGCCTGACCAATTAGATCCGTCGAATATCCTACAAGGCACACAGAAACTGTGGGACTCAGCTATTCGCGAGATATATTGAAAACTATTTGCAGTTTAAATTGTCGTTATTATATAGAAAACAAATAATTAATACGATCCATTATGAAAAAAATAGTGCCTTTCTCCTTAATGTCAAGTACGCTTTTATTAATGACAAGCTGCTCTGTGATAGAGAGTATTTTTAAAGCCGGTGTTTGGACAGGTATACTCATTGTTGTAGTTGTCGTTGCGCTTGTCATCTGGCTAATCAGCAAGCTTTTCGGCGGGTCCAAATAATGCATGGGATCTGGCAACTTTCATGAAAATTGAAAGATGCCAGATCCTATGTTCATGCCCGCGTCGCTCTCCTTTTCCCTAGCCCGTCCCCGTCAACTTCGGTAAATAAGCCTTTTTGCATTGAATTACCGCCGCTTTTTGAAAACCCCATTTGAAAACCTCTTTTTATGTTATCTTTATAATTTAATAATTCATCATCTGAATACAATTAAACCTGCGAAGCAGCATTCATAAAAATAACGCATACCCTATTCTACAGCGAATAGCGGATGAATAATGATAAGAAATGGAGAGGAAAGAGAACATGAAAAGAATTACCTTAAAAGAGATTGGAAAGCAATTAAACCTTTCACCGGGGACCATTTCCAAAGCGCTTAATGATAGTCATGAAATCAGTGCGGAAACAAAAAAATGATTCTAGCTTACACGCAGAAGATTAACTATATTCCAAACTTTTCAGCCAAAAGCTTAAAAACTGGACGCTCAAATACACTGGCTATTATTGTCCCTTTTATTTCAAGCTCTTTCTTCTTCGATTTCTACGAAGAAATCTCCTGATATTATCCCAAACAAATTACCAGTTAATCTTACTCCAGACGTTCAACGATGAAAAAAAGGAAAAAGAAGCACTGGAACTCTGCGTACAAAGTAATATCGATGGTATCATCATTTCACCCGTAAAAAATGACTCCAGTTTATCCCTGTTGATGTATATCATGGAGCAGATATGCCCAATCATTATTTTTGACCGAATAAATCATCAACTTGACACCTTTAAAATCGGCATACAAAACAACAAGGTAATCTATCAAGCTACAGAAGAAATGATAAAAAATGGCCGTAAAAATATCATTTTACTACTTTGTAAAGATATCGGAGGGAATGCCAGCAGGATTAAGGGGTACAAAGATGCACTATTCAACTGTTCGATTCCTTATAACGAACAAAATATTGTGGAAATATCTTATTCAAGTCCCAAAGATGATATTGATGAAGAGCTCGAAAGAAAAATAAGCAGCTTATTAAGCACCCCCAGCCCCAGATGCACTTCTATCGACCACGGACACTTTATCATTAAAGGTCTTACATATATTAAATAAGTTAGCCGTAAAGATTCCAGAAAACATGAATTTAATCGGCTTCAGCAACACACCTTTTGCGAATAGCTTAAACCCGTCCTTGACAACTATTACCCAACCAACACGTCTTATGGCCGATCGATCTGTAGAACTGTTATTAGAGATGTTAAAAAATAGAAATAAAAAAATTATTTCGAATTTGAAACTTACTTTTTAGACTGTAAAATAGAACATCGAAAATCAACTTCCGTATCTCGTGAATAGGCAGTATCCTTTTTTAGACCAATATGAAACAAACGTTACATCATTTAACAACTTAACACCATTATATTCATTTATAAACATTAAATACAATATGTCATTCAATTCCGATAACCATCCAGGAAACAACTCAAGGAGATCATTCCTAAAAAAATCCAGCATCATTGCCCTCGGAAGCTCCTCCCAACCTCTTCGTTGTTCTCCTTTACCAACCAATCAAAAGATCAAATCATTAAAGTAGGACTTATTGGCTGCGGCGGCAGAGGCACGGGCGCAGCGATCCAAGCTCTACAAGCCGATCCAAATTGTCAAATTACGGCTATGGCAGACGTTTTCCAGGACCGCATGGACCAATCCTATGCCGCTTTGATGGAAGTTCGCCCAAAACAGGTAAAAATTGACAAAAACAACAAGTTCTTAGGTTTCGATGCCTTCGAAAAAGTAATCAATAGTGATGTAGACGTGGTATTGTTAACCTCTCCGCCGGCTTTTAGGCCACTGCATTTAAAAGCTGCTGTTAACGCAAAAAAACATATCTTCTGTGAAAAACCTATGGCCGTTGACGTACCAGGGCTACAGAGTGTATTACAGTCGGTAAAAAAGCAAAAGAATTAAACTTATCACTTGTTTCTGGCTTCTGTTTCCGTTATGATCTTCCAAACCGAGCTACATTTACTAAAGTGTTAGAAGGAGCAATAGGCCAGGTAAGATCAGTTAGTACATTTCGCTATGGTGGCGAAGCGACCTATATCGACCCACGTCCAGAATGGAATAAAATGACCCAACAAATGAGAAACTGGTTTTATTACAACTGGCTTTCAGGTGATTTTATCGTAGAACAAGCAGTACACAGTTTAGATATGATGTCTTGGGCCATGGGTGACGTTATGCCTATTTCAGCGATGGGTACAGGCGGCAGACAAGTCCGTGTAGATTCAAAATATGGGAATATCTACGACCATTTTGCGATAGAATTTAAGTATGCAAATGGAGCTATCGGAACACACTTCTGTCGACAACAAGCTGGAGCCACCCCTAGAAACTCAGTAAGCATGTTAGGATCAGAAGGTGCGGCCGAAGTCATCATCGGCGGAAAACATACAATAACTGGAAAAATGGACTGGAATTACACCGGAGCAAAAAACAATATGTACCAAACGCAACATGATGAGTTGTTTGCGGCAATCAGAAGTAACAAACCGATCAATGATGGCGAGTGGATGACCAACAGCACATTACTGGCTATTTGGGCACGCATGGCAGGCTATACAGGTCAAAACCTAACCTTTGATCAAGTAATAAATTCGAAAGAAAGTCTTGGGCCGGAGTTATCGTCTTATAATTGGGAACTTAACATAGACGGACCTCTTATTGCTACACCTGGAAAGACAAAGTTTAGCTAACCTCCAAAACCTTATGAAAAGACTTATTTATTCTATTTTCAGCATTTTATTGCTTAATAATAGTAACCTCCTAGCCCAAAACAATACCTTATTTAATTTTGGCCAGGAAATCCAATGGGACGATTGGGTAGTAAACAAGAAGAACGCAGAAAAAATTCACTGGATTAATGTCAATACAGACCCTGAAACATGGCGTATCGAAAAGGGAATCTCATTTGCAAGGGAAAACCAATAGGTGTAGTACGCTCTTCAAAACAGTACGAAAACTTTATTATCCATGTCGAATGGAACCATCAATACGCTGGTGGTAATTCAGGAATCTTCGTTTGGTCAGATGCCAAACCTGATCCATCCGGCAGGCTACCTGGTGGCGTAGAAGTACAAATGCTCGAATTGGACTGGGTAAATCAGAATCATATTGATGGCAAACAAGCACCAATTGCCTACGTGCATGGCGAACTATTTGGTGTCGGTGGTGTTACCACAATACCGGACACCCCCGTGGTACACGTAGCAAATCCATAGAAAACAGAGCTAAGGGGAAAGGCGAATGGAACAAATACACAATCATATGTGTTGACGGCACGATCAAATTAGCTGTCAACGGGAAATTTGTCAACGGAATACGCAATTCAACTGTAAAAAAGGTTACCTCTGCCTCGAATCTGAAGGATCGGAGATTCATTTCCGCAATTTTAAACTGATAGCACTGGAACCTGGCGTCACAACTGATCAACAGGTCGCAGCGCTTATTAACCCATAGATCAGGATATACCAAAAAGCTCAAAATTCAAACAATTGGAATTTTGAGCTTTTACAAAATAAATACCCTTCAAAAGACCTTAACAAACAAAATCAGTGCGGAAGACTATTTGATCAGATTACGCAATGCATGCACTGGCAAATCAATTTTTGTATCGTTCGACAAACGTCCTTTCAATGTATTCCATTGCAAGCTATCCAGCCGGACAGAAGAAACACCTTCGGTTTTGATATCCAAAACATCGACCCTAGACTTATCCCCTTTTCTATTAAAATAGACCTGCGAATTCTTAACAAGAATATCAGCAGTCTTGTAATCAACTCGAGGCAACCCTAGATTGGTGTTGGTGACATCAACCCGTAAATGACTGACGGGTGCTGTATTTTTGTCGTCACGGGACCCAAAATCATCTATATGCGAATTTGTCAAAACCAAATTAAGCGTATTGATGGCCGTTTCTCCACTTAAAGAAAAATTCTCAACACTGTCACCAACAATAGTGAATTCATCAAGCTTTGCAGAAAACTCGTTCACATCTGCTTTCTTTAATTTTAAGAATTTCAAATCCGGTGTAAAAATATAGACTGACTTATAATACTTATCACCACCCTCCAAAAAATCCAGCACAAGAAAACCATCGGCATCTACATTTACCTTTACAAAATCCGCCTGGCTCTTATTCACCTTCAGCATAAACTTATCACTTTTCACCACATATAAATTGATCCCCTGGCATCTGAACCAAGGATCTGTAGTTTATCAAATTTACCTACAGGAAATGACCGAAAATAAACATCTGCCGCACCAGGGTTTGACACCTCCTTTTCTACATTTTTATGATAAACGTTTGCATCTAACCTATTGATCCGAACCAAATAAGAGGCCACCAATGTCGGAACAACAAAAAGGAATATTGCGAGCCCTATCAATAATTTAGTACTTAATTTCATGATTCATTTTGATTAAAATTCTGTTCAACAAACTGTCTGTAACGTTGCTCCAATTCAGGTAAACCGATTTCCAATAAATAAATATTCCGAAAGAACAATGGAAGATCCTCTTCCAAAAAAAAATCTTCCGGTAAGATTTAACATTCCGGACAGAATCCCCGGTCAAGAAAAAACCGATTCCGCGTTTATTCGCGATAATCTCCTTCTGTTGCAGCATATCATAGGTCCTCATAACTGTATTCGGATTCACCTCCAATTGAACTGCCAGCTCCCGCACCGAGGGCAACTTGTCGTTCGTTTTCCAGGTTTCCATTAAAATATGATCACATACATATTCCGCAATCTGTAGATAAATCGCTTTGTTGGCATTAAATTCCATATTAAATCTCCTTCTCTTTTAACCTTAAAAGGCAATCCCCAGAATATCAATGTGAGCGCTATTCCTGTCACTGTAATTAGCCCAAAGATGTGATTTGAATCTGACCAATAATTATCATCCATGCGCCCCACTGTATTTTCCGTTTGTGTTTTCATGAGATACACAAAAAAGACATCCAGACCACGCAATAAAGCAACAGTGAGATCGCGGTCTTAATATATTGATAGCTCTTAAAAACAATCCCCCAGTAAAAATATGGCATTTAATAGGACAGGTAAAAAACAGGCATAATACGCGCCGCTCGGATAATCCACGGTAAAAAATATTGCCAGAACTCCACCGTAACCTGTTCACCAAGTTCATTCACCTCCGTTCTAATGGAAGGACCAAAACCTCGCAAATAGGAAATGAAGGCTAGATCGATCAGATAATAGATCAGTAGATATGAGCTGATCCCAATGATCACTGTATAGAAAATAGCGACCAGAAATTTCTCCAACTGCGAAGCAGGTATCATCAATTCAAAAATAGCTTTTGTCTTACGTCCAAGATCAGCAAAATAACTGCTCGAGATCACAGTCACAAAAAACAATCCCAATACACAGAATAAAGGTGATCTAAAATTCAATATCGAATAAACATTGGCAAAATCATGCTGAAGATGATCATAATTAGTCCCCACATTGAAAGCATAAAAACAAAAGATTACGCCTGCGATTACACCTATTGACATCAGATATATTCGTCCAAAACCGACCCATTGCCTACGGATCAGTGCAAAAAAACGTGTAGTATTAAACAGGTCTGACATATTCATCGACTTTAATGAGATTTGTAATTTTTTCCTTTTGCTGTAACACCGCATTGAACAACAACTCCAGATCCAGTTTGGAATCTTCCACCAGTGTATTTGGAAGAATCACATTGAAACCTCCAAGCGCCTCCTCCGCATGCAGCACATCAAAAGATAGTTCCTTCATCTTTTTAAAACAGAGCTTATCAGTAATCAGGTTAACAGGTGCATTCAGCGCTACCTTATGCTCATCAAGTAAAATGACCGCATCAATCAGATTATCCAGATCACGTACCTGATGGGTTGAGATAATTACACAACGGTCGTCTGTGATGGCCGAAGCCATAATTTTACGAAACTGCGCCTTAGAAGGAATATCTAGCCCATTCGTTGGTTCATCCATAATGATAATTTTCGTATTGGAAGCCAAACCGAAGGAAATAATGTATTTCTTTTTCTGACCATAGCTCATCTCCGCCAATTTTTGTTCTACCGGAATTTCAAATTCTTTGATCAAGCGATAAAAATGTTCCCGGTCAAAATTGGGATAAAACCCAGCATTGGCTTTTAAAAATTGTTCTGATTTTACCGCAGGCAAATAAAACTCCTCCGGAATAAAACTGATCTCCCGCAACAAAGAGGGCTCCCTTCGAGTTGGGTTGTGTCCCAAGACTTCAACCACCCCCGATACTGGATACACTAAGCCGGCAATATTTTTGAGCAAGGTAGACTTACCCGCGCCGTTCTTTCCAAGTAATCCATAGATATGCCCCTGCTTCAAAGTGAGGTCCATTTGAAGAAAGAGTGGCCTGGACTTACTATAACTAAAATTTAGATTTTGGATAGTAATCATACTACTGTATTATTTAATTAATACACTAATATAGATACTAATTCTCGATGTTTCCAAAAATATTTAAAAAAAAAAATAAATCTGTAGCCCCTATTTTAAAGGCTATAGGCTCATGAGATCTGCACCTTATATAATAACTAAGAATCAGTAAAAACAGAAAACAATAAGTTTATATAAAAATCATATATACACTGATAAAAAGATCATTAAATAAATGAATTATGAAATTCATAATGAAAAAATAAGATCAGAACGCACTATTTTCGCACCTATCTAAAACCGCCGCAACACAAAAAACTTAAAATTAGCACCTTGAGAGCACTTTTTAATCCAACGAAGCGAGAGGTAAAGCAACTAGCAAAAAACTCTCAAATCGCTTAAAAACATAAAAAACCACACATTACGCACCCCAATCACCAAAGTAAATTAAAATTGGAATCCGCCACCATACTTTTTGAGCTAATTTCCCTATACAATCTAGCCAAAAACCGCGTTTGCAGCACTCAGAAACCAATTAACCTTAAGTTAATACCGGACATATGTAGATTTTAAATAATTAATAATCAAAACACTACAAACACTACATAAACAAAAAAATAACATTAAATTCAAGCCTCATTTTTATCATCTTCTCATTCGACGATAGAACTCAGTAATCATTTTTAACCCGAATCTGCTTCGCAGTTGTCACAATAATCAGCTGACTGAAGTGTTTTTAATGTATTTTATGTTCATCTTTGTATCGCTATGACTTCTATTTACGCCTTTATTTTAGCTTTACACTCCACCTGGCGATGGATTGTTTTGATCATTCTTATAGTTAGTTTATTACGTTTTGCCTATCAACAAAAGAATAGACTCCCCTTCACCCCTACCGATAATTTCTTAAAAAGGCGGTCATTATTGCTTTTTATATGCAAGCATTAATGGGTATCATACTCTATATATTAAGTCCGATCACACAATATTTTCTGACACATTTTAAAACAGCTGTACACTTACGACAGATCCGTTTTTTCGGAATGGAGCATAGCAGCATGATGATTCTCGCAGCAATCATTTTGCTCATTGGAAGTCTAAAAAGCAAAAACGCCGATACAGATGATCGACGTTTTAAAATTTTACTCATTTGGTTTGGTCTTGCTTTATTGATCGTATTAAGTTCTATTCCCTGGGAATTTTCTCCTTTGACCAGTAGACCAAGTTTCCGTTCTTTTGATCAGCGATTCTTCCACTCTCCCTTTCGTTTATCACGCATTGCCGCCATCCCTTCTTTGAAGTCGGCTGTCTGACGAAGTTTAGCAAGCTCATCCAAAAGAAACGCATATTTATCCACCAACGAATTTTCTTTCAATTTGCGAAGCGCCCCAAAACCCTTGCGATAGCCAAGGGTGCATTCTCTACAATAGCTCTTTTCAATGCATCTAATTCGGCCTCCTCTGGTTCCAAAATCGCATAAAGCAACTCCTTTTCCAGTGCCTCTTCTGCCGAGAAAGACCGACCTTGAATACAAAGATCCATTGCCTTCCGTTCGGGCATATACTCCAGGAGCAACGCCAATACCTGAAAAGGAAAAAGGCCGATCTTCACTTCCGGTAACGAAAATCGCACCTGCGGCAGGGCAAACAAATAAGTGCAGGATAGGGCAATTAAAAACCCTCCCGCAATCACATCGCCCCGAACAACACATATCGACGGTTTATCTAAATTAGCAAACAGTTCGGCCAGCGATTTCTCGACCTTGGGAATCCGAGGATTAGCCTCATCAACCAACGGATCTTCAAAAGCTTTCAGATCCATCCCGGCACAAAATACGGGCCCTTCAGCTTCAACCTGTATCAAACGAATCTCTGGATCCGCATTAGCCACTGCCAAAGCATAGGCAATCTCACTCACCATGGTCGGACTAAAAGCATTCCTTTTCTCCGATCGCGCCAGCGTCAATATAAACACATGCTGTTCGCGTTGTACCTTTATGAAATTCAGTTTTCCATTTATTCTATCTACAAGATCATCTGCCTAAAGCTCTCCTCCAGGGCCATCTTCTCCATCAAACTCCCCTATCAAAAAGATCCAGCAAAATTTCTGACGGAATATTTCCAACCAAATCATCTTTGGCAAATGGACATCCACCATAACCCAATAATGCCCCTTCAAACTTACGGCAGCCTGCATCGTAGGCAGCCTGAACCTTTGCAAGACTATCTTCCCGCCTGGCATGAAAATGCGCCCCTACAGCGAGCTGCGGATATCGCGTCCGGACAAGACCAAAGAGGTCGGCAATCTGCCCAACACTCGCCTCTGAAGTAGTATCCGCCAAAGAAAATTCGGCTATACCAAGCTGCATCAATCGATCGATCCATTCTTCAACCAGATCTACTGACCATGGATCACCATATGGATTACCAAAAGCCATGCTAATATACACGACCAATGCCTTACCATAGGTATCAGCCAAGGTTTTCATTTCCTTCAATTGCTGATAAGAATCATCCAGCCCCTATTCGTATTGCGCAACTGAAAGGTTTCTGATATAGAAAACGGATAACCTATAAAATCTATTTTTTCCTCTTGAACAGCCTCTTGAACACCTCTCAGATTGGCGACAATTGCCAATAGCTTTACCCGATCATTCTTCAAAACGCCATTTAGGACTTCTTTTGTGTCAGCCAATTGCGGAACCGCCTTTGGAGAAACAAACGAACCAAAATCAATCACATCAAATAAGCCACTTTCTATCAACGCATTGATATGTTTGACCTTTTTGTCTGTTGCAATAAAATTATGCAGCCCCTGAATGGCATCTCGTGGACAATCGACCAATACAACCTGATCTTTCATATTATACTATAAAATATCTTTTTCAATTTCGCGCGCAATCACCATCTTCTGAATACTGGATGTTCCCTCGCCTATTGTACATAGTTTGGCATCACGAAAGAACTTTTCAGCAGGATAATCTTTTGTAAAACCATATCCACCAAAAATCTGTACAGATTCATTTGAAACACTTACTGCCGCCTCAGAAGCATACAGTTTGGCCATTGCGCCAATTTTGGATACGCGTTCCCCATGATCTTTGAGATACCCCGCCTGACGGGTCAATAGCTCACTCGCCTCTACTTGGGTAGCCATATCTGCCAAGGCAAACGAAACCGCCTGAAAATCATAAATCTTCTTCCCAAACTGCTCTCTTTCATGTGCATATTTTAACGCACATTCATAAGCACCACGTGCAATACCCAAAGAAAGGGCTGCAATGGAGATTCTTCCGCCATCCAAAAGCTTTAGAGCCTGCACAAATCCTTGACCTTCCTCACCGATGAGCTGGTCACGATGAATCCTACAGTTATCAAAAAATAAGCATGCAGTCTCCGAAGCACGCATGCCTAATTTATTTTCTTTTTTTTCCTGCAGTAAACCCTGGCGTATCCTTTTCGACAATAAAGGCGGACATTCCTTTTTATCACCCTTTTGCCCCGTCCGGGCGATCACAACAGCGACACTCGAACTAATGGCATGTGTAATAAAATTCTTCGAACCATTCAGCACATAATAATCTCCATCCCTTTCGGCAAAGGTGGTCATACCACCGGCATCCGAGCCTGAACCAGTCTCTGTGAGGCCCCAAGCACCAATCCATTCCGCAGTAGCTAATTTCGGAAGATAGCGTTTCTTCTGTTCTTCATTAGCAAAACTCAAAATATGATTGGTACATAATGAGTTATGTGCCGCCACCGAAAGTCCGATCGATCCACAAACTTTGGAGATTTCATCCAGTACGGTGATATACTCCTGATAACCTAGGCCCGAACCTCCGTATTCCTCGGGAACGATAACGCCCATGAAACCGTGTTCACCTAATTTTTTAAAAACTTCTATTGGAAATATTTGGGCTTCATCCCATTCCATCACATAAGGTTTGATATGATACTGTGCAAAATCTCGTGCACTCTGTCTGATCATATCCATTTGTTGTTTATTTTCAATAAACATAAGCATGAATATTAAATTTACAATCGGTAATACAATTCAAATATATCAAAATATTTAGGAATAAAATTGCAAATATTTTAAAATTTTATTTTAAATTTATCTAAAAATAAGAAATTCTTAATCATATCGCTTTTTAAACCAGAATTATAAACTATGAAGGAGCTGCTCGCATTACTTCGCCAAAAAGAGAAAATTTAAAACTCGGTGGTGGCATCGATAAAATCAAAAAATTGAAAGAGAAAGGTAAGCTGTCGGCATGGGAAAGAATAGCATACTTACTGGATCCAGACCGGGAGTACCTCGAAATAGGTATGTTTGCTGGAGAGGGCATGTATACAGAACATGGAGGCTGTACCAATGCCGGTTGTGCAGCGGTATTGGGTTATGTTAAATCCAAACTTTGTGTTATCGTTTCCAATGATGCCACAGTAAAAGCTGGAGCCTGGTTTCCGATCTCGGCAAAGAAAAATCTTCGTGCACAGGAGATCGCGATGGAAAACAATCTTCCAATAATATATCTGGTGGATTCCGCCGGTGTTTTTTTACCGATGCAAGATGAAATCTTCCCCGACAAAGAACACTTTGGACGGATATTCCGTAATAATGCCCGCATGTCCTCCATGGGCATTCCGCAGATTGCCGCGATTATGGGCAGCTGTGTCGCAGGCGGAGCCTACTTACCCATCATGTCGGACTATGCTTTCATTGTCGAAGGTACAGGATCTGTATTCCTAGCTGGCCCTTATTTGGTTAAATCAGCTATTGGGGAAACTGTGGATGCCGAAACACTCGGTGGCGCTTCCACACATTCTGAAATATCAGGTGTCACAGACAACAAATTCCCCGACGACCAAAGTTGCCTCACAGCAATTAAAAACGTAATTGACAAAATCGGTGGGAATGCAAAAGCAAATTTCAATCGCAAAGAAAGCCTGCCTCCAAAAACAGACCCCGAAAAAATTGCAGAAATCCTTCCGGAAGATCGAACCAAACCTTACCGCATGCAAGACATCCTCGAAGCGATTGTTGACGCAGAAACACTGGAGGAGTATAAACCCGATTACGGCAAAACCATTGTATGCGCGCTTGCACGTGTAGATGGATGGGCTGTGGGTATCGTCGCCAATCAACGGGAAATCATTAAAGCAAAGAAACCTGGTAATGCAATGGAAATGCAAATGGGTGGCGTTATCTATAGTGACTCTGCAGACAAAGCTGCACGCTTTATCATGAACTGCAACCAACAAAACATTCCGCTTGTCTTCTTTCAGGATGTCACTGGATTTATGGTCGGCAGCCGATCCGAACAAGGTGGAATTATTAAAGATGGCGCCAAAATGGTCAATGCAATGGCAAATTCCGTCGTACCCAAATTTACATTCATCGTAGGAAATAGCTACGGAGCGGGAAATTATGCGATGTGCGGTAAGGCCTATGATCCTCGGTTGATCTATGCTTGGCCAAGCGCCCAGATGGCCGTCATGAGCGGCGCCGCAGCTGGTAAAACGCTATTTCAGATCCAGGAATCAGCACTAAAAGCCAAAGGAAAGGAAATCAATGAAGAAGAAAAGAATATACTATTGAAATCCATTGAAGACCGATATAATGAGCAGCTAAGTCCCTATTATGCCGCTGCCCGACTTTGGGTAGATGGAATTATTGCCCCTGATGAAACCAGAAAAGTCATCAGCATGGGAATTGAAGCCGCTAATGAAAAGCCCATTGTCGAACGATACAATGTTGGGGTAATTCAGGTATAAATATAATACGAAAAACGTCCACACGACAATAACTGCCTCAGTAATAAAAAGCGCTCCTGTATCGCATGATACAGGGGCGCTTTATTTAAAGGGTTCCACGAACCTTTTATTGTTTATACCTTGGCCATATTTTACTGATGATTTCAAATTCAGTCAGCCCCACTTTGGTTGCTACGCTACAAATCCATTTATTTGTAACTTTTCTTACTTAAAAAACCATTTCGGGTATATTTTCATCGGCAATTAATTTTCCAGCGGTTGCAGTTCTTATTTCCTCAACACTTACACCTGGAGCTCTTTCTAAAAGCTGGAAACCTCCCTCTGGTAGAATTTCGTAAACGCCTAATTCAGTGACAATTTTTTTATGCACTTTACACCTGTTAATGGAAGTGTGCATTCTGCGAGGAGTTTACTTTCACCACTTTTATTAACTTGTTGCATGGCAACGATAATATTTTTGGCCGAGGCGACAAGGTCCATGGCGCCGCCCATTCCTTTACCATTTTTCCAGGGATTTTCCAATTAGCAATATCGCCACTTTCGGAAACTTCCATGGCACCTAAAATGGTTAAATCTACTTTTGGGCTCTAATCATCCCAAAACTTAGCGCTGAATCGAAAGTTGCAGACCCCGGCAATGTGGTAATGGTTTGCTTACCCGCATTAATCAAATCTGGATCTTCGCTGCCTTCGATAGGAAAAGGTCCCATCCCCAGAAGCCCGTTCTCGGATTGCAAAACCACATTAACCCCTTCTGGAATGTAATTGGCCACCAAAGTTGGAATTCCGATACCTAGGTTAACATAACTATTATTTTTAATTTCTTTTGCAATACGTTTTGCAATTTGTTCTTTAGATAATGCCATAATTTAGTTTTTAGGTCTTACGGTTCTTTGCTCGATTCTCTTTTCGTAATGTTCTCCCTGGAAAATTCTGTGAACATAAATTCCTGGAGTATGAATTTCATCTGGATTTAGCTCACCAACCTCTACCAGTTCTTCAACTTCGGCAATGGTTATTTTACCAGCCATAGCCATTACAGGATTAAAGTTTCTAGCGGTAGAACGATAGATAAGATTGCCTGCTTTGTCGCCTTTCCATGCTTTAACAATAGCAAAATCGGCATCGAAAGCATATTCCAAAAGATAATCTTTGCCTTTAAAGTTTCTCACTTCTTTGCCCTCACCTACTTCGGTCCCAACGCCTGCCGGTGTATAAATGGCTGGCATTCCGTATCCTGCAGCCATACAACGTGTCGCCAAAGTGCCTTGCGGGATTAGTTCTACTTCCAATTCGCCGCTTAGAAGCTGCCTTTCGAATTCGGCATTTTCGCCAACGTAAGATGAAATCATTTTTTTGATTTGCTTTTTTGTAAAAGTAAGCCTAAACCAAAATCATCAACACCCGCATTATTAGAAATACAGGTTAAATCTTTCACTTCTTTTTTACCAGCTCGGCAATAGAATTTTCGGGAATGCCGCAAAGCCCGAAGCCACCTAACATTATGGTCATTCCGTCTTCGATGCCATTGCAGGCTTCTTGTACATTTTTTACTGTTTTATCTATCATTATTAGCGTTATTGGATTAAAAGTATTTCAAACTGATGTTTGATTTTATCATTAATAGGTTTTCCTAAATCAACTGATTAACATTGGCCGCATCCTTTTTGCTCACCATTTCTACCTTCGTATGTATGTAACTAATGGTTGTGAAATTAACGCTGAAGGAACCCATTGGAATGTGCAAATACGTTGGTATCTGTACCCGTGTCACAGCGAAATATATGTTCAGCATAATTTAATGTCGCCTCCCTAAACCAGGTCGATCCAAACAAGCTGTTGCTGTCCACTGGATAAGCGAATACACTGCTAAAACCAAAATGAAATTTTATAGTAAAGTAAGTTGCGACATCCTGCCAAAAATCAGTGATAGTTGACGTTGACCATGTCCGTAGATCATGATAAGACGCGAAGGATAATTGATATCGTTGTTCGATATACTGTTTGAATTTATTGATCTCAGATTGAGATTTTTGTTCTCCTATCGGGCCCCAGAGTAATTTTCCCATAATAGTTGGATATAAAAAACGGTTATACCCAAACTTAGCTAAATTTGCTTTTAAATGCAATTTTAATTGCAGCACATAGCAGAACAAATAGATAATAATAAATAATATATTAAAATATTATTCGGGAATACCCGCAATTAATCAAACAAACGAGATAAATACAACCTGTTTTTTAAAGTACCTCAATTTCTGTTCCTTCAACAGTAGGATGCCCCGTGCACAACAAGATACGCCCATTTTCCATTTCCCGATCGGTTAACACTTCGTTATAATCCATTCGGACTTTCCCCTTGGAACATTGTGAGATACATGTACTGCACATGCCAGATTTACAAGAATAGGGTAGCTTGATTTTATGCTCCAGTCCTACATCCAGAATAGATTTATTATACGGGACCTCAAGATCATAGCTTTCGCCTTGAAAATGTAATTTGATTCGATAGGATGTCGTATCAATTTCCTTTTCAGATTCATCGTCATCATCCTCTTCATTTTCGGGCAATAAAAATGTTTCTCTCTTAATCTGATTGGCATCGAAGCCCATACCCAAAAGTGTAAAACGACATAAATCCATATAAATCACCGGTCCGCAGGTATAAAATAGTGCTTCCTCTTTTTCCCCAACAAGATGATCCTTGACAATGGAAAGAATATAATCCCGATTCAGTCGGGCTTTCATCAGATATTTACTATTGGAATAAATCCAGACAATCGTTAAACGATCGGGGAATTTCATAGCCCATTCCTCCAGCTCCTCACGGAATGGCGTTTGATCAGAGGCACTGTTGCTATACACCAGTACCACCTTAGACTTATCTTCAACAAGCAGCGCCGTTTTAAGAATGGAATATAAGGGCGTTATACCAATACCTGCTGCAAATAAAAACAAGGTTCTTACTTTATACGCATCAGGCTCATATGTAAATAATCCCTGTGGTTCCATGGCTTGAACGATATCCCCTTCAGCAATAGTATGATGAAGCAATCTTGAGATCTCTCCATTTTCCACACGTTTTACCGTAATACTTAATGGCTCATCATAATCCGGCGAACTATTAAAAGAATAGGAACGACGAACCTCCCGATCACCAAACATAAATGAAAGTGTAATAAATTGCCCTGCTTTGTATCTAGGATAGTCGCCGGCAAGAGATTCCAACTGAAAAGTAATATTATTATTGGGTTGGGGAATTATCTTTGCTATTCGTAATGCGTACATAGTTCAAATATACTGTCGAATTTTGGCTTACACAAATGTAAAAACCAGAACGGAAATAGGCTTTTTCAGATACCTTTTATAACAATTTTGTTGTATTACAATTGGCAGACAATTCTTGTACAATATTTGTAGAATTTCACGTTATATTTATATAGAAACTTATTATAATAAGATTATATGCAAACACGCAGAAACTTCCTTCAAAATGCAGCAAAAGCCACATTGGGTATTGCTGTATCTGGATCAATATTACAAGATATTGCTTCCGCGAAAGCAACTGAATTAAATGCCGCTACCTTAAAGTTTTCCCAAGTAAAGTTACCTTTCAGTTATGCCGCATTGGAGCCCAATATTGACGCCTTGACGATGGAAATCCATTATACAAAGCATCATATGGCCTATATCAATGCAGTCAACGAAGCTATTGTTGCTGAGGCGATCAAAGAAACTTCAGAGGAACAGCTTTTAGCTAATATATCCAAATATTCCCCGAAAGCCAGAAATAACGCTGGCGGTGCATGGAATCACAATTTCTTTTGGGAAAGCCTGTCCGACAAAGCTAGTCAACCATCAGAAAAATTGTTAACGATGATCAATAAATCCTTTGGTTCATTAGACAAATTTAAGGAGCAATTCGCCGCCGCAGCGACAAGCCGCTTCGGTTCAGGCTGGGCCTGGTTGATTCTTGATGATTCGGGAACCTGAAAATAACTTCTACCCCAAATCAGGATAATCCGTTAATGGATGTTGCTGAAGTAAAAGGCATCCCAGTTTTGGGACTCGACGTTTGGGAACATGCTTATTACTTGCATTATCAAAACAAGAGAGCAGACTATATTAAAAATTGGTGGAATGTCGTCAATTGGAAAAAAAGTAAATGAGCGACTTGCATAATAACATAAAAAAAGCTCGATCTTAGATCGAGCTTTTTTATGTTATATTCCGTAATAAGACCTACTATCCCAATACAGTTTTAAGTTTGTTCACCTGAAAGTCAATCAGTTTCTGAAGTGGCCCTGATGCGATCATTTTCATCATCATATTCAGATCTGCATCAATTATAAACGTAGCTTTGGTCACAATTTCTGATACTGCTTGCAGTTCCCAACGCAATGTAACCTCGAAAGGCGCTTTTTCAGAAGGAATGAGTTTGATCAATTGGTTTTCTACACGCTCCTCCACTCTTAGCGCTAATTTTGCCATATTTTGAATGGTAAATCGCGCTTCATCCGACGTTGAAGACCAATTATAGATATTTTCAGGCATTAACTGCTCATGATTATTGAGATCAGTTAAAAAAGCAAATACCTCGCTGACATTTCTGTTGATTTCTGTTGTGTTCTGAATAGTAGTCATAACGGTAAATTATTCATCTTTATTGAAAATTTTCACCCCATCCTTCAGGGTTCAATCTCCATTTTTTCAAAATTTCAACATCCTCATCCAAGACATAGCCATTTTCAGCTGCGACTTGAATCAGTGCATCGTAGTTACACAAGCTGAAATAAGGACATTTTGCATCAGCAAAATTATCAGTCGCTTGTTGTAATCCGTACGTAAATATGGAAACCAATCCAACAACATTACAACCCGCTTCACGCAATGCTTTGACCGCGATCAAGCTGCTTTTTCCTGTCGAAATTAGATCTTCAACCACAACTACACGTTGCCCACTGACGACTTCACCTTCGATCATGTTTTGACGTCCATGATCTTTAGCTGAGCTTCTAACATAAGAAAATGGTAAGCCCAAATCCTGTGCTACCAACACGCCTTGTGGAATACCTGCCGTAGCTACTCCAGAAATCATATCTACAGATCCAAACTCTTCTTGAATAAGCTTAGAAAGCTTCTGACGAATATACGTACGTATCGCTGGATGAGATAAAGTGATACGGTTATCACAGTAAATTGGAGACTTCCAACCCGACGCCCAAGTAAAAGGACTTTTAGGTTGCAATTTTATTGCTTTAATTTGCAATAAGGATTCAGCAACTTTTTGTTCAACCTCATTTAAATTATTCATGGCGCAAATTTATAAAATTTATATGAACGAAACCGTGCTAATTTTAGCCGATTTTGTTCCTTCGAAAACTAAAAACACGCAAACAATTAGTATTCAAGACATTGAACTTCAAAAACTTTTCAAACAATCTGAAATTGATAAAGTCCCGAAGACATATCTCTACGTCAACAGGGATTTCGAAACCGTATTTCAAAACCTAAAAAGCAAGTTAAAAATCATTAAAGCTGCTGGTGGACTGGTTAAAAATGGTGATGGTGATTACCTTTTTATCTACCGCTTGGGCAAATGGGATCTTCCGAAAGGCAAAGTGGAAGACAATGAAAAGATGAAAGAAGCCGCTGTACGTGAAGTAGAAGAAGAATGTGGTATTAAAATCAACTATTTAGGTAAAAGATCATCACATCCTACCATACATACTATCTACGTAATGGAGAATTTGTATTAAAGGCAACCAATTGGTATGAAATGGGCGTTAATAAAGTTCCGAAATTAATACCACAAACAGCTGAAGACATTACAAAGGCAGAATGGCGTCCTGTAGATCAATTTGATGAAGTGCGGGCCAATACCTATCCGATTATAGAAAATATCATTAAAAAAGTGAAATAGGCTGTCTTTTGAGGTTCATTTGACAGTAATCCATGAGATCATGCTTACTTTTATACTATGGAAAATATAACAGGAAAAAGGGCCTTAGTGACAGGTGGAGCAAAGGGGCTTGGGAAAGCCATTGCTGTTGCATTGGCTAAAGAAGGTGTACACGTTGCGATCACAGGAAGAAACGAAACAGCATTGAAGCAGGCTGCCGATGAGCTCAAAACGTTAGGCACACAAGTTACTTATGCTGCATTTGATGTATCAGATAACGAGGCAGTACAACAGGGAATTAATAATCTCAATGAAACCTTTGGCTACTTTGATATTCTTATCAACAATGCCGGCATATCTTCCTTCTCCTCTGTAATGGATATGGACGTGCAAGAATGGACTGAGATTATCAATGTTAATCTATTGGGAACCTATTTTGTTACAAAAGCTGTCCTGCCACAACTAATCGAAAAAATCAGGGTGATATTGTCATGGTCTCTTCTACAGCAGGATTGAATGGTGCAGCTACGACCTCAGCATATAGCGCTTCAAAATTTGGTGTTATTGGATTGGCAGATTCATTGATGCGTGAAGTACGTAAAAATAACATTCGGGTCTGTACCCTAATGCCAAGTACCATTGCATCGGATATGTCCAAAGATCTCGGTCTGACGGACGGCGACCCCGAAAAAGTATTGCAACCGGAAGATTTCGCGGAACTAATTATCGCGAATTTAAAATTGCCTAGAAGAGCGATGTTAAAATCTGCCTCTCTATGGTCTACAAATCCATAAAAACCACTATTGCGAGCCTTTAACAACACTAAAGGCTCGCAATAGAATTATTTGTGATCTATCAACACCATTCTCAGACAGGAGCTCACTACATCCGTCTAATATAAACAACAAATTATGAGTAAACTATTTTCATCGATAAACATCGGTTCCTTAAACCTGAAAAATCGCTTAGTCGTTTCCCTATGTGCCAATATTCTGCTGAAGATGGCTTTGCAAACAACTGGCATCTTGTCCACCTTGGTCAATTTGCCATTGGAGGCGCAGCAGCAATCATACAGGAAGCAACAGCCGTGGCACCCGAAGGTAGAATCAGCTATGGAGACCTTGGGATATGGGATGACCAACATATTGACAAACTAAAAGAGATAACAGCTTTTATCAAAGCAAATGATGCTATCCCCGGTATTCAGCTCGCGCATGCAGGCCGCAAAGCCAGTAGCAACAAACCTTGGCTTGGTCGTGGTCAATTTGCCCCTTCAGAAGCCCTAGGATGGCAGACTGTCGCTCCATCGGCACAGGCTTTCCATTCGACAGATTACGTCCCCAAAGAGCTTAAAACAAATGAGATCGAAGAAATCATCGAACAGTTTGGACAAGCTACCAAAAGAGCTATTCAAGCTGGTTACGAAATCATCGAACTCCACGCAGCACATGGTTACCTCATCCATCAGTTTCTCTCCCCTTTGTGCAACTTACGAACAGACCAGTTCGGCGGTCCATTTGAAAATAGAATCCGCTTCCTGCTGGAGATCATCAAACGGGTAAAACAGGAAATATCGGCGCAAAGTTTATGGGTACGTATTTCTGCGACAGATTGGGCCCCGGATGGTTGGGATCTGGATCAATCCATAGCGCTATCACAGCTCCTGACCGAGCAGGGAGTTGATATCATTGATGTATCGAGCGGTGGAGCAGTTTCCCATCAAAAATTGATATTGGCCCTGCCTATCAACTTCCATTCGCCCTCGCGATCAAAGAGAAAACCGGAAGCAAAACTGCTACTGTCGGCATTATTAAAACAGCGACTCAGGCCGCCGATATTATCGAGAAAGATCAGGCAGATTTAATTATGATCGCTCGGAGTTTTTTAGATGATCCACATCTCCCTTTACACTTTGCAAAAGAATTATCCGTCGATATCCCCTGGCCAAAACAATACGAAAGAGCAAAATGAAATTAAGCTTAAACAAAATACACCATATTGCGATCATATGTAGCGATTATCAGCGGTCAAAAAATTCTATACCGAGGTCCTCGGCCTTGAAATCTGGCAGGAACACTATCGGCTAGAACGGGATTCATACAAATTGGATTTAAAACTCAACGAAACCTACATCATTGAACTATTTTCCTTTCCATCTCCCCTAATAGACCAAGTTTTCCTGAAGCTGCTGGTTTAAGACATTTAGCTTTTGAAGTCGATAATCTGGATGCGGAAATACATAAATTAGAACAGGCAGGTATCGTACATGAAGGGATAAGGATCGACGAACTAACACAAAAAGGTTCACTTTTTTTGCCGATCCAGATCAACTTCCGATAGAGTTATATGAGCGTTAGAAACAAATAAAAGCGTTGATTTTCATCAACGCTTTTATATTAGGTCGTAAATCGAAAATTACAATTTACGTTTTACTTCTACTTGTTCGTAAGCCTCTACGATATCACCTACCTGGATGTCGTTGAAACGGTCAATATTCAAACCACACTCGTAACCTTGTGCAACCTCTTTCACGTCGTCTTTAAAACGTTTCAAGGAAGCCAATCTACCAGTATGGATAACCACACCCTCTCTGATTATGCGGATATCATTATTTCTATTGATTTTACCTTCTCTAACCATACATCCCGCAATGGTACCCACTTTAGAGATTTTAAATGTTTCTCTGATTTCAACCTCAGCAACAATTTTCTCTTCAAATTTCGGAGCCAACATACCTTCCATCGCAGATTTAATCTCTTCGATAGCATCATAGATGATAGAGTACAGACGAACGTCGATTTGCTCATTCTCAGCCAATTTACGCGCATTTTGTGTTGGACGTACTTGGAAACCAATGATGATCGCATCAGAAGCAGATGCCAATAATACATCTGATTCAGAGATCGCACCTACTGATTTATGGATAATATTCACCTGGATCTCATCTGTTGATAATTTCAACAATGAATCTGATAATGCTTCGATAGAACCATCCACATCACCTTTCACGATAATATTAAGTTCCTTAAAGTTACCGATAGCCAAACGACGACCGATCTCATCCAAGGTAATATGTTTCGTTGCACGCATACCTTGTTCACGTTGTAACTGAAGACGTTTGTTTGCTACCGTTCTAGCTTCAGATTCGCTTTCAAGAACATAAAGCTTATCCCCAGCTGTAGGTGCTCCAGCCATACCCAAAATCTGTACAGGTACAGAAGGTCCCGCTTCTTTAACACGTTCACCTCTTTCATTGGTTAGTGCTTTCACCTTACCAGAATGCGAACCTGCCAAAATTGGATCTCCGACACGAAGAGTACCTCCTTGGATCAATACTGTAGTCACAATACCACGACCTTTGTCCAACGCTGCCTCAATCACCGAACCAACAGCACGTTTTTTCGGATCAGCTTTCAAATCCAACATTTCAGCTTCCAAAAGAACTTTTTCTAAAAGAAGGTCAACATTTTCCCCAGTTTTTGCAGAGATCTCTTGTGCTTGGAATTTACCACCCCAATCTTCAACCAAGATATTCATTGCAGAAAGCTGCTCACGGATACGATCAGGATTTGCACCCGGTTTATCCACTTTCGTAAATGCAAATACAATTGGTACACCTGCTGCTTGCGCGTGATTGATCGCCTCTTTCGTTTGTGGCATGACTGCGTCGTCCGCTGCAATAACGATAATAACGATATCCGTTACTTTGGCACCACGTGCACGCATCGCCGTAAAGGCTTCGTGACCCGGTGTATCCAAAATGTAATTTTACGGTCATCATCCAATTTCACCGCGTATGCACCAATATGTTGGGTGATACCACCGGCTTCACCAGAAGTAACGTTTGCTTTACGTATATAATCCAACAAAGATGTTTTACCGTGGTCAACGTGTCCCATTACGGTTACGATTGGAGCTCTAGACACCAAATTCGCCTCATTATCTGCTTCTTCCAGTTCCGCAGTTTCCTCATCTTCAGGTTTAATAAATTCAACTTGATAGCCAAACTCATCTGCTACGATAGTCAAAGTTTCCGCATCTAGACGTTGGTTGATAGACACAAACATACCTAAACTCATACAAGTTGCGATAATCTGTGTGACTTGAACATCCATCAGATTTGCAAGCTCATTTGCTGTAACAAATTCTGTTACACGCAATACCTTCGCCATCAACTCTTGCTCCATTGCAGCTTCTTCCGCATGTTGAGCGACATCATCACGTTTCTGACGTCTCAACTTCGCACGTTGTGCAAATTTACCGGATTTACCTGCTCCACTTAAACGAGCAAGTGTTGCTTTGATTTGATCTTGGATTTCTTTTTCAGAAGGTTCCTCTTTATTTTCAACAGGTCTTCCTTTTCCTCTATTGTCAAAACGACCATGTTGTGGCCTTGCTCCACCTTGTCCCGGTCTACCTTGATGCTGGTTGTTTCCACCCTGCCCCGGTCTGCCTGGATGCTGGTTGTTTTGTCCCGGACGGTTGTTCGGATTGTTGTTGTTACCTTGATTGCCACCTCTGTTCCCTTGTTGGTCACGGTTGTGGTTATTGTTTCCATCACGAGGACCACGGTTTTGGTTGTTATGCCCTGACCTTGTCCCGCATTCGGATTTACTGGACCATTAGGATTCGTGCGCTTACGCTTACGTTTCTCATTATTGTTTCCAGCATTTGAAGATGATGCCACAGGTTTGTGCGAAGGTCTAGCAGAAGGTAATTCAATCTTACCAATTACTTTAGGACCTGTCAATCTTTCTGCACGAGCAGAAATAATATCATCGCCTTCTTTTTCACAGGCTCCACTTTTGGAGTTACTGGTACAGCAGCTTTAGGTGCTGTTTCGTCTTTTTTCTTTTCTTCTACCTTCACAGGTTCGGTTTTTGTCTCTACAACCGGAGTTGCTTTTACTTCAGTTTTATCTACTTCAGGTTTGGGAGCTTCCACCCGAGGTGCCACTACTTCGGCTTTTTGCTCTATAACCTTTGTTTCTTCTTTTTCGCTTCGATGACCGGAGCTTTAACTTCGGCTTCTTTCTGCTCTACTACTTTCTCTACGGCCTTAGTCTCTACAGGCGCGTCATGCGTAACTTTAGGCTCCTCCTTTGAAGGCTCCTCTTTTTTACCCTTGTGACCACCTCTATTCAAGGCATCAAGATCAATTTTGCCAACCACTTTCATACCACCTTGATGAACAGGTTCCTCAGGCTTGGCAGGAGTGACTTCTTTGACAGATGGGATTTCTACAGTATTCTTAACCAAGATTTCTTTTGGCTCCTCATGTTCTTCAAAATCCTCATTTCTAGACGATTCTTTAGGAGAAGTGGACGGCGACTCCTCGACGAATTTTGCCAATAACAATTTGTTTAGCTTCATCTTTCAGTGATTTGTCTCCTGAAACTCTTTTAACAGCACACCATACATCTCTCCGCTCAATTTAGTGTTAGGCTTTGCTTCTACATCATATCCTTTTTTCACTAAACATTCCACGGCAGTATGTATCCCGATGTTGAGTTCCTTTGCTGCTTTAAGCAAGTTTGTTCCTTTTCCTTCAGTCATCTATAATATAAACTATTTTAATATAATTACAAAAATATGTTTTTTCCATCCATAAACAATTTATTCCGAATGTTAGATAGAAAAAAATTAACAGGCTGAATTTTATTCAAATTCAGCTTGCAATATACGTAGGATATCACGAATGGTATCTTCTTCCAAATCGGTACGTCTAACAAGTTCTTCTTCGCTAAGTGATAAAACAGATTTTGCAGAATCCAAACCTACACGCTTCAATTCATCAATAACCCAGCTTTCAATTTCATCACTGAATTCTTCGATATCCACATCCTCATCAAATTCATCATTCTCACGATAAACATCAATCTCATAACCAGTCAATTTACCAGCCAATTTAATATTATGTCCACCACGACCAATTGCCAACGAAACCTGATCCGATTTTAAGTATACAGCAGCAGTTTTGTTTTCTTCGTCAATCTTAATTGAACTGATCCGAGCAGGGCTCAAAGCACGTGCGATATATAACGAATGGTTTGTAGTGAAATTGATCACATCAATATTCTCATTACGCAATTCTCGAACAATACCGTGAATACGTGATCCTTTCATACCCACAGGGCTCCAACCGGATCGATACGGTCATCATAAGACTCAACCGCCACTTTAGCACGCTCCCCTGGTTCACGGACAATTTTCTTGATCGTAATCAGACCATCAAAGATTTCAGGAACCTCAAGCTCAAATAAACGTTGTAAAAACGCTGGTGCAGTACGTGAGATAATGATTTTTGATTGTTGTTCATCATATCCACTTTATGAACTACCGCGCGGATACCATCGCCTTTTTTGAAATAATCAGCAGGGATTTGCTCTGATTTAGGTAAAATCAACTCATTGCCATCTTCATCCAACACCAAGATCTCTTTCTTCCAGATCTGATAAACCTCACCAATAACCAACTCCCCTTCTCTATCTTTATATTTTTGAAGACTTCGTCTTTCTCAAGTTCTAATACCTTAGAAACAAGCGTTTGACGAGCAGCCAAAATAGCACGACGTCCAAAGCTTTCCAAAGTGATCTGTTCGATAAAATCATCGCCTACTTCAAGGTCCTCATCGTGTTTTCTCGCTTCCGCCAACTCGATTTCAAGATCATCATCCTCAGAAAATTCATCTTCAACAACGACACGCGTTCTCCAAATCTCCAAATCCCCGTTATCTGGATTCACGATAACATCCACATTTTCATCCGTACCGAAACGACGACGGATCATACTACGAAAAACCTCTTCCAATACTGTAATGACCGTAGGTCTATCGATATTCTTAAACTCTTTAAACTCCTGAAAAGAGTCTATCAGATTGATGTTGCTGTTACTCATTATTTTTAAAATGAAATTACCACTTTTGTTGCTTTTATTTGATCAAAAGGAAGTTCTTTTTCCACCTCTTGCGCTTTTTTACCTTTTTCTTTTACTTTTTGAAGAATGCTGATCTTTGTCTCATCCGCCGCCAATAACGTTCCCTCAATTTTTGTATTATCGTCCAACTTAACCTGTACGAGTACGACCTATATTTTTCTGATACTGCCGATTATTGACGAAATTTGAATCGATACCCGGTGACGAAACCTCCAAACGATAGGCATTATCAACGACATTTTCCTCCTCCAAATGAAAACCGACATGGCGGCTCACTTGCGCACAATCATCAATACTAACCCCGTTATCCCCATCTAAGAGGATCTCCAAAATCTTATTTGGACGCATCTTTACACTAACAATAAACAAATCCTCGCGATCTGCTATTTTTTCCGCTATGAGTTCAATGACTCTTTTTCTACATCTTGCATTGTTCTACTGCCTAGAATGCTAAATTAATTGTATTAAAAAAGGGGCAATACGAGCCCCTTCCTTTCAGATATGCAAATATAGTATTTTATAAAATAAAAACAAATACCCAAACAGCAACGGAAGTATTTTTTCTGTTATTTCGAATTATCAACGACTGCATTAATTGTTTTTTGCATCTGTGCCATCATACTGGTTAATGTTTCCATTGTTGGCTCAGGAGTTGGCTCCGGCAGTTGAGTACTAATAAAAGCTTTCGCCCGCCACACCTCTAAAATATCAGGGTCTCAACCCAGTATGGTTCGTAGGTTTTATTATCAGAAACAAGCTTCAAACCTTTATCCTCTTTAAATTTAAAGGCAATACGCTTGTAGACAACTCCCTCTTCCCGGGATACAACGATATAAGTATGTCCCGGTTTTATATCATGCCAATTTTCGACATATTCCGCCACAATAATGGATCCTGAGGGCAATGGCAACATCGAATCTCCTTTGATCTCAAAGGCCCGAAAAGTCCCCTGCCCAAACATGGGTAGTGAAAACTTCGGAAGCTCAGCGACATACTCCGGATCACCATAGCCATTCAGGTAACCCGCGCTTGCTTTAACCGGCACAAGCTCAATGTTTTCGCGGTCATCACCATCAACAGTCACACTTAATACCCTGAGATTAGACGCATTGCTTTTGGGTACCGGCTTCCACTTCTCATCAATCACATCATTCGCCAATTCATCCATGGTTAACCCATAAAACTCGGCAATTTTCTTTAGCAATTCGTATTTAGGCTCCGCTCTATCTTCTTCATAAGCACCGACAGAAGCGCGCTTAATCTCCATGATATCAGCAAATTGCTGCTGCGTAATTTTCTTTCCTTTTCGAAGGAATTTCAAGTTGGACGAAATATTTGACATATTATTTTTTCAAAAAATATTTTGCAAAAACTAAATTTATTAGTAATATTGTGCCAATAAAATTAGTAAATAAAATTTAAACATCCAAATTATTTAGCATTATGAGCAATTTTATTGTATATATAGTAACGGACAACAATAGAAGATACTTTGAAATCGACTTCACATCCAACATGTTTAGCACAGTAATGGAACTCCAACAAGCCAATAGCTTTATTCTTCAACAGGGTCCCCATTTAAACAGGATAATCTATTCCGAAGCTTTTTCAAAATTAGCATGTGCAAAAAAGAGAATGAACGAATTGCAAAATTTCACACGCATGCAAATAGAAAGAGTTATTCGCAAGAACAACCCGAATTGGAATAACCTCTACCCGCAACAGCATCAAGCCTACCCAAAAAGAAACACCAATTTCGCGGCCTAACCATACATATATAATAAAACAAAAAGCCACCCAATTTTCATTAGGCAGCCAGTTATCTGTATATATCCAAAACAGGATAAAAGCTTAATCAATTTACGTCGACGAGCTCTGCTCCAATGCCCCTATGTTTTCACTGACACTACCTCCATTGTTATTATGCTCAGTAGCTCCCTCAGTAGACTCCTCTTCAGGCCCAATTAACCCCTCGTCTGTCTGCTCATCAATATTTGTTGAATCACTTTGTTCTGGTTCGGATCACTATAACGCGGCGTCTCACATTTATAAGATTTCGTGATTTCAACTGTAGATTCAGGGAATTTACCCTGCGTATACCCCAATTGCTTATCCTTATAAACAGATTCCAAAAACACACCAAATATAGGCAGAGCCGTCCGCGAACCTTCACCGGTATGCGAATTCTTGAAGTGTATGCTTCTTTCATCACATCCAACCCAGATTCCGGTGACTAAATCCTTAGTCACACCCATATACCAACCATCAACATATTCCGAAGAAGTTCCAGTCTTCCCACCAATTTCGTTTTCTTTATCAAAAAGATCCCATTCCCATAAGCCCTGCGATGTACCTCTTGGCTCTTCCATCCCACCACGCAACATATAGGTCATCAACCAAGCATCCTGTTTATCCACCACCTGCTTGCGTTCGGCCTGAAAAGTAGCAATCACATTTCCATCGTGATCTTCAATTTTGGAAACCAGTACTGGCGTAACTCGCTCACCATGGTTCATCATCGTCGAGTAACCGTTGACCATCTCAAATACCGACACATCATTAGGCCCCAATCCAACAGAAGCCACAGGATTCAGCTTACTTGTAATACCACAACGCTGAGCGGCATCCACTACTTTTGCCGGTGTCACCATATCCGTTAACTGAACAGTAACCGAATTGATGGATCTCGCCATGGCATGACGCAAAGTCATCTCCCGATAGGAAAAATTCCAATCCGCATTTTTAGGTTCCCATACTTCAACAGAATCCCCTTATCAATCTTTATTGTAACAGGTTTATCCGTAATCTTATCACAAGGCGACATACCCGACTCTAAGGCTGCCAGATAAACAAAAGGTTTAAATGTCGAACCCGCTTGTCGTTTGGCCTGCATCACGTGATCATATTTGAAATATTGATGATCTATCCCGCCTACCCAAGCTTTAATTTCTCCTGAATAAGGATCCATCGACATCATCCCGGCATTCAGCATCATGGCATAATATTTCAGGGAGTCCATTGTGGACATTTCCTTTTCAATCTTGCCCTTATCCTTCCAATTGTAGACTTCCATTTTTTTCTTCTTATTCAAGAAGAAATTGATGCTATCTGGAGTATTGGCATATTTTTTACTCAGAAACTCATAATAAGGTGTTTTCTTAGCTAAGTTCTCCAAAAAGTTTGGTATCACTTTTCCGGAGAGATCCCGCCAGGGCTCCTGGCCATCCCAGGTGTTATTTAAACGCTGTTGTAATTCCGCCATCTGTTTTGCGACAGCCTCTTCAGCATGCTTCTGAAGCTTGGAGTTGATGGTTGTATAAATCTTCAAACCATCGGTATAGATATCGTAATTATTCTCTTCCGACCATTTTTCCAGCCACTTAGCTACAGCTGTACGCAGATAGGAATCCTCCAGCATTTACATCTTGATTATTGGTATTCAAGATTATTTTTCCTTAACCAACGCATCATACTCTTCTTTTTCAGAAAGCCCCCTTATGCATTTGGCTCAACACCGTGTTTTTGCGGTCAAATGATTTTTCCGGATTTCTGATCGGATTATATAAGGTCGTTCCCTTTAACATACCGATCAATACAGCCGCTTCATTTTGATTCAATTGATTTGCTCCTTTTGAAAAATAACGTTTTGCTGCGGTTTCTATTCCATACGCATTATTACTAAAAGAAACTGTATTGAGGTACATTTCCAAAATTTGGTTCTTCGTATACCGTTGCTCCAACTTATAGGCTGTCATCCACTCTTTAAATTTGGTAACGACCAAACCCGCAACAGGTAAACGGGTCAATAGCCCCCGCCTTATTATAACGGGTGCGGTAAAGATTCTTGGCAAGCTGCTGCGTTATCGTACTCGCTCCACGTTTATCCCCTTTAATGTAGAGACAATACCCGAACCGAGCCCCAAAAAGTCAACACCATTGTGCGAATAAAAACGTACATCCTCTGTTGCGATCAATGCATTAATAACAGTTTTAGGAATACTGTCAAAAGGAATTGGATTTCTATCCTCGTCGAAATATCGCCCGATCAATACACTATCGGCAGTATACAGCTCTGTCGAAATATTGACACTTGGCATAATGATATCTTTTTTGTAGGCGAGTAGCCAAAAAGCCACAAAAAATTAAGTTGTATAGCACAAACCAAAACTATAACAAAATATATTGCAATAACGAGATAACGAAGAATCCGATTCTTAATACGTCTAAACATAAATGGAAATTTATCTTATATTCAACATATTGAATCACCAAAAGGTTTTATCCCCCGCCCAATATGCGTTTATATCTGTTTCAGGGGCTAAATATACAACTAAATAAATGTCCCTAATCAACTATTTACATTTTTAACAATAAAAAACCAGCATGTATTCAAGCAGAGACATTCAGCAAAAATACCCTATACAGGACCTGCTATTTCCAATTTATGGAATTAAAACAGCAAAAAAATGAAGAAGGACATTGTTTAGATCAATAAGTTAGCCTACGGGTTCCGCAAATATTATACCTAATTTTGATTTATTATCTATTTTATTTTAAAATAATAATGATATTTGTTTAAATTTAGATGTAAACTAGTCAACTATTAGCATGTTAAAACAGACATTACAACAAAAGCTATTACAAAAACTGTCTCCACAACAAATTCAATTTATTAAATTGTTGCAGGTACCAACAGTTTCATTAGATGCCAGAATAAAAGAAGAATTAGAAGAAAACCCCGCATTAGAAGATGGTAGCTTGACTAATATGACCGATCCAATAGAAGAATATCCAGATAAAGATCCGGATGACAACTTCGACAACGAAGAAGGATTCGATTCAGATGATTTCAGTTTGGAGGACTATATACAAGAAGACGACTACAAAGATTACGGAAATGGATATGATTACGGTGATGACGATGATGAAAGAAAAGAGATGCCCGTTGCTATTCAACATTCATTCTATGAACAATTACAACAACAATTAGACCTTCTCGCTTTAGATGATAAGCACTTTTTAGTGGGTCAACAAATTATCGGCAGCCTGGATGACGACGGTTACTTAAGACGTCCGATCATCAATCTGGTAGATGACCTGGCGTTCGGTCAAAATGTAATGACCGAGGAGCATGAAGTATTAGAAATGCTAAAAGTGATCCAAGATTTTGAACCCGCAGGAATCGGTGCCAGAGATTTGCAAGAATGTCTTTTGATACAATTACAAAGAAAGACACGAACAACCCGACCATCAAACTCGCTATAAAAGTCGTCTCCAATTACCTGGATGAGTTCACAAAAAGCACTATGACAAACTAGAGAAATCATTAGGCGTATCTTCTGAGGACCTGAAAAATGTCGTTAATGAAATCTTAAAGCTCAACCCCAAACCGGGTGACTCAGGGGCTGTAGCCGGAAAACAACTCCATATTATCCCAGACTTTCATATCAGCAACAATGATGGCATCCTACATTTAACCCTGAATGGACGTAATGCACCAGAACTTCGCATAAGCCGGGACTATCAGCACATGTTTGAACATTACGAAAAATCCGATCAAAAGGATAAAAAGATGAAAGAAGCGGTACAGTTTGTCAAACAAAAACTCGATTCGGCAAAATGGTTTATTGATGCAATCAAACAACGCCAGCAGACACTGCTCAAGACAATGAATGCGATCATGGAGTACCAATACGATTATTTTCTTACCGGAGATGACCGTAAATTGAAACCCATGATCTTAAAAGATATCGCCGATAAGATCGACATGGATATCTCAACCGTTTCCCGTGTAGCAAACTCTAAATATGTACAGACTGAATTTGGCACATTTCTATTAAAATCATTTTTCTCCGAGGCAATCCAAACAGACTCCGGAGAGGAGGTTTCAAATAAAGAGGTTAAGAAAATACTCGAAGAATGTATTGCGAAAGAAAACAAGCGCAAACCACTTGCCGATGAGAAATTGACCGAAATTCTCAAAGAAAAAGGCTACAATATTGCTCGTCGAACGGTAGCCAAATACCGTGAAGCTTTAAACATACCAGTTGCAAGATTAAGAAAAGAGCTCTAAGAGCTCTTTTTTGTTTTTCGGGTGACAATCAAATCTAAATTAAGAATAGTATCTTTGTGCTCGAATTAAATAAGCATGAAGGAATGAGCAAAGTAAAAGTTGAGTTGTACAGATGAGCTGTACCGCAAGCAAACAAGAGAATCTCGAAAAAGCTATCGCTAAAGTAAAAGAAGCCGCTGCAAAAGGTGCGCAAATTGTGTGTCTGCAAGAACTCTTTACCTCTTTATATTTCTGCGATGTAGAAGATTATGACAATTTCGCACTGGCTGAATCTATCCCTGGTCCATCCACAGATGCCCTGTCCGCTGTTGCAAAAGAAGCAGGAGTCGTTATTATCGCTTCATTATTTGAAAAAAGAGCTGAAGGTCTTTATCATAATACAACTGCCGTATTAGATGCTGATGGCTCCTATTTAGGCAAATACCGTAAAATGCATATCCCAGATGATCCAGCATTTTATGAGAAATTCTATTTCACTCCGGGTGACCTTGGTTATAAAGTATTTAAAACAAAATTTGGTAAAATAGGTATATTAATCTGTTGGGACCAATGGTATCCCGAAGCATCAAGGATTACCGCATTAATGGGTGCCGAAATTTTATTTTACCCTACCGCGATTGGCTGGGCTACAGATCAGGACGAAGAAACCAACAAAGATCAGTACAATGCTTGGCAAACCATTCAACGCTCTCATGCTGTGGCAAATGGTGTGCCAGTAGTATCTGTCAACCGTGTCGGATTTGAGCAGGATGGCGCCATGAAATTCTGGGGCGGAAGCTTTGTGGCAAATGGACAAGGTAAACTGTTGTACCTCGCTTCTCACGATAAAGAAGAAATTGAAGTAGTTGAACTGGATCTAGCCGAATCTGATTATTTCAGAAAACACTGGCCATTCCTGAGAGATCGTAGAATTGAGACATATTCTCCAATCACCAAACGTTTTATCGACGAAGACTACTATCAAATCATATTGGCCATTTTAATCTTGTAATTCATCAAAAGAAGAGCAGATTAAAATGGCTTTTTACATTTTAAAGCATGGAACAAGAAAGCACTTTCACACAGGCATATTTTGATAACTCCCAAAAAAACAAGGTTTTTCGTTTCCCGCGGAATGGGCAAGACAAGAAGCTTTGTGGTTGAGCTGGCCTCATAAAGAGGAATCTTGGCCTGGAAAAATTGACACCATATACCAGCCCTATTGCGAGTTTATTAAAGCTGTTGCTGCTGGACAGAAAGTCCGAATTAATGTTGCTGACGAAGATATGAAGGCATTCGCCATCGCAGAACTGAAAAAAGTAACGGCCGATTTTAGCAATATTGAATTTTATTTCAATCCAACCAATGACGCTTGGTGTAGAGATCACGGCCCCGCTTTCCTGATCAATCAAAATTCAGATACAAAAGCAGTTGTTGACTGGGGATATAACGCCTGGGGTGGCAAGTATCCACCTTTCGACCTGGATGATGTCGTTCCTACACGGATAGCCAAAAAGTTCAACCTTCCTTTATTCACACCGAATATCGTTATGGAGGGTGGTTCTGTCGAATTCAACGGAGCCGGAACTGTGATGACAACAACAGCATGTCTGCTCAATGAAAACAGAAACCCTGGTTATACAAAAGAACAGATTGAGACTTACCTCAAAGAATTCTATGGACAAGATCAGGTACTATGGCTAGGCGACGGAATCATTGGAGACGATACAGATGGTCATATTGACGACATTACACGTTTTGTCAATGAAAATACTGTTTTAACTGTTGTCGAAGAAAATCCGGAAGATGAAAATTATGCCATCCTCCAGGAAAATCTAGAAACACTTCGTTCCTTCAAATTATTAAGCGGAGAATCACTTAATATCGTTGAACTACCGATGCCAGCAGCAGTGATCTATGAGGACACCAGACTTCCGGCATCATATGCAAATTTTTATATCGCAAATGATGTTGTCGTTGTTCCAATTTTCAACGATCCTAATGACCAGAGAGCATTGGATATTATTCAGGAATGCTTTCCGACACGGAAAGTTGTCGGAATTAATTCAGTAGACATTATCTGGGGACTGGGTAGTTTTCATTGCTTGAGTCAGCAAGAGCCCGCACTCAGCTAAAGATAAAATTATACTATAAACAGAAAGGCTTCTTAATCTATTAAGAAGCCTTTCTGTTTATAGTACCTGCGCACAAACACTATCAAATTAGATATTCCTATAACAAAGTTTGCAGTATACTTGCGACAACTGTTCCTTATTAACTCATCGCCCGAGCGTTAAATAGAAAACTAGACCACCACCACATGCACACCGGACTTCTCTAACGATTCCACAAATCCAGCACTCACTTTATCATCTGTAATCAAAATATCGATTTTTTCGAAGCCACAAATTCGTCCAAAACTACGTCTTCCGAATTTAGACGAATCAGCGAGCACAACGACCTTCTGAGCTGTATCTATCATGATACGGTTCAATTGGGCTTCTTGCGCACTGGATGTTGACACACCATACTCCAGATCTATTCCGTCCACCCCTAAAAATAACTTACTACAATAAAAATCATGTAGTAAATTTTCAGCATATTTCCCAGTGACTGAAGTAGAAGTTTTGCGTAATGTACCTCCCATCTGCATAATTTCTACTGATGGGTATTTAATTAGCTCCATGGCAACATTCAGCGCTGAAGTTACCACAGTGATATTTCCCTTCGGTACAATCTGCCTGGCCAACGATTGCATTGTTGTTCCGGAAGCAATAATAATCGAATCATTTTCCTCAATCATCTCAGCAGCCTTCTTCCCGATTCTACTTTTATCGTCCGAACGAAGTTTCTCTTTTCAAATACCGTCCGATCTGTCGTATATGGATTGTATTGTGTCGCTCCGCCATGGGTCCGAAAAAGCAGACCACTCTCCTCCAAAAGTGTAAGATCCTTTCGGATGGTAACAGAAGATACGCCAAGTTCCTCACAAAGGTCAATCACTTGGACTATACCCACCTCTTTTAATTGTTTTAAAATATATTGATGTCGCTCTACGTTTGTCATGGTTCTTTTATATGCGCTAAAATATTAAATCTACCAGTTGTTTATCCATACAGATACATTAGAAAATATAAAATATCAACTAAAATCAATGCTAGATTTTAGCTTTCGATATTCTATACAAATTTCCCTAGCAGAACTGACGTTAAAATAATGAAATTATTTAATTATTTATACTCTCTATAAAGCAAATTATACTTTATTCTAAAAGATAAAGTTTTTGGATTTCAACAAATTCAAAATTCCAAGGGATTGGGCCAAATAAAATGGTAATCCAGCTCCTTTTGAAGCAGGCTTCCACAGACTACTTTTTGAAAATGATCCCCTTGGTCAAATTGCAATGGCAGATCGAAACCATACTTTTGCGCAGAGGCCAGGATCACATCCTTTTTCTTTGGGTGCATCGGTGCCACAACATTGTAAATACGATGCCTTAGGTCTTTGATAGAAGCCAACATAATCAACTGCACAACATCATCGAGATGGACAAAATTGGCCGGCTGTTCACCCGTTGTGCAAATACGATTGGCAAAGTATTTAGCAAAAATGCGATTTTTACCAAATAAGCCCCCAAGTCGATATACATAAGTATTGGGCAGCTGTAACATGAACTGCTCAGCCAAAAAAAGTTTTTCGGAAAATTCAATTCCAGCTGAATCTAATTCACTATAGACAACATCTTTATCAGGATAAATGCCAACGGAACTTAAAAATACCTGTTTGGTCCATTGGATGTTTTCAAGAAATCCCTTAATATTTGAAAACGAGTTTCTAAACCAGAAACACTATTTTTTTGGCTGGCAGGAATACTATTTAATACAAAGTCAAACTGGCCTGGCATAAGCACATCAGGCAACACACTACCCTTATCAAAGTTAGCAATAAACGAAAAAATACCATCAGTTTTAAGCCGATGGTATTTTTCATATTGGGTTGTACTTGCCCAGACCTCATGCCCCTGATGTTTCATATCCATGGCAAACGATTCTGCCAACCATCCACATCCTAAAATGAGTATCCGCATAAGGTCAAGATATTAATAAGCTTTTGCAAATAAAACGCGTCTGTTAGACGGTTTACCTGTAAAGATACAAACACCTTCCTCCTCTTTTGCATCCAAAGGAATACAACGGATTGTGGCTTTTGTTTCCTCTTTCACACGCTTCTCAGTTTCTGTTGTTCCATCCCAATGGCAAGAAATAAATCCTCCCTTACCTTCCAGAACCTCTTTAAATTCATCATAAGAATTCACCTCAGTAAAATGGGATGTCCTAAAGTTTAAGGCTTTTTGGTAAATATTTTCTTGTATTTCATGCAACAACTGTTCAATATTTCCAGCCAATCCTTCCTGAGCGACAGTCTCTTTTGTTTGTGTATCGCGACGCGCTAGCTCCACGGTTCCATTTTGCATATCTCTTGCTCCCACAGCGACACGCACGGGTACACCTTTCAATTCCCATTCAGCAAATTTAAAGCCCGGACGTTGTGTATCGCGATCGTCATATTTCACCGAGATATCCTTTATCTTCAGTTCGTTTGTTAACTGATTTACAAATGCATCAATCTGCGCTTTTTCTTCTTCAGTTTTGAAAATCGGAACAATAACAACCTGAATTGGCGCCAATTTTGGCGGCAAGACCAACCCTTGATCATCAGAGTGCGCCATAATCAAGGCACCCATCAAACGGGTAGAAACACCCCATGATGTTGCCCATACATGTTCAAGCTTCCCCTCTTTAGACGTGAATTTTACATCAAAAGCTTTTGCGAAATTCTGTCCAAGGAAATGCGATGTCCCTGCCTGTAAAGCCTTACCATCTTGCATTAAAGCCTCAATACAATAGGTATCCAATGCGCCCGCAAAACGTTCGTTTTCAGTTTTACGTCCGCGTACAACAGGTACCGCTAAAATATTTTCTGCAAATTCTGCATAGACATCAAGCATACGTTCTGTCTCTTCGATAGCCTCTTCCCTAGTGGCGTGTGCTGTGTGCCCCTCCTGCCATAAAAACTCTGCCGTACGTAAGAAAAGACGCGTACGCATTTCCCAACGAACCACATTTGCCCATTGGTTGACCAAAATTGGCAGATCACGATAAGATTCGATCCAACCACGATACGTATTCCATATAATCGTTTCAGAAGTCGGACGTACAATCAACTCTTCCTCCAACTTTGCATCTTCATCCACCACAATCTTACCGGTACCATCGTTTTTCAACCTATAATGTGTGACCACAGCACATTCAGTAGCGAAACCTTCTACGTGGGCAGCTTCTTTAGAAAAAAACGACTTGGGTATGAATAAAGGGAAGTAAGCATTGCTATGGCCTGTTTCTTTAAATCTTTTGTCTAAGATCGCTTGCATTCTTTCCCAGATAGCATATCCGTATGGTTTGATCACCATACAGCCCCGTACAGCTGAATTTTCAGCCAGATCAGCTTTGATCACAAGTTCATTGTACCATTGCGAATAATCTTCTGCACGACTTGTTATTCCTTTACTCATATGAAATTGATAAATTATTGTAACATTATTACGTTAAATCTCGTCTGTATCTCCAATACAAAAAGCGTTCAATAAAAAATATTTGTATTTTTGATTACTTCGATTAAACCCCCTCGAGAAATTTGCGTCTAAGATAGTAAATAAGGCTGTATAATCGAAAATAACGATTTAGGATATTATGAAAAAAATAGATTATTTATCGGAGCACTTGCCATGACAGGAGCATTTATGTTAGGTTCCTGCGGTACTAGCAGGCAAATCTATGGCGACGATGTCTATGGCAATAACGGACAGGCTAGACAGAAAGTCTATCAAAGTCCAGATTACTATTACACAGATGCGGATCAGGTTCAACAAGGAGGACAGGCTCAAGGCGGTTACTATGATGACGAATATTCAGACCAGGATTATAACAATGATTCCTACGAAGATTTAGAATATGCAAATCGTATAAACAGGTTTTATTATGCGTCCCCTGGAATGACCTATTTTGATCCATTCTTCGATCCATGGTATGGCTATGGTTTTGGTGGTATGTACGGATATGGTCCATCCTTCGGTTTAGGCTGGGGTTGGAATTCAGGCTGGGGTTCTTCATGGTCTCTTGGTTTTGGCTGGGGCTGGGGTTCTAGCTGGGGTTGGGGATCTCCTTGGTATGGCGGCTATCACCCTTGGGGTGGCTGGTATGGTGGCGGTTACTGGGGATCTGGCTGGCATGGTAACGGTTATTGGGGCGGTGGCTATTGGGGCAATTCAAGACCTTATTATGCTTCATCTCGATCAGCTTATAGAGACAACTATAATGTACGGACCTCTTCTTCCCGCACCAGAAGTTCGGGAAATTATGACCGTACTGGTGTAGCCCGGGATTCCAGAGGACGTATTACGTCAGTCGCTAACACGCGATCAAGTGCCAGTGGCCGAACTAGATCATCTGATGGTTCTATATCACGTAGTTCTTCTTCCTATGACAGATCAAATGGTAGAACAAGGTCTTCGGACGGTATCTCAACAAGAGGCGGTTATACAGATGGTGGCAGAACACGATCATCGGATAGATCTAATGCAACTTACCCAACTATGCGGAGCTCCAATGGAACTTCAAGAACCCGTTCAAGTTCAGGTGATGTTTCTCGTCCAATGAGCCGTTCCATGGAAACTCGTTCAAGCAATCCAGGTTCGACATCAAGACCATCCTATTCTCCTCCAACAAGAAGCTACGATGGTGGATCGACACGCTCTAGTGGAGGTTATTCCGGTGGCGGTAGCACAAGATCCAGTGGCGGATTCTCTGGCGGCGGCGGTGGTAGCACCAGATCTGGCGGCGGACGTACACGCTAATCATAAAAATAGCTTATTACAGTAGCATACATTACCCTGTGTGCTACTGCTTATTATAGACGATATTTTAGCATATGACAATCAAAAATTACTTTTTGGAACTGCATTTTTAATCGGTGCAGCAGGGACTGCTCAGGCGCAATACACGAAAGATGTGCTTTTATTTTCCCAAGGGGATAATGGTGGTACTGCTCGCTTCAAAGCCATGGGAAATGCTTCAACCGCTTTGGGTGGTGATATTAGTTCAATTACCAGCAACCCGGCTGGTTTGGGGTATTTTAACCAATCAGACATTTCGGTAACAGGTAGATACCTTAATAATAAAAATAAAACAGATTATTTCGGACAGAATACAAATAGCAGCAAAAACAATTTCAATCTGGATAATGCTGGGATTGTTTTTCATTTGCCTACCTACCGGAATGGAGGAAACCTCGAAAAAGGTTGGTTGAACTTCAATGTTGGTATAGCTTATAACAGAAACAATGTTTTTAACAATCGTTTAGATTATCGCGGTGTTAATACGGACAATTCTATTACACACTCTTTTGCCGATCGTTTGACATTTGACGGAAATGCTGCTGGTTGGGGACAGGACTTCTACAATAATTCTTTTATGATTGACGATGACCCTAACAATTCAAAGGATTTTTATCCTATTGCCATCGGAAAAAAAGTAGGATCTTATCCAGGAAACGAGCAAATTAACTCCATTATAGAAAAGGGCAGTAAATCTGAATCGGTGCTTTCCTTTGGCGCGAACTACAGTAATAAATTGTATATAGGGGCCTCTTTAGGTTTTACAGCGTTCAGCTATAACACCTCCAATTTATTCACAGAGTATGGACAAACAATGACGGAAGCCCAATTAAAGGCTTATAACAGTAAATCTATTTTTTTGAATCCCGCCAAAGACGAGCACAAATTTTTAGATAATGACTATGAATTGTTTGAAACCTATAACCAGATCACCGACGGTACGGGGTCGACTTTAAATTAGGTATGATTTACAAATTCACTCCTACTTTTAGCATAGGTTTTACCGCGAAATCACCTACATTTATGAATATCAAGGATGATTCGGAAAATTATACCAAAATCAACTATTTTCTTCCAGATGCAAACAATGCCCACTATCAATTCGTCACCAATGATAAAATTGGCGTGAGTTCTTGGGAATACAACATGAATACACCGTATCGTCTTTCATTGGGAGCAAGTCAGGTATTCTCCAAAGGGTTGCTTACCGCAGATGTAGAGTGGGTGGATTATGGTGCAATACGGTATAAAGACGCCGGCGGCTATAATAGGATTCAAGAGGATCAGATGAACCAGAGTATTAAAGATACCTATCAGGGAGCACTTAATGCACGTATTGGTGGTGAAGTTTTATTTGACAATGTTTTTAGTGGTAGAGCTGGTTTCAATTATAGTGGTAATCCGTACAAAAATGCAGATTACACAAACTATACTGCATCTTTAGGTATTGGCGCGAAACTCGGTCGCGGCATGTATATTGATCTGACAGGAGCTTACAATGCCATCAATTACAAAGAAAGCCCTTATGTCATCGATGAAGCCCATTGGAAAACTACCAGCCCAGTCGCAGATATAAAAATCAACGAACAAATGTCGTTTTGACAATAGGTTCTAAATTTTAAGAGATTTTTCTCAGAAAAACGTCCAGCTTGTCTGGACGTTTTTCATTTATTACAATCCCAGCAGCCATAATTTAAAAGCTTTTAGTAAATTTGTCCTCTTGGTTGAAAATCACATGACAAATCAGACAGTCTCAAAAGCATTCAATGTTCTATTTACTTATCCCATATGGCGGATCGAGATCGATGCCGAGAATAGACTGATTGCAGTAGAGACCAGAAATCCAACAGATACACTTCCCTATTTCAATGTGATTTCTTTTGAAGGAGATTATGTCCTGCAGGACTTCAAAGCCATCAGCAGGGAGTGGGTGTTGGCTGGAGTTCAATGTCAGAAACTCATCCTAAAAAAGATCTCGGACACTTCACCCATCGATGCTGGTGTTCAAATTATAGACTGTTATCAGCCACAACAACACGAGACCTGGTTTAACTACATTTTTCTCGAAATGGTCGGTGAAGGTATACTGCTCAGGCCCAAAATGATCGCGCAAGGAATGCAATTGTTTTTAGATCTAAAGACAATGTCGATTGGAGATAAAAAGAAGAGCCTGTTAAACCTTTTGACAGCCAGATAGTCTACCCAGTAATCTACAATGGTCAAATACCCCATTTTTTGACAGATTTCACAATAGATGACGAAATTTGGCTAAGCGCTTTGGATGACTATTTTATTTGGGCTTTCTATGAAAAAAAAAGATAATCACTATCAAATCCGGATAGTTCGATCAACAAAAGATAGGTTAATTGAGTCTGTAGTTGCAGTAACTCAGTTGCCTTTAAAGTTTTTCAACATCTATTTTCTTGTTAACAAACAAATATTCCTTTTGACAGACAATAAACGGGAGTTTGTTTCGTATTTAGTATAATTGCAAAATATATGAAACTATTATTCGAATTAAATACATATAAAAAGGTAGCCATTTTATCGATTTCTATGCTATCTCTTCAACAGGTTGAAGCCAAAAATTTCACGTCATTACGTACAACCGCAGTTCCTGACTCTGTTGGGACAGAAATATCAATGGTGAAGAATTTGTCCTTTTCAAAATAGAAAAAGGAGATAATTATTATCAACTCAGCAAAAAGTATAAAACCACCGTGGGTCAGCTCACGCAAATAAATGGAAATGGTACATTAAGTATCGGTCAGATTGTCAAAGTACCAACCGGTCGAAAACCAGCTCCTATTGTGAATAAAATACCGGTCAACACAGCGCAACAGAATCCACGTGACCCACAACAAGGCTTTACAGCCTATATCGTTGGTGAAAAAGAAACACTCTACGCCATATCCAAAAGATTTGGCATTACTGTCGAGGATATCAAAAAGCCAACAACCTCAAGAACAACACCATTGGTGGCGGCATGAAATTAATGATCCCAAATCAACCCTTACCGCCTGAAAGACCAAAATTAGTTGAACCTAAAGGTATTGAAGTCGTTGTCCCCGATTCTACAAACGATGACGATAAGGAAGAAAATCAGATTTCAACAAACCGCTACGGAATACGGGAAAAAGGGAGCGGGGAATTGGTGTCTGGATCGATGGTTTGTCTTCCCAAGGAACAAGCAATTTAGCGCTCCATAAAAGTGCACCTGTAGGAACAATACTAAAATTACCAACCCAATGACTAAAAGCGTTACCTACGCGAAAGTAGTCGGCAAATTTAATGACAATGCTGAAAACCAAAATGCTATTGTGGTGTTATCAAAGTCCGCGGCGGCAAGTATTGGCGCATTAGATAAACGCTTTCAGGTAGAAATCGCCTACGGGTTACCTTTAGAAAATTAATTAAAATAAAAATAGCTCTTGCAGCGCAAAACAAGAATGAATAACAAACCGTATGTCATAGGGATTGCCGGAAGTAGTGGTTCTGGAAAAACTTTTTTTTGAATAGCTTTTTAAAACATTTCAAAACCGATGAAGTTACATTGATTTCCCAAGACGATTATTACATTCCCGCCAATACAAAAACGCAGGAAGAAAATAGACTCTATAATTTCGATATCCCAACATCCATAGACAGAGAGGCTTTCTATAAAGATATTAAGGCACTCTTTAATGGAGAGACTATTTATAAAGAGGAATATACGTTTAATAATCCTTCATTAACACCCAAAATATTAGAGATAAAACCCGCTCCGATATTGATTATCGAAGGACTTTTTATTTTCTATTACACAGAAATAAATGCGCTTATAAACCATAAGATATTCCTGAGCGCTGATCAGGATATCGCACTCAGAAGAAGGCTACACCGCGATTTGGTTGAACGTGGTTACTTTGAGGATGATGTGATGTACAAATGGGTGAATCACGTCCTCCTCTCTTACAACGAGTATTTATTACCGTTTCAGGATTCTTGTGATCAGGTCATATTCAATAATACGGACGAACCTGAGCCGATCTGGGATATTACCAATCAGATTTCTGAAGAGCTGAAAACAAAACTCAATTTAGTATAACGTAGATAAAGACGGGCTTAGGTATAGATAAGCCCGTCTTTATTTAAAAGTAGTTGATTTATTGACATCAAGACTTTAAATTCTTATCTTTGCGCCACGAAACAAATCCATCATAATGAACCATCCTGTAAAGATTAAAAATGCTTTGGTTTCAGTCTATTATAAAGACGGCCTAGCTCCTTTAGTTGAATTATTAAACAAATACGGTGTTACATTCTATTCCACTGGTGGGACAGAAACATTTATCAAAGATTTAGGTATAGATGTCGTTCCAGTTGAAGACCTGACAAGCTACCCTTCGATTTTAGGAGGCCGTGTTAAGACCTTACATCCAAAGGTGTTTGGTGGAATTTTAGCGCGCCGTCCGCTTGAATCGGACCAACAGCAACTTGCACAGTATGAAATACCAGAGATCGATTTGGTTATTGTGGATTTGTATCCATTTGAGGAAACTGTTGCTTCTGGAGCTTCTGAGCAAGATATCATCGAAAAAATCGATATCGGTGGAATCTCATTGATTCGTGCAGCAGCGAAAAACTTTAATGATGTTGTTATCATTTCTTCTAAAAATGATTATAAAGCGCTTGAAGAAATTCTAGCGAACCAAGAAGGTAATACCTCTTTGGAGCAACGTAAAGAGTTTGCGAAACGCGCCTTCAATACATCGTCACATTATGACACTGCAATCTTCAATTATTTCAACCAAGAGAATCCAATTGAAGTTTTTAAACAATCCGAGCAAAATGCTCAGGTATTGAGATATGGTGAAAACCCGCATCAAAAAGGTATCTTCTTTGGTGACCTGGATAACATGTTCGACAAATTAAATGGCAAAGAGCTTTCGTACAACAACCTTGTTGATGTAGATGCGGCTGTCGCTTTAATCGACGAATTTGAACAACCAACATTTGCTATTCTAAAACACACAAATGCTTGTGGGGTTGCATCAAGACCAACAATTAAACAAGCTTGGTTAGATGCCTTGGCCTGTGATCCGGTTTCAGCATTTGGCGGGGTTTTAATCACCAACGGCGAAGTGGATGGCGCAACAGCAACAGAGATCAATAATTTATTCTTCGAGGTCTTAATCGCACCTTCTTATTCGGAGGAAGCAATTGCTATTCTTACCGCAAAGAAAAATAGAATTATCTTAGTTCGTAAAGATGTAAAACTACCTAGCCAACAGTTCAAAACCTTATTGAATGGTGTCATTCTTCAAGATAAGGACAATACAATTGAAGGACCTGAGCAAATGGTAACAGTAACAACTGTAACACCTACAGCTGAACAATTGGAAGATTTATATTTTGCGAATAAAATTGTAAAACATACAAAATCAATACCATTGTCTTTGCTAAAAATGGCACATTGTTAGCATCGGGTGTTGGGCAAACATCAAGAGTCGATGCCTTAAAGCAAGCAATTGAAAAAGCAGTTTCATTTGGTTTTGACCTACAAGGTTGTTCAATGGCATCAGATGCGTTCTTTCCTTTCCCTGACTGTGTAGAAATTGCATCTGGAGCAGGTATTGCAGCTGTATTGCAACCAGGTGGTTCTATCAAAGATCAATTATCCATTGATATGGCCAATGAAAAAGGAATTGCGATGGTAACGACCGGCGTAAGACATTTCAAACACTAAGAGTGATCCCGATCACCTCATAAAAAAAGCTACTTTTTACAAAGTAGCTTTTTTTATTTGTTGACCTGCCAGCCCAATCGCTCTGATTTGTATCGTTCTATTTCTTCCGAAAGTTTCCGGATAGCATAGGCAACAATAGCAACATCATCTAACCAACCACCTACAGCAATAAAATCCGGAATAGCATCAACCGGGGACACCACATAAATAATCGTCCCGATAATAATGGATAGATTCCAGCTGTTCATTTTAAACTTTCCTGTAATTGCATCCTTGCACATGGCGATTAGCAATTTAAAATCACTAACATAGCTTCCCAGATTTTTTGCCTTAGATTCTGCTTGTGACAGCTCCGCTTCCGTAATTTTACGATGTCTAAAGCGCTCAAACATACCCGATGCAATCTTTTTGATTCTACTGTTCATAACTCAAAATTATCAATATTTTTTAATTAGCAAAGCCTGTGCCTTTTTTACTAAGTAGCACTCCACTCGAACCGAAGTCCCCTCAAGTCCGTTCAAGTCCCTTCAAGTCCGCTCAAGTGCCAACAACATTCGACAACAATTCGAGAATACTTCGATACAACTGGGGATAACTTCGGGAATAGTCCGCCTACACTACGCCTATTCTCCACCTGGACTCCGACAGCAACCCGAACAATATCCCTACAATAACCATAGCCAAGTCAAGCGAGTCCCAAACCAGTCCCGAGCCAGTCTCGAAGAACTACCGATAGATCTTCGAAGAAGTTCCGACGACAGGTCATAAGAAGCCCGAGCAACTTTCAACGTTTTGATTCCCACGTGCCCCTTCCACCTCCAAGGAAAGCATAAGCTGAAATCGGGTTTATGATAAAATAAAATACAATTTTATTATTTTTACAACTAACTGTAGCAAAGTGTAGGTCCTCTCCGTATAATAGACAACACAAGCGCAATGTGTTTTACACAAAAAAAGATTTTAATATTACACGGTTATGAAAAACTATAGATTATTTAATTTTATTGCCATCGCAGTAGCGACATTCTTCCTATCCAGCTGCCTGAAAGATAATGACGACCAACGAATTCCAGGTGCATTATTTACAATGGTCAATGGATACACTGACGCCAATGCGGTTGTATATTATGCCGATGGGGACCCTTACAAAGTCCATATTATCCCTTGGATTTTAAAAGCTATAGCCAAGTTGGCCTATTTACGGGGCTAGAAAAATAGCGATATCATCAGAGTATAACAATGTTTTGGTTGATACTACGGTTACTATCAAAGATAGTACAATTTATACATCATTTGTTTATGGCAACAAAACAAAAGCCGTTCAGGTCATCACAACGGATAAAGTCAATAAAGATATTAAGAACACAGAATCTGGTGTACGTTTCTTTAATTTTGCTGAGGAACCGATCAGGTAACCCTTCAAATCGGTAGCCAGGCTTCTCCGACAGAATGGACCAACCGTGCAAAAGAAACCCAGAATTCAGCGACTGCACATCAAGGTTTTATCGCGCAAAAAGTGGAACCTTTACTGTTATTGCGAAAGATAAAGCCGGAAAAACCATTGCGACCCGTACTGATATCAAATTGGTTGAGAATTACTACTATTCATTGATATTAATCGGCAAGGCCAATGATGAGAAAAACCACTATACCTTGGTTTGGTAGCGCAGGCCGCAAATTAGAATACCCCGTTTTCTATATACTGAAAAAGACCATCGCATTCATGTGATGGTCTTTCTTTATTTGGTACAAGCCATCTCTATAATGGGATAGCTCTTTTCCGTCAAACACTAAGGGGTTTCTTTGGGCGCAACTTTAGAGACCACATAGATATCCTCATTATCTTTCTTCATCTTATACTTCTCTCTTGCGATACGTTGCACCTCCTGTGGATTGGATCGAATGTCGTTTATTGTTTTTATAATCGCCGCATTCTCCTTCAGATAAAAAGACCGTTCTGTTTCCAGGTTGGCTCTTTGCTTTTGATAACTGTATTGTGTGGCAAAATCATTTCGATCAAAAAACAACATCCACACCAAAAAAGCCAAAGTGGCTAATAAATACTTATTTCTTATTAAAGACCATAATCGTTGCATAGGACAAAAATACTATTTAGCTTTTATACTCCTGATATTTTCTTCCAAAGTTAAACATCTTTAATAAAGATATGGAATAATGTACTCAAATTCATCATATACTTAGAATAATCTTATCTTTAACAATTCGAAACAACATTAATATTCCGATGAAATATCCGTATTTGAAAAGCATAAATAGCCTTAAAAATAAAGTGGATATTCCATCTGGCCATTAAAGAATAAATCATTTACATATGAAATACTATCTCATTGCTGGCGAAACATCAGGTGACCTACATGGAGCCAATCTCATCAAAGCACTTAAAATAGAGGATCCCACGGCTACATTCAAAATCGTTGGTGGTGATCTAATGCAGGAAGCCACTGGAGAAAAAGCATTGATACACACTTCAGCGATGGCTTTTATGGGTTTTGTGGAAGTTTTGAAAAACCTGGGCAAAATAGCTAAAAATTTGAAAGCAGTTAAAAGTGATCTGTTGAACGAAAAACCTGATGCTGTTATACTCATAGACTTTCCAGGCTTCAATTTAAAAATTGCCGAATTTGCCAAAAAGCATGGTATCAAAACATGTTATTATATTTCACCAAAGGTATGGGCGTGGAATCAGGGTCGTGTGAAAAGATCAAAAAATTGTCGACCATATGTTTTGTATTCTACCATTTGAAGTTGATTTCTACAAAAAATGGCGCATGCCGGTCGATTATGTGGGCAATCCGCTGCTCGATGCCATTTCAGCCTATTCTTTTAATCCGAAATTCAGGGAGGAAAATGGTTTTACAGACAAACCACTTATTGCCTTATTGCCGGGTAGCAGAGAAATGGAGATTTCCAAACTTTTACCCATTATGGCTGAACTCCCTATTTTTTTCCAGTACATCAGTTTGTCATCGCCGGTGCGCCTAATTTTGACAAATCTTATTACAAACAGTTCATGAAGGGTATCGATATTCCGGTTATTTTCAATCAAACATATGATATCCTAAACAATGCTGAAGCCGCAGTAGTCACCAGCGGTACCGCCACGCTGGAAACAGGTATATTGAAAGTTCCGCAAGTTGTGGTATATAAAGCAAATGCAATATCGGTTTGGATCGCCAAATTAGTGGTTAAAGTAAAGTTTATTTCACTGGTAAATCTAATAAACAACTTTCTTTCTGTAAGAGAGTTAATTCAAGAAGATTGCACGGCATATGATATTTCCTATGAAGTGGGTGAACTGATCAACAACAAGGCGCATCGGGCAAGTGTATTAGAAAATTACGATATCCTCGCCGAAAAACTGGGCACACCGGGTGCCTCGGAAAAAACAGCTAAATTAATTGTAAAATATCTTAGTAAAAATTAAACTCTTTGGGCTTTCAATTGTCAAACTATTAATTAGTTACATATAATTAAAGCTTTATGAAATCAAAACTTATTTTAGGCTTTCTTTTTTGTGTCGCGTTTGCCTTTGTTGGTAAAGCGCAAGAAACACAGCATTTTTCCAAGCTCGAAATTGGGAAAAAGCCAAGAAAAATATTGACAGTAAAGACTCCACGGCAGTTATCCATATTGACACATTGATCATGAAGGATAACTCCACCTTGTCCTTTTACGGAAAGAAAAATGTAAAAATCACCATTGGTTACGCTGAGATCGGAAACAAAGCAACTTTCTATGGAACCGACGGAAAGAATAATGGTGCCAATTTTGATATTAACGCCAATTTTCAAAAATTGGGTTCACTGTATATTATCGCAAAAGGCGATGATGCTTTTAATGGAACCAAAACATTCCCCAATGGAAATGGTGGCAAAGTGAAAGTTACCCTGGCAACAGGAAGTATAAAACCGCAGGCGACAAATAAGAAGTCACCAAATTATATCTATGCCGATGTCGTAGCAGGCGGCAGAGCTGTCAATGCAAACACAGACTTGAGAAATATCTATGATCGGATCAAAACTGCACCGACAGGTCTTAGAGGTTTACCACAAGGGCAAATTTATTCCGGCAGTGCCGGTACGGAAGGCTCCTTTGAACTGATTTCTACCCAATAGGAAGACCGAAACAACATAGCACTAAAAAGCATCAATGTGAGCATTGATGCTTTTTAGTGCTACGCGTTTTTATACTAACTTCAATGACAGCCTCTCTTTTTTAGTTCATAGGCTAACACCAATCTTGTCATCCGGTCATATCTCGCAATTCCCTCTTTCTGATTGTTATGTGTTAGGTATTGATTATAAAACAATCCCATCAGATCGTTGATCCAACCGGTATAATCACTCCAAAATAAACGTTCATCGGCTATATCCGCCAGCACCAGCTTGCTTAATCTTGTTTGATAATCCTTCGAAAGATCCGGGTACATGCCTCGCAATTCTCCCAGCATATATATGGTCGTTTGTAAATAAGCTGAATAGCGATAAAAGGATTCCGGATGGTGCTGTAAGCGAACAAAAGCAATAAAATTGGCTTCATCCTCAAAACCTACCCCCTGTTGGTGGGCGAGCTCATGTACATAAGTAAACGGAAAAGATAAAGCTGGCATGGCATAATTCACCTGCGCTTCGTGTGTAAACGGATTGAAATAACCTGAAACACCGAAATACGAAACAACCACACTATTTAAAGGCGATTTGGCCTTCACCTGGCTTCTTGATAAAAAAAGAAGAAAAAGTGGTATCATTTTTCACCCAATTTGCCAGATCCGTCCGTATATCATCTTTCCGATCCGCCCACTGTGCCGGATTGACCTGTTCCCGCAAAGCATTTGTACTATCCAGGTATTCATCGAGTACCAGGAGATAATCCGCAAGCTTCAGGCTATCAACCTGCAGATGTGCATTCACACTGATCGGTTTCCGATAATAATTCAAACCCCAGGAGACATAAAAGAAGATATATAGCCCAACCAAAAGATTTATAATAGATAAAAAGGTTCGGCAAACATCCGACCATTTTTTACCCCATACCTTGCGTATAAGATTAACCAGGCAATAGAGCAGATAAATAACCGTGAAAGCGTAAAAAACATCTCCTATGCTAAAGGGAATATAACCAAAAATATACTTCGGGATATGGCCATAAAATCGATAAAATCCCTGTGCATAAAATTCCTCTATCCATAGGCTATTGCTTTCGATCAACGATAAAACGAATAGCAGGCCAATAAATGATCCAAAAATAAAAACAGCTATTTTATCGAGCTTTGTCATAAATTATTAGCTTTCGTTTTCGAAATAGACCTTATAATAGTTCATCCCTTTATCTTCATCAAATCCCTTCTCAAGGTATTCCCGTTTTCCGTGCACATAGATATGAAAGTTCTTATCCAATTTTAGTACAGACTTGTAGGAAGATTCCATCTTTTTGACGGCTTTATCCGCTATTTCAAAACTTGACTGGAAGGGTGAATCAAATTCATTTTCGAAGCCAGCTTTATAATCCTGGAACATGGCTATCGCCTGGGGATTTCCCAATACTTCTTCTTCAAATTCCTCCTGAACGAAAGTTTCCTTTTCCTTAAAGTAGTTCATCGATTTATTCATCAAATCAATCTTATCGGCCTTCTCCAGTTCAAACGTTTCATCGAGTTTCTCCTGAACAAAATTCTTATAGACTTTTAAGTAGTTGCCTGTCTGATTGAAATTGTCATTACGTACGCGCAGTTTTAGGAACTCGTCTTTCCAATACACAGCTTCCTGCTGTCTATTGGTCTGATCCAGTACAAGCACCTTATACCCTTCCTCTTCCTCAACATTGATGATAATACATCCCTTGTCCAACTTGTTGATGTTGATTGCCTCCTGCTCATATTCCAAAGTGAAAGCCCCTTGTTCAGGATATACCTTTAGGTAAGTCTCTTTGTTTTCCGACTTGAATATACCAATAGCATCGTGTTCCTCGCCTTCGATCTGCACATTTTTCAACGCCACCACATACACCTCCCCTGCTTTAATCTTAGGATGGCTGGACACCTCATACAGATGCTTCGAAATCTGCTGGGAAAAATCGTGAAAAGGCAATTGTTCCTTAAAGTATTGGCGCACAAAATAAAATACTTCATTCAGATCCAGTTCCTCATTAGGATGATATAGACGGTATACTTCGTTCACTTTTGCAAAGGGATTCATAAAGTACTGCATCAAAAGTCCAGGCAATACTTCATCGCCTTCAAGAGATACAGGGGCGTCAGACAGGATATAAAATTCGTCCTGTGCTTTGTTTCCTACACGATGTATAGATAATGCTTCAAAAGTTGCGTCTTGGTGAAAAAACATATTCTTATTTTATAAATTATATAAATCTATTGCTATTTTAAATGTTTGACAATGTGCATTGACAATATCTTTGATCTGCGGAGAATAACCGCCCCCATACTTATCTGAACAGGAATGTGCTGCTGATGGCACAGTCCCAATACAAGTTCATCCCTTCGCGCACAGGTCGCTGGACTTAAATTCAATTTACCCAGTTTATCGGTCCCCAGTATATCTACACCTGCCTGGTAAAAAACAAAATCAGGGTGGATACGATCAAATAAATCCACTAGATTGTCTTTAAATTTCCAGATATTCTTTATCTGTTATATTTTCAGCAAGACCGATATCCAAGTGAGAACGCTGCTTGATAAAAGGATAATTCTTTTCCCCATGCATCGAAAAGGTAAACACTTGTTGATGTCCTTCAAAGATATGCGCTGTTCCATTCCCCTGATGCACATCGAGATCAATGATGAGGATTCGATTTGCAAGCTTCTGTTGTAATAGATACCCCGCAGCAGTTGCTTGGTCGTTCATCAGGCAGAAGCCTTCACCAAAATCATAACCCGCGTGATGCGTTCCACCTGCAATCGTGAAAGCTATACCATATTTCAAGGCATAACCTGCGGCCTGAACAGTTCCATCCAAAATATAGCGTTCGCGGTCTACCAAGCTTTTAGTCAAGGGAATCCGATCCTACGCACCATTTTTGCATCTAAGGTCAAATCAAAAAGTTTCGCAACATAAGCTGGATCATGTACCAAACAACAGGTGTCGAAACTTGCCAGCTCGGGCCTGAAAAAATTAGCTTCATTGGTCAATCCCTCATGCTTCAACTGCAGGGGATCAACTCGTACTTTAACATCGGAAAACGATGTCCCTCCTTGACTGGATGGATAAATTCGGGATGAAAAGCTATCTTGAGCACTTTAAATCTTATTTTATTCATGCGAAGATAAGAAAAACTAAAGCAATCCTATTTTATCCAACAATATCAATCGGATATTTTGGAGTTGTATCGGAAAAAGGGCATCTTTGGGTAAGAACAAATCCTCAAGTTGATGCCGTTTGACATTAAACTTATATTCGATCATAAATAGATACATTAAAAATAAAATGGAAACGACTAATTTGCCTCAATTGTCTGCAATGGAGCAGCGTGTCCTGGGTTCCCTGATTGAAAAATCAAAGGTAACCCCGAATATTATCCCATGACGGTCAACAGCCTACAGGCTGCATGTAATCAAAAACTTCACGTAAACCTGTTGTTCAATACAGCGAAGAGGACATCGTCAATACGCTGGATATCCTAAAAAAGAGAGGGTTGATTTCAACCGTTATCGGTGGTGGATCCAGGGTAACCAAGTATAAGCACAATTTTGCCATACAGTTTCCCCTTGTACCATCCGAACTGACTATTATTTGCCTATTACTCCTCCGTGGACCAATGACTGCCGGTGAAATCAATTCAAATGCCGGAAGATTATACGAGTTTGACTCCTTAGGTGAAATTAATGAACAATTGGAGAAACTTGCTCAGGAGGGCTATCTGAAATCTCTTCCTAAACAAGCCGGACACAAAGAGGTACGTTATATCCACCTATTGGGTGAGGTAAATATAGACGCTTTTGAAAATAGCAACAGTGCAGCAAGCGGGGCAGCAGATCCGGCGCTTTTGGAACGTATCGGACAACTCGAACAGGAAGTCGCTGAATTAAAACAGAAGTTTCAGGAATTGTGGGACGAACTACATTAATCGATGACGTATACAACTGATTCCAAAACAGAATTATCCCAAGCCACCTTATGGCTGATGACCATTGCCACAGGTCTGGTTGTCGCCAATAATTATTATAATCAGCCATTATTGGGGCTGATTGCTAAAGACCTGGGTGTTAGCGAAGCCACAGTGAGCAATTCGGCCATGTTAACACAAATTGGTTATGCCTGTGGGCTTTTATTGATTGTTCCCCTGGGTGATATGTTTAAAAGAAAGAAAATGATCTTAATTGATTTTATATTCATTATTCTCTCTTTGGCCGGAATGGCACTTTCCCAGTCTATCACAGCCATCCTCATCTTTAGTTTTTTGATCGGCTTTACCTCCGTGATACCACAAGTTTTTGTACCCATGGCTGCGGAGCTTGCCCCGAAAGGGAAACAGGCAGCTGCAATAGGTATGGTCATGTCAGGATTATTGATCGGTATCCTATTATCACGCGTGGTCAGCGGATTTGTCGGTTCCTACTTTGGCTGGCGCGAAATGTATTGGATCGCTACGGTGATCATGCTCATCACAGCAATGGCTATCGCCATCAAATTACCCGAAGTTAGCCCTAATTTTAAGGGTACTTATAAAGAATTGATGCTTTCGGTGTGGAACTTCGCCAAGAAACAACCTGTCCTACAATTGGCGTCATTTCGTGGTGCGATGGGATTTGGGGCGTTTTCAGCATTTTTTACAACCCTCGTTTTCCATATCGAAGGCCCACCATTTTTTGAAGGCCCAGCTACCGCCGGCGCATTTGGCCTTGTGGGCGCCTGCGGTGCCCTTGCAGCTGCTTTTGTCAACCGGATGACCGTATACATGGGTACCGCGAAAATTATCCGCTACGCGATATTATTGATGGTCTTTAGCTGGCTGCTTTTTGCGCTATTCGGAAATTATTACTGGGGACTAATCATTGGGGTGATCCTCATTGACCTTGGATTACAGTCGATGCACATCCTAAATCAGAGTGATTTCTATGCGCTCAATCTTGGCGCGAACAATCGTCTGAACACCGTTTATATGGTCAGCTATTTTATCGGTGGTTCAACAGGCACCTTTTTTGCGGCACAAGCATGGCAGCATTTCCAATGGCCGGGGTTATTGCAGTTGGAACAACATATACCCTATTGGCATTGCTCGCACACTTATTATTTGATCATAAACTAAGAAAAAACTAATATGAAATTTGGCCAAGTAGATCATCCAGAAGAGGTAGATTTCACCCTACCAGCTACTCCAAAAGAGACTTTAGCCCTTTTAAAACATTTCAAAAATAAAGAACCTTTTGAAGTATATGTCGGCTGTGCAAAATGGAACAAACAGGATTTAAAGGGGTTTTATCCCAGAGGTACAAAGGACGAGCTTGTTTACTATGCCAATCAGTTTAACAGCATCGAACTGAATGCCACGTTCTATAATTCACCCAGCTTGGAGCAGGTAGAAACCTGGAAAAAGAAAACTCCGGCAGATTTTAAATTCTTCCCAAAAGTTCCTCAGTCTATCAGTCATTTTAGCCGGTTGCTTAACGCAACGGATAAAGTCAAGTTGTTTACAGATGCTGTGGTTCGATTTGATGAAAAATTAGGGATGGTCTTTCTGCAGATGCATGACAACTACAGTCCAAAGGATATGGCGCGGTTAAAATTATTTTTGCACGACTGGCCGAAAGATGTTCCCTTAGCATTGGAAGTACGAAATAAGGACTGGTTCTCAAAAGCCGAATTAACGAATGAGCTCTACACCTTATTGGAGCAAACCGGTGTGACCAATGTATTGGTGGATACAGCTGGCAGAAGGGATATGTTGCACATGCGTCTGACTACGCCTGTCGCCTTCATCCGTTATGTCGGTGCCAACCATGCATCGGATTATGCGCGTCTGGATAATTGGATAGAAGTATTAAAACTCTGGCGGGATAATGGATTACAGAAACTGTATTTTTTCATCCATCAGAATGTTGAAATTGAATCCCCTTACTAGCAACCCACTTTATTAAAAAAGTGAATGAAACATTTGATTTGAATCTTAAATATCCAAATAAAGCAACAGGCAATACCTTATTTTAATTCATATAAATCTATGACAAAAATATTTATGGCATTTTCATTTATCCTCGTGGTCTTCTTCTCGTGTAGTGTCCAGCAGGCCATAATGAAAACCGATTCAAACATGAAAAAGATACAACTAGGCATGAGTAAAGAAGAAGTGATCAATACCATGGGGAAGCAATATAGAATCGCTGGTGCAGACCGCCTGAATGATAACTCGATAATGGAATTGATAACCTATGAAAATGCATATAATGAAGAGTATCAGCTATGGTTCAAAAATGAGGTACTCATGAAATGGAACAGAATATATAAATACAATCATGATCATGATCGAAGTAGAAGGGATACAATCCGTTAAACTGTAATTCTTATGCTCTTTCCAGGATAAAACTATGCTAAAAAATAAGGCCCAATCTACAGATTAGGCCTTATTTTTTTAGCATAATAGGGTAAACCTATTTTTTTGCATATTTAAAGTTTTTACCGATGAAGCGAGCATTACCACCCAATTCTTCTTCGATACGCAACAACTGATTGTATTTAGCCATACGGTCAGAACGAGAAGCCGAACCTGTTTTGATTTGACCACAGTTCAACGCAACCGCCAAGTCAGCGATCGTCGCATCTTCTGTTTCACCTGAACGGTGAGACATTACTGAAGTGTAACCAGAATTTTGCGCTAAAGTCACTGCATTGATTGTTTCAGTCAATGAACCGATTTGGTTTACTTTGACCAAAATAGAGTTTGCAGTATGGGTATCGATACCTTGTTGAAGACGTTTTGTATTTGTTACGAAAAGATCATCACCTACCAATTGAACGTGATCGCCAATTTTGTCAGTCAATGTTTTCCAGCCAGCCCAGTCATCTTCAGCCATACCATCTTCGATAGAGATAATAGGGTATTTCGCTGTTAATTCAGCTAAATAGCTTGCTTGTTCTTCGCTAGAACGTACTGCACCTTTATCACCTTCAAATTTAGCATAATCATATTTGCCATCTTTGTAGAATTCAGAAGAAGCACAATCCAATGCTAAACAGATGTCTTGACCTGGTTTGTAACCTGCGATTTCAATTGCTTTCAATACGGTCTCGATTGCATCTTCAGTTCCCTCAAATGTTGGTGCAAATCCACCTTCATCACCTACTGCAGTAGAAAGACCTCTATCGTGTAAGATTTTTTTCAATGTATGGAATACTTCTGTTCCCCAACGTAATGCTTCAGAAAAAGAAGGAGCACCTACAGGCATGATCATAAACTCTTGGAATGCGATAGGCGCATCGGAGTGAGATCCACCGTTGATGATGTTCATCATTGGAATAGGCAACGTATTCGCATTAACACCGCCAATATAACGGTATAAAGGTTGACGTGACTCTTGTGCAGCTGCTTTTGCTACCGCCAAAGAAACACCAAGGATAGCGTTTGCACCTAAATTACCTTTATTTTCACTACCGTCTAAATCAATCATGATTTTATCGATGGCATTTTGCTCGAAAACATCTACGCCTTCCAAAGCTTTCGCTATTTTGGTATTTACATTTTCAACAGCTTTCAAAACACCTTTACCTAAGTATTTTGACTTGTCGCCATCGCGCAATTCTACTGCTTCGTGAACACCTGTTGAAGCACCTGAAGGAACAGCTGCACGACCAACAAAACCATTTTGTGTAGTAACATCTACTTCGATTGTAGGGTTACCGCGCGAATCAAAATTTGACGCGCATGAACATCGATAATTAAACTCATCTCTTTATTAGACTATAATTTATTTTCATTACTTAGTGTAAATAAGACACACTCTTATCTACAGACATTTTTCACAACCAAATATAACAAAAAATGTATTTAATCCGTCATTTATTGTGAATAAAATATGACCAATCTGAATAATTGGTTCTGCAAATAGCATAAAAAACCCTCCACGATAGGGAGGGTTTTTATGCTATGCTATGTTTGCTTAGTTTTTGATCATTGCAACGAAATCATCAAACAGGTAACGTGAATCGTGTGGACCTGGGGATGATTCAGGGTGATATTGAACTGAGAACGCTTTTTGCCCTTTGATACGGATCCCTTCGATAGATTGGTCGTTCAAATTGACGTGCGTTATCTCAACATTTTCCGAATTTTGGATATCTTCAGCTACAACACCAAAACCATGGTTTTGTGAAGTAATTTCACAACGGTTAGCGATAATATTTTTGACTGGGTGATTGATACCACGGTGTCCGTTATGCAATTTGCTTGTGCGGATGCCATTAGCTAGCGCTAAAATCTGGTGACCTAAACAGATCCCAAACATTGGCTTGTTTGCATTCAAAATAGATTTTACGGTTTCGATAGCGTAATCCATTGGTGCAGGATCACCGGGGCCATTAGAAATAAAGTAACCATCAGGATTCCATTTTTCCATTTCCTCAAATGTTGTCTTAGCCGGGAAAACCTTTGTATAAACGTCACGGGCCTCAAAGTTGCGCAGGATATTTTTCTTGATACCCAAATCCAATACTGCAACACGTAAAGATGCATTTTCATTTCCAAAGAAATAAGGCTCAGTAGTTGTTACCTTAGAAGACAATTCAAGACCATCCATCGAAGGAACTTTTGCCAACTGGCTCTTTAACCCTTCAACGTCTAGCGTTTCCGAAGAAATGATTGCATTCATGGCTCCTTTATCACGGATATGTCTTACCAATGAACGTGTATCCACATCGGAAATACCCACCAAATTTCCTTCTTCAAAATAGCTTTGAATAGACTCATCAGCCATTTTACGGCTATAGTTGATGTTGTAGTTTTTACAAACCAAGCCCGCAATCTGAATTTGATTTGATTCGGTGTCATCCTCATCAATACCATAGTTACCAATATGTGCATTGGTTGTGACCATGATTTGTCCAAAATAAGATGGATCTGTAAAAATCTCTTGATAACCGGTTGTTCCTGTATTGAAACAGATTTCACCAGTAGTCGTACCAATTTTACCAGCGGCTTTACCGTGATAAACTGTACCATCTTCTAAAACTAAAATTGCAGGCAATTTGCTGTAGTTGGTCATTATCGATGTAATATTATAAAATGTGTATCTCTTCTGTTCTGAATCCTAAAGCCTTCCTTATTGGATATAAAAAAAGCCCTCAAATGGGCTAAAATATTAATTAACAATGCATTACCACGATTGACAAACCGTTTCCTAAGGCACCTACCAATAAAGACTCTACTTTAATTTTCACGGGAGACAAAGTTACGACATATCAGTTAAAAGTGAAAAACATTTTTCAATTATTTTACATGGAAACTGCTTGTCTATGTATAAATCGATAAAAGTCTCTTAAAATTAAAAAGATGAATGCCGGAACGAGGACATAAATCATCGGATTTGCAGACCAGGCATAGGCCCATTGCATTCGCAGCAGCGCCATAAATGCGGTCGTCAGTCCGCAACCGGGACATTCATATCCAGTAATTGCCTTCCAGAGACAAGGAATGAGGATATGAATATCCGACAGCATGTATAATGCGAGAGCAGTGCCAAAATACCCTATAACAATGGTGTAAATCCAGTGCACTCGCAGGTATTTCAGCACAAGCCAAGCCATTAATTATTGTTTACCGGACTTTTGATGTATTGACCATCTTTATCCTTGTATTTCCCAACAATGATCATGATCAGATCTATAAGCGACCAGATTCCACAGCCGCCTAAAGTAACCAACTGGAGAACCGCTGTTCCGATCTGTCCCAAATAGAAACGATGTCCACCGAAGGGGCCAAGAAACAAACAAAATAATAAAGCAGGCAGCCAGCGATCATCCTGAATGCTACGACTCTGTTGGAAAGGTTGGTTCGCGTAGAATATAGGCTGTTTCGCGCCGCAAAGAGGACAGACCTCAGCTTTGACATTAATTACCTGACCACATTCCACGCAATATTTTTCGTCTTCTGTTTTCATTTTAGATTAATTTGTCAATGAAATTAGCAAAAAAACTCAAAACACAGCTATTTTTTATTGCTATCTCGCAATCAACGTAAAAAAGCCATCACAAAATTTCAAACAAATACCGAAATAAACTGCCTATCACTTCATGGCAAGTAATTACAATCACCACTGCACACTTTTCCAAACTCAGCTTCCATCCACATGCTTTGCAACCGGGTTACAACAGAATACCTGAGGTAGGGCGAAAAGTTCAATAGGGCTGACTTAAGTAGAAAAATAATATCAAAAAGTGATATAAAAAAACGCTTCATAAATGAAGCGTTTTTATATATTTTGCTAGCTATTAAGAGTTTATTGCTTTCCAGATCATATCTTTCAATGGCAGAATATTTTTACCACTGACGGATGAGATGAAAATATGCGGAAGCCCCTCAGGAAGCTGCTGTTCCATTTCCTTCTCAAGTTCATCATCAAGCATATCAGACTTTGTAATCGCCAATAACTTGGGTTTATCTGCTAATTCGGGATTATATGCTGTCAATTCATTCAGTAAAATACCATACTCTTCTGCTATGGTGCGGTCTGTATCAGCAGGCACCATAAATAACAATACTGAATTGCGTTCAATGTGTCTTAAGAAGCGATAACCAAGTCCCTTCCCTTCCGAAGCCCCTCAATGATCCCCGGAATATCGGCCATCACAAACGAGCGGTTATCGCGATAACTCACCATACCGAGATTAGGCACCAATGTGGTAAATGGATAATTGGCAATTTCGGGTTTTGCGGCTGAGACTACGGACAACAAGGTTGATTTACCTGCATTCGGAAAACCTACCAGACCAACGTCTGCTAGTACCTTAAGCTCGAGAATCATCCATTGCTCTTTGCCTGGCATCCCTGGTTGCGAAAATCGAGGGGTTTGTTTCGTAGGCGACTTAAAATGCCAGTTACCTAAACCACCCTTTCCTCCTGGAACCAGGATCTTGGTCTCACCATCTTCGGTAATATCAAACAACACCTCTCCAGTCTCTGCGTCCTTGGCAATGGTACCCAGTGGCACCTCCAATATTTCATCATGACCAGTGGCACCTGTCCGTAGCGAACTACCACCTGACTCACCATTGGAAGCGATAATATGCTTACGGTACTTCAAATGAAGTAATGTCCAAATATTAGTCGTTCCTTTCAGGATAATATGTCCTCCACGACCGCCATCACCACCATCAGGTCCTCCTGTAGCTGTGTGCTTGTCACGATGCAAATGAGCCGAACCTGCCCCACCATGTCCCGAACGACAACACACTTTCACATAATCAACAAAATTCGATCCTTGCGCCATTTACAATGTATTACAGTCTAAAAAAGTATTTATTTCAATTAATAATTATCGATAATATCCGTTAGGTTTTTAAAGATTGTATCGATATCACCGATCCCATCTACCTTGGATAATTTACCTTGCGCTTCATAATAAGGTAACACATGAATTGTTTTTGTAAAATACTCATCAATGCGTTTTACCAATTTATCAGCATCGTCATCTGAACGGCCAGAGATCTCTCTACGTTTAGCGATACGCGCTTTCAGTTCGTCTTCATTTACATCTAGTGCGATTACAACTGAGATTGACGTGTTGATACCTTCCAAAAAAGCATCCAATGCCTCAGCTTGGGCAACGGTACGCGGAAATCCGTCAAAAATAAATCCTTTTGCTTCAGGATTCTTTTTCACTTCCTCTTCCAGCATTGCTATCGTAATCGAATCTGGCACTAAATTTCCCTCAGCAATAATCTGGCTTACTTGTTGACCAAGTGGCGTTTGACCTTTAATATGTGCTCTAAAAATATCACCAGTTGAAATATGAATCAATTGATATTTTTCAATAAGCTTTGCAGATTGAGTTCCCTTACCTGCACCCGGAGGGCCAAATATTACAAGGTTTAGCATAGTTTTATTTAAGAAATTAAAACGAGTTAAAAAATAAAAGCCTAATCACAGATGATGACTAGGCTTTTCAGTCGTGCGCTCCAAGGAGTCGAACCCCTAACCTTCTGATCCGTAGTCAGATGCTCTATCCAATTGAGCTAGGAGCGCAGTAAACCATTACGTTTAGAACTCTGTCCCATTTGTTTTGGTGACGCAAATATAGTCAGAATTCATTTTTTTACAAACTTTTTTCAAAAAGAAGTTTCCATCCCCTCAACACTCTACGCTTACTTCACCTTCTTTCATAAAAAAGCCAATCTTCGAGATTGGCTTTTTGTGCACTCAAGGAGTCGAACCCCTAACCTTCTGATCCGTAGTCAGACGCTCTATCCAATTGAGCTAGGAATGCCTCTTTTTAATAATACAGGGACTGTATATTGTGCGCGCCAAGGAGTCGAACCCCTAACCTTCTGATTCGTAGTCAGATGCTCTATCCAATTGAGCTAGGTGCGCTGGGCAACCAAACAAATCCGTATCCTTTTCCGTTTTGGTGATGCAAATATCGTTATATTTATCGATTTAACAAACATTTTTTCTCTTTTTTTAACTTTATGAAACAACATTTCGTTTATCTCGTTGATAATATTATATTTAAAATATCAACTTTTTTTTTTTTCAGACACTGACAAATGTTATTATTCATGAGCAAAAGAGAATTAAAACTCAGCAAAATCCGCATTGGAGATATCAGCATCTCCTATTATATCCGTCCCAGTACCAGATACCCTGCCCCTAAAACCGCGTTATTTATTCATGGGTTTCCTTTCAATAAGAACACCTGGAAACAACAATTGTTAGATCTTGACGAGGAATATACTGGGATTGCCCTGGATGTCAGAGGGCATGGACTCAGTACAAATGGACATGGTTTCTTTTCTGTCGATGTGTTTGCAAAGGATCTTGTTGAATTTATCCGGAATTGGATCTCAATCATGTTGTACTCTGCGGCATCTCCATGGGTGGCTATATCGCCCTGCGTACCTATGAACTGATTGGTCAGCAGCTCGCCGGATTGATTTTATGTGACACCAACTCCCTTGCTGATGACAATAAAGGCAAACAAAAGCGATTTGATTCCATACAAGCGTTACTTAAATATGGTCGAAGACCATTTGCCATCGGTTTTACGGAAAATGTGTTTTATGAAAAAACAATCCGGGAAAACCCTGAGGCCGTCGAACTCATCAAAAGCTGTATCCGCAGAAATGAGCTTTCCAGTATATGCGCAACACAACTTGCCTTGGCTTCCCGTACAGATACTACACATTCCTTGAAAACGATTATTATCCCTACATTGGTCATTAAAGGTAAACACGATAAATTGATGAGCGAAGAGCAGACGAGCATTCTTATCGAAAATATCCCTGATGTTAGATTTATGGAGTTTGAAGAATCGGGGCATCTGCCAAATCTTGAAGAACCCGAAAAGTTCAATAGGGTATTAAATGAGTTTTTAGCCAGTATATAAAGACGTCGTTACAGTAAAGCGATCATAAAAATAAGAACTAAGGAAAGTCCGAATATAAAAAAGCCACGCGAGTGGCTTTATTTCTTTTTCATTGAGATTTCATCCTGGGTACGTTAGAACGAAAAATCATCTTTTGAACGACTATCGGCTTCTTCAGCGTACGCATCGTCAAAGTTAGGCTCGTAACGTTTTTCGATTACTTCCTGGTTAGACTTAATGTAATTTACAACATCTGTCAAACCCTCCGCAAACTTCTCAAAATCTTCTTTGTATAAGAAAATCTTATGCTTAATAAACTGGCCATCCTCAAAGCGCTTCTTGCTTTCTGTGATAGTAATGTAGTAATCGTTCGATCGAGTTGCTTTTACATCAAAAAAATAAGTTCGCTTACCTGCTCTCACCTTTTTGAAAAAACCTCTTCACGCTCTTTGTTTTCAAAATCTCCCATTGGTTGTTATTTAAGTTTAAAGTAATCTTAATCTTTGATAAATATATAATAATTCATTTTAATACACCAAATAATATTAAAAAAAAAGACAATAAACCGTAAAAATGGCATATTCATTCCATCGATAGCCGATAAAAATTAAACAACAAGATTTTTTACCGACGAAATCAGTACATTTACCGAAAATATAAGTTGTATTACCTAAAGCGAATATGTATAGTTTATTTGTGCCTCTATCTTTGAGTCATAAATAGTAAAAACATTATGGAAAAAGAACCTATCATACCAAACAGCAATAACAGCCGCAATATCGTGGGGCCATTGTCATCATCGTAGGTATATTCTTATTATTGAATAACCTGAATTTAGGAGACTGGTTTCCGGACTGGTTATTTAGCTGGCCGACAATATTGATCATTATTGGTTTAGTGATCGGCGTAAACTCTCAATTTCAGAAAAAATCGGCAATCATCTTATTGATTATCGGTGGTGCCAGCCTGATTTCCCGAATGATGCGTACGGACTTTGGATCAGTAACCGTCCCTATTATCATCATTTCGCTTGGGATTTATTTTATCATGAGTAAGCGGAAACCGCCGATGGTTCCGCCTGCTTACCCTAATCCGCCACAGAATCCTTACGATTGGGATAAGCGTGTCAATAGTCCTACAGATACTCCGGCGGACGCCACAGCACCCGATGCCGAGGCGAAACCTTTTAACGAACAATACGGATCAAGCCAACAAGCCTCGCCTAACGCGCAGGCTTTTGGCAACAAAGAGAATAGTTCATTTCATCAGTCTTTTGAGGACAGCCTTAATTTGAATACGATTTTTGCAGGCCAAAAGAAAGTCATTTATTCCAAGCAATTTAGAGGTGGAAATTTGACCAACGTCTTCGGAAGTATTGAATTGGATTTAACAAAGGCAGATATCCAACAGCCTATTGTCATCGATACATTTCAGTTATTTGGCAGCGCACGTATTATCATCCCACCACATTGGACAGTATTCAGCAATGTGGCATCCATTTTAGGATCTGTCGATGACCGAAGATTTCAGACGATATACAACCCTGACACCGACAAAAAGATCTATATCACTGGTACATGTATATTGGGCAATTTAACGATAAAAATGCTTAATAGATGAAAAACAAACTGTCCCTCAGTGTTAAAAGTCGATTAATAGGCATTATTTGTATATCCGTATTTATCGGATATCTTGCATTACAATATTTACTGATGCTACGTTCAGGATTTGATTCCGAACTGGCATTTAAAGATTCATTGATCAATAGTGCTGTGATGATGTTTTGCTGCTATGGCATGTCCTCTGCGTTAAACTTCTACACACCACAACCCCGCGAGATATGGAAGGTGCTGATCATAGGCTTGATTATGGCCGCCATCAGTACAGGGTTGAGCCGTTTTCTAATGAGCTATTTTATTCAGCCCAACTTTATCGCGCTACTGGATTTAACACTCCCATTTCGTGGTATCGTTAACTTCCTTATCCTCACTTCTGTTGCTATTATCAATATTGTCTGGAATATCCAGGAAGATAATATCAATAACATCAAACGGAAACAAGAGTCCGAAAATCTGCTTCGCGAGGCAGAACTCTATAATTTGCGGCAGCAGCTGCAACCACACTTTTTATTTAACAGCTTAAATTCGATCATCGCTCTAATTGGCGCGAATCCGGATGAAGCACGTAATATGACATTTCAACTATCTGATTTTTTACGGGGCACGATGAGAAAGGAGAACAATCAGATTATCACACTGGAAGAAGAACTGGACCATCTACAACTTTATCTTGATATTGAAAAGGTACGCTTTGGTCATCGTCTGAATACTTCCATCTCCTCCTCGGAGGAAATATTTAGTAATAAATTGCCAGCAATGATCATCCAGCCTCTGGTAGAGAATGCCATTAAGCATGGATTGTACAATATAACCGACCAAGTCGAAATACAAATTAAATGCACCTCAAATGAGGGACAGCTTCTGATTCAAATTACCAATCCATTTGATGTCGAGGAGCAATCGAGTCCTAAAAAGGTACCGGATTTGGGCTTTCCAGTATTCAACGCAGATTATATCTTTTATATGGAAGAAATGATCTTATGGAAACACAGATTCAGGACAATATATTTACTAGCACCCTAAAAATACCTCAATATGATTAAAGTCGTTATCATTGATGATGAACCCTTAGCACGCTCCATTATTGCGGGCTATTTAAAAATGAAGCTGATGTAACCATTATGGCTGAGTGTGGAGATGGTTTTGAAGGCGTTAAAGCGATCCAGATACATGAACCTGATCTGGTTTTTTTGGATGTCCAAATGCCTAAATTGACTGGTTTTGAAATGCTCGAGCTGGTGGACAACCCTCCTGCCATTATTTTCACCACAGCGTTTGACGAATATGCGTTAAAGGCCTTTGAAAAAAATGCACTGGATTATCTGCTAAAACCGGTCTCCCCGACACGTTTCAAAAAAGCATTGGAAAAGTTTAGATCCAGCTATTCTGCACCCGAAAAGAAAGTCCAACCTAACTATGAGGTCCTCGCGGCACAAGACGAAACGAAGATCGACCGTATCGTTGTCAAAACAGGTACACAAATCAAAATAATCCCTATAGATACAGTCAAATACCTGGAGTCTTATGATGACTACGTAAAAATCCATACCAAAGATGGCATGTACCTCAAAAATAAGACCATGGCATTTTTTGAAAAATCCCTAGATCCAAATCAGTTTGTACGCATCCATCGTTCGTTTATCATCAAAGTCGATCAATTGGCCAAATTGGAGCCCTATGAAAAGGACTCTTATATTGCTGCGCTGATCTCTGGTGAGAAGCTCAATATCAGTAAATCAGGCTATGCCCGATTAAAACAATTGATTGGAATTTAAACATTCCGTAGATTTGTGCCTAACAATGGTTATGAAACATTTTTTTACAGCAATATTGTTGGGCATCACATCTTACTCCTTTGCTCAGACAAATCAAGCTGAACAGATCAACAAAGGAGTTTACAATCGATTGGAGTTTTTCATCAATTCCCAGATGACAGACTCTGCCTATAATCTAGCGAGCGATTCCTATAAACAACAATATAGTCTTCCAAAGTTTACACAGATGCTGCGGCAGATCTACCCTTTGGGAAGGATCAAAAGTTCGGATATCACTAATTTCGAAAAAGGTACAGCAACCTATCGTCTGGATTTTGATAATCAGGCTTATGAAGTGTTGTTTGCGACAGATTCGACACTCAAGTTTAACACCCTACACTTTAGTCAGCTGAACGAACCTACAGCGAACAAAAATATTGCTGAGAAACCTATTGAGACGACGGTCCATTCAAAAGCTGTCGACAAAGAGGATTTTTCATCGATTCTGTTGCCAATTCTTACTTAAAACAACAAAAACACAGTCGCTTGCGATAGGTATTATTAAAAATGGGCAGTCGAAAACCTATTTTTACGGCGAGACCGCAAAAGGTAACCAAACATTACCGACAAAAACCTCGCCCTATGAAATTGGTTCACTCAGCAAAGTCTTTACAGCGATCCTATTATCTAATCTTGTTGAGGAAGGAACAATTACCTTGGACCAACCTATATCATTATTCCTTCCAGATACACTGAAAAAGAATGCGGACCTGGCGAAGATAACTTTTCAAATGTTAGCCAACCATACTTCGGGATTTCCACGACTTCCCGACAATTTTGATAAAGTAAAGGGATATAATGAAACTGATCCTTACAAAGGATACGATAAAAAAGCACTTTATAGTTATTTATCCTGTTTCAAAAACAAAAAAACACCGGGCGAGGAATACGAGTACAGCAATTTGGGTTATGCCATATTAGGTGATATCATCTGTAGTATCTACAAAAAGCCTTATGAACAGATTGTTCGTGAAATCATCTGCAAACCACTCGATATGAATAATACCTTTCAGGTATTAGACCCTAAAAGAAAAGATACTTTTAAAGTATACAACAAAGAAGGGCAAGAAGTAACTCCTTGGTCTTTTGACACTTTTAGTGCTGCCGGTGGATTAAAATCAACCGTGGAAGATCTGCTTAAATTTGTAAATGCACAGTTTAAGATGCCACAGAGCCCACTAGAGAATGCGATGGCCAACACGAAATTATTTACTTTCTTTCTCCCTCCTGATACGGACTTGGGATTGGCATGGCACATGAACCTACTTGATGATCTTACTTTTTATTGGCACAATGGTGGCACAGCAGGAAGCAGTTCCTACCTCGCCTTGTCCCCAGATAAAAAAAGTGGCATAGTCATCTTGTCCAATACCGCAATCTCTGTCGATGACATAGGGAAAAGCATTTTGGACAATCTACTTCACAAAAATAAGACCTTCGTGCCTTTACAAGCACCAACAGCGATGAAAATTACTGAAGGCTCTTTCAGACAAATAGACTGCGTGTAGTGAGCACATTGATACCGTAATAAAAATACGAATCAATCAAAACACCAATGGTTAAGAAAAAAACAACATTTTATTATCGGAGCTATATCGAAACAACGATATAGCTTTTTTGTTGTCATAAAAGGGTTAATTTTTTGTTGTTACACAAGCTGTTAACCATTAACTTTGATTAACAGCCCAAATAAACTGGGTTTTCATAATTTAATTTTACAACAGGCTCTAGGATAGCATAACATTTACATGAAGATATTTATCACCAAACGAATCCCACAAAAAGGTATTGACCTATTAACGGCTGCCGGACATGAGGTAGCAATACATGACTCTGCTACCCCACTATCTCCTACCGAACTTATCCAAGCTGGGCGACAGGTCGATTATATACTGAACGGTGGTATGCAAAAGTTTGACGAAGAGTTTTTCCAAAACTGCCCCAATCTTAAAGCGTTATCCCTTATGAGTGTTGGTTATGATAACGTTGACATCCCTGCAGCAACGAAATATAGTATCCCTGTGAGCAATACACCAGGAGTGCTTTCTGGTGCTACAGCTGATGTTGCTTTTCTATTGATGTTGGCCGTTTCCAGGAAAGCTTTCTTCAACCACAAGCAGATTTTGCAAGGCCAATGGAAAGGTTTCGACCCTACAGCACATCTGGGTATCGAACTCAACAATAAAACATTGGGTATCTATGGGCTTGGACGGATCGGTCTTGAATTTGCCCGCAAAGCAAGGGCCGCCTATAATATGGAAATCATTTATTATAACCGTGGGCGGAACTTGGAAGCCGAACGGATCTTGGGAGCGAGATATGTCAATTTTGATGATCTGCTAACCCAAAGTGACGTGCTTTCCATTCACGCTGCACTCACGGCAGAGACATCCAATAGGTTTAATCGGGATACATTTAAACGTATGAAAAACTCGGCGATTCTGGTCAACACGGCACGTGGTGGATTAGTGCAGGAGGAAGACCTCGCCAACGCATTACGCACGGGAGAGTTATGGGGAGCGGGGCTCGACGTGACAAACCCTGAACCCATGGCAGCGGACAATCCACTGCTAAATCTCGAAAATGTCTGCATTCTACCCCATATCGGATCCGCAACTGTGGAAACCAGAGACAATATGGCACTAATGGCAGCAAGCAATTTATTGGCAGCAATCAAAGGTGAAAAGATGCCACAAACTATCAATCCAGAGGTCTATACATGAAACGACATTTCTTTCAGTTCCTGAACAAGCTAAATAAAGCGATCCTGCCCAAATATGGGAAGAAGGATCCACTTAAACTAAAAAGTACCAGCAGGCCATATTAGCCTACCGGTACTTTATTCTTATCCGTGCCCTGGCAGATGATTAAACCTCTGCCTTCGCTGGACTTCCTGATCATTTGCATTGGGGACAATGCTAATCTGTGTCGGATTCGAGCCACACTCATATCGTTCCGCTCTAATTCCAGCATAATTTTTTCCTGCATCGAATTACGTGCCGGCCAGTAGTTCTCCCGCTTGGTCCATGCCCGTACGGTCAATACAATTGCGCTATTTCCCAGCTCTTTGACAAACACCGTCGGCTCGGGTGTTGTCAGCACATTTTCATTGGACCGAAGTACTCGGAGAATGATCTCTTTTGCGTCTTTTATATTTTTGTCATAGGATATACTCACTGTGTATTCAAACATCCGTTGAACGATTTTCGTATAGTTCTTGATCACCGAATTAGCTAATGGACCATTCGGACTAAAGATACGTACGCCATCGTCACCGATCAATGTTGAATATAATATATCAATTCGCTCGACAGTTCCGGCTGTACCATTCGCACTCGAGATGTAATCCCCTACTTCGAAAGGTCTAAACATCAGGATCAACACGCCACCGGCAAAGTTACTTAGACTCCCTGAAGGGCCATACCTACAGCCAAACCGAAGGCAGACAATGCCGCTATAAAAGAGGTCGTCTGAATACCAATCTGACTAGCAACCGTCAACATCAACATTACCCACATCACAATCCTTACGATACTTGAGATAAATGCGCGTATTGAAGGATCAACATTTCTCTTCTCAAAACGCTTGTGCAATAACCGGTTGACCAAATCGATAACATATTTACCAATAATCAATAAAATAATACCACCTATAATACCTGGTATTGAATCAATGACGATATCGGTCAATCGCCCAAATTTAGTCCCTAGACTATTTAAATTACTTTCCATGCTTATTAATATATTTCCATGCTTTTTGAAACAAGGATTGTTCCAACATCCAAACTTAGCATTCAAAATATTAAAATCATTGAAAAGTACCATAAAACACCAAATTAACACCACTATAAAAAGAATATTTGAGCTAACTTTGTAGTATGAATAGAAAAAACACCATTCCTATTATAGATAGTTGCAGTCTCGACCTCAACAATAAAACAACTATCCATATTGATGACTTAAGTGAATACGTCATCAAACATGCAAATATGGTGTTTCCCCATAAACACAATTTTTTTCATTTTGTATTATTTACGAAAGGTTCAGGTGATCACATCATCGATTTCAATCATTATAAAATTAAACCCTTTCAAATCTACTTCATGGCACCCGGTCAAGTGCATACCTGGAATTTTGTTGGCGATGAGGGGGCTATGTCGTCAATTTTCGGTCGACTATTTCCAATCGTTTTTATTACGCACAGATTATCTGGAGCGTTTCAGTTTTTTACAGGGCAAAATTGAGCATTTAATTTTTGAACTGGAAGGACCTTGCCGCGCGCAGGCGACGAATATTCTGGATGAGATCTTATCGGCGAAGTCCAGCGGTCTATCCGAAGATTATATTCGTACACTGCTGCTCCAATTTCTACTCTATGTCTCCATCTGTTCTGAAAAAGAGCAAAAAGACGGAAGCAATCCTTATAATCATAAAATATTCAATAGCTTTCAGCAATTGGTGGAACAACAGTTTAAATCCACCAAATTACCGAGTGTATATGCGGATCAGCTATTTATCACGCCAAATCACCTGAATGCGATCTGTAAATCCTATATCGGTCAGTCCGCTGGAGAGATCATCCGCAACCGGATTGTCCTGGAAGCAAAACGACTGTTAATTAACCGAAATTTAAATATCACTGAAATTGCAAATGAATTGCAGTTTAAGGACAACTCTTATTTCACCAAATTTTTAAAAATCCACTGATCTCACACCCGAGGAGTTCAGAAAACAACTATAACTATGGAAGAAGTTAAATACGAATTATCGGAATTCAAAGCTGCATGGCAAGCAAAATGTCCAAGATGTAGAGTCGGCCATGTATACAAAGGTCCTGCCTATGGTCTAAAGGTCCAAAAGATGAATAGTCATTGTGAATACTGTGGTCTCCGCTACGAACGTGAACCGGGTTATTTCTATGGTGCCATGTATGTCACCTATGCATTTGCAATCGCAGAGATGGTGACGGCCTGTATGGCAACTTACATCCTTACCGGAAATGACTCATCCTTCATTCTTTATGCGACTGTTGCTATATTAAGCGTTGTGTTGATGTCACCTTTCAACTACCGGTATTCACGCATTATTTTGATGTATTGGCTGACTCCGGGACTACGCTATGATCCCAATGTCAAAAAGAAGGAAGTTGATGTGAAAGCTTCTGCATAAACAGCATTATCCTTATCTTTATCCTGATGAAGGATACCATATATTTGGACAACAATGCAACCACCCGAATTTTGGATGAGGTATGGCAGGAGATGACTCCTTATTTCATCCAAAATTATGCTAATGCGTCCAGTGTTTACCACCAGATGGGTAGAGCAGCAAATGCAGCGGTTCAACAGAGCAGAGCGCAAGTCGCTGAGGCTTTAAATTGTACACCAAAGGAAATTTTTTTAATTCCGGAGCTACGGAAAGCATCAATACCGTACTGCAGGGTGTATTTGACAAATACCGGTCTCAAGGGAATCATATCATTACCGTCGCTACAGAGCATAAAGCAGTATTAAGCTGCTGTGAACAGCTGACCAAACAGGGAGCCCAAGTCACGTATCTTCCTGTTGACAATCAGGGGCGCATAGCCTCGGATGATCTTAAAAATGCCATTACCGCCAAAACCATATTAATCTGTCTGATGGCTGCGAATAATGAGACTGGGGTGCTAGCTGAAATCGAACAGGTGGCTTCCATCTGCCATAAAGAAGATATTCTATTTTTTTGCGACGCCACACAAGCAATCGGAAAAGTTGCGATCGACCTCCAACAGCTCCTGTTGATCTTTTATGTCTGAGTGCACATAAAATTCATGGTCCGAAGGGAATTGGTGCACTTTATATCCGGCGCAAATCAAAACCCATTCAGCTTACACCATTAGTTTTAGGTGGTGGTCAGGAGAATGGTTTTCGGGGCGGCACCTACAATGTTCCGGCCATCGTCGGCTTTGGAAAGGCGATCTCCATGCTAAGCCCACAAGCCTATAGCAACGTTCGGGCATATCGGGATCTATTGGAAGCCGAACTGGCTGATATTCCTGAAATTATTGTACACGGGCAAAATACTCCCCGCCTACCGACGACAAGTTATATCAGTTTCAAACATGTGCTCGCAAGCGAGATTATGACCGCCTGCCCTACCTTGGCCCTCTCCTCCGGCTCCGCCTGTGTTACCGGATCAAGGAACCGTCACATGTCCTGCTGGCCATGGGTATATCCAAAGAAGATGCACTTTCGGCAATCAGATTTAGCCTAAGCATATTGACCACGCGTGAAGAAATCCTACAATGCGCACAATTGATCAAAGAAGCCGTACAAAAAATAAGGGATCAATCACCCATATGGCAACTCTATAAGGCCGGTTTGATCGGTTAATTTATGACATTCTAAAAACTTAAGAGCAGGCGAAATATAGCGAGATTGTATGTATCTTTGTTGTAGACAAAGATACAACTATGATTACAGTTACTGATAAAGCAAAAACTCGTATCGAGGAAATCATGAAGGATGAGCAATATGACGGCAATTACTTTGTGCGTGTTGCTGTAGAAAGTGGTGGTTGTTCAGGCTTAAGCTATAAACTGAATTTCGATAATGAGGAAAAAAGGAGACCAGTTTTTCGAAGATAAAGGAGTTAAAATCTGTTTGGATATCAAATCATTCCTCTATTTAGCGGGAACAGAACTTGATTACTCCGATGGGTTGGACGGAAAAGGATTTGAATTTCATAATCCAAATGCAAGCCGTACATGCGCCTGTGGCGAGAGCTTCTCAGTATAACCAGATCCTTCAATAGAACAAAAAAGCCCTGAAATAATTTCAGGGCTTTTTTTGTTCGGTCGGGCGAGTTTAGTTGCACCGACAAATTAATAGTTTTATAATTCCCTATTGACCTATTCGCTTTTTCTTGTAATATTTATATTTTTTCAACATTTTAATGGATAAATATCAAAAATCACAACAAAACATATTAGCAAATGATATTTTCATATTTTTGTATCAAATAACTGAATAAGAAAAATGATGCGATGTACAACAATCCGTACATGGCTTTTCAATTGACTCATATGGAGGGAAGAAAACTTTTAAATACCGAAGTTGCTATCAGCTTCGTTAAAGATACATTTGTCCAAGAATTAAAAAACAAGTTAAATCTGATTCCAATTTCATCACCATTGGTGGTCTTGGACGGCACAGGATTAAACGATGATCTGAATGGCATCGAGCGCCCTGTTTCCTTTCCGATCAAATCTTTAAATGAAAAGCGGGCAGTCGTGGTTCATTCCTTGGCAAAATGGAAAAGAGTGCGCTTAAAAGAGCTTGAAATGTTACCTGGTGAAGGTATTGTCACCGACATGAAAGCCCTTCGTCCAGACGAAGATTATACCCCTATACATTCCATTTATGTAGATCAATGGGACTGGGAAAAAGTAATCGGAAAAGAACAGCGTAATTTGGTTCTTCTGAAAGATACGGTACTCAATATATACGATTCACTTCGATTTACAGAATTACAGGTGGAGCGTAAATACCCACAGATAAAAGCAATCCTTCCGGAGACCATCACATTTATCTCCTCGGAAGAGTTATTGCAAAAATACCCCAACCTAAGTGCCAAAGAACGAGAAAATGCCATTACAAAAGAACACGGTGCGGTATTTCTGTACGGTATCGGTGGTGCACTGAGCAATGGAGTAGCACATGATGGTCGGGCGGCAGATTACGACGATTGAGTACTACAAATGAAGCTGGCTACAATGGTTTAAATGGTGATATCCTTGTTTGGAATCCAATTTTAAATTCAGCATTCGAACTTTCGTCCATGGGTATCCGTGTCGACAAAACGGCGTTAGCCCATCAGATGGAAATCAGAAATTGCAGCGAAAAGTCCAAACTGACGTTTCACAGTATGCTTCTTAACGATGAATTACCCGAATCTATGGGCGGTGGTATCGGTCAGTCTCGTGTCTGTATGTTTATGCTTAAGAAACAGCATATCGGCGAAGTGCAGGTCAGTATCTGGGAAGAAGATAAAAACAAGCTTTGCGCGAAGAAGGTATTGATATACTCTAAAACAATACTATTAAAGTATAATACATTGGATCATTAAAAAGCATTCTTTGCTATCAAGTCCAATATAAAAATCTGACAAAGGTAATCCATCGGAAAGAGGTGGGTTACCTTTTCGTTTTAATTAGTACTTTTGTGCTATGCAGCTAGAAGCTATTTTAAATAAATTCGGTATTTCATCCCTGAATGAAATGCAACAGAAGGTACTGGACACCTACCAACAAGACAAAGATCTCATCTTGCTCTCCCCTACTGGATCAGGAAAAACCTTAGCCTTTTCATTATTAATACTACAACAGCTAAAAGATATCCCGCGTGAAGTACAAGTGCTGGTTTTAGTCCCTACCCGTGAACTCGCCTTACAGATCGAGCAAGTCATCCGGAAACTGACAACAGGATACAAAGTGACCTGCGCCTATGGCGGACATAGCACACGTATCGAAAAAATGCATTCAAAGATGCTCCATCTATTCTAATTGGAACCCCGGTCGAATAAAACAGCATCTTGAAGAGGGGAATTTTGATCCGACCCAAATCCATACCCTCATACTGGATGAATTTGACAAGTCCCTGGAGCTTGGCTTTCATCAGCAAATGGATTTTATCATTCGGCACATGCCAAAAATTAAATCGCGCATATTGACCTCTGCAACAACAATGGAGACCATTCCGCCTTTTACGCAGATTCAGGATCCCGTTACTGTCGATTTCCTAAAAGATGCAAACAATATCCCGCGGATCACGATAAAAAAAGTAGTTGCCACCAGTCAAAAGAAACTAGAAGCGCTTTTAAAACTTATCTGCAAGATCGGTACAAAAAAATGATTATTTTTGCAACCATCGTGATGCTGTCGACCATATCAGCGACCTATTGGACAATCGTAATATCATTCATGACATCTTTCATGGTGGTCTGGAGCAGCAGGACCGAGAATTGGCACTGCTAAAATTCAGGAACCACTCCAACAATGTCCTGATTACGACAGACCTTGCTGCCCGGGGATTGGATATTCCTGAAGTGGATGCGATCATTCACTATCAGCTTCCACATAAAGAAGATGATTTTACACACCGCAATGGACGCACAGCGCGTATGCAGGCAAAAGGTGACGTATATATCATCTTAAAACCTGAAGAAAATTATCCTTATATTTTGGAAGATACGGCAGAAGAGGAGTTCCCGGACTTCTATGACCTGCCCGAAAATTCACCTTTCGCTACACTCTATGTCAGCGCCGGAAGGAAGGATAAGGTCAACAAAATTGACATTGTTGGCTTTCTGTTAAATCTGGATGGCATCGAAAAAGACGATATTGGAATTATCGAAGTCAAAGACAAAATTGCTTATGTTGCTGTCAAACGTAAACTGGCTTTAGCGATCATCAATGCCGCTAACGGTCAGAAAGTCAAAGGCCGAAAAGTGAAAGTCGGAAGAACATAGAAAGCATAACAAAGTATATTAAAAACATATAAAAAAAGAGGTTTGTTAAACAAACCTCTTTTTTTTTGTAGCGCATTGCGCTTTATTTGATTAATCCAAATCTTTTAAATAGCCCAGATAGCGTTGTACAGCTTCCCGTTTTTGATCCGTGAGATGAAAATCAAGATGTGCCGTTAAATATTTTGTATAGTCAAACCCTTCAAATTCGGGCAGCCCCGTAATTACATCGGTCGCATGGGCTACACCATAAGCGAGGGCATCATTGAAATCTTTCACAAATGATTCAGGTAACTTTTTATTGCTTACCCACAGGGCAAACGCAAACGGCAACCCTGTAAAATCAAACCATTCCTTCCCCAAGTCATAGACATAGGGTACAGTATTCTTTTTACCGAAAGTACGATCCCCGATCAGAACATAGGCATCTGGTTCCACACTGTCGTCTGTAATCAGCTGAACCTCGCGTTTCCAGTAATTCTTTAACAGCACACGGGCAAGGCCATTAGAAGTACGCGATTGCTTATCCAGTCTAAGGGTCTCCACCTCCGTAATAGGTTTATTGGAAAAAATAAACACCGAATCAACGGCACCTTCAGTTCCGATACAAAAATCCGTATTGATATAATATTCAGGAAGACTGAGTAGTGCGGCAGTCGGGATAATTCCCATATCTGCCTCGTCATCTATTACCTTTTGTGCGCAGGCACTTGGATAATCGACACTGAGATCAATCTGATCCATTACCTTTGATTTGCGTATTCCGTTCAAAAACGGATATGTGTTTGTATATGATACGGCTGAAACTCTAATTTTATTCATTCATCAATGCTTCTAAGTGGTCTGTATTATAATGGTCTATAATTTCAAATTGACCATTATTGTACAGCAATTTATATAAAGCAGTATTTGTGTGTGGAAAATCATCCATATATCGGGCATCAATAGCAGTCATCAGGCAAAGCATGATGCGTAGGGCACGACCATGCATGCAAACAAGGATATTTTCTTCATTTGCTTGGGCCAGCATATGGTCCAATGCAAGCTGTTGGCGTTCCATTAATGCGTTGGGAGATTCTCCATTTTCAATACTGACATCCATTCTCCGTTGCGCCATGCAGCGACCAATTGTTCAAAACCAGACAACAATTCAGGAGTCTGCTCTTTCCCTTCGTAGATTCCCAGCTAATTTCATCCAACCCGACAAGCTGTTCCCAGGGCACATTCTGGTCAATAAAGCCCTGTACCGTCTGATGGGTCCGTAATAAAGTCGAGGTGTATACTTTGTCAAAAGGCACTGTATTGTACCGTTCAAAGAAAGCCTGAGCCTGGGCCATGCCTGTTTCATTTAATGGAGAATCAACTCCTCTCCCTGCACGATGCCTTTTAGATTTAGATCAGTCTGTCCGTGTCGTATAAAATAAAATGTCTTTTTCAAAATGAATATGATCTAGTTTATGGGTTCACAACAGGTAGTGCGTAATAATTTTTCTTTTTGGTATCCTCTTCAAAGACAACATCATTATAGTCAGTCACCACGTTATACAATGTGTCGCGTTCAATGGGATGACGGCCTACCTTTTAATCAATTCCACAACCTCTTGAGTTGTCATTCCTGGTTTTTGCTCTTCCGCACCAGCCATACTGTATATTTTGGTCGTATCGTCCAAAGTACCATCAATATCATCCACACCAAAAGCCAGAGATAATTGCGCTGTATCTCTTGATATCATTGCCCAATAGGCTTTGATATGATCAAAATTATCCATGTAGATCCGTGCGATCGCATAATTTCTTAAATCTTCGATAACAGAAACCTCAGGGATATGTGACATCTGGTTCTCTTTATTCCGAAATTTCAATGGAATAAAAGTCTGAAGCCGCCCGTTTTATCCTGAAGCTGTCGCAAACGTTCCATATGGTCTACCCGATGCCAAAATTGTTCAATATGACCGTATAACATCGTCGCATTTGTATGCATACCCAGACGGTGAGCTTGCTCGTGAATATCTAACCACTGCTCAGCTGTACACTTATCATGCGCAATCTGCTCCCGGATTTCAGGATGAAAGATTTCAGCGCCACCACCGGGCATTGAGTCGAGTCCACAAGACTGCAAATATTTCAGTCCGTCATAGTGGCTCAACTTTGCTTTCTTGAAAATATAATAATATTCTACTGGTGTGAGTCCCTTAATATGTAATTCGGGTCGATGTGCTTTACATCTTTTAAAGAAGTCTGCATAAAATTCGAGATTTTGCTTTGGCACAACCCCACCTGTAATATGCACTTCGGTAACGGCTTCATTGTCATATTTCTTCACGATATCCATCATGCCATCGACTTCCATTTCCCAACCTTCAGCGCGCTCTTTGATCAGTCTGGAATAGGAACAGAATTTGCAGTCATATACACAGACATTCGTAGGCTCAATGTGAAAATTACGGTTAAAGAAGGTATGATCGCCATGACGTTTCTCACGGATATAATTGGCGAGAACACCAAGATAGCCTAATTCACCTTTTTCGTATAAAAGAACTCCTTCATCAAAAGTGATACGCTCCTCTCGCAAAACTTTCTCGGCTATATTTCTTAATTCAACGTCTAAATGTTTATCATTGATCAAGAAATTTAATTTATCTATTGCGTTCATTAATGTATCTCCTATCTTAAACAAATGTACCTAAAAGGCGACAAAAGTTATAATAAAATGTGATAACACTCATTCAGGATTGCGTCATGTTTAGTCCTCGAAAGACAAATAAAACTTTCCTAAAACGACATGCTTAGTCGGTAAATTGCTGCATCTCAATTAACTTCTTATATAAGCCATTATGCTGTAGCAATTCACTATGGCTACCTGTTTCAACAATTTTCCCAGCTTCGATGACCACAATCTTATCTGCATTTTGAATGGTGCTCAAACGATGCGCAATCACGACTGTGGTCCGATTATCCATCAATTTATAGAGGGAATCTTGTACTAATTTTTCGGATTCGGTATCCAGGGCCGAAGTGGCCTCATCGAGCAGCATAATCGGTGGGTTTTTCAATACCGCCCGTGCAATACAGATCCGCTGACGCTGCCCACCCGACAATTTACCGCCACGATCACCAATATTGGTTTGGTACCCCTGATCTGTCTTTAGAATAAACTCATGTGCATTGGCTATTTTTGCTGCTGCTTCGATTTCCTCCTGACTAGCGGCTAGATTGGCAAATGCGATATTATTGAAAATCGTATCATTAAATAAAATGGATTCCTGATTGACCACCCCGATCATACTCCGTAAAGAATCCTGATCCAGATCCCTTAGATCTATACCGTCAAAAAGGATCTGTCCGTCAGTGACATCCATAAATCGTGGGATGAGATCCACCAATGTTGATTTCCCGCCACCTGAAGGACCAACCAAAGCCACTACTTTTCCCTTTTCAATCTCAAGGTCTATCCCCTGAAGGATCTTCTTATCTTTTGTATAAGCGAAATTTACATCTTTGAAAACAATACGTTGCTCAAAGCTTTCGACCTTTTTCGCATTCGGTTTGTCGGTCACCTCACTGCGTTCATCAACTAATTCCAACACCCGTTCTCCTGCTGCAAGACCATTATGAATACCACTAAAAGCATCTGTCAATGCTTTTGCCGGGCGCATCACTTGCGAGAAAATGGCTATATAAGCGATAAATGCAGGTGCTGTCAAACTTTTATCTCCAGATAGCACCAAATGCCCACCATACAACAAAATAATGGCAACCATCATCACTCCAAGCAGCTCCGAAACCGGAGAACTCAATTGTTGTCTCTTCGCCATTGCCCGACCAATATTGGCATATCGTTCGTTCTCATTATGAAATCTATTTTTGATAAAAGAGACTGCATTAAAGGCTTTGATGATTTTGATACCCGATAATGCTTCATCCAGATAGGATATCATATTTCCATAGGATTCCTGAGCTGAACGCGCCTGGCTTTTTAAATTTTTTACAATTCGTGCTATAAAAAATGCTGAAATCGGAATAACCAACAAAGAAAAGAAGGTCAGCTTGGCCGAGATATTAAACAACATCACAATATAGGCGATCAGCTGCAAAGGTTCTTTGAATACGACTTGTAAAGTACCCGTAACGGAATACTGCACAACCTGTACATCGGAAGCAACCTTGGAAACGATATCTCCTTTCCGCTGTCCCGTAAAATAACCGACATGCAGATCCATCACATTGTCAAATACTGCCCTGCGTAGTTTCAACAAGGTGTGGATACGAAAATTTTCCATAATCCGCTGGCAGAAATAACGAAAAAGATTACTGATAAATACGGAGATTACGATAACAATACAAACGTACTTTAATGCCCCATAAGCACCAAGTTGGTTATTTGCTACATTCGCATAGTAATTAAACCAAGCCAAAATATCCGTATAAGTCTCGGGTTTTACAACTTCAGTGACAGATTTACCGGAATTAAAAAGTGTGTGGAGTAATGGAGCGAGTAATGCTAAATTTAAAGTGCTAAAAACAACCGTAATCAAGGTGCAGATTACATAAGGAATCGCAAATTTCTCAATGGGTTTAGCAAATGATAAGAGCCTAAAATATGTTTTCATTTATTTTGAACTAAGACAAATTAATTTGATACAAAAAAATAATTTGTCGCCCTCTCCTCTTCCATTAAAATTCTATTAAGCGAGGAAATTGAACAAAAATAACAAATTAATCAAGAAAAGCACTCATACAGTTCTATTCAATAAAATTCCCAAGGGTCAGTGTGAAACGATGAACATGCTATTCATTTGAAAAAAGACAAAAATAGCTACTTTTTATAGATAATTCCCTAATTTAGCTTCATTCAAATACCAAAATTATTAAAAATAAAATGCAAATAGACGTTGCCAAAAGATTGCAGCAAACTGAAGAATACTACTTCTCGAAAAAACTAAGGGAAATAGATGAGCTTAACAAACAGGGTGCACGTGTAATCAATCTAGGAATTGAAGTCCTGACTTACCCCTCACCCGGAGGTAATAGCGACATTGAATACGAATGCCCAACTTCCAAATGTACATGGCTATCAAAATTACAAAGGAGCTCCAGCTTTAAGACAGGCTGTTGCCGATTGGTATCAACGCTATTATCAAGCCACTTTTAATCCCAATACGGAAATCTTACCACTGATTGGATCGAAAGAAGGTATTGTCCATATTTGCATGACCTACCTACAGGAAGGAGACAAAGCTTTAATCCCCAATCCCGGCTACCCGGCCTATGCTGCGGCTGTAAGATTGAGTGGGGCGGAGTCGATCACCTATAAGCTTACGCAGGAAAAAAATTGGCTGATTGACTTTGACGAACTTCGGAAACAAGATCTGTCAAACGTCAAGTTAATGTGGATCAATTATCCGCACATGCCTACGGGTGCCTCAGCATCGGATGCGTTTTATAAAGAACTGATTGAATTTGCAAAGGAATTCAATATTCTTATCTGTCATGACAATCCCTATAGTTTTATCCTGACGGACAAACCACGTAGTATCATGAGCGTGGAAGGCGCAAAAGAGGTCGCGATAGAATTAAATTCATTGAGCAAATCATCCAATATGGCTGGTTGGAGAGTCGGAGCATTGGTTGGTAGCGAAGAGCGTATCAACCAGGTGTTACGTTTTAAAAGCAATATGGATTCCGGGATGTTTTTACCTGTTCAATTGGCGGCGGCAAAAGCCTTACAACTGGAAGCTTCATGGTATCAAGATCTTAATAAAATTTATGCAGATAGACGTCTTAAAGTCTATGAAATCATGAACTTACTGGGCTGTTCATACCAAAAAGATCAGGTTGGTTTATTTGTATGGGCTCAAATCCCGAATTCCTATAAGGATGGTTATGCGCTTAGCGATGCTGTCTTGGACAAAGCACGCGTGTTTATCACACCGGGAGGGATTTTTGGAGATGGAGGAAATCAGTATATCCGCATCAGTCTCTGTGCGACAGTAGAAGTTCTTGAAGAATCCATCCAACGTATTAAGGATAACTTCTAGACACATTTTTCAAAATTAACATTTCAATCCGATGAAATATCCGCGATTACAGCAGACAAATAAATAGAATCCGGGTATTTCATTATGGGCTTTGAAAGACAAACACGAATAAATAATTATTCACATATGAATATTGCCATCGTAGGCGTAGGCTTAATTGGCGGCTCAGTTGCCATCCGCTTAAAAGAAACAAAATTCTGCAGTAAGATCATTGGTGTAGATAAAAGCGAAAAAAATCTTGATAAAGCCAAGCAGATAGGCTTTATCGACGAAGCAATGACTTTGGAAGAAGCAATAAAGAACTGTAAGGTACTTATATTGACTATTCCCGTTGATGCGATTTTGCAGGTAGTTCCTCAGATCCTCGATCAGGTGACGGACCAGGTCGTTATTGATATGGGGTCTACCAAGACTAACATACTGAACAAAATCAAAGATCACCCCAATAGAGGTCGCTATATTGCAGCTCACCCGATGGCTGGTACGGAATATTCTGGCCCTGAAGCAGCCGTAGCAGGCCTTTTCAAGGGCAAGATGATGGTCTATGTTGAGGCCTTTAGAACGGATGAAGATGCATTCGAAGTTACTGATGCGATCACGGATCAACTGGAGATGCGTACCTGCTTCATGAATGCGGACGAACACGATGTGCATACAGCTTATGTTTCGCATATCTCCCACCTTACTTCATTCGCATTAGCATTGACAGTATTGGAAAAGGAGAAATCGCAGGGGCGTATATTTGAGCTGGCAGGATCAGGTTTTGAATCTACAGTCCGTCTGGCTAAAAGTTCACCCGATATGTGGACACCTATCTTCAAACAGAATCGCGAAAATGTACTGGAAGTCCTGGAAGAGCATATCAAACAATTGCAATCCTTACATGATTCAATCGCCAGCGAAGATTATGACAAGTTGCATAAACTCATCAAGCGTTCAAATAAGATTAAACGTATCATTAAGTAGGGTCTGAACTGGTTTAACATAGAACAATCACAGGCTCCCGTGGAGCTCAACTAAAAATACAAACGGGCTATCCAAATTCGGATAGCCCCGTTTCTATTTAATTGTATTCATGCTCCCCGCAGTCTCTATTCAATTCTCCTGGGGAAGCTTTTCTTTTTATGGTTTTATTCGTCTTCCAATTCATTAAACTTATCTAAATCGAGCTTGGCCCCACTGCATCACCGAGCTTTTCTTTGATAGCAGCACGATAAGAATATAAATCCGAATAATAAGGATTCAAGTCAATAGCTGTAGAATAATCTACCAATGCGCCATGCATGTCCTCCAGTTTTCCCTTGAGATCTGCCCGCAAAGAATACACATAAAAGTCATCAGGATTCAGTTCGACCAAACGGTCGAAATCAGACAATGCCTCAGGTAGACAGCCCAGACGTTCCAATAAGGAAGCCCGTTCTTCATACACAATAGATGAGTTGCTGTCATTTTCTTCCGCTTTCGCATAATCGTTAAGTGCTTTTTCGGAATAGCGGTAAGATTCAAACACCTTAGCACGGAATACATAGGCAGCAGTTTGATTTTCATCCAGCTCGATCGCCCGATTAAAATCATTTAAAGCCAACTCAAAGCAGGTCAATTTTAGATAGAGACTTCCTCTGAAAACAAAGAGGTTACTATCTCCTGTTGTATTTTTATTGATGGCCGAGGTATACAATTCGATCGCCTTCAGATAATCATAACAATGGACGTATTCAAGTCCTAATGAATTCAGCTCGTCCGTACTGAGTTCTTTGGGTGTAGATTCCAGCTCTTGAATAACCAGATTTTCGGCTTCAAAATAGCTCAATTCGGCCTGATTTTCCTGCCATTCCAATACACTGTGATAATTAAAATCCAATCTTTTGGCAATCTGGTAATCATAAAATGCGCCCTCATCTTCGCCAATCAAGCGATAGACCAAGCATCGGCTTGCGTAAAAATAAGGTTCCTCTTTAAAGGATTCAATTGCCCTACTATAAACAGCGATTGCTTCTTCGTAGGCTTTTATCTTAAAATAATAGAGTCCAAGGTAACTGTATGCCAGCGCACTGTTTGACAGCGCGATGACCTCCTCCAGGACTTGCACAGGATCGTTATCAGCAATAATCCCCATCGAAAAGCCCTTTAACAGGAGCTTGATGCCTTCTTGTTGGATGTGATCAAACTCATCCGGGGAAAAGGGAATGATATCCGTTGGAAAAAAAAGACGAAATTGGCAAAAAGAAAATTTAGCAAGCAATACAGGTGAGGAAGTTTAAAATCCGCTGCTGTAACAGCATCGCCCCGAAGGGTAACAGATAGATTTGATATCATTAGCTTCATACCCAAAACTAAGCTAAATTTCAATACAAAAGAAATTTAACCGCCTCGCTTTCCTACTTAAATAGAAACGATTTAATTCAGTTCACCGGTCAAATAGAGATATTTGTACCGAACGATATCCCTCGAATTCGTAAATCTGACTAGCTTTTCACGTTTAAAGACATAATTAGAAACCTTATCTTCCATTAAACGTAAGAACTCAACAAACTCCGCGAAAAAGCTTTGGCGTTCACCGGCTGTGAACTGACTATTTCTTACAATCCAAAAAAACTGGTCTTCATTGACATGAAAAGACACTTCATTTTTCTTCTCTTTTCGAAAAATAAAAATCGGGTCATTTTCTTGGTTAATAAATAAAGCAAAACCGGTATTTCCACCATCCAGGTTTACCACAAAAGCGGAAAAATAAACGGTACCTATCTGTAAATTTTCCAGACAAATTAATTTATGCAACATCAGGTTGGCAGTTAGATCACCTAAAAGTATTAAGTTTTTATTAAAAAACAAAAAAGACCCACAATAATGTGAGTCTTTTTAATACTAAATAGGGTATCTTATTAGAATGTGAATTTCACTGAAGCGTTCCAGGTTCTTCCTAGACCGATCAATACTGTGTTAGAGGTATTGATTCCATTCCAATATTCATTCGTCTCGCCGGCCTTCGTGTTTTCAAAAATATTTGTAGTCGCCTCAGAAATATAGAACTTGTTCAATAAGTTATTGATGTTAAATCTAAAACTTATTGCGTTTTTATCACTGATATCTATTTTATAAGAAACACCTGCATCAACAAGTTGGTAGGAAGGCAATTCTAATACTTTGCCCTGACCAGCTTGTCTTGAAGAATACAAACGATCGTAAGATCTCCAGTCTCCATCAACAGATAAACCTCTTGTGATAAAATACTTGGCACCTAAACCATAGGTTGTTTGCGCAGCATCCCCAACTTGACCACCAGTTAAATCGACCTTTTCGGTTGCCAATTCTACCCGGTTTTCATTACGGACAATTGAAACTGATTCGCCATCATATTTCCAATCACCGATAGACGCAAAACCTTTAACAGTAAATCCTCTGAACGGACGAGCAGCAAAATCCAACTCTACCCCTTTGTGGTTCTGTTTTACACCATAATTTGAGAAATAAAGATAATCTCCCTCTACTAAGATGTTCGGATCATTGGTTGGATTATACTTTGCAACATCTGCTTTTGAAGCATTTCTTGAGTTACCAGTCACCCTATTTTCCCATGTTGTCTTATAAGCATTCACATTCACATCAATGTATCTTGACATAAATTTATACCCTAATTCAAGACCTAAGATCTTCTCGTTCTCCGCATAAGGGTTCACGTCATTTCTATAGTTCATGAAGATATTGTTCTGATAAGGCTGACGTGAATAGTAACCAGCATTAGCAAAAAGACTATGTTTGCCTAAGGTATAGCTTACACCTCCTTTGGTGTTATATCCAAAATTATTAACATTTTCCGATTTTGAGTTCTCGGGTTTCTCTAAATAATATTCTCTACGGCTATTTTGCTGTTGCGAAACTGACCCTTGGAAAAACGCTGTAAAACCATTTTTAGCATATTCCAATTGACCAAATAAGCCGCCGTAACGGATCATTTGCTCATAATCCCATGCTAATCTATTTTCTGTCGATTTCGGTTGGCTTGAAAATGCCTTCCATGGATTGGTTGAATAAGTTTCTGTAATAAAGACATTATTGCCCAAGTTTACGTTACCTACGTTGGCAATTGATGACTGACCCAACATATCCGTTACCTGACGATAGTGCTCACCTTTATAATCACGCAAATCGAATCCAACATTGAAATTTAAATTCTCATTTAATTTACGGTTATAGTTAGAAACGATACCATACCACTGGTGATTGTTTACATCAGCTGCTAGGTAAGGGCCTTTATTGAATTTATCTGTTCTCTTGGTTTGACCACCACCACTCGCTACTGAAGCATAAACAACGGTAGATAATGAAGATTTATCATCAATAGTCCAGTCCCAGTTGAAATTGGCTACCGGTTTATGGTAGTAATTTTACGGTAGTTAACTTCGGTACCATTAACTGTCTCGACATTACTATTGTATCTTCTTCCATTTTTCAAGTAGTTGTCCAATGTTGAAGTGAAACCTTGATTATGCCATTGTGGAGCACCAGTAACCATTAAGTTAAAGTTATGCTTATCGCTCGCTTTATAACCCACAGACAAGAAATAATTTTGTCCCTGCCCTTGCGTACCATTCACATATCCATCACCGGACCAATGCGTAAACATTGCTGAAACAGCAAAACCGTTTTTCATCATTCCAGTACTATAGCCTACAGTTCCTTTCATCAACATATCATTACCGACTGTCGTCCGCACAAAACCGCCTTCTTTCATATCTGTGGACTTGGTTACAAAGTTGATTGTTCCCCCTACAGATGAAATCGCTAGTTTGGAAGAACCCAAACCACGTTGGATCTGTACCAAAGAAGCAATATCTGTAAGGCCAGACCAGTTAGACCAATATACACGGCCATTATCCATTCCATTCACCGGCTGACCATTCAATAAAAATGCTGTATTGATTGGTCAAAACCACGTGTAGTCATTGAAGATTCACCAAAACCTTTCGCCTGCCCTGTAATGTAAACTGATGGCGTATTCGCCAAAGTTGACGTGATATCTTGCGCACCTACTTTTTCTTCAATTTCAAGTCTATTAATCGTTGAAACTGCGATAGGCGTTTTTCTCCCAGCAGCAATATCAATAACACCATGACCAACAACAACAACCTCATCTAAATCCGTTGAAGTACCCTCCGAAAAAGTCGGATTAATATTCAACGATTCGCCCGATTTCAACATGATGTTTTCAATGACAACTGGTTTTTCACCAATGTAGGTCACTTCAACTTTGTAGGGACCTCCCTCTTGAAGATTTGAAATTTGAAATTTTCCTTGAGCATCAGCTGAGCCGCTTACAACTTGTCCACTTGGGATGTGGGTAATTTTAATGGTTGCTCCTTTAACTGTTTGTCCAGTAGCCTCTTTTACAACTCCTGAAACCGAACTAGTATTTGCCGTTTGTGCATGAACCGCGCCATAGCTAGCAAAAACAAGTGCAAAAAAAAGTAAAGACTTTTTCATCTTAGATGTGATTGTTTTGTTTTTGTGCCGCAAAATTAGGAATTGATTGTCTTTTTAACTAATTTTAACACTAGCACAACTGTAAACAGTCCGTTTATATTAACTTCAAATTTTAATCTTCCATAGATTAAGCTTGATTTTAGAATCAAAACAGCAAGTCAAAATTAAGCCCGTTAATAGGAATACAACAAAAACATTGTTTTAATGAAAATATATCAAAAGTAGTTAGAATAAAATTTTGTCTCCTTTGAATAAGTCAACACATTCTTTTATTTCTGTTTTTTATCCGGATATCTACCTGAGACATCCTTTATTATTACAGCGGAGCATAAGGTCTTAGCGTTTTTAATCAAACACAGCATCCCTAAGATCAAAATGGCTATATTTAAGTACTAATAAAAAACTATGTTGTCCATTGAACAAGCTTACGCAGGTGTTCTTGAACCTGCATTGATTGAAGAAATTATAAAGAATGCTCGCATCAAAACTTTCCGTGAAGGCGACCTCATCATCGATACCGATCAATACATCAGCGCAATGCCCTTATTGTTAGCGGGAGCGATCAAAGTCGTCCGCGAGGATGAAGCCAGAGGAGAACTCTTACTCTATTATCTTGAACAGGGACAGACCTGTACTATGTCTATCGCCTGTTGTCTGGGAAATAAAAAAGTGAAATTCGGGCTCGGGCTGAAAAGGATACAACCGTAGCCATGATCCCCAATGAACAGGTCAATGACTGGATGGGAAAGTACCCTTCCTGGCGGAATTTCATTATATCGAGTTATGCCAGCCGGATGAATGAAATGCTCCAGGCTGTAGATAATCTTGCATTCTCCAATATGGAAGAACGTATCCTCAATTACCTAAAAGCTAAAGTAAATCTTACCAACGACCGGATTCTAACCCTCACCCATCAAGATATTGCATCCGATCTGAACACTTCCCGTGTTGTCGTCTCTCGGATCTTAAAAAAATTGGAAAATGAAGATAAGATTGTACTGCTCAGGAATGAGATCAGAGTATTGATTTAACAGCAGAAATAAATTCATATCAAACGGATATGGAGCTTATACTATCGAATTTAAATACCTCCTATTGTTGTCCTAGCTTTACGCCCTATAGATCCAAAAACATTTGTACCTTTATTGTGAGCTGAATGTTCGATTCACATGACACAATTTAATATGAAAACAGAAAACATAGGATTTATAGGATTAGGAAATATGGGGAATCCCATGGCAAAAAACCTTGAAAAAGCAGGATTTCCGCTTGCCGTTTACAACAGAAACATCGCCAGAACAACAGACTTTGCAGCACAATCAACTGTTTATAGTGAAGTCACAGATCTGATCGGGTCCAGTGATGTGGTTTTCACCATGCTGACAAACGATACCGCCGTCGAGGAGGTTTACGGTAAAATTCTTGAACAGCCTATCAGCGGAAAATTATTTGTGGATATGAGTACCATCGCTCAAGATGTGAGTATCAATCTTGCCAATAAGCTAAAAGCGAAAGGTGCCGCATTTCTGGATGCTCCGGTCGCTGGAAGTACCAAACCTGCTGCCGAAGGTACATTGATCATTATGGTCGGCGGAGAACAGACCGACCTTGAACGTGCCAGACCTTACCTTGAGAAGATGGGAAAATCCATTAAACATCTTGGTGAAAGTGGCAAAGGTATTGCCGCCAAACTAGCCATAAATTATTTTCTATCAATCATCTATCAAGGTTTGGCCGAAACCATCTTATTCTCTGATCAATTAGGGATTGAACGTAGTGAAATGCTAGAGATTATCAACGATAGTGCCAGTGGTAGCGGAGCAACAAAAGTAAAAACACCTTTGCTCGTTGAAGGAAATTATACCGCAGCATTTGCGCTGGATCTGATGTTAAAAGATATCCGGTTGGCACAACAGGCGGGAGCCTCCTATCCCCTTCTTGGCACCTTGCTCGACACCTATCAAAAGGCGCATGACAGCGGTTTGGGACAATTGGATGTGATCGGAATTATTGAATCAATAAAACCTTCCTGAGCCTAAATTTGTTTATCAAGCACACGAAGGATTTTCACCGGAAACAGCGGTATTATCTTTAATCACACAGGCCATCTGACGGCTAAAAAAATTAAGAACAGATGAAAACAGCTTTGACATTTTTTCTATTAACTATGGTTACCATGGGTATGAAAGCACAGGAGTTAAAACAAGTATCCTACAAAGACGGAACACAGCAACTGAACGGACTTATCACGTCCAACGCCAACAAAAAGGGCCTGCGGTCCTTATTTTACCCGCATGGAAAGGCATAGATAACGAGGCGAAACAAGCCGCATTGCAACTTGAAAAAGAAGGTTATATTGCTTTCATTGCCGATATCTATGGTGAAGGAAATATCCCCGCCGACAATACAGCGGCTTCGAAAATCGCCAGCCATTATAAAGCAGACTACAAGGCCTATCAGCAGCGCATTGCGGCTGCTCTGAAACAATTGAAGGAAGCTGGAGCTGATTCCGAAAAAATTGCAGTAATCGGTTACTGTTTTGGCGGAACCGGAGCACTGGAAACAGCACGCGCTGGTTTTCCTGTGGCAGGAGTGGTCAGTATTCATGGTGGACTCTCCAAATCAGCCGACAGACCTAATGCAGCGATCAATGTGAAAGTATTGGTTGAACATCCCGCCGCTGACAAAAGTGTATCAAAAGAAGATTATGATGGGTTAGTCAAGGAACTTAATGAAGGAAAAGCGGACTGGCAGATCATTACCTATGCCAATTCTGGCCATACCTTTACCAATCCGGAATCACCTGAATATAATCCTGTCATGGCCAAACGTGCTTGGGAGCATACTTTACTATTCCTAAAAGAAGTACTAAACTAAAGCATATAAAGCCAAAGCTTCCCTATTCAAATGAACTGTCATTCCAGATCAATAGCGCCCCATCCCATTATTTTCCAGTTATTGGTACTCTTGTTTTGTACGACTGTGGCACGATCCCAAACGATAAAATCAATGGAAATCGGGGCACCTACCCAAGCGATCTTGTTCGTTACCAATGAATCCGATAAATCAACGGATTTCGCGATGCGTCTCCATGATCAAAAGGCAAATGAAATTATTAGACAGGTTCCCTATAGTACCACCAAACTCCTGGTCTCAAAAACAGATGCCCAAAAATTTACTTTTGTTGTCAACAAGCGTAAGTGGACAGTGGATGTACCGACCCTCAAACAACGAAATGCCATGATCCTGTTTGATGGCCAGAGCAGACCAAAAGTGATCTATGACAGTCAAAGCTATCTACAGGCCGCAAAGCCAATAATGACAAATAATAAGCAGACAAGTACAGCTCAAAAAGCGCTTAAATACGATGCGAAACTATTCTTCGATTCCATAGCAGCTATTCCGTTTAAACCATCCAGGCAATATGCTGAGGCCGTCATTTCCCGCCCCAGTCTTCCGATCTACTCCACGCAGAAAAAGGCAAATATGACGGAACTTATATTTCGCAGACTTTTACAGGGGAGAACCTCGAAAAACCCAGCGGCATTATAACAACCGTTTATCAGCGAGGCAAAGAACTCTCGGCAAACAATTTGGCTAATGGGGTCAACTATTACACCAAATATTTTTACAACAAATGGGGATTAATCGATTCGATACAACAGCTTCAAAACAGCAAATGGTCCTCTAGTACAATTTATCAATACTTACCGCATGCTATTCTCATTACCGATCCTGAGCGGCGAACCGTCTCCATCCAGCATTTAAATGATCAATATCAATTGATCCGGGAGGAGTCCATTCATTTCGTTTACCAACGGATGCATTGGGTCGACCACCGTTACAATGAAAATGGGCAGCTTATTGAGGAAGTTTCAGGGCTAAATGACGCTATCGAAAAACGTACACTGTATTATTATGATACCCAAAAAGCAGACAATTTCTCTTCGTGGCAGGTATTTGACCCAACAGGGAAGCTCACTGCCGAATCCAAAATAGCTGTGCAAGACAACGAAAGCACCTATCTGTTTTATCGTGATGGTACATTGGAATTGAAAATAGTCTCAAAGGACCTGGGCGACCACCAATACGAGAGCACTGTATTTGACAAACAGGATAAAATTACCTCTAAAACAATACAAAAAAGGAAAGTTCCTCCAATTCTCAATAATTCAAACGCGCAAACTGAAATAGAAGCAAGCAATAAACCATCATTTGTCATTAGTGAAAAAACGGAAATTAATAAGTCAACGCCACCCTTTACTGTATTTTCTCGCTGTCTGGGCAAGAAGGACACAAAGAAAAGCCATTTGGTTACTGGATAATAAAAAGTACACAAAAACCAAGTCTACAACAGCGCTGCAGTACCGCATCAAAAACACCAGTCTGTTTTATTAAAGAAGCTGGGAGAAAACAATATGCAGCTGCAGATCAATAAAGTGACCAATCTAAAGATTGCAGCAAAGCAGATCAATGGTGTACTGATCCAGCCCGGTGAAACCTTTTCATTCTGTAGACTGGTCGGCCAGCCCACACAGAAGAAAGGCTATCTTCCGGGGATGGAATTATCTTTTGGCGAAGCACGGGCAGGTATAGGCGGTGGAATCTGCCAGATTTCCAACCTGATCCATTGGCTTGTTATCCATAGCCCGCTGACAGTCACAGAGCGTTATCACCATTCTTTTGATCCGTTTCCCGATGATGGGCGTGTATTACCTTTCGGAAGTGGTGCAACGGTATTTTACAACTATCGTGACTATCAGTTTACCAACAATACCCCTATACGTTTCAGATTAATCTCTGGTTTACCGAAAAATGTCTTGAAGGTGAACTGAGGATCGATCAGGAGCTCGATTTTGCCTATCACGTCATTGAAAAGGAGCATCAATTCCTTAAAATAGGAGATCAATTCTATCGAAAAAATGAAATCTGGCGGGAAAAATTCCTAAAATTTCAGGGTGGAAAGGTTGTTGATACGGAACTCCTGACGAAAAATTTTGCCCGCGTCACTTATACCCCTCCTGACTACACGGAATTGCCAGCTGAAGACAATATAAATTCTTAACAAGCAGCTTAGCTGCACGAGATCATTTTGACATCATCCTCTACTCGTTGTCGGTTCAATCTATTTCCCATCTAATACTGAAAATGTCTGTCAAATCGCTCGCTGTCATTTTTACCATTCACGGACCGAATAAAACAGGGGTTATAAAAAGTCCTTTTTTTTGTCTAAATTTGATATGGCTTTGGGGTATTCTGTATAGAATTGAGATAGTCCCTTCGAACCTGATTCGGTTTATACCGGCGTAGGGAAAAGCAACCGCTTACGTATATTACAATATACCGGACAGCCCATCTGTCTCATTTCTTCCTGACAAAGCCACGTACAAACATAGCGAACAAAAAGGAATGGAAGATTTAATTATCGATCTGTTAGCACAGGTCAGACGACAAAAACCACTTGTACATAATATTACGAATTTGGTAGTGATGAATAGCACCGCCAATGCACTCCTTGCTCTTGGAGCTTCCCCAGTCATGGTTCACAGTCCATCCGAAGTACGCGAGGTTGTTGATCTTGCCCAGTCGTTGGTACTTAACATCGGCACATTGAGTGAACTTACTGCCGAGTCCATGCTTGTAGCAGCAGAACACGCCAATAACATTGGCCGCCCTTGGGTATTGGATCCTGTGGGTGCGGGAATATCCGCTTTTCGCAATGACTTATTGGCAAATCTCCTGGAATTAAAGCCCACTGTGATACGGGGAAATGCATCAGAGATCATGAGCCTTTACAATTTCAACCAGGTCAATACCAAAGGAGTAGACAGCACCGCAGACAGCAAAGCTGCTATCGGCTTTGGTAAAGCATTACAAGAACAATTGGGATCTATCATCTGCATCTCCGGAAAGGTAGACTATATCCTGTCCGAACAGCATACCGCAGAGGTACACAATGGGCACCCCTGATGCCCCAGGTTACCGGACTTGGCTGTAGCGCAACTGCACTCATCGGTGCATTTTTAGCAGTCACAGACCATCCTTTTGAAGCAGCGACCGCCGGTGTCTCCCTTTGAGCTTAGCAGGTGAACTGGCAACAACGCGATCCTCTGGTCCGGGTTCCTTACAGATGAACCTCTATGATGAGCTCTATCTGCTGAATGAAGAGCGTATCCGGATGCATCTCAACTTGAAGCATTATGGCAATTAATCCCCTATTTCCTTACCCCTTGTATCTGGTTATCTCCGAACAGGACTGCTACCCACAATCTTGGCTCCACGTTGCCGAAGAAGCCATAATCGGCGGTGTGGATATTATTCAGTTACGCGAAAAGAACGAAACGCCGACAGGGTTTCTGGAAAAAGCCAAGAAGCTAAAACAGCTTACCGATCGCTACGGAATCCCATTGGTCATCAATGATGCCGTGGATATTGCGATTGAAATCGAGGCCTGGGGGTGCATGTCGGACAAAATGATCGTCAACCTATAGCAATAAGGGAAAAATACGGACATCGTCTTCAAATTGGCTGGTCGCTTGAAGATCGGACACAACTTGACAGCAAACAGATGGCCGCTGTAGACCACCTTGGTGTCAGCCCAATCTTTCCAACAAAAACAAAACAGACACCATTACAACCTGGGGAATCAGTGGATTGGCTGAGTTACGTAATCTAACTGAAAAGCCCTTGATCGCCATCGGAGGTATGAACCTGGATACCAGTGCAAGTGCCTGGCTGTCTGGCGCAGATTCCATTGCAGTCGTATCAGCAATTTGCCAAAGTAAAAATCCAAGAGAGCGTAGCGCTCAATTAAAGGAATTATTAACATGAACATAACGAAAAAATATACAGTGCCCACTGTACTGAGCATTGCGGGGTTTGATGGCAGTGGCGGAGCCGGTATCCAAGCTGATACGAAAACTATATCAGCCCTTGGATGTTATGCCATGAACGTCTTAACGGCATTACCAGTGCAAAACACGCAAGGAGTGCGGAATATTTACGAGATACCGACCCAAGCTGTGCGTGAGCAACTTGATGCGATCTTCGAAGATATTTATCCCGATGCGATCAAAATTGGGATGGTTCACACGATTGAACTTGTCGAACTGATCAGCAGCTATTTGAAAGATTACCGTGGAACAATCGTATTTGATCCGGTGATGGTATCAACAAGTGGTCACAAGTTAATTCATGATGACACAATACAGGCATGTATGGACTTGCTTTTTCCACAAGCGACGATTATCACTCCCAACCTGGATGAAGTCAGTGTACTTGTTGGAAGAACCATAGCTAAGGTCCAAGAAATGGAAAAAGCAGGCATTGAACTTCTTGAAAAAGGATGTCAGTCAGTCCTTATTAAAGGTGGACACCTCCAGACAAGCGAGCTTACCTCTCTCCTCTTTCAGCAAAACGCATCACCGTTGGTATTTAAATCAGAAAAAATTGACAGCAAAAATACACATGGATCCGGCTGTTCTCTTTCTTCAGCAATAGCGAGCCAGTTAGCGCAGCAATTCCCCCTTGCTGAGGCTGTCGCTACCGCTTTAGATTATGTCCACGAGGCAATTAAGGCAAGCAAAGACCTCGTTATTGGCAAAGGAAATGGGCCACTTAATCATTTCCACAACCCTTCTAAACTTATTTTTCATGAAATGGAGCGATAAAGCCTGGGATGCTATAAGACCAATTTATGCTGATATCTTAGCCATGCCTTTTATTTCCGAGCTGAGCAATGGCAGTCTACCGCTGGAAAAATTTCAATTCTATATGCGCCAGGATGCTTTCTATCTGGAGGAATTTGGACGTGTTTTAGCTTTTATCGGTGCAAAGAGTGCCGATAATCAACAAGCCCTGGATTATTTTGAATTTGGGCGCAATGCACTTATCGTCGAAAAAGCGCTGCATGAAAACTATTTTAAAGAATTTGGCCTGGATCCGGAAGACGACAACAAGATAGAACCCGTTTGCCACCATTACGTGCATTTTTTAAAAAGTGTGGTCGCCTTTGAGCCTATTGAAGTCGCTATGGCTGCGACTTTGCCCTGCTTTTGGATTTATAAAGAAGTTGGCGACCACATCGTTTCGATCGCCAGTGGCGACCAAAACCCCTATTCCAAATGGATCGATACCTATAGTGGTGAGGACTTCGCCGAGGGTGTGAACAAAGCCAAAAATTACGTCGATCAAATTTCTGAACAAACTACTGCAACAAATCGGGAGAAAATGCGACAAGTATTTATAACAGCTTCCCGATTGGAATATCATTTCTGGCAGGCAGCTTACGAAAAGAGAATGTGGTAACAAAAAACAACAGTTAAATTGTTCGATAGCGAACACCAGTTGTTCAAAAATGGGCAATAGGAGAAAACGTCTAAAAGTAAAAAAGATGTTTATCAGCGATTTACATGGTTTTTAAATTTTGGCACCACTATTATAGATGTAAGGAAGGAAATGAGGCTGTTTTTCGAAATTAAAATAAAAATTATAATAGCATAGAATTAAAAACTACTAATAGACAAAACCATGAAAAGAATTTTAACCATCGCCTTTATTTCATTTTTATACGTGGCTCAGGCCCAAGAACGTGAAACCCGTAAAATTTCTGCTCCGGATGGCATTTCTGCAGCGACATCGCTACGTGTAGATTACGTTCAATCCAATCGCAATGAAGTTGTTGTTGAAGCTGACAATGCGGAGCATCTGTCGCTGATAGAGACAAATGTTAAAAATGGCATATTACATGTGCAATATAAACGGAATTCACAGATCAGAAATGCAAGAAACAACCGTGTAACGGTATATTCGAGTAAAATTCCGACAAGTTTTTCGGCTTCTTCCAGTGGATCAATCTACAGCAACGAAACCATCAAGGCAAACAAAATATCTGTCAATGTTTCTTCATCGGCCAGAATTACACTTAAAAATTAATTGCTGATGATATTTCACTTTCAACAAGTTCCTCGAGTAGGTTAACGGCTGATGTAAGTGCAAAAAATCTAACGGTAAATTCAACAAGTTCGTCAAGACAGGAAATTGCAGGAAGTGCGACGAATCTGGATTTAAATACCAACTCCTCCGCATCAGTTGACATGGCCGCTTTTACAACAACCAATGCGGAGGTCAATGCCAGCACATCGGCTGGTGTTACCTTAAGTGTTAAGGATAATCTGCACGGTAAAGTTTCTACCTCGGCAAAGATATCCTTAAAAAATCAGCCACGAAATGTCCAAGTTGACAAATCGACAAGTGGCCGAGTCGTTATGTAATTTTAGTTTAGGTCTTTAAAAAAGACTGTTTATTTATGTTTAATGTTTAGTTAGCTAAAGGTGGCGCCCTCCCCAGTGCCACCTTTTTTTGCCTGTTCGGCCTATCCTCATCGGTCAGAAACTGGATTAGTTTATTTCCAAACAGCCTGTTAACAGGAGCCAATTCACCGGATATCATCTGATATTTTCGTATCTTGTGCTAAGAAACACAAGCACACATAACACACAATCCAATGGATAATTTTTTAGCAAGTAGCCTCAAGCAATTTCATGAATTCAAATCTTTGGGAGACAAGACTTTCGATCAATTGAGTGATGAGCAATTGTTCTGGCAATTCAACCCTTCCAGCAACAGTATTGCCCTCATTGTGAAACACCTCCATGGGAACATGCTTTCGCGTTGGACAGACTTTCTACATTCGGATGGTGAAAAAGAGGGAAGAGACCGCGATATGGAATTCGAAAATACCGAAATGAGCAGAGCACAACTGATCGCACAGTGGAACGAAGGTTGGGATTGTTTATTTCAAGCACTTGAATCTTTAAATGAGCAAGACCTGACCAAAACAATCTTTATCCGCGGAGAAGGACATACCGTATTGGCGGCGATCCACCGCCAACTTGCCCACTACCCCTATCACGTAGGGCAGATCGTTTACATCGGAAAAATGTGCCAGGATGAGCAATGGACATCACTATCCATTCCAAAAGGAAAATCTGCAGATTTTAACCAAGAAAAATTTGGTCAAAGCAAAAAGTATAAATTGTAACTATTGGTTGTAGCTGTCCAATTGTTGATTGGGCAGTCATTTCGCCTAAATTTTTAAATTGCAATCGTATACTACAAATCCGTTTAAAACGTTACATGGAAGGAACTGTTTTAAGTGTTCTTTAGCAAAGAATTGATTATATTTGTGTGATCTACCGTTACTAATTCCTTTACGATTCAATCCCATGGGAATTAGCTTGTTTAGGGTTGCAAAACAAATAGCAAGTACAGGGAGCTCAATGATCTACTTGAGCGTAGACAGGTAATTTATAATTATTTACAGATGAAAAATTCGATTAAGATCATCAACAATTACGAGTATAAAAAGTTATTCTTACCTGATGTTTCTGAGCATAATCTATTTAACGAAAGTAAAATCCAGGTTTATCGAATCGAAAATTATCTTCGAAGCATTTTAATGCCCGTCATTCCCTATCGTACTACCTTTAATTTTCTAATTTTCGTAACGAAAGGTTCCCTGACTCAACACCTGGAATCGGCCTCCTATACACTGACTGAACATCAAGTCATCAATATCAAGCAAGGTAATATCACCGCAACGTTAGCGATCTCCGATGATGTTGAAGGTTTTTTTGTGGTTTACGAAAATGAGATTGTCACTGATATCGAACTTGGGATCAATGACATCAAATTTTTCAATTCCCATCCCTTCACGACATTAAAGCCGCACGTTGCCCATTGGATTCAGCAGCTGCTGATTCTTTTGGAGGAAGAACTTTTTACTGAAGGCCGCGTGATGGAGGTATGTATCTCGATGATGCAGTGCATCTTATTGAAGGTTATAAAATCGGATATCGAAACCAAGGCACCGATGAGCAGGCAACTGGATATTGCATTTCGCTTTCGGGAATATGTCCAAAAGTTTCATATTGACCATAAAAATGTATTGTTTTACGCCAACCTATTGCATATCTCCGAAAACTACCTGAACAAATGTGTGAAGGAGGCCACCAATAAGCCACCCAAGCAATGGATTACTGAAATCAGCATCTTGCATAGTCAGATCCTCTTGCAGGACGCCACGAGAGATATTGCGGGGATAGCTTTCGAACTGAAGTTCCAATCGCCCTCCTATTTCACCAGGCTATTTAAAAAAATCACCGGGTATTCACCCAGTGATTATCGAAAACATAAGTTTATGGCAGACTAATGTTTATGGTAAGGCAGGTTCCAAATGAGGTCAACCGCCAGATAATGCACACCAAAATCCACTTGATCATAGCCTTTGATCAGATCATTCATGTAGCCTACATCCAATCGTAAAGGCGTCTTTGGGATATCTGTCATATAGTAAAAACCCAAACGTGTTTCCTTGTAACCAAAGCTCGACCAAGCATCCGGTTCGTTCAGTTTACTGATTGCAAAAGACCTTCGGCACTCAGCGCCAGTTCCTGCTTATTTTTATCGGATATTTTAAAATTCAACTGCGATTTCAGTCGGGTTCTAAACTGAAAATTCTCTTCTGCCTTGTGAAAGTCTGCAGTAAAAATTTCCGGAACTCCTGTCGTAGTGTATTTTTCCATTTCCAGCGTTCAGACAGTTTAAAAGTATAGGCATAACGTCCATACAATCGGAATTCCTGTTCAACTCCTTCATTGTGGTAGGGTGCTTTTTCATCATATACATTTTGACGCCTGTAGCTCAGCGCATAGCTATATTGCTGATTTGGTGCAAATTTGTGATAGACCTCATGATTCAACACCCAGATAGCCTGCTTATGAAAAGGATTGAGTCGTCGGGTGTACTTTTGGTTCCCAGGCCGATATAGGTCAGTGCTTCCTTTGTTCCGGCACTGTCCAACTTGCGTCGCAGGCCCAACACCGACCAGGAGGCCGTTTTGGCTTTACCAAGCCCTGGTGGACTTACCTGCCCATATACTGTATTTATATGAATTCCCAATAAGAGCATTATTGGGAATAGATTTATTAAACGAAATTTCAACATCAGATAAAATTTTAGTAAAAAAGACTAAGATGTCTCCGCTGTCGCAGAAAATTTAGCCACCAACCAATTGTCCAGTCGTTTGATAGGCTCCATTGCCCACATCGCGACCACAAAAGGAAACGTTAGCGTCGTCCAACCATTGTGGATCAGGAAATGGTCAAAATAGGTTGCTATAATAACCGCAATGAGTACATAAATACCATCTCTGACGCGTTGCCCGCTCAAAGCAATCCCGCATAACACTGCGTTGAAGCTAAAGATCCCGTTATTCGTCATATCGGTTGATTCATGCCCATGATGCGATATATAAACGCTAATGATTACAGCTGCAGAAGCATATAACGCCGCGATTGGCTTACTGATAAAAACACCAATGAAAAAGATCAGACCCGCAACTAAGCTACCCTGAAAAATAACCTGACCAAAGGCATGTCCCTCAATAAGGAAATCGTCCATTTCCTGAATATCCACAAAGTGCTCTGGAACGGTCCGTAAAGCCAATTCTGGAATACTCAATACATATAGCGCAATCCAGGTGATCATGATAAATGGAAACGTAAATACAGGAATATTTTTCTTCAGTGCAAAGCCCATTAAAATCGTAGTCAATGCAGAACCGATGATCAAGGCAGCCCATACCCAGATATTAGCCTGAAAATAAAAGACCAACGCAATCCCATATAATGTGGCATTAAATCCAAAGAGCCCATCATTAATATGGTCTTCGTCAAACTTCATCAATTTCGCTGTTATTACCCCGACAAGATTCGCCAGTATCCCAGCAAATCCCATGAGTGCGGAATCATAAATAATAGCCCCAATAAACAGGACTCCGGTCCAGATGTTACCCTGTAACATAATCTGTCCAAATCCCTTAAAAACAGCTTTAACAAAAGCCAGGATGTTATTTTTCATTAGAATAATTTGTTATTTAAAAATTGTATTCAGTCCCCGTTATTTAATTCAGGAATAATTTTTCCCATAAAGCACTTTGCATCTCTTTAAAAAGAAGGTAAAGTTGCTCAGCACCATACCCCAACACACGCACCATAAAACCATCATGTTGCAAAGCACTGATACCAAAGGCAACATCCTTGGTTTCCCCATATTTTTCATAGAATGCTTCGATCCATTCATCTGGACTTAACCCGGCACTATTCAGATAGATCAGCGTCCCTTGGTGTGTGTATCCTTCCAGAATGCCCAATCCCTGAATGGGCATACGATCGGGTTGTAACAGCACATTATCTTTTACAACCAGTCGACCATTCACATAACATTCCGTCAGATTCTGAAAATGATTGTACTGAAATTCCTCCCCGACATTTTCCTTCCACAGGTCACGATTTCACTCAGTAGTAGATGGCAATTGGAAGCAAGATGGATAATGTTGTGACTCAAAAAATGAGAGGAATGTTGTGGCACCACTGGGTGAGGAACATAGGAAAACACGGAATCTTCGCCCAGACTCACCTGCATTGTTTGCGAAGAATGCCCCTTCATATGAAACAGACGCTGATAAGCCTGCGTCTGCAACTGTAATTTTGCTCCCGGCGCAATATCAATTTTGATCTGATGATCATCACCATCCAATAATCCCGGTGAGGAACTCATGATCATCAAATAAGCCGCATTGTCTTTTGATATTGACCGACAGGGACAATGCGAAAAGGTTGAGTGACATAAGCATCCTTCATAAAGGATTTCCCTTCACGATGTGCTATTTTGACGGCTAAAGAACAAATCATAATTAACGAAGTAAATTAGGTTCTTCAATATCCTGAAGCAATGCATATTTCTTGATCCAGCCCACAATCTCTTCCAGACCGTCGCCAGTTTTCAAATTGGAGAACAAAAATGGAGCACCTTTGCGCATCATACGGGCATCATGTTCCATGACCTCCAAGCTCGCGCCCACATAAGGCGCCAAGTCTTTCTTGTTGATCAATAACAGATCCGAACGTGTAATCGCAGGACCACCTTTACGTGGCATTTTTTCCCCCTCAGCGACATCAATTACGAAAATGGTGATATCTGCCAAATCTGGGCTATAGGTTGAAGTTAGGTTGTCGCCCCCACTTTCGATCAAAATAAGTTCCAGATCAGGAAAACGGCTAGCCAGTTCGTCTACAGCTTCCAGATTCATACTCGCATCTTCACGGATCGCGGTATGTGGACAACCTCCTGTTTCAATACCGATAATACGTTCGCGAGGTAATAAGCTATTTTTCGCCATATACTCCGCATCTTCTTTGGTGTAGATATCATTTGTAATAACCGCCAGATCTAACTCATTTACCAGACGTCTGCTCAATCTTTCCAATAACGCTGTTTTGCCGGAACCCACAGGACCGCCGACACCGATCTTAACATATTTTCTATTTTCCATTTTATTTGATTTTAAGAGATATAAACTCTAGAATATAATCGTTCGTGTTGCATGCAGCGGATATCAAATCCGATATTGCACAGCCCCACTAAATTTCGTTCAACTGCTAAAGTCTCGTGACAAAGCCCAAGTATATCATCGTGGAGGCCAAAAAGAATATCCTGACCATCGAGCTGTCCGAGCGGCACGAGTTTCACGGCATTCGTCACCATGGTGATGGCCGCATTGTAATAAAAGCCATGTAATGCTTCTTCCAAAGGAATTTCCAATAACGAAGCCAGCATACCATACATCAAGCAATAATGGCTATCTACCTCCTTTTTCTGAATTAATTTGCCCCAGGCAATAACAAAATCCTGTTGTTGATAACGGCTAAATATTTTGTAAATGCGTACGCCCAGTTTTTTACTGGCTTCCCGGATTTCTTTTGGACTCTTCAATGCTGTACACTCCTGATCCAAAGCGATCAATGCATTTAAATCCTCGGATGTGGTGGCCTCGTAGGCCAATTTCATTAGGGCAGCATCGTTATACTTTAGATTGTACCATAAATTATGGCGCACATATTTGTCAGTAGTTGCTTTATCACAGACTAAGCCCTGCTGCACATAGGTTTCCAGCCCATTTGAATGGGTAAATCCACCGATCGGTAGCGTCGGATCTGCGAGATGGAGCAACTTGCCCAGAAAAGTATTTTTATTGACATAAATTATTTATTCATTATTGTTGATGCGACCGTCGACGCAATACCAGTATCCTCTTGCTCCTGAATGAACAGAGGAATATTTTTTGTCGAAAATTTCAACTTTTGATGATGCTTCGGGTCTACGTTTGCGTGGAGTGGGTTCAGCAGCTGCTGCATACAGCACACAGGGTCAAATCCATTTTTGGTCAACCACTCGTACATGGAGCGTTCGTAGGGTATCAGCAATTCATTTGCCTCTACGAATAGAGGCAAATGTTTGTTTCCGATTTCACTGCTGACAAAAGCAATTTGAAGGAAATCAATTGCCATCACTTTAATAACTTCACAAGGTCTGATGGTAACCACAACTACTTTTTCTTCATTTTCATACAAGATATCGCCGTCCTGCAAGCAGGAAGTATTGCCCAATAATTTTACAGCGATATCCATCCCCTCCGCTGTACGAAGACGTTGAATACGTTTGGTGGATTCATACCATTCAATCGACAGCAGATCATGACGCTTATTGGTCCGCTCGCGATTGATATTCCTTGTGATTTCTGTGATAATCATTTTCGTGCTTTAAAAAAATAGATTTTTGACAATCCCAATCCCACAGTTGATCCATTGATCCCTGTAATCACTTCGTGATCATCTGGAATAACAGCATCCTTGCCATGCTTCTTCTTGTAAGAGAGCTCCGCGACTTTTGCTTTCAAAGCCCAGCCTTTTCCGAGGTCAATACCCACCAACGGATACACTCTGAACAGGAAACCATTGTAGCTTCCATCCACCATGCCTCCGGATGCATTAACAACATGCTGGTCACCCCAGATGTAATGTGCATCCACTTGACCGATCAACATAAAATGTTCCCTAACGGCCAGGTATTACTGTAGAATGGACCAACTTCATGGGAATGATCTGTAAAGTCAAGCGCCTTCGTATAGGCGTTGTTGAATCCATAATTTATCCCCACATTCATGTTGTCATTAAAAAAATAGCCTACGCCCACTGGTGCCGCACTAAATTGGTGGCCAGCAGCGGTTTCATGGTAATTGAGCGAACCATATAGCATGATTCCGCCTTTTTGAGCAGAAGCCGATTGTATCGAAAAGCATGCTATTGCCAGACAACATCCCAAAAATATTTTTAAATTTTTCATTGATATATCGTTGTTTTTAAGGGCAATAAAACGATCATGAGCCTTCCTTTGCCCATTGATCATCAGCGCTACGTTTGGCTCACGACCGTTTTATTAATGTGTTTTTCTTTTATAATGGCCTGATGCAAGATCAAGCCATGGTAGTCTCCATTCAGATTAAAACAAGAAATACAACTGTCCTAAAGAAACGGTATCAATCGGCTGTGAACGCAAAATTTCTCCATCCAGACTTACTTCATAGTTCTCCGGATTAACGATAATTTCGGGTGTAGCGTCGTTGTGGATCATATCTTTTTGGAGATATTTCTACAGTTTTCTACAGGAAGTAAGCCTTTTGCTAAGCCATATTCCTCTTTAATGCCGTTTTCAAATGAAATTTTGGAAACAAAGTTGAAACAGGTGTTATGAACAGCTTTTCCCAATCCGCCGAACATTGTACGTAAGATAATCGGTTGTGGTGTAGGAATGGATGCATTGGCATCCCCATTTTGGACGCGATGATCATACCACCTTTGATAATCATTTCCGGTTTAGCACCAAACAAAGCTGGGCGCCAGATAACCATATCTGCGATTTTACCCGGTTCGATAGAACCTACGTATTTTGAGATACCATGTGCAATTGCGGGGTTGATTGTATATTTTGCGACATAACGACGTGCACGGAAGTTATCGTTGTTTTTCCTTCATCTTCAGGTAGCGGACCTACTTGTTTTCTCATTTTGTCCGCTGTCTGCCAGGTACGTGTGATAACCTCACCTACACGACCCATTGCCTGCGAATCTGAGCTCATGATGCTAAATACACCACGATCTTGTAATACATCCTCAGCAGCGATTGTCTCCGGACGGATACGTGAATCGGCAAAAGCCACATCCTCAGGAATTTCTTTACTCAGGTGGTGACAAACCATCAACATATCCAAGTGCTCATCAATCGTATTTTTTGTAAATGGACGTGTCGGATTTGTGGAAGCTGGCAATACATTTGGATACATTGCCGATTTGATGATATCCGGAGCGTGACCACCACCGGCACCTTCTGTATGGAAGGTATGGATTACACGACCGTTGATCGCCTGAATCGTATCTTCTAAGAAACCCGCTTCATTTAATGTATCGGTGTGAATAGCAACCTGTACATCGTATTTATCAGCTACCGTTAATGCTCTATCAATTGTTGCGGGCGTTGCTCCCCAGTCTTCGTGAATTTTAACCCCAAAGCTCCGGCTTCAATCTGTTCAACAATGGGTTGTTCAGTTCCTACATTTCCTTTTCCAAAGAAGCCAAAGTTCATCGGTAGATCTTCCACCGCTTGCATCATACGACGGATATTCCATTTTCCTGGTGTTACGGTGGTTGCGTTTGTTCCGTCCGCTGGACCGGTACCACCCCGATCATGGTGGTAATACCGCTGTATAAGGCTGTTTCGACCTGTGTAGGGCTGATATAGTGAATATGAGTATCTATACCACCCGGTGTTAAGATATAGCCAGATCCGCCATGCACTTCGGTAGAAGCACCAATAATCATATTTGGCGTAATGTTATCCATTGTGTCCGGATTTCCAGCACGGCCGACACCGACAATCTTACCATCCTTGATACCGATATCACCTTTCACAATTCCCCAGTGGTCAATCACGATAGCATCTGTGATCACCATGTCCAAGGTACCTTCATCACGTGTGTGAACCGAAGATTGACACATACCGTCACGTACGGTCTTACCACCACCAAATTTTGCTTCATCGCCATAATAAGCGTAGTCCTTTTCAACTTCGATAATGATATCGGTATCGCCTAAACGGATTTTATCGCCACTTGTCGGACCAAAGATGGCGCTATAATTTACTTTGTTAACTTTTAAACTCATGATACTTTGTTTTTAAAGCCTTGTTCTTTCACTTTTTCATTGCATTTTCCTTCGCGACTTCGGTTTCGGTATCACCGTTTACCAAGTCGTTGTGCCTGTAGATTCTTCTGGCACCTGCATAAGGAACCAATTCTATATCTTTGGATTCCCCGGCTCAAAACGCACCGCTGTACTTGCGATAATATTCAATCGCTTGCCAAAAGCTTTTGCACGGTCAAATTCCATCATCTTGTTTACTTCAAAGAAGTGAAAATGTGAACCTACCTGAATTGGTCTGTCTCCTGTGTTTGTTACGGTAATCGTCGTAACTTCTCTACCTTCATTACAGATGACATGGCCATCCGCTATAAAAAATTCTCCTGGAATCATAAATTATGTTTTTAAGAATTATCGAATCGGATTATGAACGGTCACCAATTTGGTACCATCCGGAAAAGTCGCCTCAATCTGCACGTCGTGAATCATTTCGGGTACACCTTCCATGACATCCTCACGTGTCAATAATGTAGCGCCATACTGCATTAAATCAGCCACAGTACGGCCATCACGTGCAGCTTCCAGAAGCTCACTGCTGATCAATGCAATAGACTCCGGATAATTTAGTTTAAGTCCTCTAGCTCTACGTTTTTCGCTAGTTCACCGGCAAGATGAAGCAATAGCTTCTCTGTCTCTCTAGGTAATAAATGCATATAAAATATTATTTAAATTGTTGTTATTTCAGTCGAAAACAAGTCAGTACAAGCCCTGACGACTTTAAAAATCGTTCAAAAAACCTGATAAACCAAGCCCATAGCAAAAGCTTACGGCATAGCGTTTCAGTTCTCAGCGTTGTAAGAAAAGGAAAGGATTATCCCTGAAATGGGATCTTTAAACTTTGGAAAAGAATGTATTTTGGTGGTAGGACCAATCGATCCATGTAAGGTGTTCTGTTATTCCGCATGTTGAGACATACAGGATAGCAAAATATAAAAAGACAAATATACAATACGGTCCAACCGAGGAGCTTACTCCATTCATCTTTTAAGTCGACCTGTTCACTAACATCATAAAGGTCATGATCGTGTACAGCGGCAACTACATTTTCCCGTTCAGGTTGATCAGCACTTTTGTCAATTTGTTTATGGGTGCTGGACACACCAAGGGAGGTACCCGAGGAATTATGAATTTTAAGCTGTTCAGAAATAGTCATTCCTTTCAGGAGCAGGACGCTCAAAAGAAAAACTAAAAAAACTAAACTATGCCTAATCATTGTATTCACAATCCTATTATTTGTTGTTCAAATTTACAACCAAAGCAGGCCACTTCACTAGTACAAATCTTGAATTAAATAGTCTAAATTTGTCGAAAACCTACTTTGATTGTTTTTTTAAATTAAAATGAATAACCAATTGAAACCATAATGTTTCTTGGTGCCCCCGCGAAGGCACGTGTATAGTCAAATCCCCTAAAAATAGTATTTATCAAATACATTGTTTAGGTTAAGCGCCATTTTCATGGCACCAATATGATAATAAGCGGCCGCATTAACTGTCGTATAAGAAGGCCATTGTCCCCAAAGGGCATTTCCTTCGCTATCCTTCCCAATGCTATTGTCCATGCGTTTGCTATCAACATAATAAACACCGGCACCAAAGCCGAGTCCTTTTAAGGAAGTATTGGAGAATACATATTTTAACCAGGCGCTGGCCATATTTTTAGGTGCTCCCGGTAGCGCCTGCCCGACTTCAGAGGCAACAGAAGAGGCCTTCACTTCAGTATGGTTAAAAGTATAATTTGCCATCACCTGGAATTCTTTGGTCAGCTGCCCGCGAACATCCAGCTCCACTCCTCGTGACAATGCTTTTCCAGATTGTCTATACTCCGGCAATCCCGAGTCATTGATTGTTCCTGTTGCAATAAGCATATTTCTACGCTCGATCTGAAACAAGGAAAGATCCATTTGCAGCTGATCTTTAAAAAGCCCGTTTTCAGCCCTGTTTCAATTTGAAAACTACGTTCAGCTTCAAAAGGCTTATCTGCACCATAGTCTTTATAGTTCTGGATAAAATTAGCGCCTACCGGTACAAAACCCTGCGAGTAGCTTGCGAAGTAATTAATCTGCTTGTTGATTCCATAGGTCAGACCGAAACGGGGCAACAAAGCATTTTGTGTAGCATGGAAGCGATTCTGTCCATCGATAGTTTCCGAAGAATAATGTTCATGCCGTAACCCCACAATTAATTTCAGACGATCCGCAATACTGATCTGATCCTGTATGTATTTACCGGTCGTTTTATAGGGACTCAAAAAGGATAAGCGACCTGTGTACGCCAGACGTAGTTGGTTAGATCATGTGTGGTATAGGTCGGGTTGTTCAGGTCAAAAGTCAATGGCACCACTTTGCCATCCACAGTTTGCTGTCTAGCTTCCCGTAACTGATTTTCTTTGTCACCACGATACTGTGCGAAGTCAATCCCCGCAACGATATGGTGGTCAATTTTATCTCCTAGCAGATCCCATTTGATATATCCGACGACGTTGTCGGTATAATCACGGCCATGACGGTCAAAGAAACGCATATTCATGATGGTGTTATGTGGGGCATCCGCAAAAGTATTTAGCGTACGGTGCTCGTTGACATCTTCCTGATAGATGGATTTCATATAGCTCAGGTTCAGGCTCACATTTTCTGCCAGCCTTTGCGCCAATCGTCCACTAAATGAAAAAGTCTTGGAATTATAGAAATCAGAAGGCTGACTTAAAGTAAACGAACGTGGCAGGGCATAAAAGTTATTCTCCTTTATCCCCATTCCCCGATCCAGATAACCGTTGAATTGATTGTATACCACATCGATGTCCACGGTTGTCCCTGCAGCGGGCTTAAATGTAAATGAAGGTGCCAACATCATCCGTTTTTGACGGTTCACATCGCGAAAGGTTTTGGTATCTTCATAGCCTGCATTAAAGCGATAGAGAATTCGTTTTGCACTATCCAATGGACCACCCAGATCTACTGTGGTGCGCATCGTTTCAAAACTTCCAGCAGCAAAACTGACATGACCTTTAAAATCTTCCAAAGGCTTTTTCGTCGTCATATTGATGGTACCACCAGGTACAATGTCACCAAATAGAGAAGCTCCAGGGCCTTTCAGCACCTCAAGGTTTTCGAGATTTATTGTTAACGGGGAATTATAATAACTATTGCCGTAACCATAGCCCGAACGTAGACCGTTCACCAAACGGACTCCAGTTTCATAACCGCTTTTAAAACCACGGATCACCACATCATCATAAGATGAAGCCTCAGTGACACCTGCAAGGTCCTGCACCAGTGCCCCTGTTGTAAATGCTTGCTTATCTTCAATAAATTCCTTACTCAGTACAGCCACAGATTGTGGTAGGTCTTTCAGCTTTCCAGCGAACTTACCGCCCAACTCCATGTTGTTGGTCAAATAGGAATTATTACGACGGCCGGTAACCAATACTTCATCCAAGGTCCGCCCCCTCTTCCATCACGATTCGAATTCCTTTTTCGGATTCCAGGTAGTCTCATCAATAAGAATAAGTTGTGATTTATAACCGATCGCTTCGGCACGCAATTGTACCGGAAAGGTTGTCGCTGTAGTAAAAGCAAATTCGCCATTCGTGGCAGTACCTATCTTTTGTCCTTGGTTTTCAAGTGTCAAAGTCACTCCTGGAATTGGATTTCCGTTTTCATCCTGTATCTTCCCAAAAATCATAAAGCTCTGTTGGGCGTAAACAGCCACTGGTGTGACAGCACTTGCCAATAATGCGAAAGCGAGTGCTTTCATTGTGTTTTTCATCTGTATTTTTTCATTAGCCAGATGGCACATACCCTGTTTAAAACTCACCTACGATGATCTTATTGAAATAAGATGCTAAACAGGGACAGTTCCTCTGGAATTATTTTTTATCTTCTATTGCTGATTTATTTTATTTCTTGCGTTCAACACGAATTCAGTTCACAAAACTGAATAGCCTTATTTTGACAATTCCAGTTCCGCTGAACATTTCAGTTTAATGGGTTGCCCCAGCAGTAGTTCCATGTGAATTGTCGGAAAGCCCGATTCATCGCAGCATTCTTTGAGATAGAATCCTTGTTTTAACCAGAATTCATGGGCTCCCTCCAAAAAGGATGGGTGTGTAAGTACAGTCTTTCAACCGCTTTCTCCTTGGCCACCTTTGTCAATTGGCGGAAAAGTGCTGTTCCAAGTCCAGAACGACGGTAATCGGGGTCGACAAAAGACGCGCGACCTCGACAGTCTTCCTGGCATCTAAATCCAGATGCGGAAAACGATAATCATAAGCGAGCATACCGATCACACCAACCAGTTTTCCGCTCTTATCCCTTGCCTGTAGAAATGTTCCTGCTTGTCCATCCAGATACAACTGTTTAAAGTCCAGCAAATCTCTGGGAATCTTTTGCGGGTCAAGCATGGGAAACAGCTGTTTCCGAAATTCAATAACATAAGGTAACACCGTTTCCAGATCCTGAACAGTGACTGTACTTATCGCAATATTTCTGATTGAATCTGTCCTTTGCATACCTATTTTATTCATACTATTTTCGTTTTTTGCGTCCGTACCGCCACTAGGATCTGTACCCTGTTCACACATTGTTTACAGCCTTTATAGCTTATTATTTACGCCTTCCAGTTCAAGGGATTTTATCGAAGCCCAGTCATGTGCATGAAGCATGGGTGCAAACATCCATTTCCCTTGGTTTTCCAAACTGATCAATGGCAACTCATAGGTCTGTTCCAATACTTTCCGAACCTGCTCTCTGTTCATCCCTTGTAGATCCACCAGTGTATTGTCCCGCATCAAATAAAAGCGATCGCCAAAAAGATAGGCCATATTGGGGTCGTGCATAACACAGAGCACTGTTGTTCCCTCCTTGACCAGTTCTTTAGCGGTCTGCAAAACGGCAATCTGATAGTTCAGGTCAAGATGGTTTGTCGGTTCATCCAAAAGCAACAGATCAGGCTGTTGCACCAGTACACGACAAAGCAAGACCAGCTGCCGCTCCCCTCCTGACAGGGAAGTATATGATTTATGCTTTAAATGTGCGAGATTAAATTTCTCCAGGATTGCATCCACAGCCTCAAAATCTTCACGGCGCGGTGAAAAGCGGGAGAATGATGCACGTCCTGTTAAAATAACATCTGCCACCTTAAAAGGGAAAGTTGTCTGATGAAACTGGTTTAAGAAACCCAGTTTAAGCGCATTTGATTTGCCTACCTTCCAGTTTCTACGTTCCGTTTCACCGATCAATATCGATCCCTGATAATGTTTCTCCAATCCGGCAATAACATTGAACAAGGTCGACTTACCGCTACCGTTCCGGCCCAGAATAACCGAAAGCTTTCCTTCCGGAAAGGACACATTGACGTCCCGCAAAATAGTATCCTTACCATAGGCAAAGGATAGGTTTTTGATATGGATGGATTTGCTCATGAGTTCCAGTTAATTTCGTTCCGGCGCATCAGGTAGATAAAGAGTGGCGCGCCAATAATCATTGTAAATACCCCTATCGGAATTTCGAAAGGCATGACTGCACGGGAAAAATCGTCAATCAATAACAGGAATGTTCCACCGATACTGATATTCGCCCAGACGACAATATTATTGTTGGGGCCAAAAATCATACGGCTGATATGTGGGACAATGAGTCCAAATAAGCTTATCACGCCTACTGCAGCAACAGCTGATGCGGTGATCATGGTCGCAACCCCGATCATCACCAATTTCAGGAGTTTTGGATTCACCCCACAGCAATTGCTTCCTGATCTCCCAATGCCAACAAATTCAATTTCCAACGCAATAAGATCAATATGATCAATCCGATCACTATCGGTAAAAAGGCGTTCTGCACTTTTGACCAGGAGGCGGTATGGAGATTTCCCATCGTCCACTGCACAATAGCCTGTAATTTATAAGGATCACTGATATATTGTAACAGGGTAAGCATCGCCGTAAATACCCCTGAAATAACCATTCCTGCCAAAACCATCCCAATGATGGATGTTTTTAAACCGGCATTGGATACAAAGTAAGTCAAGGCCACAGCACAGACACCAAAAAGAAATGCCGAAACATTGACAGGCAAAAGTGGAAACAGCATAGCTAAGGCGGCACCGAAAGCAGCACCGGAAGATATTCCCAACGTAAATGGGTCTACTATAGGGTTTCGAAAAATCGCTTGTAAGGTCCCGCCAGATGAGGCAAGAGCGGCACCGACCATAAAGGTCAATAAAATCCGTGGCAAACGTACTTGCCACAAAATGGTATCCATGCTGCCATCAATACCGTCGTATCATTTCCTTTATAAAGCCCTAATTCCAATCCGATACGCTGACAAAGTTCAATAAAACCAATATGCTGACTTGAGCCGATCAATAATGAAAGCAGGAGCAGCACTAATGGCAATATCACCAACAATAAAAGCTTTTTTAATTGAAGTATCATTGCAGAAGCCCCGTTTTACCGTATAATTTTTCAAAAGCCATTGTCATATCCTGATCGAGTTGCTCCTTGGTATAACTCGGGAAACACCAATGCCGCACCTGTTTGGCGAAGAGCATAAATTTCACGGTATGTGGATCAAAAGGAAAGGACGGTGACATCACAAATACCTGTTTATTTTTTACGGCAGGCAGTGCGGCCAATTCTTTCAGATTGTAAACATCAGAACTTTTGGAATTCCATAGAATCATGAGATCGGGATTCCACTTGTAGATCGTTTCAGCCCCTACATTTGGTGCTTCCATTTCCAAGGGACAGGCATTTGACGCCCCTGATAGGCGGATGGCCATATCGATGAGACTACCTCTTCCCGAAGTCGAAAGTACACGTCCTTTGGACCAAGCATAATAGACCTTCTTTTGCGGTTGATCGAGCGGAGCGGCCATCTTTTTGACCTCATCTCCGACAAATTTCACAATTTCCTCAGCTCGTGCTTTCTTGTCGAAAAGCGTTCCCATTCCGATCAATTCGTTAAAGATACTGGTTTCATCTTTCGATGAAAAAGTGAAGACGGGAATATCCAAATTTTCGAGCTGTGTGATATTATCCTGATCGGTATTGAATGTCAGAACAAGATCGGGGTTCAGGCTTACGATACTTTCTACATTGTTGGCCTGACCACCGAAAGTTGGTGTAGCGATACTTTTCTGAACGATACGTGGGTCTAATTTCGATAAAAAGCATAGGTATCTTCCATTTGATAGACTTGCTCAGGAATGCCGACCAATCGGTCACTGGCCTGTAGCATATAAACCTCATCCACAAGAGAGGGATACAGGACAACAACACGTTGGGCCGGTCGCTCCAATGTGATTTCCTTGCCGCGGCTATCCATGGCCTTCACCCCATTTTTACTTGCATTGGACTGTTGGTTTTGGCAGGCTTGTAAGCATACAAGCAAGACCAGTGGCAACAGCAATGTATATATTCTAATTTTCATGCTTTCTGCTATTCTTTAGCTGCTGGCGAATCCGATTTTCAGACAGCAATATCGCTTCCTCCAATTGAACAGACGTGCCATATTTCGCCGCAATTTGCTCATAGAGTCGACCATCATACGGCAAATGGAGAGACTGGAGCTGATCGACCTGGAATATTGGTAGATGTCGGTTACCGACGAAATAACCAAAATCTGCCAGTTGAACCAAATCCGAGGGGTTAAACCTGATCGCCAAGGTTGGCTTAACAGCGACGATTGCCTGCAGTTCCCCATTGTGGTACAGCGCATCTCCATGATGCCACTCCTGCCCCTGCTCCAATTGCATCAAGATCGTATTGCCAGACAAGGTATTTCTGGTCAAACGGCGTTTATTAATTTCAAACCATTCGATGTATACCCGATCTACCTGATCAGTGATGGCTTGGTACTGGGGCACAATGGTATCTATCGTTACAGGCAATCTATTCATTGTTATATTAGGGTATATCATTCAAACTTTGCGCTGTGATCAACCATCGTTCCATCTGATCGTTGATCACCTTCGCACATTTATTATTTCGCCGCAGCTACTTTCTGTTGTTCTTTTTCAGTTGGACTTTCTCTTTCAACCAGTCACACCAGCTATCTAGGCCATCTCCATTCAAGGTACTGATTGTAATCACTTCCAGGTTTGGATTGACTTCACGTGCATCTTTTGTCACGGCATCTACAGAGAAAGGCACATAAGGTAACAAGTCTGCTTTTGAAACAAGCATTAATTCGCTGGTCAAAAACATACGTGGGTATTTTTTTGGTTTATCATCACCTTCGGTTGTCGCCAATAAAGTGACCCGATAGTCTTCACCTAGATCAAAAGCCGAAGGGCAAAGTAAGTTTCCGACATTTTCGATAAATAACAAATCAATACCTTCGATATCGATGTGGTCCAGTGCCTGCAGAATCATTTGTGCTTCGATATGGCACATACCGCCGGTAACGATCTGCAACGCATTGATTCCAACATCACGCATACGGATCGCATCACGTTCCGTTTCAGGATCTCCCACTAACACAGCAATGTTTAGATCTTTTGAAAGACGCTTTCCAGTCTCTTGCATCAAAGTTGTTTTACCAGAACCCGGAGAAGAGCATACATTAATCACACATACATCTTTCAGTCTGTCACGGATACTTTTAGCGACAAAATCATTTGCCTTTAATAAATGTAGGGTTGTATTTTCACATTGAACCGAACCGACACGGTTACCTAAACTTTTAGGGTTTTGAGTATTGTCTGACATGATAAATGATTTTTTAATCGTGTTTAAAAATTACTTTGGAAATATAGAGTTCATTTCCTTGAACAATTGTACTCGAAGGTTGTCCACAGTCGCAGACAAATCGGTGAAAATGAACAGGAAAATTCTTCTGACAGTGCTCACAATAGGCGATGATATCATTTACCACAACCTCCATTTCCATATCCCGGTAATGGGTATTTTCGGTGATAAATGCGTCAAAAGCATTTTGGATCAGCACAGGCTGCACATTGGACAATAGTCCGGCTGTCACCTGAATTTTCTGGATATCATCCACTCTGGTCTCGTAATGCGAGGTCAGGGTATCGAAGATATCCTTTACTATACTTAGCTCGTGCATTGGTATATTTTAAGAAATCAATAAAATAAATTTAGAATAGAAATTACGATTTTTCGTTCAATTTCCGTGAAGGGTAAAAGTTCAAAATCGTTAAAATGGAATTTTTATTTGCTCAAAAGCAGGAACCGTGCTATGGGAATCGGTTCAATATCCAAAATATGCAGATAACGGTAGTCGTTCTGCAAAGCCGAAGGCAGTAATTCGTGCCAGAGCAAATCGACGACAACTACCCAGCGGTCTGTTAACCAATCCTGATTATTTTCGACGTCCAATTCGGCGATAGATTGCACCGATGGGTATAAAGGATCTAAATCTGGATTGTCTAATTTTTGAGGGGTAGATAGCGAAAAGTCAACTTTATTTGGTTCAGTTTTTAGGAAGATATCTCGCGGTGAAAACTATCACTTTTCGGTACAATACTGTTTGCATTTAAACTTTTAAATGAAACAAACAGAACTGTAATTAGAAAAATAAAGTGCTTCCACATAGCTGCAAACTAACAAAGTAACAAGTTTCCTTTTGAAAACAACACAAAGTTACTACCGATCAAACAACAAAAAGTAGCACAAATCTTGAATTTTATTTCACAAAATAGGAAAAGCCCAAAGAAAATTCCATAATTCTTCATATATTAAATTAAAATTTGGTTAAAGCGAGATTAAAATGATCTTAGAGGTATAAATTGAAGATTTTGGCGCAAAAAATTAAAACAATTTTAAGAGATTATCATCATCGTCCATGGCCTATGTCAACTAACCCCTGGCGATACTATCAGGAATGGCTTGATTTACTTTTTTACATTTTCAAGTCGATTATGATCTACTCCGGCCATTAGTTCCTGCCGAATTACAAATCGATCAGCATGAAGGTAGCTGTTATGTATCTTTGGTTGCCTTCAAGATGAAAAATATCCGTCCCAGAAATTTGCCTGCATTCCCACCTATCTCGGACTTTTATGAGATCAATGTACGCACCTACATCGATCAGGATGGTAAAAAGGGTGTTTATTTTATCCATATTGAAGCCAGTAAATCCTTATCCACATTTATTGCAAAAAAATTATCGGGTCTGCCTTACGAAAAGTCCACCATGCTGCGGAATACACAAGGGTATCACAATCTTAACAAAGAAAGGGACTTTAGGTTGAAAACGATCTTTGCGGTGACCGATGAGATTAAAATCAAATCCAGCCTTGATACCTGGCTTACCGAACGCTATTGCCTTTACCTGAACAAACCCGATGGAATATATTGTTTCGACATCCATCATTCGGAATGGCCCTTATTTTCAGTGCAGTTGCAAGAATGCCAGTTGAACTATACAGTTGGTGATATTCATCTCCATAACGAAAATATTGCGCTGATACACTACTCTCCAGGTGTACAAGTACTGGCCTGGAACGCTGTAATGATCAAGCCCCACCAACGGTAACAATAATATTTACATTCACATTTTCTGGGCAAATCCATCTGCTGAAATGCAAAACCCCAGGAGAAAACTATACTTTCCCTTAGGGGAATCCTGCGTCCTCCGAGGGGAATTTGTTTTTACCCGAAATCTAGGCCTGAGAAAGCTGAATAACAAATTATGGGATTAAAGACAATAGACTAATTTTTTAACAAAAACAAATTGTAATTCAATAAAAAAATAGGGTAAAATTCCGCCAAAAATCTTTCGTATCTCCTGAATTTTGGCGGAATTTTACCCCTACTATCACCCTTTAATTTTGTATACAACGCAAAAAGGCCTGTACCACTGATCATGTACAGGCCTTCCTATTATTAATCGCTTGTCAGGCGCCGCTACTATGCTTTGAAATTACATTAGTGAGCGGTGCTCCGTCCAGTTATCTGTGTAAATCAAAACGATCCAATTCCATCACCTTATTCCAGGCAGCGATAAAATCTTTAGCGAATTTTTCTTTCGCATCAGCACTACCATAGATTTCAGCAACTGCTCTTAATTCAGCGTTAGAACCAAATACCAGATCTGCACGTCCAGCAACCCATTTCTTTGCGCCCGTTTTACGGTCTGTCCCTTCAAAGAGTTCCCGATCCTGCGAAATTGCTGTCCAAGCTGTCCCCATGTCCAATAGGTTCACAAAAAGTCATTGGTCAATTGTCCAGGACGTTCGGTCAGCACACCTGTCTGAGAGCCATCAAAATTAGCCTGCAGTACACGCATACCACCGATTAAAACGGTCAATTCCGGAACAGATAAAGTCAGTAATTGTGCTTTATCAATCAATAATGATTCTGTGGAAACAGTGTAGGAACCCTTCCGATAGTTTCTAAAGCCATCAGCAATAGGTTCTAAATATCCCATTGATTCTACATCAGTTTGTTCTTGAGAAGCATCCATACGTCCCGGATTAAACGGAACCTTTAGCGCATGTCCGCCAGCCCTTGCCCCCTGTTCGATTGCTGCTGCACCGGCAAGGACAATTAAATCAGCCAACGACACCTTTTACCGCCTTGTTGTTTACCATTAAAATCCTGTTGGATCTGCTCCAGCACAGTTAGCACTTTTGCAATTGCGTCGGGTTATTAACCTGCCAATAACGTTGTGGCGCCAAGCGAATACGGGCTCCATTTGCTCCACCACGCATATCCGACCCCGGAATGTAGAAGCCGAAGCCCATGCGGTAGTCACCAACTCCGCGATACTAAGACCTGACGCCAAAATAGCAGATTTTAAACCCTCAACATCGTGTTCATCGACCAATACATGATCTACAGCTGGAATAGGGTCTTGCCATAACAATTCTTCGCCAGGTACTTCAGCTCCAAGATAACGTTCACGTGGACCTAGATCACGATGCGTTAATTTAAACCAAGCGCGTGAGAAAGCATCCGCGAAAGCATCCTGATCTTCATAGAATTTACGGGAAATCTTTTCGTAAACAGGATCAAAACGTAAGGACAGATCCGTTGTCAACATCGTAGGTCTACGTTTTTATTTGGGTCAAAAGGATCGGGAACAGTAGCTTCCGCTCCCTTGGCTACCCATTGATGCGCGCCGGCGGGACTTTTTGTAAGTTCCCATTCATTTTCAAAAAGATTTTTAAAGAAAAGGTTCGTCCATTCTGTGGGTTTCTGGGTCCAGATAACTTCCAGACCACTGGTAATGGCATCAGTACCGACCCCAGTACCGTAACTGCTTTTCCATCCCAGTCCTTGCTGTTCAATCCCTGCAGCTTCAGGTTCCTTACCAACATTATCGGCTGGTCCGGCACCATGTGTTTTTCCAAAAGTATGTCCTCCTGCGATTAGCGCAACAGTTTCCTCATCATCCATCGCCATACGACCAAAAGTGTCCCTAATATCCTTTGCCGCTGCAATAGGATCGGGGTTTCCATCTGGTCCCTCTGGGTTCACATAAATCAATCCCATCTGTACAGCTGCCAAAGGTTTTTCGAGATTGCGCGAATGTTCTTTACCATCAGCATTGTCATCCGCTGATAAAACACCGTGCGACTCAACCACACCTTCAGAACCATGTGCATAACGTACATCTCCACCTAACCAGGTTTTTTCTGATCCCCAGTATACATCCAATTCCGGTTCAAAAGCATCTACACGTCCTCCTGAAAAGCCAAAAGTTTTAAATCCCATTGATTCCAGTGCAACATTCCCCGTTAGGATCAATAAATCTGCCCACGAAATATTCTTACCATATTTTTGTTTGATCGGCCACAACAGTCGACGCGCCTTATCCAAGCTCACATTGTCAGGCCAACTATTTAAAGGTGCAAAACGCTGCTGTCCAGAACCTGCACCACCACGACCATCACTTACACGATAGGTTCCTGCACTATGCCAGGCCATCCGAATAAATAAGGGACCATAATGTCCAAAATCTGCCGGCCACCAATCCTGTGAATCTGTCATCAATACATGTAAATCTCTCTTAACGGCTTCCAGATCCAATTGTTTGAAAGCTTCAGCATAATCAAAACCTTCATCCATTGGATTTGATTTTGTCGCATGTTGTCTCAAAAGATCCACACGAAGTCTATTTGGCCACCAATCTTGATTTTGGGTTCCCCCTCCCGCAACGGCGTTGCGCATAGTTCCATTGTGAAATGGGCATTTGCTAATGTCTTTTTCGTTGTTGTCCATATTAAAAGAAAGTTTATTTATATAATACCTTAAATGATCAAATTGTTTGACTTTTACTTTCATAAAATTAAACAAATACACGATCGTCTACTCATCGAATGATTCGATACAATATAATCAAAATCTATAAATAGAACTAAACATTATAAAGACAAACAGTTACAACGAACAGGAGACTCCATTTGTTCCGCCGTTCACAACAATTTTAAAAACAAAAAACACTCTTTTTTATTCTACTAATAGATAGAACTAAGCATCCATTTATCATGGGAGAATTATCCACATATCTGGTCAGTGCATTTATTGGTATTAGTCTGGCTGCGGCAACAGGTTTTCGAATTTTTATGCCTCTGTTTTTGCTCAGCTTGGGCTGTCGTCTGGAATTATTTCAGGTGGGTAATGAATGGGCTTGGGCAGGTTCCAATTTGGTACTGATCACCACAAGCATCGCGATGGTTATCGAAGTTGCCGCTTACTACATACCCCTTGTTGACAATATTCTGGATACCATATCCATTCCTTTGGCAACGATTGCGGAACATTACTATTTGCGGTGCAGTTTACAGATATTTCTCCGTTTTCCGCTGGTCAGCGGCCATTATCGCCGGAGGAGGAACTGCGGCAACGATCAGTACCGTACTGGCTGGTACAAGAGCTGCTTCTTCCATCGGTACTGCGGGTCTTGGCAATTTTATTATTTCGACCATGGAGACTATTGGTTCCTCCGTCTTAACCATTCTAGCCATATTCGTTCCTTTTATGGCTGTTTTGGTCGTTTTCGCCTTATTCTATTTCTTCGGGAAGTTTGGAAGAAAACAACTGCAAAAGAAGCTTAAAAAACATAAAGGGAAAAGCCTCCAAAAATAAAAGCTCCCTTTAGAATTGAGTATTCGAAAAGAGATTATAGGAGGGTGCCAACTAAATTAAAGAAAAAGGGTTGTCCACAATACAGACACCCCTTTTTCTATGTGCTATAAAAGCGTTACAACCCGTCAAACCTAGTCAATAATGACTTCTTGCGGTCTTTTTACCTTGTCGAGGTCCTTGGGAAGAATGACGGTTAGTACACCATCTTCAAAACTGGCATGTACGTTATCTGTAAGCACCTGTTCATTTAATTGAAATTCACGCTCAAATGCAGTCCCCAAATGCTCCTTATAGATATAAGCTGTCGCATCGTTCGTATTTTCTGTACAGGAAATCGTTAAGATTCCTTCATTTATACTTACCTGAAATTGCTCTTTCTTTCGGCCTGCAGCAAATACCTGCACTTCGTAGAACTCAGAATTTTCAGAAATATTTACAGGAACAAATTGCTGGCCCTCTCCGCGCTGTCCTGCTTCGCCTTCAAAAAAATGCTGTTGAAATTTTTCAAAGCGGTCTTTGAAATGTTGACCGCAAAATCTATTTTGATTTGAATGTCCGTTGGAATAATGATCTCTTTTAAACATGTCTTTATTTTTTTAGTAATGAATATTGTGTATTGCGCAATGAGCAGTCCAAGGGACTTCGCTATTGCCGCTATCTATGTTATTTGGTTTTCTACCAAGTCCAGCTATTAATATACCGGAACAATTGTCGCATTCTTAACCCGTTGTTGTTTGTGTAAAGGAACGATTGCACTATTCGTCCTCGAAGCACTGTACATTCCTGGATGGACCGAAGCCTTGTCCATTTTAAATGAACGCATTTCTCTCCTGCGCATTTTGGCCATTGCAAAGCTTCCTATTCCGAATAAGATCGTTGCTACCAACAACAGCTTAAAGATCGCTCCCATAATCAAGCTGGCTAAACCCACTATTACCGTCAATGCTATCAAGCGGGGTAATATAAATCGAATTTTATTTTTCATTTTTTCTTTAATTTAATTGTTCTTTAAACCCAAAATCTGTCAATCCACTAATTGGTAATCCTATTCGATATACTTCTTTCGTTGTCAATTTCTCAACCCGCATAATTGTTGTATATCGCTAGTAACAGATCATCGCGTCCTGTCATTCCCTTTACAGTGTTTCTTCAGCTTTTGGCATAAAAAAGGCGCCTTTATAGAAGAAGACGCCTGTATCAGGTTTTTACTTTAAAAATTTACTTTTTTTTTCAGAATCCGCATCGTCCACTGAAACGACGTTTCCATTCCTCCCGCAAGCGCTCCCTTTCCTCTTCCGAAAGATCTTCATGGCGGCCCATATCAGGGGGAAATTTTTACGGAACCCACCCCTTCCCGGCTTACCAAACCCACGTCCAAATAGAATGCGTGATAGTACAAACAGTCCAAACGCCTGCCAATACGTGATTGCCTTCAAACTGAAAATATCACACATCAATGTATTCCACAGATATTGCAACAAGGCTACCAGCAAGAAAACTCCAATGATAATGGCAACAAACACAAAAGCAAATTTACCTTTTCCTTGTCTTCTCATTCTTCTATTCATAGCTTTATTTTTAAAATTTTAATTCTTCATACAAGTTCCGCAAACGTAAACGCAGATGTTTTACAGCATAGCCCTTTCTGCTTATGATCGTTTTCAGATTTTCATTTTCCATGTCGGCAATCTCCTGTAAGGTTTTATCTTCAATTTCATTGAGCATAAAAACCCGACGTTGTTTTTCGGGCAATTCTTCGAGGGCTTTCATCAATTCATCCCAAAAATGTCTTTGAATAATTTGAGTTCAGGGTTGTTCGAATCATCGGCCAGTAGAAACTGACGTATCGGAAAGGCTGTATCCACTTCCTCTCCATCCGCCATTAAATCATCAAGTGACTCATCTTTCTTTTTTCGATAACTATCCGTAATCTTGTTTCGCGTTACAGCATACAACCATGCCCCAGCATTTTCCAGTTCGTCCATATTGGTCAAACGACTGAATTGATACCAGACTTCCTGCAAGATATCCTCGGCATCTTCCGTCTTTTTGACCTTTCCTTTTACAAAACGCAGCAATTGACTCCCATAGGTCTTGACGATGTCTGTAAATGATCTGGAGTTTTTTTCTGCCATATGATTTTGGTATGCAATGTCCATAATTACATAGACGAACCAACAAAGCTTTTACTCTAAATTATTTTCAGCTGTGATGCAGCTATCTGATTTATTCATGCCTGTATGTTTTACACTGCATTCATGAGCTCAATCTTTCGGTTCACCCAGTGTAAAGAAATCATGATGGTTGCATGAACATACAGGTTGTTATTTAATAGGATTACTTGCGTTTATCCCGGACAACCTTTCCTTTGTCTGTAATAAAGATAAAACGATAATTTGGGAAATTACGGATTAATTTCTTTCCATCTTTTTCACCCAGCACCATAATGGAAGTACTTAGGGCATTGGCTATTTCTACCGACGGCCCATAGATTGTTACCGAAGTCAGTCCGGTAGCTGGATATCCGGTGATGGGATTAATAATATGGGAATAACGTTTTCCATTGATTTCGGCATATTTTTCATAGCTGCCTGAGGTAGCGACAGCTATTTCATTCAAGCGAAGAACCCGAACCATCTGATGTGATTTGAAGGGGTTATTCACCCCAATCTTCCAGGGTTCACCATCTGGTTGGCTACCCCAGGTAGATAGATCTCCCGAAGCATTGACGATTCCAGCAGTGATTCCACGGGCTTTCATGATTTCCCTTCCCCGATCGGCGGCATAGCCCTTCCCGATCGAGCCAAAGCCAATTTTCATGCCCGGAAGTTCCAAGAAAATAGTCGAAGCAGCACTATCCAAAACAATATGTTTATAGCCAACTTTGGCAACCGAATTTCTGATCGCATCGGCAGAGGGCATTGTATCCATACTGCCATCAAACTTCCATATTTTATCTAAAGCCACAATACTAATATCAAAGGCTCCTTGTGAATTCCGGCTGTATTGAATTGCCCTTTGGTCAGGTCAAATACTTCGCGGTCAACTTTAACAGGTTTAATCCCTGCATTGCGGTTGACCTCCGAAATCTGCGTATATGGACGCCACTCCGAAATTAGGTTTTCGATACGTTCAATCTCTGCAATGACTTCGACAATATGCTGGTTGGCCTGTACGCTATCCTGATCAACTAGGGTAATCTCAAAAACAGAACCCATAAGGGTTACCTGTTTTTTGAGCATTACCTGTGAAAAACCGTTAGCAACGGCTATCAACCAAAATATTGAAATCAGTAAATATTGCTTATAATAATTCATCACACATTGTCAAAATAAATGATAGCATAAGATTGTCGTGTTTAATAACAATCTGTCAGGATCTGACCATTTTCTTTGTAGATGTTGATCGATTTGCCTGTACTTACCAGCAGTATCTCGTTTAAAGTTGCTTCGACATCCTGTTGCATACGAAGTGAACCACATAATAAGATACAGCCCTGTTGTTCGAGCAATTCAACAAAGTACGTACCATCCTGACGGATCAGATCCATCACATACTGCCCCTGCTGTTCCCGTGAAAAAGCCAGCTGTACATCGTTCAGTTGTCCCAGTTTTTTTGTTCATCGGTAAATTCCAAATATTGTGCTGTCATCTCATTGTTCTTGCGGAAGCCTGCATAGAGTTTGACAGGTATTTTATACTGATTTTCTGAAATCATACCCAAAAACGGTGCAATACCGGTTCCATTTGCAATCAAGGCTACAGCAGGTGCTGCCTTGGGAAAATGAAAACTTGGATTGGCCATGACACGCGCCTCCAGAACCTGATCAACTTTTAGTTGGTATAGAAATCCCGAGCCAAAACCATCAGGAAATAGCTTGACGACCAATTGAACCATCCCATCCTTACATCCAATGGAATAGAAACGTTCCCGTTGATCCTGCGCCGGATAGATGGCCAACAAATCTCCGGACTGCACTTTCATTTTTCAAGAGGTTTCAATAAAAGTGTAAAGGTACTGTTGCTCTCTGAAACAGTTGATCTGGCCATAACTTTAAATTTCTTCAATCCAACAACTTTGGAACTGTATATCGCTGGAGCAGAAGCCAAGGCAATATTGGTATGTTCACTCCAATGATGTACCCATGAAATCAGTTCATCAACACTTTTGTCATTGACCGTATGTAGGGCTATCAGTCGGCAGGCCATGCTTGCTCACTGAGCGACTTGTCTATTGCATACGCATAAGCACAAAAATCAGGGTATGCTTTCGATCCAAAACCGAGAACAGAGAAATTAATCGACTGCTGCTGTGGATAGGCCAACAGCTTTTTCTCAAACTGAGTCGCATTGGAAGGCGCTGTTCCCAGACCGTAGGTGGACGTAAACAGCAAAAGATGTTTTGCTTTTGGAAAATACTGATAGTGGTTCATGCCAAGCAAAAGTGATTTTTACCATCCGCCAACAGCTGTTTGTGAATCTGATTGGCAAAAAAAAAGGTACTTCCATTTTCAGTACCTACCAGAATAACAATTTCGGCGTCGGCCGCCTTATACTTATTCTTAATCTTTGTTCGTGTACGTTTGAAGGTAATGACAAAACCTGTATAAATAAAAAACACAATATTCAGTGATGCAAGCCCCAAAATGATGGCCCATATCATATTGGTCTTACCCGTGTGAAGGTCGAGCGAAAATTGTTCTGCAAGTGCAGTAAAGGGATACTTGACTTCTTTATGTATGGCACCGTTCAATTGATTTACGGTCAACTCGCGGTCTTTCAGTTTGAGAACATAATATTCGTCAGGATCTCCTTCCATAAAGGAAACTCTACCTTAACTACATCGTTAAGCTTCGTTTTTTTGAAGATCGGAAAATCGGTTATCGCCAGCTCCTCGGTCTCATTTTCCTTCACGGGATATTCAACCGTTTGGTTTGTCTTCTTTAACAGTTCGATTCGGACCATAAATAAATAGGTCCCCGTCAAAGCCAAAATTAAAATGGGTATTAGAAACAACCGCCCTGAAACAACATGAAAATATTGTGCGAAGAAATCCCGATTGATTTTGGCAAAGAAATGTCGAACGCCCTGTTGACGTTTGATAATCAACACCAAACCTGAGATTGTAATCAAAAATAGTAGAAAAGAAGCGATGCCAATAATGATTCGGCCGGTTACCTTTAAGAATAGGGAACGATGCAGGGCCGTAGTCCATTGAACAAACTGAGTTTTGTTCTTTTGCACCCAGATATTTGCCGGTTTGTGGGTTAATATATCCTTTTACAGTATTTCCCTCAGCATCTATGGCGTCAATGCTCACAAATTGATTGTGGTCAACCGAAATTTCAATAATTTCAGGATAAACCTTTCGCAGACTGGTAATGGTCTGCGAAAGATTCAAAGAATCTATATTTTCTATTCGATAGGGTGGTATTTTTTCATTGACGGCGTCAATGGCTAAAATTACGCCCGTGACCGATAATAATAGTAAAAAACAGAAGAAACAAGGGCTAAGGCTAAATGTGCATACCTCCAGACAGATACCAGCATTTTTTCTTATTGTACTTTATTTAATTTGACAAGCTTAATGTATCCCTTACCATTTGCTTTTTCAGTGATAGCCTCTTTTGTTAATGGGATTTCTACATCTGCAGTATGATATTTCTGTTCTTCGACAGCGGATTCAAAGCGAAGTTTATACCCTTTGTTAAATTTAGACTCATCTATTTCCAAAGTACGCATCGCACGATCACCTCCACCAACGGAAGCACCAGTCACTGCACTCAGCTTTTCTTTGGTTTTAGCCTGAAATTTATACCATTCTTTCAATGTGTTATACCATTGTTTATCTGGCCCCAATACGGCAAGTGTTTTATCGTATGCCCCCTTCGGGTTTATGAGTGAAATAACAACATAAGCTCCCTCCCCTTGATAAGCGTTCATTTGGATCATACATTTATACTTACCCGTTTGGGCAAATGTGCTAACAGAAACTGCAGAAAACAAAAGTGTGATTAGCGCGATCTTAATTATAGTATTCATCTTATTATTTTAAAAAGTCCAACTGTACATTTCCTTTTGACAAAAAGTCATTTTCTTTGGCCAAATCGTATGCGGTTTCATCAAATTCGGTTTTCAGTTCTTTTTTGCTCCCAAAGCGACCAGTGTTTTCAATAATGAATCGTCTTTGGCAATCAAAGCTGCTTTATGTAGTGCTGTGGTTCCTTCTTTATCCTGTGCGTTGATGTCTACCCCCAATTCACTTGCTTTCTGGATCAAGTTTGAATTTTCCTTGGCTACAGCCAAGTGATAGAGTGTACTACCGTTTTTCTGTGGTGCTACGACATCCAGTCCACCAGCTTTAAGCACGCTTAATTTCTCTTTAAAATCATCTACCTGAGGACTATTGGATTGCGTACCCTGTTGTGGGCGCCCACCCTGCGGAGCTTCTTTGAAAGAATTAAACCAATAAACAGCTAAGTTGTTACCATCCTTGTCCAATAATTTGGTATCGGCACCATTTTTAATCAAGAGCGCTGCGACTTCAGCTGTACCATTACCCACCGCCTTGGTCAATGCAGATTCACCTTTTTCATTCACAGCATTCACATTCTTTGCTTTGGAAAGTAGCAGTTCCACTAATTTTGCGTCTTTGCCATTCGCCGCAACCATAAGCGCTGTATTGCCTTCGTTATCCGCTTTTGCAACATCAACTCCCTTATTTAAAAAGTAATTGATCACCGCCATATCTGGACGGCGTACAAGTGCATGCAATAAAGTCGCACCATCTTTATTAATGGCCTTCGGATCCAATTTCAGTTTCTCTACCAAATAGGTATAGGTCTCCAGTCCATTTGATGCTTGTCTGGATCCCTGTGTAGCAAAAAACAATGCATTGTTTGTCGGTTTTACACCACGGGCAATAAACTTTTCGACCAATGGTATGTTACCTAATTTCGCTGCATAATCCGTAACGACACGGCCGTATTCATCTTTATCTTGTATAGAAAGTCCCTTCTTGATAAAGTAATCTGTCAATGCAAGATCTTTATCCGCAGAAGCCGCCAGCATCATTAATGTGGCTCCACCTTCATATTTTTGTTTTGGGTCTACTCCAGCTTTAAATAAAGCATCATAAACAGCGGTATTGGTATTTCCTGTCGACGCAGCATAGGCAACGATCGGATAGCCATGGCTATCTTGGTAGTTGACATCCGAACCTTTGCAATTAGATAATCCACCAACTCAGCATTACCACTTGAAGCAGCCCAATGTAGATAGCTCCGGCTATGGTGTGTTTTCTTCGTTACACTGTTCCCTTCTTGCTCAATCATGAATTTGACAACATCTGTCGGAGCTCCATTTAGATTGCCATCGTTACGGGATCAAAAGATGCCGCATTGGGTTGTGAAGGGCTATTTCCTTTTGTAATTTCCTCCTTGACGGTAGGCAAAGTAGGTTTACCTTTCCAAAACTCACCATTCATCAATGAGTTTGTTTGTGCTTGGGCATAAGATGCCGCTAAAAGTAAAGCTGCTAAAAGTGTCTTTTTCATTAGAACGTATTTTTTATTGATAATGAAGTCATCATGAACAATCGCTATTCCCGCTAGCTGTTTGTGAATTTCGTATGGCTCTTGCTAACCTCAGCTGAATACAAATATTAAACCGAAGAACTAATCGCTTATTTAAATTAATTCTAAATTACTGCAAATCTAAAAAATATTCTGATACTAAAAATTAATACGGACTAAATTTGCTCATTATACTCCCCTTTTAGGATTTTTTTATCCAACCTCGACAAGCCCAACTTGCAAATCCAACAAAATTATCTTAGTTTACACTTACACTAAGGAAGCGACATAATGAATACGGTATCGTCCAATCTTTTTCCAATAAGTTCTTTTGAAGGTAAACCAAGCCATAAACTCTTCTACAGTATATTTGAACCTGTGCACCAAACGGTATTAGCGACAATATTGATTGTTCATGGCATGCAGGAACATAGTGGCCGGTATCAAATGCTTGCCAATCATCTGGCTGACCGTGGTTTTGCTGTACTCAGCTATGATCAGTTGGGGCATGGGAAGACGGCCGTGAATGCGGATGGATTAGGGTATTTTCAACAATCTGATCCAGCGGAACAATTGGTACAGGATGCGTTAACAATGAGCGCTGTCTTGCAACAGGGCTATCCCGATCAACCCCATTTTATCTTGGGGCATTCAATGGGATCTTTTGTTACCCGTTGTGCCTTACAAAAGGCAGGAGATCGTTTTAAAGGGGCGATAATCGTTGGGACGGGCGCGCGACAAAAGGATCCACCGCTTTTCGTATGCTGCTGGCTGTTCTCAACTCCTTTGCACCTAAAAACGAAGCCGATTGATTAACAGCATATTTGATCAGCGTAATAATGCCGGATTTAAAAATGAACCCAATCAAAATAACAGCAACTGGCTAAGTGTCAACAAAGCGAATCGCATTGCTTTTATTGAAGACCCTTTATGTGGTGGTTTATTTACGAACAATGGATTTTATACCGTATTGAGTTTATCGCTACGTGCGACAGATAAAGAACTGACAAAACGCATTCCGAAAGGTTTACCCCTATTATTTATTAGTGGACAGGATGACCCTATTGGTGATTTCGGAAAGGGAGTGGAACAAACCGCCACCCAATTACGTACGCAGGGACAGACCGATATTACTGTGAAACTGTACGAAGGCATGCGTCACGAAATACTCAACGAAGATTGCAGGGAAGAAGTCTTTCAGTTCATTGATCATTGGCTTGACGAGCATTTAAGCTAATCGCCTACGGAAGCATCTGCGAATAGGTTGATCGACATTTCACAACAGCAAAGACGAAAAAGTAGTCAGGTTAACAATATCCTTGCGTTTGATTCAGCAACCATATTTTCTCGTGAAAACTGCAATGGAGATGAAGTATTTGCCCAATTACGGTTATAAGGTTAATCAACTATTACTTTAAGATCTATTTAAATATCGGAGCCTTTTTCGCGATGACACTGCTTGTCTCGCCTTCAATCATCGGCCAATCTTCTTTCCAAATTACCTGATCCAATAATAGCATGCGACGATTACCCCCTGTTGAAACGCGTGGTCGTTTAGGGTCCATGGCGTGATAAAGTAACCAATCATTGCCCTGATCATCGGTTATAATCCGGGAAGTATGCCCTGTCCCAACAAATTTATCATTCCCCTTCAGCAATAAGGTTCCATTTCCCCTCTGGGCCAAATCACGACCTTCCCGATCCAAATAAGGTCCCATCAATTTTTTCGACCGACCAACGAGTACATGGTAACTACTTTTTCACCTTCGCAACAGGATCCCTTTGAACCGATAAAGTAATAATAGCCTTTTCTTTTATGAATCACCACAGCTTCAAAATCACCCGCTGCAACTTTAAATTTCTTATTCAAATCGGGTACTTGCATTCCATCGTTATCCAGAGATACTCCATAAGTTCCTTGCGTAGCGGCATCGCTAAAACTTCCCCAGAAGAGGTAGTTATGGTTCTTTTCCCTAAAAAAATAGGGATCTATCGAATTAGGCACATCGATCGATTTACTATCGAACAGTTTGCCCCGATCTATAAATGGCCCTTCGGGCTTGTCCGCTACAGCTACTCCAATACCTGGATTAGGATCGCCCCAGGTGGAGTACGCATAATACATCACATATTTTCCATTCAATAATACCACATCAGGAGCCCAAATCCCACCTTCTGACTTCCAGTTTGGTTTGGCCGAAAATGCTGTCCCGATCCAGGTCCAATGCACCAAATCTTTGGATTGCAAAATAGAAACTAGACGCTGCCCTTTGCCATCACCCCAGTTGTCCGCCGTCCCATAAGCATAAAATAACTTATTCTGCAGATCATGTACCACCGTAGGGTCCGCAAGTATCGGTTCAAAAACAGGATTTATATAGGTCGTCTTATTAACGGACGCCCCTGTGGTCTTTATAGTTTGTGCACCTGAACCTGAAGAACTTTTACAGGAGCTCAACAGGCACAGGTACAAAACTCCACTACAATATTTTAGCAAGGTTGACTGCAACATTTTATCATTTTTATTTTATCCCGATACTTCCACACATTGTATCTGGAAAATTATTTCTAAGCCGCTACAGCCTCCATTGATGGAGTCAAGCATTAACTGACTTACTTCGTTGGCGGTTGATATAGGGCCTGATGGGCAGTATTTAATTCCGCTTCAGGCATTTTTACCACCTTACGATCATAAGTCATTAAACCATTGGTTTCCACCTCCACATCTGTGGTCTGTGTATAAACTGCAGCTGACAATCCCATTGGAATTAATCGCGTCAGATCACGGATGAGTTGCTTATATCGTTCGAGAAGTTCGGTTTTATTTTTAAAGCTCTGGTAGCCCCAGTTATCCTTTTGCTGCCAGGAATGACCATCTATGGGCAGCCCCAGTCCACCAAATTCGCCCAGTGCCAGCACCTGGTTTGCACCAAATATTTTTGGATCCGGCATCGCTGCATCCGGGTAATTGTGTATATCCAGTATATGACCTGTTTCCATAAAATTACCACCACTGGCACTGTTTACCAATCGGGAAGGATCATTGGCCATTGTCCATTCGGTAATCTCCTTTGTCTTAAACTGACCCCAGGCTTCATTAAAAGGTACCCAGATCACAATGCTCGGGTAATTGTGCAGCACGTCCATGATGGTCTTCCATTCTTTTCTGTAGTATCCTTCTGACTCCTGCGAACGTGCTTTATCCCGATTTCCACCTGATATTTTCCCAGGTTGCATATCCCAATGATTTCCTCCCAGGTCACCACTTGGCATATCCTGCCACACAAGCATACCGATACTATCACAATAACGATACCAGCGTGCGGGTTCAACTTTAATATGCTTACGGATCATATTGAAACCCATTTCTTTTGTCTTGATCACATCAAATTTTAAAGCTTCATCCGTAGGGGCTGTATGCAAGCCATCAGGCCACCAGCCCTGATCAAGTGGTCCATATTGAAAGGTAAACTTGTTGTTCAACAGCATGCGTTGTATCCCCTTTTCGTCTTTTTCCATTGAAATCTTACGCATGGCAAAATAGCTTTTTGCTTGATCAATGACCTTACCCTTGCGAAGTAACTGAATTTCCAGGTCATAAAGTTTTGGATTACTCGGTGACCAGGCTTCCAAATTTGGGACAGAAAGTTCAAAATCTGCATTTGGTTGCCCCACTTGTTCTTTAATAACTTGCGTTCCATTTAATGCGCGAACTTTGATTTCATCCCCGCTTGACTCCCCGCTACTGTGGCCTGAAAAGCAAGTACACCTTCATCTAATCTTGGTGTCTGTTTTGTTTTCACAATGTAAGACTTTGGTACGCTCTCTAACCATACCGTTTGCCATATCCCTGTAACCGGTGTATACCAGATACCATTGGGACGGTTAACCTGTTTACCGCGCGGTTGTGGTCCATCATCGGTAGGATCCCATACGCGAAGAGCAATTTCCTGCTTGGCTCCTTTTTTGAGATAAGAGGTCACATCCATCGTAAAAGGATCGAAACCACCTTCATGTCTTCCGACCAATTGATTATTTACATAGACATCACATTGCCAATCCACCGCTCCAAAATGGAGCAACACATTGTTTTTGTTGACAGACTTGTCCAAAGTAACCGTATTCGTATACCAAAGGGCTTTATCCTTGCCAACGTCCTTACCTACCCCAGAAAGTGCCGATTCTATAGCATAAGGAACCAAGATACTTCCATCCCACTGTTGAGGAATTTCTTTTGTATTTACTGGGGTAATGGCATATTTCCATAAGCCGTTTAAATTTTGCCAGTTATTGGTTCTCACCAGTTGCGGTCTTGGGTATTCTGGATGGGGCTTCTGTGCTGTTACCTTTTCACCCCAAGGAGTCAGAATGTGTGAACCAACAGGTTTCCATTCCTGCGCAAAATTCAGTTGAGCAGCCATCATCAGACTGGCAAAAATAAGGTTTTCTTCATCATAAAAATCGTTATGTCATTTATATCTTTAATTACTTTACTGTCGGAAACGCCGCAATACGTAAGCGGGCGGCACCCATAGGAATCAATTCTACTTCCTGTACCGCAGCTTGACTCGCTACAGGGCTCAATGGCAATACCCTGTCAATCCATTTTCATCTATTTTCCAACCATCAATTTTTTTGCTTTGACCATAATGGAAATCGGTACTGCGTCCGCTTCGAATGGGAAGGCATCTTTAGGCCAAGCCCGCTTGACCACCTTCAATTGATCCGGTGCTGTTAACTGATTTTGAACAAGACCATAATTCCAATCACTTGCCGGAAGGATCTCATAGGAAGGCCATTTTGTCGGATCAGCTGTTTCCTGCCATTTTGAGTCTCCAATGGCAGAAGCTTTACTATCCTTCTGCACATAATTCTCCTTGATTTTCAAAGCGTAGGTCAATGGTCCCCTCTGGATACTCACCGCATTTTTATTCGCTGTCCAGGTATTCAATACAATGGACATCGGCAGCGAAAGTTCAACCTGATCGTTATCTTTCCATTTTCGATCAATCCGGATATACTTTGCCCCCGATTCAACCTTTTCTGTCTTTCCATTAATTTTGATCTGCGCCTGTTTTGCCCAAGCCGGAATCCGCAAGTAAAATGGGAAATCAATTGTCTTTCCGTTTGTTCCGATGACAAAGCGAATAGCTTCTTCAAATGGATAATTAGAGCTTTGTTGAATTCGGATCTTTTGATTATTTCCGACCTTAATATCTGCATTGGAAGCTGCATATAATACCGCCGCAACACCATTATCGTTTGTTGCCATATAGAGATGCTCCGCATAATACGGCCATCCCTGACTATGGTTGTGCTGGCAACAACGTGAACTAAAGGGATTCATCATCAAAAATGGACCATTGTTATCAATGCCCGGAGCATGATTGTGGCTATCGCTAATGGTCATATTGGGGCTAGTGATATAACGTAGTGCCTTAAAATCTGCTGTTACTGCTGCAGGATATGTATTGAAGGCCACATCTTCGGCATGATCAGCCCAAAAGGATCTCCTGTTATTCCCAGCAGGATCTCATTGGAAGCCATTTGTTCAACCATGCCACAGGTTTCGACGCCCTGCCGCGGGTCTGTATACCCTGGACGGGCATTTTCATCAGCACCAAACATGCCACCCGGCACCTGACCGAATACCTGTCTGACAAAGTGAAAATTAGCATAGGTCGCCTTCAGGTCGTCACTTGATTGGCTCTTAAGGTAGTAGGTAGCCGGCTCCCTGAAACACTGTGCGATATTGACATTGTGCCAATTGGGTAAATCATTCTTTTGTCGCCAATTTGCTGTATTGCGATGAATTTTATCGGCCAAATCCATTAGCCATTCATTCCCTTGTGTCCTATTATAAAGCCAATAGACTGACAATAAATTATCTCCACCACGACTGTTCTCCCAATAATCTTTTAGAAAAAAACTATCAGGTAGACTTGCCTGCCACTTAAAATAATTGGTCATTAAGGTCAGAACACGTGGATCAGCGCTATATTCGTAATACGATTGCAAACACCAAAGCATAATCATATTACCCCATAAATCCGGTTTATTGTTACGTAGCATCAAGGGCCCAAAGTAACCATCCGGACGTTGGCTTTTAATTGCTGCTTCCAACCATATTTTTGATTCAGCTATTATTTTGGAATCTTTCAGAATATAGCCCAGGTTTGCATAACCTTTCAACCAATAGGGAACTTCTTCCCAGCCGTAGTCTCCTTTTCCATCCGAACTCAACCAGGCATTGTTTTTTTGGATAACCATGCGCTAATCTCTCCCAAATGTCCCGTAAGGCCATTTTTCTGTAATTCCAAATATTTCCCCAACCAACCTTGAGGAACAATGCTACCCACAGGTAGTTTCAGCAGCGCATTCTGTTTTAATGGTAAACGGTTATTAATATAGTTTAAATTCTTCCCTTCAACCGGTAGCTGATCAACAGCGATTACGGCATTGTTTTGCGCTGAACTTAGAAAACAAATTCCAATTAAATAAGATAATAGGCCTATTTTTTTGTCATTATTGGCTTGATTAGTTTTATAACTGATTACCCAAAATTAAACTTTAATCAATGAGTTAGATGATTGATTTTTCTCAAAACACTGCCTATTTGTATCAATAGAAGAAAGCACATCTCTATCGAGATGTACTTCCAAAACCAATCATTATTAATATGTATTATTTTACCGAAAAACGATACAGGGATTTCGTTTGATAGACTTGTCCAGGACTTACAACTGTCGTTGGAAAGTTGGGTTGATTTGGTGCATCTGGAAAATGCTGTGGTTCGAGACAGAAAGCTGTTCGGAATGAATCCTTTTCCCGTTTTTCAACTGCACTTGCTCATTCATAAAATTGCCACTATAGAATTGGATCCCCGGTTCATTCGTCAAGATATCCATAACAATACCGGATTTATCACCTACAACATGTGCGGCTTTATACCATTCACCCTCTTTGTCTTTGTTCAATACAAAATTATGGTCATAACCTTTCCCATAACTGAGTTGCTGATCATTGGTATTGATATCTTTTCCGATCGCCTTGGGCGCAGTAAAATCGAAAGGAGTTCCTTTCACCGCTATCAATTGGCCAGTAGGTATCAATGTACTGTCAACGGGCGTATATTGATTAGCAAACAATTGAAGTTGATGGCCTAGTATTGTACCACTACCCTCTCCATTCAGATTAAAGTAAGCGTGATTTGTTAAGTTAATGACTGTTTTTTTATCTGTTTCGGCACGATAAGCAATCATCAATTCATTATTGTCATTCAGCGAATAGGTAACTTCCATCTGAATATTACCCGAAACCCTTCCTGACCATCCGGCAATGTATAGGTGAAAGTAAGGGATGACTGATCGGCCTTCTTTAAGATCCAATGCGCAAAATGTACGCCCTTAAAACCGCCATGCAATGTATTCGGACCATTATTCACCGCCAATGTATAGCTCTTATCATCCAATTTAAATTTTCCTTTTGCAATCCGATTGCCAAAAGGCCCTACAATTGTTCCGAAAAATGGTTCTTTGGGATTATTGTAATCACTGGCTTTCGCGAATCCCAAAACCACATCACACAATTTCCCCTTATTATCGGGCACCCAAAGGCCAACCAGTCGTGCTCCATAATTTGTAAAATAGGCCTGTACACCATTCTTATTGGTTAATTCGTATAAATAGACTTTTTCGTATCAATCGTTGTGCTAAATGATGAAGTGTCCATCAAGGCTGCGACACTGTCGTTTGGGGTGGTTTTTGAACTATTCGTTTGCTGACAAGACAGGCAACAATAACTAAGTATACCAGCAATACCCAGCAACATCAATTTTCCTTTCATTTGTTATGATTTAATGGTTTATAATCTTTATTGAATGACAAATGTGTTGTTTTATATTTTTATAATTTTATTGGTTACAATACAAATACTAAAATCCTAATTTTTTTATTTTTTTGGGATTAAATTGTTTCAATTTTGAGCTATTTTGTATCAATAACCAAATGATCATGATCAACCTTAAGCCGGTCCGTTTTCTATCTTTCTTGTTGCTGTTTCCTTTTCTGATCCAGGCACAGCCCTATTACTTCAACCATTATCAGATTAATGAGGGGCTTTCAAACAATGCAGTGATCTGTAGTATGCAAGATAGCTATGGATTTCTTTGGTTTGGCACGAAGGATGGCTTAAATCGCTTTGATGGAAATAGTTTCAAACATTTTGATGCCTCGGCTTCTGACAAGAATAGTTTAGAGGCAATAACATTATCTCCCTGAAAGAGGATTTCAAAAAAGAATCTGGATAGGAACCGATCAGGGGATCTATTGTTACAATCCTGTCGACGAACAGTTTAAGTTATTAAGCAAACAGTTTGAGCATGCAGATGTACCCGTTATCATTACGGACCAAAGAAAAAGGATCTGGTTTATATCCAATGGGATGCTTTACTACCACAATCTGATCAACAATGAAATCAAACAGATTACCACATCTGATCTTTATATTACCGCAGTAAGCTGTACAAAAAATGGGACCATCTTCTATGGTACTCCAGAAGGCAAAATCTTCCAGATCAATAGTTCGGATAAGCCCGCACTCCTGTTGGATTTTCAGGTAAAATATGGTTCAAAAGATTGGTTCAGCATAGAAAAAATCACAGAGAACCGCAAAGGGGAACTCATGATCGGCACCTCTAAATCTGGCGTTTATGTTTACGATTTTAAGGAAAAAACTTTAAAATCTATGCTTGGTCCAGAGCGACTAAAGCAATTTCTCTATGTCCGCGATATCCTCCAGCCGAATGATACTGAATATTGGTTTGCGACCGAATCAGGATTATTTATTTATCAAATTGCTGACCAGAGCTTTATCAATATTCAGAAAGAACAGGAAAATCCATGGGGTATTTCCGACAACGCGGTTTACAATATCCTGCAGGACAAAGATCAAGGAATCTGGATCGGTACGTACTTTGGTGGAGTCAACTACTATCACAAGAACAACAGCATTATTGAAAAGTTTTTACCTCAGGACAAACCCGGTAGCTTAAAAGGTTCGGTCGTACGTATCATTACCAAAGACCCGACAGGCAAGGTCTGGATCGGAACCGAAAATGGTGGTTTGTCCAAGCTAGATCCCAGCTCAGGACAGATTCAAAATTTCTCTGAGAAAAGGGAAATCTGGCCAACAATAATATTCATGGCATCCTGCCCTATGACAATAAATTATTGGTCGGAACTTTCGTCAATGGCTTAGATATTTTCGATCCCATACAGGAAAAAGTTGTTTACCATATCGATCGAAATAGTTCCCCTAATCCCGAGTTACAGAGTAATTTTCTCTTTTACCTGTATAAAACTAGGAAGGGCGAAATTTTGGCAGCTTCCACCCGAGGTTTATATCGTTTTGATTTCGCCAAAAAATCCTTTCATTTGATGCGCAACGTTCCGGAATATATGTTTTATACGACCGTGCTTGAAGATAAACAGGGAAATATCTGGCTGGGTACCTGGCGAGATGGCTTATATTGCTATAATCCCAATAATGGAGATCTCAAGCATTATACGCATCAAAAGGACAATCCGAGCTCTCTCCCCAACAACCGCATCAATAGTCTATTTGAAGATTCTAAAAAACAGATCTGGATTGCCACAGAAGGTGGTATGGCAAAAAAACTTCCCACAGGTGAAGGTTTTGAAAAGATTGGTATAAAAGAAGGAATGCCCAGTAATGTGATCTTGGCGATTCTCGAAGACCAGCAAAACAATCTTTGGGTAAGTACTTCCAAAGGGCTCGTCCGTTATCATTTATCGAATGGAAAAAAAGGATTTTCAACCTGGAATCTGGCCTACCTTCCATTCAGTTTAATTACAATTCTGCATTTGACGATGGCGATGGTCGTTTTTACTTTGGAACAATCAATGGTTTGATCCGTTTCGATCCAAAAAACTCAATCAGATCGATTACAATACCCGGATCCCGATCTATGTCACCAACCTTTACATCAATAACAGAGCAATCAATCAGTATACAGACGGGCATATACTTTCGAAATCCATTTTATTTACGGATAAGATTCAATTGAAACATGATGAATCATCGTTTAGTCTCGATGTGGCGGCACTTCATTATCAGGCCCCCATTCTGTTCATTACAGCTATAAGATGGAAGGTCTTGATAACAATTGGGTTGATATCACCGGCAATCAACGGGTGTATTTCACTAAACTCGCACCGGGGAGTTATGTTTTTACCGTCAAAGCTGAAGATCCCAATGGAAATGTCATCCCCACTGCTGCAAGTCTTAAAATTGTTATTCTGCCGCCTATTTGGGCAAGCATACCAGCGTATATCTGCTATACGCTCATTCTCATTGGCCTGATTATATTTATTATTTATCATTTTAATGAAAAGATAAAACAACGTAACCGCCAACATTTGCTTACGGTGCAGAATCTTCGGGAACAGGAGCTCTATCGGGCAAAAATCAATTTTTATACGGATGTAGTGCATGAGATACGTACACCATTAACATTGATTAAAGCACCTTTGGAAAAACTCATGAACAAAGTCGAACACAATCCCGTAACAGATAAGCTGCTTTTGACCATGCAGAACAATACGGAAAAACTAATTGCACTCAGCAATGAGTTGCTGGATTTTAGACAGGTCGAAACCGAGGGTTTTAAATTACATTTTGAGCTGGCAAATATTAGCCAGACGGTGCAAAAAATCAGCAACGATTTTGGTGTCACTATCCAAGCGCAAGGGAAGAGTATGCAGGTTTTAATCACGCCTGATATCATTGGTTCGGTTGCGATAGATGCTTTTGAAAAGATCTGTTATAACTTGTTCAATAATGCCCTAAAGTACTCATCAAAGGTCATTGAAGTGAATTTAGAGCTGGATAAACAGAAAAATATTGCTATATTGACGGTGAAAAACGACGGTGCATTAATTCCTTCGGAGGAAAGGGAAAGAATTTTCGAACCATTCAATCGCTTAAAACAAAACAAGAACATTCCAGGCAGTGGTTTAGGCCTGGCGTTAACCAGATCCCTGGTTTTAAAACATCAGGGCAGTTTAGTGTATGATGTTGAAAATTTTCATTGGAATGTATTCCGCTTAACTTTACCACTAAACCACAACTCAAACCAATAATTATGAATGCAAAAGCCAATTTATTAGTGGTAGATGACCATGCTGAATTACTTGAATTTATTGCAGATGACCTCAATGAGGATTACCATATCACCACAAGTACAAATGGAAATGAGGCCTTGGATCTACTTGCATCTGAATACTTTGATTTGATCATCAGTGACGTGATGATGCCCGAAATGGATGGCTATGAACTCTGCCAAAAATTAAAGAAAACATCGCTTACGCACATATTCCTGTTATTCTATTAACAGCAAAAAACAGTATAGAATCAAAGATTCAAGGCCTGGAATATGGTGCTGATGCATATATCGAAAAACCTTTTTCGCCCGCATTTCTACGGGCACAAATTGCCAGCTTGCTGAAAAATAGGATTAAAGTCAAGGAATTTTTCATCAAGAATCCGATGTCTCAAATCCAGCAAATCGGACAGAACCAAAACGATCAGGATTTCCTGCTCAGGATAGAGGAAATCATTATGCAACATTTGGATGACCCGCAATTTAATGTCGATAGAATGGCGGATATACTCTGCATGAGTAGACCAACACTGTATCGAAAAATCAATATGGTGTCGAGCCTCTCTCCAAATGAACTAATCAATCTGACCAGGCTTCGGAAAGCGGCGGAACTGCTTAGTTTACGACAATATAAAGTCTACGAAATTTCCAATTTATTAGGCTATAGTTCGGCAACACATTTTTCCCGAAATTTCCAAAAACAATTTGGACTCAGCCCGACGGAATTCCAGGAATCGCAATCGAAGTAATATTCTTTTCGGATGGTAGCTTCGGTTAGAATCGCGATTTCCGTTAAACATGTACTCATCTTCGAACTGAAAATTTAACCGCGGATCATTGTAGCTATCTGATTGAAACAATCGCAAAGAACCTGACTTGAAACAGCTTCATACTGGTATTCTGAATTCAGTTATCCACAAAAAAACCAGATTCTCTCGAATCTGGTTTTTTGCTATCTGATACGGCAACTAAGGCTTATTTCGTCCCAAGTTTACCGCATCGTGTTTTATATCCTCCTTTTTATATGGATGGCACAGTCTCTTTCATTATAATAAAATTCAAGCGATCTAATATGCTACCATTTGATATCCACGTATACACCCTCGGGGCTATTTTCAAATTCCAGCAGATAGGTTTTTGTTTTCGTATCCCAATTTGCTTCTGCAAAACTTCCTTTTATCCACGACAAGGCTCTTTGGTTTGCCGGGTAATAATATCCGTGAAATGTTTGTGGTATTGATCGGGCTTTTAGCCGTAAATGAGTATTGATGGCCCGTCGATTTTTCATCGTAAATACGACTTGCCGATGCCAATACCTGCGGCTTTTGTTTATTTGCTACATGATCTATATTGACAAACAGGCACTGTTCATTCGGTTGGATATTTTTCGAGGTAACAATTGGTAGAGTCGGATCAAAAAGATCGATTAAATTCCCTTAACCTGATAAGGCTGATTGCTCACACTCTCATCCAATACAGCGATCAGGTCATAGATACCCCTTGTCAATGTAAAATAGTTTTTAAATTGAAGTTTCCCAGATTTGCTCCTAGCATCGTAAAGACTTTTAGTCAGATCCAACAGTTTCTGACTGTTGTTCGGCTTGACAACAAATTCTTTGGGATCTGAACGCAAAACATAGAAAGTACCTTTTCCGTAGCTATATTGCCCCTCCTTAGCCATCCCATCCCGCAAGCCCATTTTTTCAAATAAATGATCTGATGGTCTTTGATATTGGTTGCCATTTGTATTCCACCATTCCTGGACGGATTGAAAGGGATCGAGATCCGTCGCACAATATATAAGTACGCCCCATTTTTTACCCAGTCCGCAAGATATTGATGGGCCTCGGGAGCTAAGGGCTTCATATTGGAATACGACATCAACAGCACCTTTGTCTCAGCTAAGGCATTCTTGACAGCCAAATTCTCCAGATGAACTGTTTTAACGGGAACACCGCGTTTTAAGAAAGGAAGAGCAAGTCCGTAAAAATTGGCCAATTGTGGATCGTCGTATCCGGCATGTGTCGGAAAACGTTGAAACATCAGTGAATTTGCCACCAGAATGCTGATCCCTGTCGATCCGGACACTTTACTGGTGGTTTTGGGCATGCTATTCAGACTATTGATCATCACCTGCATCTGGGTCGAATAATGCCGCGGTATTTTTTCCTTTGGTCACTCTTGGCGCTTGTTTTATACAATCCTTCATAGATTCGTTCGGGCCAGGGCATGACTTCATAATCGGCAATATTCGGATATAAAAGTTGCGCGGTAAAAGTCGCCTGATAGTTTTTCTTGTAATCTGCCCAGTCACGAGGCCAATCTTCGATCGGGTCCGTCAGAAAAAACATCTTTCTTCCGGTCGGTGCAGTCATGGATTCCATTGCGCCGTACTCTAAAAATGCTGTTTCGAAAACCCGTTCTTTCGCCACACCATTAAAATAATTGGGTTCACGTGAAGTCCCCGTCCATACCTGTGCGATATATCCATCGACACAGGGTAGCGAGGCCAAGCTTGCCTCAGGACTGACAATCATCCATTGTGAATAATTGATCAACGAATGTGTGGGCACATAACATTTTACATCCATCCCTTTGGTTTTCCCATAAGATTTGGCGTAAGTAAAGACTTCATTCAGTGCATTGAGGTACAAAGCGTACTTTAATTTATTGGATAAGTAGGTATTCTCAGGCGATTCGTGCTGTGGGCGCCAATCAAAACCGTAATACTTTTTCCATTCCTTCTTAAATGATTCGCTATAACCTGCCCTTGCCCAGAATTCGGGTTCCTCCATAAAAATGGCATCAATCCCCGCATCAATAACACGTTTGACATGCATCTCCTTGATGTATTTCAAATAATTTTCAGTAGGGACAATATAGGGAACCATGTGACCATGCCAGATGGTATCACCTTTTACATCAACTTGTCCCTCATCCAGGTGCATTTTCCATCCCATTTTCCCGTAAAATAATCCTGATACTCCCCCAGGCAATACCCGTCATAAAATGCGTAATATATCCCCTATCACGCCAGGATTTTACCCGTTCTTCAAACGGAATTTTCGGGATTTGTCGGAAGGATTTCCCCGGTTCCATATATCATGACAGCATCTGCACGGTTGTCAATTGTCGGACGCCACTCTCGGGAGCTCTGAAAGGTCGTCTTTACAGGATCTCCTTTTTGGGCGGTCGCTGTGAGTGCTGCCAGCAACAATAAGGCGAGTATATTCGTTTTTATCATAATCTATTGTTTATTTTTCACTTAGAAATAATTATTGATTGAGCATCTGTAATTGTTATTTTAAATAAGCGGGTTGGTTCCTTTTATGATTTGCTCAAATGGAACCGTCCTTATTTAAGATTCATTTTCATCCATGAGAGCTTAAACAGGACGGTTCAACATGTGTATTGATTTTCTTATGGGATATCTACTCGTTTGGCTTCATTGTAGTTCCATCTACGATTGCCCGTTCCACGCGGAGTATCATAGTTGATACGGGAGGCTGCACGAACAAAGACCGTACGTCCCTTCGGAATTTCACCAGTAGACACTATATCAATAACCTGCCCTAACTTTGTCTTGAAGCTATCGCCGTTGTATTCGATTTTGCTCGACCAGCGTTCATCTCGTGCACGATATCCAACCGTGGCGGAATAGCTAACAAAGAGCTGTATATCTGTAACATTTAAAAAATCTGGATTGTAATTTCCTAGTGGCTCGATCTTATCACGAAAAAACTGCTCAGTTACAGCACGGGTGACCTTGACTTTCGCTTTTATCTTTCCATTTTCAACAACTGGATCGCCAACCCATTCCACTTTAAGAAAGGGGTGAACTTCCATTTTTATTTCATGTGAACCATTCAGCTCCATATTTTTGCTATCGTCTGACAGTACCTTACCGTCTCCGTCTGTGCGTACCAAAGGGATAAATGGGCCATCAACGGTGATATTATAATTTCCCTTAAACAGTTTAGTATTTTGGAATGTTCCGTCAGGCATGCAATAGAAGTCAGGATTGTGTTCCACATTATCTCCCCAACTAAGCTCGGTCAATCGAACGCGGATGCCTTCACTACCCTGATCGGTCAATACCGGTGCACCCGTTTGTGCGTCGACGACTATGCCTTTCAATTCCACGGCGGGGCCTCATAGTTATCTGCCTCAAAAAGACTACACGAACTCAACATACATAGTATACCCAGTGCGCTTAAAATGCTATTTTCATTTTTTATACGTTTAGTGGTGGCTTAGACTTTTAGAATTTAGTTCCACCAGTTATTGCTTTATTAAATTTCACTCCTTCCCGACAAGTTGTGCTGGAACATGAACATGCTCAGCACAATTTCTTGACTATCGATTAGGCTGCTGATCTATTTTTGGACTTTTAGCCACCTCGTCACCTGGTATTTCAAAATAATAGTCTACAGGTGTGTACCGAAACGTTTTGGTACTTACCCATTGAAACCGTGCATCAAAGAAATATTTCCCTGTTGCTGTGGAAAAAAAACGGATACAATCCTCTGAACCTAAAGTTCTCGTTGTTACTGTATAGATTTTTATCCTTTTGTGTTCCCCAGAAACCGTCCCGGCCTTCAAAATGCAGCACGCGCCAGCGACGTAAATCCCATTTCGCCTTATGTTCAAATGCTAGTTCCTTACGACGCTCTCTCCGAACAATATCTCGGCCTGTATTATCTCCTGAAATCGTGCCTGCTAAAAGATCTGCTCCTGCCCGTGTACGAATTTCATTGACCGCGGTGGTCGCCGTTTGCAGCAGGTCGCTTCCATCCGCCGGACTAGCGCCCAACATTTTGAGTTCAACGGCTGCTTCGGCGGCATTCAATAATACCTCCGCGTAACGCATCAAAATAAAAGGTTGGTCAGATTTTCCTTCTCCAACTTCTTTGGCTGGATTTGTATTGAGCCATTTACGTACATAAAAGCCTGTTAGGGTTGCTTCACCATTATCAAAGAATGGTCCTTCGTTGCCAGCGGCATTCATTTTTGTCCATTGTAATCCACTGTTTGTTGTCCGCTACCATCTCTTGGGCTCAGATACAAGGTTTTTGGTGATCCTGTGTAGGCCCCCAACTGTTGATAGCGCGTGTCAGCTGTTGCATAGGAATAATCTGTAAATAGAGGCTTTACAGGAGTTTGACCAGTATAAACCCCTGCTCGTATATCCATTTTCTTTGCTTGAAGATATCATCCGGAAAAATAACATAGGCACGTAATCTAGGCTCCGCATTTTTAAAGAAATCCATTGGTTTGTCGTACAGCTTATATTCCCCTTCCCTGTTGCTTTGTCCAGTAGTCACTTTGACTGTTCCATCCGGATACTTGTCAAATCCATCAAACAATTCCATAAAATCTACTGTCGGGCAGGTACCTGCCGAAAGTGGAGATCTAAACGTGAAAGGTGAACTAAAGGCATCAAAACTATGTGTCAACGTTGGATAGACATATTCTTTGACATAGATATTTTCAGGACTACTGAGGTCACTAAACATATCCACCATATTTTGATATTGTGCCTCCTTATCGTTCGCTGCCCATTTCTTTTTATAAAGTGAATAGCCCCTGCTGTCATCACCTGCCGTGCAGCCGAATAAGCTTCTGCAAAATACTTCTGTGATGCTGCCTTTGCTGTGCTGGCGTCAAATCCGATGACACGGACACCAGTTTTACGGCCTAGTCCTGTCAAGCGACCAGAAACAGTTTCGTTGTATTTGGCCACACTTCCTGCGTAGAGCATCGCTTCGGATTTAAAAGAAAGGGCTACGAACTTGTTGGAATAGCCAGATTTAGGGCCCTTTGGAAGCATTAATTTGATTGCTTCATCATAATCTTTCAAGATCTGGTTCCAGGTATCTTCTTCACTCGAACGGGGTATCTCCAAGTTTTCCAATGTATTCGGGTATTGTAGTTCCTTGGTCACCAAGGAATTCCCCCAAAACGTCTAGCCATCGCATAAAATACGGTCGCCCGAACGTAATATCCTTCGCCCAGATAATGATTATAAAGTTCTTCTGAAAATTTATCCTTGTAATTGGGCAGGGTTTCAATTAGATGATTTGCATCGCGAAGTAATTCGAATGCTCTTCCCCAATAAGCAGTCCTTTCACCTGTAAAAGAGGTGCTGATACCATCCCTGGTCACAGCTTCACCGGTTCCTTCAATGCCAATGGCAGCCAGCCAGCTGTTGAATTCAATCCCCCATTGTGCCATGTATTTGAAATCTTCAAAAGGCATTAAACTGTACATCCTGGCCATATAAATATCCATACCAGCGGGTGTATTCAATAGGTCTTGGTCCGTTACAATATTTTTAGGTGTAATATCTAGATCAGCGCAACCTGTAAGTCCGATTGAGCCAACTAATGATAGTATAATGAGTATTTTTTTCATTGTAATATTTTTTTAGTGAATGCTAAAAAGTAAGTGATAAACCCAGTGAATAAGTCTTGTTCAATGGATACATACGACCTAGGTTATCATCAGGATGCTCAGGGTCTACAAATCGTACACCTGTAATCGTGAATAAATTATAGGCATTGGCATAAACTCGGAGACGCATGGATGACGAAGGTTTTAAATTTGAAAAGGTATAGCCCATTTCTATACTTTTTAAGCGTAAATAGGATGTACTCACCCGATTGAATTCAGAATTTGATTTCGGGTATCTACCTGTAAAACCATAGTAGCCTTTCACCCATTCTGTCGCCGGATCGTAGGGATCAGCGGAAGGATTCACAGGATGCCAGCGATCAAGATACTGCTCTAACGTTCCACCACCATTGGATCCCCAGATCGCATAAAGTGGTTCTTTATATTCCATCGAACCCAACGCCGATCCCTGAAACAATATATTCATATCGAAATTCTTGTAAGCGGTTTCGAGATTCATGCTATAGTTAAGCCACGGAGTCTGGTCGAATGCAAAAGGATGTTCATCCTGACCGTTAATTTCGCCATCTCCATTCCAGTCCAGGTATTTATAGTCTCCAGGTAATACATCACGTTCCTTATAAATCGGTAAGTCCAAATATCTTCCCAATTCTCAAATCTTCCAGCCGATTCATAACCAAATTGAATCCCTTGATATCTATTGTTGAAGTTGTCATTGCGCCAACGGTCATATGAGTTTTTATAGGGGCCATTTTGGACGGCGGTCAGGTATTTATTTCTGGTCACAGTCGCTATTGCTCGAACATTGTATGAGAAATCGTTGATTTTATTGCGGTGTTTCAGTTCCAATTCTAATCCCATATGGCGATCGCTATTGGCATTTTCCATGGGAGCCGTTGCACCAATCACAGTTGGAAATTCACTCGTGCGACGCTGAAATAGCCCCGATCGTGTGCGTTCAAAATAGTCCAATGTAAAACCAAACAGCCCATTCCATCCCTCGAAATCTAAACCAACATTGAATGTTTTCGCTTTATACCAAGTAATTGATTCATTGGCGATAGCTTTCCGACTTACGCCGGTGATATATTTATCACCAAAAATATATCCTGGTGCATATTGATTATTGTAGCCATTTTCAGCATTTCCGCTCATCGCAGGATAAACATAGCCGGGTACCCAACCAAAATCCCAAGAAGAGGATAAGTCATCCCCTAGCACACCATAGCTACCTCGAAATTTTAGTTGATTGACAAAGGAGAGCGCCTCAATAGATTTGAAAAATGGTTCCTCGGATATCCGCCATCCCAAAGAAGCCGAGGGAAAAATCCCCATTGATGCCCTTTGGCAAAACGGGAGGAGCCGTCATATCTAAATTGGAATTCGGCAATATATCTACCCGCAAAATCATAATTAACCCGCCCGAATAGGGCCGACTTCGCTTCGTTATAATAATCACTGATACCACCATACATGGAGGTCATTTGGCCATCTTCTACACCTGCGAGCAATTGGTCGGAACCAAAAGCAAGATTTTTCAGGCCATAGAAGTTATCGCCATCGTTCTTTTGTGATTCCCATCCCACAAGTCCCGATACTTTATGCTGATCGCCAAACGTACGATCGTAATTTAATATCAATTGACCTAAGACCTGTTGTTTATCAAAAACTCCCGTTTCATTTGATTTGGGCTACTCAAGTTATAGAGTTTCTGATCATATTTATTGGTCGTTTTATTCAAGGCATATTGATAATATTCCTTTCTGAACATGGAATTGTTATCTGCACGATAATCATAACCAATCAATGCCTTTGCGGAAAACCCTTGAAGAATCGGAGATAAATAACTCAGGTCATAATTCAATGCAGCTGAGGACTGAAAGGTTTTCTTTTTGAATTTGCGATAACCAGAAATATCCGCATCCATCATCGCCACGGTATTTTGCTCCAAATCTAGACCTTCATAATTTAACAAGGTATTTTCGGGATCTGCATACGCGGCAAACAACATCCCCTGTTTCCAATAGTTTCGAATAATGTCAACCGAACTTGTGTAGGGACTATTTTGCTGATCGGCCATGCCACTGATGTTCAAATCCAATTTCAATCCCTTGGCCAGTTCTGCTGAGATATTCGAACGCAAATTGTATTTATTGTAGTTGAGATCACCCGATTTAAAGAAGCCTTGTTGATAGGAATAACCACCACCAATATAGTACTGCACTTTATTGCTTCCACCCGAAAAACTAATGTCATGTTGTGTCTGTGGTGCATATTTTGAAAAGATCAATGAAGTCCAATCCGACGAGCGTCTTGTTCCATTTCTAAAATCTTCAAAGTCTTTTTCGGTATACACTGGACTTCCACCATTGATGTTGTTCATGGATTTCTCATTGTAGATCGTCATTGCACTGATCGCATCGGCCAATACAGGCATGCCAGAAGGCTTTTGAAAAGTATAGGAGCCATTATAGCTGACTGTGGTTTTCCTTCTTTTCCCTTTTTGTTGTGACCAACACGACACCATTTGCAGACCGCACGCCATAAATAGCCGCGGATGCATCTTTTAGACCGAAACCTCTTCAATATCGCTCGGGTTCAGGCGCTGAAAATCTTCGCTTGTACGTGGTACCCCATCGATCACAACTAACGGAGCTCCGAGACCACGGATATCGAAATTGGCACTATATGCTCCCGGTTCGGCGCTTTTCTGCCATACGCGAACACCAGGGATACGTCCCGCCAACATATTTTGTGGGTTTTCATTCTTCGTCTGCCTCATCTCCGTCCCCTTCACGGATGCAATAGCGCCCGTCAGCGACTGCTTCCGCTGCGTACCGTAACCGACGACAACAACGGTCTCCAATTGCGTATCATCGTTTTCCAGGATTACATTAATCGTGGTTTTCCCATCTGTAATCTCTTCCTTCGCACTAAAACCTAGCGATTTAAATAAAAGCTTCTTTCCTTCTGGAACTACGATCGTATAACTACCATCTGCACTGGTAGTGGTTTCCACACGTGTACCCGCATTCTGGACAAAACCGTTACCCCAGCGATAGGCTTATTGTTACTATCAAGTACTTTTCCGCTGACATTTTTCTGCTGCGCCCAACTCATGGACGGAATACCCAGCGCCATCAGCACAAGCAGTGTGCTAAGTCGCCGCCTTGATTTCCCTAAATCCTTTTTCATATTTATAATTTGGTTTTAAATAGTGATTAAGCTATCTGATGTATTTTTTAGGCTCGCAAGCCTGGTTTTATTGGTATTTTTTTGGTATCACAATTGTATACGTCGATCCTTTTACTTCATCTTGCTATTTTTCGATCTGGTATTGGGACAACATTGCATACTGTGCCGCATAAGTGAACATGAACATTCCCTCCAGGTTATTTTTGTCTTTGTCTATATGCCATCCACCAAGAAGATCTGGCGGCAATAAACCGGAACGTAAAAAATGGGCATATCCATAGTCCAAATTCTGCTGGAATGAGTCCATATAATGTCCAGCTTTGTCGAAGACAGGAGAAATCTGAAAAAATCCCCTTAGTAATACGCCGTTAAACCAATTGTTGAACCCATCGGAAGCATAGGTATAATGCGCTGGTACCTGTGAACCTAGTTTGGCAAAGTATTGAAAACTGGCATCGCTCAGCTTCTTTCCATCCTCCAAATAGACCTTAGATCGGGTCGCCCGGTACAGATCAGCGGCGCCAGAAATCATGGTTCCACTGTTATAGGAAAATGAGGTTCCAACGGCTTTCCTTAATTGGGTATTTTTGCGATACTTTATACCATTGACGATTTCATAGACAATACTGCAATCGGGATAACAGTCCCCATCATATCATCGTAAACACCTTTACTGTTCAATAAATGATCTTTTGCCAAGCATAAATCCTTTTAGCAAAATCCAAATAAAAATCAGCTTTTCGCAGCATTTTAGAACGACGCGACTGCTTATCTCCGGCATCAATATAGTTGTATGTGATCTGATCGTTCTTTTTCTTATAGATTTCATGTAGCCACACCAATGGACTGATCATGGGCGCATTGCTACAGGCATGTTTGGTCACGTAGCCCGGTCCCCAGGGAATTCCACCATTTTCATTGCCCTTATCATCTAGTGTGCAGTCCCACCCATCCAATACATAGGTGGTTAGGTATTCTGCCTCCTTTAAATAGCGCTCTTTTCCTGTCAGGTGATAGGCTTCAATCAGTTCCCGAATTAGCCACATTTGATCATCATAGACATTTAATACCCCAGTTACATTTGCTGCACCCTTTGCCTTTGCACGATCCACAGCATAAACCGTCCAGTCTTTGCTCTGTGTAAAAGAAATAAGATTAAATGTTCCTAAATAATAAGCGGCATTTTCGTGAAGCTGGACCAATAAATCCGCGTAACGCTTGTAATGTTTGTCAAATAGGTTATGATTTCCTCTTTCCTTTTGAGCTTTAAGTCCATGTAAGATTGCATTGACAGCCTCTATCGAAGCAGAGTACATCCACACACTTGCCTTTTCCTCCGAGCGCACCTCCGTATCGGGATTGTAGAAACGATGCATAGACTTTCCGTCTGCAGAGAAATAAACTTCCATTGACCGGTCCAAGAGCGCCATTGCACGTACTAGGTTTTGATCCTGCCGAGCCTGATCGCTTTTGATATTGTCAACGGAAAAAGAAATTTGAGTTTCAGCTTGAACTTGCCGCACCATCAGCATGGATACGGAAGCAACAAAAATAAATTGCAGCTTTTTAAAGACTTTCATAAGTAAGATTCCGATTTATAATTAGTTCGAATTTCTACCGAAAATATCGGGAGGAATTCTAACGCAAGGTAAAGTCGGTTGATTAATTTTTGGGTTAAAATTGGGTTAAAATGCAAAAATAAAACGATAACCCTCTATTTTATTTCCTCACCTCCCCTCATTTGGGAGGCCAATACAAACAGCAATTGTAACACAGCTTTTATTTTATTGAGCGCATTTTTTTGCATACTTTTAAGTCCTGTAAGATATTGATAAGGGATATACTAACCGTTACTATATTTCATAAAAAGCCGGCAGCTGACAAATTATTGTAAATAGGTCTTTGTCGATAACTATTGGTTTAAGTTTTTTGATTGCGCTATGCGACCCTGTATATTATATATTATTTTTTTGCTTTTAATTCCTCGACTTTCCCAATCCCAGGGTCTCAAATTTAGAGGTGGACATGAGCCTATAGACAAACGCAGCTCCTACGAGTTATTTGACAAAAGGGCAATTTCGTTTGAACAGGAGTTTACGCTAAAATTTCAACTATCCATTTATTCATCAAATTCTTTGGGCAATATTTTCCGTGTTAAGAATAAAGACAATAACACGGTTTACAATTTATTTTACGATGAGGAGGCCGGTAATTGTATTTTCCGTCTGAACGAAGAAGGTAAAAGCAGTCTAATCATCGCAAAAATAAATCAGCAACAATTATTCAAGGAGGAATGGATCACTATTCAGTTGACTTTCGACCTACATAAGCAATTATTTAAGCTTCAGATACAAAATCAGATTTTTCAATCACCAAAAGTGAAATTGCCATCTCAGTATAGTCCTCAAGTGATTTTTGGAAAAAGTGACTATCTGATCGATGTTCCGGCCATGTCTATCAAAAATGTGCAGATTGGGAATAAAGCTGAAACCTATCTATTCCCATTAAAAGAAAGCACAGGCACTGTCGTACATGATGAAAATGGGATTGCTTATGGCTCCACTACAAACCCAACCTGGCTCATTGTGGATTCTTACAAATGGAAAAATCTCTTTGCAAGCGGTTCCTTTTCACAAGCTGGTTCCAACTACAATCAACGGACCAAAGAGATTTATTATTTCAATCAGGATTCTATAACCATATACAACATAAAGACCAATCAGACAAAAAAACGGGCCTTTCAGAAACCATGTCCCGTAAAATTGGTTTTAGCAAACAATTTTATAGACGCTACGACAAATAAACTGTATGTCTATGAACTTTTCTATACCCAGCCTTATCAAGGCCCTACGGTAGCCAGCCTTGATCTGGAAACTTTCGAATGGAAGGTCGAAAGTGACGCCCTGATGAAGAAAGAATTAAATCATCACGGCTCTTTTTATGATGCACAACAGCGACAATTCTATATTTTCGGTGGCTATGGAAACATGGCCTATAGTGGGCAGTTTAACCGATATGATTTAGATTCTAGCAAATGGCAAACTGTTGAGGGATGGACAGGCGATAAAATTTTCCCACGCTATTTTCTTTCGGCTGGCCAAGGGAGCAATAATCGAATCGCTTATATCTTTGGAGGTATGGGAAATGAATCCGGGAGCATATTGTAGGCCGAAAATACCTCTATGATTTCTATCAGATAAATTTGGACACCAAGGAAATTACAAAAAAATGGGATGTTCTTTGGAAGGATAAGCATATCGTACCTGCCCGTGGTTTGGTGTTCCCCGATAGCAGCCACTTTTACGCCTTATGTTATCCGGAATATTTAACGAAGTCCAATATCCAATTGTATCGCTTTTCTGTCAAAGATGGAAGTTTTGATATCCTAGGAGACTCTGTTCCGATCTATTCAGATAAAATAAGTACACATGCTCAACTTTATTATGACCAACAATTAGGTAGACTTCTCGTTTTGGTCCAAGAATCAAAAGATGATATACAGTCAACGCTAAAAGTCTATTCCTTGAATATGATGCCGATAACCTCTAACGAATTAAATGCCGTTCCACTGTCTAGATCCAACCGCAAGGTATTCTTACTATTGTTGTTATCTACGATTTGCGGAGTTGGCCTCTATTTCTTTTGGCAGCGAGGTAAGCAAAAGCGAAAAATAGCAAGGGTAACTGAAAAAGAGTCCTTCAGGTTCCGCCGATAGCAGATACAGAAATCATACAAAAGACGAGTTTGTACGGGCAAATGCAATTTTCCTGTTTGGTGAGTTCCGTGCTTTTGACCGCAACAAACGTGATATCTCCCATTTGTTCAGTACAAAGCTGAAACAGGCATTTTGTCTTATCCTGTCTAACAGTGCTGGTATTAGTTCACCATATTTCAGTCAGATCATGTGGCCCGACAAATCAGAAGATAAGGTAAAGAACTCAAGAGGAGTCACGATCAATCATTTACGAAAAGTGCTGAGTGAGTTTGCTGGGATTGAGCTCGTCTACAAGCAGGGAAGATTCCTTATCGAACATAGCGCTGAATTTTATTGTGATTATGTAGATTACATCCAGTTGCTGGCAAACCCTTCGGCTGCTTATGAAAGTAGATTAATTCAGATCATTCAAAGGGAAAATTCTTACAGGGGTTGGATCTGCCAGTGTTTGATACATTGAAGACCGAGGTTGAACAAAATTTATTACCCATTTTACTGGCGGAACTTCATAAAACTGACATTGCACATCTGCATAAAAAAGCATTGAGATTGTGCATACGATATTCTTATTGGATCCACTAAATGAACAAGCATTATTTTCCGAAATGAAAGCGATGTTTGCTTTAAATCAGCATAATGAAGCCCGCATTAAATTTCAGCAATTTTGTCTCAACTATAGACAGCTGATGAACGAGGACTTCCCCTACAACCTGGATAAAATGATATAAATAAGCCCCACCATACGCTGCTGTATGATGGGGCTTGTATTATTATCGGCAAGAGATTTAGGCAACCAACTCCTCGCGATGACGTTTTACAAATTGTTTTTTGAGCAGATATAGTTTATAATGATCATATAAACCTATGATAAGCAAAACAAAACAAACCACATAAAATGTTTTATTAGACAAGTAATTAAAAGAGATTCCACTGAGTAGTCCTCCCATTACATAACTTGTGACAATGGTCAGTAACAGATGAAACTTATCCACCAAATCTTTATTGTTTCTATTGGCTTCTTTGGTGAACATGGATATTAGTATCGCTAGATCCGTCGTCAATCCGGTCAAATGTGTTGTTTTCACAACAGAATTGGATATACTTGCAGTAAGTCCATTTTGCAGACCCATCGCAAATAATAAGGCTCCAACCAATATTTCGGTTTCCTTAAGTGAATCTTCGTAGAAAACATCGAGATATATCCCGACAAACAAAATACTTAATATCTCCAGCACCAAGGGTATCGAATGGGTCAGGTATGCGCTAAACTTTCCCTTACCATGGATGATAATCAGATTGGAAAACATGCTTCCAATGAGAAACAACAGTATCCAAAACAAAACGACAGCTCCTTGATACCAATTCCCTTTCGCAATCTCCTGTGCAAAAACGGCATAATATCCTGTTACATTCGATGTAAAGGAAAAAAATACAATAACTGAAGCGACGTTGACCATACCGGCAGAAAATGCCGTTAGTCCTCCCAGTTTTATATTATCTTGAATTGTCCTATGATTGCTATATTTTCTTAGCATATTTTCCTTTCCTCCTTTGTTCAGCACGATACGTGCTATTCCCTTGGTCTGCATATCCAGATTGAGATGCAGGACCAGCTGATTTTTGTTCAGTTTCTGTATGACAAAACTTTCCACGAGTTCGTTATTTTTCGTAGCTCAAGGATATGTCCCCTTCCTTTCAAAAACCAGTTATACTGCTTATCCTTGTGGTGGGCCACAAAATTCTTTTGGCCCATTTTTTCAAAATGCCATAGGCCATCCTGTAATGGCGGCAAATGCGCGATGGCGGCATCTTTGATCCCTTCATGGATAATCGCCTGTTTTTTGAAGGTTGGCGATTTCTCCACCTTTTCAAAGTACCAGCCCTGTTCTTCCCACTCTCCTTCTAAAAGTCGTTCGGGGTTTTCATAAAGCATGACCATCGCTGATGCCCCAAAAAGCAACAATGCCAAAAAGACAAAGTTGAATCTTGCCAGTATTTTTCTTTTAATAGTTAACATCCCATTGTTTGTTAAAAAATAAATCCGCTAAGACATTTCCTCCTGTTTTGTGCGTTGCCGGTTTTTCAACAATGGCTACATGCCTACGTTTACTTTCGTTGAGGTCCAACAAAGCCTGTCCAACATCAAAAAAATGTCTTGTTCTTTTTCAAATTGATAATCTGTTGGAATCTTGACCTCGTCAATACGAGCTCCACTCAGATAATGATGTAAATAATTGGGATTATCAGTACCGATAATATCTGCATAGATATTCAGTTTACGGTTTTCGTATCGGTGGCAGATCATTTGGCAAGCTTTCAAAAAATCCTCTGACTGAAGGTCGTTGAGTTGATCCGCGAGTGTAATTCCTAGTAATTCGCTGATTGAGGTGCTACTTTTATTTCCATAAACTAAAATAATGTCAAGCTGCTCAGCCTTCGACTGCTCAATACTATGGATTACAAAAAAAGTGAATCAATTGTAAAATCACTTGGAATCAATATTCGTGTCGCTTTTGCCATACCCAATTATTTTTAACAAAGTTAATGGCCGCACATGGCAACAGAATGAAGCTAGAATTAGCTTTTCATTAGAATTTCAAGAGACTTATTAAAATGAGATTAAAAATAACTGGGAAATTAAAATGGGATTAAAATTTAGTTCCGGCTTTATAGTACAGTTCTGCTAACGCTTTCCGATAATCGGTAAAAAGTTTCTCCTGCTTTATCTTCATTTCTATCAGCTTATTTTCTCTGCTGTTGACAACAAATAATGTCGATTCCCCAAGTCTAAACTTATTCAACTCACCTTTGAGCAATAGTTCCTGATTGCTCACATTTACCGATTGAAGTTCAATTTGCTTGCTATACGCACTTAAATCGTTATATTTTCTCACGATGTCATTGTAAATATTTCGCTCTTCAATACGTCTTTCAAACTGCAGATGATCTTGTTTAATTCTTACTTCTCTTAATTTTCCACGCTCACTACGAATAAATAGCGGAAATGCAAATTCGAACCCCAATTTATAGTTATGCCATTTAAAATCATACTC